>NZ_LMDM01000001.1 GCF_001425825.1 Rhizobacter sp. Root1238
CAGTCCACGAAGCGCGCTGCGCGCGCGGGCCATGAATCCAGCCAGCTCCGGCGCCCCCTCCTTATTGGCGCGCCACAGCCTCCCCACCCGCGCCTTTGTGCCACCGCCCTGCCTTGGGGGAGGTGACAAGCGAACAAGTGGGGGTTGATCCCCGGGTTGGCACCCGGGCTACGAGCATGCGAGCGCCCGCGTGCTCGTCGGTCACTTCAGTCTTTTCCCCCCAACAAGCGCGGCTGGTTCCTCGCGGTGGGTGAGGGGATGGGCTGGGGGCGATTTCTGGGGCGACGAAGAAGATCGGCTTTGGGGATGGCGCGCGCCAGCGCGCTTCGTGGACTGACTCATCGGCACTGTTTGACCACAGCGAACGAAGTGAGCGGAGGGAGTTTGCCGATGCATCCCCAAAGCCGATCTTCTTCGTGGAGTCGACGGGCCCCCCGGGGCCCGTCGACCGCCCCAGCATGAGCCCCCAGCCCATCCCCTCACCCGCCGCGACGAGCGGAAGCGCGAATCAAGCCCGTGCGTCAGACCAGCGCAGCGTGCATTCCTCATCGCCCTGGTAGAACGTCTTCCCCTTGCGATCCACGCAATACAACGGCGCGACGATCATGTCGCTGAAGGTCTGGCCTTCGCCGATGCGCGTGTACTCGAACAGCACGCTGCGTGCGAGCGTCGAGTTGCGGCGCAGGTGGCTGCCGGTGCCGATCCACGTCGGACCCTGGATCGTCACGCCCGGCTCGATCTCGACGCCCGAGCCGATGTACACCGGTCCGTTGATCGTCACCTCGTCCCACGGCACCCGCGTGTTCAGCCCGACCCACACGCCCGGCCGCACCTCGCGGCCCGGCATGTCCATCTGCGCCACCTCGCCGCGCAGCACCCGCTGCAGCACGCTCCAGTAGTCGCTGACGCGCCCGATGTCGATCCAGTTGAAGAAGCGGCTTTGCGCATAGAACGGCAGCTTGCGCTCCACCATCAGCGGGAACAGCTGGCTGCCGATGTCGAACACCGTGTTGCTCGGCACCAGGTCGAGCACCGACGGCTCGAAGATGTAGATCCCGGTCGACGCCAGCGTGCTGTGCGCCTCGTCCGGCTTCGGCTTCTCCTGGAACGACTCGACATGGCCGTCCTTGTCGCATTTCACGATGCCGTAGTTCTGCACCTCGCTGCGCGGCACGTCCAGCGTCACCACGCTCGCGAGCGCCCCTTTGCTGCGATGCTCGAACAGCGCCGCGCCGAAGTCCAGGTCGATCAGCGCATCGCCGCACAGCACGATGGTCGTCTCGTCGAAGAAGCCGGAGAAGTCCTGGATCTTCTTCATGCCGCCAGCCGAACCGCACGGCTTCGGCACGATCTCGCCGTGCTCGCGCGCGCCTTCGTACGAATAACCGATCTCGACACCCCAACGATGGCCGTCGCCGAAATGGCTCTCGATCTTGCGGTGGTTGAACGCGACGTTCACCATGATCTGCCGCACGCCGTAGCGCGCCAGGTGCTCGATCAGGTACTCCATCACCGGCTTGCCGAGGATCGGCACCATCGGCTTCGGCAGGTCGCGCGTCAGCGGCCGCACCCGCGTGCCCTGGCCGGCCGCAAGAATCATCGCCTTCGTCATTCGAGCCTCGCTTTCGACAGCGGCAGCGCCGACGCGTCCTTGGCCGACAGCTGGGGCGGTGCGCCCACGTCCGGCCACGCGATCGCGAGCTCCGGGTCGTCGAACCGCACGCAGCCCTCTTCCTTCGGCGCGTAGTACTCGGTCGTCTTGTAGAGGAAGTCGGCCGTCTCCGTCAGCACCAGGAAACCGTGCGCCAGGCCCGGCGGAATCCACAGCTGCCGGTTGTTCTCGGCACTGAGCTCCATGCCCACCCATCGGCCGAAGGTCGGGCTCGCACGGCGGATGTCGACCGCGACGTCGAACACCGCGCCGCTGGTCACCCGCACCAGCTTGCCCTGCGCATGCGGCGCGTACTGGAAGTGCAGCCCGCGCAGCACGCCACGTGTCGAGCGCGAATGGTTGTCCTGCACGAAGACGGTCTCGCGACCGACGGCCTCCGCGAAGACGCGGCCGTTGTAGCTTTCCATGAAGAAGCCGCGCGCATCGCCGAACACCTTCGGCTCGAACGCCAGCACGTCGGCGATCTCGGTCTGGATCACCTTCATCAGAACACCTTGTCGTGCATCAACTGGAGGAGGTACTGGCCGTAGCCGCTCTTGGCCAGGGGCTTCGCCAGCGCTTCCAGCTGCGCCGACGTGATCCAGCCCTTGCGCCAGCAGATCTCCTCGGGGCAGCAGGCCTTCAGGCCCTGGCGCTTCTCGAGCGTCTGGATGAAGGCGCTCGCCTCCAGCAGCGAATCGTGGGTACCGGTGTCGAGCCAGGCATCGCCGCGGCCGAAGATCTGCACCTCCAGCGTGCCGGCCTCGAGGTAGAGGCGGTTCAGGTCGGTGATCTCCAGCTCGCCGCGCGGGCTGGGCTTCAGGCTCTTCGCATACGGCACGACCTTGTCGTCGTAGAAGTACAGGCCGGTCACCGCATAGCGGCTCTTCGGCTGCTTCGGCTTCTCTTCGAGGCTGATCGCCTGCGCCTTGTCATTGAACTCGACCACGCCATAGCGCTCGGGGTCGGTCACCGGATAGGCGAACACCGTCGCGCCGCTGGTGCGCGTGGCCGCATCGGAAAGCCGGGTGCCCAGGTCATGGCCGTAGAAGATGTTGTCGCCCAGCACCAGCGCGCTCGGGGCGCCGGCCAGGAACTCCTCGCCGATCAGGAAGGCCTGCGCGAGGCCGTCCGGGCTGGGCTGCACCGCATAGCTGAGGTCCAGGCCCCACTGCGCGCCATCGCCCAGCAGCTGCTGGAAGCGCGGCGTGTCCTGCGGCGTGCTGATGATCAGGATCTCGCGGATGCCGGCCAGCAGCAGCGCGCTCAGCGGGTAATAGATCATCGGCTTGTCGTACACCGGGATCAGCTGCTTGCTCAGCGCGAGCGTCGCCGGGTGCAGGCGGGTGCCTGACCCGCCAGCGAGGATGATGCCTTTGCGGTTCATGTGTTCTCCCAAACGAAGGTGATCTGTCAGCCCAGCACTTCAGCGAGCATGCGCTCGACGCCGGCCTGCCACGGCGGCATGCGCAGCCCGAAGGCCTGGTTCAGCTTGTCGCACGACAAGCGCGAATTCAACGGCCGCTTCGCCGGCGTCGGGAACGAGGTGGTCGGCACCGGCTCGATCGCCTCGGGCGCCACCTTGATCGCATGGCCGCGGGCCCGTGCCCATTCGACGACGAAGCGCGCGTAGCCGTGCCAGCTGGTCTCGCCGGCGGCCACTGCGTGGTAGGTGCCGGCGAGCTTCGGGTCGGCCATCGCGGCGCGCAGCGCATGCACGCTGACGTCGGCCAGCAGGTCGGCGCCGGTCGGGGCGCCGACCTGGTCGTCGATCACCGTCAGCCGGTCGCGTTCGCCGGCCAGCCGCAGCATCGTGCGCGCGAAGTTGCCGCCGCGGGCCGCATAGACCCAGCTGGTGCGCAGGATCAGGTGCTTGCAGCCGCTGCCGCGGATCAGCTCCTCGGCCTCGAGCTTGGTCTGGCCGTACACGCTGAGCGGGCCGGTCGGCGCGTCTTCGCGGCGCGGCGTGTTGCCGCTGCCGTCGAACACGTAGTCGGTGCTGTAGTGCACCAGCCAGGCGCCGAGCGCCGCCGCTTCGCGCGCCAGCACGCCGGGACCGGTCGCGTTGATCGCCCGCGCCAGCGCCGGTTCGCTCTCGGCCTTGTCGACCGCGGTGTGCGCCGCGGCATTGACGATCACGTCCGGGTTCACCGCACGCACCGTCGCGGCCAGCGTGTCGGGCTTCGAGAAATCGGCCTTCAGCGTGCCGGGCGTGTCGAAGTCGAGCGCGGTCAGCTCGCCCAGCGGCGCGAGCGCCCGCTGCAGCTCCCAGCCGACCTGGCCGCCTTTTCCAAGCAGCAGGATCTTCATGCGGCCGCGGCCTCGCCGTAGTTCTTCGCGACCCAGTCGCGGTAGCCGCCGCTCTGCACGTTGGCGACCCAGCCGGCGTGATCGAGGTACCACTGCACCGTCTTGCGGATGCCGGTGTCGAAGGTCTCGGCAGGGCGCCAGCCGAGTTCGCGCTCGACCTTGCGCGCATCGATCGCATAGCGGCGGTCGTGGCCCGGGCGGTCCTTCACGTAGGTGATCAGGCGCTGGTACGACCCGGCCGGATCTGGCTTCAGTTCGTCGAGCAGCGCGCAGATCGTGTGGACGATCTCCATGTTGGTCTTCTCGTTCCAGCCGCCGATGTTGTAGGTCTCGCCGACGCGCCCGCCGGCCAGCACCGCGCGGATCGCGCTCGCGTGGTCGCGCACGTACAGCCAGTCGCGCACGTTCTGGCCGTCCCCGTAGATCGGCAGCGCCTTGCCGGCGAGCGCGTTGACGATCATCAGCGGGATCAGCTTCTCGGGGAAGTGGTACGGCCCGTAGTTGTTGCTGCAGTTGGTGGTGACCACCGGCAGTCCGTACGTGTGGTGCCAGGCGCGCACCAGGTGGTCGCTGGCGGCCTTGCTGGCCGAATACGGGCTGTTCGGTTCGAAGCCCTTGGTCTCGGCGAAGGCCGGGTCGGTCGGCGACAGCGAGCCGTAGACCTCGTCGGTGCTGACGTGGTGGAAGCGGAACGAGGCTTTCGCATCGCCTTCGAGCGTGCTCCACAGGCCGCGCGCGGCCTCGAGCAGCGTGAAGGTGCCGTCGATGTTGGTGCGCATGAATGCGCCGGGGCCGTGGATGCTGCGGTCGACGTGGCTCTCGGCCGCGAAGTGCACGATCGCGCGCGGCCGGTGCTGCGCGAGCGTCGCGTCGACCAGCGCGCGGTCGCAGATGTCGCCCTTCACGAACACATGGCGCGGGTTGCCGTTCAGCGACGCCAGGTTCTCGAGGTTGCCGGCATAGGTCAGCGCGTCGAGGTTGACGACGGTCTCGTCGCTCTGCGCCAGCCAGTCCAGCACGAAGTTGCTGCCGATGAAGCCGGCGCCGCCGGTGACTAGTATGGTCATGAAGGAATCCCTGTCTTTACTTGGTTCGCCCGTAGGTGTCCTCGAAGCGGACGATGTCGTCTTCGCCGAGGTACGAGCCCGATTGGACTTCGATGATCTCCAGCGGCACCTTGCCCGGGTTCGCGAGCCGGTGCGTCTGGCCGAGCGGAATGTAGGTGCTCTGGTTCTCGCTGAGGATCATCACCTTGTCGCCGTTGGTGATCTCGGCGGTGCCGCAGACGACGATCCAGTGTTCGGCGCGGTGGTGGTGCATCTGCAGGCTCAGCGAGGCGCCCGGGTTGACCATGATGCGCTTGACCTGGAAGCGCGCGCCGGAGTCGATGCTGTCGTACCAGCCCCACGGGCGGTGCACCTTGCGGTGCAGCGTGTGCTCGCCGCGGCCGCGCGCGCCGAGTTCGCCGACGATCTTCTTGACCTCCTGGCTGCGCGCGCGGTCGCTGACCATCACCGCGTCGGCCGTCTCGACGACGACCACGTCGCTCAGGCCGACCACGCTGACGAGCCGGCTGGTGGCATGCACCAGCGTGTTGTCGCTGTCCTGCAGCAGCACGTCGCCGACGCTCGCATTGCCGCGCGCATCCTTGTCGGCCACCTGCCAGACCGCGTCCCAGGCGCCGAGGTCATTCCAGCCGGCGTCCAGCGCGACCATGCGGATGTCGAACGCGCTGCCGGGGCAGCGCTCCATCACCGCATAGTCGACCGACTCGGACGGCACGGCGGCGAACTCGGCCTTTCCGGGGCGGATGAACTTCGCGTCGCCGGCGCGGGCGGCCCACGAGGCGCGCGTCGCGGCCGCGATGTCGGGGCGGAAATGTTCGAGCGCGGTCAGCCACACCGAGGCCTTCAGCACGAACATGCCGCTGTTCCACAGGTACTGGCCTTCGCGCACATAGTGTTCGGCGGTGGCCAGGTCGGGCTTCTCGACGAACTGCGCGACCTTGCCGTCCGCCGTGCCACGGATGTAGCCGTAGCCGGTCTCGGGGCGGTCGGGCGTGATGCCGAGGATCACGATGGCGCCGTCGGCCGCGGCGCGCACGGCGCGCTGCAGGGCGGCGGTGAACGCGGCCGGCCGGGTGACGGTCTGGTCGGCCGGTGTCACGACGAGGATCGGATCCTGGCCGTTCTCGACCGCGGCGAGCGCGGCCAGCGTCAGTGCCGGCGCGGTGTTGCGGCCCTGCGGTTCGAGCACGACGGCAGCCGGGTCGACCTGCTGGTCGCGCAGCTGGTCGAGCACGAGGAAGCGATGTTCCTCGTTGCCGACGACCAGTGGCGGTTGCACCGCGATGTCGGCGGCACCCAGGCTGGCGACGCGCTGCACCGCCTGCTGGAACAGGCTCTGGTTGCCCGACAGCACGAGGAACTGCTTCGGAAAACCGGCGCGCGACAGCGGCCACAGCCGCGTGCCGCTGCCGCCGGCCATGATGACGGGGAGGACGGACAGCGGCGTCGGCGGGGGGGTAGGCGTGGGCATGGCGGGTTTCTCTTCCTGGTTTTCTTGGTCGCGTGGGGTCGACGTGGGATGGGGATTATCGACGCGCCAGCCGCTTGATCGCCGAGACGACGATCGGCGGCAGGATCTGCTTGAGCATTTGCTTGCTGCGGTCGCTGCGGCTGGCGAACAGGTAGGTGGACAGCATGGCTTCGCGCCGGTCTTCGCGAGCGAATCGGTTGGCGTAGTAGTAGGCGGCCACCGAGCGCCGCGTGACGCCGGGCGGCACCGCGAGCGGCTGCGAATGCCCGTGGTAATGGGTGCGGCCGTGGCTCATCAGGATCGAGCGGCCGAACTCGGGTTCGACGGTGCCGACGCACTGCTTGCGGCCGGCGTCCCACAGCTCCAGCGCGCCGTGCCACGGCGGCTGCCAGTCCTTGTTCAGGTAGGTGATGAACACCATCTCGTTGTTCAGTGCGGTGCGCGGGTGCCGGTCGAAATCCGCATGGATGCCGAACGAGCCGCCGGACAGCGTCTCGTGCAGGCCGCCGCCGAACAGGTGGGCATCGGCGACGAGGTCGGGCACGCCGCTGATGTGCGACAGCGCATGCAGGAAGAAGCTCGAACCGAGCGTCCAGAAATACAGCTGGCTGGCCGGACCCAGGCGTGCGCCGACGCGTGAGCGCTCGACGCGCGCGTAGGCATTGGTCTGCGTGCTCCAGTGGTCGCGGGGCACGACCTCGAATTCCTCGCGCACCAGTTCCAGCAGGCGGGGATTGAACCAGTCCTGCACGACGAGGTGCGGGTAGGGGCTGGCCGACTGCATGCGCGATCGCAACTCGTCGAGGTGCGTGATGTCGGCGAGGCGCGGTTCGATCAGTTCGTCGAGCGACAGGCGCACGCCGCGGATCGTGATGAACGCGGAGTCGTCGACGAGTGCCTTCGCAACTTCGACCTCGGCGGGCAGGGACTTCATGGCTTGACTACTCGGATGCGCCGGAGGCGACGAGCGATCGTAAGCAAGCACAGGGCCGGTGGAGAGGGGTCCCCCCCTGAATGGGCGATGAGTGCTGGTTAGCAGCTGTTTGTCGTTTGCTTTGCTGTTTTTGCGCGTCGCGGTGGGTGAGGGGAGGGGCTGGGAGCTCATGCTGGGGCGGTCGGCCCTGGCGGGCCGACTGCACGAAGAAGCTCGGCTTTGGGGATGCATCGGCAAACTCCCTCCGCTCACTTCGTTCGCTGTGGTCAAACAGTGCCGATGAGTCAGTCCACGAAGCGCGCTGGCGCGCGCCATCCCCAAAGCCGATCTTCTTCGTCGCCCCAGAAATCGCCCCCAGCCCNTGGTCAAACAGTGCCGATGAGTCAGTCCACGAAGCGCGCTGGCGCGCGCCATCCCCAAAGCCGATCTTCTTCGTCGCCCCAGAAATCGCCCCCAGCCCCTCCCCTCACCCACCGCGAAGCACCAGCGGCTCTTGTCGGGGGGAAAAGACGGGTCAGAAGCTTGAGCATGCGGGCGCTCGCCCGCTTCGTCGGCCTGTTCGGGCTCTTTCACCCCCACCCAAAGAGCTGCGGTGCCGGCAAAGGCGCGGGTGGGGAGGCTGTGGCGCGCCAATAAGGAGGGGGCGCCGGAGCTGGCTGGATTCGTGGCCCGCGTGCGCAGCACGCTTCGTGGACTGACTGTCGCCGACTGTTTGACCACARCGAACGAAGTGAGCGGCGGGAGTTTCGGCGACGGGCCATGAAGCCAGYCAGCGGAGGGAAGTCCTCGGCCCCCCGGGGGGGCCGAGGACCGCCTCCGACGGCGCGCCACAGCCTCCCCACCCGCGCCTTTGCACGCACAAGACGCGCGACAGTCCCCACCCGCGCCGTTGCTAGCTCCTGAGCCGAAACGCCGCATCCCACCCCAGCTCGCGCCGCACCTTGTCACCGGTGATCTGCCAGCTCGGCTCCGCAACGTTGTAGATGCCCGGCGCCCCACGGTCGACCGCCAGCAGCGCCGCATACGCCGCAGCATCGACGTGCAAGGCAGTCGGCTTGCCCGCGGCCGATTCGACGCCGGTGCCCGGCCCGTAGAACTGGCCATAGCGCAGCACGATGCCATCGAGCCCCGGCGATTGCGTCACCAGCTGTTCCAGCACCGCCACGGCTTCCACCGTGTTCGCCCGCGCCCCTTCGGCCTTCAGGTCCAGCGGGTCGCTTTCCGCATGCGGCTCGCGCCCCGCGGCATACACCCACGCGATGCTCTGCGCCACCATCCGCTTCGCGCCGCAGGCCAGCGCGGCATCGACCAGGTGGCGCGTGCCTTCGATGCGCAGTCGCGCGTTGCGGGCCAGCGCCTCGTCACGCGTCGCCGGATCGTTCAGCAGCGCGAGGTCGGTCAACTGGTGCACGATCACGTCAGGCTTCAGCCGCAGCATCGTCGCGCGCACCGCCGCCGCGTCGAACACGTCGAGCACGATCGGCTCGGCACCCGCCGCCATGATGGCCGCTGCCTTCGCCTGGCTGCGCGTCGTGCCGAACACGTTGTAGCCACCGCCGACCAGCAGCGGAATGAGCCGGCGACCGACGACACCCGTCGCACCGGCGAGAAGAATCTTCGTGGAGGTCATGAACTCATTCCACACCAAAGCGGAAGCCCCACCGGCAGCAGGTGCTCTGCAGCAGGAGGACAATTGCGGCCATGTTGAAGAACTTTGAAGCCATCTCGCAAGCAGCACCGTCGCGTGGCGACGTGTTGCTGTTCGTCGTGTAGTCCAAGGTCTTCCCCACCATCGGAAGGCCCTGCGCCTTCCGGTCCCAGAAACCCCGGTCGGCTCTGCCCCCGGGGTTTCTGCTTTTCAGTCTGCACGTTACTGCCATGCGCACCTACGACAAGTTGATCGCCACGATTCAAGACCGCCAAAGCACGGGAGGCTTGCGCTCGTCCTTTGGCGTGTCCGTCGACACCACCCCAGCCATGCAAGTTACGGGCTAGCCCACGGCGAATCTTCACCGGGGCTGGCAAGAACCACCCCCGTTTGAAAGATTCGTCATGAACCGCAACACCCGCCTCCTTCGCAACATCGGCGTCATCGCCCACGTCGACGCCGGGAAAACCACCACCACCGAACGCATCCTGTTCTACACCGGCGCGAACCACCGCATCGGTGACGTGAACGACGGCAACACCGTGATGGACTACGACCCGCAGGAGCGGGCGCGCGGCATCACCATCAACAGCGCGGCCACCACCGTGTTCTGGAACGGTGCGCAGATCAACGTCATCGACACGCCAGGACACATCGATTTCAACATCGAGGTGAACCGCTCGCTGCGCGTGCTCGACGGCGCGGTCGTCGTGTTCGACGGCGTCGCCGGCGTCGAGCCGCAGACCGAGACCAACTGGCGCCTCGCCGACAAGTACCGCGTACCCCGCCTCGCCTTCATCAACAAGCTCGACCGAGTGGGTGCCGACTTCACCCGCGTCGTGCAGATGATGGAGTCGCGCCTGGGCGTCACCGCGCTGCCGCTGCAACTGCCGATCGGCGCCGAGGACTCGTTCCGCGGCGTCGTGGACCTGCTCGGCCGGCGCGCGCTGGTCTGGCCGGCCGCCGATGCGAGCCAGCCGCCGCTCATCGAAGCCATTCCCGACGACCTGCAGGCGCAGGCGACGATCGCGCGCGCCCGCCTGGTCGAGGCCGTGGTCGAGCGCGACGATGCGCTGCTGCAGGCCTGGCTGCAAGGCGACGAGCCGTCGGTCGAGCAGCTGCGCGCCGGCCTGCGCGCCGGCACGCTGGCCGGCGCCTTCGTGCCCGTGCTGGCCGGCTCTGCCTTCCGCAACCGCGGCGTCGAGCCGCTGCTGGACGCCGTCGTCGACTACCTGCCGGCGCCCGGCGACGTGGCAACCGAAGGCCAACCCGAATCGGACGCCAACGGTCCGCTCGCGGCGCTCGCGTTCAAGGTCGTCTCCGACGACCACGGCGCGATGGTCTTCGTGCGCGTGTACCGCGGCCGCCTGCGGCCGGGCGACAGCGTGCTCAACGCCAGCACCGGCCGCACCGAACGCGTCGCCCGGCTGTATGAAGTGCATGCCGACAAGCACGTGGAAGTCCCGGCCCTCGAGGCGGGAGACATCGGTGCGCTGGTGGGCCTGAAGGACACGACGACCGGCCACACGCTCGCCGATAAGCGCCACCCGGTCGTGCTGGAGAGCATCTCGATCCCGGAACCGGTGATCCACATCGCGGTGGAGCCGCGCACGCAGGTCGACCAGCAGCAGCTCGGCAAGGCACTCGCCGCGCTCGCGAAGGAAGACCCCAGCCTGCGCATCCGCCAGGACGCCGAATCCGGCCAGACGCTCCTGTCCGGCATGGGAGAACTGCAGCTCGAAGTGACGCTGGAGAAGCTGCGCACGCGCCATCGTGTCGAGGTGACGGTGGGGCGCCCGCAGGTGGCCTACCGGGAAACGGTCACGCGCACGGTCGAGGTGAGCCATGTGCACAAGAAGCAGAGCGGCGGCCCCGGGCAGTTCGCCGGCGTGACGCTGCGCATCGCGCCGCTGGCGCGCGGCGACGGCTTGCGCTTCGTCAACCAGGTGACGGGCGGCGCGATCCCGCGCGAATTCATTCCGGGCGTCGAGTCCGGCGTGAAGCGCGCGGCCGAGACCGGCGTGCTGGCGGGCTATCCGGTGGTCGACCTCGAGGTCACGCTGCTCGACGGCAGCTTCCACGAGCGCGACTCGTCGGTGCTGGCGTTCGAACTGGCGACCGTCGCGGCCTTCCGCGATGGCGTCGCGCGCGCGGCGCCGGTGGTGCTCGAACCGGTGATGGCGGTGGAAGTCGTCACGCCGGCCGACTACCTCGGCGACAGCATCGGCGACCTGCACCGCCGGCGTGGCCACGTGCGGGCCCAGCATCCGCGCGGCAACGCGACGGCGCTGGAAGCGCATGTGCCGCTGAAGGAGATGTTCGGCTACATCGGCAGCCTGCGTGCGCTTTCGTCCGGTCGGGCGCAGTACTCGATGCAGTTCAGCCACTACGCCGAGGTGCCGGCACCTCTGCAGGCCGAGCTGCTCGCGGCGTAGACGACGGCCCCTCGGTCGGCGGGTACGCCGACCGATCCCCCGAGGGGATGCAGGCCGGCTTGGGGCGGCCCGGCGCTCGGCCTGCTAAGTCCCCAGCCCGCGTTCGCTGAGGGACAGCGTGCGCCGGAACTCCCGGCGCACGCGGTAGAGCTGGGCCGGCCGGTTGGCCCGGCCCAGCTCCAGTTCGCCGTCGATCGGCTCCAGCATCGCGAGCTCGTCCATCTTGCGGCGAAAGCTCACCTTGTTCACCGGCTCGCCGAGCACCGCCTCGTACACCGACTGCAGCTGCGGCAGCGTGAAGCGCTCGCCGCACAGGTGCACCGGCAGCGACGAGTAGTGGCTCTTGACCCGCACCCGCGACACCGCCAGTTCGACGATGCGCCCGTGATCGAACGGCAGCGTCGGCAGCCGGTCGGCCGGCAGCACGCGCAGGTGCGCCGCATCGACCGGCACCAGCTGCAACGGCACCAGCGCGTAGTACGCGATCGACACCGACCAGCCGCGCGGATCCCGCCCGGGGCCGGAGAACGTGGCGAGCTGCTCCAGGTACGGGCTCGCGATGCCGGCCTTGTCGCGCAGCACGCGCACCGCGGCATCCTCGGCACCCTGGTCTTCCTGCTGGTGCACGTAGCCGCCCGGCAGCGCGAGCGCGCCGCGGAACGGCTCGCGGTCGCGCTTGTGCAGCACCACGTGCAAGGCATCATCGCGCAGCGTCAGCAGCACCACGTCGACGGTGCAGATGACGGGCGGGTAAGGGTCGACAACCATCGTCCGATGTTAGGGCCATCGCCCGGCAGTCCGTCACTTAGTTGCAATGTTGACCTAACACGACTAGAGTACCGTCACGTTCAAGACGAAAGCCTGCGATGACCCTGCGAACCCAGCTCCTGATCATCGACCCGCAGAACGACTTCTGCGACCTGCCCGACGCCTGGCGCGCAACCGATCCGCTGACCGGCCAGCCCGTCGCGCCCGCGCTGCCGGTGAGCGGCGCCCACGCCGACATGCAGCGCCTGGCCGGCTTCATCCGGCACGCCGGCGATGCGATCACCGACATCACCGTGACGCTCGACTCCCACCACCGCGTCGACATCGCCCATCCGACCTTCTGGCAGCAGCACGACGGCAGCGCGGTCGGCCCGTTCACGCCGATCACCGCGCAGCAGGTGCGCGCCGGCGCGTTCCGCCCGCGCGATGCCGCCGCGCTGCCGCGCACCCTCGCCTACCTCGATGAACTCGAAGCCCGCGGCCGCTACACGCTGATGGTCTGGCCGGTGCACTGCGAGATCGGCAGCTGGGGCCACAACATCCACGCCGACGTGCGCGCCGCCTGCAACGGCTGGGAAGAACGCCGGCTCGCAACGGTCGAGATGGTCACCAAGGGCGAGAACCCATGGACCGAGCACTACAGCGCGGTACAGGCCGAGGTGCCGGATGCCGGCGATCCCGACACCCAGCTGAACCGGGGCCTGATCGAGCGCCTGGACCGCGCCGACCTGCTGCTGATCGCCGGCGAGGCCGGCAGCCACTGCGTGAAGGCCACCACCGAGCATGTGGTCGACAACCTGCCGAGCGGCCGGCTCGACCGCGTCGTGCTGCTGACCGACTGCATCAGCCCGGTCGGCGGCTTCGAGGCGCAGCAGCAAGGGTTTCTCGACGCGATGCGCGCCCGCGGTGTTCAACTCGCGACCAGCGGCGAGGTCCTTCGCCGCCTGACCTGAAAGCCACCATGCCTCCTGTCATCCACAGCCTGCTGGAGACCGACCTCTACAAGTTCACGATGTGGCAGACCATGCTGCATTGGCATCCGCAGACGCAGGCCGAATACAGCTTCGTCTGCCGCAACGCGCCGGCTTACCCGCTGGCCGAGCTGCTGGCCGACGTGAACCGCGAGCTCGACCACCTGTGCACGCTGCGCTTCGCCGAAGACGAACTCGCCTACCTCGGCGCTTTGCGCTTCATCAAGTCGGACTTCGTCGACTTCCTGCGCATCTTCCAGTTCCAGCGCGTCTTCATCACCGCGCGGGCCGACGGCGACACGCTGCAGATCATCGCGAACGGCCCGCAGGTGCACGTGATGGCCTTCGAGATCTTCGTGCTGGCCATCGTCAACGAGCTGTACTTCCGCCGCTTCGATGCCACCGCCGCGCTGGCCGTGGGCCGCGAGCGCCTGCAGGCCAAGATCGCGACGCTGCGCGCCTTCGGCGCCGAGCCGCCGCGCCGCAATCCGTTCGAGTTCTTCGACTTCGGCGTGCGTCGCCGCTACAGCGGCGCCTGGCAACGCGAGGTCGTCTCGACGCTGAAGGAAGCCGTGCCCCAGTTCTTCCGCGGCAGCTCCAACGTGCTGCTCGCGAAGGAACTCGGCATGGTGCCGATCGGCACGATGGCGCACGAGTACCTGCAGACCTTCCAGGCGCTCGGCGTGCGGCTGCGCGATTCGCAGAAGGCCGCGCTCGAGGAATGGGTGCAGGAGTACCGCGGCGACCTCGGCGTCGCGCTGACCGACGTGGTCGGCATGGACGCCTTCCTCGCCGACTTCGACCTCTACTTCGCGAAGCTGTTCGACGGGTTGCGCCACGATTCCGGCGACCCGGTGGTCTGGGGCGAGAAGGCGCTGGCCCACTACGCGAAGCTGCGCATCGACCCGCACACCAAGCGGCTGGTGTTCTCCGACGGCCTGACCATCGAGACCGCGCTCGCGCTGTACCGTCACTTCGCCGACCGCACGCAGACCGGCTTCGGCATTGGCACCAGCCTGTCGAACGATGTCGGCCTGACGCCGCTGAACATCGTGATGAAGCTGACCCGCTGCAACGGCCAGCCGGTGGCCAAGCTGTCCGACAGCCCCGGCAAGACGCTGTGCGACGACCAGACCTTCCTCGCCTACCTGCGCCAGGTCTTCAACGTCCCCACCTGATGGAGCACGCATGCTGAAGATCACGATCGCCCAGCTGAACCCGACCCTCGGCGACATCGACGGCAATGTCGCGAAGATGATCGCCGCGGCCCGGCAGGCAGGCACGCAGGGTGCCGAGCTGGTCGTCTTCACCGAACTCGGGCTGACCGGCTACCACCCCGCCGACCTGCTGGAGGAGCCCGGCTTCCTGCAGCGCGTCGACGCCGGGCTCGACCAGCTGCTGCAGGCCTCGCGGCAGTTGCGCGGCCTCCACTGGGTGGTCGGTGCGCCGCTGCGGCGCGACGGCCCCGGCAAGCGGCTGCACAACATGCTGCTGGTGCTGCATGCCGGCGAGATCGTGCTGCGCTATGCGAAGCAGCTGCTGCCCACCTACAACATCTTCGACGAGCGCCGCCACTTCGAGCCCGGACCGGACGTCGCCAAGGTGCTGCGCATCGGCGACACCCAGGTCGGCATGATGATCTGCGAAGACGGCTGGAACGACGTCGCCGGCGACTACGCGGTCAACCCGTTCGAGCGCATGCGCGATGCCGCGCCCGACCTGGTCGTGTCGATCAACGCCAGCCCGTCCGAGATCGGCAAGCGCGAGCAGCGCCACCAGATCTTCGGCAACGCGAGCCGCCGCCACGGTTTGCCGATCCTGTACGTCAACCAGATCGGCGGCCACGACCAGCTGGTGTTCGACGGCGCATCGTTCGCGACCGAGGCCGACGGCCGCGTCGTCTACGAAGCCCGCCGCTTCGTCGAGGACGTGACCACGCTGCGCTTCGAGCACGGCCGCTTCCTGACACTGGACGGCGACGCGCCGCCGCCGGTGCCGGCCGCCGGCCTGCCGACGACGGCGTTCTACCAGGCGCAGATCGTGCTCGGCCTGACCGACTACGCGCGGCGCTGCGGGTTCAGGCAGGCGGTGGTCGGCTCGTCGGGCGGCATCGACAGCGCATTGACGCTGGCGCTGGCCGCGCAGGCGCTCGGGCCGGGCAACGTCAGCGCGGTGACGATGCCGTCGCACTACTCGTCGGCCGGTTCGGTCGACGACTCGGTCACGCTGTGCCGCAACCTCGGCATCGAGTTGTTCACGCACCCGATCGCCGAACTGGTGAACGGCTACAGCGCGCAGTTCGAGCGCAGCTTCGGCAAGCCGCTGCAGGGCCTGCCGCACGAGAACCTGCAGGCGCGCATCCGCGGCACCGCGCTGATGGCCTACTCGAACAGCTTCGGCCACCTGCTGCTGACCACCGGCAACAAGTCCGAGATCTCGGTCGGCTACTGCACGCTGTACGGCGACACCAATGGCGGCCTCGGGCTGATCGGCGACCTGTACAAGACGGAAGTGTTCGCGCTGTCGCGCCACGTCAACGAGGCGGCCGGCCGCGAGATCATCCCGGCCGCCATCATCGACAAGCCGCCGTCGGCCGAACTGGCACCCGGCCAGAAGGACACCGACAGCCTGCCGCCCTACGAGGTGCTCGACGAGGTGCTGAAGCTGCTGATCGAAGGCGAACGGCTCGCGCCGCGCGAGCGGGCGCAGGTCGATGCGTACGTCGCGCAGCTGCAGCGCAGCGACGACGGCCGCGCGCTGGTCGAGCGGGTGCGGCGCATGATCGCCCGCAACGAATACAAGCGGCGCCAGGCGCCCCCCATCATCCGCGTCCGCCCCCGCGCCTTCGGCAGCGGGCGGCAGATGCCCATCGCCGCCTTCATCCCATGAGAACCATCCCGTCCCACCAGCCGGCCACGCCCGGGCAGCACCATGACACCGCGGTGTACATCGGCCGCTTCCAGCCGTTCCACAACGGCCACCTGGCGCTGCTGAACCGGGCGCTCGCGATCGCGCCGCGCGTCATCGTCGTGATCGGCTCGGCGCACCAGGCGCGCTCGCCGAAGAATCCGTTCAGCTGGGAAGAGCGGGCCGAGATGATCCGGCTCGCGGTCCCCGAGGACGAGCGCGGCCGCATCGATTTCCTGCCGGTGCGCGACTACTACGACGAGGCGCGCTGGCTGAAGGCGGTGCACGACGGCGTGCACGCGCTGATCGCGAAGCGGGCCGATCCGCGGCTCGGCTCGATCGGGCTGGTCGGGCATTTCAAGGACGCGACCAGCGAGTACCTGCAGGGCTTCCCGGGCTGGCGGCTGCATGGTGTCGAGCGGATCGCGGCCGCCGACGGCACCGCGCTGCGCGACGCGTTCTTCGCCTGTGCGCCCGACGATGTCGACGCGACGCTCGCCGCGCTGGTCGGCCAGGCGCCGTCGACGACGCTCGGCTTCCTGCGCGCCTGGTCGCGGCTGCCGCTGTTTGCCGCGCTGACGGCCGAGTGGCAGATGCTGAAGGCCTACCGCGCCGCGTGGGCCGGCTCGCCGTACCCGCCGGTCTTCGTCACCGTCGACGCGATCGTGCAGTGCGCCGGGCGCGTGCTGCTGGTGCGCCGCGGCCAAGCACCCGGCAAGGGCCTGTATGCAGTGCCGGGCGGCTTCATCGAGCCCCGTGAGACTGCTTACCAGTCGGCGCTGCGCGAGCTGCGCGAAGAAACCCAGCTGCACCTGCTCGACGCCAGCATGCGCCAGTGCCTGCGCGAGACCGCGGTGTTCGACCACCCCGACCGCAGCCAGCGCGGCCGCACCATCACGCACGCCCACCACTTCGACCTCGGCGGCCGCGAGCTGCCGGAGGTGGTGGCGGGCGACGACGCGGCCGCCGCGCTGTGGACGCCGATCGGCGAGCTGCCGGCGCTCGAGGACCAGTTCCTCGACGACCACTTCCACATGCTCGACCACTTCCTGGGGTTGACGCCGCGATGAGGGAGGAAGCCGCCCTGCTCGACCGCTACCGCGGCTGCCTGCTCGGGCTGGCCTGCGGCGATGCAGTCGGCACCACGCTGGAGTTCCGCCGCCGCGGCAGCTTCGAGCCGATCACCGACATGGTCGGCGGCGGCCCGTTCGGGCTGAAGGCCGGCGAGTGGACCGACGACACCTCGATGGCGCTGTGCCTGGCGACCAGCCTCGTCGAGCGCCGCGGCTTCGACGCCGCGGACCAGATGAACCGCTACGTGAACTGGTGGCACCACGGGTACCTGAGTTCGACCGGCAGCTGCTTCGACATCGGCATCACCGTGTCGGCCGCGCTGCAGCGCTACCTGCAGACCCGCAACCCGATGGCCGGCTCCAACGACCCGATGAGCGCCGGCAACGGTTCGCTGATGCGGCTCGCGCCGGCGGTGCTGTTCGGACACCCTGACATGGCCGCGGCGATGGACCTGGCGCACCACAGCTCTGCCACCACGCATGCGGCCACCGAGGCGTTGGAATGCTGCGTGCTGTTCGCTGAACTGCTGTGCCATGCGCTCGACGGCCTTCCGAAGGACGCGATCCTGTCGAACCAGCTGGCGCAGCCGACGATGCCGAAGGTGCAGGCGATCGCGGCGCGCGACTACCTGCACAAGCGCGAATCGCAGATCGCCGGCACCGGCTACTGCGTCGCGTCGCTCGAGGCCGCGCTGTGGTGCTTCGCGCAGACCGACAGCTTCGAGGCCGCGGTGCTGCGCGCCGCGAACCTCGGCGAGGATGCCGACACCACGGCCGCGATCGTCGGCCAGATTGCCGGTGCGCACTACGGCAAGTCCGGCATCCCGGCGCGCTGGCTGGTGCGACTGCACCAGCGGGCCGAGATCGAGCGGCTCGCGGACGCGTTGCGGCGCTGAACGCCCGTCGGGTTCAGGCGACCGGCGCAACGCCCACGCGCCAGTGCCCAGGCGATCCGTCGGTCGCGATGCGCACCGGCAGGAAGCGTTCGATCACGCCGAAGTTCGTCCGCGCATGCTCCGTCAGTTCGGTGCAGCTGAAGCGCGCCGTGCGGCCGCTGCGCCACACCGCCAACGCGAGCGGCAGCACCCACTGGTCGGCGAGGTGCGGGCCGAGCGCGCCGGTGCCGGCCTGGTACGCGCGCAGCTCCGCAGCGAGCGACAACGCGACCTGCTCGGCGCTGCGGCCGCGCTCGCCGAAGCTGATCGCCAGCTCCGTGACATGCTCGTGCGCGAGCGTCGCCATCAGCGCGTTGCCGGGGCCTTCGTTCTGGCGCAGCACCGGCACCTGCAAGGCGTCATCCGGCCAACCGAACTCGCGCTGCAGGATCGCGAGTTCGCGCGAGGCCACGCTGCGCGGGATGGCGGCTGCCAGCGCTTCCGCGTAAGCGCTGTTCAACGGGCCGCGCTCCAGCAGGTCGTACGGCTGCAAGCCGCCGACGGCCGGCAGGATCTCGGCGACGAACTCGCCGCCACCTGCCGGAAAGAAGCCGTGGCGGCGCAGCTGCAGGCGGCTGCCAGCGCCCAGGCGCTGCAGCAGCGGCGCATAGCAGCGCTCGATGAAGTGGAACGGCGGCGCCATCGGGTTGTGCGTGCCGCCGGCCAGCGTCAGCCGGCTCGTGCCGGCCGCCAGCATCAGCGCCGGCCAGACCGTCTGCAGCACGAGCGTCGCGCTGCCGGCCGTGCCGACGCTGAAGACATGGTCGCCGGCGCACACCGTGCCGGGCTCGAAGACCAGCGACGTCGAGCCGGCCTCGGCGCCTTGCACCCGCGCCCCACTGACCGCCTGCGCCGCCTGCACGCAGGCCAGGTGCTGCCGCATCAGGCCGGGCTTCGGTCGGCGGGCGCGGATGCTGTGAAGCCCCACGCCCTGGCCGGTGCACATCGCGAGCGCCAGCGCGCTGCGCAGGATCTGGCCGCCACCCTCCCCGGTGGCTCCGTCGAGTTCGATCATCGTCATTCCTTGTTCCCCAACGCTTCCCGCTTGCGCGCCAGTCCAGCCTGCGCAATGCTTCGAGCCTCCTCGATTCGCGCCTGTTCGACGCGGCGACACGGCCGACAGCGAACGGCGTGGCTGTAGATGTTGCCCTTCGCGATCTCGTACCACCATTTCTGCTGTTTCGCCGTCCACAGCTGGGCCTGGTTGCAATCGCGGCAACTGAATGCACGGTCGACATAGAACAGCGGAAACTGGCCATGCGTGTTGTTGTGGCGCAGTTGTTCCGGATCGGCCGCGACCGCCCCCACCGGAAGGACGGACACCGGGGCGAAGCAATCGACGCCGCTGCGCACCGCACGCTGGATGCGCCGCGCCTTGATCTCGGCGCGGCGCTGCTTTCCGCTCTTCATCACACGCCCCTTCTCATCCCTTCACGCACACCACCTGCTTCAGCGTGTGCACGACCTCCACGAGGTCCTTCTGTGCTGCCATCACCGCGTCGATGTCCTTGTAGGCCATCGGGATCTCGTCGATGACGTCGGCATCCTTGCGGCACTCGACGCCTTCGGTCGCCTTCGCGTGGTCGGCCACGCTGAACAGCTTCTTCGCCTTGGTGCGGCTCATCACGCGGCCGGCGCCGTGGCTGCAGCTGTCGAAGCTCTCCGGGTTGCCGAGGCCGCGCACGATGAAGCTGCGCGCACCCATGCTGCCCGGGATGATCCCCATCTGGCCGCGCTTCGCGCTGACCGCGCCCTTGCGGGTGACGAACACGTCCTCGCCGAAGTGGCGCTCCTGCTGCACGTAGTTGTGGTGGCAGTTCACCGCCTCGACGTGCGTCTCGAACGGCTTCGCGATCACCTGGCGCACGGTGGCGATCAGGTTGGTCATCATCACCTCGCGGTTGCGGGCCGCGAACTTCTGCGCCCAGCCGACACCGCGCACGTAGTCGCCGAAGTACTGCGCGCCTTCCTCGAAGTACGCCAGGTCCTGGTCGGGCAGGTTGCGCTGGTGCTGTTCGGCATCCTTCTTCGCCAGTTCGATGAAGTGGGTGCCGATCGCATTGCCGACACCGCGCGAACCCGAGTGCAGCATGAACCAGACGGCGCCCGCTTCATCGAGGCAGACCTCGATGAAGTGGTTGCCGCCGCCCAGCGTGCCCAGGTGCTTGCGGTTGTTGGTGTTCTTCAGGCGCGGGTGCAGCTCGCACAGCGCATCGAACTCGTCGACGAGCGTCGCCCACACCTGGTCGACGGTCTCCGGCGGGTTCTCCCAGCTGCCCTGGTCGCGGCCGCGGTGGCGCGGCGTCGAGCCGTGCGGCACCGAGCGCTCGATCGCCGCACGCAGCGGGCCCAGGTTGTCCGGCAGGTCTTCCGCGCGCAGCGTGGTCTTGCAGGCCATCATCCCGCAGCCGATGTCGACGCCGACCGCGGCCGGGATGATCGCGCGCAGCGTCGGGATCACCGAGCCGACCGTCGCGCCGATGCCCAGGTGCACGTCGGGCATCGCCGCGACGTGCTTGAAGACGACCGGCAGGCGGGCCGCGTTCGCGAGCTGCTGCTTCGCCTCGGCCTCGACCGGCACGCCGCGGGTCCACATCTTGACGGGCACGCCGCCTTCGATGATTTCGGTGTCGTAGTTCTTCAGGGTTTCCATTTCTCTTCCTCTCTCTTTGTCGTTCACTGGCCGCTCAGGCCAACTTCACCAGCCCGTTCAGCACGCCATCCAGTCCGCTGAACACCGAGATCTTGTCGATCCGCTCGGCCACGCGCTCCAGCGTCTCCAGCTCCTTCAGGCGCAGCGCGGTGGGGTTGTCCTCCATCACCTTGGCCGTGTTGAGCAACGAGCGACTGGCCGCCGTTTCCTCGCGGCGGCGGATCACATTGGCCTCGGCCGCCTTCTGCGCCTCGACCACCTGCGCCAGGATCGTCTTCATCTCGCCGGGCAGCACGATGTCCTTCACGCCCACGCTCTCCAGCGCCAGGCCGTAGTCCGCGAGCCTGGCTCGCGCATGGCCGGTCACCACTTCGTCGATCACCGCCTTGTTCTCGAGCAACTCGTCGAGGCTGCGGGTACCCACCGCGGCGCGCAGGCCGAACTGCAGCTCACGGTAGAGATGCTCGGCAGGCTTCTGCAGCTGCGTGTACGCCTTCAGCACGTCGGTGACACGGTAGGTGGCGGCCAGGTTCAGGCGCAGGCTGACCTTGTCGCGCGTCAGGATGTCCTGGCCGCTCACGTCCACGGCCTGCAGGCGCAGGTCCACCAGGTCGACCGAGACGGTGCGGTTGAACTTCCAGAACGCATACGAACCAGGCCCGAGCACGCGATCGACCTTGCCGTCGATCCACAGGATGCCGGCGGCGAACTCGTTCACCTGCACCTGCAGAACGCCGGCCAGGCCGGACACGCCGCGGCTGCGCATCTGCGTCTGTGCCAGCCGGGCGGTCAACCCCGGCGACAGCTCCGCGCCGGCGGCGACATCGACCACTTCCACTGCCACGTCCACCAGGCCCTTCCAGTACAGGCGCCGCGTGGTCGGCGCGAGCACCTCGACCAGCACGCCGTTGTCGCTGCGCAGGCCCACCTGCGTCTCCGACAACTCGACCTTGATGAACTCGGCCGCGACCACTGCAGGCTCCTTGGCCATCAGGTAGTCGGCCAGGCCATGCGTGAACGCAGGCTGGTCGAGCGCAAAGGTCTCGACGCGCAGGCGGTCCAGGCCCTTGAACAGCCAGTGGCAGCCGGGCGAGAGCACGCGCTCGAAATCGCCGTTGCGCAGCAGCAGGCCGCGCTCGCTCTTCTTCACTATCACACGTTCGAACATCAACATCTTCTTCTCCTCGTTCTTCTCATCGAAAAGGTGCCGTTACAGCAGCGTCGGCGGACGGAGATCGCACCGGCCGCTGGCTTCGCAACGCTCGCCACGACCGCGGCCGTGGCGAGGGGTGCGGGCAAGGGCCGACCGGTTTCCCAGTGCGGGCCGCCGCTGCTGACGGAATCGTTCCGGACGGGCCGGCCCTCTTCCGCATTCGGCGTGGGTCTTTCGACCCGGCATGACAAAGGCCTTTCGGCCGGCTTTCCTGGCGGGAGTCGAACCCGCGACGGACCCGTTGAAAACGAGTTGCTCTACCACGCTGAGCTACAGAGGGCGGGCAGCCCGGGACTCGAACCCGGCGCGACTTGCGTGCGTTCACCTGACTGCCCTCACACCCGACATTCCCGAAGCGCGGTACGCAAGACACCGACAGGGCTGTGACACCCCGGGTCCCCTGCGCCGGCGGGGCAGGCCTTCGCCTCAACCCCTGGCCATTGCACTCTTCGTTTGCGTCAGGACCCTCCTTCCATTGCAGAGCGCGTGCCAGCACGTCGGGCCGAGCCAACGCGCAGATGCAAGTGCCTGTCGCACAACGCTTTTAATCAAATCACCGGCTCCGGTCGTTCCCGACTGCCTGAACCGGGACAGATCGAATCTAGAATATTCGCTAGCCCTCTAGCATTCAAGCGCATGAAGCAAACCGTCGTCATCGGCTTCCTCGGCACCCAGCTCGACGCCGGCCAGGGCGCCGGCCGCTGGGAGAAGTGGCGTCCCACCGTCTCGCTGGTGCAGCAGCCCGACGTCGTCGTGCACCGCATCGAGCTGATCCACACGCCGCGCCACCTCGGCCTGGCGCAGCAGGTGCAGCGCGACATCGCGTCGGTCTCGCCCGAGACGCAGGTCAACCTGATCCCGATGGACGTGGCCGACCCGTGGGACTTCGGCGAGATGTACGGCGCGCTCTACGACTGGGTCCGCGCCTATCCGTTCGACACCGAGCGCGAGCAGTACCGCGCCCACATCACGACCGGCACCCACGTCGCGCAGATCTGCATGTTCCTGATGGTCGAGTCGCGCTTCATCCCCGGCGTGCTGCTGCAGACCGCGCCGCCGAAGAAGCAGACGCACGACAACCCCGGCAGCCTGACGCTGATCGACCTCGACCTGTCGCGCTACGACGTGCTCGCCAAGCGCTTCCACCAGGCGCAGCAGGATGCGGTCGACTTCCTGAAGGACGGCATCGCGACCCGCAACCGCGCCTTCAATGCGCTGATCGACGAGATCGAGCGCGTGGCGGTGCGCTCGCGCGCGCCGATCCTGCTGACCGGCCCGACCGGCGCCGGCAAGTCGCACCTCGCGCGACGCATGTTCGAGCTGAAGAAGTCGCGCCACCAGGTCGGCGGCGAGTTCGTCGAAGTCAACTGCGCGACGCTGCATGGCGACGGCGCCGCGTCGACGCTGTTCGGCCACCGCAAGGGTGCGTTCACCGGCGCGGCGGCCGACCGCGCCGGCCTGCTGCGCAGCGCGCACGGCGGGGTGCTGTTCCTGGACGAGATCGGCGAGCTGGGCCTGGACGAGCAGGCGATGCTGCTGAAGGCGGTGGAGGAGAAGCGCTTCTACCCGATGGGCAGCGACCGCGAGGTGGCGAGCGACTTCCAGCTGATGGTCGGCACCAACCGCGACCTGCGCATCGACGTGGCCGAGGGCCGCTTCCGCGAAGACCTGTACGCCCGCATCAACCTGTGGAGCTACGTGCTGCCGGGCCTCGCGCAGCGGCCGGAAGACATCGAGCCGAACATCGAGCACCTGCTGGCCCGCGCAGCGGCCGAGAACGGCCGCGCGGTGCGCTTCAACGCCGAGGCCCGCGCGCAGTACCTGCGCTTCGCACAATCGCCCGAAGCGCTGTGGCGCGGCAACTTCCGCGACCTGTCGGCGAGCATCACGCGGCTGGCGACGCTGGCCGACGGCGGCCGCATCTCGTCGGCGCTGGTCGATGCCGAGCTGCAGCGGCTGCGCTGGCTGTGGGAGCACCCGGCGGGCGACGCGCCGGCGAGCGACGGCGTCGACCTCGACGCGCTGCTCGGCGACGCCGCCGCGGCCCTCGACCTGTTCGACCGGCTGCAACTGCAGGCCGTCGTGCAGACCTGCCGCCGCTCGCGCAGCCTGTCCGAGGCGGGACGCCAGCTGTTCGACGTGTCCCGCCGGCAACGCAGCGTCGTCAACGATGCCGACCGGCTGCGCAAGTACCTCGCGAAGCACGGCCTCAGCTGGGACCGGGTGACCGCCGAGGGGTGACAGCCGGGCGCCGCGGCGGGGGAATCGAACCCCCTGGCCCTGGCCGCACGGCATCGCGCCGCGCGGTATGTCGTTCAGGGCCGGCTCCGTCGGCGTCCACTGCACTTCGGCTGTGTCCAAGCGCGAGCATCCCGTCGGATGTGGTGTCTCGCTGCACGGGGTCCGGGTCCGGACCGCGCACATCCCGCGCCGCCAACACCATTGGATGCGGTCGCGGAGGGCAAGGGCACACCCGAAGTGGAGCGGGTGGCGCATTCAGGAAAAGCACTTCAAAAGCAAAGAGGCCCGGATCCTTGGCGGAATCCGGGCCTCTGCGAACAGAGTCGAAGGGTGGGCCTACGCCCTGCCTTCTCCCGGATGCCGTCGATCGTTGCCGTAACCCTTCTTGCCCATCGCCATGCAGAGGCACTCGCCCGATGCGCGGGCGGCTTGCTGCAGGTGACGGGGAAGGTGGCGGCTGATCACGATGAGGTCCTCGGATTCGACGATTCGGTGCGCTTTTTCAAGCAAGGCGCGGATCGTAAAAACTCTTTACCGGTTCGTCAAGCAAATACTCAAGCATTTACTTCAACTCGACCTTCACGAGGTTGTCTTCCGAAATGCGGTCGATGCGCTTGTTGTAGGGGTCGACCCCGGCGAAGGCCGGCGGCCGGTCCACCACCAGCGCGATCGACTGCTTGCCGCTGTGCACCGGCAGGCGCTCGAAGTGCAGCACCGATGCCGCGCCGAAGCCCTCCTTGCCCGGCTCGGCGCTGAACACGCCGATGTCGACCGGTTCGTCCAACGGTGCCTCGGTCTCCTGCCCCTTGCCATTGGCATACAGCTTGCGCGCCTCGACCTGCAGCACCAGGTCGTAGCGGCCGTCGGCGCGCTTCGTCGCGGTCGCGGCGGTGGCCTTCAGGTCGAGCAGCGTGATCTTCTCGAACAGGTCGGTGATCAGCGCATCGTGCTGCGGGCCGGCCTCGGCGCGCAGGATGCGCAGGAAGTCGCGGCTGTTCGGGTAGGGTGCGGCCTTGAAGGCGTATTCCTTCAGCATCTTCGACAGCGCCCGGTTCACGACCTCCTCGCCGACCACCTCCTTCAGCCAGTACATCGCGAGCGAGCCTTTCTGGTAGTGGATGTAGCCCTGGTTCTCGACCCGTGCGAGCGGCAGTTCCTCGACCACCTCGCCGCCGCGCTGGCGCAGGTAGCGGTCGAGTTCGTACTTCAGGAAGCGGCGGATCTGGTCGCGCCCGTACATCTTCTCCATCACCAGCAGCGCCGAGTACTGCGCGAAGCTCTCGACCAGCAGCTCGGCCCCCTGCTGCGAGCTCGGCACCAGCTGGTGGCCCCACCACTGGTGGCCGATCTCGTGCGCCGTCACGTAGGTCACCACGTCGATCTTCTGCGGGTCGGTCAGCCGCGCGATGAAGCCGATGTTCTCCGAGTACGGGATGGTGTTGGCGAACGACTGCGCGAAATCGGCATACGACGGGAACTCCAGGATGCGCGCCTGCCTGAACTGGTACGGCGAGAACTTCTCGCTGAACAGCTCGAGCGACAGCTTCATCGCCTGCATCATCCGGTCGACGTTGAACTCGTGGCCCGGCTGGTGGTAGACCGCGAGGTCGACGTCTTTCCAGCGGTCGCGCAGCACCGCATAGCGCGCCGACTGGATCGAGAAGAAGTGGTTGATCGGCGCATCGGGCTTGAAGTGCACCGTGCGCCGCCCGCCGGTCGTCGTGTCGCTGACGGTGTAGCCCGGCGCGATCGGGGTCTGGTCGGCGTCGGTGGTCACCGTGATGTCGGCGTCGACCCAGTCGCTGTCCTTGCGGAAGCCGTTGTCGGCGCGCCCCGACTCGTCTTCCAGCGTCGGCGGCCGCAGGTCCGGCGTCAGGCCGTGCTTGCGGCGCTTCGCGCGGTCTTTCAGCAGCCCGTCGCGCGACATGCCGATGGCCGGCGCGATCTCCGCGTTGTTCACGAAGCTGCCGTTGTCCACCAGGCGCGTCAGCGGCTGGCCATTCGGAAAGCCGCGTTCGGCCAGCGTCGTCGCGAAGCGCAGCACCCGTGTCTCGTCAGGCTGCATCGCCGGCTCGAGCTTGTAGATGCGGTAGTGCTGCGCGGCCCACTCGCGCTGCAGCGTCGCGCCGGGCAGCTCGACGCGGTCGAGCGTGGTGCGCTCGGGCCACAGCAGGTGCAGCGTGTCGATCGGCGCGCCGCTGCGGTTGCGCAGCAGGTAGCTGCCGGTCGTCACCGCTCGCGGCTCGCGCGGGTACAGCTGCACGTCCAGCGTGACCGCGGTGATGCGCGGCTGCGGCAACTTCTCGTAGGCCAGGAAGTCGCGCTCGAACCGGGCCAGCTCGGCGTCGTGCTGCGGCTGCGTCACGTAGGCGTTCAGCACGTTGGTGTTGTAGTAGATCCAGCCGCCGCTGACCGCCCACACCGCGAGGCCGAGCGCCAGCAGCGCGCCGGCCCCGCCGCGCAGGTGATGGCGCATGTAGACCAAGCGCGGGCGCAGCGCGAGGTTCGCACCGCGCCGCCACAGCGCATGCGACAGCACTGCCAGCACCAGTGCGAAGCCGCCCCAATACACCTGGAACCAGGCCTGCGCGATCCAGAAACGCCCGAGGCCGTTCATGTCCGACAACGGCACGTTCGGCGTGCCGCCGTAGTTGTAGAGGTTGTGCTCGAAGCCGGCTGCCGCCAGCGCGACCGAGCCGACGATGTACAGCAGCATCACGCCCCAGCCGATGAACTTCTGCGGCACCAGCACCTGCACGAAGACCGCGAGCACCGCCAGCAGCAGTGCACCGACCGTCATCGGCAGCACGAACCACAGCAGGTAGGCCGCCGGCTCGAAGCGGGTGTAGCCCTTCAGCGCCTGCACCAGCATGCCGGTCAGCACCGCGACCGCCGCGCTGGCCGTCAGCACCAGCGCGATCGCGACGATCTTCGGCAGCAGGTGCGCCCAGTCGGGCGCGGCGGTCGCGTCGACGATCTCGTGCATGCGGCGCTCGCGGTCGCGCCACACCAGCTCGCCGGCATAGAAGATCGCGATGATGATCGGCATCAGGCTGAAGGTGCCGGCCAAGGTCTGCACCATCAGGCGCGTCACCGGGTACGAGCCGCTGCCGTACCACTCGCCGCTGAACCACAGCGCGCCGCCGGCGTTCAGCACCCCGATGCCCAGCAGCACGAAGAACGCCGGGCTGCGGAACACGAAGGCCATGTCGAAGCGCGCGAGCCGCCACAGCTGCGCACGGCGCGTCCGCGCATCGGCGCGCGCCAGCGGCAGTGCACCGATCGCGGTGGGCGCTGCGGCGCTGTCGGACGCGGCGTCCCTCTCCTTCGACACCTTGGTCGCCGGTGCGCCGCGCTGCTCGAAGCGGAACAGCCGGCAGGCCAGCGCGAACACCGCCAGCGCGATGCCGGACCACAGCAGCCGGTTCGCCAGCATCGGTCCCGCCATCGCCGGCAGCAGCGTGTTGCGCTCGGCGGCCGTCCAGTACTTGGTCGCGATGCCCAGCGCCGACAGCCCGAACGGGTCGAGCAGCGCCGCGATGGCGTCGTACTGCGGGTTGCGCAGCAGGCCGCGCATCACGAAGTACAGCACCAGCATCGCGACCGCGCAGACGTAGGTCCACATCATCGAGCGCGTCGCGGTGGCGGCCGCGAAGAACAGCGCCGACACGATCAGCAGCGTCGGCAGCGCGAACGCGAACAGCGCGTACAGGTAGTGCGCCAGATGGAATGCGCCGACTTTCTCGCCGTCGACCCACGGCATCGCGACGCCGACCAGGATGCCGAGCGGGATCGACGCCAGCACGAGCAACGCGGCCAGGTTCGCGCCGATGAAGCGGCCGACCAGGTAGGCCCCCTTGCCGAGCCGTGTCGACCGCAGGATGGGCGCGAAGCCGGTCTCGTCGTCGCGGATCACGACGTTGGACACCATCGCAACCACCACGAACACCGCGAACAGGCTCATGATCGCCAGCGTCTGCAGGATCGCGAACGGCGAGTTCAGGTGCACGTTGCCGCGGCTTCCGATCTGGATCGTGTCGACCGTGACCGACCCGAACGACAGCAGGAAGAACATCAGGCAGCCGACCCAGAAGACCGGGCTCTTCAGCTGGTAGCGGACTTCAAAACGGGTGACGTGCCCGAGCATGCCGCCGCTCATGCCACGGCCTCGGTCGCGGCCACGGCGGCCTCGCGCCGATGCGCATGCAGCGTCGAGAAGTACACGTCCTCCAGCCCCGCCTCCACCGGTACGAAGCCCGCTGCCGGCGCATCGTCGGCCAGCACGTGCACCACCGGCCGGCCGCCGCGCAGCCGGGTCGCGATCACGTCCATGCGGCTGCGTGCGTCGGCCAGTTCTTCCTTCGCGACCTCGCCTTGCCAGACGCGTCCGACCATCTCGGCGATCAGCGCCTGCGGCGTGCCGCTGCGCACGATGCGCCCGCCGACCAGGATCGCCATCCGCGGGCACAGGTCGGTCACGTCGTCGACGATGTGGGTCGACAGGATCACGACGACGTTCTCGCCGATCTCGGCCAGCAGGTTGTTGAAGCGGTTGCGCTCCTCCGGGTCCAGGCCGGCGGTCGGCTCGTCGACGATGATCAGCCGCGGGTTCGCGATCAGCGCCTGCGCGATGCCGAAGCGCTGGCGCATGCCGCCCGAGAAGCCGGCGATGGCTTTCTTGCGCACGTCCCACAGGTTGACCTGCTGCAGCAGCGACTCCACCGTCTCGCGGCGCTCGCCGCGCCCGGCCACGCCCTTCAGCACGGCCAGGTGGTCGAGCATGTCGTACGCCGACACCCGCGGGTAGACGCCGAAGTCCTGCGGCAGGTAGCCCAGCACCGCGCGCAGCTTCGCCGGCTCGGCCAGCACGTCGATGCCGTCGAACGCGATGCGGCCGGCACTCGGCTGCTGCAGCGTCGCCAGGCAGCGCATCAGCGAGGACTTGCCGGCACCGTTCGGCCCGAGCAGCCCGAACATGCCGCGCGGGATGTCGAGCGTCACGTTGTCGAGCGCGCGGGTGCCGTTGGCATAGGTGTGCGACAGCTGGGCGATGGTCAGCATGCGGATCTCCGTCGGAGGTGGGGAAACGGGGGACTCTACGGACGGCGCGACGACATGCCATCGCGGCGCGACAGGAAGCACGCCAGGACGGACAGGCCGTCGACCGCCAGGATCAGAACGTCTTCGCGCCGTTGACCGCCAGCAGCACCGACAGCAGCGAGCTGGTCGCGCACAGGAACAGCCGGTTGCGCTTCGGTCCGCCGAACACGACGTTGGCGACGCGCTCGGCCGTCTTCACCTTGCCGATCAGCGTGCCGTCGGGCGCGAGGCAATGCACGCCGTCGGCCGCGCCGCACCACAGCCGGCCGGCATCGTCGACGCGGAAACCGTCGAACAGCCCGGCGCTGCAGGTGGCGAACACCTCACCGCCCGACAGCCCGCCGCGGGCGTTCACGTCGAACACCCGGATGTGGCGCGGCCCGCCCGGCTGGTGGGTGACGCCGCTGTCGACGATGTAGAGCTTCGATTCGTCGGGCGAGAACGCGAGGCCGTTCGGCCGCACGAAGTCGTCGGCAACGCGCACGCAGTCGCCGCTGCGCGGGTCGAGCCGGTAGACGTGGCAGCCGTCGGTCTCGCTGTCGCCGCGGTGGCCTTCGTAGTCGGAGTCGATGCCGTAGGCCGGGTCGGTGAACCAGATCGAATCGTCCGACTTCACGACCAGGTCGTTCGGGCTGTTCAACCGCCGGCCCTGCACCCGGTCGACCAGCGTCGTGATGCGGCCGTCGTGCTCGGTGCGGGTCACGCTGCGCGAGCCGTGCTCGCAGGTGACGAGCCGGCCCTGTCGGTCCAGCGTGTTGCCGTTCGCGAAGTTCGACGGCGCGCGGAAGGTGCTGACGCGGCCGTCGGTCTCGTCCCAGCGCAGCATCCGGTCGTTCGGGATGTCGCTCCACAGCAGGTAGCGCCCGGCCGGCACGTAGACCGGCCCCTCAGCCCAGCGCAGGCCCTGGTGCAGCGTCTCGACGCGGGCGCTGGTGCGCACGCAGTGGCGGAATCGCTCGTCGAGGATCTCGAAATCTGTCTCGGCCATGGTTTGCTCCCGGCAGCGCCGGCTGCCGGCCCCGACTGTAGGCGATCGGAGCTGCGGCATCATCTGCCTTCATCCCACCACCGAGCCAGCGAGCGAACCCCCATGCGATTACCTCCCCTGCCCGACCACGCGATGACGCCCGCCCAGCGCGCCGCTGCCGATGAACTGATCGCCGGCCCGCGCAAGGCCGTCAAAGGCCCGTTCATCGCGCTGCTGCGCAGCCCCGAGCTGCTTGCCCACGTGCAGAAGCTGGGCGCCTTCCTGCGCTTCGGCACCTCGCTGCCGGCGCGCGTCAGCGAGTTCGCGACGCTGCTGGTCGCGCGGCACTGGCGGCAGCAGTTCGAATGGAAGGTGCACGTGGCGCTGGCACTGCAGGCCGGCACGGCGCAGGCCACGATCGACGCGCTGCGCGACGGCCGCCGCCCCGACACGATGGACGCCGACGAAACGCTGGTGCATGACTTCTGCACCGAGTTGCTGGCGCAGCACGGCGTCAGCGAACCGACTTGGGCGCGCACGGTCGCGCGATTCACCGAAGCGGGTGCCGTCGAGCTGACCGGCCTGGTCGGGTACTTCGCGATGGTGTCGATGGTGCTGAACGTCGGCCACATCCCGGCCGAACCGGGCGGCGACATCGCCCCGCTGCCGGTGCTGCCGCCCTGAAGACGCTCAGCGCGGCGGCGGTCGGTCGAGCATCGCGAGCCACGGCGACGGCTGCCGCCCGTCGATGGGCGTCGGCAGGCCGTCGAACTCGCGCTGGAACAGCACCACCAGCCAGTCGCTGAAGGCCCGCAGCTTGGCCGCCGGGTGGCGCAGGCGCGCATGCAGCAGCGTGAGCGGCAGGCTGCCGGCACTCCAGTCGGCCAGCACCTGCACCAGCCGGCCGTGTGCCAGGTGGTCGACGACCGTGCGGCTGCACGGCGCCTGCACCAGGCCCAGCCCGGCGACGGCGGCCGCGATGGCGGTGTCGACGTCGTTGCAGGCGACGCGGTGCGTGCCGCGCAGCGCGTGGTGCTCGCCGCCGTGGTGGAAATCGAACGGAAACAGGTGGCCGTCGCGCGGCGAATAGAAGTTGACGACGCGGTGCTGCACCAGGTCGTCCAGCGTGCGCGGCGTGCCGTGCGCATCGAGGTAGGCCGGCGCCGCGCAGGTGACGATCGGCAGGCGACCGAGCGGCCGCGCGACCAGCCGCTCGTCGTGCACCTCGCCGGCCCGCACGACGCAGTCGTAGCCTTCGGCCAGCGGATCGACCGGGCGGTCGGAGCTGCCGAGCTCCAGCACGATCTCGGGGTAGCGGCGGAAGAAATCCGCCAGCGCCGGCGCGATCACCTGCCGCCCCATCGCCGCCGGCACGTCGACGCGCAAGCGGCCCGACGGCGCCTCCGATGGATCGCGCAGCGCCCCTTCGAGCTCGCGCATCTGCCCCAGCATCGCGAGCGCGCGCTGGTGGTACAGCGCGCCTTCGTCGGTCAGGCTGACGCGCCGCGTGGTGCGGATCAGCAGCCGCACGCCGAGGTGCGCCTCGAGCGCCTGGATCACCGTGGTCACGCGCGCCTTCGGCATCTGCAGCGCGAGGCCGGCCCGCGTGAAGCTGCCCAGCTCCACCACGCGGGTGAAGACGTCCATGCCGTGAAAGCGATCGATCAAGGGGAATGCGGCGGAACGGCGCCTGCTCCGTTTTTCGTGACCCCGGAACTCTAGGCCCCCGCGCCGGTGGGAGGGTCACCGCCATCGTCCGGACAGATGGCGCCGGCCTGCGGCAGATGGCCGCAGCTCAGGTCACCCGGCTGCGGAAATGCCGCAGCATCACCCGCACCAGCTCGTCCGCATCGATCGGCTTGGTCACGCGGTCGACCATGCCGGAGGCGATGCAGTGCTCGCGCTCTTCGGGCAGCGCATGTGCCGTCTGGCCGATGATCGGCAACTGCGGGTACAGCGCGTGGATGCGCCGCGCGGTCTCGTAGCCGTCGATGCCCGGCATCATCACGTCGAGCAGCACCACGTCGTAGCGGGCGCCCGGTGCCGAGACGCGCGCCACCGCCTGGTGCCCGTCGCCGACGATGTCGGCCTGCGCGCCCTCGCTTTCCAGCAGGCTCTGGATCACGATCTGGTTGACGATGTTGTCCTCGGCCACCAGCACCCGCAGGCCGGTCAGCCGCTCGCGCACCGGCACGTCGACGGCCACGGCCGGTGCGTGGGCAACGGACGGGCCGGCCGGCATCGCACCGGCCAACGGCAGCCGCACGCAGAACACCGAGCCCTCGCCCGCCCGGCTCGACACCCGGATCGAGCCCTTCATCAGCTCGACCAGCCGCTTGCTGATCGCGAGGCCCAGCCCGGTGCCGCCGTAGCGCCGCGTGGTCGATGCATCGGCCTGCTCGAACGACACGAACAGCCGCCCCACCTGCTCGGCCGACATGCCCACGCCGCTGTCGCTGACCTCGACCAGCAGCTCGCCATGGTCCACCTGCAGGCTCAGCGACACCTCGCCCGCATCGGTGAACTTCACTGCGTTCGACAGCAGGTTCAGCAGCACCTGCCCGAGCCGCAGCCCGTCGACCCGCATCAGCTCGGGCACCCGCTCGTCGACCCGCAGCTGCAGCCCGACACCCTTGTCGGCCGCGGCCTGCCGCACCAGGTCGACCGCGCGTTGCGCGACCGGGCGCAGCGGCGTCAGCGTCTCGTCGAGCAGCAGCTTGCCGGCCTCGATCTTCGACATGTCGAGCACGTCGTTCAGGATGCCCTGCAGCAGCTTGCCGGATTCGAGGATGCGCCCGAAGCGGCTGCGCACCTCGGGCGACGACGTGAGGTCGCGAAAGCCGATCTGCGCGAAGCCGAGCACGCCGTTCAGCGGCGTGCGGATCTCGTGGCTCATGTTCGCGAGGAACAGCGACTTCGACTGGCTGGCGGCCTCGGCGCGCTCACGCGCCGCCTGCAGCTCGCACAGCACCGCCGCGCGGTGCCGTGCCGCCCGGTACTGCGTGCCCAGCAGCGCGGCAACGCCGGCCACCAGGACGAACCAGAACGCCACCGCGATCGCCACCTCGCGCTGCCACGGCGCCATCATCTCGCCGTACTCGAGCCCGATCAGCACGTAGGCGGGGTAGCGACCCAGCTGGCGGTACATCACGGTGCGCCGCAGCGCGTCGATCGAGCTGCGCGTATCGAACCCACCGGCGACCTGGCCGCTCGCCACCGCCTGCTGCGTCTCGGGCGAGTTCAGGCGCGCCGGCTTCTCGTCGGCGACGAGTGGCACCTCCGGCAGGCGCAGCAGCACCTCGCGGTCGGCGTTGAAGACGGTGATCACGCCGCGCTCGCCGATGCGCAGCGAACGCATGATGTCGCCGAGTTCGTCGAGGTCCATGTTGAGGTACACGACGCCCGCCAGCGCACCGCCCGCGTCGCGCAGCTGGTGCGCGATCGGCAGCACCCAGCGCGACGTGATGCGCGACTTCAGCGGCAGCCCGAGCACCAGCCCCGGCGTGTTGACGGCCTGCCGGAAGAAGTGGCGATGCGCGACGCTGAGCGCCCGCTGCGCATCGGCCCCGGCGCCGTACTGCACCAGGCCGGCCGCATCGGCCGCGCGCAGCGCCGGCGCCTCGGGCAGGCGTTGCTGCAGCCCGATCAGCACCTCGGTGAACTGATCCGCGCGCACCGGGCCCAGGCTGCTGAGCCGCCGGTACTCCTGCGCCGCCGACTGCAGCACCAGGTCGGCTGCCTGCAATCGCGTGAAGAGGTAGCGCTCCAGGTTCAGCGTCAGGTTGCGCAGGTTGTCGGCGGCCGCCGCCTGGTAGCGCTGGTGGCTGGTCCACAGCGAGAACGCGAGGAACCCCGCCACCACCGCCAGCGCGAGCGCCGCGCCGATGGCCAGGCGTCGAAACGGCTGTCGCCAGTCCTGTGCACTCGGCTCGTCGCTCACGTCGGCTCCCTGCATCGCGGCACGCCTTGCGCCGTGCCCTCATTGCGGTGGATCGGTTATAGCCCCGTCCGGCGGTCCACGCCAACCGAAGTTCCACCCGGGCACGGTTCAGCAAGTTTGAGGATGCGCATTCCGCCGCAGATCAGCCCGGCCCTTGTTGCAACGACAGCAACGCATCGACATGGGCCACGAAGCGGTCGAAGTAGCCGGGCGACAGCTCGCGCATCAAGGTCAGCGAGCGGTGCACCAGGTGGTGCGAATTCAGCGGGCCGGCGTTCTGCGGCAGTGCGGCCTGCGATTGCGCCAGGCGCTGCTCCGCACTCAGCCGCGACCAGGTGCGCCTGAAAAACGGCAGCGTTTCCAGTTCGACGGCCGCACCAATTGACGTGGGCTTCGGGTTCGCGGCCGACGGCGTCCGCGCTGCGGAGCGCTCGCCGAGGTCCGCGACAAGGTCGGCCAGCGCGCTGCGCGCTGCCGGAACGCCGTCGGCAGGCCGCCGCGGCTCGTCGTGCGGCGGTTGCGGCGGGTCCAGCCGGTGCCGATGCGCCGCCACCAGCTGCGCGAGCCGCTCGTCGAGCACCTGCCGCACGGCGCCTTCGTGGTTCGCGGCCCGCCGGGCCAGCGCTTCGAGAAAGCGCAGGCGCACCCGGTCGGCCTGCGGCGCCCCGCGCTCGCGCCAGGGCTCGAGGGCCGGATCCGCCCGCGCGCCGTCAGCCATGCGCCGCCGCAGTGGTACCGCGTGCGGGCCGCGGTGTCGGCGCCATCTCGACGCGCCGGTTCTTCGAGCGCCCCTGCGCATCGGCATTCGGCGCCACCGGCTGCTCCGAGCCGAATGCCGCCGCGAAGATCGACGACGACGGCAGGCCTTCCTCGATCAGCGTGCGCGTCACCGTCAGCGCGCGCTGGGCCGACAGTTCCCAGTTGTCGGCGAACTGCCGGTTGCCGCCGCGCACCTGGCGGTCGTCGGTGAAGCCACTGACCATCAACACCTCGTCGCGCGCCTGCAGGTAGGCCGCCAGCGGCGCGGCCAGGCTCTGCAGCAGCTGCCGGCCTTCGGGCTGCAGGTCGGCGGAATTGAAGGCGAACAGCACGCTGCCGCTGATGCCGATGCGCCCGTGGTCGAGCGTCACCCGGCCGGCCGCCAGCGGCCCCGCCAGCGCACGCTCCAGCGCCTGGCGGCGCTGTTCCTCGAGCTGGTGTTGCCGCACCTCGTTCTCGAGCCGGCTCGCCAGCTCGAGCTGCGCGCCGATCGCGCACAGCAGGATCAGCACGAAGGCGCCGAGCAGGCCGGCCATCAGGTCGCCGAACACCGCCCAGACCGGTATCGACGATTCCCCGCCCGCGTCGATCTCTTCCATCACCGCACCGCCACGGCCGCCGGGGCCGCCGCCTTGCCCGCGAGGCGCTGCAGGTCCTCGATGATCTGTTTCTGCGACAGCAGGCTCAGGTCGATGACCTCGCGCGCCTGGGCCACGTAGTACGCGAGCTGGTCGTCGCTGCGCGCCAGCGACTTGCCCAGTGCGCTGTCGATGCGCTGCAGCTGGTTCACCAGCTTGTCGTTCGACTGGCCGAACAGCTCGACGGCCAGGCCGAAGGCCTCGCCGAGGCTGGCCACTTCGACCGCACTGCCGGTGACCTGGGCCGCAACGGCGGCCAGCCTGTCGGTCTGCGCATCGACCTGCTCGCCGAAGCGCGTGCCGACACGGTCGAGCAGTGCAGCCGACGAACCGACCAGCGCATCGATCGCGCTGCGCTGCTCGGTGGCGGCGTGCTGCACGGTGTCGAGCAGGCTGCCGAGCGTGCCGAGGATGCGGGCGCGCTCGTCGAGCAGCGTGTTGTCGCGGGCGATGCTGTCGGAGAGCTGGCGGCGCAGTTCGCCGATCACCTCGGCAGCGGCGCGCGGGGCCTCGGCAGCGGCCTGCAGCAGGCGGGCGATCTCGGCGGTGGTGGCCGCCGCCTGCGATTCGACCTGGGCGGCGATGTCGCGGGCACTGCGCTGCAGCGTCTCGTTGACCTGCTGCTGCTGCGCGAGGCTCTGGGCGCCGGCCTGCTGCCACTCGCTGCGCAACGAGGCGGCCATCGACTCGAGGCGGTGCGTCATCGCGGCGAGGCGCTGCTGCTCGTGGGCGGCCGCGGCCGACTGCCACTCGGCGTGCGCCTGCGCGACCGTCTTCAGCAGTGCGGTCGAGCGCTGCTCGAAGGCCTGCGCGAATCCGTCGAGCGACGACTGCCAGGTGGTCGAGAGGGCCTGGTGCAGCGCGGCGGTCTCGTGGGCAACGCCGGCCATCGTGGCCTCGACGGCCGGGCGGATCGTCGCGCCGGCGAGGCGGGCGCTTTCCGCGAGGCTCTCCTTCAGCGTGCGGTCGACCGACGAGGCGAGCGCGGTGAATGCCGCCTCGGCCGTGCCGTGGAAGCGTTCCTGGCTGGCCAGCAGGCGGGCGTTCGACGCCTCCGCCTGCCGCTCCATCGCCTGCATCACGGCGTGCAGTCCATCGACCAGCGCCGGCATCTGCTCGACCTGGCGCTGCAGCAGCTTCAGCGACTCCTCGCGCTGGTGGACGCCCGAGAACGGACGCAGCGTGGTGGCGATCTTCGCGTCGAGCAGCTGCAAGGCCTGCACGCGTTCGCGTCGGGCCAGTGCCGACAGCAGGCCGAGCGCCGCGGAGGCGGCCACGCCGGCGATCGAGGTGCCGAAGGCGAGCCCAAGGCCCTGCACCGGCGCGACCAGCGAGGCGCGCACGGCCTGCAGGTCGGTCGAGGCGTCGAGCGCCATGCCGGTGCCGCGCAGCGTGAACACCATGCCGACGAAGGTGCCGAGCATGCCGAGCAGCACCAGCAGGCCGGCCAGGTAGGGCGCCAGCGCCGGGCCGGGGAAGCCGGCGGATTCGCCTTCGATGCGGCGTCGCACCGCGTTCTGCAGCGACGCCGGCACGCCGTCGATCCATGGCCGCAGGGCGGGCAGCGGATCGGCCAGGCCGGCGACGGCCCGGGCCAGCGTGGCGGTGGCCTGCCGGAAGCGATGCAGTTCGAGCGCGCCGATCGCGTAGAACGCCCCGATGAGCGCGGTGATGGACAGCGCGAGCGGGTGGGAGCCGACATAGCCGGCACCGACCCAGCCGAGGGCGGCCAGGCCGGTCAGGAACACGGCGTGAGGGAGAAATCTGGTCATGGTTGGTCTGGTGACGACCCGCGAAGGGCTTCGAGGAGCCCGTCGACCGGTTGCATTCGGAGGTCCAGTTCGGCGAGCAGGACCTCGCGCATGTCCTGGCAGAAGGTGTCGCGCCAGGCGTCGGGCTGGCTGCCCTGCACGCGCGCGAAGTGCTGTTCGAGCCATGCCGGCACCGTGGCCAGCAGCGTGCGTTCGCGGGCACCGATGACCTTGTCCATCACCGCGTCCACCGCCGCCAGGCGCGCCAGCGCCGGCGAGGCGGACGACAGCGATGCGCGCACCCGGCGGCGCAGCGGCGCGATGCCCGCTTCCATCGCCTGCTGCCAGCCGAGGTAGCGCTGGCGGTGCGGTGCGAAGTCGTCGCTGGTGGGATCGGCGGAAGCACCCAGCTTCGCGATCGCCTCGCGCACGCGACGGCAGTCGCGCTCGGCAGCAGCGGCGGCCGCGTTCGCCGCGGCGCGTGGGTCGGCCACCGCCGCCTGCGGGCCGTCCAGCGCCGATGACAGCGAGATCGCGTCCGTCCAGTCGAACCACCGGCACAGCCCGTCCGAAAAGCTGTCCTTCGGCGCCGGGATGTCGGCGTCGCCCAGCGCAGCCAGCAAGCGGATCAGCGCGGAACCGGAAAGAGGTGTGCGGCGCGGTGCGCGCGCCAGGGTGCCAGTCAAGGTGCCAACGAAAAAACCTCGGATTTTACCGGGGCGGCCACCCTTGGTTCATGGGGGGTGGGAATGGGCGCCCGGTCGCGCTCGGCAGGAGCGGAAAGGCCGGGCTCAGGGCAGGTCGAACTCGTTGAGGTCCCGCCACAGGTACGAGAGGTAGGCCTCGCGCACCGCCGGCACCTGGCAGGCTTCCAGCAGTCCGCCGCATCGGGTTCGCGCCGACACGTTGGCGGCCAGCCAATCGTCCAGCGGCGCGCCGGCGGCCTGCGCGAGCAGGCCGGGCAGGAACACGATGTCCACCGCACGCACGGCCTCGGCTTCGGCCGGCTTGCCGGCCTGTCTCGCGAACGGACGGCCCTGGTTGCTCGACACCTCGTACCACGTCTGGTACTTCGCGGGCACCGTCCCGGACTCCGTCGGCAGCGACTGCATGCGCTGTCTCAGCGTCATGGCGTTCGCGAACGGCGGCTGGTGATCTCCAAACCATGCGAAGACTGCCGGCCTGGGGGTGTCCAGCACCGCCGCGCGGGTGAGCTTCAGCTCGCGCTCGAACTCCCGCGTGCGCCACAGGTAGTCGGCGACGCTCTGCGCTTCCTCGGCTGAAAACACCTTGGATGCCTCGGCGACGAGTCCGGCCGGCACGCGCTCCATGTCCACGCCGTGCTCGGCGTGGTTGAAGATCGTCAGCGCGAACAGGAACACCGGCTGGTCGTGCGTCCGTTCGCGCGCAAGAACCTCGCGGGCGGCGGCATGCACCAGCGCGTCCGGGGTGTCGTAGCCCCCGGAGAGGCCTTGCTCCGTCGCGTCGTAGAACGCGTCGAAGCCGTAGGCGGCATAGGCCGCGCGGCCATTCATCATGCCGCCGCGCGTCGGGTACAGCGCCACCGTGCGGTAACCGGCGGCCTTCAACGACCGCACGAACGAACGGTGCGTGCCGGGCGCGATGTTGAACGGCGCGAATTCGCCCGCCGGCCCGAATGCGCTGTGCGGAACACCGGTCTGGAACGCGAACTCCGACTTCCAGGTTCCACCGCCGAAGGTGTGCACCTGCAGCGGCCCACGTGCGACGGTCTGTTTCGTCGCGCCGAATGCGTCAAGTGTGCACAGGGCTGCCGGACAGCCTGCGAGGGCAGCCGGGTTGAACTGGCTTTCCTGCAGGAACACGACGATGTCGGCCGGCCGGTCTCGTGCCGCGCCGGGGATCAGCTGGCGGCTTTCGCGCTGGAACGCGTCGGTGTCGGCCGCGCCTCCTTCCCACCGAGGCTCGAAGAAGGCCGTCGCGAAGAAGGTCAGGATCGGCCGCGCGAGCTGGCCTTCTCCGATGACCCATGCGTCGCCTGCCGCGCTCAGCTGCGAGGCCTTGCGCGCCACGAGGGCGCCGCTGTGCACGACGAGGAACAACGCAAGCATCGCCGCGGTGCCCGGGGCGGCCCAGCGTGCGGTGCGGTGCGACGGATTCGACCGCCAGGCCAGGACGCAGGCCAGCGCCGCCAGGCCCAGCGCACCGCCGGCGTACCAGAGCAGCGTGGGCTGGCTGGCCATCACGCCGACGTTGTCGGCGAACTGCCGGAAGAAGAAGCGGATGTCCTGCCACGTCAGCGTGGTGCCGGCAAATTGCTCCTTCAGGCCGATGGCCGTCAGCAGCAGTGCGACCAGCGTGCTTCCTGCCACCGCGGCAAAGCGGGGCCGCAGCGTGAGCAGGTACGGCACCAGGCACGCCACCAGCAGCGCGTGCGCGCCGAGATCGGCGTCCACCCACGGACCGGCGAGCGGCGGAATGGCCAGCACGATGGCATCGGAGAGCCGTCGGCGGCCCAGGTAGACCACCAGGGCCGCGGCCACCGACAGCCGCAGCGGGGTCGACTGCGGGAAAGGCCACAAGGAGGGCCAGAAACACGGCGCGATCAGCAGAACGGCGCCTGCGATGGCGACGCAGGCCCACGCGAGTTGCCGCGCCGACAGGCGGCGGGACACCGGAGTGGTCCGGCCAGCGACCGGGTCGTTGACGACGTCACTCATTTCACGCGTCGCCTGCCGGGGTCCGCCGACGGTGTGCATCGCAGCATGGGATCTCCTTCGGCCTCCAGGTACAGCTTGATGCTGGTTTCAGCGCGGGGCGTAGATCCGAAGCAAGGTGCCGTTGTCGTAAGCGGCTGTCACGAGAACCTTGAGCTTGAGGGCGTCTGCCAGACCGCTGAACAGCGGCTTGCCGCCGCCATAGGCGATGGGCCGGGTCAGGATGACGTACTCATCGATCAGCCCCGCCTTCGACAACGCCTGGGCGAACGCTGCGCCGCCCCACGCGATGATTTCGCCACCGGCCTGCTTTTTCAGTTCAGAGATGTCCTCGTGCAGGTCGCCTCTCGCGATGGAGGACTCCGGCCAGGTCGCCTCCTTCAACGTTTTCGAGAACACGACCTTCGGGATGTCGTTCATCGGCGCGGCATAGGCATCGTCGGACCGTTGCCAGAACGGCCCCATTTCCTCGTAGCTCACGCGGCCCATGATGTGGGTGCCGGCGCGACGAATGCGATCCAGTTTCCAGCGCTTGAGCTCCGCCGATTCAGGCAGACCGCCCGTCGACATCCCTTCCGGTGCGACGACGTACCCGTCGATCGACATGGTCATGATCAGGACGACTTTTCGCACAGCGGCACCCGACCCGGTCACACGTCGATGTTCGACGCCCTCAACGCATTCGTCTCGATGAACTCCCGGCGCGGCTCCACCTCGTCGCCCATCAGCATCGTGAACACGCGGTCGGCTTCGATCGCGTCGTCGATCTGCACCTTCAGCAGCCGGCGCACGGTCGGGTCCATCGTGGTCTCCCACAGCTGCGCCGGGTTCATCTCGCCCAGCCCCTTGTAGCGCTGGCGGCCCACCGCCGATTCGGCCTGCTGGATCAGCCACGCCATCGCCTGGCGGAAATCGCCGACTTTGGCTTCCTTCTGCTTCTCGCCCTCGCCGCGCTTGACCACCGCCTCGCTGCTGACCAGGCCCTTGAAGGTCTGGCCGGCCGTCGACAAGGCTTCGTAGTCGGCACCATGCACGAAGTCGGCGCTGATCACGCTGCTCTTGCGGTTGCCGTGGTGCATGCGGCTGATGCGCAGGATGTGCTTGTCGGTGCGGGCATCGAACTCGGCCGTCACCTCGGCATCGTGCAGTGCGCCCTTCAGCGCGGCCGCCGACACCTCGGCCGCCTCCAGCGTATCGAGGTCGAGCGCCAGCCCGTTGGCCATCGCGCGCAAGGCCTCGATGTCCATCCAGCTCGACAGCCGCTCCACCACGTTGTTGGCCATCACGTACTGGCGCGCCAGCGTCTCGAGCGTCTCGCCCAACAGCACCGTGCCGCCGACGCCGGTCTCGAGCTTCGCGTCCTTCAGCGCCACCTTCAGCAGGTAGCCGTCCAGCTCGTGACCGTCCTTCAGGTACTGCTCTTCCTTGCCGAGCTTCACCTTGTAGAGCGGCGGCTGCGCGATGTAGATGTGGCCGCGCTCGACGATCTCCGGCATCTGCCGGTAGAAGAACGTCAGCAGCAGCGTGCGGATGTGCGCGCCGTCGACGTCCGCGTCGGTCATGATGATGATGCGGTGGTAGCGCAGCTTGTCCGGGTTGAACTCGTCCTTGCCGATGCTGGTGCCCAGCGCAGTGATCAGCGTCAGGATTTCATTGCTCGTCAGCAGCCGCTCGAAGCGCGCCCGCTCGACGTTCAGGATCTTGCCGCGCAACGGCAGGATCGCCTGAAACTTGCGGTCCCGGCCCTGCTTGGCCGAGCCGCCTGCGGAGTCGCCCTCGACGATGTAGATCTCGCACAGCGCCGGGTCCTTCTCCTGGCAATCGGCCAGCTTGCCCGGCAGGCCCATGCCGTCGAGCACGCCCTTGCGGCGCGTCATCTCGCGCGCCTTGCGGGCCGCTTCACGCGCCCGCGCCGCCTCGACGATCTTGCCGCAGATGATCTTCGCGTCGACCGGGTTCTCGAGCAGGTAGTCGGTCAGCGCCTTGCTCACCACGTCTTCCACCGGGCCGCGCACTTCGCTGGACACCAGCTTGTCCTTGGTCTGGCTGCTGAACTTCGGCTCGGGCACCTTCACGCTCAGCACGCAGCACAGGCCTTCGCGCATGTCGTCGCCGGTGATCTCGACCTTCGCCTTCTTCGCGAGCTCGTTGTCCTCGATGTACTTGTTGATCACCCGCGTCATGCCGGCGCGCAGGCCCGTCAGGTGGGTGCCGCCGTCGCGCTGCGGGATGTTGTTGGTGAAGCAGAGGACGTTCTCGCTGTAGCCGTCGTTCCACTGCATCGCCACTTCGGCGGTGATGTTGGTGTTCTGGTCCGACAGCTTGTCGCCGGTGGCGTGGAAGATGTTCGGGTGCAGCACCTTCTTGCCGGTGTTGATGAAGTCGACGAAGCCCTTCACGCCGCCGGCGAAGGCGAAGTTGTCTTCCTTGTTGTTGCGCTCGTCGACCAGCCGGATCTTGACGCCGTTGTTCAGGAAGCTCAGCTCGCGCAGCCGCTTGCTGAGGATGTCGTAGTGGAAGTCGATGTTGTTGAAGATCTCGTCGTCCGGCAGGAAGTGCACCTCGGTGCCGCGCTTCTCGGTGTCGCCGGTGACCTTCATCGGGCTGACCTCGAAGCCGTCGCGCATCTCCAGCACGCGGTCTTGCGGCACGCCCTTGCGGAACTCGATGAAATGCGTCTTGCCGTCGCGGCGCACGGTGAGGCGCAGCCACTTCGACAGCGCGTTGACGCACGACACGCCGACGCCGTGCAGCCCGCCCGACACCTTGTAGCTGTTCTGGTTGAACTTGCCGCCGGCGTGCAGCTCGGTCAGCGCGATCTCGGCCGCACTGCGCTTGGGCTCGTGCTTGTCGTCCATCTTGACGCCGGTCGGGATGCCGCGGCCGTTGTCGGTGACGCTGATCGCGTTGTCGCTGTGGATGGTCACGACGATGTCGTCACAGTAGCCGGCCAGCGCCTCGTCGATGGAGTTGTCGACCACCTCGAACACCAGGTGGTGCAACCCGGTGCCGTCGGAGGTGTCGCCGATGTACATGCCCGGGCGCTTGCGCACGGCCTCCAGGCCTTCCAGGATCTGGATGCTGCCTTCGCCGTAGGCGCTCGACACTGCATCTGCAGCCGCCTTCTTGGCGGCGCCGTCGTCGGGAGTGTTCAGGGAATCGGTCATCGCGGTGTTGAACTCATGGAATACATCGGAGGCAGGCGGCCGGCGGGCGGATCACGCCCCGGGATCGTGGCCGTCGGATCAAATACGCATCGGCATCACGACGTACTTGAAGCCCGCCTGCTCGGGCACGGTGAACAGCGCGCTGGAGTTGGTGTCCTGCAATTCCAGCTTCACCATCTCGACGCTCATGTTGGCCAGCGCGTCCATCAGGTAGGTGACGTTGAAGCCGATCTCGATCGCGTCGCCGTCGTAGTCGACCTCGAGTTCTTCCTTGGCCTCTTCCTGCTCGGCATTGCTCGACGCGATGCGCAGCACGCCGGGCTCGATGTTGACGCGCACGCCCTTGAACTTCTCGCTGGTCAGGATCGCGGCGCGCTGCAGGCTGGCCAGCAGCGGCGCACGGCCGAGCGTCACGTGGTTCTTGTGGTTCTTCGGGATCACGCGGTTGTAGTCGGGGAACTTGCCCTCGACCAGCTTGGTGACGAACTCCATGCCGCTGAAGCTGAACTTGGCCTGGTTGCCGGCGAAGCGCATCTCGATCGGGACGTTGTCCTTCTCGTCCTTGCCGTCCTTGTCGTCTTTCAGCAGCCGCTGCAGTTCGAGCACGGTCTTGCGCGGCAGGATGACTTCCTGCTTCGGGATCTCGACGTCGAGGTTGGCCTGAGCGAGCGCCAGCCGGTGGCCGTCGGTCGCGACCAGCGTGAGGCTCTTGCCTTCGGCGACGAACAGGATGCCGTTGAGGTAGTAGCGGATGTCGTGCACCGCCATCGCGAAGTGCACCTGGTTGATCAGCGTCTTCAGCGTCTTCTGCGGCACGCTGAACACCGGGCCGAAGTCGGCCGCTTCCTGGACCAGCGGGAAATCGTCGGCCGGCAGCGTCTGCAGCGTGAAGCGGCTCTTGCCGCCCTGCAGCGTCAGCTTGTTCTGCGCCGCGCTCAGCGTGACGGTCTGGTCGGCGGGCAGCGAGCGGAGGATGTCGATCAGCTTGCGCGCACCGACGGTGGTCGCGAAGTTGCTCGCATCGCCGTCGAACTCGGCGGTGGTGCGCACCTGGATCTCCAGGTCGCTGCTGGTCAGCTCGACCTGGCTGCCGGTCTTGCGGATCAGCACGTTGGCCAGGATGGGCAAGGTGTGCCGACGTTCGACGATGCCGGAGACGGCCTGCAGGGCTCCCAACACTTTTTCTTGCGCTGCCTTCAAGACAATCATGTCAACCTCTTAAATTAGTCGTCTTAGTAGAGGATCGCGTTCCTTGTGGAGAACGCCATTTTCCCCTTTTCCATCAACCGCTTACAGACCTCGAAACCCTGTGTGCAGCCGGCCCTGAACTGCGGGACTCGCACACAACAACTTTCCCGGACCCACCTGGCCTGTGGACATCTCGGCTGTTGTTCGAGAGTTGTCCCCAGGCTTGTGCTTTGACATCCCCACGCATTGGTGTCAGCAGCCTCGCTCAGCCTTTCAGCGTCTGTTCCAGCACGTGCAGCTGCTGGTTCAACTCGGTGTTCTTCTGGCGCTCGCCGGCGATCTTGCGCACCGCGTGCAGCACCGTCGTGTGGTCGCGCCCGCCGAACAGCTCGCCGATCTCGGGCAGGCTCTTCTGCGTCATTTCCTTGGCCAGGTACATCGCGATCTGGCGCGGCCGCGCGATGCTTGCCGGGCGTTTCTTGCTGTACATGTCGGCGACCTTGATCTTGTAGAAGTCGGCCACCGTCTTCTGGATGTTCTCGACGCCGACCTGGCGGTTCTGGATCGACAGCAGGTCCTTCAGCGCCTCGCGGGCCAGCTGGATGTTGATGTCCTTGTGCGAGAAGCGCGAGTACGCCAGGATCTTGCGCAACGCCCCTTCGAGCTCGCGCACGTTGGCCCGCACGTTCTTCGCGACGAAGAAGGCCACGTCCTCCGGCATCGCGGTGCCTTCGGCATCCGATTTGCGCATCAGGATCGCGACGCGCATCTCGAGCTCCGGCGGTTCGATCGCGACCGTCAGGCCGGCATCGAAGCGCGAGGTCAGCCGCTCGTCGATGTCCACCAGCCCCTTCGGGTAGGTGTCGCTGGTCATGATGATGTGGGCCCGCTTGGCCAGCAACGCCTCGAAGGCGTTGAAGAACTCCTCCTGCGTGCGCTCCTTGCCGGCGAAGAACTGCACGTCGTCGATCAGCAGCAGATCGAGCGAGTGGTACTTGGCCTTCAGCTCGTCGAAGGTCTTGCGCTGGTAGTTCTTGACGACGTCGGTGATGAACTGCTCGGCATGCAGGTAGAGCACGCGGGCATCGGTGCGGTCGGCCAGCAGCGCGTTGCCGACGGCATGCACCAGGTGGGTCTTGCCGAGGCCGACGCCGCCGTAGATGAAGAGCGGGTTGTACATCTGCCCCGGCGCGCCGGCGACGTGCAGCGCCGCGGTGCGGGCCATCTGGTTCGCGCGGCCGGCCACCAGCGAGCCGAAGGTCAGCGCCGGGTTCAGGCGGTGGCGCGGCAGCGCGGCGTTCGCGGCGGACGGGCTGCGCGGCACGGCCACTGCGGGCGCGCCCAGCGTCGCGACATCGCCACCGTCGGCACTGGCTGGCCGCGCCGGCCCGAGCGCGCGGGCGATCGGCACCGGGCCGTCGCTGCGGAAGCTGCCGATCGGCGCCGGGTTGTCGCGCGGCGCCAGCATCAGGTCGAGCCGCACCGGCTTGCCGGCGAGTTCGCTCAGCACGGCCTCGATGCGGCCGGCGTATTGGTTGCGGATCCAGTCGAGCTTGAACCGATTGGGCACACGCAGTGATGCCACCGCGCCGGAGATGCCTTGGTCGGTGACGTCGGCAGCGGGCAGCGGGCGGATCCAGGTGTTGAATTGTTGTTCGGGCAGTTCGGCTGCCAAACGCTCGCAGCCGCGCTGCCAGAGATCAGCGCTCATGTTGTGGAAAAGTTCTTCTCGGAGCGGCCGGATTCTACGGTGCAACCGGCCCGCCGGGCGGGGTTATCCACAGTCTTGTGCAGCGGGATGCAACCGCCGGGCGGGCGCATGCTGCCGTGCAAGTCTTTGACTAGACTGGAGGTTTTTGGTGTAATAGTGGGTTTCCCGAAGGCTCGGCTCTTGTGACGACTCTTGTTGATCAAGGTGAGCACCGCGTGAACATCGCGTGAGCAGCGCGTGAGCACCGCGTGACTTGGGGCCCCTTTTTGCAGGACTGATCATCATGAAACGCACTTACCAAGCTTCGAAGACCCGCCGCGCCCGCACCCACGGTTTCCTCGTGCGCATGAAGACCCGCGGTGGCCGTGCGGTCATCAACGCACGTCGCGCCAAGGGCCGCAAGCGCCTGGCCGTCTGAGGCCGGTTGCAGTAGCCGCAGTCACTGCATCGACGGCACCTACCGCTTCAGCGTCGGGTGCCAACGCCCCACCAGCGCCCAGCATGGCGTCCAGGGCGGCACCGTGATCGGGCGAATCGTTCAATCGGTTGACTTCGAGCGCGTGCTCGCGGCGCCCACCCGGGCCCGCAGCACGCATTTCGCCGTTCATTTCCTGGCCGCCCGGCCTGCCGTCAAAGTGGCTGCTGTCCGACACGCTGCCCACAAGTTGTCAACAGGCGAGGCACCTCTTCAGGGCGCCGCTGTGGATGACTTGCCCGAAGGCGCCTGCTGGCTCGGCGCGGTGGTGCCGAAACGGCATGCCAGGCGGGCCGTCACGCGCAACCTGCTGAAGCGTCAGATCCGGCGTGTCGTGCATGCGCAGGTCGGCTTGCCGAGCGGGCTGTGGGTGATCCGGCTGCGCAGCCCGTTCGATCGCAAGCTGTTTCCGAGCGCGGCATCCGATGCGCTGCGCACGGTGGCCGGCAACGAACTGCTGGCGGTGATGGCGAAAGCTGCCCGGACTGGAGCCTGACGATGGGGCGGTGGATCGAGTTGTTGAAGTCCGCGCCGCAACGCCTGCTGATGACGCTGGTGCGCGGCTACCGCTTCTTCCTGAGCCCTTGGCTCGGCAGCGCCTGCCGGTTCGAGCCGACCTGCTCGGTGTATGCGCTGCAGGCCCTGGAGCGGCATGGAGCAATCGGCGGCAGCTACCTGACGCTGCACCGGCTGGCGCGTTGCCACCCGTGGTGCAATGGCGGCCACGACCCGGTGCCCGACGCGCCGGGTCGCCTGTTCACCCGGCTTGTGGCCGGGCGTTCCAGCCCCATGTCCGACCCGACGTCAGCCGCTCATCCGACGTCTCGCAATCCCTCCCCCCTTTCCCGCGAAGAGACTCTCCCATGACCGATATGCGCCGCACCCTGCTGTGGGTGGTGTTCTCGATGTCGCTCGTCCTGATCTGGGACGCCTGGAGCCGGCACAACGGTCAACCGTCGTTGTTCGGGCCGCAGCCGGTGACGACGGCGCCGGTCGCCACAGCGGGTCCGGGCAGCGCGCCGGCGGGCGTGCCGACGGCCGCCACCGGCCCGACCACGACGGCGACCGCCGCGCTGCCTGCCGCGCCGGCCGCGTCGGCGGTGGTGTCCGAGCGGGTCGTCATCCAGACCGACCTGGTGAAGGCGACGCTCGACAGCAAGGGCGGCACGCTGGCGCGCGTCGAGCTGCTGACGCAGCACGAGCAGCTGCAGAAGGACCTGTGGCAGATGGTGCAGGAGCTGGTGGGCCTCGCGCCGCGCCATGACGAGCAGTTCCAGAAGAAGAACGTCGTCGTGCTCGACGAGTCGGCGCAACGCCTGTACGTGGCGCAGAGCGGCCTGATCCCGGCTGCGGGCGGCAGCGGGCTGCCGAACCACCTGACGGTGATGAGCCTGGTCCCGGGCGAACGCACGCTGAAGGACGGCAGCAACGAGCTGGTGGTGCGCTTCGAATCGCCGGTGGTCAACGGCGTCAAGCTGGTGAAGACCTACACCTTCAAGCGCGGCGACTACGTGATCGCGGTGCACAACGAGATCACCAATGCGTCGGGCGCGCCGGTCAATGCGCGGCTGTACCTGCAGCTGGTGCGCGACGGCAACGACGGCACCGGCGGCTCGAGCTTCTATTCCACCTTCACCGGCCCGGCGATCTACGAGGAAAGCAAGCACTTCACGAAGGTCGACTTCAAGAGCATCGAGAAGCGCGGCGCCCACGACGCCCCCGACCACGTCACGACGGCCGACAGCGGCTGGGTCGCGATGGTGCAGCACTACTTCACGTCCGCCTGGCTGATCGACAAGGCCGACGGCGCGAAGCAGCCGCGCGAGTACTTCACCGGCAAGGCCGACGTCACCAACGACGTGACCGGCGGCCCGGCGCACGTCTACCAGGTCGGCATGACCGTGCCGCTGGGCGACATCGCACCGAACGCCACGAAGACCTTCGACGCGCAGCTCTTCGTCGGCCCACAGGAAGAACACAAGCTCGCCGCGCTGGCGCCCGGCCTCGAGCTGGTGAAGGACTACGGCTACTTCAAGATCCTGGCCGAGCCGCTGTTCTGGATCCTGACGCAGCTGCACAAGCTGATCGGCAACTGGGGCTGGTCCATCATCGCGCTGGTCGTGCTGCTGAAGATCGCGTTCTACTGGCTCAACGCCAGCGCCTACCGCTCGATGGCCAAGATGAAGGCCATCAACCCGAAGGTGATGGAACTGCGCGAGCGCCTGAAGGACAAGCCGCAGCAGATGCAGCAGGAGATGATGCGCATCTACCGCGAGGAGAAGGTCAACCCGATCGGCGGCTGCCTGCCGATCATTGCGCAGATGCCGTTCTTCATCGCGCTGTACTGGGTGCTGCTGTCGACGGTGGAGATGCGCAACGCGCCGTGGATCGGCTGGATCACCGACCTGTCGGCCAAGGACCCGTACTTCATCCTGCCGCTGCTGATGACGGCGTCGAGCCTGCTGCAGACCTGGCTGAACCCGACGCCGCCGGATCCGGTGCAGGCCAAGATGATGTGGATCATGCCGCTCGTGTTCTCGGTGATGTTCTTCTTCTTCCCGGCCGGCCTGGTGCTGTACTGGTTGACGAACAACATCCTGTCGATCGCGCAGCAGTGGCTGATCAACAAGCAGCTGGGCGTGCTCGGCAAGTAGCGGGCCGCAGCGCCCCCGTGCTTGCGGCCCCCCAAGCGGGGGCTTGCCGCCAGACCCGGCCGGCGCGACGATGCAGCCATGGAACGAAGGCAGCTGCCGACGCTCTCACCAGTTCAATGCGGGGCAGACCCGCTGCCGTGAACGGCAGCGGCTCGGGAGGATGATTCGGATCGCAGCATGCTGCACCGGCGCTTCCCCCCGCGCCATCTTCAACCCGGGCCACGCGCAAGCGTCGCCCGGGTTTGTCGTTTCCGGGCCGACGGTTTCAGCCGGCCTTCCGGGACAATCGCCGCCATGCTGCCGCGCCACCACGACCCCGTCATTGCGATCACCACCGCGCCCGGCCGCGGCGCCGTCGGCATCGTGCGGGCCTCGGGCCGCGACCTGAAGCCGCTGGTCGAGGCGCTGTTCGCCCGCCCCTTGGTGCCGCGTCATGCCACCTACCTGCCGTTCACCGATGCGCAGGGCCAGGCGATCGATCGCGGGCTCGCGCTGTACTTTCCGGCGCCGCATTCCTACACCGGCGAAGACGTGCTCGAACTGCAGGCGCACGGCGGCCCGGTCGTGCTGCAGCTGCTGCTGGCGCGCTGCCTCGACGCCGGGCGGGCGATGGGGCTGCGGCTGGCCGAGCCGGGCGAGTTCACCGAGCGGGCCTACCTGAACGACAAGCTCGACCTGGCGCAGGCCGAGGCCGTCAGCGACCTGATCGACGCCAGCACCGAAGCGGCGGCGCGCTCGGCCAGCCGCTCGCTGAGCGGTGCGTTCTCCGACGAGGTGCATGCGCTGCGCGACCGGCTGGTCTCGCTGCGCATGCTGGTCGAGGCGACGCTGGATTTTCCCGAAGAAGAGATCGACTTCCTGCAGAAAGCGGACGCGCTCGGACGGCTTCGCACGATCGCGGCCGACGTGGACGGCGTGCTCGGCCGCGCACGCCAGGGCGCGCTGCTGCGCGAAGGCATGCAGATCGTGCTGGCCGGGCAACCGAACGTCGGCAAGAGTTCGCTGCTGAACGCGCTGGCCGGTGCCGAGCTGGCGATCGTCACGCCGGTCCCCGGCACCACGCGCGACAAGGTCAGCGAGACGATCCAGATCGACGGTGTGCCGGTGCACGTGATCGACACCGCCGGGTTGCGCGAGGCGGGCGACGAGGTCGAGCGCATCGGCATCGCGCGCAGCTGGGACGCCATCGAGCGAGCCGACGCGGTGCTGTTCCTGCACGACCTGACGCGGCGGGGCGAGCCGGCGTACGACGCGGCGGAGGCCGAGATTGCGGCCAGGTTGCCGCAATGGCAGACACCGTCCCGGCGTGATGGCGAACGCATCGTGCACGTCTACAGCAAGAGCGACCTCGCCGCCATGCCGGGCCTGCCCGATGACCATGGCCACCACCTCGCGCTGTCGGCCCGCACCGGCGCCGGGCTGGACGCGCTGCGCCGCCTGCTGCTGCAACTGGCCGGCTGGCATGCGTCGCCCGACGGGCTGTTCATCGCGCGGGCTCGCCATGTCGACGCGCTGCGCCACACCGCGGAGCACCTGGCGCTGGCGCTCGAACTCGCGACCTCGCCCGACCCGGCGCTGGACCTGCTCGCCGAAGAACTGCGGCTCGCGCAAACCGCGTTGTCGCAGATCACCGGCGAGTTCACGTCGGATGACCTGCTCGGCGAGATCTTCAGCCGCTTCTGCATCGGCAAGTAGCACTTTTGGTCACACAGCGCCGACAAACGGGCCTGCGACGGCGACCGACGGGCACAAGTTTTGCCGTGCGCTGTTGTGGTGCCCGTCACACACGCCGATAATCGCGTCACTTTCACGCACTTGCCTCGCAAGCTCGCGTCACACCACACAGAGGACACGATGGAACTGCAGCAGTTGGCACAAGCGATTCAAACGTTGAATGCGGAAGACGCCTTTCGCGCGCGTTTGACGCTCGACCAGTGGCGCGTCATCGGCCCCTACCTCACGCGCCACGACATCCGCGCCGGTGACCTGCTGATCAAGCAGGGCGACTCCGACCGCAGCATGTACTTCCTCGGCCAGGGCTCGCTGCAGGTCTTCGTGACCGGCGGCCCGCCCGGCAGCAACCGCATCGCGATCCTGCGCGCCGGCTCGGTGGTCGGCGAACCGGCGCTGTTCCTCGACGGCCCGCGCATGGCCAACGTCGAGGCGATGACGCCGTGCATCGTCTGGGCGCTGCGCGGTCCGCGCCTCGAAGAACTGGCCCAGCGCACACCGGCCCTCGCACTCGAACTGGTGCGGGCCGCCGGTTCGGTGATGGCGCTGCGGATGCGCGCCAACATCACGCGCCAGACGCCGGTCACCTGAGCCGGCTTCGCGGCCGGGCCCCGCTGTTCAGTGGCCCGCGAAGTCGACCAGCGTGAACAGCGGCAGCCCCGCTTCGCGCAGCCGCTGCGAGCCGTGCAGCTCCGGCAGGTCGACGATTGCCGCGCCTTCGATCACCAGTGCACCCAGCCGCTGCAGCAGCCGCATGCCGGCCATCATCGTGCCGCCGATGGCGATCAGGTCGTCGACCAGCACGATGCGGTCGCCCGGCTTCACCGCATCGGTGTGCATCTCGACCGTCGCCGAGCCGTACTCGAGCTCGTAGGTTTCCTGCACCGTGGTGAACGGCAGCTTGCCCTTCTTGCGGATCGGGATGAAGCCGACGTTGAGCTCGTAGGCCAGCACCGATCCGATGATGAAGCCGCGCGCGTCGAGCCCGGCGATCGCGGTCGGCCGCACGTCGAAGTAGCGGTGCACGAACTCGTCGATCAGGATGCGGAAGGTGCGCGGGTCGGCCAGCAGCGGCGTGATGTCGCGGAATTGCACGCCCGGCTCCGGCCAGTCGGGCACGGTGCGGATGCTGCGCTTGATGGTGTCGCGCGCCGATTCCTGGAGGGGGGTGTCTGCGGTCATGGGATTCGCCGTCGGTAACTGGGCGCCGTTGGGGGCGCCATCGGGGGCGCCATTGTGAACCCGTTGTCGACCCGCCCGGCCTGTCCGGCGCCTTGAAGCGTCAACGGCCCAGCAGCTTGCTCTCCGCCAGCGCCAGCGGTTCGGGCAGCCCCGACAGGACCAGCGTGTCGCCGCCGGCCAGCAGCAGCGCCTCGTGCGGCTTCGTCACCGCGCCCGACGCGCGGCGCACCGACACCACCGTGACGCCGACCGCATGCAGCGCCAATGCCGACAGCGGCTGGCCGACCCACGTCGCCGCCGACGGCAGGCTGACGCTGAGCAGCCGCGCCTGCTGCAGCTCGTCGACGGTGTCGTCGTCGGCGCCATGGAAATAGCCGCGCAGCAGCCCGTAGCGCGCATCGCGCTGGTCCTGCACCACGCGGATCACGCGCCGCATCGGCACGCCGACCAGCGCCAGCGCATGGCTCGCGAGCATCAGCGAGCCCTCGATCGCCTCCGGCACCACCTCGGTCGCGCCGGCGGCCTGCAGCCGCTCGATGTCGCTGTCGTCGAGCGTGCGCACGATCACCGGCACCGTCGGTGCATGCGCCTGCACCAGGTGCAGGATCTTCATCGCCGACGGCGTGTCGTGGTAGCTGACGACGACCGCGCTTGCGCGCGCCAGTCCAGCCGCCATCAGGCTCTGCAGCCGCGCGGCGTCGCCGAACACCACGCTCTGCCCGGCGGCGGCGGCCTGGCGCACGCGGTCGGGGTCGAGGTCGAGCGCCATGTACGGGATGTGCTCGCCGTCGAGGATGCGCGCCAGGCTCTGGCCGCTGCGGCCGTAGCCGGCGATGATCACGTGCGCCTCGGTGTTGATCGCGCGCTTCGCGATGCTGGTCATCGCGACCGACTGCATCAGCCAGTCGCTCGAACTCAGCCGCATCACGATGCGGTTGCTGTACATGATGATGAACGGCGTGGCCAGCATGCTGAGCACCATGCTCGCGAGCACCGGGCTCTGCAGGTGGGCCGGGATCAGGTGCTCCTGCGTCGCCAGCGTCAGCAGCACGAAGCCGAACTCGCCCGCCTGCGCGAGGTACAGGCCGGTGCGCAGCGCGACGCCGGGCGCCGCGCCCGACAGCCGCGCCAGCAGCGTCACCAGCGCGAACTTGAACAGCACCGGCAGCACCGTCATCACCAGCACCAGCGGCCATTGGCGCAGCACGATCTCGACGTCGAGCTTCATGCCGATCGTGATGAAGAAGAGCCCGAGCAGCACGTCGTGGAACGGGCGGATGTCGGTCTCCACCTGGTGCTTGTACTCGGTCTCGGCGATCAACATGCCGGCCACGAAGGCGCCGAGCGCCAGCGACAACCCGGCGTGCTCGGTCAGCCAGGCCAGGCCCAGCGTGACCAGCAGCAGGTTCAGGATGAACAGCTCCTCGCTCTTGCGGCGTGCCACCAGCGTGAGCCACCAGCGCATCACGCGCTGGCCGCCGACCAGCAGCACGGTCAGCAGCGCCACCGCCTTCAACCCGGCCCACGCGAGCGCCGGCGCCAATGCGTCGGGCGACGCGCCGAGCGCCGGAATCAGCACCAGGAACGGCACCACGGCCAGATCCTGGAACAGCAGCACCCCCATCACGCGGCGGCCGTGCTCGCTTTCCAGCTCGAGCCGCTCGGCCATCAGCTTGACGACGATCGCGGTGCTGCTCATCGCGAGCGCGCCGCCGAGCGCGAACGCGCTCTGCCACGACAGGCCCCAGCTGCGCCCGAGCTGCGCCAGCCCCCAGCCGAGCAGCGCATTGCCGGCCAGCGCGGCCAGCACCGTCATCGCCACCTGGCTGAGCCCGAGGCCGAACACCAGCCGGCGCATGCTGTTCAGCTTCGGCAGGTTGAATTCGAGCCCGATCACGAACATCAGGAACACCACGCCGAACTCGGCGAGGTAGGTCATGCCGGCCGAATCCTTGGCCAGACCCAGGGCATTCGGGCCGATCAGCACGCCGACCGTCAAATAGCCGAGCATCGGCGGCAACTTCAACGAACGGCATGCCACCACGCCGGCGACCGCGGCGACGAGATACAGCAGGACGAGTTCGAGAGTGGATGCCATTGAATCGCCAACGCAACGTGCGTGCCTACAATCGCCGGATCCTATCGGACCGAAGCCGCCCTCCGTGCCCCTGACCGCCCCTCCCGCCGTTTCTTTTGATGCCGAACGCGTGCTGAAGCTGGCGCGCGAAACCTTCGACATCGAAGCGCGCGCGCTGCTCGCGTTGCAGGCGCGCCAGGGCGACAGCTTCGTCGAGGCGGTGCGGGCGATGCTGCAATGCAGCGGCCGCGTGGTCGTGATGGGCATGGGCAAGAGCGGGCACGTCGGCCGCAAGGTCGCGGCGACGCTGGCGTCCACCGGCACGCCGGCGCTGTTCGTGCACCCGGCCGAGGCGAGCCACGGCGACCTCGGCATGGTCACGCCCGGCGACGTGGTGCTCGCGATCTCGAACTCCGGCGAGAGCGACGAGCTCGCGGCGATCCTGCCGGCGCTGAAGCGCCTGGGCGTCACGCTGGTCGCGATGACCGGCCGGCCCGACTCCAGCCTGGCGAGCCATGCCGACATCACCATCAGCAGCGCGGTCGACCAGGAAGCCTGCCCGCTGAACCTGGCGCCGACCACCAGCACCATCGCGCAGATGGCGGTCGGCGATGCGCTGGCGGTCGCGCTGCTCGACGCGCGCGGCTTCCGCGAAGAAGACTTCGCGCGCTCGCACCCCGGCGGCAGCCTCGGCCGCAAGCTGCTGACCCACGTGCGCGACGTGATGCGCAGCGGCGACGAGGTGCCGCAGGTGCCGCCGTCGACGCCGTTCGTCGACACCATGCGCGAGATGACGCGCAAGGGCCTGGGCGCCACCGCGGTGCTCGGCGAGCGCGGCGAGATCCTCGGCATCTTCACCGACGGCGACCTGCGCCGGCTCGTCGAGCAGGGCCGCGACCTGCGCGCGCTGACCGCGGCCGACGTGATGCACCGCAGCCCGCGGCGCGTGCGCAGCGATGCGCTCGCGGTCGATGCGGCCGACCTGATGGAGCTGCACCGCATCACCGTGCTGCTGGTGGTCGACGCCGACGACCGGCTGGTCGGCGTCATCAATACCAACGACCTCATGCGCGCGAAGGTGATCTGATGGCCCTGGACGACATCACCCCGGTGCTGGGCTTCGCGCCCGAGCTGCTGCTGCGCGCGCAGGACATCCGCGCCGCGATCTTCGACGTCGACGGCGTGCTGACCGACGGCCGTATCTACATCAGCGAGCGCGGCGAGGAGTTCAAGGCGTTCAACACGCTCGACGGCCACGGGCTGAAGCTGCTGGCGCAAGGCGGCATCGCGCCGATCGTCATCACCGGCCGCGACTCGCCGGCGGTGCGCCGCCGCGTCAACGACCTCGGCATCGCCCACGCGGTGTACGGCGTGCACGACAAGCTGGCCGCCGCGACGCACCTGCTGAGCACGCTTGGCATCGACTGGGACGGCGTGGCCGCGATCGGCGACGACTGGCCCGACCTGCCGCTGCTCGCGCGCGCCGCGCTGGCCTGCGCGCCGGCCAACGGCCACGTCGAGGTGCGCGCGATCGCGCACCACGTCACCGCGGCGGCCGGCGGACACGGCGCTGCGCGCGAGTTCTGCGACCTGCTGCTGAGCGCGACCGGCCGCTATGCGGCGCTGCTGCGCGGACACCTCGTCACGCTCGATGGCGGAAACTGACACGGCGACCCCCGCCAGCCGGCCCGGCACGCTGGCACCGGCCGCGGCGCGGCCGGGCGGCCGGCGCACGCCGCAGCCGCTGCGCTGGCGGCTCGTGGAGCTGCTGTCGTCCTACCTGCCGCTGCTGCTGATGGGCGTGCTCGCGATGGGCACCTGGTGGCTGGTCAAGAACACGCCGCTGTCCGACGACCCGCGCACCGCCGCGCCGCTGCGCCACGTGCCCGACTACGAGATGCGCCACTTCGCGCTGCAGCGCTTCACGCCGCAGGGCCAGCTGCGCGCGCAGATCGAAGGCGACGTGCTGCGCCACTACCCCGACACCGACACCGTCGAGATCGACAACGTGCGGCTGCGCGCCGTAGGGCCCGACGGCCGGGTGCTGCATGCCACCGCGCGCCAGGCCATCGCGAACGGCGACGCCACCGAGGTGCAGCTGGTCGGCCAGGCCGAGATCGTCCGCGACGGCGTCGACGGCGGCCCGCCGATCGATTTCCGCAGCGAGTTCCTGCACGCCTTCATCGACACCGAGCGCATCCGCTCGCACCTGCCGGTCACCGTGACCCAGGGCGGCACCGAGCTGCGCGCCGACAGCATGGACTACAGCCACCTCGACCGGGTGATCAAGTTCGGCGGACGCATGCGGGCCGTCTTCAGCCCGCGGGAAGCGAAATGAGCGACCGCCTCGTCTTCATCACCGGCGCCTCCAGCGGCATCGGCCAGGCGCTCGCGCTGCGCTTCCACCAGGCCGGCTACCGGCTGGCGCTGGTCGCCCGCCGCACCGACGAGGTCCGCAAGTGGGCCGACGCGCAGCGCCTCGACGCGGCACGCTTCGCGGTGTATGCCGCCGACGTGCGCGACATCGACGCGATCACCGCGGTCGGCCGCGCCTGCATCGCGGCGCAGGGGCTGCCCGACGTCGTGATCGCGAACGCCGGCATCAGCGTCGGCATCGACACCGCGGTGTTCGACGACCTGGCGGTGATGCGCGCCACCTACGAGACCAACAACCTCGGAATGGCCGCCACCTTCCAGCCGTTCATCGCCGCGATGCGGGCGCGGCGCAGCGGCGCGCTGGTCGGCATCGCGAGCGTGGCCGGCATCCGTGGGCTGCCGGGCCATGGCGCCTATTGCTCCAGCAAGGCGGCGGTGATCGCCTACTGCGAGAGCCTGCGCGGCGAGCTGCGGCCCGACGCCGTCAAGGTCGTCACGCTGGGCCCGGGCTACATCGACACGCCGCTGACACGCGAGAACCGCTACGGCATGCCGTTCCTGATGCAGCCCGAGGTGTTCGCCGACCGGGCCTTCCGCGCGATCGAGGCCGGCGTGACCTACCGCGTGATCCCGTGGCAGATGGGTGTCGTCGCAAAGCTGCTGCGCGCGCTGCCGAACTGGCTCTACGACCTGGCGCTGGCCGGGCGGCCGCGCAAGAAACGCCAGGGCGAGTGAACGCGGCAGTTTCGTGGCGGCGGGTTCACCCCGTCGGGCGGCGTCGCGCGTATCAGACTCCACCTGAACTTCATGTGAGACGCCCGATGCGCCGCTTCGTACCCGTGTTGACCTTGTCCCTCGTCGTGAGCACCCTGGCCGCCTGCGGGCGTGGCGGGCCGATGTCCGCCGAGACGGCCGTGCTGGCGCAAGCACCCGCCGCGGCACCCGTGGCCGAGTTCGCGAAGCGGCGTGCCGCCCCCGAGCAGGTGCAGGCCGAGCGGGCCGCCGCCGACGGCGCGTCGGAAGCCCGGCGCTATGTCGCGGTGCGACACACGTTGCAGATCTTCACCTCGGCCGAGGGTGTCGAGGCCGCCTGGCGCGAGGCGACCGAAGCCTGCGCCGCCGCCGGCTGCGAGGTGCTGAATGCCGAACTCGAGCGCAACGACGAACGCCGCCCCGCCACCGCGACGCTGGAAGCCCGCGTGCCGCCGCAGCAGCTCGACGCCTTCCTGAAGCGCCTCGGCGGCCTCGGCCGCACCGGCCTGAACGCCCGTACCGCCGAGGACAAGACCGACACCGTGCTCGACACCGAGGCACGCCTGAAGAACCAGACCGCGTTTCGCGACCACCTGCGGGTGCTGATGTCGACGCCGGGTGCGAAGTTGAAGGACCTGATCGAGGTCGAGCGCGAGCTGGTCCAGGTGCAGAGCGAGCTCGACAGCCTGGCCGCGCAGCGCAAGGTGCTGGCCAACGAGACCGACAAGGTGCAGGTGTCGATCAGCTTCCGGGCGCAGCCGTCGGTCCTCGAGGCCGGCATGTGGGAGCCGGTCACCGATGCGCTGCGCAGTGCCGGCCATGTCGTGGCGACGAGCATCGGGGTGCTGATCACCGCGGTGGTCGGGCTGTTGCCGTGGGTCGTCGCGCTGGGGTTCGCCGGCTGGGGCGTGCGCGCGCTGTGGCGCCGCCGGGCCCGCCGGCGCGGCTGAGCGCGGCCATGAAAAAAGCGGTGAGCGCTTTGGCACTCACCGCTTTTCGTCAGAGCTTGATCGGTCGGGAGGACTGATCAGTAGCCGCCACGGCCACCGCCGCCGCCGCCGTAGCCGCCACCACCGCCGGAACGGCCGCCGCCACCACCGCCGTAGCCGCCGCCACCGCCGGAGCGGCCACCGCCACCACCGCCGTAGCCGCCGCCACCGCCGGAGCGGCTGCCGCCACCACCGCCGCCGCCGTAGCCGCCACCACCGCCGCCGAAGCCGCCGCCACCGGAACGGCCACCGCCGCCACCGAAGCCGCCCGGACGCTCTTCGCGCGGACGGGCCTCATTGACGACCAGCGCACGGCCGTCGAGGGCCTGGCCGTTCATGCCGTTGATGGCGGATTGAGCTTCGGCATCCGAGCCCATCTCCACGAAGCCGAAGCCCTTGGAGCGGCCGGTGTCGCGGTCCATCATGACCTTGGCGGACGAGACGGTGCCGAATTGTGCGAATGCTTGTTGGAGATCGTCGTCGCGAACGCTGTAGGCGAGGTTGCCGACGTAGAGTTTATTGCCCATGGAGAGCGCCTTTCTTTCCTGAAGTCACGAGAACCCATGTGGAGCTTGTACCCATCCTGAACCATTCAAGTGAAGGCGCTGCTTCCAGACACAGAATTTTGATTATCGAGTAATTGCGCGAAGCGGTGCAAATTGTGGAAACCCCTTGCAAGGCGAGGGAAACAAAAAGTGTTGTCTGTACGCCGCAAGAAAGGTCCCGTGACCCCACGCATTGCCAGTCTCGTGCCCAGCCTGACCGAGCTCGTCGTCGAACTCGGCCTCGGTCCGCGCCTCGTCGCGCGCACCGGCTTCTGCATCCATCCGGCAGCCGTGGTGCGCAGCGTGCCCAAGGTCGGAGGCACCAAGGCGGTGAACCTCGACAAGCTGCGGCGCCTCGCGCCCACCCATGTTCTCGTCAATGTGGATGAGAACCGGCACGACATCGTGCCGGCGCTGCACGAGATGGGTGCGCAGGTCGTCGTCACGCACCCGTGCGGTCCCGAGGACAACCTCGCGCTGGTCGACCAGGTCGCGGCGTTGTTCGACGGCGAGCCCGGCGTGCGCGACCGCGCCCGCGCGCTGCGCGAGGCGCTGCAGCACGAGCTAGGGGAAACCCGCGATGACGAACGTCAGTCGCAGCGCGTGCTCTACCTGATCTGGCATGACCCGTGGATGACGGTCGCGCGCGACACCTACCTGTCGCGCATGCTGGCGCGCATCGGCTGGCACACCGAGCCGGCGCGCGACGGCGGCCCGCTGGGCGCGCCGCGCTACCCGGTGCTGCACGGCGACGAGCCCTGGCTCGCGCAGGTGGATCGCGTGCTGCTGAGCTCGGAGCCGTTCGCGTTCGACGAACGGCACGCCGCGCAGGCGCAGGCGCTGTGCCCGCAGGCGCGTGTGGAGCGGGTCGACGGTGAGTTGCTGAGCTGGTACGGCGCGCGGGCCGTGCCCGGCCTGCGCTACCTGCGGCAGCTGAGGGACCGGCAGAATGCCGCATGGACATCTACAAGCCGCTGATCGCCCTGCTCGCCATCGTGAACCCGATCGGCGTGATCCCGTTCTTCATCCATTTCACCGGGGGGTTCACCCGCGAACAGCGCCAGCGCACGATCCGCGTCGCCGCGTTCAGCGCCTTCATCGTGATCGCCGTCAGCGCGATCGCCGGGCTGAAGATCATCGAGTTCTTCGGCATCTCGCTGGCATCGTTCCAGGTCGGCGGCGGCACGCTGCTGCTGATCTCGGCGCTACAGATGCTGAACGCGCAGCCCGCCGAGACGCGCCAGGAAGACGTCACCGAGGGCAACACCAAGGTCGATGCCGGCGACAGCATCGCGGTGGTGCCGCTGACCATTCCGCTGCTGACCGGCCCGGCCACCATCTCGACGATGGTGATCTACGCCGACAAGACGCGGCACTGGTGGGAAATCGCGGTGCTGGTCGGCTACGGCGTGGTGATCGGCATCGCCGTGTGGCTGGCCTTCAGCGCGTCCGGCCGCATCGCGCGGGTGCTGGGCAAGACCGGCATCAACGTGATGACGCGGCTGATGGGGCTGATCCTCGCGGCGCTCGCGGTCGAGGTCATGTCCGACGGGCTGGTGAAGCTGTTCCCGATCCTCGCGAGCAGCATCCACTGAATCGGCCCCATCGACCGGCTTCACCTGCGCTTCATGGCGGCTTCACCCGGGCTGGCCACAGTCCGCGGCTTCAACTCCTGGAGCCCGCATGAAGCCCCCTCCGCTGCTCGTCAAGGCCGCCGCCATCGGCGCGATCGCCGTCCTGTTGTCCCTGGCCCTGGCCCGCATCGGCGACCTGGTCGATGAACGCCAGCGGCGCCTCGCCGAGGCCGAGCTGAACGTCGAGCAGAGCCAGGCCGGCCGCCAGGCACTCGCCGGCCCGTTGCTGCGCGTGCGCTGCACCGAATCCTGGGACGTGCAGTACGGCAGCGGCCCTGCCGCCCGCAGCGTCACCGAGAAGCGAGAGTTCATCGTCACCAGCGTGCCGGCGAAGCTCGACGTGATCGCCACCGCGACGATGGAGCCGCGCTACCGTGGCCTCTTCAAGGTCAACACCTACGGCCTGCATGCCGAGATGGAGGCCACCTGGGCGCCGGTGCGCCCGCCGCTGCGGCATGCGAATGCGCGGCTGCAGTGCGAGACGCCGACGCTGCAGGTCGAAGTGGCCGATCCGCGCGGCATCCGGCGTGCCGACCTGCGCGTCGGCAGCGACCTGCTGGCCGTGCAGCCGGGCACCGGGGACGAGAAGAATCCGCAAGGCTTCCGCGCACGCCTGCCCGAAGGCTGGCTGCGCGCCGACGTGCCGCCGGTCGTGAAGCTGTCGCTCGACCTGGCCGGCACCAGCGAGCTCGGCTGGGTGCCGCTGGCCCGCGAGAACCATGTGCAGCTCGCGTCGAACTGGCCGCATCCGTCGTTCGGCGGGCGCTTCCTGCCGACGCGGCGCGACGTGCGCAAGAACGGCTTCGATGCCACCTGGGACGTCTCGGCGCTCGCGACCGGCATGGCGACCGGCCTGTCGAGCGAGGACACCGCGGCGGCGCAGGTGCCGCTGACCGCATCGGCGGCGGCGGTCGTCGATGACAGCCGCGAGAAGCGGCCGTCCGAAGCGTTCAGCGTGTCCTTCATCGACCCGGTGAACCCCTATTCACTGAGCGACCGCGCGATCAAGTACGGCCTGCTCTTCATCGGCCTCACCTTCGTCGCGGTCGCGATGGTCGAGCTGCTGCTGCGCCGCCGCGTGCACCCGGTGCAGTACCTGCTGGTGGGTTGCGCGATCAGCGTGTTCTTCCTGCTGCTGCTGAGCTTGTCGGAGCACTTCCCGTTCGCCGCGTCGTACGCTGCCGCCGCCGGCGCCTGCGTCGCGCTGCTCGCCTTCTACGGACGGCACGTGCTGGGTGGCTGGCGCGAAGGGCTGCTGTTCGGCGCCGGCATCGCCGGTCTGTACGCGGCGCTGTACACGCTGCTGCAGATGGAGCAGACGGCGCTCGTGATCGGCTCGGTGCTGCTGTTCGCGGTGCTGGCCGCGGTGATGGTCGCGACACGCCGCTTCGACTGGTACGGCATCACCGCGCCGCGTTGATGCCGGCCGGGCGGCGGGCGAGTTGCAACAGGCTTGCAACAACTCGCCGCCCGCAAACCGGAAAACTTGGCACCGCGCGGTGTGCGGCGCGGCGTCCGCGCCACCCAGGCAGTCGTACCATGCCGCACCATGAATGTGCTCAGCTTCGACAGCTTCGGTGCGCCGGATGTATTGCGCTATCGCCCGCATCCCGACCCGATGCCGGGGCCGGCCCAGGCGCTGGTGCGCACGCGCGCGATCGGCCTGAACTTCGCCGACGTCTACCGGCGCAAGGGCACCTATCACCTCGCCGGATCGCCGCCGTACATCGCCGGCTATGAAGGCGCGGGCGAAATCGTCGACGCACCGGCCGGCAGCGGCTTCGCGGCCGGCGACCGTGTCGGCTTCGCCGACATGCCGTTCGCCAATGCCGAGCTGGTGGCGGTCGACCTCGCGAAGCTGATCCCGCTGCCCGACGACATCGGCTTCGACACCGCGGCGGCCGTGCTGCTGCAAGGGCTCACCGCGCAGTACCTGGTGCGCGACAGCCATGCGCTGAAGCCCGGCGAGCGCGTGCTGGTGCATGCCGCGGCCGGCGGCGTCGGCGGGCTGCTGGTGCAGCTGTGCAAGGCGCTCGGCGCGCGCGTGCTCGGGCTCACGTCCAGCGAGGTGAAGGCCGCGCAGGCGCGCGAGGCCGGTGCCGATGCGGTCGAGCTCTATTCGCAGGACTGGGTCGCCGCCGCGCAGGTCTTCGCGCCGGGCGGTGTGGACGTGGTCTACGACTCGGTCGGGTCCACGCTCGCGCAGAGCTTCGCCGCGGCCCGCACCGGCGGCCACGTCGTGTTCTACGGCATGGCCGGGGGCGACCCGCCGGCGGTCGATCCGCGCATGCTGATGGACACCTCGAAATCGCTGACCGGTGGCGACCTGTGGAACGTGCTGACCAGCGCCGACGAGCGCCGCAGCCGCGCCGGCGAGCTGTTCGGCTGGGTGCGCAGCGGCCGGCTGCGCGTGCCGGTCGACTCGCGCTTCGCGCTGGCCGACGGCGCCCAGGCGCATGCCCGTCTCGAGAGCCGTGCCTCGACCGGCAAGGTCCTGCTGGTTCCCTGAACGGGCCGTCGCGATGAGCGAGATCACCTACGACTACATCGTCTGCGGCGCCGGCACCGCCGGCTGCCTGCTGGCCAACCGCCTGAGCGCCGACCCGACGAAGAGCGTGCTGCTGATCGAGGCCGGCGGCAACGACGACTACCTGTGGATCCACATCCCGGTCGGCTACCTGTACTGCATCGGCAACCCGCGCACCGACTGGCTGTACCACACCGACGAAGACCCGGGCCTGAACGGCCGCTCGCTGCGCTACCCGCGCGGCAAGGTGCTGGGCGGCAGCTCCAGCATCAACGGCATGATCTACATGCGCGGCCAGGCGCGCGACTACGACCACTGGGGCGCGCTCGGCAACCCCGGCTGGAGCTGGCGCGAGTGCCTGCCGTTCTTCAAGCAGCACGAAGACTTCCACAAGGGGGCCGACGAATTCCATGCCGCGCCCGGCTTCGACCGCAGCGGCCAGCGCGCCGGCGGCGAATGGCGCGTCGAGAAGCAGCGGCTGCGCTGGGACATCCTCGACGCGTTCGCGCAGGCCGCGCAGCAGGCCGGCATCCCGCACAGCAACGACTTCAACCGCGGCGACAACGAAGGCGTCGGCTACTTCGACGTCAACCAGCGCCACGGCATCCGCTGGAACGCCGCCAAGGCCTTCCTGCGGCCGGTGCTGCGGCGGCCGAACCTGCAGGTCTGGACCGGCGCGCAGATCGCGCGCCTGCTGATCGAACCGGGGCCGAGCGACGGCTCGTGGGACGGCATGCCGCAGGCGAGCGGCGTCGAGGTGATCCCGCAGGGCGGCGGCGAGCGCGTGCGCGCCCGCGCGGCACGCGAGGTGATCCTGTGCACCGGCGCGGTCGGCACGCCGCAGCTGCTGCAGCTGTCGGGCATCGGCCCGCGCGCGCTGCTGCAGCAGCACGGCGTGATGGTGATGCGCGACGCGCCCGGCGTCGGCGGCAACCTGCAGGACCACCTGCAGATCCGCGCCGTCTACGAGGTCGACGGCGTGCGCACGCTGAACGCGATGGCGAACTCGCTGTGGGGCAAGGCGATGATCGGCGCCGAATACCTGCTGCGCCGCAGCGGCCCGATGAGCATGGCGCCGTCGCAGCTCGGTGCATTCACCCGCAGCGACCCGTCGCAGCCGCACGCGAACCTGCAGTACCACGTGCAGCCGCTGTCGCTCGATGCGTTCGGCCAGCCGCTGCACCGCTTCAACGCGTTCACCGCGAGTGTCTGCAACCTGAACCCGACCAGCCGCGGGCGCATCGACATCCGCAGCGCCGATGCCGCCGCCGCGCCGTCGATCCGGGCCAACTACCTCGGCACCGACGAAGACCGCCGGGTCGCGGCGGCATCGCTGCGCGTCACGCGCCGCATCGTCGCGCAGCCGGCACTCGCACCGTACCACCCGAAGGAGATCAAGCCCGGCGTCCAGTTCGAAAGCGACGACGAGCTCGCGCGGCTGGCCGGCGACATCGGCACCACCATCTTCCATCCGGTCGGCACCGCGAAGATGGGCCCGGCCAGCGACCCGGACGCGGTCGTCGATGCGCAGCTGCGCGTGCACGGCGTCAAGCGGCTGCGCGTGGCCGATGCGAGCGTGATGCCCGCCATCACCAGCGGCAACACCAATGCGCCGACGCTGATGATCGCCGAGCGCGCCGCCCACTGGATCCGCGCGGAAGCGACCGGCCCGTGACGCTCGCCCTCGCCATCAACGCCTGCGTCAACCTGATCGTCGGCTGGGCGCTGCTGCTCGCCTGGCGCAGCGACCGGGCGCAGCTGTTCTCGCGCGACCTCGGCTGGGCCTTCGCGAGCCAGGCGATGATCCCCGCCGCCTATCTGATGCAGGCGCAGAACCAGGGCATCGTGTCGGCGCTCGGCACGGTCGTGATCGTCGCGGTGTCGGCGCTGTACCTGTCGCTGCTGCTGCTCGGCAGCGCGCGCCTGGCCGGCCGCGCGCCGACGCGCGTGCAGGGCTTTGCGCTCGGCGCGGTGCTGCTGCTGGTCGCCGCGCTGCTGGTGCCGCTGAACGTGCAGGCGGCGCAGGCGGTCAGCGCGAGCCTGCACGTCGCGGCGGGCGTGGTCGCCACCGTCTGGCTGTGGCGCCAGGGCGGCTCGGAGCGGTTGGCCGGGCTGCTGCTGATGCTGCTCGGCATCAACCAGTTCATCTTCGTGTTCTGGGGCGCGGCCGGCCTCACGGTGCAGGCGACGGTGGCCGCGATGCTGCGGCTGACGCTCGGCCTGGCGCTGCTGCATGCCGCGGTGCGCCGCTCGCACGAGGAGTCGGGCCGGCTGCGCGACCGCTTCCTGCAGCTCACCGAGCATTCGCACCAGGGCGTTGCGGTGGTGCGCGGCGAAGACCTGCTGTACGCCAACCCGGCGCTGCTGAAGATCTACGGCCTGGGCTCGCTGACCGAGGTGCTGACGCTGTGGCGCGAGGCGACGATGCCGCCCGAGGAGCGCGAGCAGGCGCGCGACCGCCACCGCAAGATCATCGCCGGCGAGCTGACGCAGGCCAGCTGGCAGGGGCTGCGCTACCGCTTCGACGGCACGCCGATCCAGCTGCGCTTCAGCGCCTGGCGCATCGACTGGGACGGCCGCCCGGCCGAGCAGGTGGTGGTCACCGACGAGACCGCGCAGCACGACGCCGCGCAGGCGATGCTGTACCAGGCGACGCATGACGAGCTGACCGGCCTGCCGAACCGCGTCGCGCTGCTGCAGCGGCTGCGCGACCTGTGCGCGGCCGAATTGCCGACGCCGTTCGCGCTGGTGCTGATGGACGTCGACCGCTTCAAGCTCTTCAACGAGGCGCACGGCCCGTCGATCGGCGATGCGGTGCTGCGCTCGCTGTCGGCCGCGCTGCAGCTGGCGCTGGCCGGGCGCGCCGAGGTGATGCGCCTCGGCGAGGACGAGTTCGCACTGCTCGCGCCGGGCAGCGAAAACGACCGCACCGCGCACAGCGTCGCGCAGGCGGTGCGCCAGCTGCTGATGCAGCCGCTGGCGTTGCCGCAGCACGAGTTCTTCCTCGACGTCTCGATGGGCATCGCGACCTACCCTGCCACCGCGCGCGAGCCGGAGGCGCTGCTGCGCGCGGCCAATGCCGCGATGCACGAGGCCAAGCGCACGCCCGGCACCTCGGTGCAGTTCGCCGAGGAGCGCTTCGAACGCGGCTCGGGTGCGTCGCTCGACGCCGAGCAGGCGCTGCGCGCCGGCATGAAGAACGACGAGTTCTGCCTGGTCTACCAGCCCAAGGTCGATGCGCAGAACAAGACGCTGGTCGGCTTCGAGGCGCTGGTGCGCTGGGACCGGCCGGGGCTCGGGCGCATCAGCCCGATGGAATTCATCCCGGCGGCCGAGCGCACCGGGCTGATCGGCCCGCTGGGCAACCTGATCCTGACGCAGGCCTGCCAGCAGATCTCGGAATGGCGCGGCGCGTTCGGCAAGACGGTGCCGGTGGCGGTGAACGTGTCGCCGCTGCAGCTGCTGGACCCGGGCTTCCCGGAGCTGGTGCTGCGCACGCTGCGGCACTTCGACGTGCCGCCGGCGCTGCTGACGCTGGAGATCACCGAGAGCGCGGCGGTGACCTACATGGAGCAGGCGCGCGAGCAGATCCGGCAGATGCGGGCGCACGGCATCGAGGTCGCGCTGGACGACTTCGGCACCGGCTTCTCGTCGCTGAACATGCTGCGCAGCCTGCCGCTGCGCACCGTGAAGATCGACCGCAGCCTGATCGACCCGATGCCGGCGCCCGACGCGACCGCGGTCGTCAAGGCGATCTGCGACCTGGCGTCGGCCTTGCGGCTGGACGTGGTGGCCGAAGGCGTCGAGACGCGCGAGCATGCGCGCGCCGCGACCGCCGCCGGCTGCGACGTGCTGCAGGGGTACCTGTACGCGCGGCCGCTGTCGCCGGACGAGGCCGCCAGGTGGCTTGGCGAAATGCGCAGCCCGGATGCGAATCCGGGGGTGTCCGTCACGGCCCACTGACAGCCCGGATTCGCATCCGGCGCCGTTCAGAGCTTGTAGTCGAGCGACACCGCGACGTTGCGCGGCGCGCCGTAGATCGCGCCGTAGCCCAGCCCGGTGACGTACTTCTTGTCGAACAGGTTGTTGACGTTCAAGCGCAGCGTCGCGGCCGGGGTCAGCTCATAGGCGGCGAAGGCATTGGCGACCCCGAAGGCCTCCTGCTTCGCGCTGCCGATCTTGTGGACCTCGGACTGCCAGCGTCCGCCGGCTCCGATGCGCAAGGCCGGCAGCACGCGGGTGTCGATGCGGAAGTTGACGGTGTTGCGCGGCACCCATTCGTAGATGTCGTTGCCGTCCGGCCCGGTCAGGATCAGGCGCGTGTAGCCGAGCGTCAGCTTCGTGTCGCGGGCGATGCGGCCGGTGGCCTCGATCTCGTAGCCCTTGGACTTCACGTCCTTGCCTTCGTACCAGCTCTGGCCGTTGAGCGGGTCGTTCTGGTCGGTGATGGTGCCGACATAGGTCGCGAGGCCGTTCTGCTTCGCGGTGAACAGCGCGAAGGTGGTCAGCAGCGCCTTGTCCAGCCATTCGGCCTTCACGCCGACTTCGGTGTTGACGCCCTTCATCGGGTCCAGGTACTTGCCCTGTCGGTCGGTCTGGTCCTGGTTCTGGAAGATGTCCGAGTACGACACGTAGCCGAGCACGCCGGGCGTGAAGTCGTAAGTGAGGCCGACGTAGGGACTGGTCTCCTTCGTGACGGGGTAGTCGGTGTTGGTGGCCACCGTGCCGTAGATCGAGGCCCCTTCGCGTGCGAGGCGCACGGCGTTCACGCCGATGACGCCCTTCAGCGAATCGGTCAGCGTGAGGTGCGAGGCCGCGTACAGCCGGGTCAGCTTCTGCTCGCCGCGGGTGCTGGGCAGGCGCGGACCCCACTCCGGCTCGGCATACACATCGCCGCCATACGGGAAGGCCGGCAGCGGGTCGGCGGCGTGGGTCAGCGCCTCGTGGGTGTCGACGGCCGTCTTCTCGCGCGACTGGCTCAGGCCGACCAGCAGGCGGTGCTTGCGGCCGAAGGCCGGGAACTCGCCATGGAGGTTGACGTCCAGCACGTGGTTGTCCGAACTGCCCTCGCTGCGGTAGGGCCAGCCCACCAGGCCGGTGTTGTCGGGGTTCAGCACGCCGGTCAGCGAGTACGCATACAGCAGTCGCGTCGACTCGTTGCCGTGGCGGTAGTTGTAGGTCGCCTTGGCTTCCCAGTCGGCGGACAGGTGGTGGGTGTACTCGACGAAGGCGTTGTACGACTTGTTGTTCCAATAGGTCCAGTTCTGCGAGGTCGACGAGCCGACGTCGAAGTCGGCCTGCGTGCCGTCGGAGCGCAACAGCGTCAGCGAGCCCCACATCGGCGAATCCTGCTTCGCGTCGACCGCGGTGACGCCCAGCGTCAGCACGCCGTCGGTGCCGACCTGGCCGTCGACCACGCCGTAGAGCGACGTGCGTTCGTTGTGCAGGTCGCGGATCCAGGAGTCCTTGTCCTCGTGGGCCACGACGAAGCGGCCGGCCCACGAACCGTCTTCGGCCAGCACCTTGTTGTAGTCGAGCGCCACGCGCTTCAGGCCGTAGGAGCCGAGCGCCACGCTGGCCAGGCCGCCGTCCTCGTTCTTCGGGCGCTTGCGGATGTAGTTGATCGTGCCCGATGCGTTGCCGACGCCGGTCAGCAGCCCGTTGGCACCGCGGATCAGCTCGATGCGCTCGAACAGGAAGGTGTCCTCGCGGCCGACGACGGTGCCCCAGGAGTTGGTCATGCCCAGGCCGTCGACCTGCGTCAGCTGGATCTCGAAGCCGCGCGCGTTGAAGGTCGCGCGGTTGGTTTCGTACTGCTCGACGTTGATGCCGGTGGCCAGGCCGAGCGCCTCGTTGCTGCCGGTCAGGCCGAAATCGGCCATCTCGGCCTGGTCGATGGTGCTGATGGTCTGCGGCGTTTCCTTCACGTCCATCGGCAGGCCGGTGGCGCCCTTCGAGACGCGGTGGGCGCGCTTGCCGGTCACGGACACCTTGTCGAGCGTGGTGTCCGGCGCCTTGGCTTGTGGGGCCTGGGCGTCTTGCGTCTGTGCGTCTTGCGCCCGGGCACCGCCCAGCGCCACGCAGGCCGCGAATGCGCAGGCCGTCATCAGGAATGGTTGCTTCACTACTGCTTCTCCAACATAGAGGGTGAAATTGCGTTTCGCCGCCGGCTCGTTCCAGGCAGGGGTGGACCACGCGGTCCGATGCCGGACGCGTTCTGCGTTGGATGGCGGGTGGGGTCGGCCGGCGAGATCCGTCCCAGGCTCGAGGCGGGACGATCGCCGGCGTGCGGCTAGAGGCGCGGGGCCGTGGCTCCCATGCGCCGAGTTTACGGGCAAATAGGAATCGTTCTCAACAAGTCGGTTTGATAAACCGAGGGGTGTCGGGTTCGCGCGACGCGGGCCGGAGAACATTGACGGAGCACAAGGAGTCGAGATGGGCCGGTTGCAAAAAAACCGCTCGCCCTGAGCCTGTCGAAGGGTCGGACTGAGCTTGTCGAAGGCCTTGCACGCTGCGGACACGACCCTTCGACGGACGGGCCTTCGACAGGCTCAGGCCCTGCTCAGGGCGAACGGATGCGCGCTGCTCTGTGATCTTGAGAGATGCATGCGCAAGCCGCGCCCCGCCTGAGCTCATGCCCTCAACGCAAACCGCAGATCGACCGGCGATTTCCTTCGTTCGCCGCGCGCCGCGCGCCGACCACACTGCCGGCCACGATGTCCCAGGTTCTCCCGTTGTCCCGCCATGCCGATGCGCATGAGCGAATCTCCGCCGCCACCGCCACGCTCGTCCAGCAGCTCGCCGCCACCGCGGTCGAACGCGACCGGGCGGGCGGCCATGCCGCGACCGAGCGCGAACACATCCGCGCGAGCGGCCTGCTGACGCTGACGATCCCGCGCGAGTTCGGTGGCCTCGGTGCCGACTGGCCCACGTTCTATGGCGTGCTGCGCCAGCTCGCGCACGCCGACAGCGCGCTCGCCCACCTGTTCGGCTTCCACCACCTGCAGCTCGCCGGCGTGCTGCTGTACGGCAATGCCGAGCAGCAGCGCACGCTGCTGCGCCGCACCGTCGATGAGCAGCTCTTCTGGGGCAATGCGCTGAACCCGCTCGACAAGCGCGCGGTCGCCCGCGAGGTCGACGGCGGCTTCGTGATCGACGGCCTGAAGAGCTTCGCGTCCGGCTCGGTCGGTTCCGACCAGCTGACGATCTCCGCCTGGCACGAGCCGACACAGACAGCGCTGATCGCCGCGCTGCCGACACGACGCGACGGCGTCAACGTGCAGGCCGACTGGGATGCCTTCGGCCAGCGCCAGACCGACAGCGGCAACGTCGCGTTCAACGCCGTGCGCATCACGCACGACGAGGTGCTGCAGGCGCCGGGCGTCGTGCCGACGGTGCGCGCGACGCTGCGCTCGCAGGTGGCGCAGCTGATCATGGCCAACCTCTACCTCGGCATCGGCCTGGGCGCATTCGACGAGGCCCGGCACTACACCCGCCAATCGAGCAAGCCGTGGTTCGCCGCCGGTGTCGCGCAGGCGGTCGACGATCCGTTCATCCAGCACCGCTACGGCGAGCTGTGGCTGCTGCTGCGCCCTGCCATCGCATTGGCCGACGCCGCAGCGTTGCGGCTCGACCAGGCGCTGCGCCAGGGACCGGCGCTGACGGCCGCCGAGCGCGGCGAGGTCGCGATCGCGGTGGCCGAGGCCAAGGTGCTGTCGCACCGTGCCGGCCTCGAGGTCAGCTCGCAGCTCTTCGAGCTGACCGGCGCGCGCTCCACCTCGCAGCGCTTCGGCCTCGACCGCTTCTGGCGCAACGCCCGCGTGCACACGCTGCACGACCCGGTGGACTACAAGCTGCGCGACATCGGTCGCTACGTGCTGAACGGCCAGATCCCCGAGCCGACCGCCTATTCATGAGCATGCGCCGATGAGCAACATCCAGAACCTCGACCCCGGCCTGCCGCCGCCGCTGATCCGCCTCGACGGCTTGAGCAAGGGCTTCGCGCTGCCCAACGGCAGCCGCTTCGACGCGGTGAAGAACGTCTCGCTGCAGGTGCGCCAGGGCGACATCTTCGGGCTGGTCGGCAAGAGCGGCGCCGGCAAGTCGACGCTGCTGCGGCTGATCAACCTGCTCGAGCGACCCGACCACGGCAGCGTCACGGTCGACGGCCGCGAGCTGACGGCCCTCGGCAAGCGCGAGCTGCGCGAGGCGCGCCAAAGCATCGGCATGATCTTCCAGCAGTTCAACCTGCTGCAGAACGCCAGCGTGTTCGACAACGTTGCGTTCCCGCTGCGCATCCACGGCCGCTGGCGCGCGCACGAGATCGAACAGCGCGTGCACGAGTGCCTGGCGCTGGTCGGGCTGGCCGAGAAGGTCGACGCGCACCCGGCGCAGTTGTCGGGCGGCCAGAAGCAGCGCGTCGCGATCGCCCGCGCGCTGGCGTCGCGGCCGTCGGTGCTGCTGTGCGACGAACCGACGTCGGCCCTCGATGCCGAGACCACGCAGTCGCTGCTGGCCACGCTGCGCGACATCAACGCCCGGCTCGGCGTCACCATCGTGATCGTCACGCACGAGCTGGCGGTGGTGCAGGCGCTGTGCCGCCACGTCGCGGTGATCGAAGACGGCGCGGTGGCCGAGCAGTTCGCGCTGGCCGAGGTCGGCGCCGCGCGCAAGACCGTGCTCGGCCGTGCACTCGCCCGGCTGGTGGCCGCGCCGCCGCACGAGGAGGCCGTGGCCTATGCCTGAGAACATCGTCGCCATCCTCCCCGAGCTGTCGACCGCGCTCGGCCAGACGCTGCTGATGCTGGCCATCGGCCTGTCGGCCGCGGTGCTGCTCGGCGGGCCGCTGGGCATCTGGCTGTTCCTGCTCGGCCCGGGCCAGTCGCTCGCCAACCGGCCGGTGTTCGCGGTCGTCAACTGGCTGGTGAACACCGTGCGCTCGTTCCCGTTCATCATCCTGCTGGTCGCGCTGGTGCCCTTCACCCGCGTGATCGCCGGCAGCTCGATCGGGCCGGTGGCGGCCGCGGTGCCGCTGTCGTTCGCCGCGGTCCCGTACTTCGCCCGCCTGGTCGAGCAGAACCTGCGCGACGTGCCGCGCGGCGTGATCGAGGCGGCGCATGCGATGGGCGCGTCCGAGCTGCAGATCATCGCCCGCGTGCTGATCGTCGAGGCGCGCTCGGGCCTGGTGCTCGCGCTCACCGTGCTCGCGATCAGCTTCCTGTCGTATTCCGCGGTGGCCGGCGTGGTCGGCGGCGGCGGCATCGGCGACCTCGCGATCCGCTACGGCTACTACCGCTTCCAGACCGACGTGATGGTGTTCACCGTCGCGATCCTGATCGTGCTGGTGCAGGCGATCCAGCTGGTGGGCACCACGATCGCGCGGCGGCTCGACAAGCGCTGACCCCTTCCCTTCTTCTCTCCCTGGAGTACCCCGATGTTCCCCATCCTGTTCGCACGCCGCTCGCTGCTGGCCGTCGCCCTGTCCGCCGTCGCGCTCGGCGCAGCCGCCCAGCAGAAGAAGGAGATCGTGTTCGGCGCCACCGCCGGCCCGTACGCCGACCAGATCAAGCTCGGCATCAAGCCGCTGCTCGAGAAGAAGGGCTACGTCGTGAAGGTCGTCGAGTTCAACGACTACATCCAGCCGAACCATGCGCTGGCCCAGGGCGCGCTCGATGCGAACGCGTTCCAGCACATCGTCTACCTGACGAAGTTCGCGACCGAGAACAAGCTCGCGATCAGCGAGCTGCTGAAGGTGCCGACCGCGCCGATCGCGATCTACAGCAGGAAGCACAAGACGCTGGACGTGAAGGAAGGCGCCGTCGTCGCGCTGCCGAACGACCCGACCAATGCGGCGCGCGCGCTGGTCGTGCTGCAGGAGATCGGCTGGGTCAGGCTGCGCGACGGCACCGACCCGATCCGCGCGTCGGAGAAGGACGTGGCCGTCAACCTCAAGAAGATCAAGCTGGTGCCGATCGAAGCCGCGCAGTTGCCGCGCTCGCTGGACGACACCGACTACTCGTTCGTCAACGGCAACTTCGCGCTCGCGTCGGGGCTGAAGCTGAGCGAGGCACTGGCGCTGGAGAAGACCGGCCCGACCTACCAGAACGTGGTCGCGGTGCGCACCGCGGACAAGGACACGCCGTGGGTCAAGGACATCGCCGAGGCCTACCGCTCGAAGGAATTCCTGGCCGTCACCGAGCAGCGCTTCGCCGGCTTCGTGAAGACCGACTACCAGCAGGCGCTCCAGGCCGCAGCCAGCAAGTGATCCGCTTCAACGCCTTCCAGATGAACACGGTCGGGCACCAGTCGCCCGGGCTGTGGACGCATCCGCGCGACCGCTCGCACCGCTACACCGACCCGGACCACTGGGTCGAGCTGGCGCAGTTGCTGGAGCGCGGCCGCTTCGACGGCGTGTTCCTGGCCGACGTGCTGGGGGTCTACGACGTGTACCAGGGCGCCGCCGACGCCGCGCTGCGCCACGGCGTGCAGGTGCCGCTGAACGACCCGCTCGCGCTGGTGCCGCTGATGGCGCAAGCGACGCAGCACCTCGGCTTCGGCGTGACCTGCGCGCTGACCTGCGAGCACCCCTACCCGTTCGCGCGCCGCATCAGCACGCTCGACCACCTGACGCGCGGGCGCATCGGCTGGAACATCGTCACCGGCTACCTCGACAGCGCCGCGCGCAACCTGGGCCTGCCGCAGCAGGCGGCGCACGACGACCGCTACGACGTGGCCGACGAGTACCTGGAGGTCGTCTACAAGCTGTGGGAGCACAGCTGGCAGGACGATGCGGTGGTGCGCGACAAGGCGCGCGGCATCTTCACCGACCCGGGCCGCGTGCACCCGATCCGCCACCGCGGCGAGCACTACCAGGTGCCCGGCATCCACCTGTGCGAGCCGTCGCCGCAGCGCACGCCGGTGCTGTACCAGGCCGGCACCTCGCCGCGCGGCAAGGCCTTCGCGGCGCGCCACGCCGAGTGCGTGTTCGTCAGCGGGCCGAGCATCGCGGTGGTGCGCAAGTACGTTGACGGCCTCCGCGCGGCACTGGTGGCCCAGGGCCGGCCGGCGAACGACGTGCTGATCTATGCGCAGGCGCTGATCGTCACCGGCGAGAACGAGGCCGCCGCGCGCGCGAAGCATGCCGAGTACCGCGAGCACATCGACCTCGAGGCCTCGCTCGCGCTGCTGTCGGGCTGGACCGGCGTCGACTTCAGCCGCTTCGCACCCGACGCGACGGTCGAGTACATCGACACCGAGGCCGGCCGCAGCGCGCTCGCGTCGTTCAACCAGGCCGACCCGACGCGGGTGTGGACGGTGCAGGAGGCCGCGCAGTTCATCGGCCTCGGCGGCCGCGGGCCGGTGATCGTCGGCGATGCCGTGCAGGTGGCCGACGAGCTGGAGCGCTGGGTCGAGGCGACCGGTGTCGACGGCTTCAACCTGGCGTATGCGGTGGCACATGAATCGATGCGCGATGTCGTCGAGCACGTGGTGCCCGAGCTGCAGAAGCGCGGCCGCTACCGCCGCGAGTACACCGGCGGCACGCTGCGCGAGCAGCTGTTCGGCCGCGGCCCGCGGCTCGGTGCCGACCACGTCGCGAAGCGGCTGCGGCTGGATGCCGTGCACGCCGCCGCCTGATCCTTCTTGTTCGAAAGTCGTCCCCGAAAGTTGCCGATGAAACGCCGTACCGTCCTGCAAGCCGCCACCGCCCTGGCCGTTCCCACCGTCGCACGCGCCGATGCGAAGGAGCTGCGCCTGGACTACGCCTACTACTCGCCGTCCAGCCTGGTGCTGCGGCGCTTCGGATGGCTGGAGGAGGATTTCAAGCGCGACGGCGTCGCCGTCAAGTGGGTGCTGAGCGCCGGCAGCAACCGCGCGCTCGAGTACCTGAACAGCAACAGCATCGACATCGGATCGAGCGCCGGGCTGGCTGCGCTGCTGGCCAAGGCCAACGGCAACCCGATCCGGACGCCCTACATCTTCTCGCGCCCGGAATGGACCGCGCTGGTCGTCCCGAAGGGTTCGCCGATCAAGTCGCTGGCCGACCTGAAGGGCAGGAAGGTCGCGGCGACCAAGGGCACCGACCCCTACCTGTTCCTGCTGCGCGCACTGCACAGCGTGGGGCTGAAGCGCAGCGACGTCGAGCATGTCGCGCTGCAGCATGCCGATGGGCGCACCGCGCTGGAGCAGGGCCGCGTCGACGCCTGGGCCGGGCTCGATCCGCTGATGGCGGCCAGCGAACTGGATGCCGGCTCGACGCTGCTGTACCGCAACGTCGCGTTCAACACCTACGGCTTCCTGAACGTGCGCGAGGACGTCCTCGCCCAGCGCCCGAACGACGTGAAGCGCGTGATCGCCGCCTATGAGCGCGCGCGGTTGTGGATCCTTGCGAACCAGAGCGAGGCCGCGAAGATCCTGTCCGAAGAGGCCAAGGTCAGCCTGCAGGTCGCGTTGCTGCAGATCAAGCTGCGCACCGACCTGAGCAACCCGCAGCCGTCGGCCGAGCATGTGAAGGCGCTGCAGGCGGCGGCGCCGATCCTGCTCGACGAGCAGCTGGTGAAGCCGGGGACCGACCTGAACCGCACGGTCACCGAGCTGGTCGACACCCGCTTCGCGGTCGGCGTGATCCAGCGTGCCGCCTGAGCTGTCGCTGGCGGCTGCGCCGGCACCGTCCCCGACGCAGAACCCGCGAAGAAGACGCCGCTGGCGCCTGCCGGTCGGCCTCGTGCTGCCGGTGGTGGTGCTCGGCGCGATCGAGCTGGCGGCCGCGCTGGGCTGGTCCGGCAGCCGCGCGTTGCCGCCTCCCAGCGAGGTGCTGCGCACGCTGATCAACCTGGGCGGCCCCGCGCTCGGGCTGCACGTGCTCGCCAGCACCGGCCGCGTCGCGGCGGGCTTCGCGCTCGGCAGCGGGCTGGCGCTGGCGGCCGGCTCGGCGGTCGGCCTGTCGCAGCGGATGTCGGCCTGGCTCGACCCTTCGGTGCAGGGCCTGCGCGCGATCCCGTCGCTCGCGTGGGTGCCGCTGCTGCTGCTGTGGCTGGGCATCGACGAGACGCCGAAGATCGTGCTGATCGCGATCGGCGCGTTCTTTCCGGTCTACCTCGGCGTGGCCTCGGGCTTCCGCGGCGTCGACCGCAAGCTGGTCGAGGTCGGCCTTCTGTTCGGCTTCTCGCCCTGGGTGTTGGTGCGGCGCGTGCTGCTGCCGGCCGCGCTGCCGTCGGTGTTGACCGGGCTGCGCAACGGCCTCGGCCTCGCGTGGATGTTCATGGTGGCCGCCGAACTGATCGCCGCGAGCAGCGGCCTGGGCTACCTGCTGACCGATGGCCGCGAGACCGGCCGCGCCGACATCGTGCTGGCCGCGATCGCGTTGCTGGCGCTGCTCGGCAAGCTGAGCGATGGCGCGATGCGCGCGCTGGAGCGCCGGCTGCTGGTGTGGCGCGACGGATTCGAGCCTGCCGCCTGATTTCCTTCCTCCAACCTGAATGACCATGAGCTTCCATCGCCGACCCTTGCTGTTGTCCTTCCTGCTCCTCATTGCCGCGGTCGCGCCGGCCATCGCGCAGGAGACGATCAGGATCGCCGTCACCGCCGGCCCGCATGCGCAGATCGCCGAGGTGGCGAAGAAGGTCGCCGAGCGCGATGGGCTGAAGCTGCAGATCGTCGAGTTCAACGACTACATCCAGCCGAACGCCGCGCTCGACGCGGGCGACGTGCAGGCCAACAGCTACCAGCACCTGCCGTTCCTGCAGTCGCAGATCCAGGCGCGCGGCTACAGGATCAGCGCCGTCGGCAACACCGTGACCTTCCCGATGGGCTTCTATTCGAAGAAATACAAGTCGCTGGCCGAGCTGCCGCAAGGCGCGAAGGTCGGCATCCAGAACGACCCGTCGAACAGCGGCCGCGCGCTTGCGCTGCTGCAGAAGTACGGCGTGATCAAGCTGAAGCCGACCGCCGGCATCAGCGCGACGGTGCAGGACGTGGTCGAGAACCCGAAGAAGCTCCAGATCGTGCAGATCGAGGCGGCGCAACTGCCGCGCTCGCTCGACGACCTGGACGCGAGCGCGATCAACACCAACTACGCGGTGCAGGCCAGGCTGGTGCCCACGCGCGACGCGATCGCGATCGAGGATCCGAAGAACCCGTACGCCAACCTGCTGGCGGTGCGCACCGAAGACAAGGACAAGCCCTGGGTCGCGAAGCTGGTGAAGGCCTTCCAGTCGCCCGAGGTGAAGCAGCTGGTCGAGTCGAGCTTCGCGGGTTCGATGGTGCCGGCCTTCTGACGGTGGGGCCGGGGGGCTGACTTCCGGGCCGCACAGTGATACCGTGCGGGCGCGTCCGTTGGAGGCCCCACCATGCCCGATACCGTCGACCTCGTTGACTACGATGCCCGCTGGCCCGCCTTGTTCAAGGCCGAGCAGCAGGCGATCCGCGCCGCGCTCGGGCCGGAAATCGAGGCGTGCATCGTGCACATCGGCAGCACCGCGGTGCCGGGCCTGCCGGCCAAGCCGATCATCGACATCCTGCTGATCGCGCCGGTGACGGCGCAGTGGCCGTCGTTCATCGAGCCGCTCGAAGGCCTCGGCTACGCGTTCTGGCCCGACAACCCGCGGCGCGACCGCATGTTCTTCGTGAAGGGCATGCCGCCCTACGGCAGCGGCCGCACCCACCATGTGCACGTGCGCGTGCCGGCCGATGCGCAGGCCGAGCTCCGGTTTCGCGATCAGCTGCGCGCTCACCCCGAGCTGGCCGCGCAGTACGTCGACGTGAAGCGCGCGCTCGCCGCACGCTACCGCGACGACCGCGAGGCCTACACCGAAGGCAAGTCCCGCTTCATCCGCGAACTGCTGGCCGCCGCCTGCGTCGACGGCGCATGAAATGGCTGCGGGGGGTGCACGCAGGACGTGAGGTCTTCGGTCTGCTGGATGGGGGCGAGGTCGTCGTCCACGCCGGCGACCTGTTCGACTCCCCTTCCCCCACCGGCGAGCGGCTGCCGCTCGCCGGCCTCGACTGGCTGACGCCGTGCCGGCCGTCGAAGATGATCGCGCTGTGGAACAACTTCGCCGCGGCGGCCGAGAAGAACGGCTGGTCTCGGCCGGCCGAGCCGCTGTACTTCCTGAAGGCACCGAACAGCTTCGCGGCGCATGGCCAGGCGATCCCGGTGCCGAATCCCGATGTCGGCCGCATCGCCTATGAAGGCGAGCTGGCGATCGTGATCGGCCGCCGCGCGAAGGCGGTGACGGTCGACCAGGCGGCCGCGCACATCTTCGGCTACAGCTGCGCCAACGACGTGACCGCGATGGAGCTGATCGCGCGCGACCCGAGCTTCGCGCAATGGGCGCGCGCGAAGAGCTTCGACGGCTTCGGCCTCTTTGGCCCGATCATCGAGACCGACTTCGACCCCACCGTCGCGACGCTGCGCACGACGGTGGGCGGCCGCGAGCGGCAGAACTACCCTCTGGCCGACATGTTCTTCACGCCGGCCGAGCTGGTGTCGCGGTTGTCGCACGACATGACGCTGGAGCCGGGCGACGTGATCCTGTGCGGCACCTCGCTCGGCGTGCTGCCGATGAAGCCCGGCACCCTCGTCGAGGTGGCGATCGACGGCATCGGCACGCTGGCCAACGTCTACGGCGCCGGCTGAACCGGCGCAAGCGCCTTCTTCATGAAGTAGCGCGCGTAGCCCGGCGGGTAGCCGTCGATCTGGCCGAAGCAGGCGTAGCCGAGCTTCTCGTAGAAGCCGCGCGCCTGGAACTCGAAGGTGTCGAGCCAGGCGCCGACGCAACCGCGCTCAACCGCCTCGGCTTCGGCGCGCTGCATGATCTGCGTGCCCAGGCCCTGGCCGCGCGCCTCGGCCGGCACCACCAGCAGCTGGATGAACAGCCACTGGAAGCCGGTGTAGCCCCAGGCGCCGCCGACGACCTGGCCTTGCGCGTCATGTACCAGCACCGCGAGCTGGCGTTGTCCGCTGGCACCGGCCTGCGACAGGTTGTATTCGCGCAGCGGCGCGAGCACGGCCTGGCGCAAGGCTTCGTCGTCGGAATCGGTGAGGGTCAGCGTGTAAGGCATCGGCATCGGGTGTTCAGAGCATCTTGCGATAGATCACGAAGCCGGGCTTCTCGGCCACCTGGTCGTACAGTTTCATCGCGGTTGCGTTGGTCTCGTGCGTCATCCAGTAGACGCGGCCGGCGCCACCGGCCCGCGCGCGCTCGTAGACGCCGTCGATCAGCGCCCGGCCGACGCCACGGCCGCGTGCAGCCACCGTCGTGAACAGGTCCTGCAGGTAGCAGGTCGGCCCGAGCAGCGTCGTGCTGCGGTGGAACAGGTAGTGCGTCAGGCCCAGCAGTTCGCTGCCGCGCGCGGCCACCAGCGCATGCACCGGTTCGTAGGCGTCGAAGAAGCGCGACCAGGTGGCCTGCGTGATCTCGTCGGGCAGCGCGGTCGGCCCCTCGGGGCCGTAGAACGCGTTGTAGCCGTCCCACAGCGGCTTCCAGGCGGCGAAGTCGTTGCGCGCGACGGGGCGGATCGTGAAGTCGGGTTTCATCGCAGTGGGCCCAGGTCAGTCGGCGGACGCGGCGCGGTGCTTGCGCACCAGCCGCACAACGGTGTTCCACGCCCGCGTCGTCAGCGGCGAGCCGAGGCGTTTTTCGAGGAAGGCGTTCGGGCTGCCCGGCGAGGCGCCGAGCTTGCGGCTGACGCTCAGCACCTCGCCCGGCGTCAGCGCGATCAGCTCGACGTTGCCGTTCGCCGACGCGAGCGGCAGCGTCGGCGGCGTCACGTCCGGCGAATGCAGGAAGGACACGCAGAACTCGTAGACGCTCGCGCGGTCGATGCCGGCGAACGGGTCGGTGTCGACCAGCGCGGCGAGGTAGTCGACGGTGCGCACGAACGCCGGCTCCTTCAGGCCGCAGCGGGTGTCCAGCAGCACCCGCGCCCGTTCGAACACCTGCTGCGCCGCCTCCACCGACGGCGCGGCATAGACCAGCGTGCCGTTGGTCAGCAGCGACGCGGCGGCGTCGGCACCGGCATCGAGGAACGCGGCTTCGAACTGCAGCTTCGTCGGGCAGTTCGTCCGTCCGAGGTTCAGGTTGCGGAAGAAGACAGCGAGGTCCATGCCATCGTGACGCCGGTCGGATCCTGGCTTCGGGTCTCAGGCGGGCGAGATCGCGAGCTTGCCGGCATGCTGCGCCAGCGTCTGCGCCAGCAGGCTCGCCACGGCATGCACCGCCTCGATGTTCGGCGCCGGCGTCTGCGTGATCTGCGCGAGCTCGACCACCGAGCCCACCAGCGCCTGCAGCTCCAGCGCGCGGCCGTGTTCGACGTCCTGCAGCATCGAGGTCTTGTGCGCGCCCACCGCTTCGGCACCGGCGATGCGCTTGTCCAGCGAGATCTTGAACTCCACGCCGAGCTTCTCGCCGATCGCCTGCGCCTCGGTCATCATCCGCGCCGCCAGCTGCCGGGTCGCCGGGAAGCGGCAGATGTCCTGCAGCGTCGCATGGGTCAGCGCGCTGATCGGGTTGAAGCTCAGGTTGCCCCACAGCTTGACCCAGATCTCGCCGCGGATGTCCTTCGACACCGGCGACTTGAAGCCGGCCCGCATCATCGCCTGCGCCAGCGCCTCGATGCGCTCGCTGCGCGAGCCGTCGAGCTCGCCCAGCGTGAAGCGGTTGCCTTCGACCACGCGCACCACGCCCGGCTCGACCAGCTCCGAGGCCGGGTAGACGATGCCGCCGATCACCCGTTCGGGCTCGATGTGCGCGCCGATCACACCGCCGGGGTCGACGCTGTCAAGCGAGCGGCCTTCGTACGGGCCGGCCAGCTTGTGGAAGTACCACCACGGCAGCCCGTTGATCATCGTGACCACCAGCGTGTGCGGGCCGAACAGCTCGCGCAGTTCGGGCAGCACGTCCTTCACCTGGTGCGCCTTCAGCGTCAGCAGCACCACGTCCTGCGGGCCGGCCTCGGCCATGCGCTGCACGGCGCGCAGGTTGCGCGCGACCTGCTCGCGGCCGTCTTCCTCGATCAGCCTGAAGCCGTTCGCGTTGATGGCCGCCAGGTTGCGGTTGCGGGCGATGAAGGTGACCTCTTCGCCGGCCAGTGCCAGCCGGGCCCCCAGGTAGCCGCCGATGGCACCGGCGCCGACGATCGCGAATTTCAAGGCAGTCCTTTCAAGGATGGTCTCCGACCGGCGCGGATCCGCGCGTGCGCGCCCAGCCGAGGGCCCGCTGCACTGCCGGCCACAGCAGGATCACCAGCGCCAGCGCGGTGATGCCGCCGACCAGCGGGTTCGACCAGAAGATCGAGAGTTTGCCCTGAGACGCGAGCATCGACTGCCGGAAGCTCGCCTCGGCCATGTCGCCCAGCACCAGCGCCAGCACCATCGGCGCGAGCGGGTAGCGCAGCTTCTTGAAGACGTAACCGACGACGCCGAACACCAGCATCATCACCACGTCGAACATCGCGCTGTGCACGGTGTACGCACCGATCGCGCAGATCACGATGATCACCGGCGCGATCACCGAGAACGGGATGCGCAGGATCGCCGCCCACCACGGCACCGTCGTGAGCACCACGATCAGCCCGACCAGGTTGCCGAGGTACATCGACGCGATCAGCCCCCAGACGAAATCCTTCTGCTCGACGAACAGCATCGGCCCCGGCTGCAGCCCCCAGATCAGCAGGCCGCCGAGCAGCACTGCGGCGGTCGGCGAGCCGGGGATGCCGAGCGTCAGCATCGGCAGCAGCGCCGAGGTGCCGGCCGCGTGCGCTGCGGTCTCGGGCGCGATCACGCCCTGGATCTGGCCCTTGCCGAAGCCCTGCGGGTCGTCGGACATGCGCCGCGCCATGCCGTAGCTCATGAACGAGGCCGGCGTCGCGCCGCCCGGCGTGATGCCCATCCAGCAGCCGATCGCGGTGGAGCGCAGGAAGGTCTTCCAGTGCCGCGCGAGCTCGCCCCAGGTCTGCCACACCACCTTGAAGTTGATCTTCGCGCTCTTGCCCTTGAAGGCCAGGCCCTCTTCCATCGTCAGCAGGATCTCGCCGATGCCGAACAGCCCGATCACCGCGATCAGGAAGTCGAAGCCCTTCAGCAGCTCGGGCACGCCGAAGGTCATGCGCAGGTTGCCGGTCACGCTGTCCATGCCGACCGCGGCGAGCGCGAAGCCGAGCATCATCGACGCGATGGTCTTGGCCGGCGGCTCCTTGCTGGTGCCGACGAAGCTGCAGAAGGTCAGCAGCTGCACCGCGAAGAACTCCGGCGGTCCGAACTTCAGCGCGAATTTCGCGAGCAGCGGCGCGAGGAAGGTGATCAGCAGCACCGCGAACAGCGCGCCGACGAACGACGAGGTGAACGCCGCGGTGAGGGCCTGCGCCGCCTTGCCCTGCTGCGCCATCGGGTAGCCGTCGAAGGTGGTGGCCACCGACCACGGTTCGCCGGGGATGTTGAACAGGATCGACGTGATCGCCCCGCCGAACAGCGCACCCCAGTAGATGCACGACAGCATGATGATGGCCGACGTCGGGTTCATCGAGAAGGTCAGCGGCAGCAGGATCGCGACGCCGTTGGCGCCGCCGAGTCCCGGCAGCACGCCGATCAGCACGCCCAGCGTCAGCCCGATCAGCATGAAGCCGAGGTTGGGCAGCGTGAGGGCCACGCCGAAGCCGTGCATCAGGTTGGTGATTTCTTCCATGCGCTTCTCTCCCTGTGGGTTCTTGTGTGCGCGAAAGGAGGAGGGGCTACAAGCCGAGGAGATGCTCGATCGGCCCCTTCGGCAGCGGCACGAGGAACCACTTCTCGAACACCGCGAACAGCAGCAGCGGCACGCCGACCGACACCGCCGCGGTCGCCGGCCAGCGGTACTGCCCGTGCCGGCGCATGAAGTAGCCGATCAGCAAGGCCGACGCGAGGTAGATGCCGAGCCCCCAGATCAGCGCGACGTACACCACCATCGGCAGCAGCACCGCGACCACGCTGCGCAGCTGCGCGCGCTCGGCGAACGGCGGGTCGGGCTGGCGCCAGCGCCGCAGCTCGCCGACCACGATCGCGAGGCTCGCCGCCAGCAGCAGCCCCCCGATGTAGAACGGAAAGTAGCCGGCGCGCGGGCCGTCGTCGGCCCAGCCGATGCCCACGCGCAGGCTGTCGACGATGACGATCAGCGCGATCGCGGCCAGCACGCCGGCCATGCCAATTTCCGGCCACCGTTTGCCGACGGTCGTGGATTCACCTTCGCTCATGCATCACCTCTTTGGTTGGATCCAGCGGCCGCCGAGGAACCGGCTTTGCCGGGCCTCTGGCGTCGCCCCCTTGAGGGGGAGGCGCCGAAGGCGCTTCGGGGGTGGGTCAATCTACTGCGCCAGGAAGCCGGACTGCTTCATCAGCTCGCGGTGCATCTGCTCGTTCTTGCCGAGCCAGTCGACGTACTCCGCACCGCTCATGAAGGTCTGCTTGAACGCACCCTTGTCCATGAAGTCCTTCCACTCCGGCAGCGCGCGCAGCTTCTTGAACAGCTCGACGTAGAACGCCACCTGGTCCGGCGTCACGCCCGGCGGCATGAAGATGCCGCGCAGCATCAGGTAGTCGACCGGCACGCCGGCCGAGGCGCAGGTCGGGATGTCGTTCCAGCTCTGCGTCGGCGTCAGCTTCGTGCTGTACGGCAGCTTGTCCTTGTCCATCACGCACAGCGCGCGCAGCTTGCCGGCGCGCCAGTGCGATTCGGCCTCGATCGGGTTGTTGACCGTCGAGTCGACGTGCTTGCCCACCAGCTGCACCGCGACATCGCCGCCGCCCTTGTACGGGATGTAGGTGAGCTTCCTGCCGACGGCCTTTTCCAGCATCGCGGTGATGATCTGGTCTTCCTGCTTCGAGCCGGTGCCGCCCATCTTGAAGCTGTTGGCCGGCTGCGCCTTGATCGCGTCGATGTACTCCTTCGCGGTCTTGTACGGCGACTCGGCATTGACCCACAGCACGAACTCGTCCTGCGCGAGCATCGCCACCGGCGTCAGGTCGCGCCAGTTGAACGGCACGCCGGTCGCGAGCGGCGTCGTGAACAGGTTCGACAGCGTGATGACGATCTTGTGCGCATCGCCCTTCGCGCCCTTCACGTCGAGAAAACCCTCGGCGCCGGCACCGCCCGCCTTGTTGACGACGATGATCGGCTGCTTCATCAGGTTGTTCTTCGCGACCACGCCCTGGATGAAGCGGGCCATCTGGTCGGCCCCGCCGCCGGTGCCGGCCGGCACCACGAACTCCACCGGCTTGGCCGGCTCCCAGGCCTGCGCCGCACCGCCCACGCTCGCCGCACACAGCGCCGTCGCGGCCGCCACCCACTGCTTGAACTGCTGGTACTTCAAGATCGCTCCTTGTGGTTGTCACGCTGGGAGGTGATCACCCCCCGGGGTCCGTCGGTGTCGTTCTTGTGGGTGCGGCCGCCAACGTCCTCACGGACGCCGACCGCGGGCGACCGGCAGGGTTCGCCCGGGAAGAAAACGGTGTCAGCCGAGCCCGAGCTTCTGCGCCAGGCCGATGCGCTGCAGCTTGCCGGTGGCGCCCTTCGGGATCTCGTCCATGAAGAGGATCTTCTTCGGCACCTTGTAGTCCGCCACCCGCGTGCCGACGAAGGCCTGCAGCTCGCGTTCGGTCGCGGGCTGGCCTTCGCGCAGCACGACGACCGCGGCGACCTCTTCGCCGAGCTTCGGGTGCGGCATGCCGAAGCACACCACCTGCGCGACGGCCGGGTGGTCCATCAGGATCTCGTCGACCTCGCGCGGGCTGACCTTCTCGCCGCCGCGGTTGATGATTTCCTTCAGCCGGCCGGTCAGGCTGATGTAGCCGTCGGCGTCCATCGTGCCCTGGTCGCCGGTGCGGAACCAGCCGTTCGTGAAGCCCTCGGCATTCGCCTTCGGGTTGTTCTCGTATCCGCGCGTCACGTTGGCGCCGCGGATCACGATCTCGCCGATGCCACCGGCCGGCAGCAGGCTGCCGTCCTCGCCCATGATGGCCACCTCGGGCCCGGCCGCGAGGCCGACCGCGCCGGGCTTGCGGGCGGCCGGCGGCAGCGGGTTCGACGCCATCTGGTGCGTGGCCTCGGTCATGCCGTAGGCCTCGATCAGCGGGGCGCCGAACACCTCTTCGAGTTCGCGGATCACCTGCGGCGGCATCGACGACGACGACGAGCGCAGGAAGCGCAGCGGGTGGCGCTTGATCACATCGGCGTTCTTGCCGGCGCGCGACAGGATGGCCTGGTGCATGGTCGGGACCGCGGTGTACCAGGTGGGCTTCGCTTCGTCCATCCAGCCGAAGAACTTCAGCGCATTGAAACCCGGCGTGCAGAACACCTGCGAGCCGGCCGACAGCGGCGCGAGCACGCCGGCGATCAGGCCGTGGATGTGGAACAGCGGCATGATGTTCAGCCCGCGGTCGGCCGCGGTGAACGCGAGCGTGCGGCGGATGTTGCCGGCCGACGCGCACAGGTTGCGCTGCGACAGCGGCACGATCTTCGGGCGCGAGGTGGTGCCGGAGGTGTGCAGCACCATCGAGACGTCGTCGGGCTCGGCCCAGGCGGGTTGCGCGGCCGATGCGCCAATCGCACCGTCGCGCGGTTCCAGCACGAAGCTGCCGGCGCCGGCGCCTTCGGGCACGACCAGGTCGATCACGCGCACGCCAAGCTTCGCGGCCACGTCGATCGCCGGCGAGGCGCTGCCGCGCTCGACGATCAGCGCCTTCGCGTTCAGGTCGGACAGGTAGAACTCGAACTCGTCGGCGCGGTAGGCCGGGTTCAGCGGCGCGCTGGTCACGCCGCAGGCGCAGGCGACGAAGCAGGTCGCCATCTCGGGGCCGTTGTTCAGCACCACGGCCACGCGGTCGTTGCGGCCGATGCCCAGGCCGTTCAGCCGCGCGAGGGTTTCGGCGACCAGCCGGCGCAGTTCGCGGTGGCGCAGCGGCGGCCGGTCGGGGGCGGAGACGGCGACGTCGTCATCGACGCCGGTGGCAAGCAGATCCTTCAAGCTGTCGGACATCGGTGCCTCGCTAGATGGGAACGAGGCCGCGCGTCGACGACGCACGCCCCCCAACGTGGTGTGTTTCTACTTGTTGTCGGGGGCGAGTGTGCCGCACGAACCCGGCGACTGGCAAGAACGGGGGATCCCCGATCGGTGCCAGGCCCGGGCGTGTCAGGAAATCAAGGCTTGTTCGGCTGCGGCGTCAGCCGCAGGTATGGCGTCACCGCCGTGTAGCCCTTCGGGAACTTCTTCTTGATCAGCTCCGGGTCCTGCAGCGACGGCACGATCACGACGTCGTCGCCGTCCTTCCAGTTGCCCGGCGTCGCGACGCTGTGCGAATCGGTCAGCTGCAGCGAATCGATCACCCGCAGGATCTCGTCGAAGTTGCGGCCGGTGCTGGCCGGGTAGGTGATCGTCAGGCGGATCTTCTTCGCCGGGTCGATCACGAACAGCGAGCGCACCGTGGCCGTGGTGCTGGCGTTCGGGTGGATCAGGTCGTACAGCTCGGCCACCTTGCGGTCGGCATCGGCCAGGATCGGGAAGTTGACCCGCGTCTTCTGCGTCGTGTTGATGTCGTGGATCCACTTCGTGTGCGAGTCGACCGGGTCGACGCTCAGCGCGATGGCCTTCACGTTGCGCTTCGTGAACTCGTCCTTCAGCTTGGCGGTCAGGCCGAGTTCGGTGGTGCACACCGGCGTGAAATCGGCCGGGTGCGAGAACAGCACGCCCCAGCTGTCGCCCAGCCACTTGTGGAAGCTGATCGGGCCGTCGGACGATTGCTGTTCGAAGTCGGGGGCGATGTCGCCCAGTCGCAAGCTCATGGTGCTCTCCTGGTGATGGATGGGTCAGACGGCGAACGAGAACTCGTGCAGCTCGGCGCGCTCGGGCCGCCGCGATTGCTCGATGCGGTGGATCAGGAACTCGGTCAGCTTCTTCGCCGCCGGCAACGGGCCGAAGCCCGCGTCGGTGTTGATGTGGCCGGCATCGCCCAGGTTCACGAAGCCGCTGCCCCAGGCCTGGGCGAACGATTCTGCGCGCTGTGCGCTCATCCACGGGTCGGTGTCGCTCGCGAGCAGCGTGGCCGGCAGCCGCAACCGCTGGCGCAGCGGCTGCTCGTCGAGCCCGAAGCGCCCCGGTTCGGCCGGCGCCACCAGCAGCGCGCCGCGCACGCCGTGGGCGCTGCGCCCGCAGGTCGACAGCAGGTGCTGCGCCAGCGCGAGGCAGCCGAAGCTGTGGGCCACCGCGATCCACGGGCCGAGCGGCTCGGCGGCGAGCGTCTCGCCGATGCGGGTGGCCCAGGCCCCGAGGTCGGCGGTGTCCCAGTCGTCCTGCTCGACGCGGACCGCTTGCCGCGAATGGCGGAAGTGGTTGTGCAGCCAACTCTGCCAATGGGCCGGGCCGCTGCCGCGCAGCCCGGGAATCACCAGCACGCGCACCGGGCTGCCGTGGAATGCCATCGCGGTCTCCTTCAGCGGCGCGTCAGAGGGTCGCGATCGACACCTCGGTCGACTTGACCAGCGCGATCACGTCCTTGCCGACCGCGAGCTTCAGTTCCTTCACCGACCGCGTCGTGATGACCGACGTGACGACCAGGCCGGACGGCGTCTCGACGTCGATCTCGGACACGACCGGTCCTTCGATGATCTCCTTGACCTTGCCGCGGAACTGGTTGCGCACGTTGATGGCGGTGATGCTCATGAATGACCTCGGGGTGAGAGTGAACATCGATGATGGGCACGCGGCCCGGCCGTCGCAACGAATGAAACCGGATCAGGTCATGCGGATAGCGAATTTGGCGGACGAAAAAAAAGCGCCTTCTCCCCGCAGGGAGAAGGCGCTCGGTCTGGCGAGAGACTCTGGTTACTTCCAGTCAGCGGATTGCAGCAGCGGGTCGACCGGCAGGCCGAAGCTGTTGCCGACCTTCTGGCCGACCGTGCCGGGCGCTGCCAGTGCGGCGCTGCCGCACGAGCCGGACGCCGGCTTGATGATGGCCCACAGCATCGCGCCGTCACGCGGGTTGCGGTTCGACGCCGTGCTGTTCAGCACCGCCGTCGTGAAGCGCTGCACCGAGTACGGCAGGTTCAGCGTCGCGCCGTACTGGTCCTGCAGGATGCGCGAGCCTTCGCACTGCGCGTCGCCGTCGTTGATGACCAGCTGGCCGCCGCTCCAGCCTTCCGGTGCCGGCTCGAAGCCGATCGACACGATGGTCTTCGACGGGTAGAGGCTGCGGTACTGGTTGTACGCGACCACGCCGTCGTAGTGCTCGTAGCGGGCGTCATAGCTCATCACGTTGACCAGGTCGAGCATCGCCGCCGTCGCCGGGTACTTCAGCACCACGCCGCGCTCGCGGCCGGCGTTGCCGCCCCAGTACGACATCTTGCCGGCGCAGCGCGAGTCGGCCGTCGTGCCCGCGGTGCAGTCGGCGCCGCTCGACCAGCCGGCCAGCGTCAGCACGCGGCCGCCGCCCGCGAGGTCGACGGCCTTGCGCAGCGCCTTGATCGCGTTGGCATAGCGGTCGACGTCGCCGTCGACTTCGTAGTCGACATCGAGGCCGTCGAAGCCCATCTCGGTCTGGATCTTCGCGAGGGCGTTGATGATCGGGCCGCCGCCGGCCGCGCCTTCCGCCGCGAGCGGACCCCAGTTGTTGTAGGTCGCGCCACCCACGGCCAGGATGATCTTCTGGTTGCGCTTGTGCAGCACGTCGATCGCGGCCTTGATGTCGCGCGGGGTCGCGTTGAAGTTGATGCCGGTGCCCGAGAAGCTGTTGGTCGCGATGCCGGCCCACGAGAAGTTCGGGTCGGCGAACGAGGCCATCACGTGCGTGTAGGTGGCCGGCACGCGCGCCAGCTTGCTGGCGGTGTAGACCTCGGCCGCGCTCTTGCCGGTGGCGTCGAACCAGTTGTCGCTCCAGCTCGGGTAGTAGCCGACGTAGACACGCTTGCTCTGGTTCGCCGACAGCGCGCCTGCCGGCAGGTCGCCGGCGGGCGCGGGAGCGGGGGCCGGTGCCGGAGCAGGCGCGGGAGCCGGTGCGGGCGCAGGGGCCGGCGACGGTGCGGGCGCCGGGGCGGTGCTGCAATTGCCGGTCGGCGTCCACGGCTGGCCACTGCCGACCGGGCCGCTGTTGGTCGACGGGTTGTTGCCCTGCGTCCACCAGTTGGCCTTGTAGTTCACGCCATTGACGCTGACGACCGCGCCGCCGTTGTAGGCGGTGCTGGCCGACCACGGCATCGCGCAGGTGCCGGGGGCCGGGGCGGGCGACGGGCTCGGCGCAGGGGCCGGCGCGGGCGCGGGGGCCGGTGCCGGAGCCGGAGCGGGCGTCGGCGCCGGGGCGGGCGCGCTGCCGCCGGTCGGCGACCACAGCGTCGGCGTCGCGGCCGGGTTCCAGTTGGTGCCGGCCCAGGCGGTGTGGGTCACCAGCGCGACATACAGCGCGCCGTTGTAGCTGACGATGGTGCCGGCGGTGTAGGTCACGCCTTCCTGCCAGGCCGGGGCCGTCGTGGCCTGGGCCAGCAGCAGGCCGTCGAACGACGCCTGCGCGGCCACTGCCGCCGTCGCCGGCTGCAGGCTGGCCGCCTGCACCTGCGACCACAAGCCGCCGATGGCCACGGCCACCACGGTCATTCCCACGCTCTTCATGATCTGTCCCTTTCAGTGTTGTGACGACGAAGCACTGAGGGAATTTTCGAAGGCACCTTCACCGGCAGCGACCTGTGTCTTGCAACAAGATGCGAGCGCTTTCAGAAACGTAACGGTGATGGCTCCAGCCGCCAAGCCGTGCCCATCGGACGCCAATGCAGGCGATTAACAGGTATTAGATTGGTTATGTACCGGTCTGCTTTGGTACTTATTCTGTCGCACTGCTTACGTCTGGTTTCAAACAAGGCGGCGGGTGTGACCCTTGGTCACCCCTCGGTCAGCCAGATCTGGCTGCTGACGCCGCGCGGGTAGTACTTGGCGGCGAACACCAGCCCGTTCTTCACCTGCTCGCTCCAGCAGTGCACGCTGAGGTCCGGATGCAGCTGCCAGGCGGCATGGGCTTCGTCGGCGCGCGTGCCGACCGTGCCGAGCGGCATCTGCAGGATCTCACGGGCGACGAACTGGCAGACGTAGGCCTTGGCGGGGAAGGTGTTGTCGCTGCGCGAGGTGATGCGCCAGCCGCCGTCGGCGAACAGGCAGGTGTCTTCGCGCAGCACGTGCTCGCTCATGTGGCGCTTCAGCGCGGCCAGGTACGGCGCGTACTCGCCGTCCGGCGCCAGCGCGTCGCGGCAGCCGGCGAACCACGGGTAGGCCAGTGCCTCGATCACCGGCAGGATCACCGCATCGTCGTCGGGCGCCTCCAGCAGCGCCGGGATCAGCCCGTCGGCCCGGGTGGCGGCCACCACCGTTGCGGCGGCGCGCCGGGCCTGCTGGTGGGCCCGCTCGGCCAGTGCCGGCCGGTCGAGTTGCACGAACAACTGTTGCAGGATCACGTACGCCGCCCACGCCTTGCCGGCGATGTAGGTGTTGCCGGCGGCCTGGCCGAGCGACGGGTCGAGGCAGTCGTAGGTCGTGATCTCGCGCCCACCCTCGCAGCGGCTGCTGTCGGCGCGCGGCACGCCGTTGCGTTGCGCCGGCTCGGGGTTGTCGCGTCGTTCCAGGCTCTGCAGGCAGCGCTCCAGCAGCGCGGCATGGCGCCGCGCCCAGGCGAGGTCGCGGCCCTGGTGCGCATACAGCCCGGCGCACAGCGTCCAGTTCAGCAGCTCTTCGGTCGTCATCTGCGAGAAGCAGCCGGTCAGCCCGGCGCGCTCGTAGGCCGAGCGGCCCGGTGGCGCGAAGATGCCGTCGACGCCCATGTCGTGCGTGAAGCTGACGCCGTCCTCGTCTTCGTACGAGTAGCCGGCGGCGTACTGGTCGAGCACGTTGCGGACCGTCCACGGGTGGTGCAGGCCTTCGTACAGCGAATGGTCGGCCACCAGGTCGAGCGTGTTCAGCATGTTGTACTCGCCCTCGTTGACGACCCACAGCGCGCGGCCGTCGCGTTCGAGCAGCTGGGTCGAGTACAGGTACGAGCGCGTCGCATGGGCGACCGTGAAGCGCTGCGCCGCCGACAGTGCACTGGCCGCGAGCCGCGCATCGGCGGCCCGGCTGGCCTGCACCGCCTCGTCGAAGTCCGACAGCGCGAAGCGCGCGACCGACTCCACCGAATCGAACCAGCGGTTGTAGAGCTGGCGGGTCGCGATGCCGCCGGTGATGACGCCGGCCCGGTGGAAGCAGAACGCGAAGCGCAGCGTGCGGCGCTCGCCGGCCGGTACCTCCGCGCAGACCAGCCCCCAGCCGCCCAGCATCGACCCGCGGTTGCTCTGGTGGCGGTCGCCCAGCACCGCCAGCGGGTCGAAGCCGATGCCCGACCAGGCGCCGGGCGCGTCGGTCGCGAAGCCCTGTTCGAGCCCGTCGCCGATGCCGATCCCGTCGGCACGATCCCCGAGCACCAGGTGGCGCAGCCCGCGCAGCGGATCGATGCCCGACAGGCCCACCGCGACCCGCCGTGCGCGCGTGCCGGCCCGGTTGTCGACCTCGATCTCGGCGCGCACCGCCGGCACGAAGGCGCGCATCGCGTCCAGCGGCGCGCAGGCGTCCGGGTCGGGCAGGTCGCGCACCGGCGTGTACAGCGTGAAGCGCAGGTCGCCGGCCTGCCAGCGGTCGGTGCCCAGCGAGAACTCGCGCTGCACTTCGTCCAGCGCGAACAGCCGCGCGCCGAGGCCCGACGCGCCGAGGTGCGAGTCGCCCTGGTCGCTGACGAAGCGCTGGCGCTCCGCGTCGTCCGGCGGCTCGCAGAACGGCAGCGTCTCGAACACGCCGGGCTGCTGCGCCGATTCGAGCGCCACCAGCACCGACTGGCCGGGCGCGCCGCACAGCTCCAGGTCCATGCCGCCGCGGGCGCCGGGGAAGCCGAGCGTCAGGCTGGCGTGGGCGCCGACCGGCGCATGCTGGGTGTTGAAGAAGCGATTCATGCGCAATCCCGGTGTAAGGTGCCGATTCTGCGAGCGCGGCGCCGGCCCGGCCATGTCCCGAAGCGGGATGCGCTTGCCCTGAACCGCGAAGCCCGCGGCCACCGCAACCCCACGAGCCATGTACCCCGTCCGCCCCGAGACCGCGTTGCCGGACTACACCAAGCAGCCGGACGTGCGCACGACCGTCACGATGACCGACGCCCACACGCGCCGCGTCGGCCCGCGCTGGCAGTATCCCCGCCACGACCATCCGTACTTCGAGCTGTGCCTGCTGCTGTCGGGCGAGCAGCAGGTGCGGCTGACCGGCCGCACGCTGGCCCAGCAGGCCGGCGACCTGCTGCTGATCACGCCGTTCGAGGCCCATGCGTCGAGCACGCCCGTCGCGGCGCGCCTGTACTGCGTGCACTTCGACCTCGACGACCTGGAGCTGCGGCGCCTGCTGTGCCGTGCCGGCACGCGCATCTTCGCCGCCGACAGCGCGCTGACGCAGCGGCTGCAGCCGGCGCTGCAGCGCATGCTGGCGCTGGCCGCCGACCATGCGGCGCTTTCGCCGCTGGCGCACCGGCTGGAACTGGGTGCCTCGCTGATGACGCTGTTCGCCGCGCTGACCCGCGGGCTCGAGCAGGAAGAGATCGCCGCCGCCCCGGTGCCGCAGCTGGCGCTGCAGACCGCGGGCCGGCTGGCCGAGCTGATCGAGCGCGAGGTGCAGCGCGGCGGCGCCGAGACCTCGCTCGAGGCGGCGATCCGCCGGCTGGGCTACACGCCGGACCACGGCAACGCGCTGTTCCGGCAGGTCTACGGCATGTCGGCGCGCCAGTACCGCTCGACGCTGAAGCTGCGCCGCGCAAAGCTGCTGCTGATGGACGCGCAGCTCAGCATCGCGGCGGTCGGGGAGCGGCTCGGCTACGCGAGCGGTGCGCACTTCAGCCGGCAGTTCAAGCGCTGGTGCGGCGTGGCGCCGGCCGACTACCGGCGCGACACCGGCGCGGCCGTCGCGCCGAGCCGTCGCTCCATCGTGTAGGCCACGCGGGACAGCCCGAAGCACAGCACGAAGTAGGTGATGGCGAGCGTGGCATACACCTGCACCGGCTTCGTGAACACCTGCGTGTTGATCTGCGTCGTGATGAACGCCACCTCGGTCAGCCCGATGATGTAGCCGAGCGAGGTTTCCTTGATCGTCGAGACGAACTGGTTCACCAGCGACGGCAGCATGTGGCGCAGCGCCTGCGGCAGGATCACGTAGCGCAGCGCGCCGAAGCGGCCGAAGCCGAGCGAGCGCGCCGCCTCCATCTGACCGGTCGGAATGCCGCGCACGCCGGCGCGCACGATCTCGGCGATGTAGACGCCGTCGAACACCACCAGCGCGACCAGCATCGTCGTGAACTGGTCGGTCTTGTGGCCGGTGACGGCGGGCAGGAAGAAGTAGGCCCAGAACACCACCATCAGCAGCGGGATGCCGCGCACGACGAACACCAGCGCCGTCACCGGCCAGCGCAGCGCGCGGTGTTCGCTGATGCGCGCCAGGCCCAGCAGCAGCCCGAGCGGAAACGCCAGCAGCAGCCCGAGCGACGCCAGCAGCAGCGTCAGCGCGAGCCCGCCCAGCGGACCGTTCGGGTACTGGCCGATCAGGAAGTAGAGCCAGTAGGTCTGGATCAGCTCGATCATTGCAAGGTCACCGCGAGCGCACCGGGTAGCGGTGCTGGTACCAGCTCGCGAGGCCGGTGATGGTGAGCGAGATCGTCAGGTAGGCCGCGGTCGCGAATGCGAAGGCCTCGACGCTGCGGAACGTGGCCGACTCGACCTGCGCCGCGCGGTACATCATCTCGGCCACGCCAATCACGGTGGCGATGCTGGTGTTCTTCCAGAGGTTCAGCGTCTGCGAGATCAGCGGCGGGATCGTGACCCGCACCGCCTGCGGCAGGATCACCAGCTGCATGGCCTGCAGGAAGCCCAGCCCGAGCGCGCGGCTCGCCTCCATCTGCCCCGGCGGCACCGCGCGGATGCCGCTGCGGATGTCTTCGGCCATGTAGGCGGCGGTGTAGAGCGTGAGCGCCATCACCGCGCTGATGGCCTCGATGTTGGTGGCGTACAGCCGCTGCTTCAGCGCCTCGGGCAGCATCTCGGGCGCGCCGAAGTACCAGAACAGCATGTGCGCCAGCAGCGGCACGTTGCGGATCGCCTCGACGTAGGAGACGCCGAATGCGCGCAGCAGCCGCGACGGCGACAGCCGCAGCATCGCGACCGCGGTGGCCAGCGGCACCGCCAGCACCAGCGTGACGGCCGTCAGCTGCAGCGACAGCACGAAGCCGGCCACCAGCGCATCGTGGTACTGGCCGGACAGCAGCAGGGAGAAATCGAAAGAAGGCACGGGGCAGCAGACCAACAGCAAAGTGCCCCGCCCCCGTGAAGGGGCGAGGCACCGTTTCAGGTTTCAGTCGAGCTTAACCGTCGATCTTGTCGGAGACAAACTTGAAATCGCGCGACTGGAACTTCAGGCGCGTGTTCGGCCCGTACCACTTCTGGAACAGCTTGTCGGCCTCGCCCGATTTCTCGAGGTCGCGCAGCACGCCGTCGACGACGCCCTTCACGCCGGCCTCGCCCTTGCGGATGCCCAGCGCCAGCGCCTCGGTGCTGATGCTCTGCGGAATGATCAGGTAGTTCTTCGCGGCCGGGCCGAGCTTGCCGAAGTCGTCGATCAGCGAAGCCTCGTCGTTGACGTAGCCGATGCCCTTGCCCTGCTGCAGCGCCAGGAAGGCCTGCTGCGTGGTCTCGAAGGTGACGACGTCGACGGTGGGCACCGCCTTGCGGATGTTCGGCTCCTGCGTGCCGCCCTTGACGGTCAGCACCTTCTTGCCGGCGAGCTGCGACAGCTGCGAGATGCCGCTGTCCTTCTTCACCAGCACCTTCTGGCCGGTCACGAAGGTGGTCAGCGAGAAGTCGATCAGCGCCTCGCGCTCCTTGTTGTGGGTGAGCGAGGCGGCCAGCAGGTCGACGCGGCCTTGCTGCAGCTCGGGGATGCGGGCGGCGACCGCCAGCTGCTTGAACACCGGCTTCACGCCGAGCTTCGCGGCGATCGCGCGGCCGATGTCGACCTCGTAGCCGACCACGTCGCGGGTCTTCGGGTCGACGAAGCTGTTCGGCTCGTCGGTGCCGAGCACGCCGATGACGATCTCGCCCTTCTTCTGGATGTCGGCGAGCTGGTCGGCATGGGCGCCGACCGAGAACACCGCGGCGGCGGCCGCGACCAGCGTGGACAGGAACAGGCGTTTTTGCATGGGGATTCTTTTCAGCATGTGGTTGGAATCAGGGTTCGCAGCCTACCGAACAGCGCTCGATCCGCGAACGACTGAATCCGGATAAGCAAAGGCGTGTCGGTTAGATGCTGCCGATCAGATGCGGGCCAGCGCCCCTTCGAGGTCGGCCCGCTGGTCCGCCAGGTCCTCGATGCCGACGCTCAGCCGCACCAGCGCATCGCCGATGCCGAGCTGCGCGCGCTGCTCGGCCGGGATCGTCGCGTGCGTCATCAGCGCCGGATGCTCGATCAGGCTCTCGACGCCACCCAGGCTCTCCGCCAGCGAGAACACCTCGCAGGCTTCGAGGAAGCGGCGCGCGCCGGCCAGGTCGGTGTCCAGCGTCACCGACAGCATGCCGCCGAAGCCCTGCATCTGGCGCTTCGCGAGCGCATGCTGCGGGTGCGATTCGAGGCCGGGGTAGTGCACGCGCGCGACCTTCGGGTGGCGCTCCAGCCACTGGGCGAGGGCCGAGGCGTTCTCGCCATGCCGCTGCATGCGCAGCGCCAGCGTCTTGACGCCGCGCAGCGTCAGGAAGCTGTCGAACGGCCCGGCGATCGCGCCGACCGCGTTCTGCAGGAAGCCCAGGCGCTCGGCATGGCCGGCGGCTTCGGCACGCTGGCCGACCACCGCGACCCCGCCGATCACGTCGGAGTGGCCGTTCAGGTACTTGGTGCTCGAATGCACCACCACGTCGAAGCCCAGCTCCAGCGGGCGCTGCACGTACGGGCTCGCGAAGGTGTTGTCGGCCACCGCCAGCAGGCCGTGCTCGCGCGCGATGCGGGCGATGGCCTCCAGGTCGGTCAGCTTCAGCATCGGGTTGCTCGGCGTCTCGACCCAGACCATCTTCGTCTCGGGCCGGATCGCGGCGCGCAGTGCCTGCGGGTCGGACAGGTCGACGAAGCTGAACTGGTGGCCCGCGCTGCGCGTGCGCACCTTGTCGAACAGCCGGAAGGTGCCGCCGTACAGGTCGTCGCTCGCGATGATGTGGGCACCGGCGTCCAGCAGCTCCAGCGTGGTCGAGATCGCGGCCAGGCCGGAAGCGAACGCGAACGCCCGCGTGCCGCCTTCGAGGTCGGCGACGCAGCGCTCCAGCGCCCAGCGCGTCGGGTTGTGCGAGCGGCCGTAGTCCAGGCCCTTGTGCACGCCGGGGCTCTGCTGCACGTACGTGGAGGTGGCGTAGATCGGCGGCATGATCGCGCCAGTCGTCGGGTCGGGCGACTGGCCGGCGTGGATCACGCGGGTCGCGAACTGGTGGGTGTCCTTGGAGCTCATCGGCGTGCCTTGCGAAGGTGATTCAAGAGGTCGAAGCGGGTGATCAGGCCGTGGAATGTATCGCCGTCGGCGACGATCGCGACCAGGCCGCGGTCCAGCACCTGGCGCAGCGCGGCGATGCTCGCGCCGGGCCGCAGCGTCTCCAGCGCGGTGCTCATCGCCGAGCTGACGGTGTTGGCGTAGTGCGCCGGGTCGCCGTGCAGCTGCATCAGCACGTCGGACTCGTCGATCACGCCGGCCAGCCGCGGGCCGTCGAGCACCGGCAGCTGCGACACGTCGGCCAGCCGCATGCGCTGGAACGCGGTCAGCAGCGTGTCGTCGGGCGTCACGCTGACGACGCCGCCCTCGTCGGGCCGGCGCGCGACGATGTCGCGCAGGTCGCCGTACTGCGTGCGGGCGAGCAGGCCCTCGTCGATCATCCAGCTGTCGTTGTAGACCTTCGACAGGTAGCGCGTGCCGGTGTCGCAGACGAAGGTGGCGACGCGCAGCGGCTTCGTCTGCGCGCGGCAGAAGCGCAGCGCCGCGGCCAGCAGCGTGCCGGTCGACGAACCGCCCATCAGGCCTTCGGCGCGCAGCAGTTCGCGCGAGGTCGCGAAGCTTTCCTCGTCGGGGATCGAGTACGCATGCTTGATGCCCGACAGGTCGGCGATCGGCGGGATGAAGTCTTCGCCGATGCCCTCCACCGCCCACGAACCGGCCGGGCCGTGCGTGCCGGTCAGCACCTGGTCGGCGAGGATGGAGCCGACCGGGTCGGCGAGCACGAATTCGAGCTTCGGCTGCACGCCGCGGAAGTAGTTCGTCAGGCCGGTCAGCGTGCCCGACGAACCGACGCCGACGGCGATCGCATCGAGGTCCTGGCCGCTCTGCTCCCACAGCTCGGGGCCGGTGCCGCGCTCGTGCGCCAGCGGGTTGTTCGGGTTGTTGAACTGGTCGGCGAAGAACGAGCCGGGGATTTCCTTCGCGAGCCGCGCGGCGTAGTCCTGGTAGTAGGCCGGGTGGCCCTTGCCGACGTCGGAGCGCGTCGTGTGCACCTCGGCGCCGAGCGCCTTCAGGTGCAGCACCTTCTCGGTCGACATCTTGTCGGGCACGACCAGCACCACGCGGTAGCCCTTGGCACGCGCGACCAGCGCGAGGCCGAGGCCGGTGTTGCCGGCGGTCGCCTCGACGACGGTGCCGCCCGGCTCCAGCTTTCCCTCGCGCTCGGCGGCCTCGATCATCGAGACGCCGATGCGGTCCTTGATCGAGCCGCCGGGGTTCTGCGATTCGAGCTTCAGCAGCAGCGTGCACGGGCCGGTGTCGAGGCGCGTGACGCGCACCAGCGGCGTGTTGCCGATCAGGTCGAGCACGGCGGGGTGGTGGGTGGCGTTCATCGGTGGTCTCCTGGAATGGAAGGACGCGCGCCTCGTGAGCACGCGCCTTGGCAGCCTGGATGCTAATCCGGGGTGTGCGCACGAACCCGGATCGGCATCCGGGCTGCGACAGGGGTTATCGCCGGTTCGCGAGTTGCCGCACCACCGCGATGAAGCGGTCCACCTCGTCGCAGGTGTTGTAGAACGCGAGCGACGGCCGCACGGTGGCCTCCAGCCCGAAGCGCCGCAGGATCGGCTGCGCGCAGTGGTGCCCGGTGCGCACCGCGATGCCCTCGCGGTTCAGCGCCTGCCCGACCTGCTCGGTGCTGTAGCCGTCGAGCACGAATGACAGCACGCTCGCCTTGTCGTCCGCCGTGCCGATCAACCGCACGCCGGGGATCGGCTGCAAGGCGTGCGTCGCGTAGCCGAGCAGCGCGTGCTCGTACTGCGCGATCGCGTCGAGCCCGAGCCGCTGAACGTAGTCGATCGCCGCGCCGAGCCCGACCGCATCGGCGATGTTGCCGGTGCCGGCCTCGAAGCGGGTCGGCGCGCCGTGGTACACGGTCTTCTCGAAGCTCACGTCGGCAATCATGTTGCCGCCGCCCTGCCACGGCGGCATGTCCTCCAGGATGGCCTGCTTGCCGTACAGCACGCCGATGCCGGTCGGGCCGAACAGCTTGTGGCCGGAGAACACGAAGAAGTCTGCATCGATCGCGCGCACATCGACCCGCATGTGCGACACCGACTGCGCGCCGTCGACCAGCGCCTTCGCGCCGGCCTGGTGCGCGAGTGCGACGATCTCCTGCACCGGCACCACCGTGCCGAGCGCGTTCGACACCTGCGTCACCGCCACCAGCTTCGTCTTCGGTCCGAGCAGCTTGCGGTATTCGTCCAGCCGCAACTGGCCGCGGTCGTCGACCGGGATCACGCGCAGCACCGCGCCCTTGTCGGTGGCGAGCTGCTGCCACGGCACGATGTTCGCGTGGTGCTCCAGGTGCGAGACGATGATCTCGTCGCCGGCGCCGATGTGCTTCGCGCCCCAGCTCTTGGCCACCAGGTTGATCGCCTCGGTGGTGCCGCGCACGAACACGATCTCGTCGACCGAGGCCGCACCGAGGAAGCGCTGCACCGTCTTGCGCGCGCCTTCGTAGGCATCGGTCGCGCGCGCGGCCAGCTCGTGCGCCGCGCGGTGGATGTTCGAGTTCTCGTGCGCGTAGAAATGGCCGATGCGGTCGATCACCGCCTGCGGCTTCTGCGTGGTCGCGGCGTTGTCGAACCAGACCAGCGGCCGGCCGTTGACGCGCTCCTGCAGGATCGGGAAATCGCGCCGCACCGCGTGGACGTCGAAGGCCGGTTTCACCGGCGCGGCATGCGACGGCTCGCCGAGCGCACGCTGGCCCGGGTGACGTGGCGTCTCCAGGAAGTAGAACGACGGCGAGGCGGGCGCCGCGCCGGCCGCCGAGCTGCCGAAGCGGCCGTCCCACGCGGGGGCCGCGGTGTAGCCCAGGTCGGGCACGCCGTTGCCGGCCGGCGCATGCGGCAGCGACGACGGCCCCTGCGCGGCCAGCGCCGCCGGGTGCTGCGGCGAGCTCGGCAGCAGGTTGCTGCCAGGCACCGCCGCCGCGAGCGGCTGCACGCTCGGCGTGGCCGGGCCGGTGCTGCCCGGCGGCGGCGTGAAGCCAGCCGGGTGCGCGTTGGCCGGCGCCGAGGGCACCGGCGAAGGCGCCGCACCGGGCCAGTTCGCGAAGAGTTCCCCGGCCAGCTTCGCGATGGCGGACGGGTCGAACGCGTCGATCGTGCTCATCACTTGTAGGTGTCGGGATACTCGTGGAACTTGCCGATCTCGACGTCCTCGAGCACGGCCAGCGCGTCCGGCACCTGCACCGCGAGCGAGCAGTACAGCGAGATCAGGTACGACGAGATCGCATTGCGGTTGATGCCCATGAAGCGCACCGACAGCCCCGGGCTCTGTTCGCCGGCGAGGCCCGGCTGGTACAGGCCGACGACGCCCTGGCGCTTCTCGCCGACGCGCAGCAGCAGGATCTTGCTCTTGCCGTCGGCCACCGGCACCTTGTCGGACGGGATCAGCGGGATGCCGCGCCAGGTGATGAACTGCGAGCCGAACAGGCTGACGGTCGGCGGCGGCACGCCGCGGCGGGTGCACTCGCGGCCGAACGCGGCGATCGCCAGCGGGTGCGTCAGGAAGAAGGCCGGCTCCTTCCAGACCTTGCCCAGCAACTCGTCCAGGTCGTCGGGGGTCGGCGCGCCGGTCAGCGGGAACACGCGCTGTTCGTCGGCGACGCTCGCGAGCAGCCCGTAGTCCGGGTTGTTGATCAGCTCGCTCTCCTGCCGCTCCTTGATGGTCTCGATCGTCAGGCGCAGCTGCTCCTTGATCTGGTCGTGCGGGCTGCTGTACAGGTCGGAGATGCGGGTGTGCACGTCCAGCACGGTGCTGACGGCGTTCAGGAAGTACTCGCGCGGCTGCTCGTCGTAGTCGACGAAGGTGCTCGGCAGTTCGCCTTCGTCGCGCTGCGACGAGCAGGCCACCAGCACGTCCTGCGGGTTCTTCACCGTGTTCAGGCGGTAGATGCCGGCCTCGACCGGCACCCACTGCAGCAGGTGCGTCAGCCAGCGCGGCGTCAGCGTCGCGAGCGTCGGGGCGGTCTTGGTCGCGTTGGCAAGTTGCCGGGCGGCGTGGTCGCCAAGGGCCAGCTGTTGCTGGGTGTCAGCCATGGAAAGAACTCCTGAAGAACGGAACGTGGAATGGGAGGGTCTGGAAGGGACCTGGTGCGTGCGAGATCCAGCGAACACCGTGGAGCCGGCTTTGCCGGGCCACCGGTGTTGCCCCCTTGAGGGGAAGGCGCGAAGCGCCTACGGGGGGTGGGGTCATGACGCGCTCATGGCCTGCGGTCCTGTCGCGTGGTGGCCTGCGTCACCTGGCTGCCCGGCGGCACGTCGTCGGTGACCCAGACATTGCCGCCGATGGTCGAGCCGCGACCGATCACGATGCGGCCGAGCAGCGTCGCGCCGGCGTAGATCACCACGTCGTCTTCCACCTGCGGGTGGCGTGCGAGGCCCTTGCGGATCTTGCCGTCGTCGTCGGTGGGAAAGCGCTTCGCGCCCAGCGTCACGGCCTGGTAGACGCGCACCCGCTCGCCGATCACCGCGGTCTCGCCGATCACGACGCCGGTGCCGTGGTCGATGAAGAAGCCGGCGCCGATGGTCGCGCCGGGGTGGATGTCGATGCCGGTGCGGCCGTGCGCCAGCTCGGCGACGATGCGCGCCAGCAGCGGCACGCCCAGCCCGTACAGCCGGTGCGCGACGCGGTGGTGGATCATCGCGTCGATGCCGGGGTAGCACAGCAGCACCTCGTCGACGCTGCGCGCCGCCGGGTCGCCGTGGAAGGCGGCCAGCACGTCGCTGTCGAGCAGGCCGCGGATCGCAGGCAGCGACGCGGCGAAGCGGCGCACCAGGTCGTCGGCGTCGACCTCGTGCCGGCCGGCATGGCGCAGCTCGAGCTTCACCTGCGCGCACAGTGCATGCAGCAGCGTGTCGAGCGTGTGGCCGATGTACCAGTCCTCGCTGTCCTGCCGCAGGTCCGGCGGGCCGAGCCGCATCGGGAACAGCACGCCGCGCAGCGATTCGACGATGCCTTGCAGCGCCTCGCGCGACGGCAGCTCGCGCCCGCCCGGTTCGCGCTGGCGCTGTTGCGATTCGCGCCAGCGGGTGCGCGCGGCGCGCAGGCCGGCGACAACCTCGGCCACGTCGAAGGCGGATGCCGACATCGTCAATCCTGGAGCCACGGCAGGCCGTGGAAGCGCCAACCGTCGGCATGGCCGCGCTGGCCCTGCGCGTTCAGCTCGCCCTCGAAACCTTCGCTGACGTTGAAGGCCTGCAGGAAGCCGGCCTTGGTGGCCGCGTCGGCCGCTGCGGCCGAGCGCTTGCCGCTGCGGCACAGCAGCAGCACGACGGCCGGCTTGGCGACCTTGGCTTCGAGCTCGCGCACGAAGCGCGGGTTGCGCGTCAGGCTGGTGCCGGTGGCCCACGGCACGTGCACGCTCTCGGCGACGTGGCCGACGAACTTGCGCTCTTCGGCGGTGCGCACGTCGACCAGCACGGCCTGGCCGTTGCGCGTCAGCGCCCAGGCGTCGACCGGCGACAGGCTGCCGGCGAACGGCAGCTTGTCGTCGCGGGCGCGCTGGCGGGCTTCTTCGAGCACGGTGGGGCGGGGGAATTCTGCGAGGACTGCGGACATCGGCGGTCTCCTTCGTCGATCAATGTCGGATGAAGGCTATCGCCACCAATCGCGGCGGCGAACGAAGAAAAGTGCGCTTGGTTATTCGCTGGCAATGCAGCCGGCATGAGCACATCCGAAAAGCTTCGTTCGGTTCGGCGGTGCTGCGCCGTACCGTGCAGGTCTTGCAGTCACCGAGGAGGAGAACCATGACAAGTACCCGTCGCGCATCCATCGCCCAGGCCCTGGCCATCGCACTCGGCCTGTTCGCCACCGCGGGCTCGGCGGTCGCCCAGGTCCGCATCGCCTACCAGACGGTCGTTGAGCCCGCCAAGGTCGCGCAGGCCGACGGCCTGTACGAGAAGGCCACCGGCCAGGCCATCGAATGGCGCAAGTTCGAGAGCGGTGCCGAGGTGATCACCGCGGTGGCATCGGGCGACATCCAGATCGGCTACGTCGGCTCCAGCCCGCTGGCCGCCGCGGCCAGCCGCGAGCTGCCGATCGAGACCATCCTGGTCGCCGCCGAGATCGGCAGCGCCGAGGCGCTGGTGGTGCGCAACGGCTCGGGGATCGCAAAGCCGGCCGACCTGGTCGGCAAGAAGATCGCGGTGCCCTTCGTGTCGACCACGCACTACAGCCTGCTGGCTGCGCTGAAGCACTGGGGCCTCGATGCGAAGAAGGTGAACATCGTCAACCTGCGCCCGACCGAGATCACCGCGGCCTGGCAGCGCGGCGACATCGACGCCGCCTATGTGTGGGATCCGGCGCTCGGCAAGATCAAGGAGAACGGCAAGCTGCTGACCAGCTCGGCTGAGGTGGCGACCTGGGGCGCACCGACCTTCGACGCCTGGATCGTGCGCCGCGACTTCGCGCAGAAGAACCCGGCGTTCGTCGCGCAGTTCGTGCGCATCACCGGCGAGGCGTATGCGGCCTACCGCAAGGACGCGAAGGCCTTCGTCGCGAACGCGGCGAACGTCGACAAGATCGTCAAGCTGACCGGCGCCAATGCCGCCGACGTGCCCGAGCTGCTGGCCGGCTCGAAGTTCCCGACGCTGGCGGAACAGGCTTCGCCGGCCTTGCTGGGCGGGGGCACGGTGAAGGCGCTGACCGACACCGCGAAGTTCCTGAAGGAGCAGGGCAAGGTCGACAAGGTGCTGGCCGACTACGGCAGCTATGTGAGCGTGAAGCACGTGCAGGCGGCGGCAAAGGCCGCGGGCCAGGCCGTCGCGACCGCACGCTGAAACACACGATCAAAGACACGAAGGAGTTCACGCCGTGGTCGAACTGCAGGCGGTCACTGTAGGGTACCGGGGTGCTGCAGGCTCGGCCACGGCTGTGAACACCCCGGTGCTGGATGGCATCTCGTGGCAGGTGCCGCAAGGCGCGCTGGCGGTGCTGCTGGGGCCGTCGGGCTGCGGCAAGTCCAGCTTGTTGAACGTCATCGCCGGGTTCGTCACGCCCAGCGGCGGGCGGGCGTCGGTCTCGGGCCGCCCGATCACCGGGCCCGGCGCGGACCGCGGTGTCGTGTTCCAGGACGATGCGCTGCTGCCGTGGCTCGACGTGCTGAACAACGTCGCCCTGCCCTTGCGCCTGCGCGGTGGGGGCCGCGCCGCGCGCGAGGACAGGGCGCGCGGGCTGCTCGCGCTGGTCGGGCTGGCGGGCTTCGAGTCGCGGCCGGTGTGGGAGCTGTCGGGCGGCATGCGCCAGCGCGTCGGCATCGCCCGTGCGCTGGCCGCCGACCCCGAGGTGCTGCTGATGGACGAGCCGTTCGGCGCGCTCGATGCGCTGACGCGCGAGCGCATGCAGGAGCTGCTGCTGAAGGTGTGGCAGGCCACCGGCAAGACCATCGTGCTGGTGACGCACGGCGTCGAGGAGGCGGTGTTCCTCGCGACCGACCTGGTCGTGCTGTCGCGCCGGCCGGCGCGCATCGTCGAGCACCGCGCGCTGGACTTCGGCCGGCGCCATGCGCAGGGCGAGGCGGCGCGGGCGATCAAGTCGCTGCCAGGCTTCGTCGCGGTGCGCGAGCAGGTGCTGGGCGCGGTGTTCGCGCAGGACGAAGCGGTGCACTGAGCTGACCATGGATGCGATCTCTCCGATGACCGTTCGCGTGCTGACGCAGCCCGCCGGGCTCGACGAATCCGCGAAGCGGCCGGCCGCGCTCGAAGCCAGGGCCACGCTGTGGTCGCGGCCGGTCGTGGTCAGCCTGCTCAGCGTGCTGGTGCTGCTCGCGGTGTGGCAGGTGGTGACGTCGGCGCGCTGGATCGAGCCGCTGTTCCTGCCACCGCCCGCGGCGGTGTGGGAGAAGTTCCTGCGCGTTGCCGGCGAGGGTTACCTCGATGCCACGCTGTGGCAGCACGCCGGCGCGAGCCTGGCGCGCGTCGCGCTCGCGCTCGGCATCGCGGCGCTGACGGCGATCCCGCTCGGACTGTGGATGGGCTTGTCGCCCACCGCGCGCGGCGTGTTCGACCCGCTGATCGAGTTCTACCGGCCGGTGCCGCCGCTGGCCTACCTGCCGTTGATCGTGATCTGGTTCGGCATCGGCGAGTTGTCGAAGGTGCTGCTGATCACGCTCGCGATCTTCGCGCCGCTGGCGATCGCGACGTCGACCGGCGTGCGCCAGGTCGACGAGGGACGGCTGCGCGCCGCGCAGTCGTTCGGTGCGACCCGCTGGCAATTGCTGCGGCATGTGGTGCTGCCGAGCGCACTGCCCGAGATCCTGACCGGCCTGCGCGTCGGGCTGGGCGTCGGCTGGTCGACGCTGGTGGCGGCCGAGCTGGTCGCCGCGACGCGCGGCCTCGGCTTCATGGTGCAGTCGGCCGCGCAGTTCCTGGCCACCGACATCGTGCTGCTGGGCATCTTCACGATCGCGCTGATCGCGTTCGGGCTGGAGCTCGGGCTGCGCGCGCTGCAGCGGCGGTGGGTGCCGTGGCAGGGGCGCGGCTGATGGCGGCGGGCTTGCGGGTCGCGCCGCTCGGCCCGGCGATCGGCGCGCTGGTGTCCGGCATCGACCTGCGCGAGCCGCTCGGCGACGCCGCGCACGACAAGCTGCTGGGCGCACTGCTGCGCCACCACGTGCTGTTCTTCGAGAACCAGCCGGTCACGCCGCCGCAGCAGCGCGGCTGCTGCCGCCGTCGGGCGGCGACACGCTGTGGGCGAGCGGCATCGCAGCCTTCGAGAGCCTGTCGGCGCCACTGCGGCGTATGCTCGACGGCCTGACGGCCGAGCACGACATGGTGAAGTCCTTTCCCGCACACCGCTTCGCCCGCACGCCCGACGAGCGCGTGCGCTGGGACGAGGCGCGCGCGAAGAACCCGCCGGTGATCCACCCGGTGATCCGCACGCACCCGGTCAGCGGGCTGCGCGGGCTGTTCGTCAACGAGGGCTTCACGACCCGCATCGTCGAGCTGGCCGCGAAGGAGAGCGACGCGCTGCTGCGGCTGCTGTTCGAGCACGTCGCGAAGCCGGAGCACACGGTGCGCTGGCGCTGGAAGCTGCACGACCTGGCCTTTTGGGACAACCGGCTGACGCAGCACTACGCGAGCGCCGACTACCTGCCGCACCGCCGCGTGATGCACCGGGCAACGGTGCTGGGCGACCGACCTTTCTGAGGTGCCGATGGCGCTGTCGCTGCAACAGCACGTGCCGGTGATCGACCTGGCGGCGCCGGAGCCGGAGGTCGCGCGTCGCATCGGCGAGGCGTGCCGCGCGCATGGCTTCTTCTACGTCGTCGGCCATGGTGTCGACGAGGCGCTGATGGATCGCCTGGAGGACCTGAGCCGGCGCTTCTTCGCGCTCGACGAGCCGACCAAGCTGCAATGGCGCATGGCGCTCGGCGGCAGGGCGTGGCGCGGCTACTTCCCTCTTGGCGGCGAGCTGACCTCGGGCCGGCCGGACTGGAAGGAGGGGCTGTACCTCGGCGAGGAACTCGGCGACGACGATCCGCGCGTGCAGGCGCGCACGCCGGTGCATGGGCGCAACCTGTTTCCCGCGCACGCGACGCTGGCCGGCTTCCAGGAGACCTTGCTGGCAACGATGAGCGCACTGACCGGCCTCGGCCACCGCGTGATGCGCGGCATCGCGCAGAGCCTCGCGCTGCCGCCCGGCTACTTCGCCGAGCGTTGCACCGCCGACCCGCTGATCCTGTTCCGGCTGTTCAACTACCCGACGCGCCCGGTGCCGGCCGGCACCGACGCGCAGTGGGGTGTCGGCGAGCACACCGACTACGGGCTGCTGACGCTGCTGCGCCAGGACGATGTCGGCGGGCTGCAGGTCAAGACCCGCGCGGGCTGGATCGAGGCACCGCCGCTGCCGCACAGCTTCGTCTGCAACATCGGCGACATGCTCGACCGCATGACGGGCGGGCTGTACCGCTCGACGCCGCACCGCGTGCGGCTCAACACCTCCGGACGCGACCGGCTGTCGTTCCCGTTCTTCTTCGATCCGGCTTTCGATGCGCGGGTCCAACCCATCGAGGGCTTGCCGGAGGCCGGCGACGACAGCGCGACACGCTGGGACCGTGCGAACCCGCATGCGTTCGACGGCACCTATGGCGACTACCTGCTTCGCAAGGTGGGGAAGGTGTTTCCGCAGCTGCGGGATCAGGTGTTGTGACGCGGCGCGACCCCGTGGCTGGCAGGCTCCGTTCAGGCTGAGCCTGTCGAAGCCCCTGCCCGCTCCGACGGCAACCCTTCGACGGACGGGCCTTCGGCAAGCTCAGTCCCTGCTCAGGGCGATCGGAATCCAGAACTCTCGGCATCGTTGGGAGTTTGGGATGTCGTCAGGTATGCGCTGACCCGATAAGCAAAACCACTTTCATTCGTTGGCGTTCGATGCACCGGTCCCTATCGTGGCGGCTCGTTGTCATCACCGGGCTTCACCCCGCCCGACCCGCCATGAAGATCGTCAGCATTTCCGGCAGTCCCTCGCTCCGATCCCGCTCGGGATGGCTGCTCCAGCTTGCACAGACGCGCCTGGAGGGCACGGGCGACAGCAGCCGCCTGATCGCGGTGCGCGAACTGCCCGCCGCGCCGCTGCTGCACGCCGATGCGCACAACGCGTCGATCCGCGCGGCGCTCGACGAAGTGCGCGGTGCCGACCTGCTGCTCGTCGCGACCCCCATCTACAAGGCCGCGTACAGCGGCCTGCTGAAGCTGTTCCTCGACCTGCTGCCCACCGACGGCCTGCGCGGCAAGACCGTGCTGCCGCTGGCCACCGGCGGCAGCCTCGCCCACCTGCTGGCGCTCGACTACGCGCTGAAGCCGGTGCTGTCGGCGCTCGGCGCGCGCGACATCCTCGACGGCGTGTTCGCCACCGATGCGCAACTGGTGCCGCACGAATCCGGCGGCTACGTCCCCGATGACGCGCTCGTCGAACGCCTCGACCGCGCACTGCAACCCTTGTCTCCTCGCCCGCTTGCCATGAACGCCGGGTGATTCGGCACCCCGGCGCCGCATCGGGCCGGGGTGTCTTTTTCCTTCTTCGTTGTCCACTCCGGAAGTAACCACCATGAAGCTGCGAATCGTTTCGCCGTTCTCGACGCGCCTCGGCCTCGTGCTGGGCCTGGCCCTCGGCCTCGCGGCGGGTCCGGCCCTCGCGCAGACCCGCAGCGAGCTGCGCATCGGCTACCAGAAGTACGGCACGCTGACGATCCTGAAGGCGCGCGGCGACCTGGAGAAACGCCTCGCCCCGCAGGGCGTCGACGTCAAGTGGACCGAGTTCCCGGCCGGCCCGCAGCTGCTCGAAGGCCTGAACGTCGGCTCGATCGATTTCGGCACCGTCGGCGAAGCGCCGCCGATCTTCGCGCAGGCGGCCGGTGCCGACCTGGTCTACGTCGCGAACCAGCCGCCGGCACCGGCCGGCGAAGCCATCGTGGTCGGCAAGGATTCGCCGATCCGCTCGGTCGCCGAGCTGAAGGGAAAGAAGGTCGCGCTGAACAAGGGCTCCAACGTCCACTACCTGCTGGTGAAGGCGCTCGAGAAAGCCGGCGTCAAGTACGGCGAGATCCAGACCGTGTTCCTCGCGCCGGCCGATGCGCGCGCCGCGTTCGAACGCGGCAGCGTCGACGCCTGAGTGATCTGGGATCCGTTCCTCGCCGCGGCCGAGAAGCAGCTCGGCGCGCGCGTGCTCGCCGACGGCAAGGGGCTGGTCGCGAACCACCAGTTCTACCTCGCGTCGCGGCCCTATGCCGACAAGCAGCCGCAGGTGATCCGCGCGATCGTCGAGGAACTCGCCAGGCTCGACCGCTGCGCCGAGGGCAACAGCCGCGAGGTGGCGGCTTTCCTGGCGCCGCAGATCGGGCTCGACGTCGGCGTGGCCGAGGTTGCCGCCGGCCGTTTCGCCTACGGCATCGTGCCGATCACGCCGGCGGTGGCCGCGCAGCAGCAGAAGATCGCCGATGCCTTCTTCGAGCTGAAGCTGATCCCGAAGGCGATCCGCATTTCCGACGCGCTGCCGACGTCGCTGAAGACCGCGAGCACGCCATGAGCTTGACGCGACGCGACCTGCTGCAGGCGAGCCTCGGGGCGGCCGCGGTGTCGCTGCCCCGGTTCGCGCGTGCCGCCGAATCGGCACCCGCGCAGCTGCGCATCGGCTTCCAGAAGGCGGCCGTCAACCTGGTCGTGCTGAAGCAGCAGGCCGCGCTCGAGAAGCGCTTCGCCGGCAGCAGCGTCAAGTGGATCGAGTTCCCGGCCGGGCCGCAGCTGCTGGAGGCGCTGGCCGTCGGCAGCCTGGAGTTCGGCCTGACCGGCGACACGCCGCCGGTGTTCGCGCAGGCCGCCGGCAAGGACCTGCGCTACGTCGGCGCCGAGCCGCCGAAGCCGCTGTCGTCGGCCATCCTGGTGAAGCCCGACGCGCCGCTGAAGACGCTGGCCGACCTGAAGGGCCGCAAGGTCGCGCTGCAGAAGGGCTCGAGCGCGCACTACCTGCTGGTGCGCGCAGTCGACCGCGCCGGGCTGCAGTGGTCCGACATCCAGCCGACGTACCTCGCGCCGTCCGACGCGCGGGCCGCGTTCGAGCGCGGCAGCGTCGACGCGTGGGCGATCTGGGATCCGTACTACGCCGCCGTCGAGCTCGACCTGAAACCGCGCGTGCTCGCCAACGGCCGCGACCTGTCGAGCAACAACTCGTTCTACCTCGCATCGCGCGCGCTCACCGAGCAGCACCCGCAGGCGGTGCTGGCGCTGCTCGCCGAGCTGACGCGGGCCGATGCCTGGGTGCAGGCCAACCGCAAGGAGGCGGCGCAGCTGATCGCCGACTACAGCGGCCTGAGCCTCGCGACGGTGCACCTGTTCATCTCGCGCCGCCCGGTCTCGCCGGCGGCGCCGCTGACGCCGGCGATCGTCGCCGACCAGCAGCGCGTGGCCGACGCGTTCGCGCGGCTCGGGCTGATCCCGCAGGCGGTACGCGTCGCCGACATCGCCTGGTCTCCCACTTCGAAGTCCCTATGAAGATCCTCTGGTTCATCCCCACCCACGGCGATTCGCGCTACCTCGGCACCAGCAAGGGCGCGCGTGCCGCGACCTTCGACTATTTCAAGCAGGTCGCGATCGCCGCCGACAGCCTCGGCTACGAAGGCGTGCTGCTGCCGACCGGCCGCTCCTGCGAAGACTCGTGGGTGCTCGCCGCAAGCCTGATCGACGCGACGCGCCGGCTCAAGTTCCTGGTCGCGCTGCGGCCAGGGCTGGTGCAGCCGGTGCAGTCGGCGCGCATGGCCGCCACCTTCGACCGGCTGTCGGGTGGCCGCCTGCTGGTCAACCTGGTGACCGGCGGCGACGCCGAAGAGCTGGAAGGCGACGGGCTGTTCCTGCCGCATGCGCAGCGCTACGAGCTGTCGCGCGAGTTCCTGACGATCTGGCGCGACGTGCTCGCGAAGAGCCACGACAACGAAGCGGTCGACCACGACGGCGAGCACCTGCGCGTGAAGGGCGGCAAGGTGCTGTACCCGCCGATCAACAAGCCGTACCCGCCGATCTTCTTCGGCGGCTCGTCGGAAGAGGCGCACGAGCTGGCCGCGCAGCAGCTGGACACCTACCTGACCTGGGGCGAGCCGCCGGCGGCCGTCGCGGCGAAGGTGGCCGACATCCGCCAGCGTGCCGCGAAGCACGGTCGCACGCTGGAGTTCGGCATCCGCCTGCACGTGATCGTGCGCGAGACCGAAGACGAGGCCTGGCGTGCCGCGGCCGAGCTGGTGTCCCACCTCGATGAAGAAACCGTCGCGCGCGCGCAGCAGAAGTTCGCGCAGATGGATTCGGTCGGCCAGCGCCGCATGGCCGAACTGAACAAGGGCAAGTTCAACCCGAAGAACGTGCGCGAGGGGCTGGAGGTGTCGCCGAACCTGTGGGCCGGCGTCGGCCTGGTGCGCGGCGGGGCCGGCACCGCGCTGGTGGGCGACCCGCAGCAGGTGGCCGACCGCATCCAGGAGTACGCGGCGCTCGGGCTGGAGTACTTCATCCTCAGCGGCTACCCGCACCTCGAAGAAGCGCACCGCTTCGCCGAGCTGGTGTTCCCGCTGCTGCCGGTCAACCTGCGCGAGCGGTTGGCGGGCCAGGTGCTGACCGGCCCGTTCGGCGAGGTGGTGGCCAACACCTACGTGCCGAAGGTTTCCCAGAGCTGAGCACCATGTCATCGACATCCAGATCGCCGTCCAGACCGACCTTCCATGCCGCATGGCGGCGCATCGCACCCTGGCTGCTGCCGGTCGGCGTGCTGCTCGCGTGGGAGCTGTCGTCGCGCAGCGGCTGGCTGTCGTCGCGGGTGCTGCCGGAGCCGCTGGCCGTCGTGAAGGCCTTCTGGTCGCTGCTGCTGTCCGGCGAGATGGCGCGGCATGTGACCACCAGCACCGGGCGCGCGCTGGCCGGCTTTGCAGTCGGCGGCGGCCTCGGCATCGCGCTCGGGCTGCTGACCGGCTCGTTGCGCTCGGCCGAGACGCTGCTCGACACCACGCTGCAGATGGTGCGCAACATCCCGACGCTGGCGCTGATCCCGCTGGTGATCCTGTGGTTCGGCATCGAGGAATCGGCCAAGCTGTTTCTGGTGTCGCTCGGCGTGTTCTTCCCGCTGTACCTGAACACCTTCCACGGCATCCGCTCGGTCGACAAGGGGCTGATCGAGATGGCGCGCAGCTACGGGCTGTCGGGCTGGTCGCTGTACCGGCACGTGATCCTGCCGGGCGCGCTGCCGTCGATCCTGGTCGGCGTGCGCTTCTCGCTCGGCTTCATGTGGGTGATCCTGATCGTCGCCGAAACCATCTCGGCGCAGGCCGGCATCGGCTACATGACGATGAATGCCCGCGAGTTCCTGCAGACCGACGTGGTGCTGGTCGGCATCCTGTTGTATGCGCTGCTCGGCAAGCTGGCCGACCTGCTGGCCAAGGCACTGGAGCGCTGGTGGCTCCGGTGGCACCCGTCGTACCAGGCGGCGGGCTGATCGATGTTCAGGAGGATGTCTTCCATGCTGCCGACGCAGATCGAATTGCAGGGGCTCGCGTTTGCGGGCGATGCGGCGCCGCCGCCGGCCGTGGCGACGCCGCGGCGCAGCCTGCCGGCGGGCATCGCGCTGCAGGCCGACGGGCTGTCGAAGCGCTTCGGCGAGCGCGAGGTGCTGGGCGCGATCGACCTGCGCATCGAGCCCGGCGAGTTCGTCGCGATCGTCGGCCGCAGCGGCTGCGGCAAGAGCACGCTGCTGCGCCTGATCGCCGGGCTGGAGCAGGCCAGCGGCGGCCGCCTGACGCTCGATGGCGAACCGCTCGCGCAGTCGAAGCGCGACCTGCGCTTCATGTTCCAGGATGCGCGGCTGCTGCCGTGGAAGCGCGTCATCGACAACATCGCACTCGGCCTCGACGCGGCCGATGCGCGCGAGCGCGCGCTGGCGGCGCTGGCCCAAGTCGGGCTGGCCGATCGCGCGAACGACTGGCCGGCGGTGCTGTCGGGCGGGCAGCGGCAGCGGGTCGCGCTGGCGCGCGCGCTGGTGCATGCGCCACGGCTGCTGCTGCTCGACGAACCACTCGGGGCGCTCGATGCGTTGACGCGCATCGAGATGCAGTCGCTGATCGAATCGCTGTGGAAGCGGCACGGCTTCACCGCGCTGCTGGTGACGCACGATGTGTCCGAAGCGGTCGCGCTGGCCGACCGGGTGCTGCTGATCGAGGACCACCAGGTGGCGCTGGACGAGCGCATCGCGCTGCCGCGGCCCCGCTCGCGCGGCAATGCGGCGTTCGCGGCGCTCGAGGAGCGGGTGCTGCAACGGGTGCTGCAGGCGCCGGGCAGCGAAGCGCCCGAGCCGCTGCCGCCCATCACCGACTGGCGCTTCTCCGTGTAGCCCGCTTGCCGGGCGGGAAAGGGGCCGGCACGTCCGGGATGGGCATCCAGGCCACAAGCCGATCCGACTCTTGGCACACTGGCGGCCATGTCCGCCTCCGAGCCCCTTCTCATCGCCTGCCTCTGCGCCGCCTGGTGCGGCACCTGCCGCGAGTACGAGCCGCTGTTCGACAGCCTGCGCGTCGAGCACCCCGATGCGCAATTCGCCTGGGTCGACATCGAGGACAACGACGAGGTGCTCGGCCCGATCGATGTCGAGAACTTCCCGACCCTGCTGATCGCCCGCGGCGACACGCCGCTGTTCTTCGGCACCGTGCTGCCGCATGTGCAGACGCTGGCCCGCCTGGTCCAGAGTGCCGCCGAGGGCAACCTCCCGGGCGTGCGCGAAATGGGCCTCGAAGGCATGCCGGCCCGGATCCGCGCCCTCCGGTCTCATGACGTTTGAATCAGAAAACGCATAAGAACGGAAGTTTTGATTCGTTTCTCGTGTCAGGCCGGCTGCCTACCATTCGCATCCTCCCCGCGGCTTCGTGCCGCCCACCAGGACGATTTCATGACGACGGCCCGCTCTCTTCGCCACGTGGTTCGCCACGCGCTGCTCTCCCTCGCGCTTGCCGCCACCGCGGGCGTCGCGCTCGCGAAGGACATCACGCTGCTCAACGTGTCCTACGACCCGACCCGCGAGCTCTACCAGGAATACAACGTCGCCTTCAGCAAGTACTGGAAGGCCAAGACCGGTGACAACGTGACGATCAAGGCCTCGCACGGCGGCTCGGGCAAGCAGGCCCGCTCGGTGATCGACGGCATCGACGCCGACGTCGTCACGCTGGCCCTGGCGTATGACATCGACGAGATCGCCCAACGCGCCAAGCTGCTGCCCACCGACTGGCAGAAGCGCCTGCAGCACAACAGCACGCCGTACAGCTCCACCTACATCTTCCTGGTGCGCAAGGGCAACCCGAAGGGCATCAGGAACTGGGACGACCTCATCAAGCCCGGCGTGTCGGTGATCACCGCGAACCCGAAGACCTCGGGCGGTGCGCGCTGGGGCTACCTGGCCGCGTACGGCTTCGAGCTGAAGCGCAACGGCGGCAACGACGCGAAGGCCCGCGAGTTCATCGCCAAGGTCTACAAGAACGTGCCGGTGCTCGATTCGGGCGCGCGCGGCGCCACCGTGACCTTCGCCGAGCGCGGCATCGGCGACGTGCTGCTGGCCTGGGAGAACGAGGCCTACCTGTCGCTGAAGGAGTTCGGCGCCGACAAGTTCGACGTCGTCTACCCGCCGACCAGCATCCTGGCCGAGCCGCCGGTGTCGGTGGTCGACAAGGTGGTCGACAAGCGCGGCACCCGCGAGGCTGCCCAGGGCTACCTCGAATACCTCTACACGCCCGAGGGCCAGGAGATCGCGGCGCGCAACTTCTACCGCCCGATCGATCCCAAGGTCGCCGCCAAGTACGAGAAGCAGTTCCCGAAGCTGAACCTGTTCACGATCGACGAGGTGTTCGGCGGCTGGACCAAGGCGCAGAAGACCCACTTCGCCGACGGCGGGGTGTTCGACCAGATTTACTCGAAGTAAATTGGCAGGAATATGCGCAAGTAAGCGCAGGCTTCATTGTCCAGCGGCAGGCGCCTCGGTGCCCTGCCGCTGCATCGCTTGTGCGAAAAACTCATAAGGATTCGCCGATTGAGTCGTTCGCCGTCGCGATGTCCGTCCGTAACATCGGCGCTCCCCTTTGCCCGGGCCGCGTCGTTGGCGGCTGAACCACCATGTCCACCCGCCTCCTGGCTGCGCGCCGCGCCCTCCTGTTGTCCTGCGTCGGCGCTGCCGCGCTGCTCGCGTTCTCGCCCGCCCGTGCGGCCGGGCCGACGCTGCTGAACGTCAGCTACGACGTCGCGCGCGAGTTCTTCAAGGACATCAACCCGGCGTTCCAGAAGTCGTGGAAGGCAACGACCGGCGAAGACGTCGCGATCAACCAGTCGCACGGCGGCTCCAGCAAGCAGGCCCGCGCGGTGCTCGACGGGCTCGAGGCCGACGTCGTGACGATGAACCAGTCGAGCGACATCGACGTGCTGGCCACCCGCGGCAAGCTGCTGCCGGAAGACTGGGCGAAGCGCCTGCCGAACAACGCGGCACCGACCACTTCGCTCACCGTGATCCTGGTGCGCAAGGGCAACCCGAAGGGCATCAAGGACTGGGGCGACCTGGCCCGGCCCGGCGTCAGCGTCGTGATCCCGAACCCGAAGATCACCGGCAACGGCCGCTACAGCTACGTGGCCGCGTGGGGCTCGGTGATCAAGGCCGGCGGCACGCCTGCGCAGGCCCGCGAGCTGGTGCAGAAGATCTTCGCGAACGTGCCGGTGTTCGACGGCGGCGGCCGCGCGGCGACCACCACCTTCGCGCAGCGCAACATCGGCGACGCGCTCGCGACCTTCGAATCCGAAGTGAACCTGATCAAGGAAGAGTTCGGCGACAACTTCGAGGTGGTCTACCCGAAGTCGACGATCCTGGCCGAGAACCCGGTCGCGGTGGTCGAGAAGGTGGCCGACAAGAAGGGCACCCGCAAGCAGGCCGAGGCCTACCTGAAGTTCCTGTGGACCGATGAGGCGCAGGAGATCGCCGCGAAGCACCAGCTGCGCCCGCGCAGCGCAGCCATCCTCGCGAAGTACGCGAAGGACTTCCCGAAGGTCAACACCTTCACGATCGACGAGGTCTTCGGCGGCTGGACCAAGGCGCAGAAGGAGCATTTCGACGACGGCGCGATCTACGACCAGATCCTCGCCGCCGCGAAGAAGTAAGCAGCGCCCGTGCTCTTCACCCGCACCCTGCTGAAGCGGCACAGCGTGCTGCCGGGCTTCGACCTGGCGCTCGGCTTCACGCTGCTGTACCTGAGCTTCATCGTGCTGCTGCCGCTGTCGGCCGCGTTCCTGAAGACGGCCACGATGACCTGGCCAGCGTTCTGGGACGCCGTCACCGCGCCGCGCGTGCTCGCGTCGTACCGGCTCACCTTCGGCGCGTCGTTCGCCGCCGCGCTGATGAACTCGGTGTTCGGGCTCGTCGTCGCGTGGGTGCTGGTGCGCTACGAATTCCCGGCCAAGCGGCTGGTCGATGCGCTGGTCGACCTGCCGTTCGCGCTGCCGACCGCGGTGGCCGGCATTGCGCTGACGGCGCTGTACGCGCAGAACGGCTGGATCGGCCGCTTCCTGCCGTTCAAGGTGAGCTTCACGCCGGTCGGCGTGTTCGTGGCCCTCACCTTCATCGGCCTGCCCTTCGTCGTGCGCACGCTGCAGCCGGTGCTGGAAGACCTGCACAAGGAGATCGAGGAGGCCGCGGCCACGCTCGGCGCGTCGCGGCTGCAGACCTTCACGAAGGTGATCTTCCCGATCATCTCGCCGGCGCTGCTGACCGGTTTCGCGCTGGCGTTCGCACGGGCGCTCGGTGAATACGGCTCGGTGATCTTCATCGCCGGCAACATGCCGCTGATCAGCGAGATCACGCCGCTGCTGATCATCACGAAGCTGGAGCAGTACGACTACACCGGCGCCACCGCGATCGCGGTCGTGATGCTGGTCAGCGCGTTCGCGATGCTGCTGGCGATCAACGGGCTGCAGGCCTGGACGCGCGCAAGGCAGGGACGATGAGAAATGACAACCCCTCGGTCGCCGAGTACGCCGACCGATCCCCCGAGGGGATGCGGGCCGGCTTGGGGCGGCCCGGCGCTCGGCCCGCGCTCGCTCCGAAGGCGCTGCAGTCGGCCACCACCGAACCCGCGTGGGTCAAGTGGACGCTGATCGGCGTCGCGCTCGCGTTCCTGACGCTGTTCCTGTTCGTGCCGCTGGCCATCGTGTTCGCCGAGGCGTTCAAGAAGGGCGTCGGCGTCTACTTCGCGGCCATCACCGACCCCGATGCGCTGTCGGCGATCAAGCTGACGCTGATCGCCGCCGGCATCTCGGTGCCGATGAACCTGGTCTTCGGCATCGCCGCCGCCTGGTGCATCGCGAAGTTCGAGTTCCGCGGCAAGAACGTGCTGCTGACGCTGATCGACCTGCCGTTCTCGGTCAGCCCGGTGATCTCGGGCCTGATCTACGTGCTGCTCTTCGGGCTGCAGGGCTGGTGGGGCGAGTGGCTGCGCGACCACGACCTGAAGGTGATCTTCGCCGTGCCGGGCATCGTGCTCGCGACGGTGTTCGTCACCTTCCCGTTCGTCGCGCGCGAGCTGATCCCGCTGATGCAGGCGCAGGGCACCGAGCAGGAAGAAGCGGCCCGCGTGCTGGGCGCCAACGGCTGGCAGATCTTCCGGCGCATCACGCTGCCGAACGTCAAGTGGGCGCTGCTGTACGGCGTGATCCTGTGCAATGCGCGGGCGATGGGCGAGTTCGGCGCGGTCAGCGTCGTGTCGGGCCACATCCGCGGACAGACCAACACGATGCCGCTGCACATCGAGATCCTCTACAACGAATACCAGTTCGCGGCGGCGTTCGCGGTGGCCTCGCTGCTGGCCGGGCTCGCGCTCGTCACGCTGGTGTTGAAGTACCTGGTCGAGCGCCGCGTGCGCGCGCAGAAGAAGTCGGCCGAAGGCCGGTCGGAATGAGGTTTCCAGAATGAGCATCGAAGTCCGCAACCTGAAGAAGAGCTTCGGCAAGACCGTCGTCTGCGACAACCTGAACCTGGACATCCCGGCCGGCGAGCTGGTCGCGCTGCTCGGGCCGTCGGGCTCGGGCAAGACCTCGCTGCTGCGCATCATCGCCGGGCTGGAAGTGCCCGACAGCGGCACCGTGCTGTTCCACGGCGAGGACGCGACGAACACCGACGTGCGCGAGCGCCAGGTCGGCTTCGTGTTCCAGCACTACGCGCTGTTCGGCCACATGACGATCTTCGAGAACGTCGCGTTCGGGCTGCGCGTGCGGCCCAAGGCCACGCGGCCGAGCGATGCGGCGATCAAGGCCAAGGTGACCGACCTCTTGAAGCTGGTGCAGCTCGACTGGATCGCCGACCGCTACCCGCACCAGCTCTCCGGCGGCCAGCGCCAGCGCATCGCGTTGGCGCGTGCGCTCGCGGTGGAGCCGAAGGTGCTGCTGCTGGACGAACCGTTCGGCGCGCTCGACGCCAAGGTGCGCAAGGAACTGCGCCGCTGGCTGCGCCGGCTGCATGACGAGATGCACGTGACCAGCGTGTTCGTCACGCACGACCAGGAAGAGGCGATGGAAGTCGCCGACCGCATCGTCGTGATGAACCAGGGCCGCATCGAGCAGGACGGCCCGCCCGACGAGGTGTACGACCACCCGGCGAGCCCGTTCGTGCTGCAGTTCCTCGGCGACGTGAACCTGTTCCATGGGCGCTTCGGGCGCAGCGGTGCGGGCACGGCGTCGGAGGAGGTGAGCTATGTGCGCCCGCACGAGCTGCAGATCCTCGGCACGGCCGAGGACGGCACGCTGGCGGTGACGCTGTCGCAGGCGCTGACGGTCGGGCCGAACACGCGGCTGGAGTTCAAGCGGGACGACGATGGCAGCTATGTGGATGTGGAACTGCCGCGTTCGGAGTACCAGGGGCTGCGCGAGCGGCTGCAGCTGACGACCGGCTCGAAGGTGCACCTGAGGCCGCGGCGCGTGCAGCGCTTCGCGAGCGACGAGCTGCCGGATCCGGCGGCGATGATCTGAGGGTTGCGCCGGGCTTCGACAGGCTCAGCCCGAACGGAGAGTGTTCCCGCAGACCCTTCGACAAGCTCAGGGCGAACGGAATACGCGCCGGTTCGCCCTGTACGGAGTGCACACCCGCTCGCCCTGAACGGAGTACGCACCCGTTCGCCCTGAGACGGAATACACACCCGTTCGCCCTGAGCTTGTCGAAGGGGCGGACTGAGCCCGTCGAAGGCCGGCGCAGTCAACGAGCCTGACTACTCCTCGACCGCCTCGCCGTTCAGCGAGCGCTCCACCGTCTCCCGCGTCAGCGTCGGCGCGAACGCCTCGATGAACGAGTAGACGTACCCGCGCAGCCACGTCCCACGCCGCACCGCGAGCCGCGTCAGGTTCACCGCGAACAGATCGCGCGCATCGATGGCCCGCAGCTGCCGATCCCGCTCCGCATCGAACGCGATCGACGCGACGATGCCCACGCCCATGCCGAGCTCGGCGTAGGTCTTGATCACGTCCGCGTCCATCGCGGTCAGCACGACGCTCGGCTTCAGCCCTTCGGCGGCGAAGGCCTCGTCGATGTGGGTGCGGCCGGTGTAGCCGACGTCGTAGGTGATGATCGGGTAGCGCGCGAGGCGCTGCAGCGTCAACGGGCCGTCCTGCTTCAGCAGGTCGTGCCCGATCGGCACCACCACGCTGTGTGTCCAGCGGTAGCACGGCAGCGCCACCAGCTGCTCGTAGCCGGCCAGCGCCTCGGTCGCGATGCCGATGTCGGCTTCGCCGGACAGCAGCATCTCGGCCACCTGCTTCGGCGAGCCCTGGTGCAGGTTCAGCGTGACCTGCGGGTACAGCTGGCGGAAGTCGCGCACGACCGCCGGCAGCGCGTAGCGGGCCTGCGAGTGGGTCGCGGCGATCGACAGCCGGCCGCTGGTCTGCGCGCTGAACTCGTCGCCGGCACGGCGCAGGTTCTCGGCATCGAGCAGCAGCCGCTCGACGATCGGCAGCACCGCCTCGCCGGGTGGCGTGAGGCCGGTGAGCCGCTTGCCGGCGCGCACGAAGATCTCGATGCCGAGCTCGTCCTCGAGCTCGCGGATCTGCCGGCTGATGCCCGGTTGGGACGTGTGGAGCACCGCGGCCACCTCGGTCAGGTTGAAGCCGCAGCGCACGGTCTCGCGGACAGACCGCAGTTGCTGGAAATTCATTCGCGTGGGCGCGGCCGCGGGGGTGGCGCGGCATGCGCATGAGTAGGTGCGTGATTCTGCTGAGCGCCCCTCTCTCCTACAACGAATGATTCCTTATGACCATATTCGCGCGGGGATCACGACAGCAGCTGCTTGCGCGCCCGGTGCAGGCGCACGAACAGGTTGTCCTCGGTGATCGCCAGCGCCTGACACACCTGCTCGGTCGGCTGGTCGTGCAGCACGCGCAGCCGCATCAAGTCGCGCAGCCCGGTCGGCAGCGCCTCGATGCGCGCCAGCAGCCGGTGGAGCTGCTGGCGCTGCTCGGCGACCTCGTCCGGCCGGGCCTGCGGGCATTCGAGCGCGGCGGCGCCGATCGCCTCGCCGTCGTCGTCCAGCCACTGCGCGTCCAGGCTGTCGTGGCCGGCGCGCTGGCGCACCAGGTCGACGATCTTGTTCTTCAGCACCGCCGTCAGCCACGAGCGCAGCGCGGCCCGCCCGCCGAAGCTCGCGCGGCCGGAGAGCACCGCCTCGAACACGTCGTGCACCACGTCCTCGGCCAGCATCGGGTCGTGCAGCTTGCGCTGCGCGAAGCGCACCAGGTAGCCGCGGTGCGACACCATCTCCGACCACGACACCGCGGCAGGCGGGAAGGCGGTGGCGGCGGCAAGCTGGGCGGTGGCGGCGACGTGCATGGTGGGCTCCAGGGAACGGTCGTTGTCGATGGACATGACTGTGGCCAGCGCACCTCGCGCCGCCGTCGCCGAACCTCACAGGAAGATCACATTTGCCTCAGGACGCGCTTTGTCGCCGGCGGCCGGGTGCGTAAGAAGCGCCCCGGCCCGCACGACAATGCCCCCATGCCCGCCACCATCCTCGTCGCCGAAGACCAGACCGACATCCGCGATCTGATCGTGCTGAACCTCAGCAACTCGGGGTATGCCGTGACGGCCGTGGCCGACGGCATCGCGGCGCTGGCCAGCCAGAACGAACAGGCGAGCGACCTGCTGATCCTCGACCTGATGATGCCGGGGCTGGACGGGCTGGAGGTCTGCAAGGCGCTGCGCGCGCGCGGCCGCAGCACGCCGATCCTGATGCTGACCGCCAAGGCCACCGAGCTCGACCGCGTGCTCGGCCTGGAGCTGGGTGCCGACGACTACCTGACCAAGCCGTTCTCGCTGGCCGAGCTGCTGGCGCGCGTGAAGGCGCTGCTGCGCCGCGCCGACCTGCTGCGCGCCGCCCAGGCCGGTGCGCAGGCGCAGGCCGGCACGCTGCGCAACGGCGACCTGGAGATCCTGCCGACCAAGCGCCAGGTGCGCTACCGCGGCGAGGAGATCGACTTCACCGCGCTGGAGTTCGACCTGCTGCTGCACTTCGCGAACCACCCGGGGCATGTGTTCTCGCGCGGGCAGCTGCTGAATGCGGTGTGGGGCTACACGCACGACGGCTACGAGCACACGGTGACGACGCACATCAACCGGCTGCGCGCGAAGCTGGAAGCCGACCCGATGAGGCCCCAACTGATCCTGACCGTGCGCGGCGCCGGCTACAAGATGCGCGACGCTCCATGAGCGTGCGCCTCAAGATCGCGCTGACGATCGTCGCGACCGGCCTCGTCACCGCGCTCGCGGTCATCGCCACCGTCGCGTTCGCGTTCCAGCGCTTCGAGCACGAGACCACGTACCAGCGTTCGACGGTCTTCCTCGGCCGGGTCGTCGCGATGTACGACAACCTGTTCGAGATGCGCGAGCGGCATCCGGAGGATTTCGACGCGTTCCTGAAGAACCTGGTGCTGTTCGAGCCCGACACCCAGCTCTACCTGCTCGACCCGCAGGGCACCGTGCTGGCGAGCACCGGCTCGGCGCGGCTCGCGCCCGGCTTCCGCGTCGCGATCGATCCGGTGCGGCAGGCGGTGTCGTCGCAGGCGTCGTCGTACGTGATGGGCGACGACCCGGAGCGCATGGATGCCGATGCGGTGATCGCCGCGCGGCCGATCGGCCGCCCGCAGATCCGCGGCGGCGACAACCTGGCCGGCTACCTCTACCTGGTGGCGCACAAGGCCGACCTGCCGGCCGACCGCTGGCAGGTGCTGAGCGCCAGCGTCGCGCGGCCGGCGCTCGGCGTGATCGCCGGCATCGTGATGCTGACCACGCTGCTGGCGGCGATGGTCATCGCGTCGGTGACGCGCCCGCTGCGCCGGCTCACCGAAGCGGTCGCGATGCTGTCCGAGAAAGGCCTGCAGGACGGCGCGGCCGATGCGCAGCCGCTGCTGCCGCCGCCCACCGCCGACGAGTTCGGGCAGCTGACGCGGGCGTTCGGCGCGATGCTCGCGACGCTGCAGCGGCAGTGGAACGCGCTGAGCCGGCTCGACCACTTCCGGCGCGAGGCGGTCAGCAACCTGTCGCACGACCTGCGCTCGCCGCTGACCGCCACCGATGCCTGCCTCGAGACGCTGGAAGCCCGCTGGGCCGGCGACGCGGCCCGCACCGACGACCGCCGGCTGGTCGAGGTGGCGCTGCGCAACACGCGCAATGCGTCGCGCCTGGTGAAGGCGCTGGGCGACCTCGCGACACTCGACGAGCCGAGCTTCCAGCTGCGCGCCGAGCAGGTCGACCTGCGCGAGCTGCTCGACGACATCCAGCTGCGCTTCGCCGAGCGCGCGGTGCAGTCGGGCGTCGAGCTGCGGGCCGGGCCCGGCGACGCGCCGGTGCCGGCCGAGGTCGACGTGGAACTCTTCGAGCGCGCGATCGCGAACCTGGTCGACAACGCATTGAAGTTCTGCGGCCCCGGCTGCCGCGTCACGCTCGCGGCGGCCAGCGCCGGCACACAGGCCGAGGTCAGCGTCGGCGACACCGGGCCTGGCATCCCGGCGGCCGACCTGCCGCATCTGTTCGATCGCTTCTACCAGGCGCGCACCACGGTGGCGCCCGCCACCGGCGAAGGCGGCAAGGGGCTCGGGCTCGCGATCGTCAAGCGCATTGCGGAGCTGCATGGCGGCGCGGTGGCGGTGGAAAGCCCGCCCGCCGGCGGCACGCGCGTGATCCTGCGCATCCCCTTGCTGCGGGACAGCGCTGCCCTGTAACGGTGCAGGAAAACACCTAGTGCGTGCGTGGTGCCGTGCTCCCAAAATCCGCCCACTCGCGGCCAGCATCCCCGGATGACCGGCTGGGCGGGGGACTGAGGAGACAGACACAACGCATCCAGGGTCGCGTCATTCACGCGTTCAAGGCTGCGACACACCGACAGGCCGGCACTCCAACGAGCGACCGGACCGATGACAAAATGCGAAGGGCGCCAGGTGATCCTGGCGCCCTTTCCACTTCATGTCTGCCCCCGCCCCGGGTACGGGGAACGCCCCCCGAGGGGGCTCGGGCCGGCTTGGGGCGGCCCGGCGCTCGGCCCGCCGCGTTCAACGACCTCCCATGTTTGATCTCATCACAGTCACCATCGCTTCGTTGTTCGCGGGTTTCATCGATGCCATCGTCGGCGGCGGCGGGCTGATCCTGGTGCCTGCGCTGTTCAGCGTCTACCCGGGTGCGGCGCCGGCGACGCTGCTGGGCACCAACAAGGGCGCGGGTGTCTGGGGCACCGGCTGGGCCACCGCGCAATTCGCCAAGCGGGTGCAATTGCAGTGGAGTGCGCTGATGCCGGCGGCCGTGGCCGCACTGGTCGGCGGGCTGAGCGGCGCGTGGACCGTCACGCTGGTCAGTGCCGATGGCCTGCGCAAGGCCTTGCCGCTGATCCTGATCGGCGTGCTCGCGTACACGCTGGCGCGCAAGGACATGGGGCGCACGCATGCGCCGCTGCACACCGGCCGCACGCAGGCGCTGCTGGCCAGCGGCATCGGGCTGGTGATCGGCTTCTACGACGGCTTCTTCGGCCCCGGCACCGGCAGCTTCTTCGTGTTCCTGTTCGTGCGCCTGCTCGGCTACGACTTCCTGAACGCGAGCGCCAGCGCGAAGCTGCTGAACACCGCGACCAACCTCGCCGCGCTCGCGCTGTTCGCGATCAAGGGCCATGTCTGGTGGCACATCGCGCTGACGATGGCGGTGGCCAACGTGATCGGGAGCCTGCTCGGCACGCGCCTCGCGCTGAAGCACGGCGCGGGCTTCGTGCGCGGGGTATTCATTGCGGTGGTGTCGGCGCTGATCCTCAAGACGGGCTGGGACGCGTTTCTGAAATAGGGCCGAGGCGGCCGAAAAAGGGGGATTTCCCGCATTGTTCGATGGATCGCCGGCGGGCCGGCTGCGTAGCATCGAGCGTGAAGATCTGCTCTACGACCCGGATTCCGCCATGCCTGTCATCGACCCCAAGCTGCGTTCGCTGAACATCGACGTGCCCGCCCAGCCCGAGGCGCTGGTCAAGCTGTCCCTGCTGCTGGCCGAGGACGAGGTGAACCTGCAGGCGCTGGCCCGGCTGATCGAAAGCGACATGGCCCTGGCCTCGGCCGTGCTGAAGGCGGTCAATTCGTCGCTCTACGGCCTGAAGGGGCGCGTGCAGAGCGTGCAGCAGGCCGTCACCTACCTCGGCACGCGCGAAGTCGCGGCCGTCACCTTCGAGATGGGCCTGCGCGCGGTGTTCCCGCCGGCGCCCGAGCTGGAACCGATGTGGCAGCGCGCCAGCGTGCGCGGCCTGCTGATGGGGCGCATCGGCCAGGTGCTGAGCGTCGACCCGTGGGGCGCGCATTCGGCCGGGCTGTTCGAGGAATGCGGCAAGGCGGTGCTGTTCAAGCACGCGCAGGCGGTCTACCAGCCGATGCTCGCGTCGGCCGCTGACGACACCGAATTGATGTACCTCGAGAGCCAGGCCTTCGGCGTCAGCCACGACCTGCTCGGCGCGGCGCTGTGCGAAAGCTGGGGACTGGCGCAGGCGGCCGTGGCCAGCGTGCGCCACCATGTGACGGTGAACGCGACGCGCGAACTGCCGCCGCAGGTGCCGCGGCGCTCGATCTGCGCGCTGTCGGCGCTGGCGAATGCGCTGATGACCGATCCGGATTCGCTCGAGGAAGTGGCGCGCGCGGTGGCGCCGCAGGCCTTGCTCGACGAGACGCTGGTGCTGCGCGGTGCGCGCAAGGTCAAGCAGCAGATCGAGGACGCGGAAGCCCGCTAGATGACGGCCCCTCGGTCGACGAGTACGTCGACCGATCCCCCGAGGGGATGCGGGCCGGCTTGGGGCGGCCCGGCGCTCGGCCCGCTGCCCGCATGGGTCACACCCTGCGGGTCGTCTCGCGCACGATCAGTTCCAGCGGCGGCACCTGCACCTCTTCGGCGGTGTGGCCGAGCATGCCGAGCAGCGCGTGCGCTGCGTACAAGCCCATCTCGTAGATCGGTTGGCGCACCGTCGTGATCGGCGGCGTCAGGTAGGCGGCGGCCGGCAGGTCGTCGACGCCGACCAGCGACACGTCGTCCGGCACCCGGATGCCGCGCCGGTACAGCACCACCCGCGCACCGAAGGCCGACTGGTCGTTGGCGCAGAACACCGCGGTGAACGAGCGCCCGCCGTCGAGCAGCCGCGTCATCGCGAGCAGGCCGCCCGGCTCGGTGAAATCGCCCTGCACCACCAGCTCGGGGTCGGGCGTCAGCCCCGCTTCTTCATGCGCCTGCAGGTAGCCCTGGTAGCGGTCTTTCGCGTCGTCGTGGTCGCGCACGCCGGCGATGTGGGCGATGCGCCGGTGCCCGAGCGAGATCAGGTGGCGCGTGGCGAGGTAGCCGCCGCGCACCTGGTCGAGCTTGATCGCGATGATGTTGTGGCTGTCGAGGTGGCGGCCGGTCACGACGATCGGCTGGTGGCGCGCGAACTCGACGATCTGCGCGTCGTCCATGTGGCCGGTGAGGATCACGACGCCGTCGATGCGGCGCGTCATCAGCAGCCGCACCCGCTCGGCCTCTTCGCGCGCATCCCAGTGGCCGCTGACGATGATCGGCGCGTAGCCGCTGCCGAGCAGCCCGGTCTCGATGCCCTTCATCGCCCGCGTGTAGAACGGGCTTTCGATGTCCTGCGCCAGGATGCCGATGGTCATCGTGGTGCCGGTCTTCAGGCTGCGCGCGAACAGGTTGGGCTTGAAGTCGAGCTTGCTGATGGCGGTTTCAACCGCCTGACGCTTGTCGGAGGTGACGCGGGCCGTGCCGTTCAGGATGCGCGACACCGTGCTCGGCGAGACGCCGGCCTCACGTGCCACGTCGAGCAGGGTCACGGCAGCCGGGACGGTCAGGGGCGAACGGGCATTCGGACGGGTCACGGTGTGCGGTGGCGAGAGGGCGATTCGCGATTTTGCATGGGGTTTCAAGTATGGCAACGTTTTCATGACCGTGCCAAAACCAGATGGCACCATGATCGGGACAGATGGCCGACCTCGGCCGGCACGAAATGCGGGCAGGCTCCGTCAGCCGTCGACACGAGGAATGTCAGAAATGGCGCCAATGCTGCGTTGCAGCGCTATCTGGCAGCCGGTTACGCGCCCGGAACAAGTTGCGCCATCTCGGGGATTTCCCCAATCCGAACCACCTTGACCACCGCTGGTACCCCGTTTCTAATCCTGCTTGTCTTGAAATCGATTTCATAAATGACGCCATGAATCGGTCAGGAGGACTGTCCGGAATCCCCTCAGGGTGACTCCGGAGAGGACTTTCCCTCACTGGTGCAGCACCCCGGGTTTTGTCGATTGACACCCCGTTGCTGCACGGTTGAAATCGTTTGCAGATGTGAAATCGATTTCAGTCAGACCGAGCTGGCCGAAGTTCGACCCCGCGTCAGGCACGAGCCTGTACAACAGCCGACGGAGCGAAAGGCAGCCCGCCCGGCGTTCCACAAAGACCTCAGGAGACACGACGTGACACGACTGATGAACCCCCTGCTGCTGAGCGCGGCGCTGGCAATGGCCTCGGCTGCTTCGGCCCAGACCACGACGACGCTGACGGTGGCGTCCTTCCCGAGCTTCGACCTGGCCGTCAAGGCGGCGATTCCGCTCTACAAGAAGCTGCACCCCGAGGTCGAGATCAAGCTGACCAGCCTGGCGTTCGGCGACCACCACACCGCGATGACGACGGCGCTGGCCACCGGTGCCAACCTGCCGGACGTGATGGCGGTGGAAGTGGGCTTCATCGGCAAGTTCGCCGAATCGGGTGGCCTGGAAGACCTGGGCAAGGCGCCGTACAACGGCATGCAGTCCACGTCGAAGATCGCCAAGTTCACCGTGCCGCAGGGCATGAGCGGCAGCGGCGTGCTGGCCGCGATGCCGGCCGACATCGGCCCGGGCGCGCTGTTCTACCGCAAGGACCTGCTCGACAAGGCCGGCGTCAGCGAAGCCGACCTGACCAAGAGCTGGGAGTCGTACATCGAATCGGGCAAGAAGGTGAAGGCCGCGACCGGCGCCTACCTGCTCGCGAGCGCGGTCGACATCAAGGACATCTACATCCGTTCCGGCCTGAAGGACGGCGAGGGCATCTTCTTCGACAAGAAGGGCACGCCGCTGATCAACACGCCGCGCTTCGAGAAGGGCTTCGAGCTCGCCAAGGCCGCGCGCACCGCCGGCATCGACGCCAAGATCACCGCCTGGTCCAACGAATGGAGCGAAGGCTTCAAGCGCGACAAGGTCGCCTCGCAGATGATGGGCGCCTGGCTGGCCGGCCACCTGTCGAACTGGCTGGCACCGGAGTCCAAGGGCAAGTGGCGTTCGGCGCAACTGCCGAACGGCGCCTACGCCTCGTGGGGCGGCTCGTTCTACGCGATCCCGAAGAAGGCGGCGAACAAGGCCGCGGCCTGGGACTTCATCAAGTTCATGACGCTGGACAAGGGCATGCAGATCGAGGCCTTCCGCAGCCTGGACGCCTTCCCGTCGCTGATCGAAGCGCAGAGCGATCCCTTCCTCGACCAGCCGATCGAGTACCTGGGCGGCCAGAAGGCGCGCCAGATGTGGAAGGTGTCGGCCGACAAGATCAAGGCGATCGCGGTCGACAAGTACGACCCGGTGGCCAACGACGTCGTCAATGCCGAACTCGACAAGGTGCTCGAGCAGAACAAGGACATCAAGACGGCCCTGGCGGATGCGCAGGAACAGGTCAAGAAGCGCGTGCGCCGCTGACCTCTCCCGCCCGCCTGATTCCCCGCTGATCGACTCACGCTGACTGAGCAACCGGACGCTGCGCGACCCGCCGCGTCCGGATTGCACTCGACACCATGCAGGCCATGCCCAAATCCACGGTCCCGACGACCACGACGCCACTCGGTGCCGCCCAGCCCGGCGTGCGCAAGCGCCGCCGCAGCTTCCGCGACATCGCGCCGTACGTGTTCATCAGCCCGTTCTTCATCCTGTTCCTGGTGTTCGGGTTGTTTCCGCTGCTGTTCTCGATCTACATGTCGTTCCACCGCTGGGAGCCGGCGGCCGGCCTCGAGGCGATGCAGTGGGTCGGGCTGGAGAACTACGTCTACGTCATCACCAACGACGACTGGTTCCGCAAGTCGCTCTACAACACGGTGTGGATGGCCGTGGTGTCGGGCGTGCCGCAGCATGCGGTCGCATTGCCGCTGGCGTTCTTCCTGCACACCGCGTTCGGCCGCTGGCGCAACGCGGTGGTCGGCGCGTACTTCCTGCCGTTCATCACGTCGACGGTGGCGATCTCGCTGGTGTTCTCGTCGCTGTTCTCGCGCGATTACGGCGTGGTCAACGCGGCGCTCGGCGCGATGTCGCAGGTGCCGGTGATCGGCTGGCTGTTCCCGTCGCAGAACATCGACTGGGGCCAGCCCTACTACACGAAGTGGATGATCTCGTTCGTCGTGTGGTGGCGCTATGTGGGCTTCAACACCGTGCTGTACCTGTCGGCCATCCAGACGATCCCGAAGGACCTGTTCGAGGCCGCGACGATGGACGGCGCGAAGGCCTGGCAGCAGTTCCGCTACGTGACGCTGCCGATGCTCAAGCCGATGATCTTCTTCGCGGTCACGCTGACCATCATCGGCAACCTGCAGCTGTTCGAGGAGCCGTTCATCCTGACCGGCGGCACCGGCGGCCTCGACCAGGCCGGCAAGACGGCGGCAATGCACATGTACGCGACGGCCTTCATCGACAACGACTTCGGCACCGCGTCGAGCATCGCCTGGCTGCTGTTCATGGTGATCGCACTGGTCACCTGGGGCAACAACCGCCTGCTCGGCGAAAAGAAGGCCTGACGCGATGAGCTCGACCTCGATCCGCTTCGCCAACCCGGCCACCGCCGCGAGCGCCTACGCCATCGTGCTCGGCGGCGCGCTGCTGATGCTGGCGCCGTTCTATTTCATGTTCGTGTTCGCGACGCATTCGAACCACGAGATCCTGTCGGTGCCGCCGCCGCTGTGGTTCGGCGACGCCTTCATCGACAACGTGAAGCTGCTGCTCGACCGGCTGCCGTTCTTCTGGCGCAACCTGAGCTGGAGCGTCTACATCGCGGTGGCGATCACCGCGTTGAACCTGCTGTTCTGCTCGCTGGCCGGCTTCGCGTTCGCGATGTACGACTTCAAGCACAAGGACCGGCTGTTCGGCTTCGTGATGGCCACGCTGCTGCTGCCGAGCTTCGTCGGGATGATCCCGACCGCGCTGACGATGAGCTGGCTCGGCTGGCTGAACCAGCCGAAGGCGCTGATCGTGCCGGCCGCTTGCGGCGCGCTCGGCATCTTCATGATGCGGCAGTACATCGGCTCGGCGATCCCGCGCGACCTGGTCGATGCCGCGCGCATCGACGGCTGCGGCGAGTTCGGCATCTACCTGCGCATCGTCGTGCCGCTGATCGGCCCGGCGCTGGGCACGCTCGGGCTGGTCACCTTCATCGGCGCGTGGAACAACTTCCTCGGCCCGCTGATCGTGATGCGCGACATGGAGATGTTCACCGTGCCGCTCGCGCTGCGTTCGCTGCAGGGCACCGGCCAGACGCCGTGGGGCGCCATCTGCGCCGGCTCGTCGATCGCGGTGCTGCCGTTGCTGGTGATGTTCGTGCTGGCCTCGCGCCGGCTGATCGAAGGGCTGACCGCCGGCGCGGTCAAGGCCTGATCGTTCCTACCGACGTTCTCTTCAAGGATCCCGACCCGTGACCGACCCGAAATTTCCCCGCGGCTTCGCGTGGGGTGTCGCCACCAGCGCCTACCAGATCGAAGGCGCGGCCCGTGAAGACGGCCGCGGCCCGTCGATCTGGGACACCTTCTCGCACACCCCGGGAAAGACCTTCGACGGCCACACCGGCGACGTTGCCTGCGACCACTACCACCGCTGGGCCGACGACGTCGAGCTAATCGCCGGCCTGAACGTCGACAGCTACCGCTTCTCGATCGCCTGGCCGCGCGTGCAGCCGCTCGGCCATGGCGCGTGGAACGACAAGGGCCTGGCGTTCTACGACCGGCTGGTCGACCGCCTGCTCGAACGCGGCATCGCGCCGCACCTGACGCTGTACCACTGGGACCTGCCGCAAGGGCTGCAGGACCTCGGCGGCTGGGGCTCGCGCGACACCGCGCACCGCTTCGCCGAGTACGCCGCGGTGATCGGCCGCAGGCTGGGCGACCGCGTCGCCAGCATCGCGACGCACAACGAGCCGTGGTGCACCGCCTACCTCGGCAACGGCAACGGCCAGTTCGCGCCCGGCTTCAAGGACCCGCAGCTCACGGTGCAGGTCGCGCACCACCTGCTGCTGTCGCACGGCCTCGCGCTGCAGTCGATGCGCGCGGCCGGCGTGAAGGCGCCGCTGGGCATCGTGCTGAACCAGTCGCCGGCGACGCCCGCCACCGGCAGCGCGACCGACATCGCGCTGGCCGAGCGCGAGTACGCGACCTTCGTGCGCTGGTACATGGACCCGATCTTCCTGAAGCGCTACCCGACGGCCCCCGGGGTGCACCTTTACCCGGTCACGCATGAAAACGATTTCGAAGTGATCGCGCAGAAGCTCGATTTCCTCGGCGTCAACTACTACACGCGCATCTGGGCCTCGAGCGAGGAGCCGCCGCGCCCGGCGCCGAAGCTGCGCGGCGAGAGCGACATGGGCTGGGAGAACTACCCGCAGGGGCTGACCGAGCTGCTGGTGAAGATCCACAAGGACTACCCGCTGCCGCCGGTGTGGATCACCGAGAACGGCACGGCCTGCGCCGACCAGATCGACGGCGGCAAGGTGGCCGACCCGCAGCGCATCGACTACCTGAGCAGCCACCTCGGTGCGGTGAGCGATGCCATCGCGCAAGGCGTGGACGTGCGGGGCTTCTTCTACTGGAGCCTGCTGGACAACTACGAGTGGAACTCCGGTTACGCGAAGCGCTTCGGGCTGGTGCACGTCGACTACGCGACACAGCAGCGCACGCTGAAGGACAGCGCGCACTGGTACCGCGAGTTCATCGCTCGCACCCAAGACAAGACGGAGAGTTGAGATGGCTGCCCTGACCCTGCGCGGCGTGCGCAAGAGCTACGAGAACAAGGTCGAGGTGATCCGCGGGATCGACCTCGACATCGCCGACGGCGAATTCGCGGTCTTCGTCGGTCCGTCCGGCTGCGGCAAGTCGACGCTGCTGCGGATGATCGCCGGCCTCGAAGACATCGACCAGGGCGAGATCCGCATCGGCGGCGACCTGATCAACGAGGTACCGCCGGCCGACCGCGGCGTCGCGATGGTGTTCCAGAGCTATGCGCTGTACCCGCACATGACCGTCGCCGAGAACATGGGCTTCGCGCTCAAGCTCGCCGGACAGTCGAAGGACGACGTGAAGAAGGCCGTCGGCCGCGCCGCCGAGATCCTGCAGATCACGCACCTGCTCGAACGCAAGCCCAAGGCCTTGTCCGGCGGGCAGCGCCAGCGCGTCGCGATCGGGCGCGCCATCGTGCGCAAGCCGCGCGTCTTCCTGTTCGACGAGCCGCTGTCGAACCTCGACGCATCGCTGCGCGTGCAGATGCGCATCGAGCTGTCGAAGCTGCACAAGGAAATCGGCAACACGATGATCTACGTGACCCACGACCAGGTCGAGGCGATGACGCTCGGCGACCGCATCGCGGTGTTCAATGCCGGCCGCATCGAGCAGGTCGGCACGCCGATGTCGCTGTACGAGCAACCGGCCAACCAGTTCGTCGCCGGCTTCCTCGGCTCGCCGCGCATGAACTTCATCCCCTGCGTCGCCGCGGCCGCCGGCGCCGGTGCGGTGCAGCTGCGCGTCGAACAGGCCGGCACGCTCAGCCTGCCCGGCGGGCTGCCGTCGGGCGCCTCGGCCCAGCTGGTGCTCGGCATCCGCCCGGAACACCTCGGCATCGGCCGCGTCGAGAACGGCCTCGCCGCCCGCGTCGACCTGCTCGAACACCTCGGCGATTCGATCATCGTGCACGCCACGCTGCGCGGCACCGCCAACACCGTCTCGCTGCGCGTGCCCGCCGACCACGAAGGGCTCGGCGCCGGCCAGGACATCGGCCTCGTGCCGCAAGCCTCGCGCGCGCTGCTGTTCAGCGACAGCGGCGCCGCCCTCGCCCTCCACTGAGGCCCCCCATGCCCGCCTCGCTGCCCCTGCTGGCCACCGCCGTGATGAAAACGATTTCTCGGACCGGGTCCGCGACGTTTTCCGCATGGACCGCCCGGTGCCCGGCGGCAGCGTCGCGCCCCCGTTTTGGCCTGCCACTCCATAGGCCAAAAGCCGCCACTTCGGCGAACGACCTCTTTTCCACCCCAACAGGAGACCAGGAGACACCATGAACAAGAAACCTCTGTTCCTCGCGATGGCGCTTGCAGGCGCCGTCGGTTCGGCCGCCGCCGGACCCGCCATCGACTTCTCGGGCTACATGCGTGCAGGCGTCGGCCTCAACACGCGTGGCGGCAACCAGGTCTGCTACCAGCTGGCCGGCGCCGACACGAAATGGCGCCTGGGCAACGAGTGCGACTACGTGGTCGAGCCCAACATCAATGCGAAGCTGGCCGAGTTCGAGGGTTCCGACTGGCACGTGCACGTGATGCCGAGCGTCTACAAGGCCTGGGACGCCGGCCAGTCGCAGCCGGATGCGCTGACCACGCGCTTCGGCCAGATCTACACCTACGGCGACCACATCAGCCAGCTGGCCAACGGCAAGGTCTGGGCCGGCCGCCGCTTCTACAACCGCCTGCAGCTCGGCATCAACGACCAGTTCCTCGAGAACAACGACGGCAACGGTGCCGGCGTCGAGGACATGGAAGTGGGCATCGGCAAGCTGAGCGTCGCGTTCATGATGGACCCGAACTACGGCGTGCCCGGTGCGGCCAACGACACGTCGGTGAAGAACAACCGCTTCAGCATTCCCGTGCGCCTGACCGGCATCAAGGACATCCCGAACGGCGACCTGTCGATCTACGTGACCGGCTCGATGCAGTCGAAGACCGGCGGCGCCAACGGCGTCGAAGCCGACAAGCAGCCCAAGGGCCTCGCGGTGGGTGCGTACCAGACCATCAACGGTACGCTCGGCGGCGCGACGATCTTCGGTGCCAAGTTCGACAAGCTGGGCGAGACCAAGAACAGCCGCGTCGTGATCCAGCAGACCGGCAAGTTCGGCGAGACCACCGGCTGGGATGCGATTGCCGAATACCGCATCAACAAGCAGATCAACGACGGCGGCAACAAGTGGTTCTCGATCGGTGCGCGCACCGACACCTACCTCGGTGGCCCGTTCCGCGCGCTGCTCGAGGTCGGTCACGACCAGGTCAAGCCGGACGCCGGCTCGAGCATCGCGGCAGCGGCCGGCAGCACCGGCAACCTGACGATGACCAAGATCACCGGCACGCTGGCCGCATCGGCCGGCAAGGACCCGTGGTCGCGCCCGACCGTGCGCCTGTTCGTCACGCATGCCGCGTGGAACGAAGCAGCACGCCTGAACCTCGGCGGCACCACGCAGGCCGTCTTCGGCGACAAGAAAGCCGGCACCTCCGTCGGGATCCAAGGCGAGACCTGGTGGTGATCGGCCCGGGCCGCCGCCGGTAGGACAGGTTTTGCCGCGGTTGGGGGATCGTGCTTGCCAGACTCCCCCGGTGTGCGGCCCGACACGCGGGCTCGGCGCCTCGGCGCAGTGATCCGCGGGGTCTCCACGGCGGTGGGGATCCGAGCGAGAGCGTTGGCCCGGCCCTGTGCCGGGCCTTTTTGCGTGGTGGATGACGACCCCTCGGCCGATGGGTACATCGTCCGATCCCCCGGGGGGATCCGGGCCGGCTTGGGACGGCCCGGCGCTCGGCCCGGGCTCCGATCTTCATCGGTGCGTTTCAGCCGGCGAGCAGGCGACCGTCGACGGCGATGCGCAGCGTGCGCACCGTCAGCACGGCCAGCACGGCCGTCAGGAACGCCAGCAGCGCCAGCGCGAGCGCCTGCAGCGGCCAGCCGGCATGCGCCGCGGCGTAGTGCAGCGCCGCGTTGCCCAGCGCCGCCAGCGGGAAGCCGATGGCCCACCACGACGGCGCGAACGGCACGTCGCGGCGGAACACCTTCGGCACCAGCACGATGAAGATGAACAGCGCGAAGTAGAAGAGCATCGACGCGAAGCGATCGACCGCGCCGGTCATCGCGGTGTACGCGAGGAAGCCGACCGCGAACGGCCCGATCAGCACCATCAGCGACGGCACCATCGCACCGGCCAGCGCGTCGTGGTGGACCAGCCGCGACAGCACCATCACCAGCAGCACCAGCGCGAGCACCGTGCCGAGCGCCATCGCCGCCCAGTTGACCTCTGCCGCCCAGGCCATCGGCATCCGTGCGCCGGTGACCGCGATGTCCAGCGTCGCGACGCCGGGGATCACCCACGCCGGCACCGCGAGCTTCGCGTCGATGCCGCCGCGCAGCAGGCGCGACACCACCACGCCGCTCAGCAGGAACGTGGCCGCGGCGCCCAGCGTCCACACCACGCTGGCGAGCGTGCTGCCGTACGGCTGCAGCACCGCCGACAGCAGCAGCACCGCGATCACGATGGTGCCGAAGAAGTTGCCGGCCACCGGGTGGCGGAACTCGGCGACGACCGCGTCCGGATGCCGCGCGAGCTTCGCGAGGTAGGCCGCGGCGAGCACGCCGAAGACGGCCAGCGCGAACGCGCCGATCGCTTCGCCGACGACCGCCGGCGCACCGAACTGGCCGGCCGCCTGGCGCCACGCGAGCGCGAGGCCCGACAAGCCCATCACCGACGCGAACAGGTTGACCGGCAGGTGGGGCAGGCCGGGGGTGGTTGTCGGCACGGCGGCCGGTGGATGAAGGGGCGTGGACGGAAAGGACATGCAGGCTCCGATGGCTGGAATTGCCGGACACATGAGTTTCGGCCACACTGGCACCGGCCGTACCGGCGATGTCCGCCGAATCCGGCCAAACATGCGAGAGCCTCTGCCATGCGCATCGGGATCCTTGTCTTTCCCGGCGTCCAGCTGCTGGATGTCGCCGGCCCGGCCGATGTCTTCGTCGAGGCGGCACGCCAGCTCGGCGACCTGAAGGCGTACCAGGTGCAGGTGATCGGCACCGAGGCCGGCGCGCTGCGCTGCGGCAGCGGCCCGCGGCTGCAGGTCGACGCGACGATCGCGAACCACCGCGCGCGCCTGGACACCTTGCTGGTGGCCGGCGGGCCGGAGGTGGCGACCATCGTCGCGCGCGACGACCTGCAGCGCTGGCTGCGGCGCCAGGCGAAGGCGGTGCGGCGCATCGGCTCGGTGTGCAGCGGCGCCTTCGTGCTCGCGGCCGCCGGGCTGCTGCAGGGCCGGCGCGTCGCGACGCACTGGAACTCGGTCGATCGGCTCGCCGCCGAGAACCCCGGCACGCGGGTCGAGCCCGATGCGATCTATGTGAAGGACGGCCCGCTCTACACCTCGGCCGGCGTGACGGCCGGCATGGACCTCGCGCTCGCGTTGGTCGAAGAGGACCATGGCCGCGACCTGGCGCTGCGCGTCGCGCGCGAGCTCGTGATGTTCCTGAAGCGGCCCGGCGGGCAAAGCCAGTTCAGTGCGCACCTGGCCGCGCAGACGGCCGAGAAGTCCGCCATCCGCACGCTGCAGGACCACGTGCTGGCCAACCTGCGCGGCGACCTGTCGGTGCCCGCGCTGGCGCTGCGGGCCGGCATGAGCGAGCGCAACTTCGCGCGGGTGTTCAAGGACGAGGTCGGCCTGACGCCGGCCGAGTTCGTCGAGATCGCGCGCATCGACGAGGCACGCCGGCGCCTCGAGGCCTCGGACCTGCCGTTGAAGCGCCTGGCCGATGCCGTCGGCTATGCGAATGCCGACGCATTGCGGCGGGCCTTCGCGCGGCGTGTCGGTGTCGGCCTGCGCGACTACCGGCGGCGCTTCACTTGACGGCGGGCCGAGCGCCGGGCCGCCCCAAGCCGGCCCGCATCCCCTCGGGGGATCGGTCGATGTACTCATCGACCGAGGGGCTCACTTGATGCAGGCCGGGTCGCGCGGCGGCACGACGGTCCACAGGATGTCGTAGCTCGAGGTCTTCGACGTGCCGGGCATGAACGCCAGCGTGCGCAGCGGCGGTGTGCCCGCCGGCGCTTCGTCGGCGCTGTGGAACAGCTGCACCGAGCCGGCCGCGCGCATCGCGTCCAGGTCGATCCACGGCGATTTCAGCGGATCCCCCGACTCCAGCACCGCCGGATTGCTGCCGGAGTACACCGACACCATGCCGCCCTCGTAGGTCGGCCCGACCACGAAGCGCAGCGGGCAGGTCGTCGTCTGCCGCCAGGCCGCCAGCACCGTGTCGGCCAGGTGCTGCGCCGGGTAGAACTGGTCAGGCCGGCCGCGGCCGGCCAGCGAGCTCGGGTCGACCACCGAGCGCGCATAAGCCGCCATCAACGCCAGGTGGATCGCCAGCGCCAGAACGCACAGCCGCCGCAGCGTGGCCGCGCCGACGCGCGCCCGCAGCAGCCACGCGAACCACAGGCTGATGAACTGCACGCTCTGGAAGCCCCAGTGGTCCTGCAGCCGCACGCCGAACACCAGGCACATCACCACCAGCACCGCGAGCGGGAAGCCGAGCAGCCCGAACAGCCACGCGCGGCGCACGCGTGGCGGCACCGCGTCGACAGGCTCGGCGGCGACCGGCGCCACGCGCTGCCAGCCCAGCAGCCCGAGCATCGCGACCAGCACCGGCAGCAGCATGCGCAGGTGCACCGCGGCGAACGACAGCAGCTTGTGCACGCGGCCGGCCGCGTCGAGCTGCAAGGCGGTGGTCGACGCATAGCGCAGCGTCGAGAACTGGTGGTGGAACACCCACGCGACGTGCGGTGCGAACAGCGCGAGCGAGATCAGCACCGCGAGCGCCAGGCCGATGCGCGCGCGCGTCGTGGCCAGCATGCCGCTCAGCCCGAGCGCGAGGATCAGCCCGGCCAGCCCGACGGCCGACTGGTACTTCGACAGCAGCGCCAGCCCGGCCAGCACGCCCAGCGCGATCCACCCACCCCAGCCGCTGCGCGGCTCGACCGCACGCAGCGCCACCCAGGCCGCGGCGGCCAGGCACAGCATCATCACCGTGTTGTGGTTGAACAGCTGGCCCTTCCAGCTGAACGCGAAGTGCAGCCCCCACAGCACGATGGCCACGCCGGCCAGCTGCTCGCCGAGCAGGCGCCGCGCGACGAGGAAGGTGAACACGGCGGTGCCGGCGACGCACAGTGCGGCCAGCACGTAGGGCCACAGCGGCCAGAAGCCGAAGACGCGGATCGCTGCCGCGAGCATCCAGGTCGGCAGCGGCGGGTGCTTGTGGTAGCCGCCCTCGAAGCTGTGCGACCAGGTGAACTGCTCGAAGTGGTCGCCGGCCTGCCCGGGGTTCAGCAGCGCGCCGAACATCGCCCAGCCGATGCCGAACACCAGCGCGAACAGCAAGGCCGGCGGCAGCGGCAGGTGCGACGCGGCCCGGGATCGATCGGAGGCGGGAGACGAGAGGGCCATGGTGGGGGAGGAGCCGGGCTGCCGACAGGGCGCCGCAGTTTAATCCGCGCGCCCGTGCCGGCCCCGCGCCCGGGGGGTGATCGAGCCGCGATCGGTAGTCACCCTCTAGGCGCCGGCACCGCGCCGCTCCTATCGTCGGCCACCGGTGCCACCGCACCGATGCTGGAGTCGTTCATGCCAGATCCTGTCCTGCCGGAACACCTGGCGTTGCAGCGCCTGTACCACTGGGAGCGCAGCGCGCCGGAGCGCGTCTGCTTCACGCAGCCGCAGGGCGGCGGCGTGTTGCGCGAGTTCACCTGGTCGCAGGTGATGGCCGAGGTGCGGCGCATCGCCGCCCACCTGCGCGAGCGCGGTGTGCGCGACGGCGCGAAGGTGGCGCTGCTGTCGAAGAACTGCGCGCACTGGCTGATGGCCGACTGGGCGATCTGGATGGCCGGCGGCGTCTCGGTGCCGCTGTACCCGACGCTGTCGGCCGCGACGATCCGGCAGATCCTGCTGCACAGCGAGGCGCAGCTGCTGTTCGTCGGCAAGCTCGACGGGTGGGACGCGATGAAGAGCGGCATCCCCGACGGGCTGCCGTGCATCGGCCTGCCGCTCGCCCCCGCCAACGCCTGGCCGCAATGGGACGACCTGGTCGCGGCCACCGCGCCGCTCGACGGCGAGCCGGTGCGCGAGGCCGGCGCGCTGGCGACCCTCATCTACACCTCCGGCACCACCGGCGTGCCGAAGGGCGTGATGCAGAGCTTCGGGGCGTTCGCATGGTCTATCCGCGCGGGACTGAAGCGGCTGGAGGCGATCGACCCCGACACCCGCATGCTGAGCTACCTGCCGCTGGCCCACGTGGCCGAGCGCGCGCTGGTTGAACACGGGCAGCTCGCGACCGGCATGCACCTGTTCTTCGCCGAGAGCCTGGAGACCTTCGCCAGCGACCTGCAGCGCGCGCGGCCGACGGTGTTCTTCTCGGTGCCGCGGCTGTGGGTCAAGTTCCAGCAGGGCGTGCACGCGAAGATGCCGCCGGCGAAGCTGCAGCGGCTGCTGAGGATTCCGCTGCTCGGCGGCCTGGTGCGGCGCAAGATCCTGCGCGCGCTCGGGCTCGACCAGTGCCGCGTCGCCGCCTGCGGTGCGGCCCCGCTGCCGCCGCAACTGCGCGCGTGGTACCAGGGGCTCGGCCTGTCGATCCTCGACGCCTACGGCATGACCGAGAACTGCGGGGTGTCGCATGCGACGCAGCCGGGCCGGGCCAGCCCGGGCACGGTCGGCCCGCCGTACGACGGCGTCGAATGCCGCATCGCCCCGGCCGACGGCGAGATCCAGATGCGCAGCCCCGGGCTGATGCTGGGCTACTACAAGGCGCCGGGGCTGACGCGCGAGGCGATGACCGACGACGGCTGGCTGCGCACCGGCGACAAGGGCGAGATCGACGGGCAGGGCAACCTGCGCATCACCGGCCGCGTGAAGGACCTGTTCAAGACGAGCAAGGGCAAGTACGTGTCGCCGGCGCCGATCGAGGACCAGCTGGTGATGCACCCGGCGGTCGAGGCCTGCTGCGTGATCGGCGCGAACCTGGGCCAGCCGATGGGCATCCTGATGCTGTCGCCGGCCGCGGCGCGGCAGGCCGGCAACCCGCTGTCGCGGCAGGACCTGGAGACGTCGTTCGAGGTGCACCTGCGTCACGTCAACGACCGGCTCGACCCGCACGAGCGGCTCGACTGCCTGGTGACGGTCAGCGAGCCGTGGACGGTCGACAACGGCTTCATCACGCCGACGCTGAAGGTCAAGCGCAATCGCATCGAAGAGGCCTACGGGACGCTGTTCGAAGGCTGGTCGCGGGCGGGGCGTGCCGTGCTGTGGCACCAGGCCTGAGGCCGGCATGCCGTGCCACCGGATTTCGCCACTAGACTTGCCCCCATGACCAAACTCGCCCTCACCTGCCTTGCGCTCGCCCTCACCGCCTGCGCTTCCGACGCCCCGCGCCAGACCCTCACGCAGGCCGGCGAGGCGATGGTCACGCCGCTGAACGACCTGAACCTGATCCGCACCGACATCCCGGCGCCGTTGCAGGCCGCGCAAAAGGCGCCGTACGCGGTGCCGTCGCCGGCCGGTTGCGCCGCGCTGACGGCCGACGTGCAGGCCCTCGACGCGGTGCTCGGCCCGGACCTCGACACGCCGCCATCGGCCAGCAACCCGAGCCTGATCGAGCGCGGCGCCGGCACTGCCAGCGGCATGGCGGTCGGCAACCTGCGCAGCGCCGCCGAAGGCGTGGTGCCGTTCCGCGGCTGGATCCGCAAGCTCAGCGGTGCCGAGCGCTACTCGCGCGACGTCGCCGCCGCGATCGCCGCCGGCACCGTGCGCCGCGCGTTCCTGAAGGGCCTGGCTGCTGCCGCGTCCTGCGAGATCCCGGTCGCGCCGCGCGCTGCCAGCTGACATGGGGTTGCGTCGACGCGCCGGGTTGACCGGGTTGCTCGCCTGCGTCGCGATCCTCGGCGCGTGCGGCATGACGCCGCCGCGCAGCTCCGAGGAGTTCACGTCGGCCGCGTTGCATGCGCTGCCGCCGGGGAGCGTGGTGGCGCTGCTGCCTGTCAAGTCGCCGCCGACCGACCTGGCCGCGGGCGACCAGCTGGTGCTGGCGCAATTGCAGGCGCAACTCGGCGCCGCGGGCTTTCGCGTCGTGATGGCGGACACCGCGCAGTTCGACGCCGACTGGTCGCGCGAAGTGCAGGCGGTCGGCGGCCTGTACGACCCGGTCACCGGCGCGTTGCGCACCGGCGCCTACGGCAGGGTGCTGTCGCGATTGGCGCAGCGCGTGGCGCAGGACACGCACGCCGCGGCAGTGATCGATCACCGCCTGATGACGCGGCGCGCGCAATCCTCCGGCGGCGACGTCGAATGGGATGGCCAGCGCCGCACCCAGACGACGGTCCGCGCCTATGGGTCGACGTACCGCTTCGACGGCACGACGACCGCGCTCTCGGTGCAATTGCTGGTGCTGTCCGCCGACGGCGGGCTGCTGCTCAAGAGCTACGGCGGCAGCTCGTTGCCCTACGTGGCGGACGTGCGCGAAGGCAGATACCTGCAGCGCCCGGACCTGTTCGCATCCGATGCCGAAACCGCGGACGGTGTGCGCCTGGCATTGCGGCCGCTGCTGAAACCGCCTGTCGGCCCATGAACCGCAAGCTGCTGCTCGCCGTCGGCGCGGCCGCGCTGCTGTGCCTGCCGACCGCCCGCGCGGCCGACGCGCCGCCGGCCGGCTACTACGGCATCGGCATCTCGGTGAAAACCGACGGCGGCATGCCGTGGAACCCGAAGCTGCAGAGCGTGACGATCGCGCGCGTCGCACCGGCCTCGCCGGCGGCGCAGAAGGGCATCGCGGTCGGTGACCAGGTGATCGCCGCCGACGGCCTGACGATCGCCGGGCGCAAGGCCCGCGAGCTCGAACCGGTGATGCACAAGACGGTCGGCCAATCGTTGCGCCTGGCGCTGAAGCGGCCGGACGGCAAGGCCTACGAGGTGACGCTGGTCGCGGTCGCGAAGCCTGCGCCGGCAGTGCCCAACACCGCTCCCGCGGCGCCAGTCAGATGACGACGCTGCAGGTCAAGGTCAAGCCGAACGCCCGCACCCGCCAGCTCGAAGCCCAGCCGGACGGCAGCTGGCTCGCCCACCTGAAGTCGCCCCCGATAGATGGCAAGGCCAATCAGGAACTGATCGCGCTGATCGCCGAACATTTCGGTTTGCGCAGATCGCAGGTGCAGATCAGGAGCGGGGCGTCCGGCCGGATGAAGCTGGTGCAGCTGGACTGATCTCTGCCGGCAGCGTTGCGCAGATTCCCTCGAAGCCGCCATGCTGACGATCACCGCTGAAGACCCCGGCTCACCCGACGCGCGGGCGCTGATGGACGAACTCTCCGACACGCTGGCGTCGATCACCGGCGACGCGGGCCGCAGCTCGTTCGACCCGGACGACGTGCGCCATCCGCAGGCCTGCTTCGCCGTGGCGCGCGATGCGCAGTCGCGGCCGGTCGGCTGCGGTGCGCTGCGGCCGCTGCAGCCGGGCATTGCCGAACTGAAGCGCATGTACGCCCTGCCTGGCACTCGCGGCGTCGGCTCGGCGCTGCTCGCCTTCCTCGAGGCCGAGGCGGCCGCCCTCGGCTACCACGCGCTGTGGCTGTCGACCCGCGTGGTCAACGAACGGGCCATCGGCTTCTACGAATCGCGCGGCTATGCGCGCATCCCCAACTTCGGCCACTACGCCGGGCGCACGCAATCGGTGTGCCTCGCGAAGGCGCTCGCGGCCGAGTCCTTTCCCAGAACAGACCCGAGACAAACCCCATGACCCACCCCTACCAAGACGCGGCCCGCCCGATCCCCGAACGCGTGGCCGACCTGCTCGCGCGCATGACGCTCGACGAGAAGATCGCGCAGCTGCACGCCTTCTGGCTGCTGCTGTCGGAAGACGGCCGGCACCGCCCGCGCATGGACAGCTTCACCGGTGGCAGCGACGCCGAGACCGTGCGGCACGGCCTGCGCCATGGCCTCGGCCAGATCTCGCGCCCGCTCGGCAGCCACAGCGTCGATCCGGTCGCCGGCGTGCGCGCGCTGAACCGGCTGCAGAAGTTCCTCGTCGAGGAGACCCGGCTCGGCATTCCGGCGATGTCGCACGAGGAATGCCTGGTCGGGCTGATGGGCCGCGGCGCCACGCTGTTCCCGTCGGCCCTGTCGTACGGCGCCACCTGGAACCCCGAATTGATCGAACGCGCCGCGCAGGCCATCGGCCGCGAAGTGCGCAGCGTCGGCTGCCACCACGGCCTCGCGCCGGTGCTCGACGTCTCGCGCGACGTGCGCTGGGGCCGCACCGAAGAGACCTTCGGCGAAGACCCCTACCTCGTCGGCGTGCTGGCCACGCGCTATGTGCGCGGGCTGCAGGGGCCGCGCCGCGACCTGCTGGCCACGCTGAAGCACTATGCCGGCCATTCGGCCAGCGAAGGTGCGCGCAACCACGCGCCGGTGAGCCTCGGCTGGCGCGAGCTGAACGACGTGTTCCTGTTGCCGTTCGAGATGGCGGTGAAGCAGGCGAACGCCGGCTCGGTGATGCCGGCCTACCACGACATCGACGGCGAGCCGGCGCATGCGTCGCACCACCTGCTGACCGAGGTGCTGCGCGGCCAATGGGGCTTCGACGGGCTGGTCGTCGCCGACTACGTCGGCATCAGCCTGCTGTACCAGCACCACGGTGTCGCCGCCGACCGGGCCGAGGCCGCGGCGCAGGCCTTCAACGCCGGGCTCGACATCGAGCTGCCGGGCGACGACTGCGCGCCGCAGCTGCGCCAGGCGCTCGAGCGCGGGCTGATCACCGCGCAGAAGATCGACGAGGTGGTCGCCCGCGTGCTGACCGAGAAGTTCCGGCTCGGATTGTTCGAGCGACCGTATGCCGACGAGGCCGGCATCGCGCTGCAGCACCCCGACACCGTCGCGCTGGCGCGCGAGGTGGCGCGGCAATCGGTCGTCGTGCTGCACAACGACGGCATGCTGCCGCTGGACGCGCGCGCCGGCCGGCGCATCGCGGTGATCGGCCCGACCGCCGACGACCCGCTGGCGCTGCTCGGCGGCTACAGCTTCCCGGTGCACCTGATCCTCAACGACCAGACCGAAGGCAGCTCGCAGGTCGTCACGCCGCTCGCGGCCCTGAAGGCGGCGTTCGGCGACGCGAACGTGCGCTACGCCCAGGGCTGCCCGATCCTCGAGGGGCGCGGCGCCGGCGCGCCGGTGTTCCCCGGCGACGTGGCCGAGGCGGTGAACGGCGAGCGGGTCTCGCGCGTCTCGCAACGCCGCGACGGCATCGCCGCGGCGGTCGCCTGCGCGAAGGAAGCCGATGTCGCGATCGTCTGCGTCGGCGACCTGGCCGGGCTGTTCCAGACCGGCACCGTCGGCGAAGGCTCGGATGCCGATTCGCTCGCGCTGCCCGGTGCGCAGCAGGCGCTGCTCGACGCGGTGCTCGACAGCGGCACGCCGACCATCGTCGTGCTGACCGGTGGGCGGCCGTACACGCTGGGCGGGCGCGAGCACGACCTGGCGGCGCTGGTGATGGCCTTTGCCAGCGGGCAGGAAGGCGGCACCGCGATCGCCGAGGTGCTGACCGGCGCGGTCGAGCCGTCGGGCCGGCTGACGCTGTCGGTGCCGAAGAGCGCCGGTGCGATGCCGTACTTCTACAACCACAAGCTGAAGAGTGCCGGCACGCCGATCGCGCTGCATTTCGGCAGCCGCTACCCGTTCGGCCATGGGCTGTCGTACACCGCGTTCGCGTACGACGAGCTGCAGCTGGCGCAGCCGACGGTCGACATCGAGCGCGGCGAGGTCGAGCTGTCGTGCCGCATCACCAACACCGGCACGCGCGCCGGCGTCGAGGTGCCGCAGCTGTATGTGCGCGACGTGCTGGCGTCGGCGGTGCGGCCGGTGAAGGAGCTGAAGGGCTTCGCACGGCTGGCGCTGGCGCCGGGCGAATCGGCGCGCGTGCGCTTCCAGCTGCCGGTCGACATGCTGAACTTCACCGGCGCGAGCGGTGCGCGCATCGTCGAGCCGGGCGCGTTCGAACTGCAGGTCGGCGCGTCGAGCGCCGACATCCGCTTGCGCACCAGCGTGCAGGTCACCGGCGCGGTGCGCACGCTGGGCCGCGACTGGCGGATGGAAAGCCGCGCCACCTGTCAGATGCTGGGGCAGCAGACGTAGACTCGACGGACCGCCCCCACCGGGGCCTGCCAGGTCCGTCATGTCCGAGCCGTCGAGCCGTTTCCCCGTTCTCGAGACGCAGCGCCTGCTGCTGCGCGAGACCTCGCTTGCCGACGCGCCGGTGCTGTTCGCGATCCATGCCGATGCCGACGCGATGCGCTGGTTCGGCACCGAGCCGCTGCCGGACGAACAGGCCGCGCAGAAGGTGATCGAGGGCTGGGCGACGGCCCGCACGCTGGCCAATCCGGGCATCCGCTGGGGGATCGAGCGGCGCGCCGACGGCCGGCTGATCGGCACCTGCGGCATGTTCCGCTGGAACCGCCAGTGGCGCGCCTGCATGGTCGGCTACGAACTCGCGCGCGAGGCCTGGGGCCAGGGCTTCATGCGCGAAGCGCTGCTCGCGGTGCTGGGCTTCGGCTTCGTGCAGATGCAGCTGAACCGCGTCGAGGCGCAGGTGCACCCCGACAACCTCGCGTCGCTGAAGCTGGTGCAGCGCCTCGGCTTCGTGCGCGAAGGCCTGCTGCGCGAGGCCGGCTGGTGGGGCGGGCAGGCGCAGGACCTGGTGCAGTTCTCGCTGCTGCGGCGCGAGCAGCGGGTGGTGGTGCTTCCGGAGTGAGTTCAGAGGCCGGCGAGGCGGCGCAGGCGGTCGAGGATGATGCCGGCGCGGGTTTGGCTGGCGGGATCTCCGCGCAGGTGCATGGGAATCGTGTCAACGAACCGGCGATCGGCGAGCAAATCGTCGAACCCCTGGCGCAGGTAGGCGCGCACGTCGTCGGCTGCAGCATCGACTTCAGCCGCAAGTTCCGGCCTGCCGTCGACGAGGTTGATGATGTCTTCCATATCGTGGTGGCCGAAATCGCCTTTGCCGCGTCCGCGGAAGGCCTCCAACTTGGTCGCCAACAACAGCGCGGGGCTGGCGACCAGCACGCTCACACCGTTGCGCAGTGTCTTGCGCCACGCACTGCGCACCGCATGCCCGTACCAGCGATTGGTGGAGTGCCCCAGCACTGAAGCGTCGCTGGGCATGACGTCCAGCTGCAGGACGCCGTGTGTCCACCGGCACATGTGCTCGGCGGCAGCGCTTGGATGAAACCCACGCTCTTCGAGCCTGCCGCACAGGACGTAGTACTCGCCGACGGTGGTGACCTCGGCCACCAGATCCACATCGACTGTCTGGCGCACTGGAGGGCTTGCGGGGTCGGTGATCAGCAGGCCGATGGAGCATCCGCCGACCAGCACCAGTTCATCACGCAAGTCGCCCAGCTGGATCGCGACCTGTTCCAACGCAACGATGTTCGGGTCGTCGGGATTCATGCGAGGCGCTCCTCAAGCAAGGCCGACCCCAGTTCGCGTTCGCGCGCGGCGCCGATGCGCATGGCATCGAGAAGACTCAGGACATCGAACAGCTTCTCATCCGTGCGGCATGCCGCCGGCACCGTGTGGTGCAACGGAACGAGGCTGGGGCCGTAGGCGTCGCCATGCGCATCCGGCCACACGGGTGGCATGCCGCCCGCTTGATTGAAATGAGAACGCAGCGATGGGCCGGCCAATGACGTCGCCATGCCGCGCGACAGGCCGCCCACCACGGCAGGGAAGGCATATCTCGCCCCATGGATGGTGAATTCGGCGAGGGCCGGACGCATAGCGCGCATCCCGCCGCCGACACGGGTCAGCAGCCAAGCCTGCTCGCAGCGCTTGATCGAGCCATGGACGGCCGATACCGCCATCTCCAGCTCCTGTGCCAAGCTTGCGAGCAGGAACTCCCGGTCGCTGTTGACGCGGATCTTCAACGCCACGACCAGATCCTGGGGCTTGAGCACCAACTGCTTTGCGGCCAGGCGAGTCATGATTGCTTTCTCATTTCCGGAATTTGGAATTGTCGGTATTCTGCACGATCAGCTCTGCTGGGTAACGCGACGAAATTCTAATTTCCAGAAACGAGAAAATTTATGCCGGCGCGGCGTTGACGGCTCCTGCCATCACCCCCTGGTGCACGCTCAGGAACACCTCCCCCTTGAACCACTGCGGCCACCCACCCGCCCGCAGCCCGTCCATCACCGGCCCCTTCACCTCCGACAGGTCCAGCCGCATGCCGCGTGCGGCCAGCATGTCCTGCAGCGCGCGCAGCGCCTCCAGCCCGCTCAGGTCGATGCGGTTCACCGGCGCCATCTGCAGCAGCACGCGCCGCGTGTCCGGGTGCGTCGCCAGGTGCTGCGCGACCACGTCCTCCAGCTGGCGGGCGTTGGTGAACAGCAGGCTCTCGTCGATGCGCAGCGCGAGCACGCCGGGCGTCAGCTCGACCTGGTAGCGGTCGATGTTGCGGTAGTGCTCGGTGCCCGGCACGCGGCCGATCAGCGCCACGTGCGGCCGCGCGGTGCGCTGCAGCAGCAATGCGATCGACGCCGCGACCCCCACGCCGAGCGACCACCCGGCCCCGAACAGCAGCATCAGCAGCGCCACCGTGACCATCACCGCCCATTCGCTGCGCGCGTAGTGCCAGGCCTCGCGGAACGGCCCGAGTGCGAGGCCCGACAGCACCGCCACCAGGATCGTCGCGGCCAGCACCGGCGTCGGCAGCCACGCGAGCGGCTGTGCCAGCAGCAGCATCGCCAGCACCATCAGGATCGCGGTGAACACCCCCGCCATGCGCGTGCGGCTGCCGGCTTCCAGGCTGACGATGCTGCGCGAGAAGCTCGCGCTGACCGGCATGCCGCCCGAAAGCGCCGCCGCCAGGTTGGCCGCGCCGAGCCCCGCCAGCTCGCGCCGCGGCGCGACGCGCTGGCCGAGCCGGCGCGCCAGCGATTCGGCGACCACCAGGCTGCTGACATAGGTGACCAGCGCGATCAGCAGCGCCTGCGGCAGCAGCCCCCACCACAGCGCGGCGTCGAGCAGCGGCAGCGCGAGCGTCGGCGACAGCGTCGGCAGCGCGCCGACCAGCGTCACGCCGTGCCGGTCGGCCTGCGTCAGCATCGCGATCGCCATCGCGCCGAGCAGCACCGCCAGCGGCACCAGCCGGCCGACCAGCACCGCGCGCGGCCGGCCGAACCGCGCCGCCAGCCACGGCTGCGCATGGCGTCGGGTGAACCACAGCAGCGCGACGGCGCCGACGCCGTAGGCCGCCGTCAGCGGCGCCCACGGCCGCACCGCCTGCCACCAGCTGTGCAGCACCTGCACCGCGTCGGCACCGCGGGCCGACGAGCCGAGCAGCACCGGCAGCTGGCTGAGCGCGATCGACAGCGTCGCGCCGGTCTCGAAGCCGTGCAGCACCGGCACGCTGAGCAGCGCGGCCAGCGCGTCGAGGCGCAGCCAGGCGGCCAGCACCAGCAGCAGGCCGACCTCGGCCGCCAGCACCAGCGCGACGGCCGGGGCCCCGACGCCGGGCGGCGCCTGGCCGATGGCCTGCGCGATCATCAGCGCCAGCACCGCGGCCGGGCCGACGCCCAGCACCGGGCTGGAACCGAGCGCCGCATAGGCCACCAGCGGCAGCAGGCTGGCATACAGCCCGACCTGCGCCGGCAGCCCGGCGAGCAGCGCATAGGCCAGGCTCTGGGGGATCAGCAGCACGCTGATGACGAAGGCGGCCACCAGGTCGTCGCGCAGGGCCTCGCGGCGGTAGCGGCGGAGCTGGTCGCGGAGGTCGGCACGCCAGTCGCGGCGCCAGGGAGTGAACTGCATCGGCCGATTGTCCGTCGAGTGCCATCCCCAAGGCAGCGGATTGCCTTCGACCGCTGCCGGCCCAACACTGGCCGCGCAAGGCTGCCGCAGGCGGCCAGGGAGGCGACGACCATGTGGTGGCTCAACTTCAACCCGCAGTTCAACTGGCCGTTCAGCGGCTCGGTGGTGCAGGACATCCACCCGTCGCTGCTCGCCCGCGCCGGCAACGACGAGACCGAGCTGCGTGTGCTGCGCGAGGTGGCGTCGTACGGCAAGCAGATCGGCGTGCTCAGCGACCTGGTGCTCGGGCTGGCCCGGCAGCTGCCGTCCGACGTCCTCGACGACGAGGCCCGCCATGCGCTGGCGCAGTTGCAGGAGATGAGCCGCCGGATCGAGCGCATCAAGCAAGGCCAGGTGCCGCTGCCGCCGACGGCCGACGAGGCGCGTTCGCAGCTGCAGGCCTTGCTCGCGCACTACCCCGAACTCGCGTCTGCTGTTCCGGGCCCAAGCCAACGCTGAGTTTCCCGGCGTAAAGTCGCGGGCTGTTTCCGGTGAACAGCCCGTCCATGCGCTCCACAGTTTCCACGCGACCGCCCCGCCCCGCCATCAGCTGCGTGATGCCGGCCTACAACGAGGCCGCCAACCTGCCGGTGCTGCTGCCGCAATTGAGCGCGCACCTGGCCGGGCTGACCGACCGCTGGGAGGTCATCGTCGTCGACGACGGCAGCACCGACGGCACCGCGCTGGCGGTCGCCCCCTTCCTGACGACGCCCGGCGTGCGCTACGTGCGGCTGTCGCGCAACTTCGGCAAGGAACAGGCGCTGACCGCGGGCATCGACCTCGCGCGCGGCGAGGTGGTGGTGCTGATGGATTCCGACCTGCAGCACCCGGTCGACCTGATCGACCGCATGGTGCAGGCCTGGGTGGGCGGGGCCGACATGGTCTGCGCGGCGCGCGCGTCGCGGGCCGACGAGACCTGGGCCAAGCGCCTGGGCACCTGGGCGTTCTACCGGCTCGTCAACACGAAGCATTCGGTGCACATCCCGGTGGATGCCGGCGATTTCCGGCTGATGGACCGACGGGTGGTCGATGCGCTGAAGTCGCTGCCCGAGCGCAACCGCTTCATGAAGGGGCTGTACGCCTGGGTCGGTTTTCGCACCGAGATCATCGACTACACGCCGGCCGAGCGGCATGCCGGCACCAGCAGCTTCTCGATGCGCAGCCTGGTGCGGCTCGCGCTGACCGGCGTCACCGCATTCTCGAACGTGCCGCTGCGGCTGTGGAGCGCGCTCGGCGCGTTGATCGCGTTCGGTGGCATGGGCTTCGGGCTGTTCGTCATCGGGCAGCACTTCATCTACGGCCACGACGTGCCGGGCTGGGCGACGCTGGTGTGCAGCCTGATGTTCTTCAGCGGCGTGCAGCTGCTGTCGATCGGCATCCTCGGCGAGTACGTCGGCCGCATCTTCGACGAGGTCAAGCGCCGCCCGATCTACCTGGTGGCGAGCGAAGCCGGCCAGGGGCTGGCGGAGCCCGACGCCCGATGACCGGCGTGCCGCGCACGCTCGGCCTGTGTGCCGACGACTTCGGGCTGTGGCCGTCGGTCTCGCGCGGCATCGCGCGGCTGGCGCATGCGCAGCGGCTGACCGTGGTGTCGTGCATCACGACGGGCGATGCCTGGCGGGCCAGCGCGCCGCTGCTGGCCGATGTGCCCGACAGCGTCGAGATCGGCCTGCACTTCAACCTGACCGAAGGCCTGCCGCTGAGCACCGAGCTGGCGCGCGTGTGGCCGGTGCTGCCGGCGCTGTCGACGCTGATTGCGCAGGCGCACCTGCGCCGGTTGCCGGTCGATGCGCTGCGTGCCGAATGGCAGGCCCAGGTGGCGGCCTTCACCGACGCGACCGGCCGCGTGCCGCAGACCATCGACGGCCACCAGCATGTGCACCACCTGCCGCAGGTGCGCGACGTGGTGGTGCAGGGCATCGAGCAATTGCTGCCGGCACCGGCCGTGCGCGACACCGGCGTGCTGCCCGGGCCGGGCTTCGGCATCAAGCGACAGCTGATCGCCGGCACCGGCGGGCGCTGGCTGCACCGCGAGCTGCTGCGCCGCGGCTGGCTGCACAACCCGGCGCTGCTCGGTGTCTACGACTTCGTCGACCCCGACTACCGCGGGTGGATGCAGCGCTGGCTGCGCGCGCTGCCCGAGTCGGGCGGGCTGGTGTTCTGCCACCCGGGCGAGATCGACGCGCAATCGGCAGGCGATGCGATCGCCGCGGCGCGGCAGCGCGAGCTGGCCTACCTGGAGAGCGGGGCGTTCGCCGACGACCTGGCGGCGGCGAACGTCAAGCTGGGGCGGGTCTGGCAGCGTGGCGTCACGAGAAGGTCCAGCGCCGGTTGATCAGGAAGGTCAGCACCAGCCCCGTCAGCGTGGCGACGATCTGCGCGAGCAGGTAATGCCACCCGAGCGCGACGCCGCCCGCGACGATCGCCATCCCGACCAGCGCGCCGATCAGCGCGGTGCCCTGGAACTTGAGCCAGGCCGGCCCGAGCGCGCCGCGGTGATCGAACGTGAAGCGCCGGTTGCCGAAGAACGCGACCTGCGCGCCGAGCGCCGCACCGAGGCCGGACGCGATCCACGCCGGCACCTGTGCCCACTCCACCAGCGCGGCCAGCAGCGCGTAGTGCGCCGCCGTCGCGAGCACGCCCACGAGGCCGTAGCGCAAGAAGCGGGCGAACAGATCGGTCAGCGAGGCGGCCATGGCCGCGCATTAGACCGCACCGACCTCAGTCCACCTTGGCTCCCGACACCTTCACGACCTGCGCCCACTTCTTCGTCTCCGCCGCGATGTACGCCGCGAACTCCGCCGGCGGCATGCCGCTCGGGATCGCGCCCTGCGCCAGCAGCCGCTCCTTCAGCACCGGCGTGCCCAGCGCCTTCGCGCTCTCCTGCTGCAGCCGGTTGACGATCTCCGCCGGCGTGCCGGCCGGCGCCAGCAGCCCGAACCACGAGCTCGCGTCGAAGCCCTTCACCGGCCCGGCCTCGGCGACCGTCGGCACGTCAGGCAAGGCCGCGCTGCGCTGCGCGCTGGTGACGGCCAGCGCCTTCAGCTTGCCGGCCTTGATCTGCGGCATCGCCGACGGCAGGTTGTCGAACATCAGGTCCATCGTGCCGCCGATCAGGTCGAGCAGCGCCGGCCCGGAGCCGCGGTACGGGAAGTGCAGCATGAAGGTGCCGGTCATGCTCTTGAACAGCTCGCCGCTCAGGTGGATCGACGTGCCGTTGCCGCTGGAGGCCATGTTCAGCTTGCCCGGATGCGCCTTTGCATAGCGGATCAGGTCGGCCACGCTGTTGATCTTCTCGGCCTCGGCCTTCGCCGGGTTCATCACCAGCACGTTCGGCACGCCGGCCACCAGCGTGACCGGCGCGAAATCCTTGATCGGGTCGAACGGCAGCTTCGGGTACAGCGACTGGTTGATGCCGTGCGTGCCGACCGTGCCCATCAGCAGCGTGTAGCCGTCCGGCGCGGACTTCGCCACCTGCTCGGCCCCGACGTTGCCGCCGGCCCCCGGCTTGTTGTCGACGATGAACTGCTGGCCGAACGCCCGGCTCAGCTCGGGCGCGAGCGCGCGCGCCAGGATGTCGGTGGTGCCGCCCGGCGCGAACGGCACCACGATGCGCACCGGCTTGGTCGGCCAGGCGCCCTGGGCGCGCAGCGGCGACGCCAGGCTCGCGGTGACGGCGGCGGCCGTCGCGGTCAGCACCTGGCGGCGTGTCAGACAGGTCATGGGAACTCCGATGTTCTCGAACATTGCACCGAGTGTGTCGCAGCACCGCGCCGCCCCGTACCCGCGCTCGCCCTACTTCTCACCACCCGGGCGCTGTGCCACGATCCGGCTGCGTCCACCAGCGCCAGCACGCTCTCGTGCCCACCGGAACCGACGACCGTGCCCCCTCCGTTCCCGCCTGCCGACGACCTCGGCGCGATCATTGCCCGCGTCCAGTCCCGCTACATCCGCGCCGCGCCGCCGCGCGAGATGCTGTCGCCGCTGCTGACCGACCTGCTCGAGAGCACCGCTTGCGAATACGGCTTCATCGCCGAGGTGCTGCACGACGGCGACGGCGCGCCCTACCTGCGCTTCTACGTGCTGACCGACATCTCGTGGGACGACGCGACGCGCGCGCTGTACCAGCGCCACATGCACGGCGGCCCGGAGCACACGATCGAGTTCCACAACATGGGCACGCTGTTCGGGGCCGCGATCCTCAGCGGCGCGCCGGTCATCAGCAACGACCCTGACGCCGACCCGCGGCGCGGCGGCCTGCCGCCCGGCCACCCGGCGATGCGCTCCTTCCTCGGCGTGCCGCTGTTCCACGGCGGCGAGATGCTCGGCATGGTCGGCCTCGCGAACCGGCCGGGCGGCTTCGACCAGGCGCTGGTCGAGCGGCTGCAGCCGCTGTTCACCAGCGTCGGCGCGATCCTCGGCGCGGTCTGCAACGACCGCGAGCGGCGCGAGGCCGAGAACGCGTTGCGCGCCAGCGAGACCCAGCTGCGCGCGGTGCTCGAGATGGCCGGCGCCGGCATCGTGCAGATCGGGCTCGACGGCTTCCCGCTGTTCCTGAACCAGCAGCTGTGCGACATGCTCGGGCGCAGCCGCGCCGAGCTGCTCGCGCTCAGCACCGAAGACGTCACGCACCCCGAGGACCTGGCCGGCGAGCGCCGCCGCCGCCGCCAGCTGCTGGCCGGCGAGATCCCGCGCTACCGCGCCGACAAGCGCTACCTGCATGCCGATGGCCGCGTGGTCTGGGCCACCATCAACGTCACGCTGGTGCGCAAGCCCGATGGCCACCCCGACTACCTGATCGGCGTGGTGCAGGACATCACCGATCGCAAGCAGGCCGAGGCCGAGCTGCGCTCGAGCCGGCAGCGCTTCGTCGACCTGCTGAACTCGGTCGACGGCATCTTCTGGGAGGGCGACCCGCGCACCGAGAGCTTCACCTTCGTCAGCGACAAGGCCAAGCAGCTGCTGGGCTACCCGCTGGCCGACTGGATGCAGCCGCGCTTCTGGGCGCTGCACCTGCACCCCGATGACCGCGACCGCGCGCTGCGCGAGGTGGCCGACTCGCAGCTCACCGGCTCGGTCAGCGCGATCGAGTACCGCTTCTACGCGGCCGACCGCAGCGTGCGCTGGATGAGCAGCTGGGTCACGGTGTTCCGCCCCGAGGGCGGCCACCGGCTGCTGCGCGGGCTGATGATCGACATCACCGAGCGCAAGCGCGTCGAGGAGGCGGTGCTCGCGGCCGAATCGGCGCAGCGCGCGAACGCGGCGAAGACCGAGTTCCTGTCGCGCATGAGCCACGAGCTGCGCACGCCGCTGAACGCGGTGCTCGGCTTCGCGCAGCTGCTCGAGCTCGACACCCAGCAGCCGCTGAATGCCGCGCAGCAGGCGCGGGTGCGGCACATCACGCAGGCCGGAACGCACCTGCTCGCGATGATCAACGACGTGCTCGACCTGTCGCGCATCGAGAGCGGCGGCGTCGCGCTGCTGTCGGGCAGCGTGGTGCTGCGCCGGGTCGTCGACGAGGCGCTCGCGATGGTCGCGCCGGCCGCGGCCGAGGCCGGCGTGCAGCTGCTGATCGACCGCGCCGCGCCCCATTCGGCCGACCCGCGCACCTGCGTGCTGGCCGACCACCTGCGGCTGCGCCAGGTGCTGGTCAACCTGCTGAGCAACGCGATCAAGTACAACCGCCGCGGTGGCCAGGTGGTGCTGCGCTGGCCGGCCGACGAAGGCGTCGGGCTGGTGCACCTGCAGGTGCGCGACACCGGCGTGGGACTCACCCCCGCGCAGGCGGCGCACCTGTTCGAGCCGTTCAACCGGCTCGGCGCCGAGCGCAGCGGGGTCGAGGGCACCGGCATCGGCCTGGTGATCACGCAGCGCCTGGTGCAGCTGATGAACGGCCGGCTGTCGGTCGAGAGCGAGCCCGGCGTCGGCAGCGTCTTCACCGCGAGCCTGCCGTGGGTGCCGGTGGCCACGGTGGACGGCAGCGCCGGGCCCGGCTTCATGCCGGCCGACCCGGTCGACGCCGCCACCCCGTCCGCGCCGTACACGGTGCTGTATGCCGAAGACAACCCGATGAACGTCGAACTGGTGCGCCAGGTGATGAAGATGCGGCCCGAGTGCCGGCTGCTGGTGGCCGCCAACGGGCGCCAGGCGGTCGAGATGGGGCTGCAGCACCGGCCCGACCTGCTGCTGCTCGACATGCACCTGGGCGACATGAGCGGCGTCGAGGTGTCGCGCCAGCTCGATGCGGCGCTCGCCTGCCCGCGCATCGCGTTGTCCGCCGATGCGACGCCGGAACAGGCCGAGGCGGCGCGCGCGGCCGGCTTCATCGGCTACCTGACGAAGCCGGTCAACGTGGCGCAGTTGCTGCGCTGCCTGGACGAGCAGCAGTCGGCCGCCGCGCGCGGCGGCGTCAGCTGAACAGGTCGGGCTGCGGGCCCGGCTGCTCGTGCAGGCGCACGCGGCCGTCGCGCCAGGCGCTGTCGAAGTCGTTCTCGATCGCCTTCAGTTCGTCGGCCGAGCGCAGCTGCGCGCCGATCACGCCGATCGCGCGGTTGCGGCCCTGGCCCTTCGCGGTGTAGAGCGCCATGTCGGCCAGGTTGACCGCCTGCTCCCATGGCACCGGCAGGTCGTCGGGCGGCAGCGGGAAACGTGCATAGCCGATCGATGCGGTGACGCGCAACACGTCTTCGCTGCCGCCGCCGGTGCCGCTGTCGATCGGCTCGCGGCCGATCTGCTCCAGCACGCGCGCGGCCAGCTGCTCGGCCTGCTCGGCGCTCACCGCGGGCGCGAGGATCAGGAATTCCTCGCCGCCCCAGCGCACCACCAGGTCGTTCTCGCGCACGCAGCCGGCCAGCCGCCGCGCGACCTCGACCAGCACCGCATCGCCCACCGAATGCCCATGGCCGTCGTTCACATGCTTGAAGTGGTCGATGTCGACCAGCAGCAGCGCGCCCTCGACGCCCCGCTCGCCGCCGCGCGCCATCGCGGCCTGGAACTGGCGGCGGTTGGACAGCCCGGTCAGCGGATCGCGCTCGCTCTGCAGCCGCAGGTTGGCGTGGCTCGCCTGCAGCCGACGGTTGATCTCGCGCACCCGCAGGTACAGCAGCGCCGCGACGCCGACCGACAGCGCCATCACCGCCGCCATCAGCGCCCACACCCGCTGCTGCAGCTCGCGGTTCGCGAGCGCGGCGGTCTTCAGCGCGTTGTCGCGGCTCACCAGCTCGATCTCGCGCTGCTTGCTCTCGGTGTCGTAGCGCTGCTGCACGTCCTTCAGCGCCGCGGCGCGGTTGGCCTTCATCACCTCGGCGCTGAGCTTGCGTTCGCGGTGGAACAGCTCCAGCGCGCCGCGCGCATCGCCGGCCGCGGCCAGCGCCTCGCCGAACTCGCGCAGCGACTGCGCTTCGCTGCCCGGCGCCCCGCTGCGCTGCCACAGCTCGGCCAGCCGGGCCAGGTCGAGCTTGCCTTCGGCGATGCGGCCGAGGCCGATCTTCGCGAGACCGGCGTTGTTGATCAGCACCCGCTCGGCGCGCTGGTCGCCGTGGCGGCGCACCACCGGCAGCGCGGCCTCGGCGGCGCGCAGCGCGTCGGCCGGGCGGTTCTGCCGCGCGTACAGGTCGCTGAGGTTGGCGTTCACCAGCGATTCGAGGCGCGGCGAGTCGGCCTTGCGGGCGATCGGCAAGGCGTCTTCGGCCAGCCGCAGCGACTGCTGGTGCTCGCCGCGCATGTCGGCCAGCCGGGCTTCATGCAGCCGCAACCGCACCTGGACGTCCGGTTCGTCGAGCGGGGCCGCGACGCGCTGTGCCTGTTGCAGCGTGCGCATCGCGCCGGGCATGTCGCCCTGGCGCGCGGTGTCGAGCGCCAGCAGGCCCAGCACCAGCGCCTGGCGGTAGCCGTCGTGCTGCGCCTCGGCCAGTTGCGCGGCGACGCGCAGGTGGCGGGCGCCCTCGGCCCACAGCGCGCGGCTTTGCGCATGGCGCTCGATCACCTGCAGCGCGCGCCACGCGGCGCGGTAGTCGCAATCGGCCGAGGTCGTCGACGGCGCGCCGTCCGGCCCCGGGCAGCCTTGCTGCAGCACCGGCACCGCGGCCTGCGCCAGCGCGGCCGCCACGTCGAGCTGGCCGTCGTTCTCGGCGACCAGCGCGCGCACCAGGTTCGCCCGCGCGGTGCCGTCGGCCTCGTCGGGTTCGCTGCCTGCCGTGCCGGTGCGCAACTCTTCGGCCAGCATGCCGGCTTCGGCGACGCGGCCGTTCTGCGCCAGCACGATCGCGCGCGCGAGCTGCAGCCGGCGTACCGTCTGCGCCGGCCGCGGCGTCAGCGCCTCCTGTTCGCGCTGCAGCTGCAGCAGCGCCTGCAGCGCCGGCTCCGGGCGGTCGTAGCCCTGGCGCACCAGGTGGTCCGATTGCTCGATGACGCCGGCAGCGGCCGGGCCGGCGCAGGCTGCCGCGAGCAGCAGCACCCATCCGCTCGCCCTGCGCAGGGCCCGGGCCCGTCGAAGCTCCGGCAACGCCCTCATGCGCGGCCCTCGCGCACCGGCCCGCGCAGCAGCGTCAGCGTGACCTGGCCGTCGCGCCAGGCGGACTCCAGCGACGCGGCGATCGCCTGCAGCCCCTGCACCGTCTGCGCATGCATCAGCCCGACGCCGTAGGCCCGGTTGCGGCCGTGCGCCTTCGCCAGGTAGAGGGCGGTGTCGACCAGGTTGATCGCCGGTTCCCACGCGACCGCCAGCCCGGTCGGCTCGATCGGGAAACTCGCATAGCCGATCGAGCCGGTCACCGCGATCTCGCGGCCCTGCCACGCGACCGGCGCCTGGGCGACCGCGTCGAGCAGCCGCTGGGCCAGCGCGTCGACCTGCTCGCGCGACAGCGACTGCACCACCACCAGGAACTCCTCGCCCCCCCAGCGCACCACCAGGTCGGGCTCGCGCAGCGCATCGGCCAGCCGCTGCGCCATCGCGACCAGCACCGCATCGCCGGCCGCATGGCCGTGCTCGTCGTTGATGCGCTTGAAGTGGTCGATGTCGAGCAGGTACACCGTGCCGGCCAGCTGGCCGTCGACCGACATCTGCTTCATCGCCGCCTGGAAATAGCGCCGGTTCGCCAGCCCGGTGAGCGGATCGCGCTCGCTCTGCACCTTCAGCTGCGCGTTGCTGTGCGCGAGGGCCTGGTTGGTGCGGCGCACGCGGCGCATCATCAGCAGCACCACCGCGAACGACAGCACGAAGGTCGCCGCCAGCAGCCACCACAGCCGCTGCTGCAGGTCGCGGCGTTGCAGCTGCGAGCCCTTGATCGCGTTGTCGCTGTTCAGCAGCGCGAGCGCGCGGGTGCGGCGGTCGCTGTCGAACTGCTCCTGCAGCTCGAGGATGGCCTTCTGCTGGTCGCGCTGCACCAGCTTGTCGGCGATCGAGCGGTGCCGGTGCAGCGCCTGCACCGCGCCGGCCGCGTCGCCGGCCTTCTCGAGCGCGGTGCCGAACTCCAGCAGCACGTCGGACACCAGCGGCGCGTCGCCGCGGTGCTCGGCCATCGACAGCGCGAGCCCGACGTGCCGCTTGCCTTCGGCCACCTCGCCCAGCCCGATGTGGGCCAGGCCCATGTTCCACAGCGCGATGATCTCGCTGCTGGTGTCGCGCACCTCGCGCGTCAGCGGCAGCGCCTCCTGCGCGCGGCGCAGCGCGGTGCGGTAGTCGCCGCGCTGCAGGAAGAAGTCCGACATGTTGGCCAGCAGCAGCGCCTCGTCGAGCTTGGCACCGGCCTCGTGCGCGTAGTTGATCGCCGACTGCATCGAATGCAGCTCGGCCGCGACCTCGGCCGGCCCGTCGAGCAGGATGCCCTGGATGTTGTGCACCCGGGCCAGCGAGATCTTGTCGCCGGCCGCCGTCGCGATCGCCAGGGCTTCGGCGTTGATGCTGCGTGCGCGCTCCTGCTGCTGCGCCTTGTAGAGCGAATAGGCGGCGCGCGTGCGCGCCTCGGCCCGGCGCCAGGCGATGCCGAGCTGGTCGGCGAGGTCGATTTCCTGCAGGTGCAGCCGCACCGCGTCGTCGAGCTTGCCGGCGCGCTGCCGGGCCTTCGCATGCGCGGCCAGGAAGCGCAGCCGGCTGGTGGCCGGCGTCGCCGCCGGCAACTCGGCCGCCGCCGCGTTCAGCAGCTTGTCGGCCTCGTGCGCATTGCCGCTCTTCAGCGCCATGCTGGCCAGGATCAGGCGCGCGGCGGCGTCGGTGCCGGACGTCGACTGCTCCTGCAGCCGGCGCGCGCAGTCGGTGGCGGCCTCGAACTCCGACGCCTCGGTGTGGAGCAGGCCCTGCAGCGTCAGTGCATCGACCCAGCCGGCGCTGCCGATCGCGAGCTGGCCGACGCGGGTGCGCAGCGCGGCCGCGCTGTCGGATGGGTTGGCGCGGCCGGTCGATTCGACATCGGCCAGTTCGGCGGCCAGCGCGATGTCGGAGGCGGACGTCGATGCAGGGGCCGCCGATGCGGCGGAGGCCGCTCCCGCGGCCGGCGCGGCGCCCACGCCGCCCCACGCGAGCGCCGCCAGCAGCACGCAGCTCAGGCGCAGGCAGCTGAGGCGCAGCGGGGAGGCCACGGGAACACGCGAAGTCGGACGCATCGGTGGATATCGACCAGCAAGTGGCGGACCTGAGGCACCGGCCGCACGCGGCAGCATCTCACGCCGGCCGGCCGTGCAGCATTGCCGGGTGCATCGGAGGGCGCTGCCGCTCAGCGGCCGGGCCGGCGCCGCAGCAACGCGTGCAGCGCGATCGCACCGAACGTGGCGGTGCCGATGCCGCCGAGCGTGAGGCCGCCGAACTTCAGCGTGTAGTCGCCGGTGCCGAGGATCAGCGTGACCGCGGCGACGATCAGGTTGGTGTTGTCGCCGAAGTCGACCCGGTTGTCGACCCAGATCTTGGCGCCGGCCACCGCGATCAGCCCGAACACGACGATGCTGACGCCGCCCATCACCGCCAGCGGGATCGCCTGGATCAGCGCGCCGAACTTCGGGCTGAAGCCGAGCACGATCGCGATCAGCGCGGCCACCACGAACATCGCGGTCGAATAGATCTTGGTGGCCGCCATCACGCCGATGTTCTCGGCATAGGTGGTCACGCCGGTGCCGCCGCTCGCGCCGCTGACCATCGTCGCGAGGCCGTCGCCGATGAAGGCGCGGCCCATCAGCGCGTCGAGCGGCTTGCCGGTCATCGCGCCGACCGCCTTCAGGTGGCCGAGGTTCTCGGCCGCCAGGATCACCGCGACCGGCGCGATCAGCAGCATCGCGTCGGCCCGGAACACCGGCGCCGCGAAGCCGGGCAGGCCGAACCAGGCGGCCGCGGCGACGCCCGACAGGTCGAGCGGCTTGCCCAGCCCGAGGCCGTTGGCCAGCAGCGCGTAGACGACGCTCGCGACCAGCAGGCCGACCAGGATCAGCAGGCGCTGCGTCATGCCGCGCGTGTACACCGCGACCAGGCCGACGCTGAGGAAGGTGACGGCCTGCATCCAGGCGTCGAACGGCGTCGGCGCCATGTTCTTGATCGGCACGCCGGCGAGGTTCAGGCCGATCACCGCGACCACCGCGCCGGTGACGACCGGCGGCATCAGCGATTCGATCCAAGCGGTGCCGGCGGCCGTCACCGCCAGCCCGATCAGCAGCACCACGGCGCCGCAGGCGACGATGCCGCCGAGCGCCGCGCCCAGGTTGGCATTCGGCCCGTGGCCGCCGTAGCCGCTGGCGGCGATCACGACGCCGATGAACGCGAAGCTCGAGCCCAGGTAGCTCGGCACCTTGCCGCCGACGACCACGAAGAAGATCAGCGTGCCGATGCCGCTCATCAGGATCGCCACGTTCGGGTCGAACCCCATCAGCAGCGGCGCCAGCACGGTGGCGCCGAACATCGCGATCACGTGCTGCACGCCCATCGCGAAGGTCTGCGGCCACGGCAGCCGCTCGTCGGGCGCGACGACCACGCCGGGTTGGGCGCTTCGAACGCGCCAGGTGGGTAGGGACATCGCTTGGCTCCTGTGTTCTTCTGATCGGTCGCACCCGGGGCGGTGCGCGACGCAGTGTAGGAGCGCGGCAGAAACGAGTCACCCGGGCCGGCACCGATGGTCGGCGCCGCCCGGGTGGCGGTGGGGAACGGACGGATGTGAAAAAAAGAGGGGAAACGGGACAGGTGCCGGGGGCTCGCTCTCATCCACCCCGGCTTGCCCGTTCCCCCTTGGACGTCACATACGTCGAGAAATCAACGCGCGGCGCGGACGCTGCCGGGCGGCGGAAACAACGACAGCTGCGCCGGAGCGCTTCTGGACTGCAGGACCTTGAACGAGCGGTCGGTGCTGTTGCCGGCCTGCGGTGTGATGCGCGTCACGCTCGGCGTCGTCGTCGGGCGGACCATCAGGTGTTCGGTGCGCGGTGCCATGGCCAGCCCCTTCAGTGACCGACCAGCCACTGGCTGGGGGCGAACTCGCTCGGGCGCACGGTGACCATCTCGGCCGCAGCCGGCGACAGCACGTTGGCGGCGCGCGCCAGCCAGTGCCGCACGCTGCCGCCGCCCTGTCCGGCCGCGGGCTGCGCCAGGCGCAGCAGCGAGGAAGCGCCGCCGCGGCAGCTCGGGGTCGCCGGGCGGGCCCGGCGGGATGAAGGGGTACGACGATGGAACAGCGACATGGCAACGACGTCCTTGTGTTGGAGCTGCTGCCGGCGTGTAGCGGGAGAGTCACCGGACTGGCAGTCTGTGCGCACTCAAGCGCAGCTTCCATGCCAGCCCGGTTTGCCGGGGCGCCAGCCCTTCGTGGACGAAAAATGCCGTGAGGTCGGCACGGCGCCGGCCGAATTTGGGCCAGACGGTAAGGTCGCCGTTACAGACTTGACCGGATTCGTCCATCCGCTGCACTTGATGCAAGGGGTCGGATACCGCTCGGCGCGCCGGGCGCACCACTCATCTATTTGGCACGCACGTGCTCGACGACGGCCGCAATGCTTTCGGCATCCGACAGCACCCGTCGATGGCCCAGGCCGCGGGTCGTCGCCAGCCGGGCGTCGGGCAGCGCTTGCTGCAGCGCCTGGCTGCCGGCCAGTGGCGCGACGCGGTCGCCCTCGTCGTGCAACAGCAGCGTCGGCTGGGCCAGCCGCGCGCCCAGCCAGGCCGGCTCGAACTGCTGCAACGGCACGCCCTCGCGGCGCTCGATCGCGGCGCGCATGCGCCCGGCCAGACCGGCGCCCAGGCCGAAGCTGCCGCTGAACCAGTCCAGGAAGAGCCCCGGCGGCGGCGATGGCGCGACCAGCGCCAGCCGTTTCACCGGCAGGCCGCTGGCGGCGGCGTGGCTGGCCGCCAGCGCGCCGAGCGAATGCCCGACCACGGCGTGCAGCGGGCCGAGCCGCGCCGACGCCGTCCACAACGCGCGTGCGAACTGCGGCAGCGTCGAACGCCAGGCGGCGCTGCGGCCGTGCGCCGGGAAATCCAGCAGCACCGGCGCGAAGCCGGCCGCCGCCAGCGCGTCGCCGAGCGGCTGCATCTGCAAGGCGTCGCCGGCCCAGCCGTGCACCAGCAGCACGGTGGGCCGTCCGTCGGGCAGGTCGGCCCGGCGATAGACCGCCATCGTGCCGTGCTCGAACGGCCAGTGCGACAGCTGCCAGCCGGCCGGCACGGCACGCCGCCGCGCCACGAGCTTCAACGGCAGCGGCGTGAAGAACAGCCGCAGCGCGAGCCGTGTGCCGAGCCCGGGCGACAGCGACTGCAGGCCGCGCAGCGCGCCGCCGAGCCAGCGGGCGCTGCGGCTGGCAGCGTAGAAGGCGATGGCTGGGTTGGGCGTGCTCATCAGAAGCAGCCGAAATCGGCGTTGCTGCGCGGCACCGCGGCGACCACGCGCCACAACGACAGCGCGCCGCGCAGCAGCACGGCGACGACCAGGGCGGACAGGGCAAGCATCAGCATGGCAATCTCCTTGATTTCGCACGCACGTGCGAAATGTGTCGACGAGAAGCGGGAACGGTGGTGGTCATGTCAGGGCTGGAGGGATCGGATGATTCGTTCGTAGGCCGACCAGCAGCGGTCGGCGGCGCGCGGATCGCGCAGGAAGCGGGCTTCGCGCATCAGCGCGACGAACAGCCCGTCCATCTCGAAGACGAGCTGGTCAGCGTCGGTGTCGGCGCGCAGGTGGTGGGCGTCGATGGCCTGGATCACGGTGCGCTTGAGCGCACTGCGCCAGCGCATCACGTGGTCGAGCAGCAGGTCGCGCAGCGGGCCCTGGCGGTCGTCGAACTCGAAGGCGCCGGCGCAGTAGAGGCAGCCGGTGCGGATCTCGACATCGCGGGCGCGCTGCAGCCACAGCCGCATGATCGCGTTGAGCCGCGGCAGGCCGCGCGGCTCGCGCATCGCCGGCACGAAGACGTCCTGCAGGAAGCGGCGGTCGTATTCGTCGATCACCGCGATCTGCAGCGCCTCGCGCGAACCGACGCGCGAGAACACGCCGCTCTTCGACAGCCCGAGGCGCTTCGCGACCTCGCCGATCGTCAGGCTGTCGAGCCCGTCGGAGGCGGCCATGCCGAGCGCGGTGTCGAGGATGGCGGCGAGGGTCAGCCCGCTGCGCTCCGTCTTGGTTTCCATCCGGCAAATTTAGCACGGTCGTGCGAAGTGTCAAGTCCCCGTCGACAGGTGTTGCGAGGCCGTGGTACACCGTGTGGCGGTGCACGCGGAGGCGATGAGGCACCGACCGAGGGAGAGGAATCGATCGATGGCCCGGCCCGATGACGGATCGCGCATTCGCTGGCTGGTGGTGGGCCTGTGGCTGGTCGTGGTCGCGGTGCTGGCGGGACTGAGCGCCTTCAGCGCCGACACGCTGTCGGCCGCCCGCGCCTATGTCGGCGGCGAGAGCCACTGGTCGAAGGGCCAGAAGGACGCGATCTACCACCTGTTCCGCTACACCGAATCGCATGCCGAGGCCGACTACCAGCGCCACCTGGCGGCGCTCGCGGTGTCGCAGGGCGACCGGCTCGCGCGGCTCGAACTCGACAAGCCGGTGCCCGACATGGCGGTGGTGCGTCGGGGCTTCCTGCAGGGCGGCAACCATCCGGACGACATCGACGCGATGGCCCGCCTGTACCGCCGCTTCCGCCACGTCGGCTTCATGGCGGACGCGATCCGCACCTGGGTCGAAGGCGATGCGCAGATCGACGAGCTGAGCGCGCTGGGGCGCAACCTGCATGCCCGCATCCAGTCCGGCGACACCGGCTCGCCGGCGCTGCGCCTGCTGGTCGGGCGGATCCCGCCGCTGAGCGAGCGGCTGACCGAACTGGGGATGCGCTTCTCGGACTCGCTGGGCGAGGCGTCGCGCATCACGCGCCGGCTGGTGACCACCGCGACGCTGGTGCTCGGCGCTTTGCTGGCCGGTGTCGGCGTGTGGCTGACGATGCGCATGCACCAGGCCCAGCGGCGCGCCGAGCAGGCGCTGCGCGAGAGCAACGAGCGGCTCGCGACGGCTGCCGAGGGCGCGCACATCGGCGTCTTCGACTGGGATATCGACCACGACCAGGTGCAGCTCGATGCGCGTGCGGCGGCGCACCACGGGCTCGATGACGCGTCGGGCCCGCGCGACGGTGCACAGCTGTCGGGCGAACGGATCGACCCCGAGGATGTGCCCGCATTGCGCGCCGTGCTGGCACGGGCGGCGCAGGCCGACGAGCTGGTCGCGTTGCGCTACCGCGTGCTGTTGCCCGATGGCGGCGTGCGTCACCTCGAGATGAATGCGCGGCGCCGCGAGCAAGGCAGCGGCCGGCGCGTGGTCGGCCTGCTGTGGGACGTCAGCGATGACGTGGAGGCCGAGCAGCTGCGCCTGGACAAGCAGGCCGCGGAGCGCGCGAACCAGGCCAAGACGCAGTTCCTGTCGCGCGTGAGCCATGAGCTGCGCACGCCGCTGAACGCGGTGCTGGGCTTCGCGCAGCTGCTGCAGACCGATGGCCGCGAGCCGCTGACGAGCGGGCAGGCCGCGCGGCTGCAACACGTGCTCGACAGCGGCCAGCACCTGCTGGAGCTGATCAACGAGCTGCTCGACCTGACGAGCATCGAGGACGGCGCGCTGGCGCTGTCGAGCCGCGACATTCCGCTCGCGCCGGTGCTGGGCGCGAGCCTGCGGCAGGTGGAGCCGCTCGCGCTGTCGATGGGTGTCACGTTGGCGGTCGACGGCGTGCAGGCGCTGTCGGTGCACGCCGATCCGCGTCGGCTGGAGCAGGTGTTCTCGAACCTGCTGTCGAACGCGGTCAAGTACAACCGCGCCGGCGGCCGGGCCTGGGTGCATTGCGCGCAGGACGGCGCGCTGGCAGTGGTGACGGTGCACGACACCGGCATCGGCATCGATGCCGGCAAGCTCGCGCAGCTCTACCAGCCGTTCAACCGATTGGGCGCGGAGAACACGCCGGTGCCGGGCAGCGGGCTGGGCCTGGTGATCACGCGGCAGCTGCTGCAGCGCATGGGCGCGACGATGAGCCTCGAGAGCGAAGTCGGCCGCGGCACGCGGGTGCGGGTGAGCTTGCCGCTGGCGCGGGTGAAGCGGCGGCAGGCGGTGCTGGAGGAACGGTGAGGTCTGATGGGCGCAAAATCAGCGCTTGCGTTGGCTGAACTTAGCGAATCGTTTAAGTTACACTATCCTGGTTTACGGCACGCATTCATTTCATTATGACAATAGCCGCTGACGCCGGTCTACCCTCGCGAGTGCTTCGCTCGCTGCAGAAATTCGGCAGCGACGTCGAGATTGCCCGCAAGAAGCGCCGCCTCACGGTCGAGGCACTGTGCGCGCGCGCGGGAATCTCCCGGGCGCTTTACAACCGCATGGTGCACGGCGCGCCTGGCACCTCCGCCAGCGCCATTGCAATGGTGCTGTTCGCACTGGGCCGCGGGACCCCTTTCGACGAACTGCTGGACGTCACGAAGGATGACACCGGCTTGCTGCTGGACCAGGAACGCCTGCCTGAGCGCGTCCGGCTACCGCGCAAACCCGGCGCCGTATGAGCATCTCCCGGGCCGAGCAGCACGCAACCACCGCCCATCATGACAACGAGAACGAACCACAAGCCGGCAGCGAAGCTCACGACCCGACAGAGTGCGACCCTGTGCCTGGGCCAGTCCGGCATCGAAGTGGGCGAACTCAGCTTCGAGACAAGCGGCGCGCGCCGCTCCACCCGGTTCGAGTACGCAACAAGCTGGCTCGGTCGTTCCGACGCCTTCCCCCTGTCGCCGGATTTGCCACTGGTCATCGGCCCGCAGTTCCGTTCCCCGAAAGAGGCCGGAGCGCCCGTCTTCTTCGGTTGCATCAGCGACATCGAGCCCGACGGCTGGGGCCGCATGGTGATCAAGCGCGACCATGCCAACCAGCGAAAGCTCGCCCACGTCAAGCCGACCGTGCCCGCCGTCATGACCGATTTCGACTACCTGAACTGGGTCTCGGACTTCGGCCGCATGGGCGCACTGCGCCTGCGAGATCCGGCGGGCGAGTTCCAGCGCAAGAGTACGTCGCACGACACGCCCGCCCTCATTGCCTTGCCGGACCTCATCGGTGCAACCCGAGCTGTCGAGCTGAACCAGGAAACTGCGCGAGACCTCGCGTTCCTGCGCGGCCATGGCACCTCTCTCGGCGGTCTGCGTCCGAAGTGCTCCATTCTGGAAGATGACGGATCCCTGGCCATCGGCAAGTTCGCCAGCGTCACCGACACGCGCTCGGTGGTCCACGGCGAGGTGCTTGCACTGACCTTGGCACGCGCCGCCGGCATCAACACGGCCACGGCCCGCGTCGTCGACGTTCATGGAATGGCGGTTGCCGTGGTTCGCCGTTTCGACCGGGTGGACGGAAAGCGGCTCATGTACCTGTCTGCGCGTTCGCTGATGCAGGCCAGCAGCTCGCAGCAGTACGCCTACACCGACATCGCCGAATCCATCCGGGAGCACGGCGCGGACGCCGCCTCGGACCTCGAGGAGCTGTGGCGGCGCATGATCTTCAACATCCTCGTCAACAACGTCGATGACCACCTCAACAACCACGGGTTCCTGCACGCTGCCCATGGGCAGTGGCGCCTGGCGCCGGCGTTCGACGTCAACCCGTTCCCGGACAAGGCCCGCGCCCTCAAGACCTGGATCTCGCAGGACTCGGGAGACGCGTCTTCACTCTCCGAGGCACTGCGTGTGGCAGGGCAGTTCAACCTGAGCGCTCAATCTGCACGGACCATTCTTGCCCAGGTGCAGGAGGCGGTGGCCGGCTGGCGAGGCCTGGCGCGCGAGCTCGGAATGGGCGCCGCAGACATCGCGAGCTTCGCGCCGGCCTTCGAGCACCCGGAAGACCTCTAGGCCATCGGTTCTTCAGGACGTCGGCCGCCGGCGTGACGACACTCGCGCTATGACGCCCTCTCGCGTCCAGCCGCTTCGTGGCGATACCCCCGCGGAATCGCCCCCAGCAACCGCTTCGTGTACTCCTGCTGCGGCTGCTCCAATATCTGCGCGACGCTCGCCTGCTCGACGACCTCGCCGTCCTTCATCACCAGCACCTCGTCCGCCATGAAGCGCACCACCGCCAGGTCGTGGCTGATGAAGATGTAGGCCAGCCCCAGTTCGTCTTGCAGGTCCTTCAGCAGGTTCAGCACCTGCGCCTGCACCGACACGTCGAGCGCGCTGACCGCCTCGTCGAGCACCAGCACCTCCGGGTCCAGCGTCAGGCAGCGCGCGATCGCGACCCGCTGGCGCTGGCCGCCCGAGAACTCGTGTGGGTACTTGTGCATCGCGCTGTCGTCCAGCCCCACCTTCGTCAGCAGCGCGCGCGCCCGCTGCTCGCGCGCCGCGGTGTCGCCGCCGATGCCGTGGATCGCCATCGGCTCGGTCAGCGTCTGCCCGATCGTGAAGCGCGGGTTCAGCGATGCATATGGGTTCTGGAACACCACCTGGATGCGTCGGCGCATCGGCAGCAGCTCGCGCCGGCTCAGCGCCAGCAGGTCCTGGCCGTCGAACATCACCTTGCCGCCGACCGGCCCGCCGTTCACCTCGTGCAGGCGCAGCAGCGTCAGCCCCATCGTGGTCTTGCCCGAGCCCGACTCGCCGACCACGCCCAGCGTGTGACCGCGCCGCAGCGTGAAGCTCGCGCCCTTCACCGCGCGGAACTCCTTGCGGCCGAACACGCCGCTGCGCAGCCAGAAGCTCTTCGTCAGGTCGCTCGCATCGATCACGATCGGTGCCAGCGCGTCTTTCGGTGCCGGTGCCGCGGCGGCCTCGCGCCCGGCGATGTGGTCGTCGATCACCATCAGCCGCGCGCCGCGTTGCGCAAGCGTCGGCCGGCAGGCCAGCAGCGCCTTCGTGTACGCGTCGTGCGGCGCACTGAAGATCTGCGCCACCGGGCCATGCTCGCGCACCGTGCCCTGGCGCATCACGACCACCTGGTCGGCAATCTCGCCGACCACGCCCAGGTCGTGCGTGATGAACAGCATGCTCATGCGGTGCTGCGTCTTCAGCTTCGCGAGCAGCTCCAGGATCTGGCGCTGGATCGTCACGTCGAGCGCGGTCGTCGGCTCGTCGGCGATCAACAGTTTCGGCTCGCACGACAGCGCCATCGCGATCATCACGCGCTGCTGCTGTCCGCCCGACAGCTCGTGCGGATAGGCCGCCAGCCGCCGCTTCGGCTCCGGCAGCCCCACCTCGGCCAGTAGCGCCTCGGCGCGTGACAGCGCCTGCTTGCGCGTCATGCCCAGGTGGCGCATCAGCGGTTCCACCAGCTGCTGCCCGACGGTGAACACCGGGTTCAGCGAGCTCATCGGGTCCTGGAACACGCAGGCGATGTCCTTGCCGCGCAGCGCCTGCAGCTCGGGCAGCGTCGCGGCCAGCAGGTCGCGGCCCTGGAATGCGATCGCGCCCTGCCGCTCGGCATTGCTCGGCAGCAGGTTCAGGATCGACATCGCGGTCACGCTCTTGCCCGAGCCCGATTCGCCGACCAGCGCCACCGTGGTGTTCTCCGGCACGTCGAAGCTGACGCCGACCGGCTGCCCACCGATGTCGCGGCCCACGGCCTGCGTGCGCTGCACCACGCCGCCGTCATTGCCCACGCGGAACGACACGCGCAGGTCCTTGATGCTCAACAAGCTCATTCCAATCCCCGCAGCTTCGGATCCAGCGCATCGCGCAACGCATCGGCAAACAGCGAGAACGCCGTCACGAACACCGCCATGAACGCGGTCGCCGCCGCCAGCTGCCACCAGTAGCCGAGGATCAGCTCGCTCTGCGCCTCGGCCAGCATCGTGCCCCACGACACGTCGTCGACACCGACGCCCAGCCCGAGGTACGACAGGATCACCTCGAACTTGATGAAGCCGACCACCAGCAGCGACATGCGCACCAGGATCACGTGGCTGATGTTCGGCAGGATGTGGCGGAACATGCGCGACGCCGCCGACGCGCCGATCGCCTCGGCCGAGCGCACGTACTCCCGCACCGAATGCTTCAGGAACTCGGCGCGCACCTGGCGGTACATGCCGGTCCAGCCGACCAGCGCGAGGATGATCGCGACGCTGCTGATGCCGCGCCCGAAGAGCACCGCGAACGACAGGATCAGCAGGATGTCCGGGATCGACGTGAACACGCTGTACAACCACTCGAGGAAATCGCCGACCTTGCCGCCGAAGAAGCCGGCCAGCGCGCCGAGCAGCGTGCCGATCACGCTGGCCGCGATGGCCGCCAGCAGGCCGACGAACACCGAGGTCTGCGTGCCCTTCAGCGCCTTGGTCAGCACGTCGCGTCCGATGCGGTCGCCGCCGAACGGCAGCGTCTCGCGCTTGATGCTGTCCTCGGTCTTGAACTTCGCGGCGCGCTCGTCCCACTCCTTGTAGCGCGGCGCCAGCGGGTCCACCGCCGACAGGTCGATGTTCGGGCCCTTCGGCACCGGGATCGCGCTCTGCTCGGCGGCCGGCGCCGGGCCGAGGAAGGTCGGCGGTGCATTGGGCACGCCCACTTCCTTCTGCCAGCCGCGCGCCAGCAGCCCGACCGAGCCCAGCAGCACCAGCAGCGCGAACGCCGCCACCACCACCATCGCCACCATGCCGACACGGTCGGCCTTCAGCCGCTTCCACGCGGCCTGCCACACGCCCAGCGATTGCCGTGCCGGCATCCCTGCGGGAGAAATGACCGCGCTCATTTGAGCACCACCCGCGGATCGATCAGCTTGTAAAGGATGTCCGCGCCCAGGTTCACCAGCATCGTCAGCATCGCCAGGTAGACGGTGACCGCCTGGATCACCGGGTAGTCGCTGCGGTTCACCGCGAGGATGATCTCGCGGCCGAGGCCCGGGATCGAGAAGAACACCTCGATCAGGAACGAGCCGACGAACACGCCCGGCAGCGCCAGCGCGATGTTGGTGACGATCGGGATCATCGCGTTGCGCAGCACGTGCTTGAACAGCACCGTGCGCTCGGTCATGCCCTTCGCACGCGCGGTGCGCACGTAGTCGTGGCCGAGCTCGTCGAGGAAGAAGGTGCGGTACAGCCGCGTCTGCGGGGCCAGGCCCACCAGCAGCGCCAGCAGCACCGGCAGCGGCACGTAGACCGCGAGGTTGGTCCAGGTGCTGTCGCTCCAGCCCTGCACCGGGAACCAGCCGAGCTGGAAGCCGAACACGTACTGGCCGACGATGATGTAGACCAGGAACGAGATCGACAGCGCGACGGTCGAGATCACCATGATGCTGCGATCGGCCAGCGAGCCGCGGCGGTAAGCCACCCACATCGCGATCGGCAGCGCGAGCAGCGTGTCGAGCGCGAGGATCGGCAGCATCACCGTCAGCGTGGCCGGCGCGCGGGTCGCGAAGATGTTGCTGACGGCTTCCTGCGTGGCCCAGCTGTGGCCCCAGTCCAGCGTCACGATGCTGCGGAAGTAGATCAGCAGCTGCTGCCACACCGGCTTGTTCAGCCCGAGCTGCTCGCGGATCGCGTCCACCTGCTGCGGGGTGGCGTTCAGGCCACCGAGGATTTCGGCGGGGTCGCCGCCGACGTACTTGAAGAGGAAGAACACCAGCAGCACCACCCCGATCAAGGTCGGGATCATTTGCCACAGGCGCCGTATCAGGTAGGCCGCCATATCGTCGTGAGCGTCTCGGGTCGAGAAAGAGGACCGGCACCCCCCGCCGGCCCGGGTCGGGAGGCGCGGTTGCCGGAATCTGGGCAGGCGCGAGTCTAAGGCCCGGCCAGAAGACCCCTGCCCCGCGTTTGCCCTCAGGAACCCGGAGAGCACGCAACTTGCATGCCGATGCCGAAAGTTCCCGCGCACGGGCCGGGGCAAGCCCGGAGGCCGAGCGCCCCGGGCAGGCCCTAGACTTCGCGCCTTCGGCATGCCGCCGCGCCACGAGCGCCGGCAGCGTGCCCTCCCACCAGGAGTTCGTGACCATGATCCGACGCGGTGCAGCCGGGCTGCTCGCCTTCCTCGCGCTGATGGCGGCCGCGCTGCCGGCGCTTGCCGGGCCGGCGCCTGCCGCGCAGCCTGCGGCCTCGCTGAAGGTGCTGCGCTATGCCTTCCCGGTCGCCGAAACCGGCTTCGATCCGGTGCAGCTCAGCGACCTCTATTCGCGCACCGTCACCGCCGGCATCTTCGAGACGCCGCTGACCTTCGACTTCCTCGCGCGCCCGATCCGCATGAAGCCGAACACCGCGGCGGCGATGCCCGAGATCTCGGCCGACTTCAAGACCTTCACGTTCCGCCTGAAACCCGGCACTTACTTCCAGGACGACCCGGCCTTCAAGGGCCAGCGCCGCGAGCTGGTCGCGCAGGACTATGTCTACACGCTGAAGCGCCACTACGACCCGCAGTGGAAGAGCCCGAACCTGTACCTGCTGGAGAACGCGAAGCTGCTCGGCCTGTCGGAACTGCGCCGGCAGGTGCTGGCTTCGAAGCAGCCGTTCCCGTACGACCGCGAGGTCGACGGCCTGCGCGCGCTCGACCGCTACACCTTCCAGATCAAGCTGGCCGAGCCGTCGCCGCGCTTCCACCAGCAGATCCTGACCGACGCCGGCGCGTTCGGCGCGGTGGCGCGCGAAGTGGTCGAGTTCTACGGCGACAAGATCATGGCGCACCCGGTCGGCACCGGGCCGTTCCGGCTGGCCGACTGGCGCCGCAGTTCGCTGATCGTGCTGGAGCGCAATCCCGGCTACCGCGAGCAGTTCTACGACGAGGAAGCGCCGGCCGACGATCCCCGCTCCCAGGCCATCGCACGCGCGATGAAGGGCAAGCGCATCCCGATGCTCGACCGCATCGAGATCTCGATCATCGAAGAGGCGCAGCCGCGCTGGCTGAGCTTCCTGAACGGCCAGAACGATTTCCTGGACCGCCTGCCGGCCGAGTTCTCCGGCATCGCGATCCCGCACAACCGGCTCGCGCCGAACCTGGCCAAGCGCGGCATCCAGATGGAGCAGGCGCCGCTGGTCGACGCGGTGATCGCCGGCTTCTTCAACCACGAGAACCCGGTGGTCGGCGGCTACACGCCCGAGAAGGTGGCACTGCGGCGGGCGATCTCGCTGGCCTACAACACGCCGGCCGAACTGCAGCTGGCGCGCAAGAACCAGGCGGTGCCGGCGCAGACCGCGATCGCGCCGGCGGTGTACGGCTACGACCCGACGGTCAAGACCGAGATGAGCGACTACGACCCCGACCGGGCGCGCGCGCTGCTCGACACCTACGGGTATGTCGACCGCGACGGCGACGGCTGGCGCGACCTGCCCGACGGCAGCCCGCTGGTGATCGAATACTCGACGCAGCCCGACCAGCTGAGCCGGCAACTCGTCGAGCTGTGGGACAAGAGCATGCGCGCGGTCAACATCCGCATGGTGTTCAGGACCGCGAAGTGGCCGGAGAACCTGAAGGCCTCGCGCGCCGGCAAGCTGATGATGTGGGGCGTGGCCTGGAGCGCGACGACGCCGGACGCCGACACCTTCCTCGCGCTCGCGTACGGCCCGAACAAGGGCGGCGCCAACCATTCGCGCTTCGACCTGCCGGCCTTCAACGTGCTGTTCGAGAAGCAGGGCCGCATGCCCGACGGGCCGGAGCGCGAGGCGGTGCTGCGCGAGGCGAGCAAGCTGATGGTGGCGTACGCGCCGTACAAGATCAGCGCGCACCGCATCGCCACCGACCTGATGCAGCCGTGGGTGCTCGGCTACCGCCGCAACCCGTTCGTCCGCGAGTTCTGGAAATTCCTCGACATCGACACCGCGCTCGAAGCCGCGCGCACCTCGCCATGACCTGCCGATCCATGCTGCTCCCCCGACACCGATTCCTCGCCGCCGGCGCCGCGCTGCTGCTGACCTTCGCGGGCGGCGCCCAGGCGCAGCCGGCTGCGTCGTCGCCCGCCGCCGGCGCACCGGTCGCGAAGACCTTCCGCTGGGCCTTCGTCGCCGCCGAGACCGGCTTCGACCCGGTGAAGATCAGCGACCTGTACTCGCGCTACGTCACGACGCACCTGTTCGAAGCGCTGGTCCGCTACGACTACCTGGCCCGCCCGTTCAAGGTGCGACCCGAGGCCGCCGTCGAGATGCCCGAGGTGTCGGCGGATTTCCGCACCTACACCTTCCACCTGCGCCCCGGGGTCTACTTCCAGGACGACCCGGCGTTCAAGGGCCGGCGCCGCGAGCTGGTCGCGCAGGACTTCGTCTACTCGATCAAGCGCTTCTTCGATCCTGCCAACGCGAGCCCGAACTACGCGGAGATGAACGACCAGGGCTTCATTGGCCTGGAGGAGCTGCGCCAGCAGGCGCTCGCGAAGAAGGCGCCGTTCGACTACGACAAGCCGGTCGACGGCCTGAAGGCGCTCGACCGCTACACGCTGCAGATCAAGCTGAACACCCCCCGCCCGCGCCTGCTGTTCACGCTGGCCGACAGCAGCCTGTACGGCGCGGTCGCGCGCGAGGTCATCGAGCTCTACGGCGACAGGACGATGGAGCACCCGGTGGGCACCGGGCCGTTCAAGCTCGGTGCATGGCGGCGCAGCTCGCAGATCGTGCTGGAGCGCAACCCCGGCTTCCACGAGGCCTTCTACGATGCCGAGCCGAATGCCGACGATGCCGAAGGCCAGGCGCTGCTGCAGCGCTTCAAGGGGCGCCGGCTGCCGATGATCGACCGCGTCGAAATCTCGATCCTCGAGGAAAGCCAGCCGCGCTGGCTGGCCTTCCTGAACGGCGAGACCGACCTCGTCGCGGTGCCGCTGGAGTTCGCGAACCAGGCCGTGCCCAACGGCAAGCTGGCGCCGAACCTGGCGAAGCGCGGCATCCAGATGCAGCGCGTCCTCAACCCGGACCGCACGCTGTACTACTTCAACATGGAAGACCCGACGGTCGGCGGCTACACGGCCGACAAGGTCGCGCTGCGCCGCGCGATCCGGCTGGCCACCGACGTCAACCGCGAGATCGCCGGCGTGCGCCGCGGCCAGGCGATCCCGGCGCAGAGCATGGTGGCGCCCGGCACCTTCGGCTACGACCCGGACTACAAGACCGAGAACAGCGACTACGACGTCGGCCGCGCGAAGGCGCTGCTCGACATGTACGGCTATGTCGACCGCAACGGCGACGGCTGGCGCGACATGCCCGACGGCAGCCCGCTGGTGATCCGCTACGCCACGTTGCCGGACAGCCTGTCGCGCCAGTTCGACGAGCTGTGGAAGAAGAACATGGACGCGGTCGGCGTGCGCATCGAAATCAAGCCCGCGCAGTGGCCGGAGAACCTGAAGGCGGCCCGCGCCGGCCAGCTGATGGTGTGGCAGCTCGGCTACACCGCGTCGACCCCCGACGTGCAGGACGCGCTGCAGCTGCTCTATGGCCCGGGCGCCGGTGGCCAGAACCTCGGGCGGTTCAGGAACGAGCGCTTCGATGCGATCTACGATCGCATGCGCAGCATCCCCGACGGCCCGGAACGCCTCGCGCTCCTCGACGAGGCGAACCGCATCGTGACGGCGCTCGCGCCGCACAAGTACAACGTGCACCGCATCGTCACCGACCTGGCGCAGCCGTGGGTGATCGGGTACCGGCGGCCGGTCTTCGTCAGCCGCTTCTGGCAGTACCTCGACATCGACGAGAGTCGCCGGGTCCGGCACTGAGCGGCGCGGCGCAGCAGGCATGGAGCTGACGCGCCGCACCTGGCTTGCCGCCTCGGCGGCGCTGTCGTGCGCGGCACCGGGCGGCGCGGGCGCGGCCGACACCACGCTGCGCCTGGCCTTCGACGCCGCCGAGACCGGCTTCGATCCGTGCCAGATCTCGGACGTCAACTCGGCGCAGGTGGCGTCCGCGATCTTCGAGCCGCCGCTGCGCTACGACTACCTCGCGCGCCCGGTCAAGCTGCGCCCGAACACCGCGGCACTGCCCGAGATCGGCGACGACTTCAAGACCTTCACGTTCCGCCTGCGTCCCGGCATCTTCTTCGCCGACGACCCGGTCTTCGGCGGCACGCCGCGCGAGCTGGTCGCGCAGGACTACGTCTACAGCGTCAAGCGCTACTACGACCCGCGGCTGAACTGCGAGAACCTCTACGTGTTCGAGAACGCGAAGCTGCGCGACCTGAGCGAGTTGCGCGCGCAGGCCCGCCAGCGCGGCAAGCCGTTCGACTACGACCGCGAGGTCGACGGCATCCGCGCGCTCGACCGCTACACCTTCCGCATCCGGCTCGCCGAGCCGAGCCCGCGCTTCCACCACTGGTTCACGCAGGGTGCGCTGGTCGGTGCGGTGGCGCGCGAGGTGGTCGAGCACTATGGCGCCGAGATCGCCGCGCACCCGGTGGGCACCGGCCCGTTCATGCTCGCGAGCTGGCGCCGCGCGTCGCGCATCGAACTCGTGCGCAACCCGCGTTTCCGCGAACAGCACTTCGAGGCCGAGCCGGCGCCCGACGATGCGCAGGCGCAGCAGGTCGCGCGCGAGCTGGCCGGCCGGCGCCTGCCGCTGGCCGAGCGCATCGAGGTCAGCGTGATCACCGAGTCGCAGCCGCGCTGGCTCGCATTCGTCAACGGCGCGCTCGACGTGCTGGAGCTGCCGGTGGAGTTCACGCCGATCGCCGCACCGGGCAACCGCATCGCGCCGCACCTCGCGCGCCACGGCGTGCGGCTGCAGCGCAGCGCGAAGGCCGACATGGCGCTGACCTACTTCAACATGGACGACCCGGTGGTCGGCGGCAACGCTTCCGAGAAGGTGGCGCTGCGCCGCGCGATCTGCCTGGCCTACGACAACCGGCAGGACCTGGAGGAGTTGCGCCACGGCCAGGGCATCCCGGCGCAATCGGTGGTGGCGCCGTTCACGTCCGGCTACGAGGAAGACTACCGCAGCACGATGAGCGAGACCAGCGTGTCGCGCGCGATGGCGCTGCTCGATCTCTTCGGCTACGTCGACCGCGATGGCGATGGCTGGCGCGAACTGCCCGACGGTCGGCCGCTGGTGCTGCGGCTCGCATCGCGGCCGGAGCAGCGGCAGCGCCAGTTCAACGAGCTGTGGCACAAGTGCATGGCGGCGGTGGGCCTGCGCATCCAGTTCGACATCGCGAGCTGGCCCGACCTGCTGAAGATGGGTCGCGCCGGCAAGCTGATGATGTGGGGCTTCAGCTGGGTGGCCGGCACGCCCGACGGCGGCTTCTTCCTCGGCATCGGCTACGGCCCGAACGCGAACGAATCGAACGACGCGCACTTCGCGCTGCCGGCCTACGATCGCCTGTTCGAGCGACAGAACGTGCTGCCCGACGGGCCGGAACGCGCCGCGCTGATGCGCGAGGCGAAGAACATGCTGGTGGCGTACATGCCGTACAAGGCGCATGTGCACACCGTCGTCAGCGACGTGCTGCAGCGGCGCGTGATCGGGCACCTTCGGCATCCGTTCATGCGCGACACCTGGCAGTACATCGGAATCGAGTGAATGACAGCCCCTCGATCAACGAGTACGTCGACCGATCCCCTGAGGGGATGCGGGCCGGCTTGGGGCGGCCCGGCGCTCGGCCCGCTGCGCTAACGAAGGAGGTTCCCATGCCACGACCGCAGATCCTGCGCTACACCGACTGGCTGGCCCGCGAGCGCGGCCTGCGCTTCGATGCGACGACACACGCCGGCTACGACGCGCTGTGGCGCTGGTCGGTCAGCGACCTCGATGCGTTCTGGCGCTCGATCTGGGATTTCTACGGACTGCAGTCGCCGACCCCGTTCGCGCAGGTGCTGGCCGACGAGCGCATGCCCGGCGCGCGCTGGTTCGACGGCGCGCAGCTGAACTACGCGCAGCAGGTGTTCCGCCATGCCGATGCGGCCCATGCGGCCGGCCACCCGGCGGTGGTGTTCCAGGACGAGCGGCTGCGCGACTGCGCGAGCCTGCTCGAATGGAGCTGGCCGAAGCTGCGCCGGCAGGTCGCCTCGCTGGCGGCGCACTACCGGCGGCTCGGCGTGGTGCGCGGCGACCGCGTCTGCGCCTTCATGCCGAACACGCCGCAGACGCTGGTGGCCTTCCTCGCGACCGCGAGCCTCGGCGCGGTCTGGTCGGTCTGCTCGCCCGACATGGGGCCGGTCGCGGTGCTCGACCGCTTCCGCCAGATCGAGCCGACGCTGCTGGTCGGCTGCGACGGCTATGTGCACGGTGGCAGCACGCACGACCGGCTCGCGCTGCTGAAGGGCCTGGTCGGCGAGCTGCCGACGCTGAAGCAGGTGCTGCTGTGGCGCAACCTCGGCGCTACGCTGCCGGCCGGCTGGCTCGACTTCGACGGGCTGCTGTGCGACGACCGGCCGCTGCAGGTCGACCCGCTGCCGTTCGACCACCCGCTGTGGATCGTCTATTCGAGCGGCACGACCGGGCTGCCGAAGCCGATCGTGCACGGCCATGGCGGCGTCGTGCTGGAGCACCTGAAGTTCATGGGGCTGCACAACGACCTCGGCCCGAGCGCCGAGGGCGGCGACCGCTTCCACTGGTACAGCGCAACCGGCTGGATCATGTGGAACTGCCAGATCGCCGGGCTGCTGAACGGCACGACGATCTGCCTGTACGACGGCAGCCCGTCCGGGCGCAGCGGCCAGCCGGAATGGAGCACGCTGTGGCGTTTCGTCGCCGACTCCGGCAGCACCTTCTTCGGCGCCGGCGCGGCGTTCTTCGCGAGTTGCATGAAGGCCGGCCTGGAGCCGGCGCGGATGCCGGGCCTGGCGCGGTTGCGCGCGCTCGGCAGCACCGGTTCGCCGCTGTCGGCCGACGTGTACCGCTGGGCGGCGCAGCACCTGCCACGCGTCGACGACCGCCCGATGTGGCTGACCTCGCTGTCGGGCGGCACCGATTTCGCCGGGGGCTTCGTGGCCGGGTTGCCGACGCTGCCGGTGGTCGAGGGCGAGATGCAGTGCCGCTGCCTGGGGGCGGCAGTCGAGGCCTGGAGCGAGCCCGATCCGGCGACCGGCCGCGGGCAGGCGCTGGTCGACGAGGTGGGCGAGCTGGTGTGCACGCGGCCGATGCCGTCGATGCCGCTGTACTTCTGGGGCGATGCCGACGGCCAGCGTTATCGCGAGAGCTACTTCGACATGTACCCCGGAGTCTGGCGCCACGGCGACTGGCTTCGCATCACGCCGCGTGGCGGTGCGGTGATCTACGGCCGCAGCGATGCGACGATCAACCGCCACGGCATCCGCATGGGCACGGCCGAGCTGTACCGCGCGGTCGAGGCGCTGCCCGAGGTGCTCGACAGCCTGGTCGTCGACCTGGAGTACCTGGGCCGCGAGAGCTGGATGCCGCTGTTCGTCGTGCTGCGCGAGGGCCGCGTGCTCGACGATGCGCTGGTCGCGCGGCTGAAGCAGGAGATCCGCGGTGCGCTGTCGGCGCGGCATGTGCCGAACGAGATCTTCCAGGTCGACGCGATCCCGCGCACGCTGTCGGGCAAGAAGATGGAGCTGCCGGTCAAGAAGCTGCTGATGGGCACGCCGGCCGAGCAGGTGTTCAAGCTCGATGCGATGGCGAATGCGGGGAGCGTCGGCTGGTTCGCCGAGTTCGCACGAAGACGCTTGAGCGGGGACTAGCTCGCGGGCCGAGCGCCGGGCCGCCCCAAGCCGGCCCGCATCCCCTCGGGGGATCGGTCGACGTACCCGTCGACCGAGGGGCTGTCATAACGGCAGTTCAGTGAAGTAGCGCCCGCCGTGGTAGATCAACGGCTGTGCGCCTTCGCGCCGCTCGCAGCGCTCGACCTCGCCGACGAAGATCACGTGGTCGCCCTCTTCGTACTGGCTGCGGTTGAAGCACTCGAACACCGCCGCGACCCCTTCGAGCACCGGCGCACCGCCGACGCCTTCGCGAAAGCGCAGCCCGGCGAAGCGGTCCACGTCCTTCGACGCGAAACGCTCGGCCAGCGGGCGCTGGTCGGCGGCGAGGATGTTGATCGCGTAGTGCGAGCCGCGCGTGAACGCCGGCATCGAGCCGGCGCGCCGCGACAGGCTCCACAGCACCAGCGGCGGCGACAGCGACACCGAATTGAACGAATTGGCGGTCAGGCCGACCGGGTTGCCGTGCAGGTCGAGCGCGGTGACGATCGTGACGCCGGTGGCGAACATCCCGAGCGCAACGCGGAACTCCTGGGCCGAGAAACTGGGTGCCATGGGGCGCAGCATTGCATTCATGCCGGGATTGTGGAGGGCGGCAGCAGGTGCCGCCAACTCCCATTTGAGGGGGTCTGGCAGCTTCTACACTCGTGCAGCATGACACGATTCTCGATGATTCCAGCGGCGCTGCTGGTCGCTTTCGCGTCAGCGGCGCAGGCCGCGTCGCCCTGCCCCGAACTGGCACGCCGGCTGCCGAACCTGGGCCTCGCGCTGTGCGAACGCGCCGCGCTGAAGCCCTCCGGCGCCGCGTCGGTGAAGGGCGTGGCGCTGTACCAGCGCGACGTGCCGGCCCCGCAGCCGCTGCTGCTGCCCGACGACAAGCCGCCGCCGCCGCCGGCGCCGCGCCGCGCCGCGTGCTGGTGCTGGGCGGCATCCATGGCGACGAGCTGTCGTCGAGCGCGCTCGCGTTCCACTGGATCGCGCAGGCCGGCGACACCGGCGCCGGCCTGGACTGGCGCTTCGTGCCGGTGCTGAACCCCGACGGCCTGCTGCTGGCGCGGCCGACGCGCACCAATGCGCACGGCGTCGACCTGAACCGCAACTTCCCGACGCCGCACTGGGACCGCGACGCGCCGGTCTACTGGGTCAAGCGCACGAAGAAGGACCCGCGCCGCTGGCCCGGCCCGAGCGCGCTGTCGGAGCCGGAGAGCCGCTTCGTGACCGACACGATCGAGACCTGGAAGCCGGACGTGATCGTCACCGTGCACGCGCCCTACGGCGTGCTCGACTTCGACGGCCCGAGCGTGCCGCCGCAGCGGCTCGGCCGCCTCTACCTCGACCGCGTCGGCATCTTCCCCGGCTCGCTCGGCCACTACGGCGGCGTGCACAAGGGCGTGCCGGTGGTGACGATCGAGCTGCCGAGCGCGATCCGTACGCCGACCGATGCCGAGATGCGGCAGATGTGGATCGACCTGCTGCGCTGGCTGGACGAGCGCCTCGCGCTGCGGGAACATCGCTGACCCACGACGGAGCGCCGCCATGACATCGCTTGCCCGCCACCTGTATGCCGGCGCCCACAACAACGCCTGGGCCAACCACCGGCTGCTGCAGGCCTGCGGGCGGCTGACGCAGGATGAATTCATCGCGCCGCGCACCGGCTTCTTCCCGTCGATCCGCGCGACGCTGAACCACAACCTGACGGTCGACGACTACTACCTCGATGCGATCGAGCGCAGCCTGCGCGGCGACGCGCCGCACCCCGACCCGGGCTCGTTCTTCGACCCCGAGGAACCGTGCGCGACCTGTGCCGACCTGGCGGCGGCCCAGCAGCGCATGGACCAGCGCCTGCTCACCGTCGCCCACGCGCTGCTCGCCGACGTCGCGTTGCTGGAGCGCGTGATCGAGGTGCCGCGCACGCAGCGCATCGACCGCGAGCCGCTGCACCGCCTGCTGGCCCACCTCTACCAGCACCAGGTGCACCACCGCGGCCAGGCGCATTCGATGCTGTCGGGCACGTCGGTGGCACCGCCGCAGCTCGACGAGTTCTTCTGCGTCAACGACCTGGAGCGGCGCGAGGACGATTTCCGCGCGCTGGGCGTGACGGAAGCCGCGATCTGGAACGGCTGACGCGGAATAGCCTTCGCCCGCCCTGCGTAAACCTCAGGTGAGCGTCCCCACCAGCTTTCGCCAGCAACTCCTCGGCACGATCCCGCGGCTGCGCCGCTATGCGCGCTCGCTGGTGATCGACGCCGCCGCGGCAGACGACCTGGTGCAGACCGCGCTGGAGCGCGCGCTGTCGCACTGGCACCAGTTCGACCAGCAGCGCGACATCCTGGTCTGGGTGATCAGCATCGCGCACAACGCCCACATGGACACGCTGCGCCGCGGCGGGCGGCTGGCCATCGTCGACCCGCACGAGCTGCAGGTCGAACAGGACCTGCGCGGCAGCGACCCCGGGGCCGATGTCGGGCTGCGCATGGACCTGGTCGCCGCGCTGCGGCGGCTGCCGGTCGAGCAGCGCGAGCCGCTGCTGCTGGTGTCGGTCGAGGAGCTGTCGTACGCCGAATGCGCCGAGGTGCTGCGCATCCCGATCGGCACCGTGATGTCGCGCATCTCGCGCGGGCGGGCCGCGCTGCGCGCGCTGCTCGACGGCCATGCGCCGACACCGGCGGTGCAGACGCTGCGGCGCGTGGTCTGAACGAGACCCCTGAACTGGATGTCGACGATGGCTGCCCCTCCCTTCCCCACCCCCGACGAACGCGACGACGCGCTGAGCGCGTGGCTCGACGGCGAACTGCCGACCGAACGCCGCGCCCAGGTCGATGCCTGGCTGCAGGCGAACCCCGAAGAGGCCGCCCGCGTGCGGCTGTGGGCCGCCGACCGCGATGCGCTGCGCGCGCGGCTGGCCTCCGCGGCGAGCGAGCCGGTGCCCGACCGGCTGCAGCAGCTCGTGCTGCAGCATGCGCCCGAGGCGGCGACGCCGTGGTGGCGGGGCCGCGGGCAGTGGGCCGCCGCGCTCGCGGTGTTCGCGCTCGGCGGGTTGATCGGCGCCGGCGCGATGTGGCGGGTGCAGCCGGCGCGCATGGGTGCGACCCAGGCCCAGGCGCCGGCCGGCAGCTGGGTGCAGCGCGCAGCGCTTGCGCACAGCGTCTACGTGCCCGAGCAGCGCCACCCGGTCGAGGTCGCGGTCGCCGGCAAGACCGCCGAAGAGAGCCGCGCGCAGGAAGAGCACCTGTCGCGCTGGCTGACGCGGCGCCTGAACGTGCCGGTCAAGCTGTTCGACCTGCGCGAGCAGGGGTATGAGCTGGTCGGCGGGCGGCTGCTGCCCGACGGCAACGGGGCCGGCCCCGGTGCGCAGCTGATGTACCAGGCCGCCGGCGGCACCGCCCGCGTGACCGTCTACCTGCGCAAGCCCGACGAGGCCGCGCCGGCGGCATTCCGCTTCGAACGCGACGGCGACGTGAACCTCTTCTACTGGGTCGAGGCCGGCACTGGCTATGCGCTGGCCGGCAGCCTGCCGCGCGAGCAGCTGCTGGCGCTGGCCGAGGCGATCTACCGGCAGCAACCGGCCGCCACGCCATCGGCCCCGTCGACGCCGAAGTAGCCGCCGGGCCCGTCGCCCACCGTCTCTAGAATCGGCGCATGACCGATTCCGCCTCGGCGCCGCCCGCGCTGTCCTCCTCCCGCGCGGCCGTCGGATTCCGGCTGCTGGTGGTGAGCCTGCTCGGCTTCGCATCCGGGCTGCCGCTCGCGCTGACCGGCCAGGCGATGCAGGCCTGGCTCAGCGTCGAAGGCATCGACATGGCGACCATCGGCTTCCTGAGCCTGGTCGGCCTGCCCTACACCTTCAAGTTCCTGTGGGCGCCGCTGATGGACCGCTTCGAGCTGCCGTGGCTCGGCCGGCGCCGCGGCTGGCTGGTGCTGACGCAGCTCGCATTGGCCGGAGCGCTGCTGCTGATGAGCGCCACCTCGCCCGGCAGCGCGACGCGCAGCTTCGCGCTGCTGGCGGTGCTGGTCGCGTTCGTCTCGGCGTCGCAGGACGTGGTGGTCGATGCCTACCGCACCGACCTGCTGCCGGCGCGCGAGCGCGGGCTCGGCTCGTCGCTGTACGTGCTGGGCTACCGGCTCGCGATGATCCTGTCGGGCGGCGTCGCGCTGATCTGGGTCGATCCGACACAGGGTGGCGGCTGGTCGTGGCCCGACGTCTACCGCGTGATGGCCGGGCTGATGGTCGGCGCGGCGGTGCTGTCGGCGGTTGCGCTGCCCCGCTTGCCGGTGGCGCTGCGGCCGTCGTCGGTCGCGCGCCAGGATGTGCTCGGCTTCGTCGCGGTGCTGGCCGCGGTCGCGGCAGGCTTCATGCTGAGCGAGCGCTTCGGGCCGCCGATCGCCGCGGCGGTGCTGTCGCCGTGGTGGGCCGGCAGCAGCCTGCCGGCCGCGCTGCAGCAACGCTGGACCGAACTGCTCGCGCTGCTGCTGGGCATCGCGTTCACGCTGCCGCTGGCCGCGTGGGCGGCGCGCGCGGCGCGCTTCGAGACGCTGCTCGGCGGGCTGCGCAGCTACTTCTCGCAACCGGGCGCCGGCGCCTTCCTGGCGTTCATCGTGCTCTACAAGCTGGGCGACGCGTTCGCCGGCTCGCTGATGACGCCGTTCCTGCTGAAGGCGATGCAGTTCGGCCCGGCCGAGGTCGGCGTCGCGAACAAGCTGATCGGGCTGTGGCTGACCATCGGCGGCGCGCTGCTCGGCGGCGCGCTGATGCTGAAGCTCGGCCTGTGGCGCGCGCTGCTGCTGTTCGGCGTGCTGCAGATGCTGAGCAACCTCGGCTTCTGGTGGCTCGCCGGCCATGGCCACGGGCTGCTGCCGGGCGTCACGATCCCGGCCTTCGACTGGACGGTGGTCTGGCTGAAGCAGGCGACGCCGGTCGACGGCGGGCTGCTGATGGTGATCGCGCTGGAGAACATCACCGGCGGCATGGGCACGACCGCGTTCGTCGCGTTCCTGATGAGCCTGTGCAACCAGCGCTTCACCGCGACGCAGTACGCGCTGCTGAGCGCGTTCGCGTCGGTCGGCCGCGTCTGGGTCGGGCCGGTGGCCGGCGTCACCGCCGAGACCATCGGCTGGCCGAGCTTCTTCGTGCTGTCGACGGTGCTGGCGCTGCCGGCGTTGCTGATGCTCATCTGGCTGCGCGCGCCGGTGCAGGCGCTCGAGGTCGATCCGACAGCGATTCCGGTCGACGATTGATGCGTCGGAACCGGGCCTCCCATTTGCCATCTGAGTTGCCATGAACCACGACGCCAATCTCCCCTCGATCACCTGCGGCTGCGCCTTCCATGCGCGCCGCCGCTTCGCGATGACGCTGGCCGCCGCCGCCGGCGCATCGCTCGCGGTGCCGGCCTGGGCGCGCGAAGGCGTCGACGTCGGCGGCGAGTCGCGCTTCACGAAGCTGGTGTCGGCCGACCAGATCGAGCAGGCCGCCGCGCAGCAGTACGCGCAGATGAAGCAGCAGGCCTCGCAACAGCGCGCGCTGGGTCCCGACAGCCACCCGCAGGTGGTGCGGCTGCGCGCCATTTCGCAGCGCATCATCCCGTTCAGCTCGGAGTGGAACGAACGCGCGAGCCGCTGGAAGTGGGAGGTCAACCTGATCGGCTCGAAGCAGATCAATGCGTTCTGCATGCCCGGCGGCAAGATCGCGTTCTACACCGGCATCCTCGAGCAGCTGCAGCTGACCGACGACGAAGTCGCGATGGTGATGGGCCACGAGGTCGCGCATGCGCTGCGCGAGCATGCGCGCGAACGCATGGGCAAGAACCTGGCGACGCAGGGCGCGATCGGGCTCGGCGCCGCGATCCTCGGGCTGGGCAGCATCGGCCGCTCGGTGGCCGACATGGGCGGCCAGCTGCTGACGCTGAAGTTCGGCCGCGAGGACGAATCCGAGGCCGACCTGGTCGGCATGGAGCTGGCCGCGCGCGCCGGCTACGACCCGCGCGCCGGCGTCAGCCTGTGGAACAAGATGGCGCAGGCCAGCAAGGGCGCGCCGCCGCAGTTCCTGTCGACCCACCCGTCCGGGCCGACGCGCATCCGCGACATCGAGGCGAACCTGCCGCGGGTCGAGGGCCTGTATGCGAGGGCGGCCAAGCCTGCACAACGCTTCGAGCCGCCGGCGAAGAAGTAGCCCGGGTCCGGGCTACCAGCGCGCAGGCAAGGGCCGCTTCAGCACGATCTGCGTGCGGCTGACGGCGATGTGGCCGCCGGCATCCAGGTCCTTCAGCAGGCGGCTGACCATCTCGCGCGAGCAGCCGACGCGGCTCGCGATCTCCTGGTGCGTGAGCCGTTCGCGGATCACCCGCGTGCCGTCGGGCTCGGTCACCGCGAGGTCGGTCAGCAGTTGCGCGACGCGGCCGTACACGTCGAGCAGGGCCAGGCTGCGCGCGCTGTGCGTCGCCAGGCGGGCGCGGTGGATCACGCGCGAGATCAGCTCGAACGCGAACTCCGGCCGCTCGGCGATGTGCTGGCGCAGCGTGTGCCGCGTGACCACCGAGCAGACCGTGGGTTCGAGCGTGATGATCGAGGCCGAGCGCGGCCCGCCGTCGAGCGACATCTCGCCCAGGTACTCGCCCGGGCCGTAGACGCCGTAGACGATCTCGCGGTCGCGGTCGTCCATCGAGAACGCCTTGACGCGGCCCGACAGCAGGATGAACAAGGTGTCGCCGTGATCGCCTTCCTGGATCAGCAGCACGCCCTTGCGGTAGCGGCGTTGTTCGCCCCGGGCCGAGAGCAGGCCCAGGGATTCGGACAGCACGGGAGCGGATGCTGGGCCGGTGGCGGCGTCCATGGAGAAGCGGCGGCGAAGGGGACAGCCCGGGCGGCGGCCCGGGAACCCGTCGAATCTAGCACGCCGCCCCTGGCGTGGCCGTGACGCGTCAGTGCGACAGCGCCGTCTTCATCGCCGGTGTGATCGGCGGCAGCACGGCCACGCGGTTCAGCAGGTCGCCAATGCTGGCAGTCTGCGTCTTGATGCGGATGCTGCTGATCTGCGAGCGCACCGTCGAGACCGCGACGCTGAAGCCGCGCGCCACTTCCTTCGGCCGCTGGCCGTCGCACAGCGCGCGCAGCACCTTGGTCTCGGCCGCGGTCAGGCCATGGGTGCGGGCGAAGAAGTCGAGCGTCAGCGACTCGCAGCGGTGGCGCTTGCCGAGCACCAGCATCGCGAGGCCGTCGTCCTCGGGCGAGGACATCGGCACGAAGGCGACCGGCATCGCGCCGTCGGCGCTGCCCAGGTTCAGCATGCGGCGCCGGCCGCTGCAGGCGCCGAGCAGCGCACCGAGGAAGCCCGACAGTTCTTCCGCATGGCGCGGCAGCACCTGGTTCTTGACGACGCGCAGGCCGTCGCCGGCCTGCAGCGATTGCCAGCCGAGCTGGTTGGCATGACGCAGGCCGCAGTTCGCATCGACCAGCAGCAGGCCGTGGTCCATCTCGTCGAGCATCATCGTCAGCCAGCGGTTCATCGCGGACGGGCCATGGCGGCGCTCCGGTCCGGGGTATGGCGGCGTGACGTGGGCGGTCCCCGCGGGCGCGGCCCGCAGGTTCAAGTGGGCGGTCGGGCGGGTGTCGGCCGGGGGCGAGAGCAGTTCATCCAACATGGCGCTGTCCTTCTGATGGCTGGCGCAGCAGCAGCGCTGTGCACCTTGTTACAGCGTAGGGGCGTCAGGTCTCGCCGGGGGGTGAAAACCGCCGGGCCGGTTTGTGATTTATTCACCTCGGCCGCTTCGCGGCCCGAGCAGCGCGGCCAGCCAGCGCGTCAGGTCGGCGATCTCCGGGCCGCACACCGAATGCGGCATCGGGTACTCGTGCCACTCGACCGGGTGCCCGAACGCCAGCAGCGCGTCGCGCGATGCGAGCGCACGGGCGATCGGGATCACCGGGTCCTGCCGGCCATGCGCGAGGAAGATCGGCAGCCCGTGGTTCGCGCCATCGCGCTCGGCCGCGGTCTGCGCCGCCAGCGGCAGGTAGCCCGACAACCCGACCAGGCCGGCCAGCCGTTCGCGGTGGCGCAGTCCGGTCAGCAGCGTCATCGCGCAGCCTTGCGAGAAGCCGCCGAGCACGATGCGCGAGGTGGGAATGCCGCGTTCGTTCTCGCGGGCGATCAGCGCCTGCACCAGCGCCTGCGATTCGCGCAGGCCGGCCTCGTCCTCGCGCCGCACCAGGTCGGCGGCGAGGATGTCGTACCAGGCGCGCATCACGTAGCCGCCGTTGACGGTGACCGGCCGCGTCGGTGCGTGCGGAAAGATGAAGCGCAGCGGGCCGGCGGCGGCCAGGTCGAGCTCCTGCGCGAACGGCGCGAAGCCGTTGCCGCTGTCGCCCAGGCCGTGCAGGAAGATGATGGTGGCCGTCGGGTCCGGGCCTGTTTCGGTTTCGATGGTGTCGAGCTGCATGCGGGGATGCTAGCCCGACTTCGCGATCAGAACCGGTAGTTGACGCCCAGGCTCAGCTGCGGGATCGCGCGGATCTTGCCGACGCCGTCGCGCAGCTCCTGCGTTTCCTTGTTGACGTCGGCGTTCAGCGTCGCGCGGTCCGTTGCATTCATGCTGTCGAAGGTCGGACCGCTGGCGGCGGCCTCGACCTTCGCCCGGCCGATGCTCGCGCCGAGGTCGAAGTGGAAGCCCCAGGTGCCTTCGGCACCGGCCTGGTGGCCGTAGCCGATGCCGAGGAACGGCGTCGTCTTCGGGAACTTCACGTGCGCATCGAAGCGGTCGCCGTCCTGCGTCGCGTAGGTGGTGTTGCCGATCGTGATCTGGTTGTTGGTCGGCTTGCCGGCCAGGTCGAGCTTGATCGCGTTGAAGGTGACGCCACCGGTCAGGCGCCAGCCGCCGATGAAGAACCAGTCGGCGAACACGCCGCCACGGCTGAGCTTCAGGTCGGCGTCGTAGTGGATGCTGTTCTCGGTCTTCGTGGTGCTGTGCGAGCCGAGCGAGGCCACGTCGCCGCGCAGCGTCACCGACGGCGCGACCGGCTGCGCGTAGCCCAGCATCACGCCGTGCGTGCCGATGCCGGTGTAGACCTCGCCGGCGTGGGCGGCGGTGGCCAGCAGGCCCAGGCTCCATGCGGCCAGGGTCGTCAGCGTCTTGCTCATGAGGGTTCTCGTCACGGAAAGAAGGGAAGCCCCATTCTTTCTGCGTTCACCGGACGGGCAATGCGCAAACAGTGCCCAAGCGGCCACGCATTTCATCGCTTGGCCGACGGATGAAGTGCTGCACATCTGCGGCGTTCATGGCGTGACGAACGGGTTCTCGATGCGCACGCCCCCATACACCGCGCCGTGTTGCATGTCTTCGCTCAACACCCTCTCGCATCCGCCGACGATGGCAGCCTGCACGATCAAGGCGTCGTAGAACGACAGACTTCGCAGGACGTGAAGGTCCAGCGCGCCGGCGATCAAGTCAGCCGAGGTGGTCACCATGTCGAACCGCCGATAGAAACCAATCCGTTGCCGGATCAGTTCATGGGGAAGACGAAGCTTGCGCAACGCGACATTCGCGTATTCCTGGAGCACTTGGGTGGACAGCACCGCAGTGCCCGCGCTGCGCGTCGCGGTGATCAACGCGATGGCGCGTTTCTGCTTCTCGGGCTCGTCCGAGGCATCTGCATAGACAAGGACGTTCGTGTCCAGCAGGCTACGCACGGCGATTGGCCTCTTCGCGATCGAAGTGCCAGCCCCCCAGCCGTCCCGGTGTGGCCCGAGCGGATTGCTCGAAGGCCTGCAACTCGTTCGCCAACTGCTGGCTTCCCGCCAACTGCTCCAGGTAGTCTCGGACGGCTTGGTTCAAGCTTTTCCCCATCGTGGCAGCGGCGGCACGGGCCTGCTCCGCGATGCGCTCGTCCACGGACAAGGTGATGTTCATGATTTCCCTTATGTGCGCACATATTATGTGCGACATCATTCTGCCTGATGCCGCTGCGCAAGGGAATCTGAAGCCGCTGGATGGACGATGCTCAGATCGTGAAGTCGTAGTCGATGATCAGCGGCGCATGGTCCGAGAAGCGCTGCTCCAGGTAGATGTGCTCGCGCAACGCCTTCGCGGCCAGCGCCGGCGTGGCCAGGTGGTAGTCGAGCCGCCAGCCGACGTTCTTCGCCCAGGCCTGGCCGCGGTTGCTCCACCAGGTGTATTGCTCGGGCTTCGGGTTCAGCGTGCGGAACACGTCGACCAGGCCGAGCTCGTCCAGCGTGTGCGTCATCCAGGCGCGCTCTTCCGGCAGGAAGCCGCTGTTCTTCTGGTTGCTGCGCCAGTTCTTCAGGTCGATCTCCTTGTGCGCGATGTTCACGTCGCCCACCAGGATGAACTCGCGCTCGGCCTTCAGCTGCTGCAGGTACGGCGTCATCAGCGCCAGGAAGCGGAACTTCGCGAGCTGCCGCTCCTCGCCGCTGGAGCCGCTCGGGAAGTAGCAGCTGATGATGCTGAGCTTGCGCTGCGGGGTGTCGAAGCGCAGTTCGACATAGCGGCCTTCGGCGTCGAACTCGGGCGAGCCGAAGCCGACCACCACGTCGCTCGGCGTCTTGCGGCTGTACAGGCCGACGCCGGAGTAACCCTTCTTCTCGGCGAAGTGGAAATGGCCGTGCATGTCGTGCACGCGCTCGAAGCGGCCGGCGATGTCGGCAGCCTGGGCCTTCACCTCCTGCACCCCCATACAATCGGCGCCAATGCTTTCCGCCCACGGCACAAGGCCCTTCGTGGCCGCCGAGCGGATGCCGTTCAGATTCAAAGACACCAGACGGAACACGAAAGACCTCCGATGAGCCCCACCGCTGACACTCTGGCCAAAGACTTCGTCAGCTTCTCGGTGGAAGCCGGCGTGTTGCGGTTCGGGGAGTTCAAGACCAAGGCCGGGCGGCTGTCGCCCTATTTCTTCAATTCCGGCCTGTTCGACGACGGCGCCAAGCTGGGCCGTCTGGCGGAATTCTATGCGCGCCGCCTGCTCGCGTCGGGCATCGGGTTCGACATGCTGTTCGGCCCGGCCTACAAGGGCATCACGCTCGCATCGGCCACCGCGGTGGCGCTGGCCGGCCTGGGCCACAACGTGCCGTTCTGCCACAACCGCAAGGAAGCCAAGGACCACGGCGAAGGCGGCCTGATGGTCGGCGCGCCGCTGAAGGGCCGCGTGGTCATCATCGACGACGTGATCACCGACGGCGCCTCCAAGCGCGAATCGGTCGAGATGATCCGCGCCGCCGGGGCGGAACCGGTTTCGGTGCTGATCGCGATGGACCGCATGGAACGCAAGGGTTCCGATGACAACCTGAGCGCACGCTCCTCCGTTGAGGAGTTCGAAGCGGCGTTCGGCATGCCGGTGCTGGCCATTGCGACGCTTGCCGACTTGCTGCAGTATCTTCAGTCGGATGACGATCCGGCCTTGCGCAGCCACCTGGCGCGCGTGGTCGCCTACCGGGACCGTTACGGGGTGTAAATGACGAGCCTGATTGTGGTGAATCGATCGATGCGAACGTGGCGCTGCATGGCGTTGCTGGCAGGCCTCGCGGCCGGTTCGTCGGCCCAAGCCGCCATCTACAGCTGCGTCGACGGCAGTGGCCGGCGCCTGACCTCCGACCGTCCCATCGCCGAGTGCTCGACCCGCGAGCAGCGCGAGCTCAACACCGACGGATCGGTGCGCCGGGTCGTGCCGCCGACGATGACGGCCGACGAGCGCGCCGAGGCCGAGGCGAAGGAGCGGCAGGCCGCCGCCGACCGTGTCGCGCAGCAGGATGCGATGCGGCGCGATCGCAACCTGGTGAACCGCTTTCCCGACAGTGCCGCCCACATGAAGGCGCGCGAGGCCGCGCTCGACGACGTGCGCAAGGGCGTCGCGTTCTCGCAGGGGCGCCTGGCCGAGCTCGAGCGCGAACGCAAGCCGCTGGTCGAAGAGCAGGAGTTCTACAAGGGCAAGAAGCTGCCGGGCAAGCTGCGCCAGCAGCTCGACGCGAACGACGCCGCAGTGGCCGCGCAGAAGTCGCTGGTGCAGAACCAGGAAGACGAGATCGTGCGCATCAACAACCTCTACGACGTCGAGCTCGAACGGCTGAAGAAGCTGTGGGGCGGCGCGTCGCCCGGGTCGATGGGCGCGCTGCCGGCCGCTTCCGCGCCCGCGCCGCGAAAGGCGGCAGGGAAATAAGACTCACCGAACGGCCTTCCGCGCCCGCGCGTGCCTGGCTTCGCAGCGGCTGGCGCGATCGAGCGTCGCCGGTCAGCCCGCTGCGAGTTTCTTCTTCAGCAACTCGTTCACCTGCGACGGGTTCGCCTTGCCCTTGGTGGCCTTCATCGCCTGGCCGACCAGTGCGTTGAACGCCTTGTCCTTGCCGGCGCGGAATTCCTCCACCGACTTCGCGTTCGCCGCCAGCACGTCATCGAGGATGCGCTCCAGCTCGCCGCTGTCGCTCATCTGCTTCAGGCCCTTGGCATCGATGATCGCGTCGATCTCGCCACCGGTGGTCCACAGCTGGTCGAACACCTGGCGCGCACCGCTGTTCGACAGCGTGCCGTCGGCGATGCGGCCGATCAGCGCGGCCAGCGTCGCCGCGCTCACCGGGCTGTCCGCGATGTCCTTCTCTTCGGCGTTCAGCCGGCGCGACACCTCGCCCATCAGCCAGTTCGCCACCAGCTTCGGCTGGCCGCAGGCCTTGGCCGCCGCCTCGAAGAACGCGCCGACCGCCTTGCCCTGCGTCATCATCGACGCGTCGTACGCCGGCAGCCCGTAGTCCTTCTGGAAGCGCTCGGCCATCACGCGCGGCAGCTCCGGCATCGCGGCGCGCACCTGCTCGATCCATTCGGGCGCGATCGCGAGCGGCGGCAGGTCCGGGTCGGGGAAGTAACGGTAGTCGTGCGCGTCTTCCTTCGTTCGCATCGCCCGCGTCTCGCCGGTGTCGGGGTTGAACAGCACGGTGGCCTGCTGCACCGTGCCGCCGTCCTCGATCAGGTCGATCTGCCACTGGATCTCGTAGTCGATCGCCTGCTGCAGGTACTTGAAGCTGTTCAGGTTCTTGATCTCGCGGCGCGTGCCGTACTCAGCGCCGGGGCGGCGCACCGACACGTTGGCGTCGCAGCGGAAGCTGCCTTCCTGCATGTTGCCGTCGCAGATGTCGAGCCAGACCACCAGCGAATGCAGCGCCTTCGCATACTCGACCGCCTCGACGCTCGCGCGCATGTCGGGCTCGGTGACGATCTCCAGCAGCGGCGTGCCGGCGCGGTTCAGGTCGATGCCGGTCTGGCCGGCATAGTCCTCGTGCAGCGACTTGCCGGCGTCTTCTTCGAGGTGGGCACGGGTGAGCTGCACCTTGTGCTTCAGGTCGCCGACGAAGAACTCGACCGAGCCGCCCTGCACCACCGGCGTCTCGTACTGGCTGATCTGGTAGCCCTTCGGCAGGTCGGGGTAGAAGTAGTTCTTGCGCGCGAAGATCGACAGCGGCGCCACCGTCGCGCCGACCGCGAGCCCGAAGCGGATCGCCCGCTCGACCGCGCCGCGGTTCATCACCGGCAGCGTGCCCGGCAGCGCCAGGTCCACCGGCGAGGCCTGCGTGTTGGGCGCGGCACCGAACTGCGTGCTGGAGCCGCTGAAGATCTTGCTGCGCGTGGACAGCTGGGCGTGCGTCTCGAGGCCGATGACGACCTCGTAGCCGCGGATCAGTTTGGAAGGAGTCGCCATGGTCAGATCGAGGGGGCTTGGGCGTGCCAGTCGGTCGCCTGCTGGAAGGCATGGGCCGCATGCAACAGCGTGCCCTCCTGGAAGTAGTTGCCGATCAGCTGCAGGCCCACCGGCATGCCGCCTTCGCCGGTGCCGGCGGGCAGGCTCATGCCCGGCAGCCCGGCCAGGCTGGCCGGCAGCGTGAAGATGTCGGCCAGGTAGTTCGCGACCGGGTCGTCGCTCTTGTCGCCCAGCTTCCAGGCCACCGTCGGCGCGACCGGGCCGGCGATCACGTCGCACTGCGTGAAGCAGTGCTGGAAGTCGTCGGCGATCATGCGCCGCAGCTTCTGCGCCTGCAGGTAGTAGGCGTCGTAGTAGCCGTGGCTCAGCACATAGGTGCCGATCATGATGCGGCGCTTGACCTCGGCCCCGAAGGCCTCGGCGCGGCTCTTCTTGTACATGTCGAGCAGGTCGGTGTACTTGTCGGCGCGGTGCCCGAAGCGCACGCCGTCAAAGCGGCTCAGGTTCGAGCTGGCCTCGGCCGGCGCGATGATGTAGTACACCGGGATCGACAGCTCGGTGCGCGGCAGGCTCACGTCGACCAGCGTCGCGCCGAGCTTCTGCAGCTCGGCCAGTGCGGCCCGCACCGCGCCGTCGACGTCGGCGGCCAGCGCGGCCGGGAAGAACTCGGTCGGCAACCCGATGCGCAGGCCCTTCAGCGGCTGCGCGGCGCTGGCGCCGGCGCGCACCGTCGTGAGCGCCGCGGCATAGTCCTGCGGCGGGCGCTGCGCGCTGGTGGCGTCGCGCTCGTCGAAGCCGCTCATCGCCGACAGCATCAGCGCGCAGTCTTCGGCGCTGCGGCCGAACGGGCCGGCCTGGTCGAGGCTGGACGCGAACGCGATCATCCCGTAGCGCGAGCACACGCCGTAGGTCGGCTTGATGCCGGTGATGCCGGTGAAGCTGGCCGGCTGCCGGATCGAGCCACCGGTGTCGGTGCCGGTGGCCACCGGCACCAGCCGCGCCGCGACCGCGGTGGCCGAGCCGCCCGACGAGCCGCCCGGCACGCGGGTCGCATCCCACGGGTTCTTCACCGGGCCGAAGGCCGAGTTCTCGTTGCTGGAGCCCATCGCGAACTCGTCGCAGTTCAGCTTGCCCAGCGTCACGGTACCGGCCGCGGCGAGCCGCGTGACCACGGTGGCGTCGAACGGGCTGCGGTAGCCGGCCAGCATCTTCGAGCCGGCGGTGGTCGGCAACGCCTCGGTGACGAAGATGTCCTTGTGCGCGAGCGGCACGCCCAGCAGCGCGCCGGTCTCGCCGGCGGCGCGGCGGGCATCGGCCTGCGCGGCCTGGCGCAGCGCGCCTTCGGCGTCGACGCACAGGAAGGCGCCCAGGTGCTCATGCGCGGCAACCCGTGCAAGCAGATGTGTCGTCGCTTCGACGCTGGACACCTGCCGCGCGGCGAGCGCGCGCGACAGTCCGGCCGCGCCCAGTTGATGCAGGTCCTTCATGTCTCGATCACCTGCGGCACGAGGAACAGGCCGTCTTCGACCGACGGCGCGCTGCGCTGGTTGGCCTCGCGGCGATCGGTTTCGGTGACGACGTCGTCGCGCAGGCGCAGCGTCACTTCCTGCACCGCCGACAGCGGCGTGTACAGCGGCTCGATGCCGCTGGTGTCGACCGCGCTCATCTGTTCGACGATCGAGAAGAAGCCGTTCAGTTGCTGCAGCATCGCCGCCTCTTCGGCGGGCCTCAGTTCGAGGCGCGCGAGGTTCGCGATGCGGCTCACGTCTTTGGAGTCCAGTGCCATTGGAATTTGAGGGGAGATGAGGGTGCCGACGGGGCTGAAAATCAGGGGGGGTTGGGGTATTATCCCCGGTTATCCACAAGCCTCTTTCGGCGTGCAAATTCAAGGGTTTGCAGGACTTTCGAGCGGCTCGCGGACCCTGCCCGGACCTCCATTCGCGATTGCGGCGATCCGCCCGACCCGGCCGATCGGCGCCAACAAGAACTCTCCCGCACATGTTTGCATCCCTGCGCCGCTACTTCTCCACCGACCTGGCCATCGACCTCGGCACCGCCAACACGCTGATCTACGTGCGTGGCAAGGGCATCGTGCTGGACGAGCCGTCGGTCGTCGCGATCCGCCACGAGGGCGGCCCCAACGGCAAGAAGACGATCCAGGCGGTCGGCGCCGAAGCCAAGGCGATGCTCGGCAAGGTGCCCGGCAACATCGAGGCCATCCGGCCGATGAAAGACGGCGTGATCGCCGACTTCACGGTCACCGAGCAGATGCTCAAGCAGTTCATCCGCATGGTCCACGACTCGCGGATGCTCAAGCCGAGCCCGCGCATCATCATCTGCGTGCCCTGCGGTTCGACGCAGGTCGAGCGCCGCGCCATCCGCGAATCGGCGCTCGGCGCCGGCGCGAGCGAGGTCTATCTGATCGAGGAGCCGATGGCCGCGGCGATCGGCGCCGGCCTGCCGGTCAGCGAGGCGAGCGGCTCGATGGTGGTCGACATCGGCGGCGGCACCACCGAGGTCGGCGTGATCTCGCTGGGCGGCATGGTCTACAAGGGCAGCGTGCGGGTCGGCGGCGACAAGTTCGATGAAGCCATCATCAACTACATCCGACGCAACTACGGCATGCTGATCGGCGAGCCCACCGCCGAATCCATCAAGAAGAACATCGGCTCGGCCTTCCCCGGCTCCGAGGTCAAGGAGATGGAAGTCAAGGGCCGCAACCTCAGCGAAGGCGTGCCGCGCAGCTTCACGATCAGCAGCAACGAGATCCTCGAAGCGCTGACCGACCCGCTCAACCAGATCGTCTCCAGCGTCAAGAACGCACTCGAGCAGACGCCGCCGGAACTGGGCGCCGACATCGCCGAGCGCGGCATGATGCTGACCGGCGGCGGCGCGCTGCTGCGCGACCTCGACCGCCTGCTCGCCGAGGAAACCGGCCTGCCGGTGCTGGTGGCCGAAGACCCGCTGACTTGCGTCGTGCGCGGCTGCGGCATGGCGCTGGAGCGGATGGAGCGCCTCGGATCCATCTTCACCTCCGAGTGAACGTGACCCTTCTCACACGGCCGGCGCGTCGCTGACGCGGCCGGCTTTTTGTTCGCTGAAGCGCACTCGTCACTTCAAGTTCGCCGTACAGACATGCCGCTCGGTACCCTCGACCGGACACCGCCACCCTTCTTCCGACAGGGCCCTTCGGCGCTCACGCGGCTGATGTTCTTCTCGGCGCTCGCGCTGTTCCTGATGGTGGCCGACACCCGCTTCAAGCTGACGCAGCCGGTGCGTGCGGTGCTGGCGACGGTGCTGAACCCGGTCGAGCGCGCGCTGCGGGCGCCGGTCGATGCGGTGAGCGCGGCCAGCGACTACGCGATGGGGCTGCAGGATGCGCTGTCGGCCGAGGCCCGGGCCCGCCGCGAACTGGCCGAGCAGGCGGCCCGCTCGGCGCGCGTCGAGCAGCTCGAGCAGGAGAACCTGCGGCTGCGCGCGCTGCTCGATCTGCGGCCGGGCCTGAAGGTGCGCTCGCAGACGGCCGAGGTGCTGTACGACGCGCCCGATCCGTATTCGCGCAAGGTCATCATCGACCGCGGCACGCAGCAGGGCATTGCGGTCGCGTCGCCGGTCATCAACGAAGCCGGCGTGCTCGGCCAGGTGACGCGGGCCTTCCCGTACAGCGCCGAGGTCACGCTGCTCACCGACAAGGACGCCGCGATCCCGGTGCTGAACATGCGCACCCAGGTGCGCAGCGCCGCCTTCGGCAATTCGACCGGCGCCGGGCTGGAGCTGCGCTTCATGGCCGGCAATGCCGACGTGCAGGTCGGCGACGTGCTCGCGACCTCGGGCGTCGACGGCGTCTATCCGTCGGGCATCCCGGTCGCGAAGGTGGTCAGCGTCGACCGGCGCGTCGACACCGGCTTCGCCCGCATCGCGCTGACGCCGGTCGCGCAACCCGACGCGGTGCGCCATGTGCTGGTGCTGGAGCCGCTGGGGGTGCAGATGCAGCCCAAGCCCGAGCCGGCGATCGATCCGAATGCCAAGCCCGGCGCCGCCAGCGGACGAAAGGGGACCCGCCGATGATGCCGCGTGGCGCCGACCAGCTGCTGTTGCCGGCGAACCCCTGGTTCATCTGGGGTTCGCTGCTGCTGGCCTTCCTGTTCAACCTGGTGCCGTTCGGCCGGCTGCCGGCCATCCCCGACCTGCTGGCGCTCGCGCTGGTGTTCTGGAACGTGCACCAGCCGCGGCGCATCGGCGTCGGCATCGCGTTCATGTTCGGGCTGCTGATGGACGTGCACGACAGCGCGGTGCTGGGGCAGCATGCGCTGGCCTACACGCTGCTGAGCTTCTTCACGATCACGATCCACCGGCGGCTGCTGTGGTTCGGGCTGCCGCAGCAGGCGCTGCAGATCCTGCCGCTGTTCGTCGCGGCGCACGCGGTCTCGCTGATCGTGAGAATGTTGGTGGGCGGCATGCTGCCGGGGTGGGAACTGATGCTCGCGCCGGTGTTCGAAAGCCTGCTGTGGCCGGTGGCATCGTGGGTGCTGCTCGCGCCGCAGCGCCGGCCGCCGGATCCCGACCAGAACCGGCCCTTGTGACCCTTCGCGCGGTCGTCCGATGACAGAACTCAAGAACGTCGAGCAGGAACTGGGGCGGTTTCGCACCCGGCTGCTCGCGGCCGCGCTGTTCGTGCTGTGCGCATTCGGGCTGCTGGTGTTCCGCCTCGTCGTGCTGCAGGTGATGCGCCATGACGAACTCTCGACGCAGGCCGAGAACAACCGCATCGCGGTCGTGCCGATCGTGCCCAACCGCGGGCTGATCGTCGACCGCAACGGCGTCGTGCTGGCCAACAACTACTCGGCCTACACGCTGGAGATCACGCCGACCAAGATCGACGACCTCGACGCGCTGATCGACCAGCTGTCGGAGGTGGTCGAGGTGCAGCCGCGCGACCGCAAGCGCTTCAAGCGGCTGATGGAAGAAACCAAGAGCAGCTTCGAGTCGCTGCCGATCCGCACCAAGCTGACCGACGAGGAAGTGGCCCGCTTCACCGCGCAGCGCTTCCGCTTCCCCGGCGTCGACATCAAGGCCCGGCTGTTCCGCAACTACCCGCTCGGCGAGGTCGGCAGCCACCTGATCGGCTACATCGGCCGCATCAACCAGGCCGAGAAGGAAAAGATCGAGGAGTCGGAAGACGACTCCAACTACCGCGGCACCGAGTACATCGGCAAGCTCGGCATCGAGCAGGCCTACGAGGCGCAGCTGCACGGCGCGACCGGCTTCGAAGAGGTCGAGACCAGCGCCGGCGGCCGCGCGGTGCGCCAGCTGAAGAGCAACCCGGCGACGCCCGGCAACACGCTGGTGCTGTCGATCGACATCCGGCTGCAGGCGCTGGTCGAGCAGCTGTTCGGCGACCGGCGCGGCGCGCTGGTGGCGATCGACCCGCGCAACGGCGAGGTGCTGGCCTTCGTCAGCAAGCCCAACTTCGATCCGAACCTGTTCGTCGACGGCATCGATGCCGAGAACTGGAAGGCGCTGAACGAGTCGGAAGACAAGCCGCTGCTGAACCGCGCGCTGCGCGGCGCTTACCCGCCCGGTTCCACCTACAAGCCGCTGATGGCGCTGGCCGCGCTGACGCTGGGCAAGCGCACGCCGCAGCAGGCGATCAGCGACCCCGGCTTCTTCTGGTTCGGCAACCACAAGTTCCGCGACGACAAGGAAGGCGGCCACGGCGTCGTCGACATGTACCGCTCGATCGTGCAGTCGTGCGACACCTACTACTACATCCTCGCCAACGACATGGGCGTCGATGCGATCCACGACTTCATGGCGCCGCTCGGGCTCGGCCAGATCACCGGCATCGACATGCAGGGCGAGCTGCGCGGCACGCTGCCGTCCACCGAATGGAAGCGCAGCAACTACAAGCGCAAGGAAATGCAGAAGTGGTACCCCGGCGAGACCATCTCGCTGGGCATCGGCCAGGGCTACAACACCTTCACGATGCTGCAGCTCGCGCAGGCCGAGGCGACGCTCGCGGCCGGCGGCAAGCGCTTCAAGCCGCACCTGGTGCGCGCGATCGAGAACGTCGAGACGCGCAGCCAGCAGACGCTGACCGGCGGCGCGCTGGAGCCGCTGCCGTGGAACCCCGACCACGTCGCGGTGATCCACCAGGCGCTGTACGGCGTCACGCAGGAGGGCACGGCGGCGCGCGCGTTCCAGGGCTCGCTGTACCGCTCCGGCGGCAAGACCGGCACGGCCCAGGTGATCCAGATCAAGCAGAACGAGAAGTACGACGCCAGCAAGGTCGACGAGCGGCACCGCGACCATGCGCTGTTCACCGCGTTCGCGCCGCTCGAAGAGCCGCACATCGCGATCGCGCTGGTGGTCGAGAACGCCGGCTTCGGCGCCGGCGCCGCCGCGCCGATCGCGCGCCGGGTGTTCGACTACGTGCTCGAAGGCCAGTATCCGAGCGAGGAAGACATCCTCGCGACGCGCGGCGGCCAGACCTACGCACCCATCGGCAAGCCGCGGCCGGCCGCCGGCGTGCCGCTGCCGGGCGTGTCGATCAACAACGTCGCGGCCGCGCCCACCGATGTGCCGCCGGCGCTGGTGGTGCCGGTGGCTGCGTCGGCACCGTCGCTGCTGATCTCGCCGCCGGCCGCGTCGGCGCCCTCGCCCGCCGCTTCGGCGGCTGCCTCTGCGGCCAGGCCCGGCCGGCGCGCGCCATGAGCGTCGTCTTCGAGAAACCCTCGGTCTGGCAGCGGCTGAAGCCGGTCTTCACCGGCTTCGACGCGCCGCTGTTGGTCGGCCTGCTGCTGCTCGGGGCGGCCGGGCTGGTGACGATGTACTCGGCCGGCTTCGACAACGGCTCGCGCTTCGTCGACCACGGCCGCAACATGGTCCTCGCGCTGATCATCCTGTTCGTCGTCGCGCAGGTGCCGCCGCAGCGGCTGATGCAGCTGGCGGTGCCGCTGTACGCCGTCGGCGTCGCGCTGCTGATCGCCACCGCGGTGATCGGCGTCACGAAGAAGGGGGCGACGCGCTGGCTGAACGTCGGCATCGTGATCCAGCCGAGCGAGATCATGAAGATCGCGATGCCGCTGATGCTCGCGTGGTGGTTCCAGCGCCGCGAGGGCCAACTGCGCGTGCTCGACTTCATCGTCGCGCTCGGGCTGCTGGCGGTGCCGGTCGGCATGATCGTCAAGCAGCCCGACCTGGGCACCGCGATCCTGGTGCTGTCGGCCGGCCTGTACGTGATCTTCTTCGCCGGGCTGTCGTGGAAGCTGATCGTGCCGGTGCTGCTGATCGGCGGCGCCGCGATCACCGCGGTGGTGGTGTCGGAGGACCGCATCTGCCAGCCCGACGTGGTGTGGCCGATGCTGCGCGACTACCAGAAGAACCGCGTCTGCACGCTGCTCGACCCGACCACCGACCCGCTCGGCAAGGGCTTCCACATCATCCAGGGGATGATCGCGATCGGGTCCGGCGGCATCGAGGGCAAGGGCTTCATGAAGGGCACGCAGACCCACCTGGAGTTCATCCCCGAGCGCACCACCGATTTCATCTTCGCGGCCTTCTCCGAAGAGTTCGGGCTGGTCGGCTGCGTGTCGCTGATCCTCGGCTTCACGTTCCTGATCTTCCGCGGGCTGGTCATCGCGGCCGATGCGCCGACGGTGTTCACCCGGCTGCTGGCCGGCGCGGTGACGCTGAGCTGGTTCACCTACGCGTTCGTCAACATGGGCATGGTCAGCGGCATCCTGCCGGTGGTGGGCGTGCCGCTGCCGTTCATCAGCTACGGCGGCACCGCGATGCTGACGCTCGGGCTCGGGCTCGGCATCCTCATGTCGATCTCGAAGAGCCGGCGGCTGATGCAGCGCTGAGGCCGCGCGGGTGCGGGCGGTGCGCGCCCGCGCGGTCCCTGCCGGCACGCTAAGCTTGCGCCTCGCCGCCACCACCGGACGACCCCCATGAGCCTGCAGCACCCCGCAGACGCCGTCTCCGCTCCTCACCCGGGCCTCGCCCGCTGCGTCGGCATCGTCGGCGTCGGCAACATGGGCGGCGCGATCGCGGCGCGGCTGTTGTCGCTCGGCTGGCAGGTCGCGGTGCACGACATCGACGACCGCTGCGAGGCGCTGGCGGTCGGCTCCGGCGCGATGGCCTGTGCGACACCGTCCGGCGTGGCCGCGACGAGCAGCGTGCTGATTGTCGCGGTCGTCGATGCGGTGCAGACCGAGGCGGTGCTGTTCGGCCCGCACGGCGCGGCGCGCGGGCTGGCGCGCGGCGGCACCGTGCTGCTGTGCCCGACCATCGCGCCGGCCGATGTCGAGCGCTTCGCCACCAGCCTGCACCGGCACGGCATCGCCTGCATCGACGCGCCGATGTCCGGCGGCCCCGACCGCGCCCGCGACGGCAGCATGAGCCTGATGCTGGCCGGCCCGGGCGACGCGATCGAGCGGCACGGCGCGCTGATCGACGCGCTGTCGTCGCGGGTGTTCCGCATCAGCGAGCGGCCGGGCGACGGTGCGCGCACCAAGCTCGTCAACAACCTGCTGGCCGGCATCAACCTGGCCGGCGCGGCCGAGGCGCTGGCGCTGGCCGAGCGCATGGGGCTGGACGTCGCGCGCACGCTGCAGGTCGTCGAGCAGTCGAGCGGCCAGAGCTGGATCGGCAGCGACCGGCTGCACCGCGCGCTGCGCGGCGACTACCTGCCGCGGGCGCACACCCGGCTGTTGAACAAGGACACCCACCTGGCGCTCGGCGTCGCGCGCCAGGCGGGCGCGGCCACCGCGCTCGGCGAGGCGGCGGCCGCGGTGTTCGCGCAAGCCTGCGAGCGCGGCTTCGCGGGGCTCGACGACGCGAGCGTGTTCGAGCTGCTGCGGCGAAGCGGGTGAGCGGGGGATATCGGGTATCAGCCCTGCTCCAGGCGCTCTATCCGGCCTTCGATGACACGCAGCAAGGCTTGTGCTCTGTTCAGCTCATCGTGAATCGCCCAACGGCCCTTGTGCGCCAGCGTTCTCTCGACAACGGCAGTCGTCCGGGTTGCTGCACGCTGAGTGGAGTGCGCCCGGCGAGGTGTTCCACGAAAATGCCGTGCGTGCATTTCCCCGTATGTCCAGTGTGTCGACCCCCGAACCGTTCTTGCTGGCAGGATGCAGCCCCATGACTGCGCTGCACTTCCTGCCGTGACCACCCGACGCCAACCCTGCGCCGACGCACCCGAGGCGCACCTGCGGCGCATGAACCGCGTGCTCGACCACATCGATGCACACCTGGCCGACGACCTGCGGCTGGAGACGCTGGCCGAGGTGGCGGCGTTCTCGCCCTTCCATTTCCACCGCGTGTTTCGCGCGTGGACCGGCGAGACGCTGCTCGACTTCGTGCGCCGGCGCCGGCTCGAGGCCGCCGGCGGGCGGCTGCGCCATGCGCCGCGCGACAGCATCACGGCGATCGCGTTCGCGGTCGGCTTCGAATCGGGCGAGGCGTTCTCGCGCGCGTTCAAGCAGCACTTCGGCATGACGCCGACCGCCTGGCGGCGCGGCGGGCAGCTGTTGTGGGAGCGCCGCCAGCGCATGGTGCGCACGCGGCCGGCGCCGATCGGCCCGCATTACCCGGTGGTGCTGAAGCAGCTGCCCGAGCGCGAGGTGCTGTACTGGCGGGTGCAGGGCCGCTACGACACGATGGTGTCGCCGGCCTGGGCCGCCTTCACGCCGCACATCGAGGCGCTCGGGCTGGCCGGGCAGCCGCGGCTGGGCATGGGGCTGGACGATCCGGACATCGCGCCGGTGTCGCGCTGCCGCTTCGATGCCTGCGTGGTGCTGCCGCCGAACTGGCACGAGCCGGTCAGCGGGCGGGTGTCGCGCAAGCGCGTGGCCGGCGGGCTGCACGCCTGCCTGGGTTATGACGGTCCGGGTCCGCTGATGCACCAGGCGTGGCGGCAGCTGCTCAACGACTGGCTGCCGACGTCCGGGCTGCTGGTCGGCGACGTGCCGTTCTTCGAGGTCTACCCGGCGGAGCAGGTGTTGCCGGCGGTAGAGGACGTCGTCTGCGAACTCTGCATGCCGGTGCAACGGTAGCCCGGCTGTCGATCCGGTTCACGTGGTGGCCAATCCGTGCCGCTGGCGCACGACGCGCCGGTGCGTGGCCCGCGCCGACGGCACCCAGCCGTGGCGGTACCAGCGCGCGGCCATCGTCAGCCCGCGCAGCCATTCGTCGGCCGCATAGGCGATCCACACGCCGACCAGCCCGAGTTCGAAGTACACGCCGAGCAGCCACGCACCGCCGGCCATCACGAACACCATCGACGCGGCACCGGCCATCACCGGGAACTTCGCGTCGCCGGTCGCGCGCAACGCGTTGATCACGACCAGGTTGAAGGTGCGCCCCGGCTCCAGCAGCACCGTGATCCACAGCAGCGTCGTCGCCGCCTGGATGATGTGCGGGTCGTGCGTGAAGAGCTGCATCGTCCAGCGCGCCGTCAGCGCGCCGACCAGCGCGAGGCTGGTCGACACCACCAGCCCCCAGCGCAGGCTCTTGCGCACCAGGCGGTGCGCCGCATGCAGCTGGCCGGCGCCGATCAGGTGCCCGACCAGGATCTCGCTGGCGAAGCCGATCGCGAGGCCGAACACCAGGATGAAATACATGATCTGCATCGTGTAGCTGTGCACCGCGAGCTCGGCCGCGCCCATGCGCGCGACCAGCGCGATCGTCACCAGCAGCGCGAGCCGGTAGGCCACGTTCTCGGCCGCCCCGGGCAGCCCGATGTGCAGCACCGGCCCGAGCCGGCGCCAGCGCATCACCCACCAGTCGCGCGCGCTCGGCACCAGGTTCAGCCGGCGCTGCCACAGCCACAGGTGGAAGCCGACGCCGAACGCGCGGCTCAGCGCCATCGCGAGCGCGAAGCCCGGCAGCCCGAGCCCCGGCACCGGGCCGAAGCCGGTCATCAGCGGCGTGCAGATCAGCAGGTGCAGGCTGTGCATCGCCAGCATGTTCATCAGCGTGTCGCGCGCATGCAGGTGGGCGCGCATCACCGACGACATGCTGGCGTTGAATGCGTCGAGCGCCAGCGCGACGGCCAGCACCCGCAGGTAGGGCCCGGCGATCGGCAGCACGTCGGCCGGCGCGTTCAGCAGCGCGAGCAGCGGGTTCGCGCAGGCCGCCACCACCAGCCCGGCGCCGAGGCCGAGCCAGGTGCTCGCGCCGAGCGCGGCGCGCGCGGTCTGGTCGGCCCCGAGCCGGTTGCCGGCACCCAGGTTCTGCGTGATCACCACGCTGACGCCCATGCTGATGATGCGGAACAGCAGGAAGAACGAGGCCTGCACGTTGTTCGCGAGCGCGAATGCGCCGGACGCGGTGTCCGATTGCCGCGACGCGAGCCACAGGCCCGTCAACCCGACCAGAAGACCGAGCACCAGCTCGGCCAGCAGCGGCCAGGTCAGCGCGATCAGGCTCGGGCGGTGCAGCGGGGCGGTGGGCGGGGTGGCGGACATGGTGCGGGCGGCGCGAAAGCGCGATCATCGCCGCAAACGGTTGCCCGGGCCTGTCAGGTCTTGCGTCGGTCCGGCGCCCGGCCCGCTTGACGCCCGACATGGAACCTACTTGTGCTTCTTCGGGCCCCGCAGGAACTCGCGGTCGACGTCGAGCGTCGACTTCACGCCGATGTCGGCGCGGTGCTTCTTCAGCCAGTTCGTCGCCGCCGCGCGGCCGAGCGCGAACAGGTCGTCGAGGAAGGCGCGGTCGGTGTTGAACTTGCTGTTCGCGCCATAGGGCCCGAGGCCGTCGTCGTCGGCCACCATGTGCAGCCGCAGGTCCTTGTAGCGCCCCGGGTCCAGTTTGCCTTCGCGCACCAGCCGCGAGACGAACGAGATCGCGCGCATCTCCGACATCAGGCTCGCGTTGAAGGTGATCTCGCTGAGCCGGTCCATGATCTCCTCGCTGCGCGTCGGCGTGCCCTCGCGCACCAGCGGGTTGATGCGCACCAGCAGGATGTCGAGCGCCGCGGTCTGGTAGATCAGCGGGTAGATCGCCGGGTTGCCGGTGTACCCGCCGTCCCAGTAAGGCTCGCCGTCGATGTGCACCGCCTGGAACAGGAACGGCAGGCAGGCCGACGCCAGCAGCACGTCGACCGTGATGTCGCGGCCGGTGAACACACGCGCCTGGCCGGTCGTCACGCTGGTCGCGGTGATGAACAGCCGCAGCCCGCTCGCGTGCACCGCGTCTTCGTCGACATGCCGGCGCAGCACGTCGCGCAGCGGGTTCAGGTTCAGCGGGTTGAATTCGTAGGGGCTGAACGAGCGGAAGAACGAGCTCATCCACTGGTAGCCGGGCAGCTTGTCGAGCTTGAAGTTGTCGCTCAGCGAATGGGCCTGGCTGGCCGAGAACGGCGAGAAGATCGAGCCGGAGCGGCTGACGTCGCGCCAGAACTCGGTCAGCGCCTCGCGCGCGCCGTCGCGCCCGCCCTTCCGGTAGCCGCTGGCCATCACCGCGGCATTCAGCGCGCCGGCGCTGGTGCCCGAGACGCCGCTGAAGTGCAGGCCGTCGTCTTCGAGCAGCCGGTCGAGCACGCCCCAGGTGAAGGCGCCGTGCGAGCCGCCGCCCTGCAGCGCGAGGTCGAGGCCGAGCGAAGCGGGAGCGTGTGGTTCGTGAACTGCCATCGGAAATGCCTCGGGTTAACCCGGGGCAGTCTAAGTCGGATGGGATTCGCCCATGTTTCCGTCGGTCACCGCGCCGTCACCGGTCGCAGCCTCGGCCGGCAGCTGAACCGGGAAGCGCACCGTGAAGCGCGCCCCCGGCCCGAAGGCCACGCCGCCCTGGTCGCTCAACCCGGGGCGATGCCGCAGGTTGGCGTCTTCCAGCGTGATCTCGGCGCCGTGCTGTTGCGCGATCTCGCGCACGATCGCGAGCCCCAGCCCCGAGCCGTCGACGTTGGTGCCCAGCGAGCGGTAGAACGGCTGGAACACCTTGTCGCGCTCGCCGGCCGGGATGCCGGGGCCGGAGTCCTCGACCTGCACCACCACCACCTGGCCGAACGGGTCGTCGACCGCCCGCACCGTGACCGTGCCGCCTTCGGGCGTGTACTGCAGCGCGTTGTCGACCAGGTTGCGGATCAGCTCGCGCAGCAGCACCGGCTGGCCGGAGACCGACAGCCCGGCCGCGCCGCGCCGCGCGGTATACGCCGTATCGGGGCCTTCGTAGCCGAGGTCGATGCGCTTCTCCAGCGCGCGCGGCACGAAGTCGTGCACCGCCTCGGCCGCCAGCCGCGCCAGGTTGACCGGCTGGCGTTGCAGCGCCTGCGACGCGTCTTCGGCGCGCGCCATCGCGAGCAGCTGGTTGACCATGCGCGCGGCGCGCTGGCTCGAACGCGCGATCTGCTGCAGCGACTTCTTCAGCGCCTGCGGGTCGCGCTCGCCGGCGTCGATCTCGCGCTGCGCCAGCTCGGCCTGCGTGCGCAGCCCGGCCAGCGGCGTCTTCAGCTGGTGCGCCGCGTCGGCCAGGAAGTGCTTCTGCGCGCCGATGCTGCGGTCCAGCCGGGCCAGCAGGTCGTTGATCGCGCGCACCAGCGGCGACACCTCTTCCGGCGCGTCGCGCTCGTCGATCGGGCTCAGGTCGTGGCTCTCGCGGCGGCGGATGCGCTGCTGCAGCTCGTTCAGCGGCGCGATGCCGCGCGCGAGCGCCAGCCACACCAGCAGCACTGCCAGCGGCAGGATCACGAACTGCGGCAGCATCACGCCCTTGATGATCTCGGTGGCCAGCCGCGAGCGCTTGCCCAGCGTCTCGGCCACCTGCACGATCGGCGGCTCGACGCCGGCCGGCGCGGCACCGGCGGCGCTGCCCGGTAGCCCGATCCGCACATAGGCGATGCGCACCGGCTCGCGGTTGATCTCGTCGTCGCGGTAGCGCACCACGCCGGGCGCCGCGCGCTCTTCGTCGTTGGGCATCGGCAGCGTGCGGTCGCCGCTCAGGTACTGGCCGTCCAGGCCGAGCACCTGGTAGTACAGCGTGTCGGTCTCGTCGGTGTGCAGCAGCTCGGCGGCGCTCGCCGGCAGCGCGAAGCTGGCCGACGGCAGCGTGCCGCCGCCGGCGTCCTGCACCGTCACCTGCTGCGACAGCACGCGCGCCATCTCGCCGAGCTGGCGGTCGAAGGGCTTGTTGGCGATGCCCTGCGCGACCAGCCACGTCAGCACGACGCTCATCGGCCAGAGCAGCAGCAGCGGCGCGAGCATCCAGTCGAGGATCTCGCCGAACAGCGAGCGCTGTTCTTTCGTCGCTTTCATCAGGCTGCGATCTTCTCCAGGCAGTAGCCGAGCCCGCGCACCGTGGCGATCCGCACCGGGCCCTGCTCGATCTTCTTGCGCAGCCGGTGGATGTAGACCTCGATCGCGTTGTTGCTGACCTCTTCGCCCCATTCGCACAGCCGCTCGACCAGCTGGTCCTTGCTGACCAGCCGGCCGGCCCGCTGCAGCAGCACCTCCAGCAGGCTCAGCTCGCGCGCCGACAGCTCGACCATCTGCTCGTTCAGGTAGGCGACGCGGCCGGTGGCGTCGAAGGTCAGCGGACCGTGCCGGATCACGCTCGACGCGGTGCCCAGGCCGCGCCGCGTCAGCGCGCGCACGCGGGCTTCGAGCTCCTGCAGCGAGAACGGCTTGGCCATGTAGTCATCGGCACCGAGGTCCAGGCCCTGCACGCGCTGCTCGACGCTGTCGGCCGCAGTCAGGATCAGCACCGGCACCGCCGAGCCGCGGGCGCGCAGCTTGCGCAGCACCTCCAGCCCGTGCAGCTTCGGCAGGCCGAGGTCGAGGATCAGCAGGTCGAACTCGTGGGCCGACAGCGCGGCGTCTGCCTCGGTGCCGCTCGCCACATGGTCGACCGCGTAGCCGCCATTGCGCAGCGAGCGCAGCAGCCCGTCGGCCAGCACCTGGTCGTCTTCGGCGATCAACACCCGCATGGCTGCCTCCAGTGCGGCGCATGAACTCGGCCGCTGCCGGGATTGTAGGGAGGGGTCCGCGACCGGCAGAAAAGACTGTACAAACATCCAGCCTTTGCGATAATCCGCGCAACTCAAGGAGATCGCCCCCATGGATGCCCCCGTCAAAGTCGCCACCCTCAATACCGAAAAGGCCAAGGCCCTGCAGGCTGCGCTGGCGCAGATCGAAAAGCAGTTCGGCAAGGGCTCGATCATGCGGCTCGGCGAAGGCGAGGTGATCGAAGACATCGAAGTCGTCTCCACCGGCTCGCTCGGCCTCGATGCCGCGCTGGGCGTCGGCGGCCTGCCGCGCGGCCGGGTGGTCGAGATCTACGGCCCTGAATCGTCCGGCAAGACCACGCTGACGCTGCAGGTCATCTCCGAAATGCAGAAGCTCGGCGGCACCTGCGCCTTCATCGACGCCGAGCATGCGCTCGACACCTCGTACGCGCAGAAGCTGGGCGTCAACCTGCAAGAGCTGCTGATCAGCCAGCCCGATACCGGCGAGCAGGCGCTCGAGATCGTCGACGCGCTGGTGCGCTCCGGCTCGGTCGACCTGGTGGTGATCGACTCGGTCGCGGCGCTGACGCCGAAGGCCGAAATCGAAGGCGAGATGGGCGATTCGCTGCCTGGCCTGCAGGCCCGCCTGATGAGCCAGGCGCTGCGCAAGCTCACCGGCACCATCAAGAAGACCAACACGATGGTCATCTTCATCAACCAGATCCGCATGAAGATCGGCGTGATGTTCGGCAGCCCCGAAACCACCACCGGCGGCAACGCGCTGAAGTTCTACGCCTCGGTGCGCCTCGACATCCGCCGCATTGGCAGCATCAAGAAGGGCGAAGAAGTCATCGGCAACGAGACCAAGGTCAAGGTCGTCAAGAACAAGGTCTCGCCGCCGTTCAAGACCGCCGAGTTCGACATCCTCTACGGCCAGGGCATCAGCCGCGAAGGCGAGGTGATCGACATGGGTGTCGAGGCCAAGGTGCTCGAGAAGTCCGGTGCCTGGTACGCCTACAACGGCGAGAAGATCGGCCAGGGCAAGGACAACGCCCGCGAATTCCTGCGCGAGAACCCCGACCTGTCGATCGAGATCGAGAACAAGGTGCGCGACGCGATGGGCATTCCGCTGCTGCCCACCGGTGGCGGCGCAGCGCCGGCCGCCGATGAGGCGAAGCCGGCCAAGAAGGCTGCGAAAGAATTGAAAGAGCCGAAGGAACCGAAGGAAGCCCGCGAGTAAGCGGCCGACGTCGGCGGGCCGATGATGCGGCAGCGGCTGTCGCTGCGTGGGCGCGGCGTGCAGTTGCTGTCGCAGCGCGAGCACAGCCGCCAGGAACTGCGGCGCAAGCTGCTGCAGCACCTGCGGAAGGCGCAGTCCGACACGGACACCGACACCGAGCCTGAGCCGGCCGATGCCGACCAGCAGGTCGACGAGGTGTTGTCCTGGCTGCAGGACAAGGGCTACTTCAGCGAGCAGCGCTTCGTCGAGAGCCGGGTCCATGTGCGCGAGGGCCGCTACGGCAACCTGCGCATCCGCCAGGAGCTGGCGCAGCACGGCGTCACGCTGGGTGCCGACCAGGCGCAGCACCTGAAAGAAACCGAACTGGCACGTGCCCACGAGGTGTGGGTGCGCAAGTTCGGGGTCGCGGCCCTCGACCCGGCGGGCCGCGCGAAGCAGCAGCGGTTTCTCGCGAGCCGGGGCTTCTCGGCCGAGGTGATCCGCCGCGTGGTGAAGGGCGACGTGGACGAAGCGGCCTAGTGCGAACCAGCCTGGTGCGAACCGGCCTTCCGAGGCCGTCGTCGCCCCACGCCGTTCAGAACGAGATCAGGCGGCTGCCTTCTTGCCTGCCGGCTTCGCGGTGGTGGCTGCTTGTGCGGCGGCCTCACGCGCCAGGCGCTCCTGTTTCTTCGCGTCCTTCGCACGCTTTTGCTTCACACGGCGGATTCCGCGGTCCTTGTCGGCGCTCATGCCAATCTCCAATGGGTTGAAAGAGCCGAGGTTTTACCACCTCCGGCGCCCCGCGCGACGCACTGTCGGCACGGACGCGCCAACGCTGGTACAACCCGGGCTCACCACCGACGAGGACTGCGCATGAACTGGATCATCCTGGTGGCCGCCGGCCTGTTCGAGATCGGCTGGGCGATCGGCCTGAAGTACACCGCCGGCTTCACGCGCCTGTGGCCGAGCGTCGGCACCGTGGCGGCGATGGTCATCAGCGTGTGCCTGCTCGGCTACGCGATGAAGTCGCTGCCGGTCGGCACGGCCTACGCGGTGTGGGTCGGCGTCGGCGCGGTCGGTACCGCGGTCCTCGGCATCGTGCTGTTCGGCGAGCCGGCGTCCACCGCGCGGCTCGCGAGCCTCGCGCTGATCGTGGCCGGCATCGTCGGGTTGAAGCTCGCGAGCCCGGCGTGAGCTGCGCCCGCGGTCTCAGTACAACAGCCGCGAGCGGATCGTGTCCGGCAGCGACGCCAGGTCGGCCAGCGCCGCCTCCGGTGCTGTGGTGTCGACGTCGATCACGACGTAGCCCACCTCGTCGCGCGTGCTCAGGTACTGCGCCGCGACGTTGATGCCGGCTTTCGACAGCCGCTCGTTCACCCGCGCCATCACGCCCGGCACGTTGCGGTGGATGTGCAGCAGCCGGCTGCGGCCGGTGTGCTCCGGCAGCGCGACCTCGGGGAAATTGACCGCCGACGTGGTCGATCCGTTGTTGCTGTAGCGCACCAGCTTGGCCGCGACCTCCTTGCCGATGTTGGCCTGCGCCTCCAGCGTCGAGCCGCCGATGTGCGGCGTCAGGATCACGTTGTCCATGCCGACCAGCGGCGATTCGAAGCGCGCGTCGTTGCCCTGCGGCTCCTCGGGGAACACGTCGATCGCGGCGCCCAGCAGGTGGCCGTCCGTCAGCGCCTCGGCCAGCGCGTCGATGTCGACCACCGTGCCGCGCGAGGCATTGATCAGGTGCGCGCCGCGCTTCATCGCGCGGATCTGCGCCCGCCCGATCAGGCCCTTGGTCGACGGCAGCTCCGGCAGGTGCAGCGTGACCACGTCCGACGCGCCGAGCACCTCGTCGAGGCCGTCCATCGCGCGCGCATTGCCCAGCGGCAGCTTGGCCTCGACGTCGTGGAAGACCACCGCCATGCCGAGCTGCTCGGCCAGCACGCCGATCTGCGTGCCGATGTGGCCGTAGCCGACGATGCCGAGCGTCTTGCCGCGCACCTCGAACGAGTTCTCGGCGCTCTTGGTCCAGCCGTTGCGGTGCAGGATCGCGTTCTTCGCCGGGATGCCGCGCATCAGCATGATGATCTCGGCCAGCACCAGCTCGGCCACGCTGCGGGTGTTCGAGAACGGCGCGTTGAAGACCGGCACGCCCAGGTCCATCGCTGCGCGCAGGTCGACCTGGTTGGTGCCGATGCAGAAGCAGCCGACCGCGGCGAGCTTCGGCGCGGCCTTCAGCACGTCGGCCGTCAGCTGGGTGCGCGAGCGGATGCCGAGGAAGTGCGCGTCGGCGATCGCCGCGTGCAGCGCATCGCCGGCCAGCGCCTTCGCATGGGTGACGACCTGCGAGTAGCCGTCGCGCTTCAGCACGTCGACGGCGGACGCGTGGATGCCTTCGAGCAACACGAACTTGAGCTTGTCCTTCGGGACCGAGAGTCGGGGGTTCATGCGCCGATTGTTGAGCAGCCGCAGCGGCCCCATGCGGTGGAAGGGCATGCGCGCCGGCGGGCGCCCGGGGCACACCGGTTAGAGTTCCGGGGCTTTTCCCGCCGTACCCCAGCCTTTGTGAGTGCCTCCCCCACCGTGAATCTTCCCAACCCGCGCCATGCGGCGCGCGTGCCCGCGCACGTTTCGCCCGAGCAGCTCGCCCGCATCCGCCAGGCCGCCTATGCGCTGCCCCAGGTCGTCAAGCCCGCCGATTATTTCGATGAACACGCGTCGGGGCTCGACGAGCGCCTCGACAAGCTCGGCCTCGTGCTGCTGCAGAAGGCGGTGGCCGGCGCCCGGCCGAGCCGCTGGATCGCACCCGACGTGATCGACGCGGCGCTGCAGCACCTGGACGAGGTCGGCAACGGCCCCGAGGTGCGCACCGTGATGCTGGACCGCACCGCCGCGCTCGACGCGCTCGGCATCGCCCGCGAAGGCGGCCGCTGGACGCGCCTGATCAGCCAGCCGCTGCAGCTGGCCGACGTGAACTGGCGCGTGCCGGTGATGTTCCGGATCCCGATCGCGTCGGAACCGGTGTGGGCCTTCTTCCGCAACGGCGACAAGCCGGCGCTGCTGGCCGCGCTCGGCCCGATCGAAGCCTGGCCGCACGCCGGCGAGGTGCAGGCCGCGCTCGAGGCGCTGGTGCAGCGCAGCCGCGCGCACAACCCGCGCCACCTCGACATGCTGCTGCCGCGCCTGCTGGCCGAATGCGCAACGCCGCAGCCGGTGGCCGACCTGCGCGCCGCCTGTGTGCGCGCGCAGGAGCGCTGGGAACACCAGGTGTCCGAGCTCGACACGCTGGCCGGCCTGAACAGCGAGCTCGCGTTCCAGGGCTACCCCGACACCTTCGTGAAGGCGCGCCGCCTGCAGCGCAACGTGACGCTCTACGTCGGCCCGCCGAACAGCGGCAAGACTTACGCCGCATTCGAACAGCTGGCGCGCGCGCACGACGGCGCCTACCTGGCCCCGCTGCGGCTGCTGGCGCTGGAAGGCCGCGACCGACTGGTGGGCCGCGGCGTGGCCTGCTCGCTGCTCACCGGTGAAGAGAACGTGCCGGCCGAAGGCGCCGGGCTGGTGTCCAGCACCATCGAGATGGTGAACACCAGCAAGGTGGTCGACGTCGCGGTGATCGACGAAGCCCAGATGATCTTCGACCCGTACCGCGGCTGGGCGTGGACGCAGGCGATCGTCGCGGTGCCGGCCAGCGAGGTGATCATCATCTGCTCGGCCTATGCGGTGCCGGCGATCGAGAACCTGCTCGGGCTGTGCGGCGAGCGCTGCAGCGTCCGGCACTTCGAGCGCAAGCAGCATGTGCAGCTGATCGAGGCGCCGGTGCCGATCGGCGCGCTGACGAAGGGCGATGCGGTGGTGGCCTTCAGCCGGCGCGACGTGCTGACGCTGCGCGACCAGATCGCCGCCGGCGGCCACCCGGTGTCAGTGATCTACGGCGCATTGCCGCCCGAGGTGCGCCGGCGCGAGGCCGAGCGTTTCGCGCAGGGCGAATCGCATGTGCTGGTCGCCACCGACGCGATCGGCATGGGCCTGAACCTGCCGATCCGGCGCGTGCTGTTCAGCACGATGAGCAAGTTCGACGGCCAGGGCGACCGGCCGCTCGATGAATCCGAGGTGCACCAGATCGGCGGGCGCGCCGGCCGCTTCGGCATGCATGAAGAGGGCTTCGTCGGCGTGCTGAAAGAGGCCGAGCCGCAGGCGCTGCGCATGCTGAAGGAACGGCTGCCGCGCACGCCGCGTGCGCCGCGCGACTTCAAGGCGCCGGTGGCGCCGAACGGCTGGCATGTGGACACCATCGCGTCGCGGATGCGCAAGACGCAGTTGCGCGAGGTGCTGGGCGTCTTCATGGAGCAGCTGAAGCTCGACAACGCGCACTTCGCCGTGGCCGAGCTGGAGCAGATGCTGGAACTGGCCGAGCAGCTCGACCGCAGCGCCGCGAAGCTCACGCTGAAGGAGCGCTTCATCTACGCGCAGGCGCCGGTGGACACCCGCACCGTCTCGCAGGTGCAGGAGTTCCTCGACTGGAGCAGCAGCCATGCGCTGACCGGCCGCGCCGGCTCGCCATGGTTCCTGCAGGACGTCGACGGCCACAGCCGGCTCGACCGCATGGAGCAGGCGCTGCGCTCGTGCACGCTGTGGCTGTGGCTGGACCTGCGCTTCCCCGGCGTCTACGGCAAGGTCGACGAGGTGACGGCATTGCGCAGCCAGCTGAACGACGGCATCGAGCGGCAGCTGAAGGGCAAGCGGCCGCTGGCCCAGGTGCGCCACCGCGCGCGGCGCTGAGTGCCCGGCGCCCCTCACCCCCTGACACACCGACTTCGCCACACGGCGTCACAATCCCCTCCTTTCCCGCTTGTCGCTTCACCCCATGAGTTCAACGCCCCCTTCCCCGGCCACGCCAGCGGCAGAGTCGCCCGTCGACGACACCTCCGTTGCCGACACGTCTGCTGCTGCCGGCGCGCCTGTCGACGCGCCCGCCGAGGTGCCTGCCGAGGTGTCTGCTGAAGCGTCAGCGGAAACACCCGCCGAAGTGCCTGACGCGGCGCCCGCGAAAGCGCCCGCCAAGGCCCCGGGCATGAGCCCTGCCGCCTGCGCGCAGGCGCTGCGCCAGCGCTTCCCCGCGCTGTTCGACGGCCCGCCGAAGCCGCTGAAGCTGCGCACCCACGTCGACATCGAAGCGCGTGCCCCCGGCGTGTTCAGCAAGCAGGTGCTGACGGCGTTCTTCCGCCGCTACACCGGCAGTACCTCGTACCTGCTGTCGGTGGCCCGCGGCCGCCAGCGCTTCGACCTGGACGGCAAGCCCGGTGGCGAGATCAGCGACGAGCACCGCCAGATCGCGATCGACGAGCTGACGCGGCGCGGCGTCGGCCTGCAGTCGCGCCGCGAGCTCGAAGAGCAGCAGCGGCGCAACCGGGCCGGGCTGCTGTTCGACTACGAACGCACGACGCTGACGCGGGCCAATTTCTGCGTGCTGAAGCAGGTCGCCGAGGAAGAACTCGACGGGCTGCTGGAGATCGCCCGGGCCGAGGCGGCGCAGGACCAGGAGCGCCGGCCTGCGCGCGATGCCAAGCCGCCGCGAGATGCCAGGCCGCAGGGCCGTCCGCCTGCGCAGCGGCGCGACGGGCCGCCGCCCGGTCCGCGCGGACGCGGGCCGCGCCAGGGCGACGACCGGCGGCGATAGAGGTGGACGCCCTGGACACCGCCGCGCCGCCGGACGCCGGCGAATGGGGTGACTTCGCGGCCGACCTGGACATCGCGTACGCCTACCGCCAGTTCGCCGACAAGACGCGTGAGCAGGCGCTGGCACTGTTCGAGCAGAGCGACGTGCTGTCGCGTGCCGAAGACCTGGGCGCGATGCCGGCCGGGCCGTTCCGGTTCTACATGCCGGTGTTCCGCGACTTCGTCGTGTCGCCGCGCATCTTCGAGATCAACCAGGGCCTGTACGCGTCGACCGCGGCCGATGCGTTCCTGAACCTGATCCTGCGGCGGCTCGAGGACGAGCCCGACGCCATCGTGCCGCTGATGCCCGAGCTGCTGCCGGCGGTCGAGTACCTGGCCGAGCACCAGGCGCGCTACGACGCCGACGAAGACGTCTACGGCAGCTTCTTCGACGTGCTGGCGGCGATCCGCGAAACGCTGCGCGTGCTGTCGGGCGGGCCGGCGCAGGCCGGTCCACCGGCGCGCTACCTGCACCTCGTGCCCGGTGCGCGGCTGCCCGACCTGGCGGCGCTCGCGCCGTTCCGGGCGGTCGTGATGATCGATGCCAAGCTGACGCTGACCTGGCAGATCGAGGTCAGCAACTGGCTGGTGCAGGACGGCTGCCTGCACGTGATGGCCTGGGGCAAGGACGCGAGCCTGTGGGACCACTCGGTGGCGATGGCCAACCTGGAGCACTTCGATTTCGGGCCGATCCCGAAGGCGGCGCAGGTCGTCACGACGTCGCACGAGGTCGAGTCGCTGGGCGAGGTGCTGTGGTTCTGCAAGAACTGCGCGAACCACCCGGAGGTCGCGCTGCAGCACACGGTGCTGATCGAGATCAGCGATGTGGGGGACGAGGAGATGGTGCTGCAGGCGTACGCGGTGGCCTGAGGCGCGCCGCTCCCGTTCCGTTCGCCCTGAGCAGGGACCGAGCCTGCCGAGGGCCCGTGTCGAAGGGTTTGTGCCGAAGCGCACCGACGGCTCCCGCGCCCTCACGGCGCGCCGTCGAACCGCTCCCCCAGACGCTCGGCTTCCTCTGACACCAGCAGCAGCGCAGTGATCGCCATCCGGCGCAGCGCGTCGTGTTGCCTGCGGTCGAGCTGAGGCGCCTGATCATCGGCCAGCGCCCAGGCGTCCTGCTCCGAGAGTTCAAGCAGGTGGCGCGTGCCGTCGGTGATGTCGATGACCTGGGCGAGCAAGCGACTGATGCGCCGACTCTCGATGGCGCGAGACCGTTGTTTGACCCTTCGACGCGAAGTGGGAGCGGGGTCGGCCATGCGCAAATTCTTCCTCTTCATTCCATGGGGCGCGAAGAGTGCACCAGCGCCTACTTTGCGTCTACAGACTTTGAGTAGCAAGTCGATGATGAGCCGCCAGCCGGTAGAGTAGCCCCCAAGGAGGCACACCATGCTTGGAGCCATCGCCGGCGACGTGATCGGATCGATCTACGAGTGGAACAACATCAAGACCAAGGCGTTCGAGCTGATCGGACCCCGCTGCACCTTCACCGACGACACCGTGCTGACCGTCGCGCTGGCCGAAGCCATCCTCGACGACGCTGACTACACCACGCTGCTGAAGGCCTATGCCGGCCGCTACCCGCGGGCCGGCTACGGCGGCCGCTTCAAGCAATGGGCGCGATCCGAGGACCCCACGCCGTACTACAGCTGGGGCAACGGCGCGGCGATGCGCATCAGCCCGGTCGGCTTCGCGTTCGACTCGCTCGACGAGGTGCTGGCCAAGGCCGATCACTACACCCGCGTCACCCACGATCACCCGGAAGGCATCAAGGGCGCGCAGGCCGTTGCGGCCAGCATCTTCCTGGCCCGCACCGGGACCAGCCGCGACGACATCAAGCGCTACGTCGAGACCACGTTCGGCTACGACCTGTCGCGCCGTCTCGACGACATCCGGCTCGTCTACCGCTTCGACAGCTCGTGCCAGGGCACGGTGCCCGAGGCGATCATCGCCTTCCTGGAGTCGACCGACTTCGAGGACGCGATCCGCAATGCGATCTCGATCGGCGGCGACAGCGACACCATCGCCTGCATCACCGGCGGCATCGCGCAGGCCTTCTACGGCGGCGTCCCTTCGGTCATCGCCCAGCCGGTGTTGAGGATCCTGGATGGCATGCTGCTCGCCACGACGAAGCGGTTCATGCAGTCGTACACGCCGGAAGCGTCGAAGTGACGGCGCCGTCGAACGCTTCGCTCCGCGTGATGACGATGGGCGACTACGACGCCGTGATCGACCTGATGAAGGCGACCCCGGGCGTCTCGTTCCGCGATGCGGACTCGCGCGACGCCACCGCGCGCTACCTCGAACGCAACCCCGGCCTGAGCTTCGTCGCCGAGAAGGACGGCCGCCTGGTGGGCTGCCTGATGAGCGGGCACGACGGGCGGCGCGGCTATCTGCAGCACCTGGTCGTGCTCGCCGAGCATCGCCGGCAAGGGATCGCGAACGCGTTGGTCGACCGCTGCCTGGCAGCGCTGGAACAGCTCGGCATCCTGAAGTCGCACATCGACGTGTACCGAACCAACGATGTGGGGCAGGCTTACTGGGAAAGCCAGGGCTGGGAGCAGCGCACCGACATCCACCGCTACTCGCACATCCGCGGCAACCATGGGAACGCCTGACGGACCGCTTCGTCGCGGCATCAGACCTGCCCCGTCCTCGCACAGATGATCGAGCCCCGAGACGCCCCATGCACCTCGACACCCTCACCGCCAACCCCAACCTCGCCGTCGCCTGCACCGCCTACTTCATCGGCTGTGCGAGCCCCGGCCCGAGCATCGTCGCGCTGATGGGCACCGCGATGAACGGGGGCCGCGCACCGGCGCTCGCGCTGGCTGCCGGCATCACGCTGTCGTCGTGGACGCTCGGGCTCACCGCCGCGCTCGGCCTCGCATCGCTGCTGGCCGCGTGGTCCGGCGCGCTGATGGTGGTCAAGGTGATCGGCGGGCTCTACCTGCTGTGGCTCGCGTTCAAGGCCGGTCGCTCCGCGCTGTCGCGCCACGATGCGGCCGACGCCGGCGCGTCCGGCCGCACCGGCAGCCTGCGGCAGGTGTTCCTGAAGGGCATCGCGATGCACATCACGAACCCGAAGGCGATCTTCGTGTGGCTGTCGACGATCTCGATGGGCCTGCCCGCGCACGCCTCGCCGACCGATTCGCTGGTCGTGTTCGCGGTCTGCGGCCTGCTCGGCGTGCTGATCTTCGTCAGCTATGCGCTGCTGTTCTCGACCGCCGTCGCGCGGCGCATCCACCGCTCCACCCGCCGCGCGTTCGACAGCACGATCGCGCTGTTCTTCGGCTTCGCCGGCCTGCGGATGCTGCTGTCGCGCCACCTGTAGGCGTTCAGCGCATGCGCGCACCCGTCGCGCCGTCGAACACGAACGCCGCGCCCGGATCGAACGCCACGCCGACCCGCCGCCCGACCGCCTGGTCGAAATCCTTCGCGCCTTTGACGGTCAGCTTGTGCGTGCCGATGTGCAGCGTGACCAGCGTGTGGTCGCCGATCAGCTCCACCGCGTAGATCTCGCCCTGCAGCGTGCCACCGTCGGCGATCCGGCAGTCCTCCGGCCGGATGCCGAGCACCGCATCCGCGGCGCTCGCGGTCACCGGTGTCGGCACGCGAAAGCCGGCGCCCTCCAGCCAGCCGCCCGACAACGCCCCGCGCAGGAAGTTCATCGGCGGCGACCCGATGAAGCCGGCGACGAACAGGTTGGCCGGGTCGTTGTAGATGCGCGCCGGCGTGTCGAGTTGCTGCAGCACGCCCTTGTCGAGCAGCGCCACGCGATGCGCCAGCGTCATCGCCTCGACCTGGTCGTGCGTGACGTACAGCGTCGTGATGCCGAGCTGCTGCTGCAGGTGCTTCAGCTCCGCGCGCATGTGGCCGCGCAGCTTCGCATCCAGGTTGGACAGCGGCTCGTCCATCAGGAACACCGACGGCCGCCGGACCATCGCGCGCGCCAGCGCGACGCGCTGCCGCTGCCCGCCGGACAGCTGCCGCGGGTAGCGGTCGAGCAGCCCGTCGAGCTGCACCTGCTTCGCCACCGCCAGCACCTGCTCGTGCTGCTGAGGCTTCGGCACGCCGCGCACGTCCAGCGGGTAGGCGACGTTCTCTGCCACCGTCTTGTGCGGGTACAGCGCATAGCTCTGGAACACCATCGCGATGTCGCGGTTCTTCGGCAGCACGTTCGTCACGTCGCGCTCGCCGATCAGGATGCGCCCGGCGCTGGCCGTCTCCAGCCCGGCGAACACCCGCAGCGCGGTGCTCTTGCCCGAGCCCGATTCGCCGAGCAGCACGAGGAACTCCCCGGGCGCCACCTGCAGGTTGAAATCTCGCAGCACCTCGACCGCGCCGAAGCGCTTGCCGAGGTGGTCGAAGGTGACCGGGTGCGGGGTCGAGGACAGCGGGGTCGTCAAGGGTCAGCCTTTCACCGCGCCGGTCAGCAGGCCGCGGGCAATGAACTTCTGCAGGAACAAGGTCATCACGACCACCGGCACGATCATCAGCAGGATCAGCACGCTCATCGTCCACCACTGCGGCCCGCGCGTCGCGTTCTGCGCCGCCACCAGCAGCGGCATGGTCTGCGCGTTCGCGGTCGACAGGAACAGCGCGAGCAGGTACTCGTTCCAGCTCAGGATCAGCAGCAGCAGCGTCGTCGCGACCAGCCCCGGCCGCGCCAGCGGCAGCATCAGGTCGAACAGGATGCGAAAGCGCGACGCACCGTCCAGCGCCGCGCTCTCCTCCAGCTCGCGCGGGATGCCGTCGAAGAAGTCGACCATCAGCCAGACGACGATCGGCAGGTTGGCGGTCATGTAGGTGACGATCAGCGCGAACTGCGTGTCCAGCAGGTGCACCTGCTGGAACATCACGTAGATCGGGATCGCCGACACCACCGGCGGCAGGATGCGCTGCGAGATCATCCAGAACAGGATGTCGTCGTTGCCGAGGCGCGCGGTGATGCGCCGCTGCAGCGGCCGCAAGCCCAGCACGAACAGCATCGCGCCGAGCGGCAGGGCCCAGCCGAGCGACAGCCCGGCCCCGAGCACCAGCGCGACCACCGCGGCGACGCTCGCGATGAACAGCAGCACCGCCGCGACGCTCGGCCGGTAGACGATGCGCGTCAGCGCGTACGCCGCCATCGAGCCGATCGCGACCGCCAGCAGCGTCGACAGGCTCGCGATCAGCATCGAGTTGAGGTAGGGCCGCAGCGTGTCGCGCCCGGTCTCGACCAGGATGTACTTCCACGCATGCAGCGACGGCTGGAAATCGACGAAGGGCAGGAACACCGGCCCGTCGGCCACCTGCAGCGGCTCCTTGAACGAGGTGACGAGCACCCAGTACAGCGGGAAGAAGACGACGAAGGTCCACGCCAGCAGCGCGCCGTAGACCAGCGCACGCGGGAGCGGCGCGAGCTCGCCGAGGCGCTGCGGTTCGAGCCAGCGCTTCATGCCGCCGGCTCCCCGCGCGCCGGCCGCACGACGAAGTGGAAAAAGCTCACCGCCATCAGCGTCGAGGCGAGCAGCAGCAGGTAGGCCACCGCCGCCGAGCCGCCGAGGTTCAGCGAGCGCCAGTCGATGAAGGCATGCAGCGTCATGCTCTCGGTCGCGATACCGGGACCGCCATTCGTCAGCACGTTCGGCAGGTCGACGATCTTGAAGGCCTCGATCAGCCGGATCAGCACCACGGCCGCGGCGGTCGGCGCGATCGCCGGCCAGGTGATGTCGCGGAAGATGCGCCACGACGGCGCGCCGTCGAGCTGCGCTGCCTCGAGCTGGTCGCGCGGCTGGCCCTCGATGGCGGCCAGCAGCACGATGAAGATGAACGGCACCCACTGCCAGGTGTCGCCGATCAGCACGACCCAGCGCGCCGACCAGGCGTTCTGCGCCCAGGTCACCGCACCCAGGCCGAGCAGGCGGGCGACCGGCGCAAACGGGCCGACGCCCATGTCGGCCAGCATCCGGAACATGTAGGCGATGCCGACCGGCGTCACCATCAGCGGCAGGAAGAACGACAGCCGGAACAGGTTGCGCCCGCGGATCGGCTGCGCGCACAGCAGCGCGAGACCGAGCCCGAGCGCGAACTGCAGCGCGACGCCGCCGGCCACGTAGAACAGCGTCGTCAGCAGCGAGCCTTGCTGGCCACCCGCGGTGCCGGCGGCGACCAGCGCGACCAGCAGCCACACGCTGCCGGCGAGCTGGCGGCCGACCAGGCCGGCGACGCGGGCCGGCGCGCCGAGCCTGCGGGCGATGAGCGCGGCGATCACGAAGCCGGCGAACGCGATGAGCAGCCACGCGAACCACGGCAGGTCGAGCGCATCGCGCGCCGCCTGGGCCGCGGCCGCGAACGGGCCGAGCGGCGACAGCAGCGCGGCGACGATCACGCAGGCCAGCGTCAGCACCGCTGCCGCGCCCTGTGGCGCCCGCGGCGCGGCCTGCGCATAGGCTTGCCGCCGCCGCAGGCTGCGCAGCAGCGCCCACGCGAGCAGCGCATGCGCGGCCGCGAGCGCGACCCAGGTCCCGGCCGCCAGCTCGCCCGCCGTGCCCAGCAGGTGGAACTGCTGCGAGCCGGCGATCAGCTTGCGGTAGTTCAGCGCGCCGACGAAGCTCAGCTCGTAGCCGCCGGCCTGCAGCGAGAAGCGCGTCAGTGACAGCCAGGCGGAGGCGAGCAGCGGGAAGATCGAGAACAGCAGGACGACGGTGACCGCGGGTGCGATGAAGACCGTGCCGGCCTGCCGATCGAGCCAGTCGCTGAACGCCGCCTTCGTCACTTGGCGCCGATGCTCGCTTTGTAGGCGGCCTGCTGCTTCGCCTTGCCGAGCTCGTCGTTCAGTTCGTTCCAGGTGTCCTCGATGTTCTTCATCGTGCCCTTCACGTCGAGCTCGCCGGCCAGGAAGCGCGCCATCGCGGTGTCCAGCGCCACCTGCTGGTAGCGCTGGTTGAACGGGATGCGCAGGTCCAGCACCATGTTCGGCGAGTTCAGCGAATCCTGGATCGCGCCCAGGTAGTCCTTCGCCGCCTTGTCCGACATGCCGGCCTTCTTCCACGGGCCCATGTCCTTGAACTGGCTCTGCCGGTACGGGTTGAAGCCGGTCGCGCCGACCGTCACGTCGGCGTTCGACTGCTCCGGCTGCGACATGTACGAGAAGAGGGCATACGCCGCGTCCTTGGCCTGCGGCTTCGCCTTCGCGTTGATCGCGCCCGACCAGCCGCCGAAGGCCGCGAACGGCGCGCGGTTCACGCCGTTCACCGCATGCGGGCAGCGCGTGGCATCGCACGCCACCAGCTTGCCGCTGGCGCGGTCGAGCACCCGGGTCGTGCCGGGCAGCATCAGCGCGCCGACCTTGTCGACCACCTTCGACGCCTTCGGGTCGACCGCCAGCGGGCCGATGTCGCCCCAGTCGACGGTGAGCGCGCAGCCGCCGCTGACGAACAGCGTGCGGGTGTCGCCGACGTCCATGTTGATCTCGTTCGGCGGGCCGTACTTGCCGGTCTCCTTGTAGATCTCCAGCGCGCGTGCGAAGGCGTCGTTGTTGACCAGCGGCTTCATCGTCGCCGGGTCGAAGAACGCGCCCTCGCTGGTGCCCTTGGCCTGCAGGAAGGCGCCGGCCACCGAGGTGATCATCCAGAACGACTGCGCGCCACGCTTCTTCGCGATGCACGAGCCGACGATCGGCTTGCCGTCGCCGAAGTCCTTGCCATGCGCGGCCTTCGCGATGTCGAGGTACTCGTCCCAGGTCTGCGGCGGCTTCCGGCCGAGCTTGGCCAGCACGTCGCTGCGGTAGTAGGCGATGTGGAAGTCGCCGTCCAGCGTCACGGTGTAGGTCTTGCCGCCGTACTTCTGCGAGAACTCGCGGAAGAACGGCGCGACGTCGTCCTCGCGCAGCTTGGCGTCGGCCTTCACGCGCGGGCTCAGGTCCTCGAGGAATCCGACGTAGTCGGGCATCCACTGCGGCGCGAGGATCGCGGCGTCGATCGAGTTGGTGCCGGTCGACCAGTCGGTCAGCAGCTTCTGGTACAGGTCGGAGTACGGCACCGTGATCACGTTGACCTTGGCGCCGGTGGCGGCCTCGAACTCCTTGCCGCGGCGCTGCAGCGGCTCGGCGATCTGCGGCCCGGTGAAGGTCATCACGTTCAGCGTGACGCCGGCGTAGGCCTTGGTCTGCGCCTGCGCGCCGGACAGGCCGAGCGCGGCCGTGCAGGCCAGCGTGGCCCAGAGGGAAATCGACCTTTGGTTCATGTTGTCTCCATCGTTGTCGTTGTTCACACCTTCTCGGCCCGGCCTGCTCAGTCCAGGCGGTAGAAGCGCTCGGCATTGCCGGCCCACACCGCATGGCGATCGGCGTCATCCAGCGGTGCCAGCAACTCGTCGGTCGCCGCGACCCACTCGGCATAGCCGCCGGCCAGCGTCAGCACCGGCCAGTCGCTGCCCCAGATCACGCGTTGCGGGCCGAACAGCTCGAGCACCGTCTCGGCATACGGGCGCAGCGTGGCGGCGCGCCAGCCCGTGCCGGCTTCGGTCGCCAGGCCGGACAGCTTGCAGTGCAGCGACGGCAGCTGCGCCAGCGCCTGCAGGCCGCGGCGCCAGGCGCTGAAGGCACCGCGTGCGATATCAGGCTTGGCGGCATGGTCGATCACGATCGGCAGGGCCGGGTGGCGTTGCGCAAAGGCCAGCAGGTGCGGCAGGTGCGCGGGCTTCACCAGCGCGTCGAAGCGCAGGTCGTGGCGCACCAGCGCGCCCACCGCGGCATCGATGGGCGCGGTGGCGATCCAGGCCGGGTCAGGTAAATCCTGCAGCATCGGCCGCACGCCCTTCAGCAGCGGATCGGCGGCGAGTGCGTCGAGGGCCGGCACTGCATCGCCGTGTGCCAGGTCGACCCAGCCGACGACGCCGCGCACCAGGTCGTGCTGCGCGGCCAGGCGCAGCAGCCACTGCGTCTCGGCCAGCGTCGGCGCGGCCTGCACCAGCACCGTGCCACGCACCTCGTGGGCGGCGAGCAGCGGCTGCAGGTCGGCGGGCGCGAAGTCGCGGTACAGCGGTGCCAGGTCGGGGGTCAGCCAGCCGTAGTCGCCGCGTGCGAGCGACCAGAAATGCTGGTGCGCATCGATGCGGTACGGCGCGGTCATCGGTCGGTTCCCGCCGGCACCGGGGCGTCGGCGGCGATCAGGCCCTGCTCGCGCAACGCGGCCCACAGCGCCGCGGGGATCGGCTGCGTCATCCAGCGCACGATGCCGTTCAATTCGTCCGCGTTGCGCGGCCCCGGCACGCACGACACCACCGCCGGATGCCCGAGCGGAAACTGCAGCGCGGCGGCCGCGAGCGGCACCTCGAAGCCGTCGCACACCGCCTGCAACCGGGCCACGCGCCCGAGCACCTCGGCCGGTGCCGCCGCGTAGTTGAACTTCAGCGTGCTGCTGGGCCGCCGCAGGCCCGCCGCGAGGATGCCCGAGTTGAACGGTCCGCCGACGATGATGCCGACGCCGCGCTCCACGCAGCGCGCGAGGAACGGGTCGAGCGCCTGCTGCTCCAGCAGCGTGTAGCGGCCGGCCAGCAGCGTGCAATCGAGGTCGACGTGCTCCATCGTGTCGCGCACGATCTCCCATTCGTTGACGCCCAGCCCGATCGCGCCGATCAGCCCTTCGCGGCGCAGTGCCTCCATCTCGCGCAAGCCCCCGCCGCTGGTCAGCTGCCGCCAGTGGAAATCATGGCGGTCGCCGTGCGTCACGCGGCCGATGTCGTGCACCAGCGCGAGGTCCAGGCGGTTCGTGCCGAGGCGCTGCAGGCTGTCCTCGACCGAGCGGCGGATCGCGCCGGCGCTGTAGTCGTAGTGCACCTCGAACGGCAGCGGGTTCTGCCAGGCCGTTTCGCCGGCCGGCAGCTCGCGCCGCGTGGCATGCGGCGACAGCGGCTTCAGCAGCCGGCCGACCTTGCTGCTCAGCACCCACTGGTCGCGCGGGTGCTCGCGCAGCGCCTCGCCGAAGCGCCGCTCCGACAGCGTGTAGCCGTAGAACGGCGCGGTGTCGAAGAAGCGGATGCCGGCCGCCCACGCGGCGTCGAAGGCGGCGCGCGACGCGTCCTCGGAGATCAGGTCGTACATGTTGCCGAGCGGCGCACCGCCCATGCCCAACGTGGTCAGCGCGTGGCGGGTGCGCGGGAGCATGCGGGTCGGCAGCGTGGTCATCGTGGTCATGGCGTGGCTCGCGTGGAAGACTGGAGCGGCATCGCGCGTGTCGCTTGCCGCACGGGCAGGCAGCTCGGGCCGATCGGCTCGAAGGCCTTGTAGGTGAGGATGAACTCGCGGTGGCCGAGCGCTTCGCTGGCGGTCTCGCGGCCGTGGCCGACGTCCTGCACCAGCGCGACGATCTCGGCGCCGACCTGGTCGAGCGTCGCATCGCCGCGCAGGATGCGGCCGGCGTTGACGTCCATGTCGTCGGCCAGCAGGTCGTAGGTGTCCGGGTTCGCGCACACCTTGATCACCGGCGAGATCGCCGAGCCGACCACCGAGCCGCGGCCGGTGGTGAACAGCGTCAGGTGCGCGCCGCAGGCGATCAGCTCGACGATCTCGGCGTTGTCCGAGATGTTGGGGAAGCCGAAGCGCACCTCGCCGTCGGGTACCACGTCGAGGAGGTAGAGGCCGCCGGTCGGCGGGATGTCGCCGGGCTTGATCAGGCCGCTGATCGGCGAATCGCCGCTCTTCGCGTAGGCGCCGAGCGATTTCTCCTCCTGCGTCGTCAGGCCGCCGTCGGCATTGCCGGGCGCGAAGCTGCCGTGGCCGAGCGTCTCGTAGTAGCGCGCCGCCTTCGCGACGCAGCGCACGATCTCGTCGCCGAGCTCGGGGGTCGCGGCGCGGCGCTGCATGTGGAACTCGCAGCCGACCAGCTCGCCGGTCTCCTCGAAGATGCAGGCGGCGCCGCGCGCGATCAGCGTGTCGAACGCGCGGCCGACCGCCGGGTTCGCGGTGATGCCGCTGGTGCCGTCGCTGCCGCCGCAGACGGTCGCGACGACCAGTTCGTCCCAGCGCATCGGCACGCGCGGCTGCGTGTCGAGCTCGGCGAGCGCCCAGCGCACCCACTCGATGCCCTCGTTCAGCGTCTTGCGCGTGCCGCCGCGCTCCTGGATCGTCAGCGTGTGCACCGGCCGGCCGCTGGCGGCGACCTCGGCCTCCAGCCCGCGCTTGTCGAAGCTCTCGCAGCCGAGCGAGACGAGCAGCACCGCGCCGACGTTCGGGTGCGTCAGCAGCCGGCGCATCACCTTGTCGGCATAGGCGTTCGGGTAGCAGCCGGGGAAGCCGACCAGGTGCACCGGCTCGCCGCGGAATGCGAGCGTGACCTCGTGCGCAACGAAGTGCGCGCATTCGACCAGGTAGGCCACCGCGACCACGTTGCGGATGCCCTTGCGGCCGTCGGCGCGCGGGAAGCCGGTCAGCACGGGCATCGGCTCCGTCGGCTGCCTGGCCGTGGGCTCAGTCGTGCGCTCAGTCGTGTGAAGTGAGGACATATTTCGAGCCGTCCTGCAGCGTGTAGGTGGGGAGGTAGTCGCTGGCGAGGTTGTCGGTGTGGATGTGCTCGCCGCGGGCGATCGGCCGCTGCACGCTGCCGATCGCCGCGCCATGGCGCAGCACCTTGTCGCCGACCGCCAGCGCGCGCCGCGCCAGCTTGTGCGCCATCGCGACCGGCCGCGGCAGCGTCGCCGGCACGCCGTCGATCAACAGCGTCTCGCCGGCCGCCAACGCACGGCAGGCCACCAGGCAGTTGTCGGCCGGGTTCAGCAGCAGCAGGCGCGGATCAGTCACGGGCGGGTCGATGGCGGGGGTCATTCCGGCTTCCTTGGGTCGGCCTGAAAAGGTATAAAGGTCAGACCAATAGACCATTGTTGCGATCGCCAGCGATCCGCGGCAACCGGGTTGACCCTGATGGGAAAATCGACCGATGAGCCACCAGCGACTGCCGCCGATCGAGACCAAGCGCCTGTACCAGCACATCGCCGGCGTGCTGCGCGAGTCGATGGACAGCGGCCGCTTCGGCATCGGCAGCTACCTGCCGCCGGAGCGCGAGCTGGCCGACCAGCTGGGCGTCAGCCGGGCCTCGGTGCGCGAGGCGCTGATCGCGCTGGAGGTGCAGGGGCGGGTGTCGGTGCGGGTCGGGGCGGGGGTGCAGGTGCTCGATGCGTCGGCGCCGAAGGCCGAGGCCCCGGGCATCGCGCCGGGCGCGTCAGGCGCCTCGGCGGACGAGCCGCCGGTCGGCCCGCTGGAGCTGCTGGAGGCGCGGCTGGTCGTCGAGACCGAGACCGCCGCGCTCGCCGCGCGCCATGCCACCGAGCAGGATGTGCAGGCCCTGCAGCGCAGCCTCGACCAGATGGTGCAGGACCATGCCCGCAACCCCCTGCTGCACGACGGCGACCGCGCCTTCCACATCGGCATCGCGCGCGCCAGCGGCAACGCGGCGCTGCTGTTCATCGTGACGACGCTGTGGGACCAGCGCTACACGCCGATGCAGGAGCGGATGGAAACGCTGTTCACGACGCCCGGCCTGCATGTCGCCGCGGTCGACGACCACCGGCGCGTGCTGGAGGCCATCGCGGCGCACGACCCGGCGGCGGCCCGGCAGGCGATGCGCCGGCACCTGACGACGGTGCGCAAGACATTCTCGCGAGCGATCGTCGCAGGCCGCTGAACCGCGGCCCGGCCCGGAAACTCAGGCCGACGGCATCGTCTCGGACCACTGCTGCGGCCGCGAGATGCCGAAGTCGGACGGGCGCGCGCCGTCCATCTGCGTGCGCGGGCGCTGGTCGCTCGGGATGTCGACCCGCAGCATCACGAAATCCTGCTCGCCTTCGACGACGGTCAGGTCCGGCGCATGGCGCACGCTCGGGTGCAGGTACACCGGGTTGTGATGCGCCTCGACCAGCGCGACCTCGCCTGTCAGATGCACCAGTTGCTGCGAGCGCGGCTCGGTGAACGACAGCGTCAGGCTCGGGTCGAGTTCGATGTCCTGCGCGAGACGGCTGTCGCGAGGCACCATCAGCCAGACGTGCGGCGGACCGTCGCCCGAGGTCATCGAGATCCTCACCCGCGCGGCGTGCGGGTGGCCGCTGTTCAGGCGGGTCGTGACCATGCAATGCCGGGCGCGCTGCAGCGAAGGCCACAACGCGTGGAAATCCCAGTCGTTGCCGCGGCGGCCGAGGAAGGACAGGTTCGGAAGGTTCATGGCGGCTTGTAGGTATGGGTCGAGCTGAAGGATGCAAGACCCGAGGGGCAATCGGCGTGCCCACTCAGCTGGCGAGGAGTTCCCCCACCCGGGTGCGCAGCCCGTCCGGCGTCACGTCGCCGGCAGCCAGCGGCGCGCCGGCCACCATGCCGACGCGGCTGAACAGGCCGCGCCGGAACGGCTTCACCATCGCACCGCCCTGCTCCACCCGCGAGAAGAACGAGCCCCACAGGTTCTGCAGCGCAAGCGGGATCACCGGCACCGGGTGGGTTTCGAGCAGCTTCATCACGCCGCCCTTGAACTCGCCGAGCTGGCCGTCCTTCGTGATCGCGCCTTCGGGGAAGATGCACACCAGTTCGCCGTCGGCCAGCACCGCGCGGGCCCGTTCGAAGGCCTGCTCGTAGACCTGCGCGTTCTCGCGCTGCGGTGCGATCGGGATCGCCTTGGCCAGCTTGAACATCCAGCCCAGCACCGGCAGCTTGAAGATGCGGTGGTCCATGATGAAGGCGATCGGCCGCGGGCTGGCCGCCATCAGCAGCACCGCGTCGACGAAGCTGACGTGGTTGCACACCAGGATCGCCGCGCCCTTCAGCGGGATGTGCTCGTCGCCGCGCACCTTGAAGCGGTAGATGCAGCGCGTGGCGACCAGCGCGATGAAGCGCAGCAGGTACTCCGGCACCACCAGGAAGATGTAGAACGCGACGACCGCGTTCAGCACGCCGACGATCAGGAACACCTGCGGGATCGAGAGCCCCGCCTTCAGCAGCGCGCCGACCAGCACCGCGCTGACGATCATGAACAGCGCGTTCAGGATGTTGTTGGCCGCGATGATGCGGGCCCGGTGGCTGGGTTGCGAGCGCAGCTGGATCATCGCGTACATCGGCACGCTGTACAGCCCGGCGAACAGGCTCAGCAGCGCCAGGTCGGCCATCACCCGCCAGTGCGCGCCGACCGACACGAAGCCGGCGAGCGACAGCTGTGCCGACGGCGGCAGCCCGCGCGACGCGAAGAACAGGTCGATCGCGAAGATGCTCATGCCGATCGCGCCGAGCGGCACCAGGCCGATCTCGACATGCCGGCGCGACACCACCTCGCACAGCAGCGAGCCGGTGCCGATGCCGATCGAGAACACCACCAGCAGCAGCGATGCGACCTGCTCGTCGCCGTGCAGCACCTCCTTCGCGAAGGCCGGGAACAGCGACAGGAAGGCCGCGCCGAAGAACCACATCCACGAGATGCCGAGCAGCGAGCGGAACACCGCGACGTTCTGGTTCGCGAGCTTCAGGTTGCGCCAGGTCTCGGTGACCGGGTTCCAGTTGATCTTCAACCCCGGGTCGGTCGACGGCGACGGCGGCACGTACTGCGCGGTCAGCCGGCCGAGCAGCGCGACCGCGACGCAGCCGATCGCGACGTAGTGGCGACCGACCTCGGGGATGCCGACCAGCAGCCCGCCGGCCACCTGGCCGAGCAGGATCGCGACGAAGGTGCCCATCTCGACCATGCCGTTGCCGCCGGTCAGTTCGCGCTCGCCCAGGTGCTGGGGCAGGTAGGCGAACTTCACCGGGCCGAACAGCGTGGAATGCAGGCCCATCAGGAACACGCAGGCCAGCAGCACCGGCACGTGGGTGGCCCAGAAGCCCCAGGCGGCCAGCAGCATGATCGCGATCTCGAGCGACTTGACGAGCTGGATCACGCGCGTCTTGTCGTACTTGTCGGTCAGCTGCCCGCTGGTGGCCGAGAACAGCAGGAACGGCAGGATGAACAGCGCGCCGATCACCAGCCCGGCGAGCTGCGGCGACAGCCACGACACCTGCACCTTGTAGGTCACCAGCACGGTGAATGCGAACTTGAACAGGTTGTCGTTGCCGGCGCCGAGGAACTGCGTCCAGAAGAACGGCGCGAAGCGGCGCTGGCCGAGCAGAGCGAACTGGTTGGGGTGCGCGTGGGGGTCCACGGTGTCTCCTGGTTGCTGTCTGTTGTTGTCGTGCGGGGCGCCGCCGGGCAATCTACCGCACAACGGCGACCGGACCACCCAGTCCGCTGCGTCCCATCCAGCGAAAGACCGAGTCGACCGTGACGGTTTCGATGCGATCGGTGAATCGCTTCGAATTCGGGTGGTCGTCGAACGCGACATTGGCCGCCGTCATGCGCGCGCCGAGCCGCTGGAAGGCCGACAGGTGCAGCGTGTCCGGCAGGTAGCCATGCTCGCGCAGCCAGGCCTGCGCCTGCGGGCGGGTCGAGATCGACGGCTCCTGCGCCGCCGCGAGCGTCTCGATCGCCCACTGGTTCGACTGCTGGTAGGCCTGCGCCCACGGGTAGGCCACCATGCTGTAGGCCGGCGTGTGCAGCCGGGCCAGCCGGCGGTTGTCGCGCAGCGCGGGCAGCAGCCGGGCCTGCACCTCGGGCGTCGGCACGACCAGGCCGGCTTCGTAGTCGTACAGGTCGTCGAGGAAGAACTCGCCGAGGCCCTGGCGGTAGACCGCGGCCTTCGCGGTGCCGCACTGGTTCAGCTTGTGCGCGATGCGCCACGGCGCGCCGGGGGTGTCGCGGTACGCGATGCCGAGGTGCGAATAGCGCTGGCCGTAGTCGCTCAGGTTCTGGCCGACGCGCGCCAGCAGCACCACCTGCGCCCCGCTCGCGTCCAGGCGCTGCGCGGTGTGCTCGGCCAGCGTCATCGCGCGTTCGACGCTGCGGCTGTCGGGCAGCTTGCGCTCGCACGAGCGGCCGGCCTGGGCGCCCTGCGCCGCGGCCAGCAGCGCGAGCGCGAGCGCCGCCCGGGCGTTCACAGCGTGACCCGCTCGTTGTAGAGCAGCGCCTTGCCGATCTCGTTCGGGATGAAGGCGATCGCCTGGCCGGCCGCCGACAGCACCCAGCCGGTGCTGATCGCCGCGACCATCACCGTGGTGCCGGCCGCGACCGACATCGCGCCGGCCAGCTGGCCGGACAGGCGCAGGCTGGCGCGGGCGCCGTCGGATGCCCGTTCGAGCACCCAGACCGCGCCGTCGGCCGAGGCCTCGACCGCGACGACGCTGAGGACCGCGCCGGCCGACAGCACCATCACCGGTGCGCTGACCGAGATCGCGATCGGCAGCATCGACAGCGCGCTGGCGTCCGACGCGTTCGGCGGGTGGGCATGCACCGCCGGGACACCGGCGGCCAGCAGGCTGGCCGCGATCAGGGCATCCAGGGCAAATCGCTTCATGGTCGTCTCCGGTGGATGGTTCAGGGGGCTCACTCGGCTTCGCGCATCGTGCGCATGCCGTCGCGGCGGGCTTCGGCCAGCGCCGCTTCGTGGGCATCGCGCAGCGTCTTGGCCAGCGTGAACACGCTCGAGATCAGGAACAGCCAGCACACGCCCAGGTAGGCCTTCCAGGTCGGGTTGATGTCCATGCGCCACAGGCCCCAGCCGGTCAGCGCCATCGCCAGCGCGAAGCCGCCCCACACGACGAAGCCCCACATCGGCGTGTCGTTCTTGCGCAGCTCGTTGTCGCGGATGTACTTGGCCAGCGCGAACGCGGTCGACAGGCAGAACACGTAGCCCATCACCATGAAGGCGCGCTGGATGTCCTCGCCGGGCAGGTAGGCGAGGCCGGTCGCGCACAGCGTCGCGGCGGTACCGAACGAGATCCAGACCTGGGCCTTCCAGGCCTTGGTGTCTTTGCGGATCAGGGTGGCTTGCATGGAAACTCTCGATCGGTGGGTTGATGACGGAGCGGATGGTCGTGCGTCCGCCACCGGAGTTCAATCCCTCCCAGGAGGGGTTGCGGCGGCATGGCCATCAGGTATCGTCTGGCGATACTTTTTGAGGGTCGAGATGAGCACCACCCAGGACCTGGTCCAGGCGCTGAAGGCCGAGCTGAAGCGCGCCGACATCACGTACGCCCGGCTGGCCGACGAGCTGGAGATGTCGGAATCGAGCATCAAGCGCATCTTCGCGAAGGGCGACATGCCGCTGTCGCGCATCGACGATGTGCTGCGCGTGCTGAAGATGGACTTCGCCGAACTGGCGCGCCAGATCGCCGATGCGCAGCCGCTGCGCCGCGAGCTGACGCTCGAGCAGGAGAAGGCGGTGGTGGCCGACCGCCGGCTGCTGCTGCTGGCGATCTGCTGCATGAGCCAGTGGACCTACGAGCAGATGATCGGCACCTACACCTTCAGCGAGGCCGATTGCGTGCGCTACCTGCTGCAGCTCGACCGGCTCGGCATCATCGAGCTGCGGCCGATGAACCGCTACCGGCTTCAGGTGGCCAAGACCTTCCGCTGGCGGCCGAACGGGCCGGTGATGGCGTTCTTCCGCGAGCACGTCGCCGACGATTACTTCAACAGCGGCTTCGACGGCGAGGGCGAGCTGATGATGCTGGTGCACGGCCAGATCGGCACCAGCCTGGCGGCGAGCTTCGTCGAGCGGCTGCAGCGCGTCGGGCAGGATTTCGCGCAGCAGCACCTGGCGGACCAGAAGCTGCCGGCCGACCAGCGGCGGGCGTACACGCTGGTGGTGGGGATGCGTTCGTGGCTGTTCGCGGCCTTCAGGGATCTCAAACGCGAGGTCTGAGCCCCACGAAAAAAAAAGGGACCCTCGCGGGTCCCTTCGTCGCTGTCGCGGCGTGCGCCGCCAGCCATCACCAGAAGGTGTACTTGCCCGCCAGCGTGATCTTGCGGCCCATCTGGCTGTGGTAGCCCGCGTTGTACGCGACGTAGCGGGTGACCCGGTTCTCGTCGAGCGGCGCTTCGCGGTTCTCGATGTTGTCGATGTTCACGCTCAGCGTCAGGTTCTTGATGCCCTTGTAGGCCACGTACAGGTCGGCCGTCGACCAGGCCTTCACGCGGCACAGCTCCGGATGCGCACCGCTCGAATACTGGCAGCTCAGGTCGGCCGGCGAGAAGGCGCGCAGGAAACCGCCGGTGTAGTTGCCGGTCAGCGTGGTCGACCAGTCGCCGATGTCCCAGTCGATGCCGGCCTTGAAGCGCTCCTTCGGTTGGCTGTAGGTGCCGGCGTAGTCGACTTCCGGTGCGTCCTTCACATTGGCCACCAGGTAGCGCGGCATCTTGTTGTAGACGATCGTCAGGCCGACGCGCCCGGCCGAGCCGAGGTCCTGGCGCGCCTTCAGCTCGATGTCGTAGCCCCACACCTTGGTCGAGCCGAGGTTGGTGTACTGCAGGTTCAGCTGCTCGATTTTCTGCGTCACCGGATCGCGCTGCACGTAGCCCGGGTAGATCGCTTCATTGGCCAGCAGGTAGTCCGGATCGATCGACGCGATCTCGTCGCGGCGCTTGATCTTGTAAGCGTCGAACGACAACGAGACGTTCTCGCTCGGCTCGAACACGATGCCGGCGGTCAGGCTCTTCGACTTCTCGGGCTGCAAGTTCGGGTTGGACCCAGAGATCGCCCGGATCGATGCGTCACATTGATCGATGTTCGGGTTGTTGGTGTCGTTCGGGTCCGGGCACAGCTTCGGGTCGCGCAGCGAGTAGAAGCCGGTCGACGGGCTCTGCGTGGTCTCGGTCAACGACGGAGCACGGAAGCCCTCGGCATAGGTGGCCCGCAGCGCCACGTTCGACGCCACCTTCCACTTGATGCCGGCCTTCGGCACGGTGGCCGAACCGAAATCGCTGTAGCGGTCGGTCCGCGTGGCCAGCGAGGCTTCGAGCGACTTCGTGATCGGCACCGACAGTTCGGCGAAGAACGCGCTGACATTGCGGCTGCCGTCCGACGACGAGCCGCCGAGCACGCTGATGTCGCCGTTGGCGGTCAGCGGATCCGGCGTGCTCTTGAACGACTCGCGGCGGAACTCGGCGCCGATCGCCAGGCCCAGCCCGCCGGCCGGCAGCTTCATCAGCTCGCGCGAACCGCGCACGTCGATCGACGTCGTCTTGGTCTTGCCTTCGTCGTGCAGCGTCGGGTAGAGCGCGGCCATCAGCGCCGGGTTGTTCGCGCCCGGGTTGCCGAAGATGAAGTTCGGGTTCGCGACGCCGTTGGCATCGAGCACGTCGCCGCCGATCAGCACCGAATCGTTCAGCAGGCCGTTGGTCCACACGCGCGCATGCGTGCCGGAGTACATCAACGCGCTTTCCGCGTCCCAGCCGGCAATGACGCCGCGTCCCCCGAACACCAGGCGAGACGTGTCGGCCGTCACCTCGGTGGTGTGCAGCACGTCCATGAAGCGGTAGCGCAACGCCACGTCGGCGCCGGTGGTGTTCTGCGGGTGGTTGGCCGGCAGCGTGATGTAGGTGGTGGGCAGCGTGCCGGTCGAGTTGTAGGTCGCGCTGTTGTACGAAGGCGACTCGCCCTTGTACTTGTTGCGCACGAACAGCGCATCGCCGAACAGCTCGAAACCGCCGCCGAGGTCCAGCGTGCCGGCGCCGAACAGCGCGTCCTGCTTGGTCTCGGGGATCAGGTCCTGGTGATCGGTGCCCTGGTAGATGCAGCGGCCATTGGCGGCGGCCGTCGGGTCGTTCAGCGGCGTGCAGCCCGGCATCGGGCCGATGAACGCGCCGCCGGTGGAGTAGAGGTTGCCCGGGTAGCCGTAGGTGGACCGCAAGTCGGTCAGCCCGAAGCGGCGGAAGTCGGCGGTCGAGGTCATCGGCCGTTCCGAGGCCTTCACCGCGTTCTGCTGCTCGTGCGAGTAGTTCAGGAAGAAGTTGTACTTGTCGTTGTCGAGGTCGCCCTTGCCCCAGGTGGTGCTGAACTTGCCCGACGCGCCGTCGTGGTAGCCCGACTGCGAGCCCGAACCCGACAGCGACAGGCCGTTGTAGTTCTTGCGCAGGATCACGTTGATCACGCCGGCGATCGCGTCGGAGCCGTAGATGGCCGACGCGCCGTCCAGCAGCACTTCCATCCGTTCGACGACGTCGAGCGGGATCGAATTGATGTCGAAGAACGACTGCTGTCCGCCCGATGCGAAGCCGTACGGCGCCATGCGGCGGCCGTTGATCAGCACCAGCGTGGCCTGCGCGCCGAGGCCGCGCAGCGAGACACCGCCGGCACCGGGCGTGAAGCTCGCGACCGCGTTCGAATTGAAGTTGCCGGCGTTGCTGGCCGGCAGGCGGTTCAGCAGTTCGGTGACCGACTGCGCACCGGAGCGGTCGATCTGCTCCCGCGTGATCACCTGCACCGGCGACGCGGTCTCGGCATCGATGCGCTTGATGCGCGAACCGGTGACCTCGACGCGTTGCAGCGTCTTCTGTGCCGTGCTCGGCGTTTCGGGGACCGGGGTGTCCGTCGTCTGAGCCCATACCGGGGTTGCGCCGGCGGCGCACAGCGCCATGACGGTCGCGCTCACGTACTTCAAGCGGAACATTCGCATCCTTCGATCAAGTGCCAGGATCTTCTGGCGCCAAAAGAAAGGCAGCGAAAGGATCCCTCCGCTGCCGCCATGTGCCCGGAGCCGGACAATCCGCCGACCCCTTGCTCAGCCTCCATCCTGATCAGTGCGGCCCCGCTTGTGATCCCGGGGAAACCGCAACTGCCCAAGCGCTCCACGAACGGGTAAGAGATATGTCACCCGTGTGAAAAAAAGCAAAGCAAGTGGTGGGCCATGACACAGGTCATGGCAGATCGTCAGCCGGTGGCGGCGGATGCGGTGCTGCGCAGCGTGAGCGTGAACTCCGCCCAGGCGCCTTGTTGGCTGCGGGCGTCGATGCGCCCGCCCATGCTCTCGATCAGCTGGCGGCTGATCGCCAGGCCGATGCCGCTGCCGGGCTCGGCACCGGTGTCGCGGCCCAGCCGGTTGAACGGCTCGTACAGGCGCGCGAGCTGTTCGTCGCTGAGGCCGGGGCCGGTGTTCCAGACCGCCAGTTGCAGTGCGCCTGCCTCGGCGCGGTGCAGCGTCACCCGCACGGTTCCGCCGGGGGCACCGTATTTGATCGCGTTCGACAGCAGGTTCAGCACCGCCTGCTTCAGCCGCAGCGGATCGGCCAGCACCGGCGGCAGCTCGGGTTCGAATGCGCGCTCAAGCTGCATCCGGCGTTGTGCGATGTCGCCCGCCACCATCGCGAGCGCCTCGTCTGCCAGCGCCCGCAGGTCGAGCGGCACGCTGTGCATGTCCATCGCGCCGACCTCGACCTTGCTCAGGTCCATCAGGTCGGTGATCAGGCGCAGCAGGTGCTGGCCGGCGCGCTCGATGTGGTCGACGCGCTCCAGCTGCTGCGCATGCAGCGGCGTCGCGGTGTCCAGCCGCAGCAGCTGCGAGAAACCCAGCACCGCGTTCAGCGGCGTGCGCAGCTCGTGGCTCACGCGCGCGAGGAACTGCGACTTCATCGCGTTGGCCTGCTCGGCCGCATGCTGCTGCTCGCGTGCGGCCTGGCCCGCCTTCACGTCGGTGATGTCGGCAAAGCTGCCGACCATGCGCAGGATGCGGCCGTCGGCATCGCGCTCGGCGACGTGGCCGCGGCTGAGCACCCAGATCCAGCGGCCGTCGGCATGGCGCAGCCGGTACTCGTCGGCATACGGGTGGCCCGGGTCGCGCAGGAAGGCACGGAAGCGCTCCCTGGCGCCGGGCAGGTCGTCCGGATGGCACAGCGTTTCGAAGCTGTCGGTGGCGATCTCGCCGAAGCGGGCGTTGAATTCGTCCGGCGTCGTGCCGAGCAGGTCGGCCCAGCGCCCGCCGAGCGTCAGCACGTCGCTGCGCAGGTCGCGCGCCCACAGGCCGATGCGGCCGCCGTCGATCGCGGCATCGAGCCATTCGCGCGAATGCTGCAGCTGCGCGATCATCTGCTCGCGCTCGGTGGCCAGCGCCTGTTGCGCCGTCACGTCGCTCACCAGGCACAGCCGTGCGCTGCGGTCGCCGAACTGCAGGCTGTGCGCGCTGACGCGCACGAGCAGTTCGCGGCCATCCTTGCGGCGGTGGCGCCACGGCCCGGACGACGTGACGCCGGCCGCATCGGCGAGGCGCGACGCGCGCACCTGCGACTCCATCGCCGCAACGTCTTCCGGCGGGCGCAGGTCGGCCAGCGTCATCTGCAGGAACTCCTCGCGCGACCAGCCGTACTGCGCGATCGCCGCGCCGTTCACGTCGAGGAAGCGCAGCGACAGCGCGTCGTAGATCCACATCGGCTGCGGATTGGCGTGGAACATCTGCTCGTAGCTGACGGCGATCTCGTGCAGCACGGTGTCTTCGGTGCTGGCGCGCGTGGCCAGCGAGCGCAGCAGCATGATCAGCAGGCAGCCCGACATCGCGACGAACAGCAGGCCCTGGATGGTGTGCACCAGCGTCAGCTGGCGCGGGTCGCTGGTCAGCGCGAGCGCCGCATGCTCGGAGAGCAGCACCCACGCCGTGCCGACCACCAGGTAGGCGAGGACCAGCACGACGGGGCTGCGATGGGGGCGCTCTTGCATCAGGGTCGCTCCGGTTCAGGGGGCGCGAATCAGAGAACGCCGCGCTCGCGCAGCGCGGCCAGTTGCTCGGGGGTCACGCCGATCTCGCGCAGCACCGCGTCGCTGTCTTCGCCGAGCGCCGGGGCGCGGCGGCGGATCGAACCGGGCGTTGCGCTCAGCTTCGGCACGATACCCGGTGTCTCGAGCGACAGGCCGTGCGCGGTGGTGACGCGCTGCAGCATGCCGCGCGCGCGGTAGTGCGGGTCGTCGGCGATGTCGCGCGCGGTGTAGATGCGCCCGGCCGGCACATGCGCGGCATGCAGCGCGTCGAGCACCTCGGCGACGCGGCGCGGCGCGGCCCAGTCGCCGATCGCCGCATCGATCTCGGCGACCCGTGCGACGCGCCCGGCGTTGCCGGCCAGCGCCGGATCGCGGCCGAGGTCGTCGCGGCCGATCGCGGCCATCAGCCGCTTGAAGATGCTGTCGCCGTTGCCGGCCACCAGCACCCAGCCGTCGCGGCAGGCGTAGGCATTGCTCGGCGCGATGCCGGGCAGCGCCGAGCCGGCGGGCTCGCGCACGGTGCCGAAGGCGCTGTATTCGGGCAGCAGGCTCTCCATGCAGTTGAAGACCGCCTCGTAGAGCGCGACGTCGATCACCTGCCCGCGCCCCTTCGGCGCGTCGGCCGACACGCTGGCATGGCGGTGCTGCAAGGCCATCAGGATGCCGATCACGCCGTGCAGCGAGGCCAGCGTGTCGCCGATGCTGACGCCCACGCGCACCGGCACGCGGCCCGGCTCGGCGGTCAGGTGGCGCAGCCCGCCCATCGCTTCGGCGACGACGCCGAAGCCCGGCCGGTCCTTGTAGGGCCCGGTCTGGCCGTAGCCGCTGATGCGCAGCATCACGAGGCCCGGGTTGGCGGCCGACAGCGTGTCGTAGCCGAGGTCCCAGGCTTCCATCACGCCGGGCTTGAAGTTCTCGACCAGCACGTCGCTTTCGGCGGCGAGGCGGCGCACGATGTCGCGCGCCTCGGGCTGCTTCAGGTCGAGCGCGAGGCTGCGCTTGTTGCGCGACTGCACTTCCCACCAGACGCTGGTGCCTTCGTGCATCAGGCGCCACTGGCGCAGCGGGTCGCCGCTGCCGGGCGGCTCGACCTTGATCACGTCGGCACCGAAGTCGGCCAGCGTCTTCGCGGCGAACGGGCCGGCGATCAGCTGGCCGAGTTCGAGCACCTTCAGGCCGGCGAGCGGGCCGGGGGAGGTGGGCGCTTGGGGAGGCGCTTGAGCAGGCATGCCCGCGATGGTAGTGTCTGGCGCCGCCGAATCACCGGAGAAAGCCATGCGCTTCGTCGTTGGAGTCTCATGCGCGCTGCTGTGGACCACCGTGTTCGCAGCCGCCGTCGGCGATGCCGCCGCTGCCGAGCGCGCGATCGACAAGGAGGTGGTGGTGGCCGCGCCGCTGGCCGCGGTGTGGCAGAGCTGGACCACGAAGGCCGGCGTCGAGGGCTTCTTCGCACCCGAAGCGGAAGTCGACGCGCGCGTCGGCGGCGCCTTCCACATCCACATCGATCCGCTGGCCGAGCCGGGCATGAAGGGCGCCGACGACATGCGCTTCATGGCGCTGCAGCCGATGAAGATGATCAGCTTCGACTGGAACGCGCCGCCCTCGCTGCCCGAGGCCCGCCAGCAGCGCACCTTCGTGGTCGTGCGCTTCGCGCCGGTCGACGCCGACACCACGCGCGTGACGCTGCACCACGTCGGCTGGGGCGACGGCGGCGAATGGGACAAGACCTACGCCTACTTCGACCGCGCCTGGGGCCGGGTGCTGGAGAACCTGCAGAAGCGCCACGCCGTCGGGCCGATGGACTGGACCGCGTGGATGGAAAGCCTGCGCAAGGCGCATGCGGTGGCGCGCTGAGCGCGCCGCTACCACTTGCATCCGCCGCCCTTGACCGCATCGACCGCCAGCGGCACCGCGGCCAGCAGGCCCATGCCGCTGTAGGCGTTGCGGCAGTCGGCGCGGCCGGCCTTGTCGAGTTCCTCGGTGATCTTGGCCTTGCGCTCGGGCGGCGGCGGCAGCAGCGGCAGCACGCCGGGTGCCGCGCCGCCGAAGTTGCTGCCGCGGCTGCGCAGGCCGGGCACGGTCAGGTTCAGCTTCGGCTCGCCGGGCGCGCCGGCCGGGGCGCTGCTGTCGCGGCTGGTGTCGTTGTTCGGATTCGCGACCGGGCCGCCCAGTGACGGGGCGGTGGTGGGCTCGGCCGTGGTGCCGGGGCTGACGCGCCGTGTCGGCGGTGGGGAGGGTTGCGCTGCCGGCGCAAGCGCCGGCTCGGGCGCGGGGACCGGGGCCGGGGGAGCCGGAGAGGCGACGGGTGCAGGGACCGGCGCCGGGGCCGGAACGGGCGCGGGTGCAGGTGCCGGCGTCGGCATGGGAATCGGCGGCACCACCTCCACGGGTCCTGGTTGCCGGATCGGCTCGGGTACCAGCTCCGGCAAGGGCGGGAGCACGGCTGGCGGAATCGCGACGGGCGGCGGCGCCGGCACCGGTGTCGGAACCGGCATCGCCATCGGCGGTGCGGCGGGCGCTGCCGGCAGGGGCAAGGGCGCTGCCGGTGGGGGCGGCAGCGGCTGCGACGCCGCCGGCTCGGGCGCGGATGCGGCGGCGTCGGCCACGACGGGCGGCGGCACGGGGGCGGCGCGGTCGACGCGCGGCGCGGCGGGCGCTGGTGCCGGCATCGTCCGGACCTCGACCTTCGGCGGGGCTGGCGGTGCGGGTGGCGGTGGTGCTTCGACTCGCGGCGGAGGAGGTGGCGGCGGCGGCGGTGGCGACGGCGGGGTCACCGGTGCCGCGGCCTTCGCGACCGGGACCTGCCGCGGTGCGACGACGGCGCGCGGAGCGGGTGGCACTGCGGGCGCACGCGCGGCGGCCGCGCGTGGCGCCGGTGGCGGCGCCAGCGTGACCCGCAGCGGCCCCCACGCGTCGGCCCGCGGTTCGGCACCTCCATTCGGCCGGCCGGTCTGCGTGCCGACCCACATCACGGCCAGCACGTGCAGCACGACCGACAGCGTCACGAACTGCGCCAGCGTCGCGCGCTCCTGGTCCGACACGCGCAGGCTGTCGGCAGGGTGGAGCGGCAGGGCGGGCAAGGCACTCATCGCCGCCCAGCATGCCATCATCGCGCGGTGGAAGCCGTCCCCGACCGTTTCGAGCACGCCAGCGACCGTGCGCAGTTCAAGCAACCCGCGCACCGCGGCGGCATCGAGCTGTACCGCGCGCACATCGTGCGCTACGCGTTCGAGCCGCACACGCACGAGGCCTACGGCTTCGGCGTGATCGATGCCGGCGTCGAGCGCTTCCGTTACCGCGGCAGCGAGCACCTGGCGCCGCCGCAGTCGCTGGTGGTGATGAACCCCGACGTGCTGCACACCGGCCGTGCCGAGACCGTGCACGGCTGGCGCTACCGGATGGCGTATGTCGATGCCGCGCTGCTGCGCGAGGTCAGCGGCGAGGCCGACTGGTCGTTCGCCGAACCGGTGCTGCGGCATGCAGCGAGCGCGCAGCGCGCCGGTGCGGCCCTGCAGGCGCTGTGGACGGCCGATTCAGCGCTCGCGTTCGATGGCGCGCTGCTCGAGCTGGTGCAGGCGGTGCAGCCGCATGCGCGCCGTGGGCGGCCGGAGCGCGCGAGCGAGTGCGACGCGCCGCTGCAGCGCGCGATCGACCTGATGCACGACCGCCTGGCCGACCCGTTGACGCTGGCCGACCTGGCACAGGCGGCGGGGCTGAGCCCGTTCCATTTCCAGCGCCGCTTCAAGGCGCGGCACCATGCGACGCCGCACCAGATGCTGATGGCGCTGCGGCTGTTCCGCGCGAAGCGCCAGCTGTCGGCCGGCATCGCACCGGCGCTGGTCGCGGCCGACAACGGGCTCACCGACCAGGCCCACCTGACGCGTCGCTTCGCCGGGATGTATGGCGTGACGCCGGCGCGCTACCAGCAGCAGACGCGCGCGATCACGACAGCAATCCCCCCGACCGCTTGACCAGCTCCTGGTTGCGCCGCCGCTCCGCCGCAATCTGCCGCACGAAATCCTGCTGCGTCCCCCCCGCCGGCAGGTTGTGCGACTCCCGCAGCCGCGAAGCCACCGCATCGCTCGCGAGCAAGCGGCCGACCTCGGCATTCAGCCGCGCCACCACCGCCGCCGGCGTGCCGGCCGGCGCGAACAGCCCGAACAGCGAACCGATGTTGGCCTGCGGATAGCCCAGCTCCGCCAGCGTCGGCACCTGCGGCAAGGCGTCGAGCCGCGTCGGCGCGCCGACGGCCAGCGCCTTCAGCCGGCCGGCGGCCAGCAGCTGCAGCTGGGCCGCCGCGACGTTCGTCGACAGCACCTCGAACTGCCCGCCGAGCGCGTCGTTGATCTGCGGCCCGCCGCCCTGGTAGGGCACGTGCGTGATGTCGACGCCGCTTTGCAGCCGCGTCTGCGCCAGCACCATGTGCCCGCTGGTCGCGATGCCCGACGTGGCCCAGCGCAGCTCGCCGGGATGCGCCCGCGCCTGCGCGATCAGGTCGCCGAAACTGTGGCCGGTGAACGCCGGCGTGCCCGCCACCAGCACCGGCGTGTTCATCACGCCGGCCACCGGGACCACGCTGCCCAGCAGGTCGCGCGGACCACCGGCCAGCAGCGGCTGCAGCGTGAGCGGCGAAACGGCCGAAAAGGCCAGCGTGCAGCCGTCCGGCGCGGCGCGCGCCAGCAGCTCCATGCCGAGCGCGCCGCCGGCGCCGCCGCGGTTCTCGACCACCACCGGCACGCCCAGCGCCTGCGCCAGCGGCTCGGCCAGCGTGCGCGCCATCGCATCGCTGACGCCGCCCGGCGGGTAGACGACGATCAGGTGCACCGGTCTCGACGGCCACGGCGCTGCCGGCGGTGCCGCGACCGCGCAGGCCGGCAGTGCCCATGCAGCGCGGACGATCAGCCGACGGGTCGCGTTCATGCCGCCCCCTGCCGCGATGCCAGCTCGCCCGCGAGCGCCGCGAAGCGCTGCGCCGGCAGGTTGTCGTCGTCGACGCGCGCGGCCAGCGTCAGCGGCGCATCGAGCGAGCCGCAGCCGGCGAGCCGGCGGTACGCGATCGCATGCGGATGCGCCCCGGTCATCGATGCCGGCACCACCGACAGCCCGGCGCCGGCCGCGACCAGGTTCAGGTTCGTCATCATGCGGTCGACCTCGGCGACGATGCGCGGTCGCAGGCCCTTCTCGTGGCACAGCGCGAGCAGCTCGGCGTACAGCCCCGGCGCGCCCGGGCGGCGCACCAGGATCAGCCCCTCGGTGCACAGCTGCGCCAGCGTCAGCGGCCGCGCGGCGCTGCCGCGCTTCGGCGGCGCCGCGAACGCATGGTCGCTCGGCATCGCGGCCATCACCGGCTCGCGCAGCAGCGTCTCGAAGCGCAGGCCCTGCGGCCGCGCGACCGGCACGCGCAGCAGCGCGCAGTGCAGGCGGCCGCCCGACAGCGCCGCGGTCAGCTCGGCCGCGTTGTCCTCGCGCAGCTGCAGCTCGACCTTCGGGTGCGCGCGCCGGAACGCCCGCAGCACCTCCGGCATGAAGCGGTGTGCCGCCGCCGAGCTGGTGAAGCCGATCGCCAGCGTCCCCTCCTGCCCCTGCGCGACGCGCGCCATGCGCTGCGACATCGCCTCCATGTCCTGCAGCAGGCGCAGCGCCTCGACCTGGAATTGCCGCCCCGCATCGGTCAACGCCATCCCGCGCGGATGGCGGCGGAACAGCGGCATGCCGAGCTCGCGCTCCAGCGTGTGGATCTGCTGGCTCAGCGGCGGCTGCTGGATGCCCAGCAGCTCGGCCGCGCGCGTCAGGTGGCCGGTCTGCGCAACGGCCGCGAAATAGCGGAGCTGCCTCATTTCCATGACGTCGTCTCCATATGTTTTTCGTATCGGAATGGCCTGCTTATTTTATTTGACCGCAGATCAGGCCCACCCCTATCGTCGCGGCGCTGTTCAACAGAAGGCCCTCGAGGCCTCAGACCGGAGACAAGACCATGGGCCCAGGCCGCCGCATGGATGGACGCGTCATGCAACGCATCCGTCCCTTCCTTTCCAGCTTCGCGCTGTCCGTGCTGCTCGTCGCTTGCGGCGGTGGCGGCGATGACGGCACGCCGCCGTCCGACACCCCGCCACTCGCGACCGGCACCTCCTGCGCGGCCCTCGCCGGCCTGCAGATCCCGGCTGCGGAGATCGGCCTGCCGACGCAGGGCGCCAGCGTGACCAGCGCGACGCCGGTCGCCGCCACCGACGCCGGCAACCCGCTCGGCGACTACTGCCGCGTGCGCGGCAGCATCCTGCCGGTCGACCCGACCGCGCCGGCGATCCGCTTCGCGGTCAACCTGCCCGACACCTGGAACCACAAGGCCATCCACTTCGGCGGCGGCGGCTTCAACGGCACGCTGATTGACGGCACCGAGCCGCTGCGCTTCGGCCCCGCCGGCAAGCCGGCCCCGCTGGCGCTCGGCTACGCGACCTTCGGCGACGACGGCGGCCACCAGAGCAGCAGCATCACCGACGGCAGCTTCGCCGCCAACGACGAGGCGCTGGCGAACTACGGCGGGCAGTCGCTGAAGAAGACGCACGACGTCGCGATGCTGCTGGTCAAGACGCGCTACGGCGCGGCGCCCGACAAGGCCTACTTCCTCGGCACCTCGACCGGCGGGCGCGATGCGCTGATGCACATCCAGCGCTGGCCGGCCGACTACGACGGCGTGGTCGCCAACGAGCCGGCCCTCAACTACAGCGGCACGCGGCTGTCGAACGTGGCCGTGGGCCGCGCGCTGTACGCCAACGGCGGCGCCGGCTGGGTCAACCTGGCGAAGACGCTGCTGGTGCAGAAGACCGTGCTGGCCGCCTGCGACAAGCTCGACGGCGCCGCCGACGGCATCGTCAGCAACGTCGAGAGCTGCCGGCGGCTGAACCCGCAGATCCTTGCGACCCTGCGTTGCGCCGGCGGCGGCGACGCCGGCGACAGCTGCCTGTCCGACGCGCAGCTCGCCACCATCCGCACGATCGAATCGCCGCTCGAGTTCAACGGCTACACGCTGGCCAGCGGCACCACGCGCGCCGGCGGCTACAACCTCCTCGAAGGCACGCTGGTGGCCGGGCCGTTCACCTCGCGCGACCTCGGCACGCGGGCCGTGCCGGGCAACCCGGCGACCACCGCCGATGCCAACGTCTTCGTCACCGGCGACCAGTGGGCCAAGTACTTCGTGACCCGCGACGCCGGCTTCGACACGCTGACGCTGGACCCGGTCGCGCCCGGCGCCTGGGCGGCGCGCATCGCGGCGGTGTCGGCGCTGACCGACGCGCTCGACCCCGACCTGTCGCCGTTCCTCGCGCACGGCGGCCGGCTGATCCTGCTGCACGGCCTGGCCGACGAGGTGATCAGCAACAACTCGACGATCGACTACGTCGCCCGCGTGAAGGCGACGGTCGGCGATGCGGCGGTCGAGCAGGGCGTCCGCTTCTACACCGTGCCGGGCATGGGCCATGGCACCGGCGTGTTCATCCCGAGCTGGGATTCGCTCGCCGCACTGGAGAACTGGGTCGAGCACGGCGTCGCGCCCGAGACCGGCATCGTGACCGACACCGTCGCCGCGACCGCCGGCCGCACGCGCCCGCTGTGCCGCTTCCCGGCCTGGCCGAAGTACAAGGGCAGCGGCAGCGTGGACGCCGCGTCGAACTACAGCTGCGTGCAGGAGACCGTCGACCCGCTCGCCTGCCCGAACCTGCCGGGTGCCGCCACCACCTACAAGGGCGGCGACCTGTTCGGCGAGGAGCTCAGCGTGTCGCTCGACCCGGCGACGCTCGCCTACACCGTGACCATCGACGCCAGCGGGCAGCGCGCCGCCGGCACGCAGCGCAGCGGCACGCTGCTGCCGCGCGGCAACTGCGTGTTCGGCAGTGCCGAGAACGGCGCCGAGTTCACGTTCGGTGCCGGCGGCCTGCTGCAGGGCGGGGTCGCCGCGCCGACCGGCACGACGTCGATCGGCCTGGTGGCGTTCCAGAGCACCTTCCAGAACGGCGCGACGCCGACGGTGTTCAACCCGGTCGCCAACATTTTCGACGTGGCCGGCGTGCAGTACGGCGCCGATGGCGTCGCGAGCGTCTATGCCGCGTCGTCGCGGGTGCGCAATGCCGGCACCTTCCAGCACTGCCAGGATCCGGCCAGTGGCCGTTTCATGACCTACGACGCCGCGTGCACGTCGACCGCGAAGGGCTACGTCACCTACAACGCCGCGCGCAACGCGTTCGATGTGTTCACCACCACGGCCACCGGCGGCGCCACCACCACCGGCGGCACGCTGTCGGGCTCGGTGATCTTCGGCCAGGTCGGCGCGAGCACGGTGCCGCTGTTCCTGGTGCGAGATCCGTCGGGCGCGCACGGCCTGCGGCTGTACTCGCCGCAGGCGCCGCTCGCGGCCGGCAGTGCCGACGGCCACTTCGCGCTCGCCGCGAGCGATGGCAGCCAGGCCGATGCGGTGGTGTCCGGCACGGGCCTCGCGCTGGGCTCGGCCGCGGGCACGCTCGCCTACGACACGCCGGTCCTCGGCGTGGCGCAGAGCAGCGGCGCGGCGGCGGGCAACTTCGTGTTCAATGCCGGCGTGCTGGGCTTCGTGTCGTCCGGCAGCACGGTGGTCTACCAACTCGGGATCCGGAACTGATGAAGATCGACGCCACGGGATTCTGGCGGGCCTGTGCCCTCGCCGCATCGCTGGTCGCGTGGCTGCCGGCCGCGCGTGCCGACGAGCCGCAGCCGGCGCCCTGCCCCGACGGCGTCGTGTCCGACGCGCGCTGCTACAACGGCCGCGATGCCGAGGGCGCGCTGTACTGGATCGCGATCCCCGCGGACTGGAACCAGGTGCTGGTCGTGCACGCGCACGGCGGGCCGGAGGTCGGCACGCCGACGCTGGCTCGCGGCGCCGAAGACCTGCAGCGCTGGGCCGTGATGGTGAAGGCCGGCTACGCCTGGGCCGGCTCCACCTACCGGCGCGGCGGCTACGGCGTCACGATGGCCGCCGAAGACACTGAGCGGCTGCGCCAGCTGTTCGTCGCGCAGTTCGGCAAGCCTCGCCGCACCGTGCTGCACGGGCAGAGCTACGGCGCCGGCGTCGCGGCCAAGGCGGCGGAGCTGGTCGGGCCGCCGGCCTGGGACGGCGTGCTGCTGACCAGCGGCGTGCTCGGCGGCGGCGGCAACGCGTATGAATTCCGGCTCGACCTGCGGGTGGTCTACCAGCAGGTCTGCCGCAACCACCCGAAGCCCGACGAGCCGGCCTACCCGCTGTGGCAGGGCCTGCCGCCCGATTCGAAGCTGACGCGCGCCGAGCTGGCCGAGCGCGTCAAGGACTGCACCGGCGTCGGCCTGCCGGCGGCGCAGCGCACGCCGGAGCAGGCGGCGCGGCTGCACACCATCCTGTCGGTGGTGCACATCCCCGAGCGCAGCCTGCTCGGCCACCTGAACTGGGCCACCTGGCTGTTCCAGGACCTGACGCAGAAGCGCCTGGGCGGCCGCAACCCGTTCGGCAACGCAAAGGTGGTCTACAGCGGCGCGGCCGACGATGCCGCGCTGAACAAGCAGGTGCTGCGCTACGCCGCCGACCCGCAGGCGGTGGCCGCGCTGGCGGCCGACAGCCGCCCCTCCGGCCGGCTGAAGCTGCCGGTGCTGACGCTGCATGCCATCCACGACCCGACCGCCTTCGTCGAGCTGGAGAGCGCGTACCGCGAGATCGTCGATGCGGCCGGCGCGTCGTCGTGGCTGGTGCAGACCTTCAGCGACGAGGCCGACCACAGCTACCTGGGCGACCCGGAATACCCGGCGCTGATGACGGCGCTGCTGCAGTGGATCGACCATGGCGAGCGGCCGTCGCCCGAGGGCGTGGCCAGGCTGTGCGCGGCCGGCGAGGCGCGCTTCGGTGCCGGTTGCCGTTTCCGCCCGGAGTACCGCCCCTTGCCGCTGTCGTCGCGCGTGCCGGCGCGGACGCCGCGCTGAACTCGACGGCAATCTCGTACAAGACCCGGCGGCCCTCGGCGCGCGACACTGCGCGGATGACGACCCCTGGCCTGCTCACCGGAACCCTGTTCGCCCTCGCCGCCGGCCTGATGTGGGGGCTGGTGTTCGTCGGCCCGCTGATGCTGCCGGAGTACCCGGCCACGCTGCAGTCCTTCGGGCGCTACCTCGCGTTCGGGCTGATCGCGCTGCCGCTCGGCTGGCTCGACCGCGCGCGGCTGTCGCAGCTGACGCGCGCCGACTGGATCGAGGCGCTGAAGCTCGCCGCGGTCGGCAACGTCGTCTACTACCTGTTCCTCGCGAGCGCGATCCAGCGCGCCGGCGGGCCGCTGCCGACGATGATCATCGGCACGCTGCCGGTCGTCATCGCGGTCAGCGCCAACCTGCGCGGCAGCGCGGCCGGCGGCGCGCCGATCGCGTGGACGCGGCTGCTGCCGTCGCTCGGGCTGATCGGCGCCGGCATCGCGCTGGTGAACCATGTCGAGATCGCGCAGCTGCGCGCCGACCCGCAGGCCGACCTGGCGCGCTATGCGCTGGGAGCTCTGCTCGCGCTCGGGGCCGTCGTCTGCTGGACCTGGTACCCGCTGCGCAATGCCGACTGGCTGCGCGCGCACCCGGACCGCAGCCCGCGCAGCTGGGCCACCGCGCAAGGGCTTGCGACCTTGCCGCTGGCGGTGATCGGCTATGCCGTCACGTGGACCTGGATGGTGGCGAGCGGGAATGCGTTCGAGATGCCGTTCGGCCCGCGGGCCGGCGATTTCATCGGGCTGATGTTCGCGATCGGGCTGTTCGCGTCCTGGCTGGGCACGCTGTGCTGGAACGAAGCCAGCCAGCGCTTGCCGACCGCGCTGGCGGGTCAGCTGATCGTGTTCGAGACCTTGTCGGCGCTGGCCTATGCCTTCGTGCTGCGCCGCAGCTGGCCTCAGAGCGAAACGCTGGCGGGCGTGGCCTTGCTGGTCGCGGGCGTGCTGTGGGCGTTGCGCAGCAAGGCGGCGGCGCCGACCGAGCTGACGTCGGAACTGCATCCCTGAGCGAGTGCGACTGCCGGTGTCTTCGGCAGCGGCCCGTCATTGGCGGCGTGCGCATCGGCGCTCGGGATCGTGTGGGTGGGGGTCAGCGCAGCGGTGTGTGCGGCGGTCACGACACGGCGGTTGCGGTACCAGGCGCTGACGCGCTCGGCGGCTTGCAGGGTTTCGATGTTCATGATGCGGCAAAGGTCTGGAGGGGTAACAGCCCGGTCGCGCTACGCACGGCCCGGGCTGGAAGCGGTCACGCGGGATCAGTCGTCCCGGCGGTTCGCGAGGTCCTTCGCGGCGTCGCGGACCTTTTCCTTGGCATCGCCATAGGTGGCCTGCGACTTGCCGGCGACCTGGTCGACCACGCCTTCGGTGCGCAGCCGGTCATTGCCCACCACCTTGCCGGCGGCTTCCTTGACCTTGCCCTTGACGTCCTCGACACGGCCCTTGACCTGGTCCTTGTTCATGGCGATCTCCTTGTGCGTTGCAGTGCGGAATGCGCTGCGGTGAACACAGTGTGGTCGCCGTGCCGGGGCAGGTCTGTCAGACGCAGCCGCGTTCGATGTCGGACAGATCCGTCCGTTTCTGTGGGTCAGGCCGCGAGCGCTTCATCGAGCACCTCGACCCAGTGCCGCACCGGGATCGCGGTGCCGCTCTGCAGGTGCTGGATGCAGCCGACATTGGCTGACACGATGGCCTGCGGCTGCAGCGCGTCGAGGTGGCCGAGCTTGCGGTCGCGCAACGGGTACGCCAGCTCGGGTTGCAGCACCGAGTAGGTGCCGGCCGAGCCGCAGCACAGGTGGCTTTCGACCGCCGCGACGCGCACCTCGAAGCCGAGCGTCGTCAGGTGCGTCTCGACGCCGCCGCGCAGCTGCTGGCCGTGCTGCAGCGTGCACGGCGGGTGGTAGGCCAGCGGCCGCGGGCCGGCCCGGCCGTCGCGCAGCCTGATGCGCGGCTTCAGCCGCGGCACCAGCTCGGGCAGCAGCTCGCTGAGGTCGCGCGTCAGCCCGGCGATGTGCGCCGCCTTCTCGGCGTAGGCGGGGTCGCGCGCCAGCGCGTGGCCGTAGTCCTTCACGGTGACGCCGCAGCCCGACGCGTTCATCACGATCGCCTCGACCTGGTTCGACATCACCAGTGGCCACCAGGCGTCGATGTTGCGGCGCATGTCGTCGAGCCCGCCGTCGCGGTCGCCCAGGTGGGTGCGGATCGCGCCGCAGCAGCCGGCCTCGTCGGCCACCACCGTCTGGATGCCGGCGGCGTCGAGCACGCGCGCGGTCGCGCTGTTGATGTTGGGCGCCATCGCCGGCTGCACGCAGCCCATCAGCAGCAGCATCTTGCGCGGGTGCTGCCGCGTCGGCCAGCGGTGCGCCGACGCACCGGCACGCGCCGGCACCTTGTTTCGCAACGCGGCCGGCAGCAGCGGCCGCACCGCCTGGCCGAGCTTCAGCGCCGGCGCGAACAGCGAGGAGGTCAGCCCTTCCTTCAGCAGCCAGCGCACCGCGCGTTCGCCGCGCGGGCGCTCGACGCGCGCATCGACCAGCTGGCGGCCGATCTCGACCAGCTCGCCGTACTGCACGCCCGACGGGCAGGTGCTCTCGCAGTTGCGGCAGGTCAGGCAGCGGTCCAGGTGCTGCTGCGTGCTGCGCGTGACCGGCTCGCCTTCCAGCACCTGCTTCATCAGGTAGATGCGGCCGCGCGGGCCGTCGAGCTCGTCGCCGAGCAGCTGGTAGGTCGGGCAGGTCGCGGTGCAGAAGCCGCAGTGCACGCACTTGCGCAGGATCGCTTCGGCGGCATCGCCGTCGGGCGTTCCCTTGAACTCGGAGGACAGCTTGGTTTGCATCGATCAGAGGTCCGACATCAGAGACCCGGGTACAGGCGGCCGGGATTGAACACACCCTGCGGGTCGAAGGATTTCTTCAGCTCGCGGTGGATGCGGTCGAGCGGTGCGCGCAGCGGCGCGAACGCGCCGGCCGATTTGTCGTTCGACATGAACAGCGTGGCATGCCCGCCGACCAGCGTCGCCGCGTCGCGCACCGAGGCGGCCGGCGCCGCGGTGCACAGCCAGCGCTGCGCGCCACCCCATTCGATCAGCTGCTCGCCCGACACGCCGAGCGGCGGCGCGGTCGGCGGCACCGACAGCCGCCACAGCGCACCGCCGTGTTCCACCGCCTGGCGCGCCTTCTCGAAATACTCGTCGGTCTGGTTGCGCAAGCCGCGCCAGAACGTGATGGCCTGCGTCGGCTCGATCACGTCGCCGCCGAGCGCGACCAGCGCCGACTGCACCGCCGCGAGCGCGCCGCGCAGCCGCACGACGAGCATGCCGTCCCACCAGGCGCTGGCGTTGATCGGCAGCGGCAGCCCGCTCCATTCGTTGATCTTCTGCATCGCGCTGATCTGCGCCAGCTCGAAGCGCACGGTGGCGGTGGCCGGCGCGAGCGGCAGCACCTTCAGCGAAACCTCGAGGATCACGCCCAGCGTGCCGAGCGAGCCGGCCAGCAGCCGCGAGACGTCGTAGCCGGCGACGTTCTTCATCACCTGGCCGCCGAAACTGAGCACCTCGGCGCGGCCGTTCAGCAGCGTCGCGCCGAGCACGTAGTCGCGCACCGCGCCGACCGACGCGCGCGGCGGCCCCGACAGGCCGGCCGCCACCATGCCGCCGACCGTGCTGCCCGGCCCGAAGTGCGGCGGCTCGAACGGCAGGTACTGGTTCTTCTCGGCGAGCGCCGCCTCGAGCGTCGCGAGCGAGGTGCCGCAGCGCGCGGTGACGACCAGCTCGGTCGGCTCGTAGCTGGAGATGCCTTCGAGCACCGTGGTGTCGAGGATCTCGCCCTGCGGCGGCTCGCCGTAGAAGTCCTTGGTGCCGCCGCCGCGGATGCGCAGTTGTGCCCCGGCGGCGCGGGCGGCCTCGACCTTGTCGATGAGGATTTGCAGGGCCGGGTCGTGGGTCATGAAAGGCAGGAGATCGCAAAGAGCCCGTTCGGGCTGAGCTTGTCGAAGCCCGTCTTGCCCCCGCTCGCCCTGAGCTTGTCGAAGGGTCGGGCTGAGCTTGTCGAAGCCAGCGCGTGATGCGAGCGTTTCGACAGGCTCAACGCGAACGGAGCGTGCTGGCTCACAGTGAACGGAGGGTAGCGGCTCGCGTTGAACGGGAGGCGCCGGCTCACATCGCCGGCTTCGACAGGCTCAGCCCGAACGGTGGGTTTGATGCGCACGCTCAGAACCTCGGAATGTCGGCGAACGGCAGCAGGCCGCGCTTCACGTGCATGCGGCCGTACTCCGCGCAGCGCACCAGCGTTGGAATCACCTTGCCGGGATTCAGCAGCCCGGCCGGGTCGAAGGCGTGCTTGACGGCCAGCATCTGCTCGCGCTCGGCGTCGGAGAACTGCACGCACATCGACGACAGCTTCTCGACGCCGACGCCGTGCTCGCCGGTCACCGAGCCGCCCATCGCGACGCTGGTCTCCAGGATGTCGGCGCCGAACAGCTCGCAGCGGTGCAGCTGGTCGGGGTCGTTCGCATCGAACAGGATCAGCGGGTGCAGGTTGCCGTCGCCGGCATGGAACACGTTGGCGCAGCGCAGCCCGTACTTCTTCTCCATCTCGCCGATCGCCAGCAGGATGTCGGCCAGCCGCTTGCGCGGGATCGTCGAGTCCATGCACATGTAGTCGGGGCTGATGCGCCCGCTCGCCGGGAAGGCGTTCTTGCGGCCGCTCCAGAAGCGCAGCCGCTGCGCCTCGTCCTTGCTGACCTCCATGCGCGACGCGCCGCTGCCGGCCAGCACGTCCAGCATGCGGCCGATCTCCTCGGCCACCTCTTCCGGCGTGCCGTCGCTCTCGCACAGCAGGATGGCCTGCGCGTTCAGGTCGTAGCCGGCGTGCACGAAATCCTCGACGGCGGCCGTCATCGGCTTGTCCATCATCTCGAGCCCGGCCGGGATGATGCCGGCGGCGATCACGTTGGCGACCGCGTCGCCGGCCTGCCGGATGTCGTCGAAGCTCGCCATGATGCAGCGCGCGAGCAGCGGCTTCGGCACCAGCTTCACGGTGACCTCGGTGACGACCGCGAGCATGCCTTCGCTGCCCACCAGCACCGCCATCAGGTCGAGCCCGGCGGCGTCGAGCGCCTCGGAGCCGAACTCCACCGCCTCGCCCTGCGCGGTGAAGCCGCGCACGCGCAGCACGTTGTGGATCGTCAGCCCGTACTTCAGGCAGTGCACGCCGCCGGAGTTCTCGGCCACGTTGCCGCCGATGCTGCAGGCGATCTGGCTGCTCGGGTCGGGCGCGTAGTACAGGCCGAACGGGGCCGCGGCCTCGCTGATCGCGAGGTTGCGCACGCCGCACTGCACGGTGGCGGTGCGGGCCAGCACGTCGACCTTCAGGATGCGGTTGAACTTGGCCAGGCTGAGCGTAACGCCCAGCGCATGCGGCAGCGCGCCGCCGCTCAGCCCGGTGCCGGCGCCGCGCGCGACCACCGGAACGCCGAGCCGGTCGCAGGCGCGCAGCACGGCGGCCACCTGGTCTTCGGTTTCCGGCAGCACCACCACCAGCGGCTGCTGGCGGTAGGCGGTGAGGCCATCGCATTCGTAGGGCACGGTGTCTTCGCTGCGCGACAGCAGCGCATGCGGCGGCAGCAGCGGTGCGAGTTCGGCGACGACCTGCGCGCGGCGCTGCGCGCGTTCGTCAGCGCTGGGCGCGTCGATTCTCTCGGGAGCATTCACAACGGCAGGGTTCCGGCGGCGACCTGTTCAAGAGCCCACGACTGTAGCGCGTGCACCGGGCGCCTCGATCGCGTACAGGACGTGGGGGCGAAGCGGGTGGCCTTCGGCGATGCGCGGGTGGTCGAACTCCGCACGCCGCGCCAGGCCGATGCGCCGCATCACCGCTTGCGACGCCTGGTTGCCCCGCGCGGTGAACGAGACGATCTGCGGCCGTCGCAGCACGTCCCACGCATGGCGCAACGCCAGCCTTGCGGCCTCGCTGGCGTAGCCCTGGCCCCAGGCCGCGCGCGCGAGCCGCCAGCCGATCTCGTGAGGATCGGGTGCCAGGTCCGGCACCGGCAGCACGAACGGCACGGCGCTCAGGCCGACGAAGCCGGCAAAACGCAGCTGGGGCAGTTCCAGCGCCCACAGCCCGAATCCGGCCTGCTCGACCTGCAGGCGCGCGCGCTGAGCGAAGGCATCGCTCTGCTCGCGCGTCAGCGGGGCCACGAAATGCCGCATCACCTCGGGATCGGCGTTCATCGCGGCGAACGGCGCGAGGTCGTCGTCTCGCCACGGCCGCAGCAGGACGCGCTCGCCGCGCAACCTGGCAGACGCACCGAGGCTCATGCCGAGGTCGTGAAGACGGTCAGCACGCCGGTGTAGCCGTAGAGGTGGTGGCGGGCGATCTCGCCGGCCGCGAAGAAGCCGACCAGCGGCACGTCGCCGAGCGCGCGCCGCACGATCGCCAGCTCGGCCGACGGCGCGCCGAAATGCGGGCCGCCGCGGCCGGCGCAGCTCACGTAGACCGCACCGGCCATGCGGCGCGCGGCGTGCGGCGTCGAGCTGCCGTCGGCGCCCTGCTGCAGCGCGAGCGCGGTCTCGCGCGGCATCGTCTCGGGCTCGAGTTCCTCGCGGATCTCGCTGCAGATGCGCACCAGGTCGCGCCGTGCCGCCTCGGTGCTGCGGGTGCAGAACGCCAGGTGCATGCCCGGCTCGACCTGGTCGCTGACCGCGACGCCGCGCTGCTGCGGGTCGATGCCGACCAGGTGGCGCACCCGCGTGTCAGTGCCGAACTGGCCAGGCCGCGCCATCAGGTCGTCGCGCGGGTCGCTCAGGCCGACCAGCGTCTGGCGCAGCCGCGGCAGCGCCTCGCGCGGCTCGTCGCCGTCGATCCCCAGGTCGCGCAGCAGGCAGTCGAGCGCCGGCTCGTCGTCGAGCCGCGCGACCACGTTGCGCTCGCCCTGCGTGATGCGGCGCGCCGGGCCGACCGGCTGGCAGCCCTGCGTCACGCGCGAGACCAGCGCCACCTCGCGGCTGAACGCGACGCCGGAGAGGCCGCCGTCGAACACGCCGTCGGCGATGTGCAGCGCCTGCGTGCGGGCCGACGCGAGGCCACCGAACAGGTAGCCGGTGGCGGTGCGGTCGCTCATCTCGGCGATCAGCTCGGCCAGGTCGGTGGCGGCCGGGTCGGCATGCACGAGCGCGGCGCTGGCCGCGAAGCCGGCGGCGCCGACGCTCAATGGCGCGGCACCCGAGAACACGCGGAACTGCTCGCGCGGCAGGTCCGACAGCATCAGCGCGAGCGCCGGTTCGTCGAAGTACTCGACGCCGTTGGCCGCGATGCCGACGCCGACCGAACCGACCCAGGCCACGCCCGGCCAGCGCTGGCGCAACTCGGCCAGCAGCTCGGCCGCATGCGGCGCGTAGTGGTCGGTCAGGTAGACCCAGCCGAGCGTCGGCTCGCTGATGTGCGCGCCGCCGGGGTCGGCGCGCTGCGCATCGATCTGCGCCGCCGACAGCGCGAGCGCCATGCGCCAGTCGGGGTGCGTCGCGTGGGCGTGGGCGAACAGCTTCATCGCGGCACGCTCCTCATGGCCGCGGCGCGGCGCGCTTGCGGGCAGCGGCTGTCCTGGCGGCTGATTTCGCGACCGTCTTGGCGGCCACGCCGGCGGCGGCCTTCGCGGTCTTGACCGCCACCTGGCCCGGCATCGTCGCCGCGCGCTTCAGCGTCTGCCCCGCGGCATCGACCGATTGCTTGACCAGCGCGCCGGCCAGGTTGCGCGCCGCATCCGACGCGCTGTCCTTCATCGCGGTGGCGGCGAGTTCGGTGAACTGCTTGGTCAGCGCGCCCCACCATTGCATCGGGTCGACGGCGGCCGCATTCGCACTGGCAGCGGCGGATTTGGCGCCGGCCCTGGCCGCCGGCTTGCGCGTCGACGCGGGGGCGGGTGCGTCCTGCGCCGGGGGCGCCGCTGCCGCAGCGGCAGGCCGCGCGGTCAGCGAATCGCGCAGGTCTTCCATCTGCACGTTCATCGTCTTCAGCGTCGACAGCGTCATGCGCTGCACCTCGAGCGCCTGGATGGTTGCGCCCAGCATGCGGGCGTTCTGCTCGAGCCAGAACTGCACGGTGCGCAGCTCCTCGATGCGCTTCTCCAGCTCCTCGGGGTTCAGTGTCGGTGCGACCCACTGGCCGATGTTCGGAAGCGCCGCGCCGGCGTTCTTCACGAGCCCCTGCAGGAAGTCGAACCCGGGCACCAGCTTCGTGAAGTTCGGGGCCTCGGCCATGGTGTCTCCTTGTCAGCGTCTGCTGTCTTTTCAACAGCCGATTGTGCACGCCTCCCGGCCCCGTTCAATCATGGGCCGCAGCGGCGCGCAACCCCCTAACAGGCCCGACCTGACAACTCTTGCAGGTCGAGGGCAATCTGCGTTGACGTGCCGCGGCTTCTCGCCGACCCTGGGGATGCGCCGCTGACTGTCGGCGCTTTTGCTTCCAACCTCACAAGGGAATGAAACATGACACAGCGATCCATGCATCGAATCTCTCTGCGCGGGGTGTTGTCAGCCCTGCTGGTCCTGACGGGCGCCACCGCGCTCTCGGCCCATGCCGGCGTCCTGTCGGCAGCAGCGGCGGCCCAGAGCATCACCGCAGTACCCCAGGCCGACGTACCGACCCCGACCGACCGGCTGATCATCAAGTACCGCAGCGGCGCAGCCGGCGCCGCGTCCACCGCCTCCACCACCGAACGTGCCGTGCTGCACCGCAGCGCGCAGGATGTCGCGCTGCGCGCCGGCGTGCAGATGCAGCTGCTGCGCGTCGGCGCGCTCGACACCCACGTGATGAAGTTCGACCGCCGGCTGCCGCAGGCCGACGTCGCGCAGATCGCACGTGACATCGCGGCTTCGGACCCGAACGTCGAGTACGCCGAGCCCGACCGCATCCTGCATGCGCTGTTCGTGCCCAACGACACGCAATACGGCCAGCAATGGCAGTATTTCGAGGCCACCGCCGGGCTGAGGCTGCCGGCGGCGTGGGACAAGTCGACCGGCACCGGCGTCGTCGTCTCGGTGATCGACACCGGCTACCGGCCGCATGCCGACCTCGCGGCCAACATCCTGCCCGGCTACGACTTCATCGCCGACACCGCCACCGCGAACGACGGCGGCGGGCGCGACAGCGATGCGAAGGATCCCGGCGACTGGATCACCGCCGGCGAATGCGGCAGCGGCATCCCGGCCGAATCGAGCAGCTGGCACGGCACCCACGTGGCCGGCACCATCGCGGCGGTCACCAACAACGGCAGCGGCGTGGCGGGCGTGGCGTTCAACGCCAAGGTCGTGCCGGCGCGCGTGCTCGGCAAGTGCGGCGGCTACACCTCCGACATCGCGGCGGCCATCATCTGGGCCTCGGGCGGCACGGTCAGCGGCGTGCCGGCGAATGCCAACCCGGCGCGCGTGATCAACATGTCGCTCGGTGGCAGCGGCGCCTGCGACACCACGTCGCAGAACGCCATCACCTCGGCCCGCGGCCGCGGGACGGTGGTGGTGGTGGCGGCCGGCAACAGCAATGCCAACGCCTCCGGCTTCTCGCCGGCGAGCTGCAGCGGCGTCATCACCGTGGCGGCCACGAACCGCAGCGGCGGGCGCGCGTACTACTCGAACTACGGCGCCATCGTCGACGTCGCGGCCCCGGGCGGCGACGTGCGCACGAGCGCGGCGAACGGCATCCTGTCGACGCTGAACTCCGGCGCGACGACGCCGGGCTCGGACAGCTACGACTACTACCAGGGCACGTCGATGGCGACGCCCCACGTGGTGGGCGTGGTGGCGCTGATGCTGTCGAAGAACCCGTCGCTGACGCCGGACCAGGTGGAGACGCTGCTGAAGTCGTCGTCGCGCGCATTCCCTGCGACCTGCTCGCAGTGCGGCGCGGGCCTGGTGGATGCCAATGCGGCGGTCGATGCAGCGGGCGGCGGCACGACGACGCCACCGACGCCGGTGACGGACACCGAGTCGAACAACACGCTCGCGACGGCGCAGGCGGTGAACAAGAACTCGCTGGTGTCGGGCACCATCGGCAGCAGTTCCGACACCGACTACTTCAAGGTGACGGTGGCCAGCGGCAGCTCGCTGGCCGCGACGCTGACGCCGAACTCCAGCTCCGACTACGACCTGTACATCTACAACGCCAGCGGCACGCAGCTCGCGCAGAGCGAGAAGGGCACCGGCCAGGTCGACGCGGCCTCGGTGAGCAACGGCAGCGCGAGCGCGGTGACGTACTACGTGCGCGTGCTGTACTACAGCGGCGGCACCGGCGCCACGAACGGCAAGTACACCTTGCTGATCAACTGATCAGCGTCTGAAGACGATGCGCTCGACGCGGTAGCCGCGGGCCTTCAGCAGGGCCGGGAGGCCCTGCGGCCCGATCATGTGCAGGCTGCCGACAGCGGCGAACACCCGTTCGCCGCTGTCGTGCCAGGCCGCGACCTGCTCGGCCATCGCCGGGTTGCGCTCGTCGAGCATGCGCTTCATGTCGCGCCGGTCGTCGGCGGTCTTCATGCAGTCGCACCAGCTCGCGTAGCGTTCCAGCTCGTCGAGCCTGCTGCCCGACCAGACGTCGGCGATGCGCTTCAGCATGCGCCGCGTCTGGCCCTTCTCCAGGTCGGCCAGCGTGCGGTCGATCATCTCGACGCGCTCTTCCGGCGTGCCGCCGGTCAGCATCTCGAGCTGCATCTCCGGCGTCTCCAGCGACACCACCTGCTTGCCCAGCTGGTGCCCGAGCAGCGCGATGAAGGCATCGATGCCGTAGGCCGGGTCCAGCCCGTCGGCGCGGCCGGCGGTGACCGCCAGGTTCAGCGCCAGCAGCACCGGGCTCAGCGACTGGCTGATCGCATCGGGAATGCAGGCCGCGCGGGCCTGGCCCTGCAGCCGCTGCTCCAGCGCCTCGGGCAGCGGCTCGCCGCCGCCCGGTGCCTGCGCGGCGCCGAGCCGGCGCGCGATGTCGGCATCGGTGATGTCGAGTTCGAGCGCGATGCGTTCGCTCTCGCGCAGCGCGGCCGCGACGGCCGGCCCGGGGATCACCCAGTCGGGCCGCGCGACGTGCATCGTGCCGTACAGCCAGGAGTCGTGGCCGCCCTTGCTGATGCGCCACAGGAAGCCGCGGTCGCGCGCGCCGCCGGGCTCGGACTGCGCCTTCAGCGCACGCGCCGCCTGCGCGGCGGCCTGCTGGGCGCAGGCCGTGCCGACGTCCTGCGCGGGCGCGGTCGCGGCGAACCACAGCAACGGGAGGGCGGCAAGCAGCCGGCGCACGAAGGCAGGGAGGGAAGGCGTCATGCCTGCGACTGTAGCCAAGCTGCGCGAGAATCCGCCACACCATGCGCAGCCTGTTTCACCTCGCCTTCCACGTCACCGACCTCGATGCCGCGCGCCGCTTCTACGGCGGCGTGCTCGGCTGCCGCGAGGGCCGCAGCACCGACACCTGGGTCGACTTCGACTTCTTCGGCCACCAGATTTCATTGCACCTGGGCGAACCGTTCGCGACGACGAACACCGGCCGCGTCGGCGCCCACCTGGTGCCGATGCCGCACCTCGGCGTCGTGCTGGAGCTGCCCGACTGGCAAGCGCTCGCGCAGCGCTTGCAGGCCGCCGGCACCGCGTTCGTGCTGCCGCCCGGCGTGCGCTTCGAGAACCAGCCGGGCGAGCAGTGGACGATGTTCTTCCGCGATCCGTCGGGCAACCCGATCGAGGTGAAGGGCTTCCGGTCGCTGGACAGCGTCTACGACCACTGACCGGCTCAGCCGATCGCCGCCCGCCAGCGGGCGAGCGTGTCGGCGTCGGGCAGTTCGCCCGCCAGCGCGTCGATCGCGCGCTCGAACCACGGCCCCGCCTCCGGCCCGCGACCGAGCGCAGCGAGGTTTTCGCCCAGCTCGGCGTAGACCCAGCCGTCGACCTCGCCGGCCGCCGCCCATTCCTGCGCCAGCCGCTGCTGCAAGGCCAGTGCCTCGTCGTGGCGTTTCATCGCACGCAGCGCCCACGCCACCATCCAGGTCGCGATCCGCACCTGCGACGGGCGGCCGTCGCGCTCGCGCGCGGCAAGCGCCTGGCGGAAGCTCGCCAGCGCCTCGTCGAAGCGGCCGGCAGCGTGCAGGCTCATGCCGATGTTGTTGGCCAGCGAGCCTTCCCACGCGCGGGCGTTGGGTTCGTCCGAGGCCAGCGCGGCGGCCAGTGCGCGGTCGTTCCAGGCCAGCTGGTCGTCGGTGTCCGGTTCGACGAGCGCGACCATGTGCATCGCGTCCACCCGCAGTTCATCCAGCCCGGCGGCGTGCGCCCGATCGACCGCCTGCACGAACAGCGGCAGCGCCTGCTCGCGCTCGCCGGCCGAGCGAAACGTGCGGCCGCGTTCCAGCAGGTGGCGCACCCGCGGTTCGGCGCCCGCCGCGTCCAGCGCCGGCAGCATCGCATCGAGTTCGGCATGGGCTTCGGCGAACTGCCGGCGCAGGCTGTGCGTACGCGCGATCTGGGTTCTCAGCGACAACGCATCGTCGCCTTGCGCATCGGCGAGCAGTCGACGGAACAGTGCCCCGGATGCCGCCGGGTCGTCGAAATCCCAAAGCGAGCGGATGTCCATCGCGTCAGCCTCCCACGTCACTCCGCCATGTCGGGCGCAGCGCCGCCCTGGCGCACCTGCTGGTCGATCGCGCCGAACAGCGACTGGCCGTCCGCGCCCTTCATCTCGATGCGGATCGTGTCGCCGAACTGCATGAACCCGGTCTTCGGCTCGCCACTCTCGATGGTCTCGATCGCGCGCTTCTCGGCAATGCAGCTGTAGCCGCGCGACCAGTCCTTGTTGCTCACGGTGCCGCTGCCGACGATGCTGCCGGCGCGCACGTTGCGCGTCTTGCAGATGTGGGCGATCAGCTGGCCGAAGTGGAAGGTCATCTCGTCGCCGGCATCGCACAGCCCGACCTTCCTGCCGTTCCAGGTGCTCTGCAGCGGCAGGTGCACGCGCCCGCCCTTCCAGGCGCCGCCGAGTTCGTCGGGCGTCACCGCGACCGGGCTGAACGCGGTGGCCGGCTTGCTCTGGAAGAAGCCGAAACCCTTGGCCAGCTCGGCCGGGATCAGCTGGCGCAGCGACACGTCGTTGGCCAGCATCAGCAGCCGCACGCCCTCCAGCGCCTGCTCCGGCGTGGTGCCCATCGGCACGTCGCCGGTGACCACCGCCACCTCGGCCTCGAAGTCGATGCCCATCTTCTCGCTCGGCACCACGATGTCGTCGCAGGCGCCGATGAAGTCGTCGCTGCCGCCCTGGTACATCAGCGGGTCGGTGTAGAAACTCTCCGGCACCTCGGCATTGCGCGCCTTGCGCACCAGCTCGACGTGGTTGATGAAGGCCGAGCCGTCGGCCCACTGGTAGGCGCGCGGCAGCGGCGCGGCACACAGCTTCGGGTCGAACGGAAACGCGTGGCGTGCCTTGCCGTGGTTCAGCGTGACGAACAGGTCTTCGAGCTGCGGCGACAGGAAGTTCCAGTCGTCCAGCACCTGCTGCAAGCGGGTGGCGATGCCGGTGGCGTAGTGCGCGGTGCTCAGGTCGCGGGAGACGACGACGAGCTGGCCGTCGCGCGAGCCGTCCTTGTAGGTGGCGAGTTTCATCGGGTGTCCGTAGGATCGGGAAAGGTATGCGGTTTGCCGTATTGTCGATGCCTGAACGATCCCCACCTGCCCTCCATCCCCCCAACTTTGACGTCCCGTCGCCTGCCGCCTTGCGAATCCTGCCCCCGCTCACCGCCCTGTCCCTCGTGCTGCTGATGCACGCCGCCGCCTGGCAGGGCGTCGCGGGGGACGCGTCGCCCAGGCGCTCCGACCTGGTGGTGTCGGCGATGCAGGTGCGCACGGTCGCACCGGTACCGGTTGCGGCAGCGGTTGCCGCCGTCGTGGTGCCGCCTCCGGCTGCACCGCGCCGCGAGTCACCCCTGCGGACCGAACCCGGGCCGCCCCCATCTGACGCGCCGACGCTGCTTGCTGCGGCTGCGGCGGCGTCTGCACCGGTGGCGGCGCCGAGCGACGCCGAGGTCGCGCCCGTCTACCCGACCCGCCTGCCGCCGTCGGCCGTGTTGCGCTTCGACCTGCGCCGCAGCGGCTTCAGCGGGCGCAGCGAGCTGCAATGGCAGAACCTGGGCGCGCAGGGCCAGTACCAGGCGCGCCTCGAAGGCAGCGTCGCCGGCTTCAAGGTCTTCACCTGGGCCAGCCAGGGGCGCGTCGACAAGGCCGGCATCGCGCCGCTGCGCTTCACCGACGAGCGCCGCGGCAAGTCGCTGCAGGCCGCCAATTTCCAGCGCGAGGCCGGCAAGATCACGTTCTCCGGCCCGAGCACCGAATACCCGCTGGTCGCCGGCGCGCAGGACCGCCTCAGCTGGATGATCCAGCTCGGCGCGGTGCTGAACGCCCGCAGCGCGCCGCCTGCCGCCGGCGAGCGTCTGTCGTTCTTCGTGGCCGGCGCGAAGGGCGAAGGCGAGGTCTGGCACTTCGTCGGGCAGGGCCTGCAGACGCTGAGCCTGCAGGACCAGCCGACGCCCGCATGGCGCTTCGTGCGCGAAGCGCGCAAGCCGCACGACACGCGCATCGAGGTGTGGCTCGATCCGGCCCGCCACTACCTGCCGGTGCGGTACCGGCAAAGCAGCGATGGCGCGAGCGACGTGCTCGACCTGATCCTGCAAGAGATGCAGATCGCCTCCTGACCCGCACGGGGGGAGCGACTTGAAAAACCGGCCCTGCCCCACCACCTGCCCTTGAAGGAGGAGCCTTCCATGCACATGCTCTACAACTCGGACAACTTCGTCGTGGTGCAGTTCGACAACACGCAGGGCGCGAGCGCGGTGCGCGAAGAATCGCTGATGCGCGGCGGCTACGAGATCGTCGACAAGTTCGCCCGCAAGGAGATCTTCATCGAAGGAGCCCTGGCGGAAAGCTTCAAGCAGGGTGTCGAGGCGCTGATCGAAAGCTCGCCCACCGAAGAGGAGATGGACGACTACCTCGAGCGTTTCTCGCCGTTGATGCAACACCCGCTCGTCCTTCACTAGGCGATTCGCTGACAGATTTGTAAAGCCGGGCACCTCTTCCGGCGGTTGGGCTTGCCGCCCGGCGCGGGCTGCGCCAAGATCGCCCGCACCGCAGGAGGATCCATGGCATCCCGCCAGCTCGATGCACGCATGCTGCTGTCGCCCGGCCTCAAAGACGCGCCGGTGCTCGACCGCATGTGCTCGCAGTTCGTGCTGACGCTCACGGTGCGGCACGCCGGGCGCTTCAACCTGCGCCGCGACTGGAACAGCCTGCTGTCGCTGACCGGGCGGCACCTGGTGTGGCCGGCCAGCGTGCTCGCGCGGCTGCGCGATTTCCTGAAGACCCGCTGCAAGGGCAACGAGCAATGGCGCGGCCACGAGGCGCTGGCCGACGAGGCCTTCATGGCGCGCCACGGCGCATGGCGCGGTCCGTACGAAGAAGGCACGCTGTTCTTCTACGTCGACGAGTACATCAAGGACGCACCGAAGGACCTGCTCGCGGTGCTGGGCGCCACCGCCGACTGGCTCGATCGCAGCCTGAAGAAGGAATCGACGCTGGTCCAGAAGAACATCGACGCGCTGGCCGGCCTGCTGCAGCTGAACCCGGCCGAGCGCGCGCTGCTGCTGTACGGCACGCTCGCGCGCTACCAGCGCGACCTGCGCGGGCTGCTGGTCGAGTTCAAGGTGTCGAACGCGCAGGAGGCCTATGCGGCCATCGCCGCGGTGGCCGGCGTCAACGAGCAGGACGTCGCCGAGGCGCTGCGCGCCGGCTCGCGCCTCGAGCGCATCGGCATGGTCGAGAACCTGATCTCCGAGCACAACATCACCGACCTGGCCGACCTGATGAAGGTCAGCGAGCAACTGCCGCCGGTGCTGATGCGGCACTACGCCGGCCCGTCCGACCTGATGGCGGTGTTCACCCGGCCGGCCACCCGCAGCGAGTTGCAGGCCAGCGACTTCCATTACGTCGGCGACGACCAGCGGGTGCTGACCGCGCTGCTGCGCAATGCGGTCGCGCGCAAGGCGGCCGGCGTCAACGTGCTGCTGTACGGCCCGCCCGGCACCGGCAAGACCGAGCTCGCCAAGGTGGCGGCGCAGGCCGCCGGACTGGAGCTCTACGAGGTGGAGTACGCCGACCGCGACGGCAACTCGCTGTCCGGCCGCGACCGCTACCGCTCGCTGCAGATCAGCCAGGTGTTCCTGAAGGGCGGCAACCAGGTTGCGCTGCTGTTCGACGAGGTCGAGGACGTGTTCCCGCCGATCTCCACCGATGCCGCGCAGCTGATGGCGCGCATGGACACCGGCGACGGCGTCGTCTCGGGCAGCGTCAGCGGCAAGGCCTGGGTCAACCAGATCCTCGAGACCAACCCGGTGCCGGTGATCTGGGTCACCAACCGCATCGAGCAGATCGACCCGGCATTCCGCCGCCGCTTCCAGTACCACCTCGAGCTGAAATCGCCGCCGCCCGGTGCGCGCGAGGCGCTGGTGACGCGTGCGCTGGTCGACGTGCCGGTGTCCGACGGCTTCGCCGCGCGGCTGGCCGAGCGGCGCGGGCTGACGCCGGCCCAGGTGCGCACCGCGGTGAAGTTCGCACGGCTCGCCGCCGAGGACGCCGACGGGCCGGCCATCGAGGCGCTGATCGAGCGCCAGCTGGGGCATGCCGACAAGGCGCTCGGCAACGGCCTCCCGGGCCGCGGCGCGCGCCATGTCGTCACCACGTACGACCTCGACCTCGTCCACACCGAATCGCGCTTCGAGCTGGCCCGCATCATCGAGGCGCTGCGCCGCAAGGGCCACGGCACGCTGTGCTTCCACGGGCCGCCGGGCACCGGCAAGACCGCGCTGGCCGAGCACATCGCGCAGCAGCTGCAGCGCCCGCTGCTGATCCGCCAGGCCTCCGACATCGTCAGCAAGTTCGTCGGCGAGACCGAGCAGAACATGGCGCGCATGTTCGACGAGGCGCAGTCCGAGCAGGCGGTGCTGCTGCTCGACGAGGCCGACAGCTTCCTGCGCAGCCGCCGCAGGGCCGAGCGCAACTACGAGGTCAGCGAGGTCAACGAGATGCTGCAGGGCATGGAGCGCTTCGGTGGCGTCTTCATCTGCACGACCAACCTGTTCGACGAGCTCGACGAGGCGGCGCTGCGCCGCTTCACGTTCAAGATCCGGTTCCTGCCGCTGACCGCGGCGCAGCGCGAGCGCATGTTCATTGCCGAGGCGCTGGGCGGCGACGCGGCGTTGCTGGACGACGAGCAGCGCGGCCGGCTGGCGCTGCTGGACCTGCTCGCGCCCGGCGATTTCGCCGCGGTGCGGCGCCAGATCGACGTGCTGGGGGAAGCGTTCACTCCGTCCGAATTCCTGTCCCAGCTTGAATCGGAGCACCGCGTGAAACCCGAGGTGAGGCAGCGCCGCGGGATCGGCTTCATGCACTGACCGCCGATCGCGCTCGCGCGCCTCAAGCCCGGGTCGGGCCGGCCGATAACGACCGAACGACCTGGAGCGGCGAGTTCGATGGACGAGGCATTCATTCCTTGGAGGTTCCGGCCCGAGCTGTGGGCGGCTTCCTTCGGCATGGCCGTTTTTGCCGCGTACGTCGCGCTCGACCTGGCCCGCGGCGTCGCGTCCAGCCACCGCGCGACCTCGCTGCGCGCGCTGTCCGGCTCGGCGCTGGCGCTGGCCGTCGGCACCTGGGCGCTGCATTTCATCGTGATGGCTTCCGGGCCGCTGCCGTTCCCGATGGGCTACAGCGGCTGGATCGTGTTCGGCTCGCTGGCGGTGGCCTATGCCGGATCGTTGCTGGCCTGCCTGCTCGGCAGCCGCGCCGGCCTGCACCTGCGTGACGGAGTGCTCGCCGGGCTGACGGTCGGCAGCGCGCTGTGCGCGACCTCGGTCGTCGCGCTGGTCGCGCTGCGCCTGCAGCCGCATGTCGAATGGGATTGGCGCATCCTGGTGCCGGGCTGGCTGGCCGCCTGCGCGATCGGCGGCAGCGGGCTCGGCTTGATGGCGTATCGCCGGCGCATCGCGCCGGTCGGCTTCCGCTGGCGCGCGATCGTCTCGGTGGTGCTGGGCACCGCGATGGCCGTCGGCAATGCCGCGGTCGTGATCAGCGCGCAGGTGCCGCTGCTGACGCTGTCGCTGACCGCCGATCAGGTGAGCCTGGCCACCGTCACCGCGCTGGCCGTGGTCGGCGTGCCGATCCTGCTGGCGCTGCTGCTGCTGACCTCGATCCTCGAGGCGCGTTTCCGTTCGATGCTGCGGCGCGCCCGCGAAGACCTGCAGGTGGCGGCCTACACCGACCGGCTGACCGGCCTGCCGAACCGTGCGATGTTCGACGAGCGGCTGCAGCGTGCGGTGCAGCGCGCCGACCGCCACGGGCACCGGATCGCGCTGCTGTTCTGCAACCTCGACGGCCTGAAGGCCATCAACGAATCGTTCGGCCAGGCGAGCGGCGACTCGGTGCTGCGCGAGGTTGCCGAGCGCGTGACCCGGCTGGCCGGTGAGCGCGACATGGTCTCGCGCGCCGGCGGCGACGAGTTCCTGGTGCTGCTCGAAGGCTCGCCCGACAGGGAAGGCGCCGGGCGGCTCGCGGCGCGCGTGATGGCGGCGCTGCACGAGCCGTGCCGCTTCGACGGGCACGAGGTGCCGCTGAGCTGCTCGATCGGCATCGCGATGTACCCCGACGACGGCGCGCTGTCGAAGCTGGTGCCGCACGCGGCCGCCGCGATGAATTCCGTCAAGCGCACCGGCGGCGCGGCGCACTGCTTCTTCGAGCCGCGCATGGTGGCCGGGGCGCGCGACCAGGTCGAGCTGCTGCACGACCTGCGCCGTGCGATCGAGCATGGCGAGCTGGAGCTGTACTACCAGCCGAAGATCCATGCGCCGAGCGGCCAGATCACCGGCGCCGAGGCGCTGATGCGCTGGCACCACCCGCAGCGCGGCATGGTCAGTCCGGCCGTCTTCATTCCGCTGGCCGAGCGCTTCGGCCTGATCAATGCGCTCGGCAACTGGCTGATCGAGGACGCCTGCCGGCAGATCCGCCTGTGGCGCGACCAGGGGCTGCGCATGCGCGTGGCGATCAACCTGTCGGTCCACCAGTTGCGCCAGGCGGACCTGCCGAAGCGCATCGACGCGGCGCTGCGCGCGCACCGCATCGAGCCGTCGCAGCTGACCTGCGAGATCACCGAATCGGCCGCGATGGACGACACGCGGGCCAACCTGCAGGTGCTGGAGGAGCTGTCGGCGATCGGCGTGCACCTGTCGATCGACGACTTCGGCACCGGCTACTCGAGCCTGAGCTACCTGCGCAAGCTGCCGTCGGAGGAGCTGAAGATCGACCGCAGCTTTGTGCTCGACCTGGAGAGCAGCCCCGATGCACGCGCGATCGTCGACGCGGTCGTCAAGCTCGCGCAGGCGCTCGGGCTGAAGGTGGTGGCCGAAGGCGTCGAGACCGAGCAGCAGCAGGAGATCCTGCGCTCGCTCGGCTGCAACGAGCTGCAGGGTTTCCTGTTCGCGAAGCCGATGTCGGCCAAGGCGCTGGCGCTGTGGGCGATGAACGACGAGGGACCGGCGCCGATCGACTTCCGGGCTTCGCTGTTCAGCGACACGATTTCGTCGGCGGTGCTCTGAGGATCCGCTGATCGCTGCGACCCTGGTGCGCGTGCGACCCGCGAGCGTTGCCTACAATCTCCCGATGAACGCCCCTGTCTACACCCGTGGCGCGGCCCTGCCGCAGATCCTGTCGCAACGCATCGCGGTGCTCGATGGTGCGATGGGCACGATGATCCAGCGCTACAAGCTGGGCGAGGCCGACTACCGCGGCGAGCGCTTTGCCGACCACCCGAAGGACCTGAAGGGCAACAACGAGCTGCTGCAGTTCACGCGGCCCGACGTGATCCGCGAGATCCATGAGCAGTACCTGGCGGCCGGCGCCGACCTGATCGAGACCAACACCTTCGGCGCGACCAGCGTCGCGCAGGACGACTACGGCCTCGCCGCGGTGGCGCGCGAGATGAACGTGGTCGGCGCGCGGCTGGCGCGCGAGGCCTGCGACAAGTACAGCACCCCCGACAAGCCGCGCTTCGTGGCCGGCGCGCTCGGCCCGACGCCGCGCACCGCCAGCATCAGCCCCGACGTCAACGACCCGGCCGCGCGCAACGTCAGCTTCGACGAATTGCGCGAGGCGTATTACGAACAGGCGGCGGGCCTGCTCGAAGGCGGCTGCGACCTGTTCCTGGTCGAGACCATCTTCGACACGCTGAACGCCAAGGCCGCGATCTTCGCGCTCGACGAGCTGATGGAAGACACCGGCGAGCGGCTGCCGGTGATCATCTCCGGCACGGTGACCGACGCGTCGGGGCGCATCCTGTCGGGGCAGACGGTCAGCGCGTTCTGGCACAGCGTGCGCCATGCGCGGCCGATCGCGATCGGCCTGAACTGCGCGCTGGGCGCGACGCTGATGCGGCCTTACATCGAGGAACTGGCCAAGGTGGCCGGCGACACCTTCATCAGCTGCTACCCGAATGCCGGCCTGCCGAACCCGATGAGCGACACCGGCTTCGACGAGACGCCTGAAATCACCGGCAGCCTGGTCGAGGAGTTCGCGCGCGCCGGCTTCCTGAACATCGCCGGCGGTTGCTGCGGCACGACGCCGGCGCACATCGCCGAGATCGCGAAGCGGGTCGGCGCGTACCGGCCGCGTTCGCGGCACGATCCGTTGTTTGCGGGGCTCGTGCCGGCCGACGAGGCGACGCTGGCCGAGTCGGCCTGACGCGCCGCCGGGCCGCTACTTGCTGCCCGAGCGCAGCGCCCGTTCGCCGATCAGGATCTCGACGCGCCGGTTCGCCGCGCGGCCGGCCTCGTCGTCGTTGCTGCCCACCGGGTCGCGCGAACCGCGCCCGGCCACGCCGATCTTGACCGGCGACAGCCCGCGCGCCACCAGCCAGTCGCGGGCGCTGGCGGCCCGGTCCAGCGACAACGCGTCGTTGCCGGCCGCCGAGCCCTTGCTGTCGGTGTGGCCGACGATGCGCAGTTCCAGCTGCGGCTGGCCGCGCAGCACCGCGGCCACCTTGTCGAGCAGCCCGGTGGCCGCCGGCTTCAGCGCCGAGCGGTTCGGCTCGAAGGCCACGTCGCCCGGCAGCGTCAGCCACAGGCGTTCGTCGGTCGTGCGCGCCAGCACCATCGGCGTGCCGTTCAGGCCGGCGGCGAGCTGCCGCTCGACCGTCTCCATCTGCGGCGACCAGCTGCGTGCGGCACCGGAAGCCGCCTGGTCGTAGACCGGGCCCGGCGCGGAACCCGGCACGGCCGGCCCGGGGGCCGGCAGCGGCTTCACCGGCGGCGAACCGCAGGCAACCAGCAGGGCGGCCGCGATGGCGGCCGGGAGAACGAGCGCGAAGAATCGTGTGTTGTTGTTCACGGCAGAAAGAAGTCCAGTCGTGGGAGCCCGGATTGGACACGCTCCGTGCGCCACGACCGCATCAGGGCTTTGCCAAGTTGTAACCAAGGCATTCGGCGGGGCGGGCCGCATAAAATGCGCCCCTCCAAGGAGCGTTGCGACGGGGGCCGATCGGCCGCTGCCAGGCTTGGACGCTTGCAACCACGCTCACCCCCGCATGATGATCCACGCATGCGCCCCGGGTGAGCTCCGGGGCGGTGCCAGCCGACCCGCCATGACCGCCTCCGCCACTTCGTCGTCGTCGCCGACCCCTGCCGCCCGCCTTGTTCCGCCGATGAAGCTGTCGGGACTGGAACCGGTGCTCATCGGCGAAGGCAGCCTGTTCGTCAACATCGGCGAGCGCACCAACGTCACCGGCTCGAAGGCGTTCGCGCGGATGATCCTGAACGGCGAGTTCGAGCAGGCGCTCAGCGTGGCGCGCCAGCAGGTCGAGAACGGCGCCCAGGTGATCGACGTCAACATGGACGAGGCCATGCTCGACAGCAAGGCCGCGATGGTGCGCTTCCTGCACCTGATCGCCAGCGAGCCCGAGATCGCGCGCGTGCCGATCATGATCGACAGCTCGAAGTGGGACGTGATCGAGGCCGGCCTGAAGTGCATCCAGGGCAAGGGCATCGTCAACTCGATCTCGATGAAGGAGGGCGTCGAGCCCTTCAAGCGCCAGGCCCGGCTGATCCGCCGCTACGGTGCGGCTGCAGTGGTGATGGCCTTCGACGAGAAAGGCCAGGCCGACACCTACGAGCGCAAGGTCGAGATCTGCGAGCGGGCCTACCGCATGCTGGTCGACGAGATCGGCTTCCCGCCGGAAGACATCATCTTCGACCCGAACATCTTCGCGATCGCCACCGGCATCGAGGAGCACGACAACTACGCGGTCGACTTCATCAACGCGACGCGCTGGATCAAGCAGAACCTGCCGGGCGCCAAGGTCTCGGGCGGCGTGTCGAACGTGAGCTTCAGCTTCCGCGGCAACGACCCGATGCGCGAGGCCATCCACACGGTGTTCCTGTACCACGCGATCCAGGCCGGCATGGACATGGGCATCGTCAACGCCGGCATGGTCGGCGTGTACGACGACCTCGATCCGAAACTGCGCGAGCGCGTCGAAGACGTGGTGCTGAACCGCAAGCCGGTCTACCAGCCGGGCGAGGCCGAACTGACGCCGAGCGAGCGCCTGATCGAAATCGCCGAGACCGCGAAGGGCGCCGCGAAGGACGACAGCGCCAAGTTCGCATGGCGCGCGAAGCCGGTGCGCGAGCGCCTGAGCCACGCGCTGGTGCACGGCATCAACGACTTCATCACCGACGACACCGAAGAGGTGTACCAGCAGATCAAGGCCGACGGCGGCCGCCCGCTGCACGTGATCGAAGGCCCGCTGATGGACGGCATGAACGTCGTCGGCGACCTGTTCGGCCAGGGCAAGATGTTCCTGCCGCAGGTGGTCAAGAGCGCACGCGTGATGAAGCAGGCGGTGGCCCACCTGCTGCCCTACATCGAAGAAGAAAAGCGCCAGCTGATCGATGCCGGCGGCGAAGCGCGCGCCAAGGGCAAGATCGTCATCGCCACCGTGAAGGGCGACGTGCACGACATCGGCAAGAACATCGTCACCGTCGTGCTCCAGTGCAACAACTTCGAGGTCGTCAACATGGGCGTGATGGTGCCCTGCCAGGACATCCTCGCGCGCGCCAAGGTCGAGGGCGCCGACATCATCGGGCTGTCGGGCCTGATCACGCCGAGCCTCGAGGAGATGCAGTACGTCGCCGCCGAGATGCAGCGCGACGAGCACTTTCGCATCAAGAAGATCCCGCTGCTGATCGGCGGCGCCACCACCAGCCGCGTGCACACCGCGGTGAAGATCTCGCCGCACTACGACGGCCCGGTGGTCTACGTGCCCGATGCGAGCCGCTCGGTCAGCGTCTGCAGCGACCTGCTGAGCGACGACAAGGCCAGCGCCTACATCGCCGAGCTGAACGCCGACTACCTGCGGGTGCGCGAGCAGCATGCGAACAAGAAGGCCACGCCGCTGGTGTCGCTGGCGCAGGCGCGTGCCAACAAGACGCCGATCGACTGGGCCGGCTACGCGCCGACCGCGCCGAAGTTCACCGGCCGCCGCGTGTTCCGCAACCAAGACCTCGGCGAGATCGCGCAGTGCATCGACTGGGGCCCGTTCTTCCAGACCTGGGACCTGGCCGGCGCCTACCCGGCGATCCTCACCGACGACATCGTCGGCGAATCGGCGCGCCGCGTGCTGAGCGACGGCCAGCGCATGCTGAAGCGCCTGATCGAAGGCCGCTGGCTGACCGCCAACGGCGTGATCGGGCTGTTCCCGGCCAACACCGTCAACGACGACGACATCGAGATCTACACCGACGACACGCGCAGCGAGGTGCTGATGACCTGGCGCGGGCTGCGCATGCAGACCGAGCGGCCGGTGATCGACGGCGTCCGCCGGCCGAACCGCTGCCTCGCGGACTTCATTGCGCCGAAGGGCTCGGGCGTGGCAGACCACATCGGGCTGTTCGCGGTGACCGCCGGCATCGGCACCGAGAAGAAGGAGAAGCAGTTCCTCGACGACCTCGACGACTACAGCGCGATCATGTTCAAGTCGCTCGCCGACCGGCTGGCCGAGGCCTTCGCCGAGCGCATGCACCAGCGCGTGCGCACCGAGTTCTGGGGCTATGCGGCCGACGAGACGCTGCGCAACGACGAGCTGATCGCCGAGAAGTACCGCGGCATCCGCCCGGCGCCCGGCTACCCGGCCTGCCCCGACCACACCGTGAAGGCCGAGATGTTCCGCGTGCTGCAGTGCGCCGACATCGGCATGGCGCTGACCGAGAGCCTCGCGATGACGCCGGCGGCCAGCGTCAGCGGCTTCTACCTCGCGCACCCCGACGCGACCTACTTCAACGTCGGCAAGATCGGCGACGACCAGCTGCAGGACTGGGCCGCCCGCAGCGGCCAGGACGCGGCCCTGGTGAAGCGCTCGCTGGCCGCGTTGTTGTAACGCCCGGCATGACGGTGCGGTGACGGCGGCGCGGCAGCGCCGGTTGCCTCTGGTTACGTTCGAAGCATCCGAACGCATCGCCGACCGTTCGTGTCATCCCGGCGCCGTCCTCGGCGCCAGATAGACCGTCCTATCTGCCAAGGATTGGCGCATTCGCGAACCGACACCCTGTAGGCGGTGTCCGACGATGTCGCTGGTATGTCTCCTGCACGCAAACGACCCGTATCAGGTCGTACGCACCGCCTCGAGGGAGACTGAAGTGATATCGCTTCCACCGACATTCGCCATCCGCAAGACCTCCCGCCTGTGGGCCGGCGCGCTGCTGATCAGCCTGCTGGCCGCCTGCGGCGGGAACAAGAACGACGAAGAGAACGCCGCCGCCGACAGCGGTCCGCCGCCGACCAAGGAGGCGGCCGCCCGCTTCCTGACGCAGGCGACCTACGGCCCGACCAGCGCTGACATCGACCAGCTCGCGCAGGTCGGCTACCGCCGCTGGCTCGAGCAGCAGATGGCCAAGCCGCAGAAGCTGCACCGCGACTACATGACGGCGGCGATGAATGCCGCCGCGGCCGCAGGCACCAACGTGACCTCCAGCAACTTCATGGAGTCGTACTGGGCGCAGGCGATCACCGGCGACGACCAGCTGCGCCAGCGCGCGGCCTACGTGCTGTCGCAGATCTTCGTGGTGTCGTTCGTCGACTCGACGCTGAGCAACCTGCCGCGTGGCGTGGCCGACTACTACGACACGCTGGGCAAGCACGCGTTCGGCAACTACCGCGACCTGCTCGAGGCGATCACGATGCACCCGATGATGGGCGCGTACCTGACCAGCCTGCGCAACCAGAAGGAAGACGCGAAGACCGGCCGCGTGCCGGACGAGAACTATGCGCGCGAGATCATGCAGCTGTTCTCGATCGGCCTGTACCAGCTGAACGCCGACGGCACCGTCAAGAGCGGCAATCCCGAGACCTACACCCACGACGACATCGCCGGCCTGGCCAAGGTGTTCACCGGCCTGAGCTGGTACGCCGGCCCGAACACCGCCGACCGCACCCGCAACCGCTTCTTCGGCGGCGACGTGAACGCCGACCGCGACTGGAAGCCGATGCAGGGCTACAACAAGTACGCCAGCAACACCGATTTCCACTCGGCCACCGAGAAGAAGTTCCTCGGCAAGACCATCGCGGCGACCGACAAGCCGGACGTCGAGGGCGACATCAAGATCGCGCTCGACACGCTGTTCAACCATCCGAACGTCGGCCCGTTCCTGGGTCGCCAGATCATCCAGCGCATGGTCACCAGCAACCCGAGCCCGGCCTATGTCGAGCGGGTGGCGGCCGTGTTCAACAACAACGGCAGCGGCGTGCGCGGCGACCTGGGTGCGGTGTTCCGCGCGGTGCTGCTCGACGCCGAGGCGCGCAACGTCGACACGTCGCGCAACGACTTCGGCAAGCTGCGCGAGCCGGTGATGCGGCTGGCCCACCTGCTGCGCACCTTCCATGCGAAGTCGACGACCGGCAAGTTCCAGGGCATCGACAACACCGACGACCCGGCCAACCGCCTGGGCCAGACCGCGATGCGCTCGCCGACGGTGTTCAACTTCTACCGCCCGGGTTTCACGCCGCCGAACACCAGCATCGAGGCGGCCGACCTGGTCGCGCCCGAGCTGCAGCTGGCCAACGAGGTGTCGGTGGCCGGCTACCTGAACTACCTGCGCGGCTGGATCGCGATCAACACCGGCCGCGACGTGCAGGTCGACTTCTCGGCCGAGCAGGCGCTGGCCGACAAGCCGGAGCAGCTGCTGGACCGCCTGGACCTGCTGATGATGTCCGGGCAGATGCCGGCGACGCTGCGCGCGCAGCTGCTGTCGGCCGTCAACGGCCGGATGATCCCGCCGGTGCGCAAGGACACCGCCGGCAAGGTCGTCAACCAGACCGACATCGATGCCGCCACGCGCGACCGCGTCGCCATCGCCGTCTTCCTGACGATGGCCTCGCCGGACTACCTGACCCAAAAGTGAAGTAAGGAAAGCGGACATGACGACCAACCAAGCTTCCCGCCGCGAATTCCTGCGCCGCGCAACGATCCTGTCGGGCTCCGTCGGCTCGGCCGGCCTGCCCTTCGCACTGAACATGGCCACGATGGGCGCGGCCGTCGCGCAGACCGCCAGCGACTACAAGGCCATCGTCTGCCTGTTCATGTACGGCGGCAACGACTCCGCCAACATGGTGCTGCCGTGGGACGACGCGTCGTGGCAGACCTACAGCACGCTGCGCGCGACCGCGCCGGACCCGATCGCGCTGAAGCCGGTCGGCACCGCGGCCGACGCGACCGCCGCGGCCGGCTCGCCCGCGGCGCTCGGCGGCGTGCTGTCGATCGCGCCGAAGAACCTCGCGAACCCGGAGAACGCGGCGCGCAAGTTCGCGCTGCACCCGAGCATGACCGAGACCAAGTCGCTGTTCGACGCGGGCCGGCTCGCCATCATCGCCAACGCCGGGCCGCTGGTGACGCCGCTCACCAAGGCCGAGTACCAGAAGGGCACGAAGACGCGACCGGCCAAGCTGTTCTCGCACAACGACCAGCAGTCGATGTGGCAGGCGCTCGGCCCCGAAGGCGCGCGCGTCGGCTGGGGCGGCCGCTTCGGCGACCTGCTGGCCGGCAACAACGGCACCTCGACCTTCACCAACATCTCGGTGCAGGGCAATGCCGTCTACATGGCCGGCAACTCGGTGTTCCAGTACCAGGTGACGAACAACGGCGCCACGGCCATCGGCGGGCTGACCGGCTCGCTGTTCGGCTCGACCGCGGCGACCACCGCCTTCAAGTCGATCATCACCGCCGACAACCAGAACCTGCTCGGCAAGGAACACCAGGTGATCGTGCGCCGTTCGATGGACGCGCAGGCGGCGTTCCAGGGCGCCTTCACCGCGTCGACCGTGACCGCGCCGACCCAGTACTACAACCCGGCGCAGCGCGCGAACGCCAACAACGGCCTCGCGCAGCAGCTGCAAACGGTGGCGCGCATCATCGGCGCGCGCACCGCGCTCGGCACCAAGCGGCAGGTGTTCTTCGTCAGCATCGGCGGCTTCGACACGCACGACAACCAGAACCGCGCGCATGCCGACCTGTACGCGCGCATCTCGCATGCGATCAACTACTTCGACGCGACGCTCGCGACGCTGGGCGTGCGCGAGCAGGTGACGCTGTTCACCGCGTCCGATTTCGGCCGCACCTTCACCAGCAACGGCGACGGCACCGACCACGGCTGGGGCGGCCACCACTTCGTGCACGGCGGCGCGGTCAAGGGCGGCGAGCTGTACGGTCGCTTCCCGCAGGTCGGCATCAACCACGACGACGAAGTGGGCTCGGGCAGCCTGCTGCCGGGCATCGCGGTCGACCAGGTCGGCGCGACGCTGGGCAAGTGGTTCGGCGTCAGCGATGCCAACCTCGACATGGTTTTTCCGAATCTCGGGAACTTTTCGAAACGAAATCTCGGCTTCCTGGGGTGATGATCACGCCTGCAACGCTCGGGGCCGCGCAGCCGTCCCGACCGTCTTTCCGATGACCGCTTTTTCTTGAACCAGGATTCCCCATGGACAACACCACCTCCAGCAGCCTCGCCCTCGATCCTTCGGCCACGCCGGGGGCCGCCGCAGCCACCCCGCGCCGCACCGCCTGGTGGGTCGCCGGCGGCCTGGGCGTGGTCGGCGCCGGCGCGCTGGCCGCGGCACTGACCAGCGGACCGAAGCCCGCGCCGGTCGACGCCGCGGCGCCGGTCGCCGTGGTCGTCACCGCCAAGGGCAAGGCCAACCATGTCAAGCCGGCCCCGGCCGCCACCACCACGGCAGCGGCCGACATCTGCGCGAACTGCGGCACCGTCGAGAGCGTGAAGGCCGAGACCCGCAAGGGCGAAGGCACCGGCATCGGCGCGGTCGCCGGCGGTGTGCTCGGCGGCGTGGTCGGCCACCAGATGGGCGGCGGCAACGGCAAGAAGGCGATGACGGTGCTGGGCGCCGTCGGCGGCGGCTTCGCCGGCCACGAGGTTGAGAAGCGCGCCCGCAGCACCACCGTCTACCAGGTGCGCCTGCGCATGGACGACGGCACGACCCGCACCGTCACGCAGCAGGCCGCCCCGGCGGTCGGCGGCCGCTTCGAGGTCGAGGGCAGCACGCTGAAGGCGATCCCGCTGCCGAAGGCTTGACGTGATTTCCCTGCTGCGCGCCGTCGCGACGGCCGCAGCGGCACTGGCCCTGCTGTCCGGTGCGCGGGCCCAGGAGGTCGACGGAACGCTGGGCGCCAGTTCGGCGCTGCTGGTGCGTGGCGTCGCGCTCGGCAATGCCAGGCCGGTGTTGCAGGCCGGCGCGGCGGTCGACACGGTCGACGGCTGGCTGGCGGGACTCGGGGTTGCCGCGCTGCGGCCTTCCACCGACCAAGGCTGGACGACCCAGCTGTACGCCCGCGCCGGCCACGCGTTCCGCCTCGACGACGACTGGAGCGCCCAGCTCGCGGCCACCCACTACGCCTACCCGTTCGACGACTACCTGCGCAGCTTCGACCGCGACGAGTTCGGTGCCACGCTCGCATGGCGGGACCGCGTGTTCGGCTCGATCACCGCGCTCCGCCAGACCCACGTGTCGCCGGACGGCCACCGCAGCGGCTGGGCGGCCGACCTGGTGCTGCGCGAGCCGCTGGGGCGCGTCGGCCCGGTGTCGCTGGCGCTGACGGCCGGGCTGGGCCACCAGGACCTGCAGCGCCGCGCCGGCTTCAGCTACGACTACGGCCACCTGGGCGCGAGTGGGCGCGTCGGCGCGCTGCAGTTCGAGCTGGCGCGCGTGGCCAGCGACCGCCGGGCGCGCGAGGGCTTCGGTTCGGCGGCCGACGCCCGCTGGGTCGGCAGCCTCACGGTCGGGTTCTGATCGCGCGCCCGAACTATTTCTGCAACTTTTGCGGCGCTCGCGCGTACACACCGTCATGCCGCTGCTTTCGCTGATCCGCGCCCGCCCCGCCACCGCCCCCCAGGGCGATGCGGACGAGGCCGCGCTGCTGCGCCGGATCGCGCTGGGCGAGCGAGCGGCGCTGGAGTCGCTGTACCGCGGCTACCACCGCCGCCTCGACCGCTTCCTGGCCCGGCTGACACGCCGCGCCGACGTGGTCGAGGAGGTGATCAACGACACGTTCTGGATCGTCTGGCAGAAGGCCGGCGACTTCCGCGGCGATTCGCGGGTGTCGACCTGGATCCTCGGCATCGCGTGGCGCTGCGCGCTGAAGACGCTGCGCGAGCATGGCGACGAGCCCACCGAACCGGCCGACGCGGCGAGCGCGGCCGACGCCTTGCATGCCCTCGACGACCCCCACGCCCGCCACGAGCTGGCCGACTGGGTCGCCAAGGGCATGCGCCGGCTCACGGCCGAGCAGCGAGCGACGATGGAGCTGGCCTACGGCGCCGGCCATTCGCTCGACGAGGTGGCGCAGATCATGGACTGCGAACTCAGCACCGTGAAGGCGCGCATGTTCCACGCCCGCGCGAAACTGCGCCAGGTGCTGCCGATGCTGGCCGGCATGCCGGCCGTGCGGCATCCGGGCCGCGCGGGCCGCCAGGAGAACGACGATGAAGCATGACGCCGATGACGATTCCACCGACCTGGCCTGGCAGCGTGCGCTGCGCCAGGCGCTGGCCGAGCCGCTGCCGCCGCTGACCGATGCCGACGCGGGCCTGAAGCGGTTGATGCGGCGCATCGACCAGGGTGACGCCGCGCCGGCGATGGCGCCCGCGCGCCGCCGCGGCCACGGGCCGCTGGTGGGCTGGCTGGCGGCGGCGGTCGTCGTCGAGGCGGTCGGGCTGTCGGTGCTCGGCGCCGGCCTGCTGTGGCGCGATGCGGCGACACCGGCCTACCAGACGCTGTCGGCGCCGGCGGGCGAGCCGGCCGGCGTCGCGCTGCGCATCGTGCCGGCACCGGCGTTGCGGGCCGACGAGCTGCAGGCGCTGCTGCGCGGGCTCGACCTGCAGATCGTCAGCGGCCCGAATGCGGCCGGCGCGTACGGGCTCGCGCTGCAGGCGCGCGCGCCGAGCGAGCAGCAGGTCGCCGCGAAGGTGGCGGCGCTGCGTGCGGCGCCCGGCATGCGGCTGGTCGAACCGGTCGGCGGCCCGCGATGATCCGCGCGCTGGCCGCGATGTTCGCGGCGGCGGGCGTGCTGCTACTGTCCGGTTGCGCCGCACCGTCGGCGGCGCTGCCGCGCGATGCGGCCGATGCCGCGCTGCTGCGCGAGCACCCGCAGCGGCTGGTCGTCGTCGCGGTCGCGAACCCGCGCGAGCGCGTCGTGCCGCAGGCCGGCTCGACGCTGGCCACCTACAACGCGAGCCAGCGCTACGGTGCCGGCAGCGAGGCGCGGGCGACGCTCGAAGCGATCGAGCGCGAGCATGGCCTGCGCGAGATCGCCGCGTGGCCGATCAGCGCGCTGCGGGTGCACTGCGTGGTGCTGGAGATCGCGCCCGGTGCCGAGCGCGAGCAGGTGCTGGCCCGGCTGGCGCGCGACCCGCGCGTCGAACTGGCGCAGCCGCTGCAGGATTTCGACACGCTGGCCGCGCCGAGCGCCGCGACGACGGCCCCCGCCGCGGCTGCGGTCCCGTACAACGACCCCTACGTCGACCTGCAGCGCGGCTTCGTCGAAGTGGATGCGGTCGATGCGCACCAGCGTGCGCGCGGCGAAGGCGTGCGCATCGCGCTGATCGACACCGGCGTCGACACCACGCACCCCGACCTGCACGGCCGCATCGTCGCGACGCGCGATTTCGTCGACGGCCGCGCGGCGCAATTCGATGCCGACCGCCACGGCACCGAGGTGGCCGGCGTGATCGCCGCGGTCGCGAACAACCGGCAGGGCATCGTCGGCGTCGCGCCGCAGGCGACGCTGTCGGTCTACAAGGCCTGCTGGCAACGCCCCGCGACCGAAGGCGGCGGGGCGCGCTGCAACTCGTTCACGCTGGCGCAGGCGCTGGGTGCGAGCATCGACGACGGCGCCCGCATCATCAACCTGAGCCTCGGCGGGCCCGACGACCCGCTGCTCGCGCGGCTGGTCGGCACCGCGCTGGGCCGCGGTCGCATCGTGATCGGCGCGATGCCGCCGGACGGCCGGCCGCACGGCTTCCCGACCGGCATCGCCGGCGTGATCGCGGTCGACACGGCGGACGGCGCCGCGAATGCCGCGCCGGACAAGGTGCTGCGCGCGCCGGGCCGCGACATCCTGACGCTCGAACCGGGCGGCCGCTACGACTACGCCTCCGGCTCGTCGCTCGCCGCCGCGCATGCCAGTGCGGTCGCGGCGCTGCTGCTGGAAGCGGTTCCGGCCCAGGGCGCCGCCGCGGTGCGCACCGCGCTCGAACGCAGCCGCAGCGGCGCGTCGATCAACGCCTGCGAAGCGCTTGCAACTCTTTTCGCTCCCACCCGCACCCACCGACAGGAGCAGGACGGTTCCGGACCGTGCGCTTCGCGCGGCAGGCCCACGGGTCCGCCAATCGAGTCGGGTGATGAAAGACCACGAGGAGCGATGCAATGACGATGACACGCAAGGGTTTCCTGGGCGCTGCCGCCGGCAGCACGGTGATGCTGTTCCTGCAGGCCTGCGGCGGTGGCGGCAGCGACTACAACGGCAGCCCGGCACCCGCGCCCGGTCCGGCGCCAGCCCCCGCGCCGGGACCGGCACCGCAGAGCTGCGGGGCGTCGAACGCGGCGATCACCGGCAACCACGGCCACGTGTTGACCATCCCGACGGCCGACCTCGATTCGGCCACAGCGATGACCTACGACATCCACGGCGCGGCCAGCCACTCCCACAGCGTGAGCTTCACGCCGGCGCAACTGCAGGCGCTGAAAGCCGGGCAGATCGTGGTCGTGACCTCGACGACCGACTCCCAGCATTCCCACGTCGTCACGCCCGGCTGCACCTGATGCGACGGCGGATGGTGGCCGCCGCGCTGCTCGCGGCGGGCGGGCTCGGTGCGTGGCCCGCGTTCGCGATCGAGGCCGGCCAGCCGGCGCCCGACGTCGAGCTGCCGGCGGCCGTCGACGCCGCGCCGCGGCTGTCGGGGCTGAAGGGCAAGCTCGTCTACGTCGACTTCTGGGCCTCGTGGTGCGGGCCGTGCCGGCAGTCGTTCCCGTGGATGAACGAGATGCAGGCGAAGTACGGCGCGAAGGGCCTGCAGGTCGTCGCGATCAACCTCGATGCGAAGCGGGCCGATGCGGACGCGTTCCTCGCGCAGGTGCCGGCGCGCTTCGGGCTCGCGTTCGATGCGGCCGGGGCCTCGGCGAAGCGCTTCGGCGTGAAGGGCATGCCGACCTCGGTGCTGATCGGGCGCAACGGCGAGGTGCTGATGGTGCACCAGGGCTTTCGCGAGGACGAGCGCCAGGCGCTCGAAGCGCGGTTGGCGGCAGCGCTCGCGACGCCGTAGTTCTCAACTCAAGGATCTTCGATGCGATCGATGCTTCGGGCAGCGGGCTGCCTGTGCTTGGCCGTGCTCGGCGGATGTTCCGCCTGGGCGCCGCCGCAGCCATGGGAGAAGGGCCAGCTCGCGCGGCCCGAGATGACGATGGGCGGCGATGCGCTGGGCGATCGCTATGCGCAGCACATCTACGCCAGCAAGGAGTCCGCCGCGGGCGGCTACGGCGTCGGAGGAGGTGGCTGTGGCTGCAACTGACGCACGTGGCGCGCTGGTGCTGGCGGCGCTCGCGCTGCCCGGCGTGTGGGCCGGCAGCGCGGAGGCCCAGGGCGCGCCGGAGCACGGCCTCGTCGCGATCAAGCACCTGCACTACGAGGACTCGCAACCGGGGCTGCACCGCATCACCGTCGATTCGCCGTCGTTCTACCTGCTCGCGCCGCTCGGCCCGCGCTGGTCGGTCGAAGGCACCGCGGTGCTCGATTCGCTGTCGGGCGCGACACCGCGCTGGCAGAGCGCGGTCTCCAGCGCGTCGACGATGCACGAGACGCGGCGCGCCGGCGACCTGCGGCTGACGCGCTACCTCGACCGCGCGTCGTATGCGGTCGGCGCGAGCGTCTCGCGCGAGCACGACTACGACTCCGATGCGCTGTCGTTCAACGGCAGCTGGTCGAACGACGACAACAACACCACCTGGCATGCCGGCATCGGCGCGAACCGCGACCGCATCCACCCGACCGATGGCGGCAACGTCGGCATCGACCGGCGCGAGCGCAGCGGCACCGACCTGATCGCCGGTGTCACGCAGGCGGTGTCGCCGGTCGATCTGGTGCAGCTCGATGCGAGCCACAGCCTGGGCCACGGCTACTTCGACGACCCGTACAAGGACCTCGACGTCCGGCCCGGCCGGCGGCGCCAGGTGGCGCTGCTGGCGCGCTGGAACCACCACGTCGCCGACCTCGGCGCGACGCTGCGCAGCAGCTGGCGGGTGTACCGCGACAGCTACGGCGTGCGCGCCCACACGCTGCAGGCCGAGTGGGTGCAGCCGCTCGGCGCGCAGTTCGCGCTGACGCCGCTGCTGCGGTATCACACGCAGGGCGCGGCCGACTTCTACAGCAAGTCGGCGGTCGACGCGAACGGCTTGCCGCTCTACCCGACGGTGGCGCCGGGGCAGTTGAATTCGGGCGACCAGCGGCTGTCGGCCTTCGGCGCGTTCACGGTGGGTCTGAAGGCCGAGTACAAGCTCGACGCGCTGTGGTCGGTCGACGCGAAGCTCGAGGCCTACGAGCAGCGCGGGAGCTGGCGTGCCGGCGGCGACGGTTCGCCGAATGTCGCGCCGTTCCGCGCACGCTCGGTGCAGCTCGGCGTCAGCCGGCAGTTCTGACGGAGACCCTTCGATGAAGAACCTGTTGTTGCGGGCGTTGTGGCTGATGGCCGCGCTGCTGCCGTGGCGGGCGGTCGCGGCCGATGCGTTCCTCGACCCGGACGCCGCGTTCCGGCTCAGCGTGCAGGCGCGCGATGCGCAGCACGTCGCGATGCATTTCGCGATCGCACCCGGCTACTACCTGTACCGCGAACGGCTCAGCGTGCAGGCGCTGCCGGCCGCGGCCGCCGCGGCCGAGCCGGCGATCCCGCGCGGCAAGACGAAGTTCGACGAGACCTTCCAGAAGGAGGTCGAGACCTTCCACGATGAGGTGACGTTGGTGCTGCCCATCGCCGCCGGTGCGCCACCGTTCCGGCTGACGGTGGGCCACCAGGGCTGTGCCGAAAAAGGCCTGTGCTATCCGCCGGCCACGCACGCGTTCGACCTGAAGCCGGTGGCGGGTGGGTGGGCCGTGACCGCGGTGGCCGACGCGGACGGCGCGGTGGCGCCGCTGGCTGCCCCACCGGTTGCCCCGCCGGCTGCTGCTCCCCCCGCCGCCGCCGAGACCGGCCGCTTCGCGAGCGCGTTGCAATCGCGCAGCCTGCTGACGGTGGCCGGCGTGTTCCTGCTGGCCGGCGTGCTGCTGTCGTTCACGCCCTGCGTGCTGCCGATGCTGCCGATCCTGTCGTCGATCATCGTCGGGCAGCGCGGCACGGTGTCGCGCTGGCGCGGCTTCTCGCTGGCTTCGGCCTATGCACTCGGGATGGCGCTGGTCTACACCGCGTTCGGCATGGCGGCCGGGCTGCTCGGCGAAGGCCTCGCCGCCGCGCTGCAGAACGCCTGGGTGCTGGGCGCGTTCGCGCTGCTGCTGGCCGGGCTGTCGCTGTCGATGTTCGGTGTCTACGAACTGCAGCTGCCGAATGCGCTGCAGAGCAGGCTGAGCGAGGTGTCGGGCCGGCTGCAGGGCGGGCAGTACCTCGGCGTGTTCGTGATGGGCGGCCTGTCGGCGCTGATCGTCGGCCCCTGCGTCGCGGCGCCACTGGCCGGTGCGCTGGTCTACATCAGCCGCACGCACGACGTGTGGCTGGGCGGCATCGCGCTGTTCTCGCTGGCCGCCGGCATGAGCGTGCCGCTGCTGCTGGTCGGCGTGTCGGCCGGCTCGCTGCTGCCGCGCGCCGGCGCCTGGATGGACCGCGTGAAGCATTTCTTCGGCGCGATGCTGCTGGCGGTCGCGCTGTGGATGGTGTCGCCGGTGCTGCCGTCATGGGGCTTGATGCTCGGCGCGGCCGCGCTGCTGCTGGCGAGTGCGGTGTACCTCGGCGCGTTCGACGGTGGCCCCGCGTCGCCGGGGCGCGCCGCGACGCGCGGCGTCGGCCTGTTGCTGGCGGTGCTGGCAGTGCTGCAACTGGCCGGCCTCGCGTCCGGCGGGCGCGACCTGCTGCAGCCGCTGCAGCACCTGGCCGGCGTGGGCACGGCGGGGCAGCCACGCGAGACGGCGTTGCCGTTCCAGCCGGTCGCCGACCTCGCGGCGCTCGATGCCGCGGTGCGCGCGTCGACGAAGCCGGTGATGGTCGACCTGTATGCCGACTGGTGCGTCGCCTGCAAGGAGTTCGAGTCGCTGACCTTCACCGATGCCGCGGTGCGCGAGCGGTTGGCCGGCATGACGCTGCTGCGCGTCGACGTGACGGCCAACAACGCGCAGGACAAGGCCTTAATGCGCCGGTACGGCCTGTTCGGGCCGCCCGCGCTGCTGTTCTTTGCACCCGGCGGCGACGAGCGCGCCGACGCGCGGGTGGTGGGTTTCCTCGACGCGGCGAGCTTCCGGGAGCACCTCGACCAGCGGCGTTGATGTTCGCGGCGCTGCACGCAGGTTCGCCGGGGGTGCCGCGTTCTTTCATGTGCTCAACAAAATGAACACATGAACACAACTCGAGCCGCACCGCCCGCCGCGCCCGTCCACGCCGCTCTCACGCTGCGGGACCTGCGCGAACCCCATCCCGCCGACATGCGCTCGTGGCGCAGCGCGTCGATGACCGTCACCGAGCGGCCGGGCAACACCTGCTGCCACTACGTCGTGCTGCCCGATGGGCGGTTGTTCAAGATGCCGCTGCTGTCGCCGGCGCGGGTGAGCTGAGCCCGGTCGTCACCCCCAGCCGGGCGGCCAGGTGCGCCGCGTCGTACGGCGCGTGCACCTTGACGTCGTTGTCGAAGTAGCAGAACACGTCACGCTTCGCGCGCCGGGGCGCGGCATGGGGCGACGCGAGCCGCGCATCGGCCACCTGTCCGCCGTGGCGCCACGCCTCGATGCGCTGCGCCCAGCGGTCGAGCGCGGCATCGCCGTAGCCGCTGGCGTACAGCTCCTTGTCGCCGTGCAGCCGCAGGTAGACGAAGTCGGCGCTCAGGTCCTCGATCAGCGGCCACCGCTGCGCGGTGTCGGCCACCACCGGCGCGATGCGGTGGCGGCGCAGCAGCGCAATGAAGGCCGGGTCGACGAAGCTCGGATGCCGGATCTCCACCGCATGCCGCACGGGCCGCGTCGGCCCCGCCTTCAACCACGTGCGGTCGTCGAGGCGCGCGTCGTGCTCGCGCGCCAGCGCGCGTGCCGCGTCGGTGTCGTGCGGCAGCATCGCGAAGAAGCGGTCGAAGCGCTCGGCGTCGAAGGCCAGCTGCGGCGGGAACTGCCACAGCACCGGCCCGAGCTTGTCGCGCAGCGCGAGCACGCCGGACGCGAAGAAGTTGGCCAGCGGCGTGCGCACCTCCTTCAGGCGGCGCAGGTGGGTGATGTACTTCGGCCCCTTGACCGAGAACACGAAGTCGTCCGGCGTGTCGTCGTGCCAGGCTTCGTAGGACGAGGGCCGCTGCAGCGAATAGAACGAGCCGTTGATCTCGATGCTCGGCAGCATGCGCGACGCGAACGCCAGTTCCTGCCGTTGCGGCAGCTTCGGCGGGTAGAAGACACCGCGCCAGGGCGCATAGCGCCATCCCGAGATGCCGATTCGAACCGTGCCGGTGGCCATGCGATGCGGCGGCAAGCCGCATGCCCGCGACCTGCGCGACCGGGGCCGGCCGGTTCATCCGGACGACAACGCGCGCCGGTACTGGACCGCCTCGGCCAGGTCGGCCGTTTCGATGGCCGGCCGGCCCGCGAGGTCGGCGATGCTGCGCGCCATCCGCAGCACGCGGTGGAAGCCGCGCGCGGACCAGCCGAGCCGGGTCGACACCGAGCGAAGAAAGGCCGCGCCGGCGGGGTCGAGCGCGCAATGCACATCGAGCGCATCGCCGTTCAGCTGCGCATTGCGACAGCCCTGGCGCGCCAGCGCGCGCTGCTGCGCCGCCGCGACGCGCTGCGCGATCGGTGCGCTCGCCTCGCCGTCGGGCGCCGCGGCCAGCGCGTCGGCCGGCAGCGCCGGCACCTCGACCTGCAGGTCGATGCGGTCGAGCAGCGGGCCGCTGATGCGGGCCTGGTAGCGCAGCACCAGGTCGGGCGAGCAGCGGCACGCGCGCTGCGGGTTGCCGAGGTGGCCGCAGGGGCACGGGTTCATCGCGGCGATCAGCTGGAAACGGGCCGGGAAATCGGCCTGCCGCGCCGCGCGCGAGATCGTGATGCGGCCGGTTTCCATCGGCTCGCGCAGCGCTTCGAGGGCGGCCCGCGGGAACTCGGGCAGTTCGTCGAGGAACAGCACGCCATGGTGCGCGAGCGAGATCTCGCCCGGCCGTGGCGGCGACCCGCCGCCGACCAGCGCCACCGCCGAGGCGCCATGGTGCGGGCTGCGCATCACCCGCTGCTGCCAATGCTCGGCGCGGAAGCCGCCGCTGATGCTCAGCACCGCAGCCGATTCGAGCGCCTCCTGGGGCGTCAGCGGCGGCAGCAGGCCGGCGAAGCGCTGCGCGAGCATCGACTTGCCGGTGCCCGGCGGGCCGATCATCAGCAGGCTGTGGCCGCCGATCGCGGCGATCTCCAGCGCGCGCTTCGCGCCGGCCTGGCCCTTCACGTCGCGCAGGTCGGGCAGCGCGGACGGTACGCCCGGGCCAGGCGGCAGCGCGCGCGGCAGCGGCTCGCGCAGCGTCGGGTCGTCGGGGTCGTCCGGGCGCAGCGCCTGCACCAGCTCGAGCAGGTGCCTCGCGCCGTGGACCTCGATGCCGGCGACCAGCGCGGCCTCTTCGGCATTCGCCGCCGGCAGCACCAGCGCCCGCGCGGGGTTGGCCTGGGTCTGCAGCGCGAGCGCCATCGCCAGCGCGCCGCGCACCGGCCGCAGGTCGCCGGCGAGCGACAACTCGCCGGCGAACTCGAAGCGGGCGAGGCGCTGCAGATCGAGCCCGCCCTGCGCCGCGACGATGCCCAGCGCGATCGGCAGATCGAAGCGGCCGGACTCCTTCGGCAGGTCGGCCGGGGCCAGGTTCACGGTGATGCGCTTGTTGTGAGGGAACGCGAGGCCGCTGTTCTGCAGCGCGGCGCGCACCCGTTCGCGCGCTTCTTTCACCTCGGTGTCGGCCAGCCCGACCAGCGTGAAGGCCGGCAGGCCGTTGGCCAGGTGCACCTCGACCGTGACCTCGGGTGCCGCGAGGCCGTCGAGGGCCCGGCTGTGGACGACGGCCAATGTCATGCGAAGGTCCCTGTCGGAGGTGAGGGCCGCGATTCTGCCCAGGGAGGTGATCCACCGACACGGGGCATCTGTCCCCTGTCCTGACGGCTGAACCCGCACCATGAGAGGGCACTCCGGTGCGTGTTGTGTCAATCGGCACCTCTGCGGTGCGTTTTTCGCAGGACAGCCGATTGAAAGCTGGAGAATGAGCGCCGATGGGGCGCGCACGCCCCAAAAAGTCCATGGCACAAAAGCTGCACTGAGGCCCCGGCCCCCTCAGTTCAAAACACGCCTGGAGAAATCTGCATGAAGAAGATCGTGATCCTTTCCGCCCTGGCTTCGCTGTTCGCCGTGTCGGTCCATGCCGAAGACGCCGCGCCGGCAGTTGCCACCAACTTCAGCCTGACCTCGAACTACAAGTACCGCGGCCAGGACCAGGGCAACAACAAGCCGGCGGTGCAAGGCGGCTTCGACTACGCGAACAGCGGCTTCTACGTCGGCAACTGGAACTCGAGCATCGGCTTCACGAATTCCGGCATCGAGATGGATTTCTACGGCGGCTACAAGGGCGAGATCACGAAGGACGTCGGCTTCGATGTCGGCGTGCTGCAGTACTACTACTCGCAGAAGGACAAGGTCACCGACTACAACACCACCGAGCTGTACGGCGCGCTGAGCTACGGGCCGGTCTCGCTGAAGTACTCGACCACGGTGTCGAAGGACTACTTCGGCCTCGGCGACGCCGCCGACGTCAAGGGGCGCGGCACCGGCTACCTCGACCTGTCCGGCAACTTCGAGGTCGCCAAGGGCATCACGCTGAACGCCCACATGGGCTTCACCCGCCTGTCGAGCGAACTGAAGGACGTCGGCTACGAGAACTACGCCGACTACAAGTTCGGCGCGACGATGGACCTCGGCTCGGGATTCTCGGCCGGTGCCGCGATCGTCGGCGCGACCAAGAAGGATTTCTACGGCGACGTCAACAAGGCGCGCGCCATCGTGACGATCACCAAGTCGATGTGAGCCCGCATCCCCGCGAGTCCCACCCATTCATTGCAACAGGAGCATTCCATGAAGATGGTGACTGCCATCGTCAAGCCCTTCAAGCTCGACGAAGTGCGTGAAGCCTTGAGCGCCATCGGCGTGCAGGGCATCACCGTGACCGAGGTCAAGGGCTTCGGCCGCCAGAAGGGCCACACCGAGCTGTACCGCGGCGCGGAGTACGTGGTCGACTTCCTGCCGAAGGTCAAGATCGAGGCGGCCGTCGACGACGGCCTGATCGACCGCGTGATCGAAGCCATCGAAGGCGCTGCCCGCACCGGCAAGATCGGCGACGGCAAGATTTTCGTGTCGCCCCTCGAGCAGGTGGTGCGCATCCGCACCGGCGAGACCGGCAAGGACGCCCTCTGAGCCCACAACAACAGAGACAACCATGAAGAAACTCATTGCCACACTCGCCCTGGGCTTTGCCGCCTGGGGTTTCGCCGGCGTCTCGCTGGCGCAGGACGCGGCCTCCGCGCCGGCCGCCACGGCCTCGGCCGCGGCGCCCGCAGCGTCGGCTGACGCGGCGGCCTCCGCACCGGCAGCAGCGGCTTCGGCCGCCGCGGCCGCATCGGCGCCGGCCGCACCGGTCGCCAACAAGGGCGACGTCGCCTGGATGATCGTCGCGACGCTGCTCGTGATCATGATGACCGTGCCCGGCCTGGCGCTGTTCTACGGCGGCCTGGTCCGCAGCAAGAACATGCTGTCGGTGCTGATGCAGGTGATGGTCACCTTCTCGCTGATCGTCGTGCTGTGGACCATCTACGGCTACAGCCTGGCGTTCACCGAAGGCAACAAGTTCGTCGGCGGCCTCGACCGGCTGTTCATGAAGGGCATCTTCGATCCGGCCACCGGCGCCTTCGCGATGGGCGCGACCTTCAGCAAGGGCGTCTACATCCCCGAGCTGCTGTTCGCGGCCTTCCAGGCGACCTTCGCCGGCATCACCTGCTGCCTGATCGTCGGCGCGTTCGCCGAGCGCATCAAGTTCTCGGCGGTGCTGCTGTTCATGACGCTGTGGTTCACCTTCAGCTATGCGCCGATCGCGCACATGGTCTGGTTCTGGATGGGCCCGGATGCGTACAGCGCCGCCGGCGTCGTCGACGAGATGAACGCGAAGGCCGGCTGGATCTGGCAATGGGGCGCGCTCGACTTCGCGGGCGGCACGGTGGTGCACATCAACGCCGCCGTCGCCGGCCTGGTCGGTGCCTACATGGTCGGCAAGCGCGTCGGCTACGGCAAGGAAGCCTTCACGCCGCATTCGCTGACGCTGACGATGGTCGGTGCCTCGCTGCTGTGGGTGGGCTGGTTCGGCTTCAACGCCGGCTCGGCGCTCGAAGCCGGCAACAGCGCGGTGCTCGCCTTCATGAACACCTTCACGGCCACCTCGGCCGCGGTGCTCGCCTGGTGCCTCGGCGAAGCGCTGATGAAGGGCAAGGCCTCGATGCTGGGTGCCGCCTCGGGTGCGGTGGCGGGCCTGGTGGCGATCACGCCGGCGGCCGGCAACGTCGGCCTGATGGGCGCGATCGTGATCGGCTTCCTCGCCGGTCTCGCCTGCCTGTGGGGCGTCAATGCGCTGAAGAAGCTGCTCGGTGCCGACGACTCGCTGGACGTGTTCGGCGTGCACGGTGTCGGCGGCATCGTCGGCGCGCTGCTGACGGGCGTGTTCAACACGCAGGCGCTCGGCGGCCCCGGCCTGGTCGGCGACTGGGTCACGGCCACGGTCACCTCCAACGGCATCGGCGCCCAGGTCTGGATCCAGCTGAAGGCCGTTGTCCTGACCATCGTCTGGTCGGGCGTGGTCTCGGTGGTGGCGTTCAAGCTCGTCGACCTGGTGGTCGGCCTGCGCGTGACGGAAGAAGAAGAACGCGAAGGCCTGGACATCTCGTCACACGGCGAGACGGCCTACCACAAGTAATTGGGAAGAGAGGTATTTGGGAAGAGAGACGCGGACCTCGGTCCGCGGGACACTGGGAAGGCCGCCTCCGGGCGGCCTTTTCTTTTTCAGCGGTCCGCCCGTGATGCAAGCCGCAAACAAGGCGCATCCCGGCTGGGGCCTCCCCGCTTGCCATCGACGCGGGCGACCCCAGATGCCTAGAATCCGCGATCCCCAGGCGTTCAACGGGCTCTTATGGTTCCCCATCTCATCACCGCACTCACCGGCCCGATCAACGAACTGGAGCAGCGCATCCTCGAATCGCTGCCGGCCATCGAACGCTGGTTCCGCCTCGAATGGATGGAGCACACGCCGCCGTTCTACACCTCGGTGGACGTGCGCAATGCCGGCTTCAAGCTGGCGCCGGTCGACACCAACCTGTTCCCCGGCGGCTTCAACAACCTGACGCCCGAGATGCTGCCGCTGGCCGTGCAGGCGGCGATGGCGGCGATCGAGAAGATCTGCCCCGAGGCGAAGAACCTGCTGCTGATCCCCGAGAAGCACACCCGCAACACGTTCTACCTGATGAACGTCGCGCGGCTGACGCAGATCTTCCACCAGGCCGGGCTGAACGTGCGCCTGGGCACGCTCGACGACACCATCAAGGCGCCGACCCAGATCGACCTGCCCGACGGCAGCTCGCTGACGGTCGAACCGCTGCTGCGCACCCGCGGCCGCCTCGGGCTGAAGGATTTCGATCCCTGCACGATCCTGCTGAACAACGACCTGTCGGCCGGCATCCCGAAGGTGCTCGAGAACCTGCACGAGCAGTACCTGCTGCCGCCGCTGCACGCCGGCTGGGCCGTGCGCCGCAAGACCAACCACTTCCAGGCCTATGAAGAAGTGGCCAAGAAGTTCGCGAAGCTGCTGGGCATGGACCCGTGGCTGATCAACCCGATGTTCGCGCGCTGCGGCGAGGTCAACTTCAGCGACGGCACCGGCGCCGAATGCCTGGCGAGCAATGCCGAGGCGCTGCTCGGCAAGATCCGCCGCAAGTACAAGGAATACGGCATCCAGGAGAAGCCGTTCATCATCGTGAAGGCCGACGCCGGCACCTACGGCATGGGCATCATGACGGTGCGCGATCCGAAGGACCTGGTCGACCTGAACCGCAAGGCACGCAACAAGATGAGCGTGATCAAGGACGGCCAGGAGGTCAGCGAGGTCATCCTGCAGGAAGGCGTGCCGACCTACGAACGCGTCAACGACGCGGTCGCCGAGCCGGTCGTCTACATGATCGACCGCTACGTGGTCGGCGGCTTCTACCGCGTCAACGCCGAGCGCGGCATCGACGAGAACCTGAATTCGCCGGGGGCGAGCTTCGTGCCGCTGGCCTTTGCCGAGTCGAACCAGTTGCCGAAGCCGGGCGTCAAGCCGGGTGCCAGTGCGCCAAATCGCTTCTACATGTACGGAGTGATCGCTCGCTTGGCAATGCTGGCCGCCAGCTACGAGCTGGAAGCGACCGACCCCGACGCCGAGGTCTACGAGTAGCCATTTGGCGGGCCGAGCGCCGGGCCGCTCCCAAGCCGGCCCGCATCCCCGCGGGGGATCGGTCGACGTCCCCGGCGACCGAGGGGCACCATCTACACCTGTCGTTGCTGCAGTGCAACATGCACCCCCAATGGCCTGGGGGTGGCGGGTGTCGAGCTGTTTCGGCTCGTATCCGCGGGCGCACAATGGCCGTCCTTTGGATTGAGCCGTGCCCCTTCGGCGAGCGCGGTGAATCGTGAATCAGCACCGTCCCAGCTCCAGCCTGGCCGCCCTGACGCTGGGCGCCATCGGTGTCGTCTACGGCGACATCGGCACCAGCCCCCTCTACGCACTCAAGGAAGTCTTCGCCCACGGCCACGTGCCGTTGACGCCGCAGAACATCTACGGCGTGCTGTCGCTGGTGTTCTGGACGCTGACGGTGGTGGTCTCGATCAAGTACGTCGCGCTGATCCTGCGGGCCGACAACAACGGCGAAGGCGGGCTGATCGCGATGCTGGCGCTGGCCTCGCAGGCGGTGAAAGACCGGCCGGTGCTGCGCAAGCGGCTGCTGATGGTGGGCATCTTCGGCACCGCGATCTTCTTCGGCGACGGCGTGATCACGCCGGCCATCACGGTGCTGGGTGCGATGGAAGGCCTGGAGGTCGCGGCACCCGGCCTGCACCACTACATCGTGCCGTTGTCGCTGGTCGTGCTGACGCTGCTGTTCCTGGTGCAGCGCCACGGCACCACGACGGTCGGCAAGCTGTTCGGGCCGGTGATGGTGCTGTGGTTCGCGGTGCTGGCGGTGCTCGGGCTGGCGCAGATCGCGACCAACCCGGCGGTGCTGGCGGCGCTGAGCCCGAGCTACGCGCTGGCCTTCCTGCTCGGCCACCCGACGATCGCGTTCATCGCGCTCGGCTCGATCGTGCTGTGCGTGACCGGTGCCGAAGCGCTGTATGCCGACATGGGCCACTTCGGCAAGCGCCCGATCCGCGTCGCATGGTTCAGCCTCGCGATGCCGGCGCTGGTGCTGAACTACTTCGGCCAGGGCGCGATGCTGCTGGCGCACCCGGAGAACGTGCGCAACCCGTTCTACGAGATGGCGCCGCCGTGGGCGGTGGTCCCGCTGATCGGGTTGGCGACGGCCGCCGCGGTGATCGCATCGCAGGCGTTGATCACCGCGGCGTTCTCGGTCACGAAGCAGGCGATGCAGCTCGGCTACCTGCCGCGGCTGCGCATCCTGCACACCTCGGTGCGCGAGACCGGGCAGGTCTACCTGCCGTTCGTCAACTGGGGGCTGTATGCCTGCATCGTGCTGGCGGTCGTGACCTTCGGCTCCAGCAGCAAGCTGGCGGCGGCCTACGGCATCGCGGTGACGATCGACATGCTGATCACCACCACGATGACCTTCTTCGTGATCCGCTACGGCTGGCGCTATCCGTGGTCGCTGAGCGTGGCCGCGACCGGCTTCTTCTTCCTGGTCGACTTCACCTACTTCAGCGCCAACGTCATCAAGGTGTTCGACGGCGGCTGGTTCCCGGTGGTGATCGGCGGCGTGATGTTCATGATCATGATGACCTGGAAGCAGGGGCGCCGGCTGATGGCCGAGCGCCTGCGCGAGGACGCGATCGACCTGAAGAGCTTCCTCGATGCGGTGTTCGTCAGCCCGCCGACGCGGGTGGCCGGCACTGCGGTGTTCCTGGTCAGCGAGCAGGGGCTGACGCCGAACGCGCTGCTGCACAACCTGAAGCACAACAAGGTGCTGCACGAGACCAACCTGTTCGTCACCGTGAAGCTGCACGAGGTGCCGTGGATCGGCTTCGAGAAGCGCTGCGAGATGGAGCCGCTGGGCCGCGACTGCTGGCAGGTGACGGTGCACTTCGGCTTCAAGAACGAGCCCGACGTGCCGGAGGCGCTGGCCTTCCTGCGCACGCGGGGCTGCCAGATGGACGACATGGAGACCTCGTACTTCCTGTCGCGCGACATCGTGATCCCGACCTTCGGCAGCGGGATGGCGAGCTGGCGCGAGAAGCTGTTCGCGGGGATGCACCGGAATGCCGCGGCGGCGGCGGATTTTCTGTCGCTGCCGACGAATCGAGTCGTCGAGCTGGGGTCGAAGGTCGAGATCTGAGCCCTGCGCGGCGTGGCCGGGTCTCGCGCGCAGTCCTTTGATAGGCTCTGCGTGATGAACCTTCGCCCGTCCGACATGTCCCTGTCCGCCTTCGTCGCCGGCTTCGTCGCCGTGCTCGTCGGCTTCACCAGCTCGGTTGCGATCGTGTTCTCGGCCGCGCAGGCGCTCGGCGCCGGGCCGGCCGAGATCAGCTCGTGGATGTGGGCGCTCGGGCTCGGCATGGGGCTGTGCTCGGCGCTGCCGTCGCTGTGGCTGCGCCAGCCGGTGATGATCGCGTGGTCGACGCCCGGCGCCGCCGTGCTGGCCACCGCGGCCGCGAGCGGCGGCTTCCACCTGCCCGAGGCGGTCGGGGCCTTTCTCGCCAGCGCGGCGCTCATCACGCTGTTCGGCATGACCGGCTGGTTCGAACGGCTGATGGGGCGCATCCCGATGCCGATCGCGAGCGCACTGCTCGCCGGCGTGCTGGCACGCTTCGGGCTCGATGCCTTCGTCGCCCTCAAGTCGGCCTTCGCGCTGGTGCTGCTGATGCTCGCCACCTACCTGGTCGGCCGCCGCCTCTGGCCGCGCTACGCGGTGCCCGGCGTGCTGGCGGTCGGCACCGCGTTCGCCGCGCTGCAGGGCCAGCTGCACCTCGGCGCCGTCTCGTTCGCGCTGACGGCGCCGGTCTTCACGATGCCGGTGTTCACGCTGCCGGCGCTCGTCAGCCTCGCGCTGCCGCTGTTCATCGTCACGATGGCCTCGCAGAACCTGCCCGGCGTCGCGGCGATCCGCGCGGCCGGCTACGACATGCCGATCTCGCGGCTGATCACGCTCTCCGGCCTCGCGACGTTGCTGCTCGCGCCGTTCGGCGCGTTCGCGCTGAACCTGTCGGCCATCACCGCGGCGATCTGCATGGGACGAGAGGCGCATGAGGACAAGGGCCGCCGCTACATGGCCGCGGTTGCCTGCGGGCTGATCTACTGCGTGATCGGGCTGTTCGGGGCGGCGGTCACCGGCGTGCTGACGGCGTTTCCGCGCGAACTGGTGGTCGCGATCGCCGGCCTCGCGCTGCTCGGCACCATCGGCAACGGCCTCGCGTCCGCGCTGAAGGACGACGCGCACCGCGAGGCCGCGCTGATCACTTTCCTCGTCACGCTGAGCGGCCTGAGCCTGTGGGGCATCGGCTCGGCGTTCTGGGGCGTGGTCGCCGGCGCGCTCGCGCTTTTTGTGCAACAGTGGCGGCCCCGCATCGCCGCCTGACCGACAGAGAGAGCCCCGCCATGACGCTGCTGTTCGTTGCCGACCCGCTGGAAGGCTTCAAGACCTACAAGGATTCGACCTTCGCGATGATGCGCGAAGCCGCCCGCCGCGGCCACCTGCTGGCCGCCTGCGAGCCGCGCGACCTGGTCTGGGAACGCGGCGGCCGCGTGCAGGCCAAGGTGCGGCCGTTCACGGTCACCAGCGACCCGCACGCCTGGTTCACCGAACAACCCGCGCAGACCGTGGCGCTCGCCGACCTCACCGCGGTGCTGATGCGCAAGGATCCGCCCTTCGACAGCGAGTACTTCTACGCCACCCACCTGCTGCAGCAGGCCGAGCGCGAAGGCGCGCGCGTCTTCAACAAGCCGGCCGCGCTGCGCGACCACCCCGAGAAACTCGCGATCCTCGAGTTCCCCGACTTCATCGGCCCGACGCTCGTCACCCGCGACGAGGCCGAGATCAAGCGCTTCCATGGCGTGCACCACGACATCATCCTGAAGCCGCTCGACGGCATGGGCGGCATGGGCATCTTCCGCGTCGGGCCCGACGGGCTGAACCTGGGCAGCATCACCGAGACGCTGAACAAGGGCGGCATGCAGACGGTGATGGTGCAGCGCTACCTGCCGGAGATCGTGCACGGCGACAAGCGCGTGCTGGTGATCGGCGGCGTGCCGGTGCCGTTCTCGCTGGCGCGCATTCCGCAGGGCAGCGAGATCCGCGGCAACCTGGCCGCCGGCGGCAAGGGCGTCGCGCAGCCGCTGTCCACGCGCGACCGCGAGATCGCCGAAGCGCTCGGCCCGGTGCTCGCGGCGCGCGGGCTGCTGCTGGTCGGCCTGGACATCATCGGCGACAGCCTGACCGAGATCAACGTGACCAGCCCGACCTGCTTCCAGGAGATCACGCAGCAGGCAGGATTCGACGTGGCCGAGATGTTCATCGACGCGCTGGAAGCCAAGCTCCCCTGAAACCGCGGGCACGGGATAATCGCGGTTTCCTCCGCTGGTTTCTCCATGGCCGTCCTTTCGCTTTCCAATGCCCACCTGGCCTTCGGCCACGTGGCCCTGCTCGACAACGCGGCCTTCTCGCTGGAGACCGGCGAACGCCTCGGGCTGATCGGCCGCAACGGCGCCGGCAAGTCCTCGATGCTGAAGATCATCGCCGGGCTCGAGAAGCTCGACGACGGCCTGCTGCAGATGACGCAGGGCGTGCGCATCTGCTACGTGCCGCAGGAGCCGGCGTTCGAGCCCGGCCACACGGTGTTCGAAGCCGTCAGCGAAGGCGTTGCCGAAGCGCGCGCGGTGCGCCAGGCCTACGAAGAGCATGCCGACGGCGTCGACCTCGACGCGCTGCAGACGCGCATCGAGGCGCTCGATGCCTGGAACTGGGAGCAGCGCGTGGACACCACGCTCGCGCAGCTGCACCTCGACGGCACGCGCGAGATCAGCCAGCTGTCGGGCGGCATGAAGAAGCGCGTCGCGCTGGCGCAGGCGCTGGTCGCGGTGCCCGACGTGCTGCTGCTCGACGAGCCGACCAACCACCTCGACCTCGACTCGATCGCCTGGCTCGAGGAGCTGCTGCGCGGCTTCAAGGGCAGCGTGATGCTGATCACCCACGACCGCGCGTTCCTCGACGGCGTGGCCACCCGCATCGTCGAGCTCGACCGCGGCATCATCCGCAGCTACCCCGGCAACTTCAGCGCCTACGAGCGCATGAAGGAAGAGCAGCTCGCGTCCGATGCGCTCGCGAATGCGCGCGCCGACAAGCTGCTGGCGCAGGAAGAGGTGTGGATCCGCAAGGGCGTCGAAGCCCGCCGCACGCGCAGCGTCGCGCGCATCCAGCGGCTCGAGGTGCTGCGCGACCAGCGCCAGAAGCGGCGCGATTCGCTCGGCCAGGTGCGGCTGGAAGTGGACTCCGGCGCGCCCAGCGGCAAGATCGTCGCCGAGCTGCGCGACGTGAACCTGCGCTTCGGCGAGAAGGTGATCGTGAAGGACTTCACCGCGACCATCCTGCGCGGCGACAAGGTCGGGCTGATCGGGCCGAACGGCGCCGGCAAGACGACGCTGCTGAAGCTGATCCTCGGCGAGCTGAAGCCCGACTCCGGCCACGTGCGCCAGGGCAGCAAGCTCGAAGTCGCCTACTTCGACCAGATGCGCAGCACGCTGAAGCTCGATGCGACGCTGGCCGACACCATCAGTCCCGGCAGCGAATGGGTGGAGTTCAACGGCCAGCGCAAGCACGTGATGAGCTACCTGAACGACTTCCTGTTCTCGCCGGAGCGTGCCAACTCGCCGGTGCGCACGCTGAGCGGCGGCGAACGCAACCGCGTGCTGCTGGCACGCCTGTTCGCGCTGCCGGCCAACGTGCTGGTGCTCGACGAACCCACCAACGACCTCGACATCGACACGCTGGAGCTGCTCGAGGAGCTGCTGCAGGGCTACCCCGGCACGGTGTTCCTGGTGAGCCACGACCGGCGCTTCCTCGACAACGTGGTCACCAGCACGATCGCGTGGGAAGGCGACGACAGCCCGGGCTTCTGGCGCGAGTACGAAGGTGGCTACGAGGACTGGAAGCTGCAGCGCGACCGCGCGCGTGCGATGCGCGACAAGGCTGCGAAGGCCGCGCCGGCGCCGACGCCTGCTGCTCCCCCGCCGCCCGCTGCCGCACCGGCCGCGAAGAAGGCCAAGCTCAGCTACAAGGAACAGCGCGAGCTCGACGGCCTGCCGGCACGCATCGAGGCGCTGGAGACCGAGCAGAAGACGCTGTCGGAGCTGCTGGCCGGCACCGAGATCTACGCCGGCGACGCCGCGAAGCTCGCGGCCGCGCAGGCGCGCTTCGCGGTGCTCGACGATGAACTGCTCGCGGCGCTGACGCGCTGGGAAGAACTCGGCGCGCGCTGAATGACAACTCCCACGTCGCTCCGCTCCTGCCCCCCGACGGGGGCGCTCAGCCGCTTGAGGCGGCTCGGCGCGCGCTGATGGATTTGCCGCCCCCGCTCGAGCTGGCGGCGAATGCGGTGACGACGATGTCGATCGTGCTGGCCGCGCGCGCTTCGACCTGATCCTCAACGGTGCGCAGGTGCGCGACGTGTTCCTGTCGCTGGTCACCGATTCGCGCTACAGCACGCAACAGCGTGCACACCTGGTGGACCGGCATCGTCGGGTGCGGGCTGTTCGCGCTGCTGTTCTTCGACAGCCAGCTGTACGCCGACGTCACGCTGCAGGGCTTCTTCATCGCGACCAGCGCGATCGGCTGGTGGCACTGGCGCGGCGGCGTCGCGGCGCTTGCGCCGCCGGTGCGGCGCAGTCCGGTACCACTGCTTGCGGGAAGCACGCTGGCGGCGCTCGCGGTGACCGTCGCGTACGGCAGCCTGCTGCACCACTGGACCGATGCGTATGCGCCGTATGTCGACTCGGCGGTGCTGGCCTTCAGCGTGATGGCGCAATTGCTGCTGATGCGCCGGCGCATCGAGACCTGGCCGGCGTGGCTGCTGGTCAACACGCTGTCGGTGCCGCTGTACGCCTCCCGCGGACTGACGCTGACGGCCGTGCTGTACGCGGCCTACTGGCTCAACGCGTGGCATGGCTGGTGGCTGTGGCGGCGGGCGATGACCCAGGCCGGCTGACAACGATGGTCCGCTACGGGGTGGGATTGGTGGTCGGCAAGTTCGCCCCGCTGCACCGCGGGCACGAAGCATTGATCGCGTTTGCGCAGTCGCAGTGCGAGCGGGTGCTGGTGGTCAGCTACACCCAACCCGAGTTCGAACCCGCGTTGCCAGCGCAGCGGCATGCCTGGCTGCAGGCAGTCTTGCCGCAGGTGGAGGGCGTGGTGATCGACGATGCCTGGCTCCAGCAACGCGGCATGGCGTTGCGCCTGCTGCCCAACGACGCGCCCGACGCCGCGCACCAGCAGTTCCTCGCGCAACTGCTGCGCGACGGGCTGGGTCACCCGGTGGACGCGCTCTTCGCGAGCGAGGACTACGTGCATGCGACGGCCGCGCTGCTGGCACACACCTTCGGCCGGCCGGTGGCCGCCGTGCCCTTTGATCCGTCACGCAGCCAGGTGCCAATCAGCGCGAGCCGCATCCGTGCCGAGCCGCACCGCCATCGGCGCTTCCTCGACCCGCGCGTCTATGCGAGCTTCGTGTCGCGCATCGCGCTGGTCGGCGCCGAGTCGACCGGCAAGACGACGCTGGCGCGCGACCTCGCCGCGCACTACGGCAGCGTGTGGGCCGCGGAATACGGCCGCGAACTGTGGGAAGCGCAGGCCGGCGTGCTGAGCGAAGCCGACCTGCTGCGCATCGCGCGCACGCAGGTCGCGCGCGAAGACGCGCTGCTGGCGCAGGCGCACCAGCTGCTGGCCTGCGACACCACGCCGCTGGTCACGCAATGCTATGCCGACGCGCTGTTCGGGCGCTGCGACGATGAACTGCGGGCGCTGTCGCAGCGCCCCTATGCGCACTGGTTCCTGTGCGAGCCCGATTACCCGCTGGTGCAGGACGGCACACGGCGCGACGAGGCGTTCCGTCAGTGGCAGCACCGCTGGTACGAGGCGCAACTGGCCGAGCGCGGCATCGCGTTCACGCGCCTGACCGGTCCGGCGCCGCAGCGGCTCGCGCAGATGGTGGCGGTGATCGGGGCCGTGCAGCCCGCGGACTGAGCGGCTTGGTCAGCGCCCGAGCGCGCCGAACCACGATTCGCCGATCGCATTGCGGTGCGAGCGGCTGATGATCAGTCCCGACTGCAGGTACAGCGCGTTCAGCAGCCGCGCCGCGCGCGAGCTGTCGAAGCCCGGCCAGTCGGCCATCTCGCGCAGCGACGAGCGGTCGCCCTGCAGCCGCTGCACCGCCGCACGCAGCAGGCCGCCGGCCCGCAGGCCGCCCATCGCGAAGCCCGGCGCGACCCGGTAGGCCACCGGCCCGGCGATCTCCGGCAGCAGCGTGCCGCGCGAGCCGCGCAGCGCCAGCTCCCACAGCACCGGCCCGAGCGAGTGGTAGTGCTGCTCGTCGGCCACCAGCGACAGCTCTTCGTCGCCCGGCGGCCGCAGCACCGCCGGCTCGACATGCATCACGCGCAATTCGGTCGGCCGCTCGCGCAGCAGGGCATCGAGGCTGATCGGGCAGTGCACCAGGCGTTCGCGCGCGAAGACCGTCAGCGGCACCACCGCCTCGCCCATCTGCAGGTGGATCACGACCTGCTGCGAATGCCGCACGCAGGCGGCCAGCACGTCGAGCACCTCGGAGGCCTGGCCGGCCCGCTCGAAGCGGCTCAGGTCGGCCAGCAGCGACGGGCTGAGCGTCGCGCCGCGCAGGCTGCTGTCGGCGACCTCGCCGAGCGCACGCGGGCCGCCCGGCTCATGCAGGTAACGCTCGAAGGCGCTGACGCGCATCAGTTCCGGCTCGCCGAACGGGATGGTGGGCTCGAACATGGACTCGGGAATGCAGGAAGGTGTGACTGTAGGTCACCGGGCTGGCGCTGAAAAGCCCGGATTCCGGGGTGTCGCCATGCCGGGCGTGTCGCGGGCGCGCTGCAGCGCCTGCCAGAACTGCGCATCCTGCGTGGTCGCGAAGTTGATGCGCATCAGCGTGCTCGGCCGGGGCGTGGCATGGAAGATCGACCCCGGCGCGAGCAGCCAGCCGCCGTCCAGCATCACCTGCGACAGCCGTTCGGTGTCGACGCCGGTGTCGACCCAGCCGAACAGGCCGCGCGGCGTGGCCGCGAACCGGCAGCCTGCCGCTTCGGCCAGCTGCACCGAGCGCGCCCGGGCTGCATCCAGCCGGGCCATCACGCGCTCGGCGTGCCGGCGCAGCAGGCCCTGCTCGAGGCAGTGGGCGAGCGCCTGTTCGGTCAGGCTGGTGGTGGTCAGGCTGCCGAGCAGCTTGGTGTCGACGAAGCGGTCGACCAATCCGGGGGGCGCTGCCAGATAACCGACGCGCCAGTTCGGCACCAGGATCTTCGAGAAGCCGGAGATGTAGATCGTGCGCTCCAGCGCGTCCAGCGCCGCCAGCCGCGGCAGGTGCGGCGGCGCCAAGTGGGCGTAGGTGTCGTCCTCGACGATGTGCAGCCCGTGCGCCTGCGCCAGCTTCAGCAGCCGGTGCGCATGGCCGAGCGCGAGCGTCGCGCCGGTCGGGTTGTGCAGCACCGAGACGGTGATGTACAGCCGCGGCCGCTCGTGCGGCTTCTGGGCCTCGATCAGCCGCTCCATCACCGCGAGGTCGGGGCCGTCCTCGCCGCGCGGCACCGGCAGCACGCGCAGGCCGAGCGCGGCCAGACGTGCGAACTCGACCGACCAGCCGGGTTCGTCGACCAGCACGGTGTCGCCGGCATGGGTCAGGCTGCGGGTGACGATGTCCAGCGCATGGGTCGCGCCGAAGCTGGTGACGATCTGCTCCGGCGCGGCCTTCACGCCGAAGTCGACCAGCCGCTGCGACAGCGCCCGGCGCAGCCGCAGGTCGCCGGCCGGCTCGCCGTACTGCAGCGCCAGCGCGGCCAGCTGCGCGCCGCTGCTGACGCGGCGCAGCGCGGTGCTGAGCATCGGCAAATCCAGCCATTCCGACGGCAGCGTGCCCAGCCCCGGCATCGGCCGCGCGCCCGGCGGCTGGAACATGCTGCGCACCAGCGCAATCGCGCTGAGCGGCGCGCGCGGGCGGGCGACCGGGTCGGCCGCGGCCGGCGCCGCCGCTGCGGCAGCCCGGCCGGCATCGCGCGGGTGCTGTTCGCGCACGAAGAAGCCGCGCTGCTTGCGGGCCTCGACCAGCCCCTGCGCCAGCAGCTGGTCGTAGGCGGCGACCACCGTGTAGGCGCTGACGCCATGCCGGCGCGCGCAGTCGCGCACCGACGGCAGCCGCGAGCCCGGCGCGAGCAGCCGCTGCCGGATGCGCTCGGCGAAGCGGCCGGACAGCTGCTCGGTCAGCGTGGCATCGGCATGGCGGGACAGCGGATCGAGCGGAGCAAGCGGGTTCATGTGCTGGCGAGGTGACCAATACAGTGCGCAATCTGAGAGGGGTGAGTGTACCGGCGCTGTGTTGGTCACAGCGCCTAGACTGGTGCATGGACATCGAGCGCAAGGGGTTGTGGCTGGGCTTTCTGGGCGTCGCGATCTTCGCGATGACGACGCCGATGACGCGCCTGGCCGTCGGGCCGGCGGCCGACCCGCAGCTGTCGCCGCTGTTCGTCGTCGCCGGGCGCGCCGCGCTGGCCGGGGTGCTGAGCGTCTTCTACCTGCTGCTGACCGGCGCGCCGCGGCCGCGCGGCCGGCAATGGACGGCGCTGGCCGTCAGCGCGGCCGGCACGGTGGTCGGCTTCCCGCTGTTCCTCGGCCTCGGGCTGCGCGAGGTCGATGCGATGCATGCCGCGGTGATCACCGGCGTGCTGCCGCTGGGCACCGCGATCGCGGCGGCGGTGTTCTTCCGCCAGCGGCCGTCGGTCGGCTTCTGGGCCTGTGCGGCGGTCGGCTGCGCGCTGGTGCTCGCTTTCGCGGCGCAATCGGGCAGCGGGCTGGGCCGGGCCGACGGCCTGTTGCTGCTGGCCGTCGTCAGCGGCTCGATCGGCTACGTCGCCGGCGCGCACCTGTCGCGGCAATGGCACGGCGAGCACGTGATCTGCTGGGTGCTCGTGATCAGCCTGCCGTTCACGCTGCCGCTGATGGGCTGGACCTGGCCGGCGCAGCCGGTGCGCGCCGGCGCGTGGGTCGGCTTCGGCTATGTCACGCTGTTCTCGATGTGGCTCGGTTTCTTCGCGTGGTACCGCGGGCTGGCGCTCGGCGGCACGCTGCGGGTGAGCCAGGTGCAGCTGCTGCAGCCCTTCCTGTCGATGCTGCTGGCGGTGCCGGTGCTCGGCGAGCGGTTGTCGGCGACGACCGTCTTCTTCTCGCTGGCGGTGATCGCCACCGTGTTCGTCGGGCGCAAGATGCCGACGCACGCCGCCTCTTCTTCGGCCTCTCTCGTCTCCCCCGTCACCTCTCCAAGGAAATCCGCATGACCTCGCGCACCCCCTGGCAGCTCGCGCAGCGCGCCCACCGCATGAACCCGTCGATCATCCGCGAGATCCTGAAGGTGACCGAACAGCCCGGCATCATCTCGCTGGCCGGCGGCCTGCCGTCGCCCGACGGCTTTCCGGTCGACGCGATGCGCGAGGCCACCGCCCGCGTGCTGCGCGACACCCCGCGCGAGGCGCTGCAGTACGCGTCGAGCGAAGGCCTGCCGGCACTGCGCGAATGGGTCGCCGCGATGTTGCGCGGCCACGGCCAGCAGGTCGACGCGGCGCAGGTGCTGATCACCACCGGTTCGCAGCAGGGGCTCGACCTGGTCGGCAAGGTGCTGGTCGACCCGGGCAGCCGGGTGGCCGTCGAATCGCCGACCTACCTCGGCGCGCTGCAGGCCTTCGCACCGTACGAGCCGGTCTTCACCGCGGTCGATTGCGATGACGACGGCCCGCTGCCCGATGCGCTGCACACCGCCGAAGGCGCGCGCTTCCTGTACCTGCTGCCGAACTTCCAGAACCCGAGCGGCCGCTGCATGAGCGAGGCCCGCCGTGCCGCGGTGGTCGCGCGGGCGCAGGCGCTGAACCTGCCGCTGGTCGAGGACAACCCGTACGGCGACCTGTGGTTCGACGCACCGCCGCCGCCGCCGCTGGCCGCGCGCTGGGCGGACGGCACGGTCTACCTCGGCTCGTTCTCGAAGGTGCTGGCGCCCGGCCTGCGCCTGGGCTACGTGGTGGCGCCGGCACCGCTGATTCCGAAGCTGTTGCAGGCCAAGCAGGCCGCCGACCTGCACACGCCGGGCTTCAACCAGCGCGTGGTGCACGAGGTGATCCGCGACGGCTTCCTCGACACGCACGTGCCGACCATCCGAGCGCGCTACAAAGCCCAGCGCGATGCGATGCGCGCCGCGCTCGAAGCCCACATGCCTGCTGGCTGCCGCTGGACGGTGCCGACCGGCGGCATGTTCTTCTGGGTCGAGCTGCCGGCGAACGTCGATGCGATCGCGCTGTTGCCGAAGGCGGTCGCCAACGGCGTGGCCTTCGTGCCGGGCGCGGCCTTCTTCGCCGAGCATGCGCGCGCCAACACGATGCGGCTGTCGTTCGTCACGGTGTCGCCGGAGCAGATCGAACGCGGCATCCGCGCGCTGGCCGCGGCGCTGAAGGACGTGTTGTGAGCGAGCGGGCCGAGCGCCGGGCCGCTCCCAAGCCGGCCCGCGTCCCCTCGGGGGACCGTCCGATGTACCCATCGGGCGAGGGGCTGACATTCATGCAGGTCGATGTCTTCACCGATGTCGCGTTGAAGGGCAACCCGCTGGCCGTGGTGCACGGGGCCGATGCGCTGGACGACGCGCAGATGCAGGCCTTCGCGCGCTGGACCAACCTGTCGGAGACCACCTTCCTGCTGCAGCCGTCGGATCCGCAGGCCGACTACCGGGTGCGCATCTTCACGCCGGGCGGCGAGCTGCCGTTCGCCGGCCACCCGACGCTCGGCAGCTGCCACGCCTGGCTCGAGGTCGGCGGCGTGCCGAAGACGCCCGGCGCGGTCGTGCAGCAGTGCGGCGTCGGCCGGGTCGACATCCGGCTCGACGGCGAACGCGCGGCCTTCGCGGCACCGCCGCTGCGCAAGGAGCCTGTCACCGAGGCCGACCTGACGCCGGTGCTGTCAGCGCTCGGCCTGCGCCGCGACCAGGTGCTGCAGGGGCAGTGGCTCGACAACGGACCGCGCTGGCTCGGCCTGCTGCTCGACCACGCGGGGACGGTGCTGGCGCTGGAGCCGGACCATGCGGCGCTGAAGTCGCTGGCCAAGGTCGGCGTGATCGGGCCGCATGCGGCGGGCGGCGCCTGCCAGTTCGAGGTGCGCGGGTTCGCCGCGCCGATCGGCATTCCGGAAGATCCGGTGACGGGCAGCCTGAACGCGAGCTTCGCGCAGTGGCTGATCGGCGCCGGGCTCGCGCCGGCCCGCTACGTTGCGGCGCAAGGCACCCGGCTCGACCGCGCCGGCCGCGTGCACATCGCGCAGGTCGACGGCCAGGTGTGGGTCGGCGGACACAGCATCAGCTGCATCCGCGGCACGTTGTCGCTCTGAGCGAGGACCGTCAGGCGCGGCGCCAGCGCCACGCATGGCGCAGCGCCTCGCGCGCCTGCGCGTTGCCGGGGTCTTGCTCGCGGCGCAGGGCCATGTAGCGGCGCCCGATCACGAAGATCGCCGACGCCAGCAGCGCCAGCACGGTGCTCGACAGCACGATCAGCGATCGCGCCGGCTTCGACTTGCGGTCCGGCGCCTGGGCGATGTCGACCTTCTGCAGCGAAGGCCCTTCCTTCGCCTCGTCCAGCTTGGCGATCTCGTACTGGCGCAGCATGCTTTCGAGCAGCGTCTCCTGGAACTTCACCTCGCGGCGCGCCCGCACGTAGTCGACCGCCGCACCGGGCAGCTTGCCGACCGGGATGTCGATGCTGCCGGTGGCGGCGCTGCTGGCGCTGCCACCGGGCGCCGCCTCCATCCGCGCGAGCTCGCTGCGCAACGCGGTCAGTTCCGAGGTCAGCCGCAGCACGTCCGGGTTCTCGGAGGTGGCGCCGGTGCGCATCACCTTCAGCCGGACCTCGCGTTCGGCGATCAGCGCCTTCAGCTGGGCCACGCCGGTGATGATCGCCTCGGCCTGCTTGTCGAGCACCACCATGCCGGACTTCTCCTGCACCGCGCGCAGCGCCTGCTCGGCCTGGATCAGGTTTTCCTTCGTGTCCTTCAGCTGCTGCTCGAAGAAGACGCGCCGCTGCTGGGCCTCGGACACGGCCAGCCGGCCGAGCAGCTTGGTCACCTCGTTGGCGTGCGCGTTCGCCAGGTCGGCGGCGAACTGAGGCACTTCGTCGTCGATCTCGACCGTGATCAGGCCGGACTTCTTGTCCGAGTTGACGCGAACGTACTCGGGCAGCACCCGGCGCAACTGTTCGTAGGTCTCGACGTCGTAGCGCTGCCGCAGCTTGAACTGCTGGTCCAGCGCGCGCTGCACGCTGTCGCTCTTGAGCAGGCTGACATACAGCTCGTCGGGCGTCTTGGCGCCGACGCCGCCGGCCAGCCCGCCGAGCGATCCCAGCGCGGCCAGCGCCGCAGCCGACGAGCTTTGCTGCTGCCCGCCCGGGGCCAGCAAGGTCGCGCGTGCAGTGAAGATGTTGGGCTTCATGAGCGCCACGGCCACGGCCAGCAGCATCGCGGCGCCGGCACAGGCCGCGATGATCCGCTTGCCTTCCCCCAGCCAGACCAGCAGGTCGAACAGGCTGATCGACGGCCCGTCGTGCTCCTCGAAATCGTCGGTCGGCACGTTCGTCAATGGATCGTTCTGCATCATCGGGCTCAGTCTCCGCGCAGCGTCTTGATGGCCGCCGCACCCAGGCCGAACTGGTAGAAGATCTGCGAGAAGTCCTTCAGGTTGCGGATGGTCGCGCGGCCCCAGCTCTCGTAGTCGAGCTGGTTCGGCACCACCACCGCATCGCCCGGCTGCAACGACTGGGATTCCAGGCTGCCGAACCAGCCACGGCGTTCGTTCGCATGGCTGACGGTGCCGTCGGCGCGCAGCACGAACATGTTGGACGGCTCGGCGGCCTCGTCGAGCCCGGCCAGCTTCACGTAATCGCCGACCGTGCGGTTGGGCTTCCACAGGAAGGCGTTGTTGTTGACGACCGCGCCGGCGACCGTCACGAAGCCGGGGCGGCTCGGCACCACGATGCGATCGGCGTTTTCGAGCGGCACCTCGGGCAGTTGGCTCACCGAGGTGGTTTCGGGCGTCAGTTCGAGCGCGACGCGACCGTTCGGCTGAACGCGGCTGAGCCGCGCCATCTGCGCCTGCGTCGCGGCCGAGCTGATCGCCGCCCCGCCGGCCTGCTCTTCGCGCCGGTTGGCCGCTTCGCGGGCCGCCTGCTGCGCCGACAGCACTTCGAGACGCGCAATCGCCACCTGCAGGTTCTCTCGCTGGCGCTTGCGGGTTTCCTCGCGGCTGAACTCGAGGCCGTACACGTAGGCCTGCGGCGTGAAGCCGCCGGCACGCGTGATCAGCTGGCCCAGCGTCTCGCCGGGCAGCAACTGGTACACGCCCGGTGCGCCGACTTCGCCCTCCACCGAGACCAGCCGCGTCTGCTTGGCCACCGGCACCCGGATGTCCTTCTGGCTGTAGATGGTGACGACGTCGCCGGCCTTCAGTTCGATGTTGTTGTCGGGATCGCCCTGCAGCACCGCCTTGCCGAGGTTGAATGGAATCACCTGCGTGCTCAGGTCCTTGTCGCTGAGCCGCTCGATCACCGCGTAGTCCCAGTTCAGTTCGTTGAACAAGGTGGCCGGCGTGCGCCTCGACTCGGCCGCGGCCAGGCGGTCCATGCGCCGGCGCGCTCGCTCGCCCTCGGTCAGCGGGAAGCGGTTCGGGTCGCGCGCGGCAGAGGGGTCGGCCGCGGACGCCACGACGAACGGCGTCGCCGTGTTGTCGGTCCCGCCGCCTTCGCTGCGCGTGCCGGTGGCACGGCCGGTCGGTGCGACGGGCAGACCGACACCGACATTGTTGCCGGTGCGGGCGGCGCGCTGCTCGGCTTCTTCCAGCAGGATGTCGTCGTCGTCGGCGAGGACCTGCACCAGCAGGTTCTTGCGCCGGTAGAAGTCGGGCGAGATCAGGGCTTCCTTGTCGGGGATCAGGTCGCGGATGCGCATGCCCGGCGTGAAGGTGTAGCGCAGCGGCTGCGCCACGTGGCCCTTCAGCGTCACTGCGTTCGCGAACTTCGGCGAGATCGTCAGCAGCGTCAGCACGTCGCCGTCGCGCAGCGGGTGCTGCAGCCCGGCGGCGTCCAGCTTGAAGTCTTCGACGTAGCGCGCTGCCGGCGACTGGGCCGGGTCGATGCGCTCGAGCTGCACGCGGTTCGGATTGGTCAGCACCGGCGAGCCGCCGGCATAGCGCAGCAGCTCGCCGACGGGCTCCTGCGTGTTCTTCAGTTCGTAGATGGCGGCATTGTCGAGCGCGCCGCTCAGCGCGACGCGCGGCCCCACCGGCTGGAACACCAGCACGTCACCGGCGGCCAGCTGCAGGTCCTTGGACTTGTCGCCTTGCACCAGGAACTCGTAGATGTCGAGTTCGGACACCAGCTGGTTGTCGCGGCGCAACTGCACGCGGCGCATCGAACCGTTCGGGCCCGGGCCGCCGGCGGCCACCACCGCCGACAGCATCGTCGCCTGGCTGGGCACCGTGTAGACGCCCGGCAGGCGGGCCGGGCCGACGACGAACACCTTCAGGCCACGCAGCTTGCCCAGCGACACGCTGAGGTTGAAGTTGCGGTACAGGCGGCCGATCTGCGCGCGCAGCTGGCCTTCGAGTTCGGAGGCCTTGATGCCCGAGACCGTGAAGCTGCCGACCTTCGGCAGGTTCAGCTGGCCATTGCGATCGACGGTGCTGCGGTAGTCGACGTCGATCGAGCCCCAGGCCCGCACCAGCACCTCGTCGCCGGGACCGACGGTGTAGTCCGCGGTCACCGGGACGTTGTCGACCGGCTGGGCGGCGCGCGAGGCCTCGGCGAAGAAGTTGCTGCCGAAGGGCTGCAGCTGGCGGCCGGTCGCGGCCTCGACGAACTTCTGGAACTCGCTCGGCTTCGGCGGCTGCAGGTTGCGCAGGCGGGCGGCGGCGTCATCGTCGTCGCGTGGCGCCGTCTGCCCGGGTGTCGGCACGTTGCGCAGCGCACCGCCGGGCGTCGTCGGCGCATAGCCGGGGGTGTTGGTGCCGGCGGGCGCGCTGGCAGCCGTCGCATAGGCCGGGGTGGTGAATGTGCCGCCGGGCGGCAATTCGTCGGCAGCCGCTGCGAGCCCGGCATGCAGCGGAAGCAGGACGGCGAGGACGCGCGCGGCTCGGAAACAAGACACAGTCATTCGAAGCGGGCTCGTGAAGTCGTGGGCAGGCGTGGGGCAGCGCCAGGCGGGTGGCTGCGCGCAACGCAACCCCGAATGGTAGCGGATGGTCTCCCCGCGCCGGCCGGTCGCACGGCCGCGCGTCGATCACTCCTTGCGGTAGCTGTCGTGGCAGCCCTTGCAGGCCTGGCCCACCGCGCCGGCCGCGGGCTTCAGCGTGTCGACGTTGCCGGCCTTCGCGGCAACGTTCAGCTTCTCCATCGCGTCCTGCATCTTCGACGCGGCGGCCTTGAACTTGTCCTGCTCGGCCCAGATCTCCGGCTTGGCCTTGGTGTCGCCCTTGTCGGTGCCTTCGATGAAGCCGGCGAACGGCAGCTTGGACATCATCGTCGCGATCTCGGCGTTGTCGGCGGCGACCTTGGCGTCGAACGGAACGCGTCCGTTGGCCATCGCGGCCACCCGGCTGAAGTGGCTCGCCATCACCGTGAAGGCCGCCTTGCGGTACTTGACCGCGTCTTCGGGCTTGGCGAACTGGGCGGCCGCCGGCAGTGCAGCGGCGAGGCCGGCCACAGTGGCGAGGACGAGGATCGATCGGTTCATGCGGGATCTCCTGGCGTGGGGCTGGGGTGGCGTGTCGTCGAACGCGGCTTGCAAGCGGCATCCGCAGGGCAGTGTACGCAGCAGAGCGGCATTCCATTCCCGGCCGGCGCTTGACGCGTTCTGCCACCGCGCCCACCATCCTCGCCATACCAACAGACCAAGGGAGCACACGATGACCGAGCGCATCCGCACGCGGTATTCGGTGGCGTTGCAGGGGTTCAGCGATTTCGAGCGCGACGGCGTGCAGTCGTTCCTGCGCCTGGCCGAGCAGCGTGCGCCGGCGTACGAACGCGCGGCCGACCTGGCCGAGGCCGACTTCGTGCTCGCCGATGCCGACCACCCGGCCGCGATCGCCGCGGTGACGGCCGCCGGGCGGCTCGCCGACACCGTCTTCATCGGCGCGCGGGCGCCGGCCGGCGCGGCGGCCCACCTGCCGCGCCCGATCGAGCCGACCCGCATCGTGCGCGAACTCGACCTGCTGCTCGAACAGCGGCTCGCGCTGCTCGACGAGCCGCCGCAGGCCGACTGGGTCGCCTCCGGTCCCGGCCTGCTGGACGAGGCCGCCGCCGGTCGCGGCCGCGCCGTGAAGGACGTGCTGGTCGTCGACGACAGCCGCATCGCGCTCAAGTTCCTGCAGGTGCGGCTGATGCGCCTGGGCTACCGCGTGCACCTGGCGCGCAACAGCACGCAGGCCCTCGACCGGATGACGGTGCACAGTTTCGCGCTGGCCTTCATCGACATCGCGCTCGGCGCGGACAGCCCGATGGACGGGCTGCAGCTGTGCCAGTTCATGAAGCAGACCGCCCGCCAGTCGGCCGGCGGGCCGCGCATCGTGCTTGTCACCGGGCAGGCCACCCCGGCCGAACGGGTGCGCACCTCGCTGGCCGGCAGCGACGCCTACTTGGCCAAGCCGCTGATGGACCCCGAGTTCCTGCAGGCGCTGCGCGAACTCGATCCCGACTTCGCCGTGCCCTGACGTGCATCACACGCGCTGAAGGCGCGGCTGGTCCAGGGTGATTCGACTGTCTCCATTTGAGAATCATTCTCATCTGAGATAGCATCGTCCCATTGCCACTGTCGAGGGAGCGTCGCATGGACCTGCTCGTCGAAGAACACCAGATGCCCGGTGTCGAGGCCGTGCTCGCGGGCACGCTGGCCCTGATGACCGGCTACAGCCAGTACCTGCAGGCGGCCAGCGACCCGGCGCACCGCGCAGGGATGGGCGAGAAGATCGCACGCAACCTCGCGATGCTGGCCGCGCACCCGCAGCTGTCGGGCGATTGCCGCTGCGTGCTGTGGCACCTGCACGAGCGCTGGGCGGTGATGGCGGGCTGCACCCGCGATGCCGGCGCGGCCTGCCATGCACCGCAGTCGCCGGCCGAGGTCTTCAGCCTGCCGGGGACGCGCACGCTGCAGTAGATCAGCGGACCCGTTCGAAGGCCGACAGCAGCGCCGCGGCCAGGATCAGCGCGCCGCCGATCAGCACCGTCGGCGTCAGCGTGCCGGCGCCGAGCGCGATGGCCGACAGCGTCGCGAACACCACCTCGCACAGCATCACGACCGACGTGACATTGGCCGGCAGCCGCGACGCGCCGTACTGCAGCGCGAGGTTGCTGGCCAGGAACGCGAGGCTCAGCGCGCCGATCGCCAGCACCCAGCCGGGCTGCGGCGCCGGCAGCCAGGGCACCAGCGCATTCGCGGCGAGCGTGCTCGCGAGCGTGCCGGCCACCAGCACGCCGCCGATGAACATCCCGAGCGCCCGCGCCTCTTCCGGCCGGTGCGCCTGGTGGCGCAGCATCACGTTGTTGAGCGCGAACGAGAAGCCGCCGAACACCGCCAGCCAGTCGGGCAGCGACTGCGGCAGTGGCAGCGCAACGCCCGCGCCGGCCGGCTTCAGCACGATGAACGCGCCGGCCAGCGCCAGCGCGATGCGCAGCGCGGCAGTCGGCGTGAAGGCTTCCTTCAGCACCAGCCGCGACAGCAGCACCGTCCACAGCGGCATCAGGTAGAACAGCAGCACGACGCGCACCACGTCGCCGATCACCATCGCCCAGTTGAAGGCCGCATTGGTCGCGCCCGATGCGAACACCAGCAGCCACAGGCTGGGCGTGCGCAGCAGCGTGCCGAGGGCGCGGCGGCGTGTCGCGACGATCAGCAGCACCGCGACGGCGTACACCAGCACGGTGGCCCACAGCGGGTGCAGGCCGAGCGCGTGCAGTTCGCGGAACGGCCACCACGAGAGGCCCCAGACGAGCGCGTTGAAGGCAAGGGCAAGCGCGGGAAGGAATCCGGCGGCGGTTCGCCCACCGCCGCCGGCGGCAGCGGCGGGCGTCATCAATTCAGTGCTTGTCGCTGCGGGCCAGCGCGAGCAGGTGATCGACCTCGTCGCGGTGCACGACCAGGTTGCGCGCGTGCCAGCGGCGGATCAGCCACATCGTGCCGGCGACGACCAGCCCGAACACCGTGATGGACGCGAAGGCCGACATGCCGAACTTCGTCATGCCGGTGTAGAACGCGCCCAGCCCGAGGATGCAGGCCTGCTCGTTGAAGTTCTGCACCGCGATCGAGCGGCCGGCGCCCATCAGGTTGTGCCCGCGGTGCTGCAGCAGCGCGTTCATCGGCACCACCAGGTAGCCGCCGATCGCGCCGAGGATCACCAGGAACGGCGCGGCGACCCAGACGTTGTGGATGAAATTCAGGCCGATCACCAGCACGCCCATGCCGATGCCGAGCGGGATCACGTTGGTGGCTTGGTCGAGCCGCACCCGCATCGACGCCGCGATCGCCCCGACCGCGGTGCCGAGCGCGACGACGCCGGCCAGCGTCGACGCCTGCGTGGTCGTGTAGCCCAGCGCCGCCGCCGCCCATGCGAAGACGATCACGCGCAGGTTGCCCGAGACGCCCCAGAACAGCGTGGTCGTCGACAGCGAGATCTGGCCGAGCTTGTCGCTCCACAGGCGGGCGTTGCAGCTGGAGAAGTCGCGCACCAGCTCGACGACGCTGTGCGAGAGCGGCTGCAGCGGGGCCTCGGTGCGCGGGATGCGCAGGTTGAAGAGCGCCGCGACGACGTACAGGAACACGATCAGCGAGATCGCGGCCTCGGGCGGCGTGTCGACGCCGGTGTCGACCAGCGGCATGTCGAACGCGAGCAGGTGCGCCGACACCATGTGGCCGACCAGCTGGCCGCCGAGCAGCAGGCCCAGGATGATCGACAGGATGGTCAGCCCCTCGATCCAGCCGTTGGCCTTCACCAGCTGCGAGTTCGGCAGCAGCTCGGTCAGGATGCCGTACTTGGCCGGCGAGTAGGCCGCGGCGCCCAGTCCGACGATGGCGTACGAGACCAGCGGGTGGCTGCCGAACAGCATCATCAGGCAGCCGATCACCTTGATCGCGTTCGACACGAACATCACCCGCCCCTTGGGCACGGCATCCGCGAATGCGCCGAGGAAGGGGGCGAGGATCACGTAGAACAGCGCGAAGATCGGACTCAGCGCGGGGACCTGCCAGGTCGGCGCGTGGGAGGTCTTCAGCAGTTCGATGGCGCTCACCAGCAACGCGTTGTCAGCCAGCGAGCTGAAGAACTGCGCCGACATGATGGTGTAGAAACCTTTTTTCATTCGCTGAGAGCGTGCTGCCTGTCGCCTGCCGGGTGGGCCCGGTCATCAATCGATGCAGCGCTCGAAGCGGCCGCTGCTGGTTCCCCGCGGCGGCGGTTATAGCACGCAGGTGCTGGCGAACCGACGGCAAAGCCCGCGATGGCGCCCCTTGCGCTGGCAGAATCCACGCCATGCCGCGTCCGATCGAAGCGCTGATCCACAGCGATGCACTGAGCCACAACCTGCAGCGCGCCCGCGCCTGCGCACCCGATGCCCGGGTGTGGGCGATCGTCAAGGCGAACGCCTACGGGCACGGCATCGAGCGGGTGTACGGCGCGCTGCAGGCCGCCGACGGCTTCGCGCTGCTCGACCTGGCCGAGGCCGAACGCGTGCGCGCGATGGGCTGGCGCGGGCCGATCCTGCTGCTCGAAGGCTGCTTCGAATCGCGCGACCTCGAGCTGTGCTCGCGGCTGAACCTGTGGCACGCGGTGCACCACGAGGCGCAGATCGACTGGCTCGCGATGCACAAGACCACCTGGCCGCACCATGTCTTCCTGAAGATGAACACCGGCATGAACCGGCTCGGCTTCACGCCGGCCGCGTTCCGCACCGCCTGGCTGCGGTTGTCGAACCTGCCGCAGGTCGACCAGATCACGCTGATGACGCATTTCTCCGATGCCGACGGGCCGCGCGGCATCGCGGCGCAGGTGGCGGTGTTCGACGCCGCCACCGCCGACCTGGATGGCGAGCGCTCGCTCAGCAACAGCGCGGCGACACTGCGTTTCGCGCCGACGCAACCCGGCGTGCGGGCCGACTGGGTGCGCCCGGGCATCATGGTCTACGGCGGGTCGCCCGACCACCCCGAATCGACCATCGCCGACTGGGACCTGCGCCCGGCGATGACGCTGCGCTCGCAGCTGATCGCCGTGCAGGCGCTGAAGCCGGGCGACACCGTCGGCTACGGCAGCGTGTTCACCGCCGAGCGCGAGATGCGCATCGGCGTGGTGGCCTGCGGCTATGCCGACGGCTACCCGCGCGTGGCACCGGCCGGCACGCCGGCGCTGGTCGACGGCGTGCGCTGCGCACTGGTGGGGCGGGTGTCGATGGACATGCTGACGGTCGACCTGACGCCGGTGCCGCAGGCCGGCGTCGGCAGCGAGGTCACGCTGTGGGGCCAGGGCCCGCACGGCAGCGTGCTGCCGATCGACGAGGTCGCGCGCTCGGCCGGCACGATCGGCTACGAGTTGATGTGCGCGCTCGCGCCGCGCGTGCCAACGCACACGGTGCCGTGATCCCCCAGGTCGATCCGGCCGAGGTCGAGTTCAGCGCGATCCGGGCGCAGGGGGCCGGCGGTCAGAACGTCAACAAGGTCTCGAGCGCGGTGCACCTGCGCTTCGACATCCGTGCGTCGTCGCTGCCCGAGCCGCTGAAGGAGCGGCTGCTGGCGCTGTCCAACCAGCGCATCACCGGTGAAGGCGTCGTCGTGATCAAGGCGCAGACCTCGCGCAGCCAGGACATGAACCGCCAGGATGCGCTGCAGCGCCTGCAGCAGCTGGTCGACAGCGTCGCCGTGGTGGCGCCGCCGCGGCGTGCGACCAAGCCGACGCGCGGCTCGCAGAAGCGGCGGCTGGAAGGGAAGTCGCAGCGCGGCGAGTTGAAGAGTTCGCGGGGCAAGGTGCGCGACGGCTGAACCCGCGCCGGCTCAGAGTACGCGCACGCCGGGCAACTTGCGCATCGCGCGATCGAACGTGGCCGTGAAGTCGCAGCCCTGGTGTGCGTGCTTGGCGACCACCAGGCAATCCGAGAAGCCGCAGGACGCGCTCTCGAACATCGCGACCGCGCGGCCGATCGCTTCGCGATCTTCGAACGCGAACGCTGCTTCGTCGAGCAGGCTGCGCACGGCACTCAGCTGCGCAGCCTTGTCCTGCGAGAACGCCGATCGCAAGGTCCACACCGCCTCGGCCAGCACGACATCGGTCACCAGCAGGGAGCCGGGGGCGCCGCCATGTTCCGCCAGCAGCGCGTCGATCCGTCTGCCCTGCGCGGGATCGTCATCGAGCCACAGACGCAGCAGGATGTTGGTGTCGACACCGATCATCAGCGTGGCGTCTTGGGGCGGCCCACTGCAGGCGCGTGCTTTTCGCGCAGGTGTTTCTCGATGCCCTCGTCCATCTGTTCGACAGACAAGGGGCCGGCATGGGGCGATCTGAGGATGCCTCGAATCCGGCGCGCATCGGGCTTGACCGGCCGGGCCGTGATGGTGTTGTCGGGCAGCAGCTGGAAATCCAGTGTCGATCCGGCGTCGAGGCCGAGCCGGTCGCGGATTTCCTTCGGAACGGTGACCTGACCTTTGCTGGTGAGCGTGGCGAACATGGCGGAGAACCCGGTCGTTGATTCCTTACATTCTAGGCCTGTAAGGAATCCTGCGGGCCGGCTCAGCCGCGCCGCGTCTTGTAGATCCCGCAGCCCAGCACCAGGTCCTGCGCCACCGGCACGATGTACGAGGTCTTCGGCAGCACCTGCCCGTTGGCCGGGTTCAGGAAGTCGTAGTCGACCCAGCCGCCGCCGGCCTCGGCGGCCGCCCAGACGTCGTGCGTCAGCTGGGTCACGTCGGTGCCGATGATCTGCTTCGCGCTCTTGCCGACGTTGGCCGGCTTGCCGCCGAACGCGTGGTACACCAGACCGCGGTCCCACGCGAAGACGTACATGTCGCGGTCGCTGAAGCCGTTGCCCGGCTCGGTGATGCCCGGCAGCGCCGCCGGCCCGCCGCGCTCCTTGTAGAACGCCACCGCGCGCTGCACCAGCGCCTGCGCTTCGTCGGCCGTGCCCTGGCGCAGCCGGAAGCCGCCGACCGTGGCCGACAGCTGGCGCGCCCGCTCGCTCAGGCTGGCGCAGGCACGCGAGGTCTGCTCGACCATCTGCGCGTTCTGGTGCGTCAGCTCGTCGAGCTGCGTCATCGCCTGCGACACCTGCGCGAGGCCGTCGCTCTGTTCGCCGACGGCCGAGGTGATGCGCCCCATCCGCCCGGTGAGCTCGGCGACACCGCCGACGATCTCGGTCAGCACGCTGCTCACCCGGTCGATGTGGCCGACGCCGCTGGCGGTCTCGGTGCCCGACTGCTCGATCAGCGCCTTGATCTCGCGGGCGGCCTCGCCGCTGCGCTGCGCGAGCGCGCGCACCTCGGACGCGACGACCGCGAAGCCGCGCCCCTGCTCGCCGGCCCGCGCCGCCTCGACGGCCGCATTGAGCGCGAGGATGTTGGTCTGGAACGCGATCGAGTCGATCACGCCGATGATGTCGCCGACCTTCTCGGAGCCGGCCTTGATCGCATGCATCGAATCGACCGCCTCGCGCATTGCGCCGCCGCCGGAGCCGGCCAGCCCGTGCACGCGCGAGGCCAGCGCTTCGGCCTCGCGGGCGTCGCTGGCGTTCTGGCGCACCGTGGCGTCGAGCTGCTGCACGCTGGCCGAGGTCTGTTCCAGGTTGGCCGACTGCTGTTCGGTGCGGCGCGACAGGTCGCCGGTGTCGGCCGTCAGCTCGGTGCTGGCCGCGGTGACCAGCAGCGTGCTGCTGCGGACGTCGGCCACCAGCCCGGAGAGCGTCTCGCTGACCGCATCGAGCGCAGCCCCGATGCGGGCGAATTCATCATTGCCGCGGATCTCGACCCGGCGCGACAGGTCGCCCTGCTTCATGCGCGACACCGCGCCCTGGAGCGCGCCGAGAGCGCCGGCCATCTGCAGGTACAGCGCGAGCAGCAGGTAGGCCAGCAGCACCGCCACCGCCAGCAGCGCGAGGCTGCCCCAGTGCGTCCAGCCGTGCTGCTGCACCCAGGCGCCGATCGCGCCGGCGGCCAGCAACGCACCGCCGACGGCCAGCACCGACAGCTTCGCGCCCAGCCCCAGCTTGCCGAATGCGGCGATTCCCGGGCCCATCGGCCCCCCGCTGCGATGCTCGTCCATCCACCCCCCGTAGAAGCCGCCCGATCAGGTGGTGCCGGTTGCGAACAACCGGCACCGTGGGCAAGCGATCGTACAGGCGGTGTCGCGCGGCGTGCAAACCCGCGCCGTTCAGGCGCGCTTGAAGAGTGCCAACAACGCCGCAGCGGCGACGAACAGGCTGCCGAACAATCGGTTCAGCGCGCGGATCTGCGCCGGCGACTTCAGCACCCGCAGCAGCCGCGAAGCGAGCGCGGTGTAGCCGGCCATCACGACGAGGTCGGTGAACATCAGCGTCGCGCCGATCACGCCGTACTGCGGCGCCAGCGGCTGCGCGAGGTCGAGGAACTGCGGCACCACCGCCAGCAGGAACACCGTGCCCTTCGGGTTGACCGCATTGATCATCCAGCCGCGCAGCACCAGCGAACGCCGCGTGACCTGCGCCTCGCCGGTGGCCGCGACCATCGGTTGCGCCGGCGCGCGCCATTGCTTGATGCCCAGCCACAGCAGGTAGCCGACGCCCAGCCACTTCACCGCCGCGAACGCGAGGCTCGACGCCGCGATCAGCGCGCCGAGCCCGAGGCCCACCACCAGCACCTGCGTCCAGATGCCCATCACCAGGCCGAAGGTCATGAAGTAGCCGCGCGCGAAGCCGTGGTTGACGCCGGCGCTCATCGCGGCGACCGCGCCGGCCCCCGGCGACAGGCTGATGGCCCAGGCGGCGGCGAAGAAGGCGAGCCAGAGGGAGAAGTCCATGTCGTGCTGTTCCCGGGAAGGTGTCAGAGTTGTTCGGTGATGATCTGCCCGAGCCGCTTCAGCCGCGTCTCGAGCAGCGGCGTCCACGGGTCGCCGTAGTGCAGCCGGATGAAGTGGTCGAAGCGCGCGCTGCAGGTGAAGGTCGAGCCCGGCGCCACGCCGATCAGCTCGCGGCAGGCCTGCTCGAAGACCTTGCGCGAATCCACCTGCGGCGGCATCTCGATCCACAGCGCCAGCCCACCGCGGGGCCGGCTCAGCCGGCAGCCGGGCGGGAAGTATCGCGTGATCGCATCGGCCATGGCCTGCGCCTGGGCTTTCAGCGACGCGCGCAGCCGGCGCATGTGGTGGTCGTAGCCGCCGTCGGCCAGGAACTCGGCGATCACCTCCTGCTGCAACTGCACGCCGGGCGACGAGGTGCGGAACTTGATCGACTGGCATTCGCGCAGGTGGCGGCCCGGCGCCATCCAGCCGACGCGGTAGCCGGGCGCCACCGCCTTCGTGAAGGCCGAGCACAGGATCACGTCGTCGCGCGTGTCGAAGCTCTTCAGCGCCGGCGGGCGCTCGTCGCCGAAATGCAGCTCGCCGTAGATGTCGCTCTCGATCAGCGGAAAGCCGCGCTCGGCGGCCAGCGCGACCAGCCGGCGCTTGTTCTCGACCGGCATCAGGCTGCCGACCGGGTTCTGGAAATTCGGGATCACGACGCAGGCGCGCACCGCGCCGGGCGTGCGCGTCGCGAGGTCGAGCGCCTCGATCGACAGGCCGTCGCGCGGGTGCGACGGGATCTCCAGCGAGCGCATGCCCAGGCTCTCGATCACGTCGAGCAGCATGAAGTAGGTCGGCGATTCGAGCGCGATCGTGTCGCCGGCCTTGGCCACCGCGCGCAGCGCGAGGTGCATCGCCTCCATGCCGCCGTTGGTCAGCAGGATCTCGTCGGGGTGCAGGCGCACGCCGCTGTGGATCGCGCGGCGGGCGATCTCGCGGCGCAGTGCCGGGCTGCCGCTGCTTTCGACGCGCGACGCGAATTCGGGGTGGCGGCGGTTGATGCTGGCCGTCAGCTGGCGTAGCTTGGCCTCGGGCAGCAGGCCGCGGCCTGCCTGCACGCGGAACGACGGCATCGCGCCGGGCTCGTTCGCGACCAGCAGGAACTGGCGCGTCAGGCCGTCGGGCGTGACGAAATCGGCCTTGCTCATGCGGGCGTCGAGCTCCGGCTCGGGCAGCGGCTGCGGGCGCGGCGCGACGAAATAGCCGGATTTGGGCCGGGCCTCGACCAGCCCGCGGTTCTCGAGCCAGCGGTAGGCGAGCGTCACGGTGGACGGGCTGACGCCATGCTGCTGGCACAGCTGCCGCACCGACGGCAGCCGGTCGCCGCTGCGCAGGCTGCCGCAGGTGATCGCTTTCTCCAGCCCGCCGGCCACCGCCTGGTAGATCGGCAACGACGGCGGGGACTGCAGCGGCGCGTCGAGATCGAGCAAGGCCTCTTCCATGGGACGGATTGTCGCCGCGCGCTGGTGGGCGGCACAGGTACAGAGCCGGGCAGTTGTCACCAGCACAGCCGCCGCGGCGGGCCACTGTGCCGGTGCAGTTCACGCTGTTCTGGATGTGGTCGGCATGGCGGCTTCCCGGAACACTGGTGCTCTGAGGAATTCACGGCACGACCACCATGACGAAGACACTCCACCCCCTGGATCTGCAACTCGCCGTCGGCGAACTGTGCCGCTGGCGTTCGGCCGGCACGGTCGAGCTGCAGGTGCTGGCCGGCCGCGTGTGGGTCACGCAAAGCGGCGACGAGGACGATCACTTCCTCGCGGCCGGCGACACGCTCGCGCTGCGCCGCGGGGCGCTCGCGCTGATCGAGGCGGAGTCGGGCGCGAGCCTGCGACTGTTCGCGCCGGCGAAGGCAGCACTGCCGTCCACGCCGTGGTGGCGCCGCCTCGGCGGCGGGCGCCGGCCGGCCGCTACAGTCGCGGGGTGAGCAAACCCAAATCCGTCTACACCTGCAGCGAGTGCGGTGGCACCAGCCCCAAGTGGCTGGGCAAGTGCCCGCACTGCAACGCCTGGAACACGCTGGTCGAGGGCGTCGCCGAGGCGCCGACCAAGCACCGCTACCAATCGCTGGCCGGCGCGCAGCCGGTCGCCACGCTGTCCGAGATCGAAGCCTCGGACGTCGACCGCCAGCCCACCGGCATCGATGAGCTCGACCGCGTGCTCGGCGGCGGCATCGTCGCCGGCGGCGTCGTGCTGATCGGCGGCGACCCCGGCATCGGCAAGTCGACGCTGCTGCTGCAGGCGCTCGACGCGCTGTCGCGCAACATGCGCGCGCTGTACGTCACCGGCGAGGAATCCGGCGCGCAGGTCGCGCTGCGTTCGCGCCGCCTCGGGCTCGACGGCTCGCAGGTGCGCGTGGTCGCCGAGATCCAGCTCGAGAAGATCACCGCGACCATCGACGCCGAGCAGCCGGCGATCTGCGTGATCGATTCGATCCAGACCGTCTACAGCGACCAGCTGACCTCCGCGCCCGGCTCGGTGGCCCAGGTGCGCGAATGCGCCGCCCAGCTGACCCGTGTGGCCAAGAGCAGCGGCACCACGATCATCCTGGTCGGCCACGTCACGAAGGAAGGCGCGCTGGCCGGCCCGCGCGTGCTGGAGCACATCGTCGACACGGTGCTCTATTTCGAGGGCGACACCCACAGCAGCTTCCGGCTGGTGCGGGCGATCAAGAACCGCTTCGGCGCGGTCAACGAGATCGGCGTGTTCGCGATGACCGAGAAGGGGCTGAAGGGCGTCGCGAACCCGAGCGCGATCTTCCTGTCGACGCATGGCGAGCCGGTCGCCGGCTCCTGCGTGCTGGTCACGCTGGAGGGCACGCGGCCGCTGCTGGTCGAGATCCAGGCGCTGGTCGACTCCGGCGGCCCGAGCCCGCGCCGCCTGAGCGTCGGCCTCGACCGCGACCGCCTCGCGATGATGCTGGCGGTGCTGCACCGCCATGCCGGCATCGCGTGCCTCGACCAGGACGTGTTCGTCAATGCCGTCGGCGGCGTGCGCATCAGCGAGCCGGCCGCCGACCTGGCGGTGATGCTGGCGATCCAGAGCAGCCTGCGCGGGCGGCCGCTGCCGCGCGGCTTCATCGCGTTCGGCGAGGTCGGGCTGGCCGGCGAGGTGCGGCCGGCGCCGCGCGGCCAGGAGCGGCTGAAGGAAGCCGCCAAGCTCGGCTTCAGCGTGGCCGTGGTGCCGAAGGCGAATGCGCCGAAGAAGGCGATCGAGGGGCTCACGATCCACCCGGTCGAGCGCATCGAGGAGGCGATCGACCTGCTGCGCACGCTGAGCTGACATCGCGCAAAGCGTCACACCGTGACACGCCTGGGGTGGGAGCGCCCCTGCAGCCGTGCGGCCAAACAAGAGCTATTATCATTTGCATCGGGCGGCTTTCGCCCTGCCGTGATTGCTCCCGCCCGTATGACCGCTCCCCGTCTTTCCGACCTGCCCGCCGGTGCCCGCGGTACCGTCATCGGCCTGCGCGCCGAGGGCTCGCCCGATCCGCAGCTGCTGCACCGCCTGAGCGAACTGGGCTTCCTGCCCGGCGAGCCGGTGCAGCTGCTGCGCCGCGGCCCGGGCGGGCGCGAACCGCTCGCGGTGCAGATCGGCGAGACCTTCTTCGCGCTGCGCAAGATCGAGGCGCAGTGCGTCGAGGTGAATGTCGAAGGGCTGCCGTCATGAGCACCGAAGCCCTGCAGTCCCTTCGGATCGCGCTGGTCGGCAACCCGAACTGCGGCAAGACCGCCCTCTTCAACCTGCTGACCGGCGCGCGCCAGAAGGTCGCCAACTACGCCGGCGTCACCGTCGAGCGCAAGGTCGGCAGCGCGACGCTGCGCAGCGGCCGCACCGTGTCGGTGATCGACCTGCCCGGCGCCTACAGCCTGACGCCGGCCACCCCCGACGAAGAAGTCACCCGCGAGATGGTGATGGGCCTGCGCGCCGGCGAGGCGCCGCCCGATGCGCTGGTGGCCGTCGTCGACGCGACCAACCTGCCGATGAACCTGCGCCTGGTGCTCGAGCTGCGCCGCCTCGGCCGGCCGATGATCGTCTCGCTGAACATGGCCGACGTCGCCCGCGCGCGCGGGCTGCAGATCGACGTCGCGAAGCTGTCGGCCGAGCTCGGCGTGCCGGTGGTCGAGACGGTCGCGGTGCAGAGCCGCGGCCACGAGGCGCTGCTGGCCCAGCTCGAGAAGCAGGCCGAGTGGCCGACGCCGCCGGCGGTGGCCGACACGCCGACGCTGCCCGAGCTGCAGCGCGAGGTGCGCCGCATCCTGTCGGTGGCGGTGCCCGGCGCGATGCAGTTCAAGCGCTTCAACCACCGCATCGACGCGGTCGTGATGCACCCGGTGTGGGGCCTGGTGCTGCTGGCGGTGCTGCTGTTCCTGATGTTCCAGGCGGTGTTCTCGTGGGCCAACGTGCCGATGGACGCCATCAAGGAGGGCATGGCCGCGGCCGGCGAGTTCCTGACTGCCCACCTGCCCGACGGCCCGCTGCGCAGCCTGCTGGTCGACGGCGTGATCGCCGGGGCCGGCCTCGTGCTGGCGTTCCTGCCGCAGATCCTGATCCTGTTCCTGTTCATCCTGGTGCTCGAGGATTCGGGCTACCTGCCGCGCGCCGCGTTCCTGCTCGACACCGTGATGGGCAAGGTCGGCCTGTCGGGGCGGGCCTTCATCCCGCTGCTGTCGAGCTTCGCGTGCGCGATCCCCGGCATCATGGCCACCCGCACCATCGCGAACTGGCGCGACCGGCTCGCGACCATCATGGTCGCGCCGCTGATGACCTGTTCGGCCCGCTTGCCGGTCTATGCGCTGCTGATCGGCGCCTTCGTGCCGAAGCGCAGCGTCGGCTGGTTCAACCTGCAGGGCATCACGCTGTTCGTGCTGTACGTGGCCGGCGTCGTGTCGGCGATGGCGGTGGCCTGGCTGCTCAAGCGCACCTGGATGAAGAGCAGCTACCAGCCGCTGATGCTGGAGCTGCCGCCGTACCGCGTGCCGAACTTCCGCAACCTGGCGATCGGCCTGTGGGAACGCGCCCGCATCTTCCTGCGCCGCGTCGGCACGATCATCTTCGCGCTGACGGTGGTGCTGTGGTTCCTGTCGAGCTTCCCCGGCCCGCCCGACGGCGCGACCGGCCCGGCCATCCAGTACAGCCTGGCGGGCTACCTGGGCCGGGCGCTCGAAGTGATCTTCGCGCCGATCGGCTTCAACTGGCAGATCTCGATCGCGCTGGTGCCGGGGCTGGCGGCGCGCGAAGTGGCGGTCGGCGCGCTCGGCACGGTGTACGCGATGTCGGCGGCCGGCGAGGTGGCCGATTCGCTGGCGCCGGTGATCGCGCAGAGCTGGTCGATCGCCACTGCCTACTCGCTGCTCGCCTGGTACGTGTTCGCGCCGCAGTGCATGTCGACGCTCGCCGTCGTGCGCCGCGAGACCAACTCCTGGCGCTACCCGCTGATCATGGCGGGCTACCTGTTCGCGCTCGCGTACATCGCGTCCTTCATCACCTACCGCGCCACGCTGTGGTTGACATGACCCACCCCCGAAGCGCCTGCGGCGCCTCCCCCTCAAGGGGGCGCCGCCAGCGGCCCGGCAAAGCCGGTTCCGCGGCGGCCGCTTGATGGCTGCATCTTTGGAGCTACTGACATGCAAGACCTGATCGTCGGATTGATCGTCCTCGGCTGCTTCGGTTATGCGGTCAACGTGCTGATGCCGGCGGCGCTTCGCCGCACGCTCGCCGGGCGCCTCGCGCGCTGGTCGGCGTGGCCGGCGCCGGTCGCGCGGCGGCTGCAACGGGCCGCGCAGGTGCCCACCGGCTGCGGCTGCGACGGTTGCGACGTGCCGGCGAAGGCGGCCGCGGCGGCGCAGGGCGGCAAGGCGCAGACCATTCGCATCCACCGCCGTTCGTAGTCCAATGGCGGCATGCGACTGGCCGCCTTCTCCGACATCCACGGCAACCTGCACGCGCTCGACGCGGTGCTGGCCGACATCGCCACCACCGGCGCCGACCTGGCGGTCAACCTCGGCGACATCCTGTCCGGCCCGTTGTGGATCGCCGAAACCGCCGAGCGGCTGATCTCGCTCGATGTGCCGACGATCCGCGGCAACCACGAGCGCCAGGTGCTGGCGCCGGACGTTGCGGCGATGGGCGCCTCCGATGCGTTCGCTGCGGCTCGGCTGCTGCCGCACCAGCGGGCCTGGCTCGCCGGGCTGCCGGCCACGCTGCAACTCACCGACGAGCTGTTCTGCTGCCACGGCACGCCCGACAGCGACCTCGTCTACTTCCTCGAATCGGTCGACCCCGGCGGCATGCGGCCCGCAACGCTGGCCGAGGCGACGGCCCGCGCCGGCCAAGCCCAGCGCGGGGTCGCCCATGGCGTGATCCTGTGCGGCCACACCCACGTGCCGCGCGCGCTGCGGCTCGCCGACGGCCGCCTCGTCGTCAACCCCGGCAGCGTCGGGCTGCAGGCCTACGACGACGCGCACCCGCACCCACACGTCGTCGAGAACGGCACGCCGCATGCCCGCTATGCGCTGCTGACGCGCCGCCCGGCCGGCTGGCAGGTCGAGTGGCGCGCGGTGCCGTACGACCCCGAGCCGGCCGCGCGCCTGGCCGAACGGCACGGCCGACCGGACTGGGCCGGCGCGCTGCGAACCGGCTTCGTTGTGGAAACTGCACAGTCGGCAGCCCCGATCGGCCCCGTAACATCGCGCGCATGAATCCAATCGTCGGGTGGGGCCTCGCGTTGATCGCGGTGGCGGCAGCGTGGCAGGCCTATGGCTGGCAGGGCGTCGTGATGGCGGTGTCGGTGGTCGTGTTCTGGCTGCTGATCCAGTTCAGCCGCGCATTGCGCGTGATGAAGAACGCCGGCGAGGCGCCGGTCGGCCATGTCGGCAGCACCGTGATGCTGAACGCGAAGCTGAGCGCGGGCCTGACGATGATGCAGGTGGTGACGATGACGCGCAGCCTCGGCCGGCGCATCGATCCGCAGCGCGACACCTGGGCCTGGGCCGACGACGGCGGCAGCGAGGTCACGCTCGAATTCAAGGGCGGCAAGCTCGCGACCTGGACGCTGGTGCGCCCGGCCGAGCCGTCCGACCCGTCGCATCCGTAAAATCGCCGGTTCAGCCTCATTTCCCCCTACAGGAGCCTGCCATGTCGATGGCCGATCGCGACGGAAAAATCTGGATGGACGGGCAGCTGGTGGACTGGCGCGACGCCAAGATCCACGTGCTCAGCCACACGCTGCACTACGGGTGCGGTGCCTTCGAGGGCGTGCGCGCCTACAAGACCGCGCAGGGCACGGCGATCTTCCGCCTGCGCGAGCACACCGAGCGGCTCTTCAACAGCGCGAAGATCCTGCGCATGAAGATCCCGTTCTCGCTGCAGGAAGTGATGGACGCGCAGCGCACCGTGGTGCGCGAGAACCAGCTCGAGAGCTGCTACCTGCGCCCGCTGACCTGGATCGGCTCCGAGAAGCTGGGCGTGAGCCCGAAGGGCAACAAGATCCACCTGATGGTCGCCGCCTGGTCCTGGGGCGCCTACCTCGGCGAAGAAGGCCTGCGGCGCGGCATCCGCGTGAAGACCAGCAGCTACACCCGCCACCACGTCAACATCACGATGACGCAGGCCAAGGCGGTCAGCAACTACACCAACTCGATCCTCGCGAACATGGAAGCCACCGAGGACGGCTACGACGAGGCGCTGCTGCTCGATGCCTCCGGCTTCGTCAGCGAAGGCGCCGGCGAGAACATCTTCGTCATCAAGAACGGCGTGGTCTACACGCCCGACCTGTCGGCCGGTGCGCTGAACGGCATCACCCGCAACACCATCTTCGCGATCTGCAACGACCTCGGCCTGAAGCTGGTCGAGAAGCGCATCACGCGCGACGAGGTCTACATCAGCGACGAGGCCTTCTTCACCGGCACTGCCGCCGAGGTGACGCCGATCCGCGAGCTCGACCGCATCGAGCTCGGCAGCGGCTCGCGCGGGCCGATCACCGAGAAGATCCAGAGCGCGTTCTTCGACATCGTGAACGGCCGCAACCCCAAATACGCCGAATGGCTGACCGCCGTCTGAGGACCCCATGAGCAGCACGAACAAGCAACAGGAAGTGGTCGAGGTCACCGCGCACGACGTGCAGGGCCCCGGCGTGGTGTTCTGCCCGAACCCGAAGATGACGCTGTGGAGCACCCACCCGAAGGTGTTCATCGACGTCGCGACGACCGGGGAAGGCAAGTGCCCGTACTGCGGCACCGTCTACCGCCTGAAGGCGGGCGAGAAACTGCACAGCCACTGACCGCAGCCCGACCGACGCCATGAGCCGCGCCTTGCTGATCGCCCCGCAGTGGATCGGCGACGCGGTGATGTCGCAGCCGCTGGTCGGCCGGCTGGCCGCGCGCGGCGACGAGATCGCGGTGGCCGCGCTGCCGTGGGTCGCGCCGGTGTACCGGGCGATGGCCGGCGTGCGCGAGGTGATCGAGCTGCCGTTCGCGCACGGGCGGCTCGACTGGTCGGCGCGGCGCCGCGTCGCGGCCAGGCTGCGCGGCCGCTTCGACACCGCCTACGTGCTGCCGAACTCGATCAAGTCGGCGCTGATCCCGTTCTTCGCCGGCATCCCGCAGCGCATCGGCTACCAGGGCGAAGGCCGCCCGCTGCTGCTCAACAAGCGGCTGCCGAACCCGGCCGGGCGACCGCCGATGGTGGCGTTCTACAGCGCGCTGGCCGGTGGGCCTGCCGAGACGGAAAGGCCGCGGCTGCAGTTCGATGCGGCGACGCTCGAACGCGTGACCGCCGCCGCCGGGCTGGCGCCGCAAGGCTACTGGGCCTTCGCGCCGGGCGCTGAATACGGCCCGGCCAAGTGCTGGCCGGCTTCGCACTACGCCGAGCTCGCGCGTTCGTTGCACGCCGCGCACGGCCTGCCGGTCGTGCTGCTCGGCTCGGGCAAGGAGGTCGCGCTGTGCGACGAGATCGCCGCAGCCGCACCCGGCGCCTGCCGAGTGCTGGCCGGCAAGACCCCGCTGATCGACGCGATGGTGCTGATCGCCGGCGCCCGCGGCGTCGTCAGCAACGACTCCGGCCTGATGCACGTCGCGGCGGCGTTCGGCATCCCGCAGGTCGCGGTGTTCGGCTCGACCAGCCCCGAGCACACGCCGCCGCTGAATCCGCGCGCGCAGGTGATCTGGCTGAAGGAAGAGCTGCAGCTCGATTGCGCGCCCTGCTTCGACCGCGTCTGCCGCTTCGGCCACACCCGCTGCCTGACGGGCGTCAGCGCGCAGCGGGTCGAAGCCGCGCTCGCCGACCGGTTGCTTGCCGCCTGACACCGACGGCACCGCGATGGCCACCGAGCTGCAGCAGGACCGGTTGATGCGCGAGGCGCTGGTCGGTGCCGGCACCTCGGTCTGGGCGTGGGACATGGAGGCCGACGCGCTCAGCGGCATGGACGGCAGCGTCGCGCTGCTCGGCTACGCGGTCGGCGAGCTGCCGCCGAACCAGGCCGGCTGGGACACCGTGATCCACCCCGACGACCGGCCGCTGAACCATGCGGCCTACCTGCGCCATGCGCGCGGCGAGATCTCGGCCTACGAGAGCGAATACCGCGCGCGCCACAAGGACGGCAGCTGGCGCTGGCTGGCCGAGCGCGGGCGCATCGTCGAATGGTGGCCGGACGGCCGGCCGCGCCGCATGGTCGGCACGCTGAGCGACGTGACGCTGCGCCGGCAGGCGCAGGGCGAGGCGGCCGAGCGCGACGAACGCCTGCAGCAGATCATGCGGCACGTGCCCGGCGTGCTGTACCAGTACCGGCTGTGGCCCGACGGGCGCGCCGAGATCCCGTTCGTCAGCGACCGCTGCGTCGAGGTGCTCGGGCTGACGCCGCAGCAGCTGATGGGCGACGCGATGGAGATGTTCCGCCGCATCGCGCGCAGCGACCGCGAGGACCTGATGGCCGCGGTGTCGGACTGGGCGCGCAGCAAGGCCACGCAGCGCACCGAGTACCGCTACCACCACCCCGACGGCACGCTGCGCTGGATGCAGGCGGTGTCGTCGCCGCGGCGGGGCGACGACGGCTCGGTCCTGTGGCACGGCTACCTCGAGGACGTCACCGACTACCGCGAGCTCGAGAAGGCGCGCGCCGCCGCGGTGACGGCCGACGCGGCGAACCGTGCGAAGACCGAGTTCCTGTCGCGCATGAGCCACGAGCTGCGCACGCCGCTGAACGCGGTGCTCGGCTTCGCGCAGCTGCTCGAGCTCGACGACGAGCCGCTCAGCGCGGCGCAGCGCAGGCGCGTCGGGCTGATCCGCGAATCGGGCGAGCACCTGCTGCGCATGATCGGCGACCTGCTCGACCACACCCGCATCGAGGCGGGCCAGCTGTCGATCGAATCGGCGAACATCGCGCTCGGCCCGCTGCTCGGCGAATGCCTGGACATGCTGGCGCCGCAGGCCGGCGAGGCGGGCGTCGCGCTGCAGCCGATCGAAGGCGCGCAGGCGCTGCAGGTGCGTGCCGACCCGACGCGGCTGCGCCAGGTGGTGCTGAACCTGCTGAGCAATGCGGTCAAGTACAACCGGGCCGGCGGCTCGGTGCGGGTGCGTGCCGAACCGCTCGACGGCGAGGTGCTGCTGCAGGTGATCGACGACGGCGTCGGCATCGCGCCGAAGGACCTGCCGCAGCTGTTCGAGCCGTTCAACCGGCTCGCGCAGCAGCGCAGCGGCATCCAGGGCACCGGCATCGGCCTCGCGATCACGCGCGCGCTGGTCGTGCTGATGGGCGGGCGCATCGAGGTCGAGAGTGTCGTGGGCGTCGGCTCGACCTTCAGCGTGGTGTTGCCCGCTGGCTACGAGCTCAGCTTGCCGACGTAGAGCACGGGCCCGGTCGGCGCGCCCGACGGCGATCCGCCCGGCGGCTCCAGCGTGACGGCCAGCGCCGAGGTGCCCTGCAGCACCTGCCCGCGGCGCACCACCGTCGATCCGCTGGCCGAGATCACGCCCAGCGAGCGCGGCGCGCCGCTCGGCGGCAGCGCCCAGAGTTCGAGCGAGCGGTCGGCCTGCACGCTGACCGGCAACAGCGGCCGCGTCACCATCGCGCGGCCGTCGGCACTGATGCTGGCGACGAAGCTGGCCGGCGTCACCGCATTCGGCTGGTCGGCCGGCGCGGCCGCCGACAGCACGACGACGATCGGCGCCTGCGCCGGCGGCGGGCTTGCGACGATGAACGCCAGCGCCAGCGTCGCCGCGCTGGCGATGCCGGTCAGCACGCGCCAGAACGCGAGCCGCGCCCACCAGGCCTGCGACGGCGCTTCAGCGGGCCGCAGCCCGAGGCGCGCCTCGATGCGCCGCCACACGCGTGCCGGCGGCGTCACCGGCGCCAGCGTGACGGTCAGCGGCATCAGCCGGTCCTGCCAGCGCTGCACCGCACCGCGCAGCGCCGGGTGGCCGGGCAGCAGCGATTCGAAGCGCCGCCGCGCCGGGCCGCGCAGCGTGCCGGCGACGTATTCGGCGCCGAGGCGATCGGCCAGCTCGGGCCGGCTGTAGTCCATCAGGCACCCCGCGCACGGCCATCGCGCAGCACGGCGTTGTCGAGGCAGGCCTTCAGCGACAGCAGCGCGCGCCGCACCCACGACTTCACGGTGCCGAGCGGCTCGCGCATCCGGTCGGCCACCTCGGCATGGCTCAGGCCGTCGTAGAACGCGAGTGCCACGCTCTGCCGCTGCGGGGCGCTCAAGCCCTCCATGCACTGCGCGAGCGCACGCGCATCCGAGGCCCGGCTCAGCATCTCGAGCGGGGTCGGCGCGTCGTCGGCCACATCGTCGTACACGTCCTTGTCCTCGTCGTCGTTGAAGGGCGCGGGCTGCGTCTGCGGTTCGGTCTGCTTGCGGCGCAGGCTGTCGATCGCGCGGTTGCGGGCCACGCTGGTCAGCCAGGTCAGCGGCTGGCTCTGCGCCGCATCGAAGCTCTGCGCGGCACGCCAGACGTTGACGTAGACCTCCTGCAGCACGTCTTCCGCCTGGGCCCGGTCCCTGTTGATACGCAGCACGACGGCGAACAGATGCGCGCTGGTTCGCTCGTACAGTACCGCGAAGGCCTGGCGGTCGCCGAGCCCGCTGCGGGCCAGCAGCTGCGACAGCTCCTTGCTGCGTTCACTCCATTCGGCGGGTGCTACGGCCATGGTGCGGGGTCACGACAAGGCGTGACGAGGTTCACGTGGCGGCGATTCTATGCGGCGCCCCGGCGGCACTGCGCGCCGGTCCACCCCGTCCGTACAATCTGTGCCCATGCAGCCTGCCCGTGAATTCGTCCTCACCCTGTCGTGCCGTGACACCAAGGGCATCGTCTACACCGTTTCGGGCCTGCTGTACCAGGCCGGCTGCAACATCCTCGATTCCCAGCAGTTCGGCGACATCGGCGAGGCGTCGGCGACCGGCCTGTTCTTCATGCGCGTGCACTTCGAGGCACCGGCCCACCTGGCCGACGGCGCGACGCTCGACAAGCTGTTCACCAGCGTGCGCGAGCAGTACGGCATGGATGCGACCTTCCACGACCTGTCGCGGCGCCCGCGCCTGCTGCTGATGGTCAGCCAGCACGGCCACTGCCTGAACGACCTGCTGTACCGCTGGCATTCGCAGCAACTGAGCGTCGACATCGCGGCCATCGTGTCGAACCACCCCGACTTTGCCGGCCTCGCCGAGCGCTACGCGATCCCGTTCCACCACCTGCCGCTGCCGGCCGGCAGCAGCGCCGAGGCCAAGCGCGCTCAGGAGCAGCAGGTCGAAGCGCTGATCGAGCGCGAGCGCGTCGACCTGACGGTGCTCGCGCGCTACATGCAGATCCTGAGCGCCGACTTCTGCGGCTTCATGAAGGGCCGGGCGATCAACATCCACCACAGCTTCCTGCCGAGCTTCAAGGGCGCGAAGCCGTACTTCCAGGCGCACGACCGCGGCGTCAAGCTGATCGGCGCGACCGCGCACTACGTGACCGCCGACCTCGACGAAGGGCCGATCATCGAGCAGGACGTGGCCCGCGTCGACCATTCGCTGAGCGCGCAGGACTTCACCGCGGTCGGCCGCGACGTCGAGTGCATGGTGCTCGCGCGCGCGGTGCGCTGGCACGTCGAGCACCGTGTGCTGCTGAACGGTCAGAAGACCGTCGTCTTCCGCTGAGGAACCCTGTCGACATGGCCCGCCCCAAACCGCCCGCCGCCACGCTGCTGTCTTCGGCCGACGACACCGAACAGCAGTTCTACGAGGCGCTGCAGCGCGGCGACATCGAGAAGCTGATGGCGGCCTGGTCCGACGACGACGACATCACCTGCGTGCATCCGGGCGGGCCGCGGGTGGTCGGGCCGGCCGCGATCCGCGCGGCCTTCGAATCGATGTTCTCGAACGGCAGCATCGATGCGCACCCCGAGAAAGTGCGCCGGCTCGAGAGCGAGTCGATCGCGGTGCACAGCGTGCTCGAACGGGTGCAGGTGATGACCAACGAAGGCCCGCAGGCGGCCTGGGTCGTCGCGACCAACGTCTACGTGAAGACGGCACTCGGCTGGCGCATGGTCGCGCACCATGCGAGCCCGGGGTCGATCGGCGAGGTGCAGGAGGTCGGCGAGACGCCGGCGATGCTGCACTGAGGTGACGCCGATGGATTTTTCATCCCCGCGCTGGCTCGGCGGCCGCGGTGCCGTCGGCGGCAACCTGCAGACGATCTGGCCGGCGTTGTACTCGAAGCGCTACCACGGGCCGGCTCCGGTGTACCGCCGCGAACGCTGGAACACGCCGGACGGCGATTTCATCGATGTCGATTTCCAGGTCGGCGCGGACGTGGCTGATGCGGCGGCCAATGCGCCGTTGCTGGTGCTGTTCCACGGGCTCGAAGGCTCGTCGGCAAGCCACTACGCACAGGCCTTTGCGCACTGGGCGCGCGAGCGCGGGTGGCGCTACGCGGTGCCGCATTTCCGCGGCTGCTCCGGCGAGATCAACCTGGCGCCGCGCGCCTACCACTCCGGCGATTTCGAGGAGATCGGCTGGGTGCTGCAGGTGCTGCGGGCCCGGCACGCCGGGCCGATCGTCGCGGTCGGCGTGTCGCTGGGCGGCAACGCGCTGCTGCGCTGGGCCGAGGAGGCCGGCGAGACGGCGTCGGCCGTGGTGCGCGGGGTCTGCGCGATCTCGTCGCCGATCGACCTGGCGGCCGGCGGGCAGGCGATCGGGCGCGGCTTCAACCGGCATGTCTACACCCGCATGTTCCTGCGCACGATGATCCCGAAGGCGCTGCGCAAATGGGAGCAGCACCCGGGCCTGTTCGACCGCGAGCGCCTGCGCGCGGCCCGTGACCTGTATGCGTTCGACAACGTGTTCACCGCGCCGCTGCACGGCTTTCGCGACACCGACGACTACTGGCAGCGCGGGTCGGCGAAGCCGCACCTGCACCGCATCCGCGTGCCGGCGCTGGTGCTGAATGCGCGCAACGACCCGTTCGTGCCGGCACACAGCTTGCCCCGGCAGGCCGAGGTCGGCCCGTTCGTCACGCTGTGGCAGCCGCACCATGGCGGGCATGTCGGGTTTCCGGCCGGCGCGTGGCCGGGGCATGTGATGACGCTGCCGGAGCAGGTGATGGGCTGGCTGGCGCCGCACGTGGCCACCGCTGCGGCTGACTGATCCAGCCGAAAGGAGCCGCGATGGACGAGATGGTCAAGGCTGCATTGAAGAAGTGGCCCAACGTGCCGGCCTGCGTCGGCTGGCTCGCGCTCGATGCCCGCGGCGAGTGGTACATGCGCGATGACCGCGTGCAGGCGGCCGGCGCGTTCCCGCAGGTCAAGGGCAGCGTGATCCGCCACGACAAGCTGCGCGAGTTCATCGGCCGCAACTACGAGGGCGATGCGCAAGGCCGCTGGTTCTTCCAGAACGGACCGCAGCAGGTGTTCGTCGAACTGGAGGCGGCGCCGTGGGTGTGGCGGCTGGCAGCGCGGGCCGACGCGGCGCCGCTGCTCGAATCGCACACCGGCCGCGCGGCGCGCATGGACACGGCCTGGCTCGATGAAGCGGGGCGCCTGTACCTCGGCACCGACCTCGGGCTGGGCATCGTGCACACGCTCGACATGGAAGCGGCTGCCGATGCCGTCGAGCGTGGCTGGTGGGTGCCGCAGGCGATCGACCAGGCGGCGCTGCTGCAGCGCTTCGGTGTCTGCCTGAGCCCGCAGGCCCTGAAATGACGAAGCCGGCGCGAGGCCGGCTTCGATGCGTGGGCCGGGCGCCCGGGTTACTTCGCGGCGGAGGCGGCGGACGACGCGGCGGGTGCTGCCGCAGAGGCTGCCGGCGCGGCTTCGGCCGTGGCGGCGGATGCGGCGCCGGAGGCCGGTGCGGCCGCGGGTTCGGCGAACTTGGCGCCGCCCTTGTTGGCCATGTAGACGACCGCGCGGCCGATCTCGACGTCGCTGAAATCGCCGCCGCCTTGCGGGCCCATCGCGCCCTTGCCCTTCAGTGCGTGCGTCAGCAGGACCTCGTAGCCCTGCGGGATGCGCGGGCCCCAGGCGGCGGTGTCGCCGAACTTCGGGGCACCGGCGACGCCGGCGGTGTGGCAGGCGGTGCACTGGGCGGCAAAGACCTGTTCGCCGCTCTTCAGCGAGGCCGGGTCGGACAGGTCCTTGACCTCGTAGCTGGCGATCGGCTGGATGCGCTTGGCCACCGCCTCGGCCTTCAGGCCGTCGCTGCCGGCGCCGGGCTGGTGGTCGGCCTCGACGAAGCTGACGAGCAGGATGATGGCAAGGATCGGGATCACGAACGCGAAGAACACCGCGAGGATCAACTGCTTGGGCGTCTTGATCGGGCCCTCGTGCGGGGCGTCGTGTTCGGGGGTGCTGTGGGCATCGCTCATGGAGTTCCTCGAGGCGTATCCGTTGGCTGCCGGTGCTGGCAAAACCGCGGGATTATAGAGGTCGCCTTCTGGTGCGCCACAGGGCTCACCCGAGGCAGTCGGCGACCACTGTAGAATCGCGCACTTCGCGCCCGTAGCTCAATGGATAGAGTACTGCCCTCCGAAGGCAGGGGTTGCTGGTTCGATCCCAGCCGGGCGCACCATTCACACGAGGCTTGGCCAGCGAGTACGCGCCAACCGCTCTTCGTGGGTGCTACCTCTGCGCTACCCGAGCGATCAATTTCGATGCACGACAGACCTCGAGTCGACGATGCGCTGTGCAGGTGACTCTGTGCTTCGTCTGAAGGATCTGTTGCTCCCATAGCGCCTGCGCGCGCCGCGACGTACTCGAGCTGCCGGCGCTGCGCGCCGCGCTCGGTGCGCTGCACTGCGCCGGCGTCGCGCTCGACTGGACGCGCGTGCTGCCGCGCGGCCGCACGCTGACGCTACCGACCTACCCTTGGCAGCGCGAGCGCCACTGGCTCGCCGCGGCCGACATCGCACCGGCCGGCGTGCAGGGCCTGCGCTTCGAGCGCGCGCTGCACCTGCAGCCCGATGCGCGAGCGCGCTGCAGCTGCAGGCGGTGGCCGGCGCCGACGGCGCCTGGACGCTGCATGCGCAGGCCCGGATCGCCGCGCTCGCGCCACCCTCGCACGACACCGCCGCGCCGGCGCGGCTGCGCACGCAGCCCGCGGTCCGCAGCGCGGATCTCTACGCGCGGCTCGACGCGACCGGCGCGAAGTTCGGAGCCGCGCTGCACGGCATCGCGCAGGCCTGGTTCGCGCCCGCCGAAGCGCTGGCCCAGCTCGCGCCGACAGCCGACGAGCGCTTCGGCATTGCGCCGGCCGCGCTCGACGCCTGCTTCCAGTTGATGGTGACGCTGGCCCCGCCCGGCGCGCTGTGGTTGCCGACGCAACTCGACGGTCTGGTGCTCGAACGCCTGGGTGCGGGGGCGCGTGCCGACGCCGCCGATGCGTTCTACACGCTGCCGAGCTGGTGCCGACACCGAAGCCGCAGGCCCGCGAATGGGCCGTGATCGGCGATCGCGGCGGCCTCGGGCAGCTGCTGCAGCAGCGCGGCGAGACGGTGCACCGGCCGGCCGATGCGGCGCTGACCGGCCTCGCGCCGTCGGCCCGCCTCGATGTCGTCGACCTGCGGCAGCTTGACCTGCAGGCGGTCGGCGACGTGCCCACGCTGCACGCCATCGTGCAGGACGCGCAGGCCGTGATCCGCCTGCGGGCCGGCCTCGACGTGCGGCTGTGGCTCGTGACGGCCGGCTCGCTGGTGCAATCGCCGCTGACGGGCCTGGCCGCGACGCTGGCCGCCGAGCACGGTGACCGCTTCGGCGGCCTGGTCGAACTCGACGGCGCGCTGGCCGCGGTGATCGATGCGGTGCTGGCCGATGCCGGTTCGTGCGCGCTACGTGGTGGCCGCTGGACGCGCCCGGTGCTGCGTCGTATCGCGCCGCAGCCGATGCTCGCGCCGCTATGGCGCGCCGATGCGAGCTGCCTGCTGACCGGCGGGCTCGGCGATGTCGGCCGCCACGTCGCCGGCTGGCTGGTCGCGCAGGGCGTGCGCCACCTGGTCGTGCAGGGACGCACGCCGCTGCCGCGTGACCAATGGGCCACGGCACTGACACCGGTGGTGCAGGCGGTGCGCGCACTGGAGGCGCAGGGCGCCCACGTCGCATACGCGGCGGTCGACGTTGCCGACGAGGCCGCGCTGGCCGCCTTCCTGGCGCGCCACCACGCTGCGGGCCGCCCGCCGATCCGCAGCGTGATCCACGCGGCCGGCATCACCGACGACACGCTGCTGCACGAGCTGGGTGCCGCGTCGCCCGCCGCGGTGCTGGCGCCGAAGCTGCAGGGCGCGTGGAACCTGCACCGCGCGCTGCCCGAGCTCGATCGCCTGGTCTTCTTCTCGTCGATGGCGGCCGTGATGCCGCAGGCCGGCCAGGCGAGCTATGCCGCGACCAACGCCTTCCTCGATGCGCTGGCTGCACAGCGCCGCGCGCAGGGCCGGCACGCCCAGAGCATCGGCTGGGGCGTGTGGGCGCGGACCGGCGTGATGCGCGCCGACGCCGGCCGGCGCCAGCTCGACGAGCTGCAGCGCCAGGGCATCGGCTCCGCACCGGCGCTGGCACTCGCGCTGCTCGGCGAGGCGCTGCGCGAGGACGCGGCGCACCTGCTGATGGTGCCGTTCGACTGGCGCGCTATGCGGCGCAGCGTCAGCGCGCGCGAACTGCCGCTGCTGCGCGGGTGCCTGGCCGAGGCCGCCGACCAGGCGCCCGCCGCGGCGCCGGCGGCCGACAGCGCCGACCCGGCCGAGCGCCGCCGCGCGCTCGACCGCGCGGTGCGCGACATCGTCGGCCGCGTGCTGAAGCTGACGCGGTCGAAGATCGATGCCCGCAAGCCGCTCGGCACGATGGGGCTGACCTCCCTGATGGCGCTGGAGTTGCGCAACCGGCTGGAGCCGCTGCACGGCAAGCCGCTGTCGGCGACGCTCACGTGGAACTACCCGACGGTGGAGGTGCTGGTCGCGTTCCTGGCGGGCGAGCAGGAGCCGATGGCCGCGGCGCCCGCCGCACTCGCAGCGGCGGCGCCGGTACTGGCTGCCGTCGCCGAACTCTCAGGCGGAGACGCGGCGCGCCTGCTGCGCAAGAGGCGCTGACGATAAGCGACAAGCCCGCCCTGCCGCTGAACCAGCTCTCCGCCGTCAAGCTTGCGTCGATGGCGCAGCAGATGCGCGGCCAGAGCGAGGCGTTGATCCGCGCCGACACGATCGCGGTTGTCGGCATGGGCTGCCACTTCCCAGGCGGCGCCGACAGCCCCGAGCAGTGCTGGCAGGTGCTCGTCGACGGCGTCGATGCGATGCGGGAAGGGGGCGGTGGTCGCAAGCATCAGGGGTTCTCACTGGTGTTGTTGCGGGCCTGCAAAGTCGCGAGGACCCAGCGCTCCCCGTTGCTCATCTCGCGCGGGCTGCCGAGCGCGCGCACGTAGCGGATGAAGGGCTTCGAGTTCGCGAGCAGCCGGGCCTTCATCGCCGGATTGCCACCGGCCTTCGTGGCCTGGATGAACTCGGGCGACGACAGCAGCGCGTCGGCGGCCTTCATGGCGTTCGGCTTCGCGCCCTTGGCGAGCGCGCTGGCCACCGCCGCGCCGAGCCCCGGGCCGCCGACAGCGCCGGCGACGGTACCGGCGGCCGCGCTGGCTGCATGCCGCTTCGCGCCCTCGTAGATCTTCCCGGCCAGGGTGTCTGCGTCCTTGAACTGCTCCTGCACGGCCTGGATGCGGCCGGTCGTGATGCGCTCGCGCGTCGAGGCGCTGATGGCCCTCGAGACGCGGTACAGGTCGCTCAGCTGCTTGCGCGCCGGGCCGGGCAGGTTCGACATCAACGCGGCATGCGCCTGGCGGTTGCGCAGGATCCCCTCGTACCACTTCGCGTAGGTGTTGAAGTTGATCGGGCCACGCGTGCCGGCGGTGCGGAATGCCGACGCCAGGCCAGACGCGACGACCTGCGGGCGCATGTCGGGCGGCAGCGCCGACAGCAGCTTCACGAGCTTCGAGGCATCACCCTGCGGCAGTGCGCGCACGGCGCCGGAGAGGTCTCCGACGAAGCTCGAATCGAGCGTCTTGCCGAACAGGCCGACCATGTCGTCTTCGATGCCCTTGCGCACCGAGACGGCGGCGTTCGCGGCCTTGAAGAGGTCACCGGCGCCCTGCGCCTCGGCCACAGCCATCTGATCCGTCGACAGGGTCGAGTACAGCCGCTTCAGCAGCCCGGACTCCGAATCGGCGAACGGGCCGGATGCCTTGCGCATCGCCTGGCCGATCTGCTTGCGGGTCTGGTCGAGCAGCGCGTAGGTGACCGGGCCGTCCTCGCCGTTGAGCGTGGCCAGCAGCTTCTTCTCGGTCGGCAGCAGCCGCGCGTCGCCGCGCGTGACGACCGCCGTCAGCAGCCCCTTCGGCAGCTCGAGCTTCGCCTCCACGCGGCCAGCGAGATCGGACCAGAACGGGTCCTTGTAGCTGTTCGGTGCTTCGGCGGCCATTACTGTGCAGCCGGTTCTGGCGCGTTGTTGGCCTGCTGCGGCGGCTGGGCGAAGCGCATGTAGCTGCGGCCCTGCACCACCTTCGCGGCGTCGGCGGCCGCCTGCTGCGTGACCTTGCGCTCGACGTACTGGTCGGTGAAGTCCTTGAAGGTCGTGCCGGCCGGCACCTTCACGCCGTCGATCTCCACGTCGGCCTTCGACTTCCCGAGGCTGCGCACCGCGCCGAGCCACTCGCTCTTCGCGTTGTTCAGCGCCACGTCGTACGCCTGCAGCTTCGCCACCCCACGCAGGAACGAGGCCATGCGCTCCGGCGGGTCGGTGTCCTTCGGCACGCCGATCATCGCGGTGTCGATATCCTTGTCGGAAGTCGGGCCCGAGGCGACCTTCTTGTAGGCGGCCATCGCCGCCGGCGTGACGATGCGACTGAACTCCGAACGGATGCGGGTCAATTCGTTCTGCGTGCCGGTGGCCCGCTTGACGAACTCGTCCAGAGATCCTTTCCAGCCTGTCCCCATCTCACTCGCGGCATTGGTGATCTGGTCGGCGAGCTGCATCATCCGCGCGCCCGATTGCTGCGCCGCGATTGCGTCGGTGACGGCCGATTCAACACCCTTCGCAACGTACTCGGGCAACTCACCCTGCTTCTGCTTGAGCTTGTAGAGCTCGAGCTCGACATCGCTCTGCAGCTTGTCCTTGTCGAGCGCCAGGCGGCCGGCGCGGTCCTGAATCTGGCTGCGCACGTTCGTGTTTTCGAGTGCGGTCTTCTCCGGAGCATTCGCAGCCTCGACGCCCTTGATGGTCGCCTCTGCCTTCTTCGTCGCGAGCTCGACAGGCGCGGCATCCTGTGCGCGCTGCTCGGTGCCGAAGGACGCCAGGGTGTTCGCCGCATCCTTGCCGTTCGGGTTGGCCGACAGCAATGCCTGGATCAGCCCGAGAGCGAACTCTGGGTGGGCCTCGATGGTCTGCGCATGCACGCGGAGCACCTGCGACTCGGGGGTAGATCCACCGCGGGCCTCCATTGCGTCGGCGCGCTTGTTCAGCATCTCCGCCGCGATGTCCGGCCGACCGGACTTGATGGCTGCCCCCCACTGCAGAAGATCGGACGCCTGGGACTGCTGCTGCGCGGTGTTCTTCGTCGACCAGGCGCGCGCGAGGTGCTCGGACGCCGACGGGATCTGCGTCATCACGGCCGCATAGTCGTTCGCGGTTGCGTTCGGATTGCTCGCCAGGCGCGAGAGCAGTTGTTGCTGCTGCTGCGCGGCAGCCTGCTGCTGCGCCAGCATCGTCTGCTGCTGCTGGTCGTTGCGGATCGCCGCGCCGCCCTGGTAGCCCTGCAGCGCGGCCAGGAACGGCGTCTGGACGTCGATGGTGTAGTCGATTGGGGAAGTCATGGTGTTCAAAACCCGTACTTGGCCGCGAGGTCTGCGTTGGAGAGTGCGGTGTCGCCCGTGAAGGGCCGGCCGCTCGAAAACCCACCCATCGCACCGTAGAGACCGAGCCCACTGCCGACGGCATTCGCATAGCCGGCCTGCGCGCGGCCGCCGGCGAGCGCGCCGCCGGCGAGCGCCGCACCTTGCTGCTGCAGCAGGTTCGAGATCCCGGAGCCGGTCTGCATGCCGGCGTTGCCGACGCCGGCTGCGGCGTTCTGGCCCATCGAGGACAGCCCCCCCAGGCGCGCGTACTGGTCGGTGATGACCTGGTTGAGCAGGGCCGGGCTGAACTGCGCCAGGGCACCTTGCACATTCCCGCCGCGCAGGCCGCCGGTGGCCGACGCGTTGGCGAGGATGCGGCTCTCACCCTGCTGCTGCAGCGCGGTGAACATTGGCGAGGATTGCAGCGCGTTGATGGCGGCCTGCTGCGCGCCGATGCCGCCCAGGCCGGCCAGATCGCCCTGCTGCGCGAGGGCGGTCGTACCGGTGCTGACGTAGGGCTGCAACAGCTCGCGCACCGCGTCGAACTGTCGCCGTTGTTCTGCAATGCCACGATCGCTCGCGGCGGCCTGCGTATTCGCCGCATCCTCTGCGGCGTTGGCCTGCTTGTGTGCGGAGTAAATCCCCCCGATGACGGCCGCTCCGGCCACTGCTGCAGCTGGCATCACGCGTCCTTGTTCATGCCGAGGAGGATCTGGTCGAGCAGCAGCCCGTCACGCAGCAGGCTGCGCGGATTGCGGCCGTACTCGGTCATGCCGGCCTGGCGCGCGAGCCGCAGCGCGAGCACGTTGCCTTCGGGGACGCACGTCACGATTCGGCGGCACGGCGTGTGCTCGTAGAGCCACGAGGCGCATGCCTTCGCCGCGTCGACAGCGGCGGGACCCCACGCTGCCGGCAGGAGGCAGGTGTGCACCTCGAACAGCACGAGGTTGTGCGGGTGCGCGAGGAAGAGGCCGAGGTACTTGTCGCCGTCGTAGACGCCCAGGTAGCGGAGTGCCTCGGACAGCACGATCTGCAGCGACGCGGCCGTCGGGCAGCCGTCGTCGCGGATGTGGGGGAAGATGCGCGGGTGGCGCAACGTCGCGCCGATCAGGGCCTCGTCGGCGATGGGCGCGATGCGGATGGATCTGGTGCGGGGGGCAGCGTCGGCGGCCAGGTCAGCGAGTGTCATGCGCTCCCTTTCGGGGTCATGAGCCGCTGGGCGCTCGAAACTCAGCTGTCGTCGAACACTGTCCGGCAACGGAGCCAGTATAGGCTCGGGCCTTCTTCAGCGGAAGGCCGCGCTGCCATGAGTGCCGCCTTTGGACACTGCCGCAGCTCGGCGAGGCCTACAGAATGAGCCTGGCGACGGTCGCAACAGCGATCACCAGCAACAGCAGCTTGATGTGGCGCAGGTGCCTGGCGAGCTCGCCGCTGGCCGCCACCTGGCCGCCGACGTAGTACCCCCGGAAGTCCACCGCGAGTTCCTTCATCGTCTCGGCGAGTTCGTGAAGCGCCTCGAGGTCTCCGCGTGCCGCGCTTGTGCTCTCATCGATTCCGCGCAGCCGGGACTCCATGCGAGAGAGCGCCTGGGCGAGTTCCTCTCTGTCGAAATCTGGATTTTCACGATCGTTGCTCATCCCTTGCCTTTCATGCAGCCTACGGTCGATTGAGCGCCTCGTCTGCGCCGCCGAGGTCCGGCCGACCTGGCACAGCAGGTGCGCCGGACTACGCGGTGCGCGGATCGGTCGACCGCCAATGGGTTTTCGCAGCCATATCAGCACCGCTGATCTCCACCAGCAGGCGACGAGACACACCGAGTGTGCCGATCGCTCCCGCGGATTGTGGCTTGGCCTGACTCCGGAGAGCCAATCCATCATTGCGGCTTGGTGCGGTCGAAGAGTTGGAAGAATTCGAGAGCCAGGAGCTCCAGCGAACTGCGCGCAGACTGGTAGGACGCGATCAGGCGGGCCCGGTAGGCGGCGTCATCACGCGTGATGAGCACGAAGCCGAGTGTCATGTCTGGCCACAGGACGAAGCTTGCTGATCAGTGGCTGCCGTCAGGACTGCCGCGATGTCGTGACGAAGTCTTGCTTCGGACGCGAGCGTGCAGGCGCAGGCCGCCTCGATCGCCTCCTCTGATGCGTATCGCAGCCCCGAACGAGAGCGTCGCAGGTGATCAGGGTCGTCCTGCCGATACAGCGAGCTCACCACACGCCCCTCTTCATCTCGCTCCATCGCCGCTGCCAGGTGCTCGTACAGATCCACCAGCTTCCACAGCGCAATCGTTGCGTACGCCTCCCAGTCCGTGGGAATTAGCCGCGCTAATGCGGGGTCCCGGAGTAGTTCGCCAATGCCGCCGGCCTCTCGGTACAGGTTGAGATCGCCGTCAACGTGGCGCACTTCCCCGATCGCTCGGGCCGAGTGTTCGCGCGGCGTCAGAAGGCCGCTGGTCTTCGGCGGATGCTGGCGCGACTCAGCGATCGAACGGGGTCCGCGATCAATGGTCGCTTCGGCGGCTCTCCAGACGACGCGATCAATTGCGCGCCCAATCTCCGTGAGGTCGATGACCGACCTGGTGGCGACCAAGCGCCGCGCCTCCCAGGCGAGTTGCCGAGGCCAGAGATTCATGACGCTGCCATAGGCATTGAAGGTGAGCGGATCACGTCGCTCGAACTGATCGGTGAAGGCGACCATCAGCTGGGATCCTGGCGCTTGCTCTTCGGGTTGTGCCCCTCACCTTTCTCGGCCTTTGCTGCTGGCTTCCAGTTCGCGTCTTTCAACCAGGCGTCGATCGTCTCCGGCGTGTAGAACTCTTCCGTCTCGCCATGCTTTGCCTTGACGAGGTCCTGTGCGATGCGGCGAGCAGCTTCGATCCGGGTCCTGAACTTGCCTTCCTTTGCCATCCGAAGCGCTTCGGCGCGATGGTCAGTTGCAGTTGTCCACCTGGCTGTGGCGCCGGTGCGGCCTCTCGCCGAGGCTTGGTCGAATCGCTGCTTCTCCGCTTCGTGGCTTGCGCGGTCCATGGTCGCGAAGGCCAATGCCGAACCGGCGATGCTGAGAAACTCTGCCGCAGTCGTTGGATGCGCGCCGTGCAGCTCGTGGGCGGCATGATCGACCATCAGCAACGCGAAGGCCGCCACAATCTGGTCGTCGCTCAATGCAACGGCACTGGCCTTGGACCGGTTGTTCGCCTCGGCACTTTGCAGACTCCACAGACGGCCCCAGGCGAGAACCTCGGCCGCGCCGTGCTCCTGGATGATCCTCGTTGCAGTCATTGGGCGGCTGAACTCTCGGCGCCACTGCTCGGCGTGCCCCTCCGCAATGGCGTCAAGCTCTTCCATGGCGAACTGCGCGATCTGCCGCACCTCGACCCATGACCGCCTCTCGCCGCAAACGACCAGCGCTCGAGATGCGAGCCGAGAGACTTCGCGCCCCGGATCGAACCGCCACAGCAGGCCATCTGGATAGAAGGAGCTACCACCCTCCGTTTGCGCGCTGGTCTTCCAGAGGCCGGTGATGGCGAGGAACGGCTTGGTCGACGTGTTGCTCACGAGGCGGCCCTGCGGCGCAGAAGAACGGTGGTCTGGGTTTGTCATTGCCGGTCCCTTGGGTTTGGCGCCAGCCTGTTACCGCCCGCCACCGCGCGGTCTTGCCAGCCGCGGCTTCCTCTTCGGTGCCTTTGCGTCCTGGAAGAGCTTGCGCAGCTCTGCAGTCGCATCCATGCCGGCGGTCATTGCTGTGCGCGGCCGACCAGGTGCTCGGCCAGCGTCGAACGGCTGGACGGTCACGCGGCATGCCGCTTTGAAGGCCTCGACGTCGGCCACCTCGAACCGTACTGCGCGGCCGATCCGGTACGCCGGCAGCCGCCCCGTCGCGTGCAAGTCGTACACGGCCCGCGCGCTGATGCCGAGGAGGCGCCCGACCTCGAGCGCGGAGATCATCGGCACCAGGGGCGCGGGCGAGGTCATACGAGGCGGAGGTGCGTGGGGCGCACCGGCCTCCCGGCCAAGGTAGCGAGGTCGACGACGGGCGCCTGTTCGATGTCGTCGCGCTGTCGCATCGAGCGAGCCAGCTCCTGTGCGTTCTGGACGATGGCTGTCGCCTGGCGCCTGCGTTCCTCGTTGGTTTCACGCTCTTCGCGCTGCAGCTGCTCGCGTCGGGCCCGCTCTTCGCGGGTGACGGTCAGGTGAACGCGGAAGTCACCAGCAACAGTCCGATGAATTTCGATGTACCCGGCGACGTTGCTGACGCTCTCGCCCTTCGGAGGCAGGACGCCTGCAACCTGGTAGGTAGTGCGCGACCTGCCGTTTCCGGGTTGCCCGGGGAACATGTCGGCTGTTGCAATTCCAGAGGCGACCAGCGCGTCGAGCGTTCCAACGTAGCTGTCCTGCCAGACGCTGCTGATGTTCTTCGTGACGCCTTCCGTCTCGCGAATGGTTGTCGCCGGCGTGTAGTAGCGGCCTCGGCCGCGCGGGCTCTGGCTGTTTTGATCCGTCGCCGTCAGTGCCATTGAGGCGCCAGTGGTCACTGACGGATTGAGTCGACGCTCCAGTTCGTCGATGAGCGATCTCAGCTGGATGACCAGCTCGGGGGCGCCCGCGTCAGCGAGTCGCGATACAGTCTCGGTAGCCATGGTGCACAGTCCTTTCTCGGTGTGTGCGTTGTGGTGAGGGGTCGCCGGCGTTGCCGCGCCGGTGCTCCCCGCTTTACCTCAGGTCCGCTGAGGCGCCGGATTCGTCAAGCCGCGGCGGAAGCCGGCAGGCGCTTGATGCCCGCAAATCGATCCGGCTGCTGCCGAGCCTCCCAAAGGTCGACCGCTTCCTGCATGTGCAACCAGCTCTCGGCGCTCGTGCCGAGCAGCTTTTCGAGTCGCATCGCCATGTCAGGCGACAGCGCTCGATGCTCGTTCAGCAGCTGCGAGACGGTGAGCCTGCTGACCCCCAGCAGTTCGGACAACTTGCCTTGCGTGATCTCGAGGCCAGGCAGCACATCCTCACGCAGGATCGCGCCAGGGTGCGTCGGCCGCCGGTTCGGGTTGCGAAGGGACTTCATGGTCATTCCTCAGTGGTAGTCCTCAAGGTTCACGTCGACCGCATCCTTGCCGTCGAAGCCGAATGTGATCCGCCAATTGCCGGTCACTGTCACAGCGAACTCACCGGCTCGTGCACCTTTGAGCGGGTGGAAACGATACCCCGGCAGATCCATGTCGCTGGGGTGGATGCTTGCATCGAGCCTGTCGAGCATCCGCTCAATCCGCGCCACACTCTGTGCCGGGACGCCGCGGTGATCACCCTTGGTGAAAAGCCGCTCAAGGCCCTTGTGCCTGAACGATCGGATCATCGATCAACCTGCTATGTGATGCATATCATTGTAATGCATGGGATTGCAGTCATCAACCCGATGCGAGACTTCTTCACGCGACACGGCGCTTCGGCTTCGTGATCGGGTCCACGGCCGCCGGTTCGCCCCGCCGCGCGGCGAGCATCGCCGATGTGGCGCGAGTGACACTCTCCCGGATTGGATCGGTATCGAGCCGCGCGTAGATCTGAGTCGCCTCGTGGCTCTTGTGGCCAAGGCTCTTGCCGATGATGATGAGGCTCGCTCCGGTGCGGGCCTGCCAGCTTCCCAGCGAGCGGCGCAGATCGTGGAATCGGAGGTTGGCGATCCCTGCGCGCTTGAGCAGCGCTGCCCAGGGCTTTTTCGGCGGAGTGATGTGGCCACTTGCCGAGTCGGCAGGGAAGACCCAGGACGAGATGCTGTCGAGGCGGCGGCGCTCCAAAATGTCGATGGCCTCGGGCACCAGCACTACGCGCATCGATTCGCCGTTCTTGGAGTCCGGATCAGGTATCCGCCACTCGGAAGCTTGCAGATCAATGTCCGCCCATCGCATCGACATCAGATTGCCGGCGCGCGCACCCGTCAGCAAAGCGAGCATCACGTAGTCGCGGAAGGGTTCGTTCGTCTCCTCATCGAGCGCCTTCCAGAATGCAGGCATCTCTCCCGCCTGCACAAAGCGATCCCGCTTTACCTCGGAAAACAGGCTGATCCCATCGACTGGCGACGGCCCCTTGAACTCGCCCCAGAGGATCGCCTTGCTGTACAGGCGACGCAGCAGTTCAACGATGCGGTTCGCTGTGGCGTATGTCCGCTCTTTCACCGCGGCGAGCTGGAGCTTGCGGATCTCCTCTGTTCGGATCGAGGAGAGGCGGCGATGCTCCCAGTTGACGGCGAAGGGCGGCTTCGTCCGCTCCTTCCCGTGCTTCTTGCGGGGCTCGTCGGGCAGTGCTCCCAGATATCGCTGGAAGTTCTCGCGGATCATCGACAACGTCCGGATCTTGTGGGGTTCGGCGTGGTCCTTGATGTAGCGATCCAGCATCTGGCCCAACGTGAGTTCGCCGCGCGCCTGGCGCTTCGTCTCCGCCGGATTGCGTCCGCTGTCCAGCTGCAGGTTGACAGCCTCGGCCAGGCGGCGCGCCATCCGGACGTTCAGCTCGGGTTGTGCCAGCATCGCCTTGAGGAGATCGGTGTCGCGAGGAAACTCTCGACTGTCGGGCAACGACGGGTTGAAGCGACCGAGGGTGATTCGCTCTGGCCGGCCGGCGACCTTGCGGTACACGCGGAATGTCTTCACACCATTCACGGTGACGTCAAGGATCAAGCCCCGCGTCTCCTCGTCGAGGTACGTCGTTCGCTTCTGCGGCGCTACGATGGCTGAGAGGGTCTTCCGATCGAAAACGAGGCGGGGAGAGGGCATTGGTGGGTCTTCAGGGCTACCCCAGTGCTACCGCCGAAGGTAGCACCGAGGGAAGTTGGTAGTACTGCATCAACCTCAAGCCTACCCGAAAGCCCTTTGAAATCAACGGTGAGGGAACTTCGTGGAACACCAGAAATACCAAGACCCTTTGGCTCCGAAGGCAGGGGTTGCTGGTTCGATCCCAGCCGGGCGCACCACTCCGCCGGATTCGACCGGTGAGTGCCCCCCCTGTGATTTCGCTGCTGGTTTGGCCGTTTGGCCAGTGTTGGCGCGATTTATTCGCGGCCAGCTTTTGCTTCACTCCGTCTTTGCGGGCAAGAGCTGAGAGCCAGCGAGGACAGGCAGACTTGCCGTGTTGCTTCGGCCAGCCACTGGCGGGTGGGCGAGGCTGCTTCGCAACGGCAGCGGTCCTCAGCGTTGCTGACGCGCCAGGGCTTGGTAGTGGGCAGAGCTGCATGCGGCGCAATTTGCGGTTCCGCGCCAAGGGCTCACGCGCCAGCAGTTGAACCTATTGCTGCGCTCCAGCCCCGCGCGACGTAGGAACAACTCGACGGCAACCACCGTGCCAGCGAGCTGTGAAGACCGAAGAGCGCACCCGGTGCGATCTTTCCGGCCGCGCACAACGCAGGAACTGGTCCAGCGATGTTCGAGAAAGGGCAGTCTCGTGGACTTCGGCGCTGAAACTGACCTTCGAGGTGGCTCAAGCCCAGTTCAAGGAAGAGGGTAGTGCTCTCCTGCGACGTCGAGGTCGAAATCGATCAAGTCCTGCGGGGACGAAAGAAAGGGGTTGCCGTCTGCGGCCGCATCGGCAAGGCAGCCGGCCAGAAACTGCCGATCGTGCGCGACGTCGAAAGGCAGTGACGGGTCAAGTGCGCGGCGCCCCACGAGAGGACCGAGTTGCTCCGCGATGTGTCGATCGAACAAGTCAGCCAGTGGATCAATCGGCTGCACCGGATGCTGCTGCGCCAGCCGGGCCAGCACCGGCTCAAGCCAGCGATCGAGCGAGTTGCGCAGCGGAAGCACGTGCACCGTCAGCCGGTAGAGGAAACCCAGCGCGGCGTAAAGATCGCCCTCATAAGCATGGCCGTTGTTCACGCCATGGCTGAGATGGGTCATACCGCACCACAGCGCACCGTCAATCGGCCCGGTCCAGTCCTGGCGCACCAGTTCGAAGTACTTCAGGTAGCGCGGATCCACCGTGCCACACCACGCCGCCTGCAGCACCTGCTTCGGCTCGGCTCGGTCGTGCAGGCCATCGAAGCGCCACACCAGCCATTCATAGAGGCCGACGGCCAAGGCCATGCGTGCGCGGATCGACAACAGCGCTGCCGCATCGAGCAGCGCCGTGTTGTCGGCACGAAAGTCGGCATCGACACGCGCATCGTCCCAGACGAAGCGCAGGCTGTGCCGGGAGGATTCGTCCAGCGCGATCCAATCGGGACGGTTCAAGAGCCGCCCGGATAGGGATTGGCCATACCATCGGCCTGCAGTTCGGCCGCCGACCTGAGGTAGGGGTTGCGTTGCGGCGACAGCGTTGCAATGAACGAGCCGGGGCCAGCCGGGCGGAAGAAGTCGACGCCTGCTGGCTGCTGGGCCGAGACCGGCAACGCGACATCCGGGTGCTGCTGCTGCAGCCGTCTCAAGGTGTCGGGCAGCCATGCCTTGAACGCCGGCGAACGGCCGCAGACGTGCTCTGCCAGCATGCAGACGCCAATGCTGGTGTCAAAGAAGATGGTGTTGTCATCCGGCACGATGCCGTACTCGAAGCAGTCGCCCATCATCGTCGCCGAGGTCCACAGCGGCCCCGTCAGCACGAAGCGCTCATCGACATCGGGTTCATCGGGCTCGGGCAGATTCGCATAGCGTGCATCGATCATCGCGGCCCAGGAGGCCTCGATGCGTTGCAGCGAATCCGAAACGTCGATATGCCGTGACAAGCGCGCGACCACCCACTCGGTCGCGGCGATCACCAGCCCATACGACGCCCTTGTGCTGATGGCGCGGATGGCCTCGGCGAGCTTGGGCTTGCTCTCGGAGCGAGCGCCCTGAAATTTGTTGCCGATGCTCACGTCCCACTTGTAGTCGAGCGGAAGCTGATCGATACCGGTTTGCAGCAGGTGGTCTGGGATGTTCATGGCATTCACGCGATGAAGATTCTTCGAGGTGGCACGCCCGGAGGCACATCCATTCTTCCACCGGTCGGCCTGCCATCAACTAATTTGGCCAAGCGACGGTGGCCGCCTGCCTTGTCGCAGTCGGTCTTGCGCATCACCACCGGCTCGTTCTTGTAGTCGCAGATGTGGATGTCAATGCCGCACTCGTTGGCCGCGTGGCACAGCATCTTGTAGCAGTCCGAACACGGCATCCCCGAATACTCGATGCCGTCCTTGCCCTGCGAGCGCCAGTCGATGCTCAGCAGCACCTTGCCGCCGCGCAGGGTGCCTTTGGTGACCGCGTTGGTGAGCTCGTTGAAGATCTTGCACTCCGCATGCGCCCCCTTGCCGCCACCCGGGTGGACGTACTCGTCGCACAGCGCACCGGCCTTCTGCTTGGCCGCAGCATGCTCCGGTTTCTTGCTCTCGCGGATCTCCTGGTTGAGGCCATTGCGCTGCTCGCTGGTCCCCCCCAGTCCGGTCTGGTGCAGGTAGGTGTCCGATAGCTTGTTGCTGGTATAGGTGCTGGTGCCTGATGCACCCGGCACCGTGCTGTGAGCCGACGAATACGTCATGCCGGAGCCGCTGGCCATCTCCCACGGTGTCTTCTTCGGCATGCTGCCGTCCGCCTTGGGCTTGCTGACGCGCGGGGGGCTGGTTGCGATGAAATGGGCCCGCTCGTCGAGATTGCGCTTCTGGAGCTGGCTGCAGGTGGGGACCGGCTCACCCAAGGCCGGGGAGCCACCGTAAAGGATCATGGACATGCTCATCGCCCGGGCTCCCTCATCGATTGTTGCTGGTGGACAGATCGAGCAGGCGCGCGGCGTTCTTGCCCTCGATCTTGACGTCGAACGACCAGGCCTGGGAGATCGTCTTGCCCTGCAGGCAGTGGTCGGTCACGCTCATGCCGAAGGAGCGCGTCGCCGCCTCGTCGCCGCTGCACTTTGCATAGTTGGAGGTGCTTTTCAATCCGACCTGTCCGCCCTTGATCTTGACCGAGCGTGAACCCTGCGAGGTGTCGCTGGCTTGCGCGAAGTTGGGATAGGGGATTGGGATCGGACCCGCCGGGGGGCCGGGCGGCGACAGGCAGACATCGGGCATGGCACCCGAGACATGCGTGTCGTCCTTCTCCGCGGAAATCTCTCGCCCGTTGGCGAAAACATTCGCACTCATGCTGGCTCACTCCTGTCTCTTTGCCGTGTTCCGGTTTCCTGCATCACGCCGCTCGCACGACCAGTGCGGCTCGTTCGCCTGCGTCGCTGCCGACGTGGCACAGCGCACGCCCTCCGGGGGCATAGCCCTCGCGCATCGCATGGGCCGCCCAGGCAAGCAGGCACGGCAGGATGGCCGCGCCGACTTCGCCCAGATGCTCGATCGGGTGCCACATCGGGAGCGGCTGGGCCCGCTCGCCGCGGTCCAGGCGCATCGCGACGAGCAGCGCTTCCTTGAACTTGTAGTGCTCGCCGGACAGGTCGCTCAGGCGGAACGCCATGTCGCCCATCGTCGCGCCGGCACTGGACATGGCCTGGCGCACCGCCTGCGCCAGGCCGTGGCCGCGCAGCGGCGAGGTGCTCTCGATGGTGGCCGCCTCCACGGCCTGGCCGCCGCTCGCGACATACGGCTCTGCGGCACCGGCGGCATGCGAGGACACCAGTACCGCCGCCCCGGCCTCGCCCGGCAGGAAGCCGTTCGAGTTGCCGGTGCACAACAAGCGGCGCTGTTGATCGTAGGCCCGCAGCGTTTCACGATCGATGTAGCTGTCGACCCCGGCCACCAGCACGTGGCTCGCGCGCCCGCCCGCGATCAGCTCGCGTGCGTGCGCGAGGGCCTGCGCGCAGCCGGTCTGGCCGGCAGCGAAGGTTCGCGAATCGGGGTGCAGGCGGGCCTCGAGGCGTTCGGCCGCCGCCGCCAGCAGCTGCGTCTCGATCTGCGCCGCGCGCCCGGGTCGCGAGGGGTGCGACACCCCGACCAGAAGGGGAATCTCGGTCAGCCCGCCGGCGCCGCCCCCTTGCAGGCACTCGTGGATGGCCGGACTCAGCAGGTCGGCCAGCAGTGCCACGCCGCCCCAGCGTTGCGGCAGATCGACGCGCGCACACCGGTAGGGCTCTCCGCCTTCGAGGTCGGCCCACGCCTGCGTGCGCACACCGCTGATCCCCGCCCGCAAGGCCGCCAGCGTCGACGGCGCGTTGTACCCGAGCGCGGTGACCAGCCCGGACGCCTGCAGCGACAGTTGCAGGTTCATCGGCGCGCCCTCGCACGCTTGGCGGCCACGGCATCCGCCAGGCTGCGGTGGTAGGTCTTGTCGGGGAAGCGCCGTGCGCGATGCCAGGCTTGCGTCATCTCGCCGGTGATGGTTTCCTTCACGTCGAACACGCTTTTGCCGAGGGCGATGCTTGCACGCCAGGTCAGCGTGAAGCGCTCCTGGTCGGGTTCGAGCACGATGGTGTCGAGCACCGCGTCGCGCGTGACGTCGCGGCCGCGATGCGGAACGAAGGTGACCGGCATGGCCAGCCGCGGCAGTTGGAATGCGCGCAGGCCGTCCGCAGTGAGGTGCTGCAGCACGACCTCCTCGCCACCCTGCGGATGTGCAATGACCTGGTCTGCGGGTGCGGCCTGAAAGTAGCGTTCGTCGAAGTCATCGGGCCAGAACGGTGCCTGCTCGTCGAGCCAGCGATCGTCATAGGTGCCGGCGTAGCGGTGGCGCGGCGCCCAGTGGCGGCCGACCGGCGTGAGTGCCATCGGCCGGTAGTCGCCGTCATGCTGCGACACCGGGCGGGCGGTCTCCTCGGTGTTGGGCAGGGGTTGGCCATCGATGTGGTCGGTGTGCCGCCAATAGCCGCGGCCCGCCGGGTTGGCGATGAAAGTGTCGGCCCGCCCGGTGCGCGCCAGGGTCGTGTTGTCGATGCCACCGAAGGCCCGCTCGTAGCCCACGGACATCGCCGCGAAGGGCACGGCTTCGCTCGCGCTGACGATGCCCAGCAGGCTCTTGCGCCATTGCCGGTCGCCGACGACGGTGAATTGCTTGCTCATCGTCCCCACGCGCAGGCCGGCCACCAGGCGCCTGGCCATGCCGCCGCCAGGCGCGCGGGCATGGCCGAGCAGCAACACGTCGCAGGCGGGCTTCATGTGGGCAAAGTCGGTCTCGCGCAGCGGCGCACTGAGGCCGGGCTCGTCGACGAACTCGTCGGCACGCACGAGCGATTGCTGCTCGTCATGAACCGTCGCCGCCTCACCCTGCCCGCTCGGCATCCGGAACGTGGCCTTCACGATCGCCACCAGCAACTCCCGGCCATCGCGCTGGAAGCCCATGGTCCAGGTGGCAGGGAACGCTGTCACATTGGTGAACTTCATGCGGCGAGCCGCCGGTGTTGCCAGTCGGCACGCGCGGTCACGGGGAACACGGCGGTGCCCCGACGCAGCCGGGCGGCTTCGAGCGCCGCACTGCGGCGCTGCAGCTGGGTTCCGTCGCGAAGCAGTTGCACGGCGGCCTCTTCGCCGACGGGACGCCCCCCGAGGTGCCGGACACCCGCACGGAACCGCCCGGATTCGACCTGCCACCAGCGGCGCAACGCATCGGCACTGGCCCACCAGGCATCGGCATCGTCCACGTGTTCCTCTTCCGACGTGGGGGCGTCGCGCCGCAACAGCGGGTCCTCCAGGTCGACGCCGGTGATCATCGCCAGCGCCTGCGCCGCGGCGCGCGCCAAGGCGTCTTCGTCGCAGAGCTGAAGCAGCCAGGGCACGGTGGCCGGGTCCCCATGAGCGCCTGCAGCGACGATAGCCTGCCGCTGAGTCCCGCTGTCGCTCGCAAGGCGGCGGATCAATTCGCGAGCCCACCCGGCACGGCCGGCACGCATCGAGACTTCCAGGGCCGGACCGGGCACATGCGCCTCGATGCCGGCCTCGAAGGCGCGCTCGGCCGCATCCTCGTCGCCGCCCAGTGCACGTGACCATGCGGTCCAGAAACGACAGGAAGCGTCTGGGTCCGCTGCCGAAGTCTCGATCCGGGCATGGAACTCGATCAAGCCCAATTCGCCGACCGCTCGCAACGCGTGAGCGCGCAGGCCCGCGTGCGGATCGTCGAGCGCCGCGACGAGTTGCGGCCGCACGACCGCGCGTTGAGCCACCCGCGCAGCCAGGGCGATGGCGCGATGCTCAGCCACAGGCGACAACGCCATGCGATTCAGCAGTGGCTCGAGCGCCGCCGGCTCGAGCCACGACAGCGCCGCAACGAACGGCTGCGCCCACGCTGGATCGCTACTGGCGATTGACAGGGTGTGTGCCATGGCGTCGGGGTCCTGGCGGCCGAAAGCGAGATGCGTTGCGACGAACAGCGTGCCGGCATCGAGGTCGCCCAGCGCGTGCAGCGCCAGTTTCTGTCCGGTCGCACCAGCGACGTGCAAACCCTGCAGGTGTCCCAGCAGGCGCTCGTCGAGTTGAGCCAACTGGACGAAGCGGTAGTGCGGGCCCAAGGCTGCGCGCTCGCGCGCCCGCCAGAGAAATGCAGCTTCGTCGGCGTGCTCGGCGAGCACAGGCGCGTTCTGCAGGGATGAAATCTCTGCCGGGCTGAAGCCGTTGCGCATGGAGCCTGTCAGTTCAACTGCACCGACCCACCCTGCACCTTGTTGGCGCCGGTAGCGCGCGTGACGATGGTCTCGCCGTGCAATTCAACGCGACCGTCCTGGCGCAAAGTGAGGTGGGACTTGCCACAGCGCAAGACCAGTTCAGTGTCGGCATTCAGCAGCACGCGTCCGCCTTCGTACCTGACTTCGAGGGCGGGTGGCATCTGCGACACGCCATCGGCGCGAGGCTCGCGCAGCACCCCCATCACGATCGGGCGGGTGCGATCGCCCTGTTCGAACATCAGCAGCACGCTGGAGCCGATGTGGTTGTGGTGCAGGTCCACGATGCTGCGCGCCGGCATGGCGGCCGGGGCTTGCGCATCAGCCAATGCCACCAGTGGCACCTGCCCTGCGTCAATCAGACCCAACAGACGGCCCACGACCACGCCGTGGTAGTCAATGGGCGGAGCAGCGGCAGGCTCGCGCACCAGCAGGCGCATCAGGGCATCCGAACTGTCCCTGGGCGGTGCAGGGTGTTCAGCAGTCTCGCTCACCGACGCAGCAGTTCGGCTGTGCACCGTTTGGTCATTCCGCATGCAAATACGCCCCTCTCTGTGCGCAGACGTTTGCGTCTTTAGGTTGACGGATTCTGCTGAGGCAGAGAAGGCCAGCCAGTGACCTTGGTCATGCCAGGTGGAAAGGCGACGGGGTCTTTGTTCCGTGCAGGTGTCGTGACCGAGCGACGACTGACCCAGGAGGCGGTCCGATGCATGGCCGCGCAATTGACCACTGTCTCAATGTGCAACGGACGGCACCTACCGTGGGGAACGTAGGCTGCAAGAGCCGTTCAGGGGTTCCGAAGGCGTTGGGTACCCATGCGGCGACAGCTACGGCGACCGCCTGTTTGCCTGCACCGACAAAGTCGGCCACTGACCGGGCTCCTTTGTCTGCGTGCCGAATCAGGCAACCGCTACCGCCAGCGGCCGCTCGATCGGCAGGCCGGCGGCGATCCAGGCGTCGATGCCGCCGTGCAGCGGCCGGACGTTAGTGAAACCGGCGCGCTGCAGTTGCTGCGCCACCTTGGCGGCCGAGGCCTCGTTCGGACAAGCGCAATAGACCACCACCTGGGCATCGCGCGGCAGCTCGGGTGCGCTGTCCAATGCAGCGTTCACCGACCAAGGCAGCGCCCCGGGAATGGTGCCGTCACGTTCGCGGCTGCCGGCCGAACGCACGTCGACAATCGCCGGCGCGATGCCCTGGCTGATCAGCAGTTCCAACTCTGACACCGTGATGCGCGCCGTGCGCAGCGCCCGGATCAGTCGGTGCCGCTGCCGCCACTTGGTGGCGATGAACAGTGCCAGCGCCAGCAGCAGCACCACCAGGCCGATGCGGCCAAGATTCGCGAACACCGCGATGACATCGTCGATGGCCTCATGGAACAGCACACCGAGAGTGATGCCGACGCCCGCATAGAGAGTGGCGCCGATCAGGTCGACCATGATGAACGCTGCCAACGGCAACCGCATCCGCCCGCACAGAACGGTGGCGATGGTGGCGAAGCCGGGAATGAACTTGGCGACCAGCAGCGACCAGATGCCCCAACGCTCGAACATCGACTCGGTTTGCCGTACACAGGAGTCAGGCGACATCGAGATGCGGCATACCGTACGCAGCACGCGACTGCCGTAGCGGCGGCCGGCGGCGTACCAGACCAGGTCAGCCAGCAGGCAGGCCGACACCGCCGCACCCAGCAGTGCGATGGCCGAGTAGCGGCCTTCGACGCTCAGCGCGCCGGTCACCACCAACACGGGGTACGCAGGCACGGGCAGGCCGAGTTGCTCCGCCCACACGTTGAAGAAGACAACGCCCAGCCCGTAGTCGGTGAGCCAGCCAAGGATGGTGTTCAACATGGGTGCAAAGGAGCAGAGGATATCGCCGTCCCAAGCAAGCTGCATTCCGCGATGGGGAGCGCTACCGCGCGCCGGAGGATCGGCGCTGGAAGGTACTATGGCGGCCAAAGTTTGCGCGCATGCGCGGTCAAAGAGACTGCTGAAGCACAACCCCGATGATCCGCACCCTCGTCCTCGCCACCCTGTCCGCCACCCTCCTCGCCGGCTGCGCCGTGATGAGCAAGGACGATTGCCTGAAGGCCGACTGGCGCGAGCTCGGCCGCCGCGATGCGTCGCAGGGCCTCGCGATCGAGCGCTTCGCCGCGCGTGCCGACGCCTGCCGCAAGAACGACATCGGCGCCGACCGCGCCGCCTATGCCGCCGGCCATGCCGACGGGCAGCGCGCCTACTGCACCGGCGAGCTCGGCGAGAACGATGCGACGCTCGGCAAGGTGTCGGCGCCGCTGTGCGCGCCGGTGCCGCTCGGCAACGCCTACCAGACCGGCTATGCGATGGGCCTGATCCAGTTCTGCACCGCGCGCAACGGCTACGAGTTCGCGCGCCTCGGCGGTAACTACCGCAACACCTGCCCGGCCGACCTGGCCGGCCCGTTCCAGGCCGGGCTGCGCATGGGCACCGAACTGCGCGAGCTGAACGGCCGCCTCGACGGCATCCAGCGCGACGCGAGCGAGCAGCGCAAGGTCCTCGCCGACGACAAGTCGAGCGCCGACCAGCGCGACACCGCCCGCCGCCTACTGCGCCAGCTCGACGGCGACGAGGCCGCGACGCGCCGGCTGATCCGCCAGGCCGAGCTGTCCGCGCTGTCGTTCTGACGCGGCGCTCGGCGGACGCCTCACACCACGACGTCGCTGACCAGCAGTGCGCCGCGCCCGGCCGAGGTGACCGGCGGGTTGCGCGGCTCCTCGGACAGTTCGACGGTCTGGTCCCAGATCGCGTTCGCGACCGCCATCGCCGGGCTGGCGCGCATCGCGCAACGCGGCCGCACCATCAGCACGTCCACCGCCGAGGTCCAGCGCGGCTGGGCGCACAGCAGCTCGCCGGCGCGCAGGTCGTCGCTCACCATCGATTCGTAGAGCATGCCGAGCCCGAGCCCCTGCGCCACCAGCGCGCGCAGCGCGTGCATGCTCTCGGCGACGCAGGCCACGCGCAGGTGCGGCAACGTGCGCTCGCGCGCCAGGCGCCGGCTCAGGAAGGTTGCGAGCGGATGCGCATCGGCATAGTCGATGACCGGGACCGGCCGCTGCCGCGTGCCGGGCAGTTCGAACAAGGGCCGGCCGCCGCGCGCCCCGACCACTGGCATCAGCCGGTCGCGCGCGACCCGCTTGGCGTGGAACAACTCCGGCACCAGGTCGATCGGCGCCTGCGGATCCTGGGCCACCACCCACAGCAGCGACTGGCCGGACAGCAGCGCGGCACGCGCACCGCGCTCGTCGTGGCCGACGACCCGCAACGGGGTGTCGGGGAACTGGCGCCGGATGCGCCCGAGCAGCAGCGGGAGCAGGCCGGCCTCGAAGCCGTCGGAAGTGGCGATGGCCACGGTGCGCGGATCGCGGGACGGCGCGTGGCGCCGCGCGCCGTCGAACATCGAGCGCAGCCCGATCGCCAGCGGCGTGAACCGGCGCCCCGCCGCGGTCGGCAGCAGGGGTTGCGCAAGGCGGTCGAACAGCGGCGCGCCGACCCACTGCTCGAGCGCCTGGATGCGCCGCGACAGTCCCGACTGCGACACGCCGCGGCGCTGCGCCGCCTGCGTGAAACTGCCGCAGTCGAGCACCGTCAGGAAATCATCGAGCCACCGGAGGTCCATCGGCGGCGATGCGTCCCCGGCCGCAATGCGTCGTCGGCGGCGGGAACATCCGGGTGTCGGGATGCGTGTGGCGCCAGGCCGTTTCGCCATTGACGAACAGCCGCGACTCGCCGGTCTTCAGCGGCGACCAGGGTTCGTCGAGCGTCAGCGGCGCGGTCGCGATGACGACCATGCGGTCGTCGCGGCGGTTCAGCACGCCCAGGTCGAGCGACAGGTCGCAGTCGACCAGGCGCGCGGTCGGGAACGGATGGTGGCGCTCCAGCACGACCAGCCGGCTGGAGCAGTGCGCGTACAGCCCGTGGCCGTTGGACAGCAGGAAATTGAAGTTGCCGTGGCGCGCGATCGACGCGGCGAGCTCGGCGACGCAAGGCGCCATCTCGAGCCAGCCTGGCGGTTGGGGCCGGCCGTCGAAGCGGCGGCGCAACTCCTGCAGCAGCCAGCAGAAGGCCTTCTCGCTGTCGGTGCTGCCCATCGGCCGGTAGGGCCCGCGCAGCGGCGGATTGAAATCGCGCAGGTCGCCGTTGGTCGCGAAGATCCATGACTGGCCGAACCACTCGCGTTGGAACGGATGGCAGTTCGACAGCATCGGCTCGCCCTGCGTGGCCTTGCGGACGTGGGCCAGCACGATCTTCGACTTGATCGGGTAGCGGCCGACGAACCCGGCCAGCGGCGAATCGCAGGCCGGCTGGTCGTCGAGGAAGAGACGGCAGCCGGAGCGCTCGTAGAACGCGATGCCCCAGCCGTCGGCGTGGTCGCCGGTGCGGCCGCCGCGCTGCGCGAAGCCGGTGAACGAGAACGTGATCGCGGCATTCGCGCTGGAGCTCATTCCGAGAAGCTGACACATGGCAGGTCTGGTGTTCAATAATCGGCATCCTGTCGGCCAATTGAGGAGAAATGACGAAGTTCGATGCGATCGGTCGCGAGCTGCTCCAGCAGCACAGGCACCACCTCTCGATGCTGTGCGTGGCGGCGTTGCTGGCGGCGTGCGCGTCGGGTCCGTCGAGGTCGCCGTCGCGCGACGGGCCGGAGGCGAAGACGCCGCCCGATCTCGCGCGCGTGCCCGATGCGCAGCCGCAGGTCGAACCGATCCGCCCGGGCGGGCCGAACAAGCCCTACGAGGTGCTCGGCAAGGACTACACGCCGCAGCGCGACGACAGCCCGCTGGCCGAACGCGGCCTCGCGTCGTGGTACGGCCGCAAGTTCCAGGGCAAGCGCACCGCGAGCGGCGAGGTCTACAACATGTACGCGATGACGGCGGCGCACAAGACGATGCCGATCCCGAGCTACGCCCGCGTGCGCAACCCGGCCAACGGGCGCGAGGTGATCGTGCGCGTCAACGACCGCGGCCCGTTCCACCCGGGCCGCGTGATCGACCTGAGCTACACCGCGGCGATGAAGCTCGGCGTGCTCGCCGGCGTCGCGCCGGTCGAGGTCGAGCGCATCACGTTCGAGCAGATCCGCACCGGGTCGTGGCGGCGCGATGGCGGTGCGACCGAGGTGGCGGCGGCACCGGCACCCGCGCCTGCGCCCACGCTACCGCCCGCGCAAGGGTCCACGCCGCTGCCGGTGCTGCTGCCTGCACCGGCGGCGCTGCCGGTGCCGACGCCGGTCGCAAGCGTTGCCTCGGCACCTGCCGAACCGCCTTCCGCCTCGGCGCCCGACGCGCCGATCGACCCGAAGCCCAGCCGCGCCTTCACGACGGCGGCGCAGGGCTTCTGGGTGCAGATCGGTGCGTTCAAGCAGCGCGATGGCGCCGAACAATTCCAGCGCCGGGTGTCCGGCGAGCTCGACTGGCTGGCGCCGCTGCTCGCGGTGTTCAGCGAGCCGTCGATCTTCCGCTTGCAGGCCGGGCCGTACCCGAGCCGCAGCGAGGCGCAGGACGCGGCGGCCCGCATCCGCGATGCGCTGAAGCTGGTGCCGCTGATCGTCGAGCGCCGCTGAACGGGTTGTCAGCGGCCGCCGGTGACGTCGAGCAGCGCGCCCGTCGTGTAGCTGGCCGCGTCGGAGATCAGCCACGCGATCGCGCGGCCCACTTCGTCGGCACTGCCGGCGCGCTGCATCGGCACCTGCGGCGCGAGTTGCTGCACCCGGTCGGGCTGGCCGCCGGACGCATGGATGTCGGTCTCGATGATGCCCGGCCGCACCGCGTTCACCCGGATGCCTTCGGTGGCCACCTCGCGCGCCAGGCCGGTCGTGAAGGTGTCGATCGCCCCTTTCGCGGCGGCATAGTCGACGTACTGACCCGCCCCGCCCAGCCGCGCCGCGGCCGACGACAGGTTGACGATCGCGCCGCCCGGGCCGCCATGGCGCGTCGACAGCCGCTGCACCGTCTCGCGTGCGCACAGGAAGCTGCCGAACACGTTGATCGCGAACATGCGCTGCAGCCGCGCGGCATCGATCTGCTCGACGCGTGCCGCCCGGTCGACGACCCCGGCGTTGTTGACGAGGCCGTGCAGCGGCCCGATCGTGCCGCCGCGCTGCGCGGCGTCGACCTGCGCGAACAGCGCGAGCACCTGGGCCTCGATCGACACGTCGGCCTGCAGCGCGATCGCGCGCCGGCCGAGCGCCACGATGCGGTCGACGACGCCCTGCGCCGCCGCGGCATCGCGGGTGTAGTTCACGACGACGTCGAAGCCCAGCCCGGCGCAGCACAGCGCCGCCGCGGCGCCGATGCCGCGGCTGCCACCGGTCACCAGCACCGTGCGGGCGCCGGTGTCAGTCGTCGTCGCCACCGCCGCCCTCTGCACTGCTGTCGTCATCGCCGGCATCCTCCTTGCGCTTCGCCTTCGCGTCGAGCGTGGCCTGCAGCTCCGCGACGCCCTTCATGAAGCTGGCGGTGTCGACCGGCTTCGCGACGCGCAGCGCCGGCGGGAACAGGTGGCTCATGTAGAGCTCGCTGCCCAGGCGGTCGCCGTTCTGCCAGTTGAACCACAGGCTGAGCGAGGTGCCGACCAGCGCCATCGCGACCGCCGCCTGCCGCACGCGGCGGTGCCGGTAGGGCTCGACCGCCAGCATGTGGAAGTACAGCAGCGTGGCACCCACCGCATAGCCGAGCACGAACTTGAAATCGCTGAGCCACGGCCATGACAGCGAGAACGACAGCAGCTGCGTCGCGCCGCTGATCAGCTCCCAGGCCAGCACCGCGATCAGCGCCACCCGAAGGTGCCAGCCGAAATGCCCCTGGCGCGTGAACAGCTTGGACAGCAGCGTCCACACGCCGCACCAGCCGAGCAGGCCGACGATGGCCGAGATGGCGCCGCTGCCGAGCGCGCGCACGAAGCCGTCGGGGTCGGTGTCGAGGTAGGTGTTGAACACCTCCATCGCGCCGACCAGCAGCACCAGCAGCGCGAGCAGCGGCAGGCCTTGCGCCAGCGGACGCGTCGGGTCCAGCCGCAGCTCGGGCGCGAGCGCGTGCTCGGCCAGCCGCAGCCGCAGGTGCACGCGGCCGATCGCGATCGCGAGCGGCACGTCGCCGACCGCACCGCGCCCGCCAGCGCCCACCTGCTGCGTGCCGAGCAGCGCGCCGTTGATCGTCTCGCCCACCTGCACGAACGCGCCGGACTCGTCGCGGTCGATCACCAGGTGGTACGGCGCGACGTGCGGGTCGTCGAGCACCAGGTCGTTGTCGAGCGCGCGCCCGACCCGCAGCGGCCACTGCGGCACCGCCACGCCGTGGCGCGGCGTGCCGTCGCGTTCCAGCACTTCGATCAGCGCGACCGCACCCATGCGTAGGCCTCCAGGTAATGCTGTGCGAGTTTCATCGCGTTCGGGTAGCTGACGGCCTGCGCGTCGAAGCGGCCCTGCACGCCGGACTTCGGCTCGTCGAGCGTCGCGACGAGCACCGAGACGTCGTACAGCTTCGGCAGCTTCTTGTAGGCGCGCAGGCAGACCACCGCGCGCAGCGGCAGGCCGTCGCGGTCGATGAAGTCTTCGTGGCACTGCGGACGCGTCTGCTGGTCGGGGCGGCGGCGGTCGAAGTGCTCGTTGCGGAAGCTCTGTGCATAGCGCGCCGAGAAGCGCAGCGTGCCGAGCTTGCGGCCGTCGTAGCTCTCGTGGCGCACCGAGATCGCGCCGGTCGTGAACTCGCCCATGAAGATGCGGGTGTCCATCACGCAATCGGAGCGCTCGAAATCGAGCCCGCCGGTGCGCGACGGCTCGCTGCTGCCCCAGCAGCGCATGAAGCGGTCGGGCGGCACCGGCACCTGGTAGCGCGGGTGCGTCGCGAGTTTCCAGCCCTGCGCGATGAAGCGGTCGGTCAGCAGCTGCTGGTGCCCCATCATCTGCTCGGTGAGCACCGGCCAGGCCGGCAGCGCGAGCGGCGCGGCGTCGCGCCCGCGTGCCAGCAGCGCGCTCGCGAAAGCGCCCGGCACCAGGAAGCTGACCTGCTCGCCGTCGACGCGCCGCGCGACGTTGACGCCGATCACGCGGCCCTCCTGGTCGAGCGCGGGGCCGCCGCTCATGCCGCCGCTCAGCGAGCCGGCGAAGAAGATCTGCGGGTAGAACGAGCGCTCGACCAGCCCGTTGTAGTTGCCTTCGATCACCGCGAAGCCGACGTCCAGCGGGTTGCCGAGCGAGTACATGCGCTCGCCCTGCGCGAGCTTCTGGGCTTCGGGCCGGAACGGCAGCGCATCGAACGAGGCGGCGGCCTTCGGGTCGGACAGCTTCAGCAGCGCCAGGTCGTGCAGCACGTCGAGCATCAGGATCTTGACCGGCGCCTCGCGGCCGTCGGCGGTGACCGACACCAGGTCGTGGCGCTCGGGCTGCAATGCGGCCTCGGCGACGACATGGAAGTTGGTGATCATGTGTCCCTGGGCGGACACCATGAAGCCGGAGCCGACCGAGGTCTGGCTCGCCTGGCCCTTCAGCACGGTGCGGATCTGCACCAGCTGCGAGCGGGCTTGCTCGTAGACCTTGCGGGCCGACAGCGACACCGGTGCGGACGCCGGGGGGTCGGGCGGAACGGGTTTCTGGGGCGCGGCCTGCGCGATCGCGCTGCCGGACGCGGCCAGCCACAGCGCGCAGACGAGGACCGGCAGCCCGGTGCGGAAGGATCTCATCGAAATCATTCTACGGGGCGGGATGGCGACCCCTCGCCCGGCCCGCCTCTTCGCTCGGGCCGCCTCTTCTACGACCGATGTGTCAGTGGCATTCGGTCGTGCCCGGCGGGCACGCGATCGCGTTGCTCTGCAGGTCCAGCCCGTCGCCGGTGCGGCCGTACAGCGCGAGCATCTTGTAGCCCGTCGCCGCCAGCGCGCTGCCGCCGTTGGCGACCGCGATGGCTGCCGAGGTGGCACCCGGGCGCAGCCGGAAGTCGGCGATCCGGCCGCTGCCGCCCTGGCCGCATTGCGAGCGGTCGCTGCAGACGGAGCCGCTGTCGAGCCCGAGCGTGCCGTGGGCGAAGGTCCACGCCAGGTTCAGCGTGGTGCCGGCGTTCGCGTCGAGCGCGAGGTCGAGCAGGGCCTGCCGGGCGGTGCCCGTCAGGTCGGTCCACGGCAGGCTCGGCATCGCGGCCCAGACCGGCGGCACGCCTTCGACGTCGACCTCGAAGCTGCTGCGCCCCGAGACCGCGAACGGCAGGCTGCAGGCATCGTCGCTGAAGGTGTTGACGGTGACGGTGCGGCCGCCGCGGAAGAAGTTGCGCACGACCACGTCGCCGGCATCGCCGTCCGGCAGCGCGACCCAGGTGTCGTCGGCACTGCGCAACGCGCCGTTCGCCGGATCCAGGCTGCGCTCGTTGCTGAACCCGTTCTGCTGCCACAGCGACAGCCGCGGCACGCCGGCACCGAAGCGCTTGTAGTACGCGATGGTCACGAGCGCCTGGTCGGCGTTGCGCTGCACCACCTGCGCGCACTGCAGGCCGCTGACGGCCTGGATGTCGAACGCGATCGCGCGCGAGTAGCTGGCGACGGGCGTGTCGCCGTCGATGCGCACGTCGCGCTGCGCCTTCGCCGAGGCATGCAGTTGCACCGGGTCGACATCGCCGAGGAACTTCCACGCGCCGCTCTCGCGCGTGACGCCCATGCCGCTGCCCACCGGCTGCACGCCGCCGTCCCGGTCCTGCAGCACGAAGCTGACGCGGCACACCGGCTGCGCGCCGTCGAGGTCGCAGCGGCCGAGCGTCGGGCTCAGCAGCCGCGAGCCGAACATGTCCTGCGACGCGAACATCCCGCACAGGCCGGCGGCGACCGCGCTCGCGCCGCTCAGCGGCGCGCCGTCGTCGGTGCTCATGCGCGCGCCGCTCGCGAGCTGCGACGCGAGGCCGCTGCTGCACGCGCCCGCGCCGGCCATCGCCTGCGTCATGTTGGCGAACAGCGTCTCCAGCCCGCCGAGCGACAGCTCGCCGGCGCCGTTGGCCACGGTCACTGCGCCGACCGTCGAGCCCTGCTCGAGGTACAGGTTGCCGCTGCCCAGGCGCGGCGTGATCTGCACGAAGGCCTTGTCGTCGACGCCGGTGGTCACGCCGACGGCGTCGAGCACCTTGTCGTAGCCGCTGCGCGAGCCGGCCGACAGCGCGCCGGTGATGAAGTCGAAATCGGCCGCGACGTTGCCGCTCAGCACGCCCGACAGGCCAGCCCGCAGCTGCGCCTGCGCGCCGGCGACGGCGCCCGCGTCGAGCACGCTGCTGCTGCCCGCCATCAGGTCGGCCGGCGACTGGCCGGCCGCCAGCAGCACGGTGGCGCTGGTCAGCGGCGTCACCTGCGCGGTGCCGGGGCCTTGCACGACCGAGTACAGGCATTGGTAGTTCGCACCCGCATAGCCGCAGGCCTCGATGCGGAACGGCGCCTTGCCGGTCAGCGCGGGCACCGTGAAGCTGCCGTCGGCGCCGACCGCGATGTCGTGCGCGACCAGCACGCCGTCGGCGTCCAGGATGCGCAGCGTGCCACCGGTGATCGGCGCGCCGACCGCGACCGAGCCGCTGAGCTGCGTGGTCGGCGTGGTCGATGCCGGCGCGGCGTTCTGCGACGACGGCGAGCCGCCGCAGGCGGCCAGCGCGAGCACGGCCAGGACGGAGAGGGTGAAACGGTGGGATCCGAGGTTCATGGCGCTCCTTCGCGACCGGCAAGATGGCAAGAACGCACGGTGCCGTCCCGGAAGCGATTTCCGGCGGCCCGTGGTGACCCGTCTTCGGCGCGGCCACGGCGCGCTTGAGTCGGGGTCTCCCGCCCGAACGTGACTTCGTGACGTGCCGGCGCCTACGCAGCAACCCTCACGGGCCGGATGGGCATCGGGGCTAAAGTCGGCGGTTCCTCGGATCCGGATTCGCACCATGCAACGTCGTGACATCCTCCTGCGCAGCGCCGCCGCCGGCGCGGTGGCCGCCTTTCCCGCCTTGCTGCATGCACAGGCGCTCGACAAGCCGAAGCTGACGGTCGCGGTCGGCGGCAAGAACCTGCTGTACTACCTGCCGCTGACGATCGCCGAGAGCCTCGGCTACTTCAAGGCCGAGGGGCTCGAGGTGACGATCGTCGACTTCGCCGGCGGTTCGCGCGCGCTGCAGGCGGTGGTCGGCGGCAGCGCCGACGTGGTGTCCGGCGCGTTCGAGCACACGCTGAACATGCAGGTCAAGGGCCAGCGCATGCGCGCGTTCGCGCTGCAGGGCCGGGCGCCGCAGATCGTGCTGGGCGTCAACCCGAAGACGATGCCGGCCTTCAAGGGCATCGCCGACCTGAAGGGCAAGAAGATCGGCGTCACCGCACCGGGTTCGTCGACCAACGTGCTCGCGAACTTCGTGCTCGCGAAGGCCGGGCTGAAGCCGAGCGACGTGTCGATCATCGGCGTGGGCGCCGGCAGCGGCGCGGTCGCGGCGATGCGCTCCGGCCAGATCGACGCGATGAGCAACCTCGACCCGGTGATCACGCTGCTGCAGCGCAGCGGCGACCTGAAGATCGTCTCCGACACCCGCATCGTCGCCGAAGCCGACAAGGTGTTCGGCGGGCCGATGCCGGCCGGCTGCCTGTACGCGCCGCAGACCTTCATCGACAAGAACCCGCTGGCGACGCAGGCGCTCGCGAATGCGCTGGTGCGGGCCGACAAGTGGATCCAGGCCGCCGGCCCGGGCGAGATCATCAAGGCGGTGCCGGAAAGCTACCTGCTCGGCGACCGCGCCGTCTACATCGACGCCTTCCTGGCGGCCAAGGGCGCGTTGTCGGTCGATGGGCTGATGCCGGAGGCCGGCCCCGAGACCGCGCGCCGCGCACTCGCGAGCGTCGACCCCGAGATCGCCGCGGCGAAGCTGGACCTGTCGGCCGTCTACACGAACGACTTCGTGAAGAAGGCCAACGCGAAGTACCCGAAGGCATGACCGCGGACCGAGCGCTGCAGTTCGACGGCGTCAGCTGCACCTTCATCTCGCGCGACGACCCGGGCCAGCGCTACACCGCGGTGCGCGATGTCTCGCTGACCGTCGGCGCCGGCGAGTTCGTCTCGGTGGTCGGGCCGACCGGCTGCGGCAAGAGCACGCTGCTCAACATGGCGGCCGGGCTGCTGACGCCGAGCAGCGGCACCGTCAGCGTGTTCGGGCAGCCGCTCGCCGGGCTGAACTCGAAGGCCGGCTACATGTTCCAGGCGGAAAGCCTGATGCCGTGGCGCACAGCGCTCGGCAACGTGATGGCCGGGCTGGAGTTCCGCGGCGTCGCCGACGCGAAGGCGCAGGCCGGCGACTGGCTGCGCCGCGTTGGCCTGGGCGGCTTCGGCGACCGCTACCCGCACCAGCTGTCGGGTGGCATGCGCAAGCGCGTGAGCCTGGCGCAGACGCTGGCGCTCGACCCCGACATCATCCTGATGGACGAGCCGTTCTCGGCGCTCGACGTCCAGACCCGGCAGTTGATGGAGAACGAGGTGCTGGCCTTGTGGGCCGCGAAGAAGAAGGCGGTGCTGTTCATCACGCACGACCTCGACGAGGCGATCGCGATGAGCGACCGCGTGGTCTGCCTGAGCGCCGGCCCGGGCTCGCACCCGATCGGCGAATTCCGCATCGACCTCGAGCGCCCGCGCGACGTGGCCGAGGTGCGGGCGACGCCGCGCTTCGTCGAGCTGCACCAGGCGATCTGGTCGGTGCTGCGCGACGAGGTGGTCAAGGGCTACCAGCAGCAACTCGCGGCCTGACGTGACGACCATGTGGAAATTCATCAAGCCGCGTCCCGGCAACCTGCGCGTCTGGCAGCTCGGGCTGCTGGTCGCGATCTTCGCGTCGTGGCACCTGCTGACCGCGCCCGGGTTGATCCGCCCGTTCCTGTTCGACAACGACCGGCAGGCGGCGTTCTTCTTCGGCGAGCCGCTGAAGATCTTCGGCCGCGTGTGGGCCTGGTTCGTGACCGGCGCCGACATCTACCACCACCTGTGGATCACGCTGCAGGAGACGGTGCTCGCGTTCGGCATCGGCACCGCGATGGGGCTGGGTTGCGGGCTGTGGCTCGCGCTGAGCCCGATGGCGGCGGCGATCTGCGAGCCCTACATCAAGGCGCTGAACTCGATGCCGCGGGTGATCCTCGCGCCGATCTTCGCGGTGTGGTTCGGGCTCGGTGTCGCGAGCAAGGTGGCGCTGGGCATCACGCTGGTGTTCTTCATCGTGTTCTTCAACGTCTACCAGGGCGTGAAGGAGGTGAGCCCGGTGGTGCTCGCGAACGCGCGCATGCTGGGCGCGAGCCGGCGCCAGCTGCTGCGGCACGTGTACCTGCCGAGCGCGACCAGCTGGGTGTTCAGCTCGCTGCACACCAGCGTCGGCCTGGCCTTCGTCGGCGCGGTGGTCGGCGAGTACCTCGGCTCGGCCGAGGGCGTCGGCTACCTGATCCTGCAGGCCGAGGGCTCGTTCGACATCAACACCGTGATGGCCGGCATCCTGGTGCTGACGGCCTTCGCGCTGCTGCTGGACGCCGCGGTGGGCTGGGGCGAGCGGCGGCTGATGAAATGGCAGCCGAAGAGCGGGGAAACCGAGAAACTCTGAGCGGGGCAGCGGGCGGCGAAGTCGCCGACAATGCGGCCTTCGTCAAATCAGCGGCCTGTTCCGTTCCAGCCCCATGTCGACATCACGCCTGATTCCGTTGTTCGCGATGGTTGCCCTGACCGCCTGCGGCGGCGGGGGCAGCGACGCTCCCTCGTACCCGCCCGCGCCGACCTTTCCGCCCGCGCCGGTTTCGATCCCGGCCGCGCCGGCAACCAGCTGCAGCGATGCCGGCAAGGCGGCCGCCGCCGCCAGCACGGCCACCAACACCGTCTGCATGCTCACCACGCATGGCGAGATCGTGCTGGAGCTGTACGCCGACAAGGCGCCGATCACTGTCGAGAACTTCCTGAAGTACGCGGCGGCCAAGCGCTACGACAACACGCTGCTGCACCGCGTCGTCAAGGGCTTCGTCGTGCAGGGCGGCGGCTACGACGCCAACTGGAAGCACATCGCGACCTACGCCCCGATCGCGCTCGAGAGCGACAAGGGCCTGAGCAACGTGCGCGGCACGATCGCGATGGCCCGCACCAGCGACGTCAACACGACGACCGCCACCAGCGAGTTCTTCTTCAACGTCGCCGACAACCACGCCTGCCTGGACATCCACCCGACCGGTGCCAACTGCGACCAGAACGGCTATGCGGTGTTCGGCAAGGTCATCGCGGGGCTCGACACCCTCGACAAGATCACCGAGCTGAAGGTCGACTACTTCGCCGCCCCGACCGTGCCCACCGCGACCTTCTGGGTCCAGCAGCTCAAGTAGCCGCGCAGGCGCTCATTTGGCCGTCGGCATCACGAATTCCGCGCCGCGCGCGATGCTCGACGGCCAGCGCTGCATCACGCTCTTCTGCTTCGTGTAGAAGCGCACGCCCTCTTCGCCGTAGGCGTGCATGTCGCCGAACAGGCTTTTCTTCCAGCCGCCGAAGCCATGCCAGGCCATCGGCACCGGGATCGGCACGTTGATGCCGACCATGCCGACCTGCACGCGCCGCGCGAATTCGCGCGCGACGTTGCCGTCGCTGGTGAAGCAGGCGACGCCGTTGCCGAACTCGTGCGCATTGACGAGGTCGAGCGCGGCCGCGAAATCGGGCACCCGCACGACCGCCAGCACCGGGCCGAAGATCTCCTCGCGGTAGATGCGCATCTGCGGCGTCACGTGGTCGAACAGCGTGCCGCCGATCCAGAATCCGCCGTCATGCCCGGGCACGCGCAAGCCCCGGCCGTCGACCACCAGCGTCGCGCCTTCCTGCACGCCGACGTCGATGTAGCCGGCGATGCGCTCGAGCGCCTGCGCGGTGACGATCGGGCCCATCTCGGCATCGAGCTCCATGCCGTTCTTCACCTTCAGCGTCTTCGCGCGCGCGGCCACCGCATCAACCAGCCGGTCGGCGATGTCGCCCACCACCACCGCGACGCTGATCGCCATGCAGCGTTCGCCAGCCGAGCCGTAGCCGGCGCCGATCAGCGCGTCGACCGCCTGGTCGAGGTCGGCATCGGGCATCACCACCATGTGGTTCTTCGCGCCGCCCAGCGCCTGCACCCGCTTGCCGTGGTGCGCGCCGGTCTCGTAGATGTATTGCGCGATCGGGGTCGAGCCGACGAAGCTGACGGCCTTCACGTCGGGGTGCGTCAACAGCGCGTCGACGACCACCTTGTCGCCCTGCACGACGTTGAACACGCCGTCCGGCAGCCCGGCCTCTTTCAGCAGCCCGGCCATGAACAGCGATGCCGACGGGTCGCGCTCGCTCGGCTTCAGGATGAAGCTGTTGCCGGCGGCGATCGCCACCGGGAACATCCAGCAGGGCACCATGCATGGGAAGTTGAACGGCGTGATGCCGGCCACCACGCCCAGCGGCTGGCGCAGCGTCCAGTTGTCGATGCCGGTCGAGACCTGGTCGGTGAAGTCGCCCTTCAGCAGCTGCGGGATGCCGCAGGCGAATTCGACGATGTCGATGCCGCGCGAGACCTCGCCCTGCGCGTCGGTGAACACCTTGCCGTGCTCGGCGGTGATCATCGCGGCCAGCGTGTCGCGGTGCCGGTTCATCAACTCCAGGAACTTGAACATCACGCGCGCGCGGCGGATCGGCGGCGTCTGCGCCCAGCCGTCGAACGCGGTCTGTGCGGAGGCCACCGCGGCGTTCACCTCGTCGACGCTGCCGAGCGCGACCTGGCGCGCGACCGCGCCGGTCGCCGGGTTGTAGACCGCTTGGCGGCGCCCGCTGCGGCTCGCGACCGGCGCGCCCTGGATGAAATGGCCAACCTCGGCGGTGGCGGTGAACGGTTCGTGGGCGCCCATGGCGTGGTCTCCTGAAACGGTGGGGGTGCGAATCCAGTCTAGGAGTCGAGCCGCCACTTGCCAATGCGATCACGGTGACTTCATTGTTCGATAATCTGAACAATGACGACCACAGACCAACGCATCGACCTGCTCTGGCCGCAGGTGCACACGCTGACGCTGCTGGGCCAGCTGGCCAGCTTCACGCAAGTGGCGCAGCGGCTCGGGCTGTCGAAGGCGGCGGTCAGCCAGCGCATCACCGAGCTGGAGCGGGCCGTCGGCCAGCCGCTGGTGCAGCGCACCACCCGTTCGGTGCGGCTGACCGATGCCGGCCGGCGGCTGGTCGAGCAGACCGGCGAGGCCTTCGAGCTGATCGCGCGCAGCGTCGTCGAGGCGCGCGACCAGGCGGCGCAGCCGCGCGGGCTGGTGCGCATCACCGCGCCGGTCGCGCTCGGGCGGCAGCATGTGGCGCCGCACCTCGAGGCCTTCGTGCGGGCGCACCCCGACATCCGCGTCGAGCTCGACCTGTCGGACCGCCTCGTTACGCTGGCGCACGAGGGCTTCGACCTGGCGGTGCGGCACACCAGTGCGCCGCCGGAGAACCACGTGGCCTGGAAGCTCTGCGCGTCGCGCGCGCTGCTGGTGGCGAACCGCGCCTACCTGAAACGGCAGGGCACGCCCAAGGCACCGGCCGACCTGGCCGCCCATGCCTGCCTGACCTACCTGCGACCGGGCCCGGCGGTGTGGCAGTTCGAGCGCCATGCGCAGGCGGGCGAGCCGCAGCGGGAGAGCGTCGTCGCGCAAGGGCCGCTGCGGGCCGGCAACAGCGAGGTGCTGCGTGACGCGGCGCTGGCCGGGCTCGGCATCGCGCTGCTGCCCGATTTCAGCGCGGCGGCGGCGCTGCGCGCCGGCAAGCTGCGCGAGGTGCTGCCCGACTGGCGGCCGGTCGGCTTCTTCGGCGATGCGGTCTATGCGATGCGGCCGTGGAGCCCGGGCACGCCGAAGGCGGTGCAGGCGGTGGTGGCGCACCTGCGCGCGGCGCTGGCCGGCGGTTTCGGCGAAGCCTCGCTACAGTCGTCTTCTGACGAACCGGAGGGACACCATGCTGCGCGCTGACATCACCATCGAAGGATTCCACGAACGCCAGGCGGGCTTCGCGCCCGACCGCTTCGGCGTGCAGATCACGGCCCTCGCCGAGGGGCACCTCGATTCGCAGATGCAGGTGCAGCCGTGGATGCTGGCGCCGAACGGCTTCCTGCACGCCGCCAGCGTGATCATGCTGGCCGACACCAGCGCCGGCTACGCGACCATCGCGCACCTGCCCGAAGGGGCGAAGAACTTCACGACCATCGAGCTGAAGAGCAACTTCTTCAGCACCGCGAAAGAAGGCCTGCTGCGCTGCGAGGCTCGCGCCGACCACCTCGGCCGCTCGACCCAGGTCTGGTCCGCCACCGTCTTCAGCCCCCAAGGCAAGAAGATGGCCTTGTTCCGCTGCACGCAAATCATCCTTGTGTGACGACTCGAGAGAACAGAGCGAGCGAAGCAAAGCGACGGCCCAGCGGCCACCGCGGAACCGGCTCCGCCGGGCCGCTGGTGGCGCCCCCTTGAGGGGGAGGCGCGCCAGCGCCTCGGGGGTGGGTCACATCCAATAAAAAAAAGCCCACCCTGTGAGGGGTGGGCTGGAAGTCCTCAAGAGAGAGGACGTCGTTGGGATCGTTGCCGTCGGGTGACAGCCTGCAGCGACTATAGAAGGGGGGGAATCGTTTGGGCCATCCCCAAAACGGGGGAAACGTTTTCACGTCACTTGTGGCACAGGCGACCGATGGGCGCGTCGAAGCAGGCCGCAAAGCCAGCAACGGCGCGGCTTTGCGGTGATTGACGGATGTCGGTGCATGCCGGTCCTCGTTCAACAGGGCGTCCGAAACGATTTCAATATTTCGCCCGAAAGTTCGCATGCAATTTCCTGCGTTCGCATCGCGAATGACACTGTGGCGCGACGTTCACACCGCGCAGCGCGACAATCCGGTGATGCACCCGCCTTCCCACCGCCGTCCACCCGCGCGCACGCATGCGCCCGCCGCTGCGTTGAACGAATCCGAGATCGACGAACTGCAGGCGCGCCTCGACGCGGTGCCGGCGCCGCTCGATCCACTGGACGCCAGCATGGTCGACGGCTTCCTGTGCGGCGTGCTGGTGCAGCCGGTGCGGGTGCCGGCGCAGCGCTGGCTGCCGCTGCTGACCGATGTCGACGGGCGCGCATTGCCGGCGAACTTCGACGCTCGCCGCCTGCATGAGCTGGCGCAACGCCGCCATGCCGAACTGAACGATGCGATCGCGCGCCGCCAGTGGTTCGACCCGTGGGTGTTCGAACTCGACGATGGGGCGGACGAAGACGATGCCAGCATCGAGGCGGTGCTGCCCTGGGTGGCCGGCTTCGCGACCGCGATGGAGGCCTTTCCCGAGCTGATGAACGGCGACGCGCAGGCGCTGACCGAGCCGCTTGCGCTGCTGTACCGCCACCTCGACCCCGAGGACCTGGAAGACGCCGACGACCTGCTCGAAGAGATCGAATCGCTGGAACCGCCGGCCGACCTGAGCGAGGCGGTCGAAGGGCTGGTGCGCGCGACGCTGTTGCTGGCCGACGTCGGCCGGCCACTGCCGCCGCAGCAGCCGGCGCCCCGGTCGCAGCAGCGGCCGCCGCACCGCCCGCGGCGCTGAGCCTTTCGCGTCAGCCGCGCTCGAACCAGCGCTTCGCGTGCAGCCCGAGACCGGTCGCGACGCTCGCGAACCGGTCGCCGCGCACCGCGCGCGCCTGCGGGAACTCCGCGGCGATCTGCTGGGCCAGCAGCCGCAGCCCGGTCGAGCCGCCGGTGAAGTACAGCGCGTCGACCTGTTCCGGCCGCAGCCCGGCCTGCTGCACGGTCTCGCGCGCGGCACCGACGATGCGCGCGATGTCGCCCTCGATCGCCTGCACCGCCTCGCGCTCGGTCAGCAGCACCTCCAGCCGCCGCTCGACGTGCGACAGGTCGATGGTGGTGTCGCCGCCCTCGGCGACGCTGATCTTCGCGGCCTCGGCGCGCGACGCCAGCTCGTGGCCGAGCCGCTCGGTCACCACCGTCATCAGCCGCTGGTGGTGCAGCGGGTTGCCGTAGAAGCCCCGCATGCTGCGCAGCTCGGCGACCCGCTGCGGGCTGTAGACCGAGTTGATCAGGTGCCAGGTCGCGAGGTCGAAGTAGACGCCGGTCGGCACCTCGCGCGCCGGCGCGCCGGCCACGCTCGGCCCGAGCGCGCCGTAGCCGAACTCGCGCAGGATGCTGGCCAGTTCGACGCGGCGGTCGAAGTCGGTGCCGGCGATGTGCACGCCGTGGTTGGCGAGGATGTCGTCCTTGCGCTCCAGCCGCGGCGCGCGCTCGGGACCGACGCGCACCAGCGAGAAGTCCGAGGTGCCGCCGCCGATGTCGGCCACCAGCACCAGCTGCTCGCGGTCGATGCCGCTCTCGAAGTCGAAGGCCGCGGCGATCGGCTCGTACTGGAAATGCACCTCGTCGAAGCCGACCATCGCGGCGGCCGAGGCCAGCGTGGCCTGCGCCTGCGCGTCGCGCACCGGGTCGTCGTCGACGAAGAACACCGGCCGGCCGAGCACCGCGCGGTGGATCGGCGACTGCGCCTCGGTCTCGGCCAGCGTCTTCAGGTGCTTCAGGTAGCCGGCGATGATGTCGAGGTACTTGACGCCGCGCCCGCCACCGACGTCGGTGGTCTGGTCGGCCAGGCTGCTGCCGAGGATGCTCTTCATCGAGCGCATCAACCGGCCGTCGAGCCCGTCGACGTAGGCGGCCAGCGCCGCGCGGCCGAACGCCCGCGGCGGACCGTTGGTCTCGGCGCCGTCGACGAAATAGAACACGGCGGTCGGCATCGTGCGCTGGCCGGGTTCGAGCTCGACCAGGCGCATCGCGCCGCCGGCGCTGGGGGGCGATCCATCGGGAATCGCGATGGCCGAGTTGGACGTGCCGAAATCGATGGCGCAATACATCATGGCGGCGGGGTCACAACGGATGGGGGGCGCGGATTGTAGGGCACACTGCCGCGCGATGAGCCCGACGAGCGCCCCGCCCCCCGACCTGTCCGCGCTGCTGGCCCGCATCGCGCTGCGCGAGCGAGCGGCCTTCGAGCCGCTGTACCGCGCCACCTGCGCGCACCTGCTGGGCGTCGCCTACCGCGTGCTGAACGACCGGGACCGCGCCGAAGACGTGCTGCAGGAGGCGTTCATCAACGTCTGGCACAACGCCGCCGGCTACCGGCCGGATGTGGCGGCGCCGATGACCTGGTTGATCAACATCGTGCGCAACAAGGCGATCGATGCATTGCGCTCCGGCAAGACCGAACGCGCCTCGACCGTCGCGCTCGACGACGACGCGATGGCGGTGGCCGGCGATCCGGCGCTGGAGCCGCAGCGGCTGCTGGACGACGGGCTGACGAAGGCCCGCATCGACGGCTGCATGGCGGCGCTGAACGCCTCGCAGCGGCAGGCGCTGGCGCTCGCGTACTACCGCGGCATGGTGCACACCGACATCGCGCTGGCGCTGAACGCGCCGGTCGGCACCGCGAAGGCCTGGGTGCGGCGCGGCCTGGACAAGCTGAAGGATTGCCTCGGCGCGGCGGGGGTGGGCGCATGAACTACCTGCAGCCCGAACGCCTGGACCGGCTGGCGCGCGAGTACGTGCTGGGCACGCTGACCGGCGGCGCGCGGCGCCGCTTCGAGCGCGTGCTGGCGGCCAGCCCGGCGGCGTCGCTCGCGGTCGGCGCGTGGCAGCAGCGCTTCTCGGTGCTCGCGGCCAGCGTGCCGCCGATGCAGCCGCGCGAGGCCGCCTGGCAAGGGCTCGAGCGCCGGCTGTTCCCGGCGGCGTCCGGCAAGGCGCCCGGCTTCGGTGCCTGGCTGGCCAGCATGCTGTCCGCGCGCTCGCTTGGCGGGGCGCTGGCCGGCGTGCTGCTGTGCCTGGCGGTGCTGCGGCTGCAGCCGGGGCTGATCGGCCTGCAGCCGCCGTCGGAGGCGCTGCCGCAAAGCTATGTCGGCCTGCTCAGCGATACCGAAGGCCGCCCGGCGGTGCTCGCGAGTTCGCTGCGCCATGGCCGGCAGCTCAGCGTGAAGCTGCTGCAGCCGGTCGCGGTGCCGGCCGGCCGCGTCGCGCAGCTGTGGGCGCTGCCACGCGACGGCAGCGCGCCGTTCCCGGTCGGCGTCGTGCCCGACCACGGCAGCGGCGTGGTGGCGCTCGCCGACAGCTCCGAGACGCTGTTCTTCAACGTGACACGGCTCGCGGTCAGCCTGGAGGCGGCGCCGGCGCAGGCCGGTGCGGCCCCGTCGGCACCGTTCGTGCTGATCGGACCGTGCGTGAAGCTCTGGTAGCAATTTCTTTCAATCGCGGATGCGTCCGTCGGCGCCTCCCGACCCGTAAGTGCCCGCAAGACATCGACGATGGTGTCTGCCAACCCACCGCTCAAAGGACCTGACGATCATGAACACCGCATTCGCCCGCTTGCTGACCCTTTCGACCCTCGCGCTCGCGCTGGGCAGCGCCTTTGCCGCCGACAGCGCGCCGCCGGCCCCGACGCCGGCCGCCGCGGCCGCTGACAAGCTCGGTGCCGCGCGCGCACAGATTGCCGCGAAGAACTGGAGCGGCGCGATCGACGAGCTGAAGAAGGTCAACGACACCGGCAGCGCCGACTGGAACAACCTGATGGGCTACAGCCTGCGCAAGGCGAAGACGCCGGACCTGGCCGGCTCGGAGAAGTTCTACAACGACGCGCTGCGCATCGACCCGAAGCACAAGGGCACGCTGGAGTACTCCGGCGAGCTGGCGCTGATGAAGGGCGACCTGCCGACCGCCGAGCAGCGCCTCGCGTCGCTGAACAAGGTGTGCGGCGCCGGCTGCGACGAGACGGTCGAGCTGAAGAAGGCGATCGAGCGCTACAAGGCGGCGGGCAACAAGTTCGTTGCCAGCAGCTGGTAAGGCGTCGACGGACGCTTCCCGGATCGGGGCGACCTCGTCAGGCCGCCACCATCCGCGTGGCGCTGCCTGCCGGCACCGCGCCGCAGAACCCGAAATCCAGCGCCGGCCGCATGCCGCTCATCAGCTCGGCGAGCACGCGGCCCGAGCCGGCACCGTGCGTCCAGCCCAGCGTGCCGTGCCCGGCATTGATCCACAGGTTGGCCAGCTTGCTGCGCCCGATGTACGGCACGTTGGTCGGCGTGCTCGGCCGCAGGCCGGCCCAGAAATTCGGTTCGCTGGTGTCCGCGACGCCGGGGAACAGTTCTTCGTAGCGCTCGATCAGCGCCTGGCAGCGCACGCGCGAGGTCGCGCTCGCCAGGCCGGTGTCGTAGCCGGCCATCTCGGCGGTGCCGGCGATGCGGATCGTGTCGCCGAGCCGGCTGATCGCGATCTTGCGGGCGTCGTCGATCATGCTGACCACGCTCGCGTCCTGCGGGCGCTTCAGCGCCAGCGTTGCCGAGTAGCCCTTGGCCGGGTAGATGTTCAGGTAGATGCCCAGCGGCCGCAGCAGCGGCGCGGTGAAGCTGCCCATCGCGGCGACGAAGCTGTCGGCGGTCAGCGTGCGGCGTTCGCCGGTCTGCAGCGAGCGCAACTGCACCGACTGCACCGCGCCGCCGGCCGATTCGATGCCGGCGATGTCGTGCTCGTACAGGAAGGTCGCGCCGCGCTGCTGGCAGCGCAGCGCCAGCTGCTGCGTGAAGACCCGTGCGTCGCCTGACTCGTCGCTCGGCGTGAAGGTGCCGCCGGCGATGCCGTTCGCAAAACCCCGCAGCGCCGGCTCGACCTTCAGCACCTCGTCGCGCGACAGCACGCGGCGGTCGACGCCATGGTGGCGCATCAGTTCGGCGCCGGCCGCGCCTTCGTCGAATTCCTGCTGCGTCGAGAAGAAGTGCAGGATGCCGCGCTCCAGCCGGTCGTACTGGATGCCGGTCTGCGCGACCAGCGCCTTCAGCGATTCGTGGCTGTAGCGGCCCAGCGCCACCAGCTGCGCGACGTTGCGCTCGAAGGCCGCATCGTTGCACTGCAGCAGGAAGCTCAGGCCCCAGCGCCATTGGTGCGGATCGAGCTTCGGGCGGAACAGCAAGGGCGCGTCGTCGCGCGCCAGCCACTTCAGCACCTTCAGCGGCGCACCGGCATTCGCCCACGGCTCGCAGAAGCTGACCGAGATCTGTGCGCCGTTGGCGAAGCTGGTTTCCAGCGCCGCGTCTTTCTGGCGGTCGACCACGGTGACCTCGTGGCCCTGCTCCAGCAGGTACCAGGCGGTGCTCACGCCGATGATGCCGGCACCCAACACGACGACTTTCATGGAAGCTCCTTCAGAGCGGGCGCCACAACAGCTGGGCTGCCACGCAGAACATCACCACCGCGACGCTGGCATCGATCGCCCGCCACACCGCCGGGCGCTGCAGCCAGCGCGAGGCCGCTGCGGCACCATAGCCGAGCGTCATGAACCACATCAGCGACGCAAGACCCGCGCCGACCGCGAAGGCGAAGCGGCCGTCGCCCGGCTGCTGCGCACCGACCGTCCCCAGCAGCAGCACGGTGTCGAGGTAGACATGCGGGTTCAGGTAGGTCATCGCCAGCACGCTGGCCACCGTGGCGCCCAGGCTGCCGGCGCCGGCCCGGGCCTGCAGCCCGGTTTCGGCGCCGCGCCAGGCCTGGCGCGCCGAGCGCAGGCCGTACAGGCACAGAAACGCCGCACCACCGTAGCGCAGCACCTGCAGCAGCACCGGCATCGATTGCACCGCGGCGCCGAGCCCGAACACGCCCAGCAGGATCAGCAGCCAGTCGGAGGCGGTGCACAGCGCGACCACCGGTCCGACGTGGGCCCGCGCCAGCCCCTGGCGCAGCACCAGCGCGTTCTGCGCGCCGATCGCGACGATCAGCCCGGCGGTCATCAGCCAGCCTTGGGCGAATGCGGCGGAGAGATCGGGGGGCATGGGCATCGGTGCGGGTTCTGATGGGCAACGGCAGGCCGCCGGATTGTCGGCAAGCCCCACGAATCCATGAAGGAGGATTCATATTTCTCGGCTTGCATTAGCATGACTTATGAAAGACCTGGACCCCGCCGCGCTCGATGCGCTGGCTGCGCTGGCCGACACCGCCAGCTTCGAACGGGCGGCGCAGCGCCTGGCGATCACGCAATCGGCCGTCTCGCAGCGGCTGCGCACGCTGGAGCTGCAGGTCGGCCAGCCGCTGGTGGTGCGCTCGCGCCCGCTGCGGCTCACCGAGCCCGGCAAGCTGCTGCTGCGCTTCGCCCGGCAACTGCAGGCGATGCGGGCCGACCTGGCGCTGGAGCTGGGCGAGGCGCCGGCGTCCGACCAGCGCCTGCCGATCGCGGTGAATGCCGACAGCCTCGCGACCTGGGTGCTGCCGGCGCTCGATGCGCTGGTGCACGAAGGCCTGTCGCTGGAGCTGGTGGTCGACGACCAGGACTTCACGCACGACTGGCTGCGCCAAGGCGCGGTGCTCGGCTGCGTGACCAGCATCAGCGAGGCGCTGCGCGGCTGCCGCGTCGTGCCGCTGGGCGCGATGCACTACACCGCGGTCGCGAGCCCCGGCTTCATCGCCGAGGCCTTGCCGCACGGGCTGACGCGCGCGAATTTCGCGCAGGTGCCGTTCCTGATCTTCAACCGCAAGGACGACATGCAGCAGCACTGGGTGTCGAAGGCCTTCGGCGTACGCCAGCCGCGGCTCAGCGAGCGCTACGTGCCGTCGTCCGAGGCCTATGTGCGGGCGGCGGCGATGGGCTGGGGCATCGGCGTCGTGCCGGAACTGCAGGCGCGTCCACTGCTCGACAGCGGTGCACTGGTCGCGCTGCGGCCGGACGACCGGCTGGCGGTGCGCCTGTACTGGCACCAGTGGAAGCTCGGCCCGGACGGCGCGGCGCCGTCGGCGCGCGTCGGGCTGCTCGACCGGGTCGGCGACGCGCTGCTGTCCGGCGCGCGCGCGGTGCTGGATGTGACTTGAACCACGGCGGCGCGAACTGCACCGTTCGCGTGCTTCATTTCGAGCTTCAGCAACAGCAGGTGGCATCCGACACTGAATGTCACAAGCACTCGTGGAGCCGCATCATGAACCTGGCATCCGGATGGTCCTGGCTGGCATCGCTGGCCCCGCGCCGCGCCCCGCGCCAGGTGGAACCCGAGGCCGCCGACTACGGCACCGCATTCGGGCTCGACATGAGCCTGTCGCCGCCGCGCGACAGCGAGCTCGATGCGTTCTCGCCGGGGGCAACCGCGCCGGCACCGCTGCAGTGGATGAGCCGCATCACCGCGCGGCGCCACCCCTGAGCGCTCACACCTCGATCACGCGCAGGCCGTCGTAGCCCGCGCTCTCGCCGCGCTTCGTGTGCCCGCGCGCGTTGCAGACGACGCGCGTGACGCCTGTCGCATGGGCCACCTGGTAGTCGTGCCGGCAGTGCACATGCCCGTGGATCCACAGGTTGGCGCCGGGCAGCAGGTCGTCGTCGGCATTGCAGAAGCTCGCGGTGCCGGCCTGGCTGCCGTAGCGCGGGTCGGCGCTGCGCAAGCTCGGGCCGAAGTGCGTGATGACGACGGTCGCGTCGGCGTCGGTGGGTTCCGCGAGCGCGGCGGCCAGCCAGTCGCGGCAGGCCAGCGCTTCGTCGCGCACCTGCGGCGCGGCGAACACCTCGCCGTTCAGCGTCGAGCGCTGCACCTTCATGAAGTACGAGCCGGCGCGCATCGATTTGTCGCGCTGCGCGGCGCCGAACAGGTCGAAATCGCACCAGCGCACCGTGCCGACGAAGCGGATGCGCCGGCCGTCGGCGCCGCTGCGCACGCAGGTCTCGCGCTCCAGCATCGTGATGCCGAGCGCTTCGCAGCTTGCGCGCAGCGCCGGCCAGGTGTCGTTCAGCTCGCGCCCGTCGAACTCGTGGTTGCCGGCGACGAAGACGATCGGCACCGGCCAGCCGCGGAAGGCGTCGAACGCCTTCCAGGTGCTGTCGATGTCGCCGGCCAGCACCAGCAGCTCGGCGTCGGGTGCGGGCTCGGGGGCAAAGCTCTCGGTCTCCTGGTGGAGGTCGGACAGCAGCTGGAGCTTCACCGGTTCAAGTGGCTCCGTGGCATTGCTTGAACTTCTTGCCGCTGCCGCACGGGCAGGGGTCGTTGCGGCCGACCTTCGGCGTCTCGCGCTTCACGGTGTCGACCTTGTAGCGCGCGTCGCGCGTCAGGTCGGACAGCTCGGCGACGGTGGTGACCATCTCCTCGATCGCGTCGTCCAGCGTCGACAGCGGGTACTCGCGGTCGAGCGTCGCGACGACCTCGCGCTCCTCGTCGGTCTCGGCCGGCAGGTGGCGGTACAGCCGCGCGAGCGAGGTCATCACCTCGTCCTGCGGCAGCTCCATCAGGTCGGGAAAGCAGATCGCCGCATGCTGGAAGCCGGCGACCCACGGCATCAGCGGCTGCGACACCTCGGCCAGCCCTTCCATCGGATCGACCTCGCCTTCGGCCAGCGGGGCCGGCGGGTGCTCGTCGTCGAACTCCAGCACCAGCGGGTTGAACCAGCCGTCCTCGACGATCGCGCGGTTCAGTGCGGTGTAACGGCGCAGCACCAGCGCGCGGGTGCGCTCCAGCCAGGCGGTGTCGACGTCGTCGGGCAGCGGCTGGCCGTCGAAATCGAACACGTGGGGGAACCAGGTCGCCGGATCGAGCAGCACCGGCTGCACCAGCACGCCGCACAGGAAGCCGTCGAGCATCACCGCATCGACCGGCTGCAGCGGCTCGGGCGTCGCCGCGAGCAAGTCGTCGAGTTCGGCGAACTCGGCATCGGTCAGGTCATGGGCGGGCGGCAGCGAAGCGGGCAGGGCGGTGGGAGCGGGCATGGCGGGTCTCTTGAACAAACGATCGAAGGCGGATTGTCATCCGGATCGGCGGGCGATCACGATTTGCCGGGGGAGAAAGAGCCGATCAAGCGATAGCGCCCGCCCGGATGCACCAGCCGCGCGACCGACGCGACGACGCCCTGCGACAGCGTGCGCCGCGACACCTGCAGCAGCGCGCTGCCGGGCGGCACGTCGAGCAGCCGCGCCTGCTCGTCGGTCGCGAGCACCGCCTCGACCACCTGCTCGGCCTCGGTCAGCGGCGCGTGCTCGAACAGCACGTGCGACGGCGTGACCTGCGTGAAGTCCTGCGCCAGCAGGTCGGGCGCGAGCGCCGGGTTCACATGCCGGTCTTCGTACTGGATCGGCACGCCGTTCTCCAGGTGCACCAGCCGGCAGCGGATCACCGCCGCGCCCTTGCGCAGGCGCATCGCGGCCGCGATCTCGGCGCTCGCCTTCACCCGCTCGACGCCGCACACCCGCGTCGTGTGGCGGTGGCCGCGCTCGACGATCTCGTCGTGGATGTCGCGCACCTGCAGCAGGTTGGAGATCGGGTGCAGCTCGGCCACGTACGAGCCCGAACCCTGGCGGCGCTCGATCAGCCCCTCGTCTTCGAGTTCGCGCAGCGCGCGGTGCACCGTCATGCGGGCGCAGCCGAACTCCTGCACCAGTTCGCGCTCCGACGGCAGCTTGACGCCCGGCTGCCAGCCGCCCTCGGCGATGCGGTGTCGGATCGAATGCTTGACTGCTTCGTAGGGCAGCGTCTTGTCGCCGGATTTCATGGGCCGATCTTACCCCTGTGCTAAAGTTGTCTAGACCACTTTGCGGCGCTCGCCGCGGCCTGCGAGGACCCTCATGACGACGCCTGCGCACTTGATCACCCCCGGCCAGCTCGACAAGGCGATGCTGCTCGATGCGGCCGCGGGCCGGGCCCGCTTCACGATCGCGCCGTCGGCCCGGGCCGGCATCGACGCCAGCGTGCAGGCGGTGGCCATGCTGATGGCGCGCCACGAACCGGTCTACGGCATCAACACCGGCTTCGGCAAGCTGGCGCAGACGCGCATCCCCGACGACCAGCTGGCGCAGTTGCAGAAGAACCTGGTGCTGTCGCACAGCGCCGGCATCGGCCAGCCGATGGCGGCACCGGTGGTGCGGCTGATGCTGCTGCTGAAGGCGGCCAGCCTCGCGCATGGCGTGTCGGGCGTGCGGCCGCAGGTCATCGAGGCGCTGCTGGCGTTGCTGGCGGCCGACGTGCTGCCGGTGGTGCCGGAGAAGGGCTCGGTCGGTGCGTCGGGCGACCTGGCGCCGCTCGCGCACCTGAGCGGCGTGCTGATCGGGGTCGGCGAGGCCTTCGTCGACGGCAAGCGCGTCCCCGCGCTGCAGGCGCTCGCGCACGCCGGGCTGCAACCGCTGGTGCTGGGCCCGAAGGAAGGCTTGGCGCTGCTGAACGGCACGCAGGCGTCGACCGCGCTCGCGCTGGTCGCGGTGCAGCGGCTCGAGCGCATCTTCGACGCGGCGATCGGCATCGGCGCGATGACGGTCGATGCCGCCAAGGGCGCCGACACGCCGTTCGACGACCGCATCCATAAAGTGCGCGGCCAGCCGGGCCAGCGCAAGGTGGCGGCCAGTTTCCGCAGCTGGCTGGCCGGCAGCGCGCTGCGCCAGTCGCACCTCGATTGCGACAAGGTGCAGGACCCGTACTGCCTGCGCTGCCAGCCGCAGGTGATGGGCGCCTGCCTCGACCAGATGCAGCATGCATGGAACGTGCTGCTGACCGAGGCGAACGGCGTCTCCGACAACCCGCTGGTGTTCGCCGACACGCTGGAGGCGCTGTCAGGCGGCAACTTCCATGCGGAGCCGGTGGCCTTCGCGGCCGACAACCTGGCGCTCGCGATCGCCGAGATCGGCGCGCTGTCGGAGCGGCGCACCGCGATGCTGATGGACCCGGGCATCTCCGGGCTGCCGGCCTTCCTCATCGAGAACGGCGGGCTCAACTCCGGCTTCATGATCGCGCAGGTGACGGCGGCGGCGCTCGCGTCCGAGAACAAGTCGCTGGCGCACCCGGCGAGCGTCGATTCGCTGCCGACCTCGGCCAACCAGGAAGACCATGTGTCGATGGCGACCTACGCCGCGCGGCGCCTGCACCAGATGCTGGACAACACGGCCGGCATCGTCGCGATCGAGTGGCTGGCCTCGGCCCAGGCGCTCGATTTCCACCGGCCGCTGCGCTCGTCGCCGGCGCTGGAGTGCCTGCATGCGCGGCTGCGCGAGCGGGTGCCATTCCTGAAGGAAGACCGGCTGATGGCGCCGGACATCGAGGCGGCCATCGACATGCTGGAACATGCTGAGTCGATAAAGGGCTAAAAATAGTCTGCTATCGAGAATTTCTGTGCTTATGAATCTAAAGTTGGCCTGATTGGCCATCGACTCCGGTGTCTCCAATGTGATAGCCTAATGTTAGGCTGTTGTCGGCTGAGTGGGCTGTTAGCAGGCTACTTTTAGACTATTATCGCAAGAGACCACCATGAGCCTGGATCACCTGACCAACGAGGAAGTCGCGCTGCAGCTTGCGCAGCAGCTCCGTGCGTGGCGCCTCGATCCCGATGCCGCCGGCATGACGCTCGACGAACTGTCGCAACGCAGCGGCATGGGGCTGACCCCACTGAAGCGATTCGAGAAAACCGGTGGCATCACCTTGCGCAACCTGATTGCGCTGATGCGGGCGATGGGGCTCCTCGACCGGTTGGGAGCGCTGGTTCCCACTCCCGAAGGGCCGGGCCCGCTGGACCTGCTCGAAGCCGAACAGGCCAAGCCGGTCCGCCAGCGCGCGCCGCGGCGCGCCAGCGCCAGCCTCGGCGTGAAACATGGCCAGTGACCTCCGTGTCGTCGAGGTCCGGCTGTGGGGGCAACAGGTCGGTGCGGTGGCGGCGCTGCGCGGCAAGCCCGGCTTCTTCGAATTCCAGTACAGCGCGGATTTCGCGCGTTCAGGCCTCGAGCTGTCGCCGCTGCAGATGCCGCTCAGCCCACGCCGGCGCTACAGCTTTCCCGGGCTCCCGCAAGACACCTATTTCGGATTGCCCGGGCTGCTGGCCGACGCGCTGCCGGACCGCTTCGGCAACGCGCTCATCAACGAATACCTGACGCGGCGCGGCATCGCGCCGTCGGACATCACGACCCTGCAGCGCCTCGTGTACGTCGGTCGCCGCGCGATGGGTGCGCTGGAGTTCGAGCCGGCCGTGCGCGACCGCGACTCGGCGCAGGCCGCGGCCCCGCTGCAGATGGCGAGCCTCGTCGAGGACGCGCGGCGGGCCTTGCGCGGCGAGTTCTCCGAGGTCGCGCAGGACATCATCGACGTTGGCAGCTCCGCCGGCGGTGCCCGTGCCAAGGCCGTGATCGGCTGGAATGCCGAGAGCAACAGCATCGTGTCGGGGCAGTTCGAGTTGCCGGCCGGGTACGAGCACTGGCTGCTGAAGTTCGATGGGGTCGGCGACGACGGCCAGCTCGGCGCCGCGGCGGGCTTCGGGCGCATCGAGTACGCCCACTACCTGATGGCCATCGCGTGCGGCATCGAGATGAGCGAATGCCGTCTGCTGGAAGAAGGCGGGCGGGCGCACTTCATGACCCGCCGCTTCGACCGCGTGGGCAACCGCAAGCTGCATGTGCATTCACTGTGCGGCCTGCAGCACCTGGACTTCAACACGCCCTACGTGCACGGCTACGAGCAGTTCTTCCGCACGATCCTGTCGATGAACCTCGGCGCCGCGGCGATGGAGCAGGCGTGGCTGCGATGCGTCTTCAATGTGATGGCGAGGAACTGCGACGATCACACGAAGAACCTCGCGTTCCTGATGGACGAGTCCGGCGCGTGGTCGCTGGCACCCGCCTACGACCTTTGCTTTGCGCACAACCCGGCACCGGGCAAATGGACGCGCCAGCACCAGATGCTGGTCGCGGGCAAAGGAGAAGGCATCACGCGTGCAGACCTCGTGCAGGTGGGCGACCAGTTCGGGATCCGGCAGCCCGCTCACCACATCGACCGGCTGGCGGATGTCTTCGCGCGCTGGCCGGCCTGCGCGCAGCAAGCCGGCGTGCCGCTGACCGAAGCGACACGCATCGCCGGCCTGCAGCAACTCCTCAAGACCGGCTCGTGACCTCGGCCATGCCGGCCGCCTTGATGCTCTCGGCCCGGATGTCCTCCGTCAGCCGGGCCTTCAATTCCGAAAAACGCGGCGTCGTCTTCACCGTGTAGTGCCTCGGGTATGGCAGGTCGATCGCGAGTTCGGTCTTGATGCGGCCCGGCCGTGCGCTGAACACCGCGCAGCGGTTGCCCATGAAGATCGCCTCGTCGATGTCGTGCGTGACGAACAGCACCGTCTTGCGGTGCTGCTCCCAGATCGACAGCAGCAACTCCTGCATCAGCGCGCGCGTCTGGTGGTCGAGCGCGCCGAACGGTTCGTCGAGCAGCAGGATCTTCGGGTCGTTGGCCAGCGCCCGTGCCAGCGCGACGCGCTGCTGCATGCCGCCCGACAGCTGCTTCGGGTAGTGCGATTCGAAGCCGGCGAGCCCGACCTCGGCGATGAAGCGCTGCGCGATCTCGCGCTGCTGCGCGTCGGGCAGGCCCTTCTCGCGCAGCCCGAAGCAGATGTTCTGCCGCACCGTCAGCCACGGGAACAGCGTGTAGCTCTGGAACACCATGCCGCGGTCGGCGCCCGGGCCGCGCACCGGCGCACCGTCGAGCAGCACCTGGCCGGTGCTCGGCTCATCCAGCCCGGCCACGATGCGCAGCAGCGTCGACTTGCCGCAGCCCGACGGCCCCAGCACGGTGATGAAGTCGTTGTCGGCAACCTCCAGGTCGGTCGGCTGCAAGGCGAGCGTCGGGCTGCCGCCATGCAGGCCGGCGAAGCTGCGGCCCACGCCGCGGATCGACAGCCGGCTCACAGCGAGGCCCACCGGAACAGGCGGCGGTTCAGGCGCTTGAACCCCAGGTCGGACACCAGCCCGATCACGCCGATGGTGATGATGCCGAAGATGATCTGGTCGGTGGCCAGCAGTGCCTGGCTGTCGGTGATCATGTGGCCGATGCCGCTCGATGCGCCGATCAGCTCGGCGACGATCACGTAGGTCCAGGCCCAGCCGAGCACCAGGCGCAGCGTCTCGGCCACCTGCGGCGCGGCGGCCGGGATCAGCACGCGGCGCACGATGCCCCAGTCGCGCGCGCCCAGCGTGTAGGCCGCCTCCACCAGGTCGCGCCGGGTGTTGCCCACGCTCACCGCGATCATCAGCACCAGCTGGAAAAACGAGCCGAGGAAGATCACCGCGAGCTTCTGCGCCTCGCCGATGCCGGCCCACAGGATCAGCAGCGGGATGAAGGCCGACGCCGGCAGGTAGCGCGCGAACGACACGAAGGGCTCGAAGAACGCCTCGACCGGCTTGTACGCGCCCATCGCGACGCCCAGCGGCAATGCGAGCAGCGCGGCCGCGACGAAGCCGCCGATCACGCGCCACATCGTCATGCCGATGTCGTGCGCGAAGCCCTGCTGCGCGAGCAGGTCCCAGCCCGAGCGGACCATGGTGAGCGGGTCGGCCAGGAAGGTCTTCGAGACGAAGCCGCCGAGCGTGGCGAACGCCCAGCCGGCGAAGAACAGCACGAAGAACGCGACCCCGAGCGCGATGCGCTGCCCGGGTTCGACCTGCTGCAGCGGCTTCACTGGATGAAGCGGGTGTCCGACAGCGCCTTCAGGTCGGGGATCTGCTTGATGCTGCCGATCTCCAGCAGCAGCTCGGCCGCCTCCTTGCTGAACGGCTGCAGCACGCTGGTGAAGAAGCGCTGGTTCGCCGCGCGGTCCTGCCAGCGCAGGTAGGCCTGCGACTTCTCGAAGGCCTCGCCGCTCTGCTTCACGTCGGCGCCCATGATCTCGAACGACTTCTTCGGCTCGTTGCGGATCATCTCCAGCGCGTCGAAGTAGCTGTCGGCCAGCGCCTTCGCGGCCTTCGGGTTCTCCGCCAGGAACTTCGGCGTGCAGCCGAAGGTGTCCATCACCATCGGGTAGTCCAGTGTGGTCGCGATGATCTTGCCGGCCTCGGGCTTCGCGCGCACCGTCGACAGGTAGGGCTCGTAGGTCATCGCGGCATCCAGGTCGCCGGCGTTCGCGACGAAGGCATTCGCGGCCGCCTGCGGTTCGAGCGTGACGACCTTCACGTCCTTCACCGACAGGCCGTTCTTCTTCAGCATCCACGCCAGCCCGAAGTACGGCGCGGTGCCCGGTGCCGAGGCGGCCACCGTCTTGCCCTTCAGGTCGGAGATCTTCGCGATGTGGTTGCGCACCACCATGCCGTCGGCGCCGAAGCTCTTGTCGAGCTGGAAGATCTGCGTCGTGGCGACGCCGTTGGCGTTCCACACCACCCAGGTCTCGACGGTGGTGGCCGCGCATTGCACGTCACCCGACGCGATCGCGAGGTGGCGGTCTTTCTGCGGGATCTTCTTGATCGACACGTCGAGGCCGTGCTTCTTGTAGATGCCGGCCTCCTTCGCGAGCGTCAGCGGCGCGAAGCCGGTCCAGCCGGAGATCGCGATCGCGACCGGCGTCTCCTGCGCCATCGCCGGCAGCGCCGACCACATCATCGATCCGATCATCAGACCGGCCAGGGCACGCACTGGATTCATCAGGACTCCTGCGGGAAGGGGAAAGCCGACGGGCCTGATGCAAGCCCCGTGCCGGGCAGTCTACACTCGGCCTTCCGGTTGTCTAGGCCACTTCCACCCATGGAAACCAGCACGCACGCACCGACGCATGCACTCTCGCGGGGCAGCATTCCGCTGCTCGTCTCGTTCCCGCACGCCGGCACCGGCATCCCGCCGGACATCGAGGCGCGCATGACCCCCGAGGCGCTGCTGCGCGCCGACACCGACTGGCACCTGCCGCTGCTCTACGACTTCGTCGCGAAGATGGGTGCGAGCACGCTGGTGCCGCAGATGTCGCGCTACGTGATCGACCTGAACCGCCCGCCGGAAGACACCAATCTGTACCCCGGGCAGGACACCACCGGCCTGGTGCCGCAGGACACCTTCCACAAGCAGCCGCTGTACCTTGCTGGGCAGGCGCCCGACGCGGCCGAGGTCGACGCGCGGCGCGAGCGCTTCTGGCGCCCGTACCACGTGGCCTTGCGCGGCGAGCTGGAGCGCCTGCGCGACCTGCACGGCGTGGCCGTGCTGTGGGACGCACACTCGATCTCGAGCGTGTTGCCGCGCTTCTTCGACGGCAAGCTGCCCGACCTGAACCTCGGCACCGACCAGGGGCGCGCATGCGCACCGCGCGTGCAGGCGACGGTCGAGGCGGTGCTCGGCGGCCAGCGCGACTACACGCAGGTGAGCAACGGCCGCTTCAAGGGCGGCTACATCACGCGCCACTATGGCGAACCGGCGCGCGGCATCCACGCGCTGCAGATGGAGATGTGCCACTGCACCTACATGGACGAGCCGGCGCCGTTCGGCTTCCGGCCCGATCTCGCGGCCCGCGTGCGGCCGCTGCTACAGCGGATGCTGCAGGCCGCGCTCGATGCCGCGATGGAAGCACGCACGTAGCGGGCTCGCGCCGATCGCGTAGCTCAGCGCGGCCGGGTGGTCGACGTCCCACAGGCACAGGTCGGCCTGCCTGCCGATCTCGATGCAGCCGTGCGTGGCCGCCAGGCCGAGCGCCTGGGCCGCATGGCGGGTGACGCCGAGAAGCGCCTCGGCCGGCGTCATGCGGAACAGCGTGCAGGCCATGTTCATCATCAGCGGCAGGTGGGTGCCGGGGCTGGTGCCCGGGTTGCAGTCGGTCGCGACGGCCATCGGCACGCGGTGCCGGCGGAACAGCGCGATCGGCGGCACCACGGTGTCGCGCAGGAAGTAGTACGCGCCCGGCAGCATCACCGCCACCGTGCCGGCGCGCGCCATCGCGATGACGCCGGCTTCGTCGACATGCTCCAGGTGGTCGGCCGACAGCGCGCCGAAGTCGGCGGCAAGTGCGGCGCCGTGCTGGTTCGACAGCTGCTCCGCATGCAGCTTGACCGGCAGCCGGTGGCGCTGCGCCGCGTCGAACACGCGTTGCGTCTGGGCCGGCGTGAAGCCGATCGTGTCGCAGAACGCGTCGACCGCATCGGCCAGGCCGGCCCGTGCGATGTCCGGCAGCAGGTGTTCGACGATCTCGTCGATGTAAGCGTCGGCGCGGCCGTCGAACTCCGGCGGCAGTGCGTGTGCGGCCAGCAAGGTGGTGCGCACGTCGATCGGGAAGCGCTCGCCGAGCCGGCGGGCCACCTGCAGGCACTTGCGTTCGGCATCGAGCGACAAGCCGTAGCCCGACTTGATCTCGACCGTCGTCACGCCGTGGCGCATCAGCTCGCGCAGCCGGCGGGCGGACGCGTCGAACAAGGCCTCGGGCGTCGCGTCGCGGGTCTGCCGCACGGTCGAGCGGATGCCGCCGCCGGCCCGCGCGATCTCTTCATAGCTGGCGCCCTGCAGCCGCAGTTCGAACTCGCGCGCGCGGTCGCCGGCGTAGACCAGGTGGGTGTGGCAATCGACCAGGCCGGGCGTCAGCAGCGCGCCGCCGGCATCGTGCTCGGTGCGCGGCTGCAGGCCGGCCGGCAGCGCGGACATCGGCCCGACGCGCTCGATGCGGCCGCCGGTGACCGCGACGAAGCCCGGCGCCGACGGCGTGCAGGCCTCGTCCAGCCCGTCGACGATGCGCGCGTTCGTCAGCAGCAGGTCGGTCATCGGTGCTCCAGCAGGTGGGTGCGCGCGGCGACGAAGGCCTCGGCGGCGCGCCCGGCGCCTGCATGCTGCCCGTCGTGCACACGGCGCTGCCCGGCCACCCAGACGTCGCGCACGCCGCGGGCGCCGTGCGTCGAGAACACATGGCGCGCGAGGCGTTGCGACGCGGCGAGGCCAGCGTCATCGAACGCGGCCAGGTGAACGAAATCGGCCTGCTGGCCGACGCGCAGCCCGGCGATCGAGCGCCCGCTGGCGCGCGCGCCGCCGGCCACCGCCGACAGCCACATCGCGTCGGCGACCTGCGGGTGCGCGGCGCTCGCGAGCACGTTGCGGCGCAGCTTCGTCAGCCGCTGGCCGTACTCGAGCAGCCGCAGTTCCTCGGCGGCGTCGACGCACGCATGGCTGTCGGAGCCGATGCCCCAGTACCCGCCGTCGGCGATGAAGGCCTCGGCATCGAACACGCCGTCACCGAGGTTGGCCTCGGTGCTCGGGCACAGGCCGGCGACCGCGCCGCTGCGGGCGAGCGCGCGGCGTTCGGCCGCATCGAGGTGCGTCGCATGCACCAGGCACCAGCGCGCGTCGACCGCGGCATGGTCCAGCAGCCACTGCACCGGCCGCTGGCCGCTCCAGGCCAGGCAGTCGTCGACCTCGCGCTGCTGCTCGGCCACGTGGATGTGCACCGGCGCGCTGGCATCGGCGCCGTGCAGCCCGCCGAGCAGGTCGCGCAGCGCCTCGGGCGGCACCGCGCGCAGCGAATGCGGCGCCGCGCCGACGCGCACGCCGTCGTGGCGCAGCCGGCCGATCAGCGACAGCAGACCGTCGACGCTGTTCAGGAAACGGCGCTGCCCGGCCAGCGCCGGCTGGCGGCCGAACCCGCTCGCCTGGTACAGCACCGGCAGCATCGTCAGGCCGATGCCGGCGTCGCGCGCAGCGGCCACCAAGCGCAGCGACATCTCGGCCGCATCGGCATGCACGCGGCCGTCGGGCTGGTGGTGCACGTAGTGGAACTCGCAGACGGCGGTGTAGCCGGCCTGCAGCATCTCGATGTAGAGCTGCGTCGCGATCGCCTGCAGCGCGTCGGGCGTCAGCGCCTGCGCGAAGCCATACATCAGCGTGCGCCAGCTCCAGAAGCTGTCCTGCTCGGCGCTGCGGTGCTCGGTGAGCCCGGCGAATGCGCGCTGGAACGCGTGCGAATGCAGGTTCGGCAGGCCGGGCAGCAGCACGCCGGCCACGCGTTCGGTGCCGGCGGGCAGCGGCAGGCCGGCTTCGACGCAGGTCAGCGTGCCGGCGTCGTCCCATTGCAGCAGCACGTCGTCGGCCCAGCCCTGCGGCAGCAGCGCGTGGGAGGCGAACAGCGATCCTGCCGGGCTCATGCGAGGGGCTCCAGCCGCACCAGCAGCGCGCAGGGCGCGTCGCCGGTGCAGTCGAGCGACAGCGCGGGCATGCCGTCGCGCCACAGCCAGGCCTGCAGCGGACCGAGTCCGCGCGCACCGTCGGACCAGCGGCCGAGGCTCGCGAGCAGCAGCCCGGCCGCGGCCGGCTCGGTGCGCGTGGCGCCGTGCAGCGCGCGCACGTCGGCACGCCAGCGGCCGCGGCGCGCCATCACGTTGAAGTCGCGGCACGGGCCGTCGAGCAGCGTGGCGTTCAGCGCGTCGTCGCCGGAGAAATGGAAGGGCTCATGCGCGCGGTCGAGCCGCTCGTCGAGCCGACGGTCGGGCGACTGCAAGTGCATGCCGGCACCGCGCAGCAGCACGATGCAGCGGTCGATGCCCGGAAAGGCCGAGAACGGCGCGTCGCGCTCGACCTCGGCGACGCTGAGGCGCCAGTCGAAATTGGCCGAGGCGTCGCGCGGCTGCACCGCCAGCTCACGCGTCAGCCCGGCACCGTTGCGCCAGGCCATGGCGGGCAGCGACTGCAGGTCCAGCGTTTCGCTGCGCCCGCTCATCAGCGGCCGACCATCGGCAGCTTCAGGTGCTGGGCCTGCGCCGTCTGCACCGCGAGCTCGTAGCCGGCATCGGCATGGCGCATCACGCCCGAGCCGGCGTCGTTGACCAGCACGCGTGCCAGCCGCTTCGCGGCCGCGTCGCTGCCGTCGGCGACGATCACCATGCCGGCGTGCTGCGAGTAGCCCATGCCGACGCCGCCACCGTGGTGCAGCGACACCCAGGTCGCGCCGCCCGAGGCATTCAGCAGCGCGTTCAGCAGCGGCCAGTCGGACACCGCATCGGTGCCGTCCTTCATGCCTTCGGTCTCGCGGTTCGGGCTCGCGACCGAGCCGGTGTCGAGGTGGTCGCGGCCGATCACGATCGGCGCCTTCAGTTCGCCGCTGCGCACCATCTCGTTGAACGCCAGCCCGGCCACGTGCCGCTCGCCGAGGCCGAGCCAGCAGATGCGCGCCGGCAGGCCCTGGAACGCGATGCGTTCGCCGGCCATGTCGAGCCAGCGGTGCACGTGCGCGTTGTGCGGAAACAGCTGCTTGATCTTCGCGTCGGTCTTGCGGATGTCGTCCGGGTCGCCGGACAGCGCGACCCAGCGGAACGGGCCCTTGCCTTCGCAGAACAGCGGGCGGATGTAGGCCGGCACGAAGCCGGGGAAGTCGAACGCGTTCTTCACGCCCTGGTCGAACGCGACCTGGCGGATGTTGTTGCCGTAGTCGACGGTCGCGACGCCCATCGCATGGAAGTCGAGCATCGCCTGCACGTGCACCGCGCACGACTGCGCTGCCGCTTGCTTCAGGCGCTCGTGCTGGTGCGGGTCGCGCTGCGCATCGCGCCACTGCGCGACGCTCCAGCCGATCGGCAGGTAGCCGTTGATCAGGTCGTGGGCGGAGGTCTGGTCGGTGACGATGTCGGGCCGGATGCCGCCGGCCTTCGCGCGCCGCACCAGCTCGGGCAGCAGTTCGGCGGCATTGCCGAGCAGGCCGATCGACACCGCCTCGCGCTTCGACGTGTGGTGCTGGATCAGCGCGAGGGCGTCGTCCAGGTCCTTCGCCTGCTTGTCGAGGTAGCGCGTGCGCAACCGGAAATCGATGCTGCTCTGCTGGCATTCGATGTTCAGCGAGACCGCGCCGGCGAAGCTCGCGGCCAGCGGCTGTGCGCCACCCATGCCGCCGAGCCCGGCCGTCAGCACCCAGCGCCCGGCCAGCGTGCCGCCGAAGTGCTGGCGTCCGGCTTCGGCGAAGGTCTCGTAGGTGCCCTGCACGATGCCCTGGGTGCCGATGTAGATCCACGAGCCGGCGGTCATCTGGCCGTACATGAAGAGGCCCTGGCGGTCGAGCTCGTTGAAATGTTCCCAGGTGGCCCACTTCGGCACCAGGTTGGAATTCGCCAGCAGCACCCGGGGCGCGTCCGGGTGCGTGCGGAACACGCCGACCGGCTTGCCGGACTGGATCAGCAGCGATTCGTCGTCTTCCAGCTCGCGCAGCGACGCGAGGATCTGGTCGAAGCAGGCCCAGTCGCGCGCCGCGCGGCCGATGCCGCCGTAGACCACCAGCTCCTCGGGGCGCTCGGCGACCTCGGGGTCGAGGTTGTTCTGGAGCATCCGGAACGCCGCTTCGGTGAGCCACGACTTGCAGCTCAGCGTGCTGCCGCGCGGGGCCCGCACGACGCGGCCGGGAGCCGAGCGTGCGGCCTGTGCCGCGGCATGGGCCACGGTCTTCATGTCGGTGGTGGAGTTCATCGGCGGCCTTCGAGGGGTTCTGGAAAGTGGTCTAGACCACTTTGCGCAGGATGCCGGGACTTGCACGGGCCGTCAAGCCCCGGGGTCCGGTCCGCCGATCAGTCGGTGGCCGACTGCGCCGCCTCCACCAGCCGCGCGCGCAGCCACTGGTGCGCGCTGGCCCGGTCGTGCCGCATGTGCCACAGCGCCTCGACGTGGATGCCCGCCAGCTGCAGCGGGATCGGGCGCTGCACCAGCCGGTCCTGGTAGCCGGTGGCGGCGATGAAGGTGCGCGGCAGCACGGTCAGCAGGTCGCTGCTGGCGACCACCCGGCCGGCGGTGAAGAACTGGTTGACCGTCAGCACGATGCGCCGCGTGCGGTGCAGTTGCGTCAGCGCCTGGTCGACCAGCCCGTGCGGCCGGCCGGAGAAGCTGACCAGCAGGTGGTGCGCCTCGCAGAAGCGGTCCAGCGTCAGTTCGCCGTCGGCGAGCGGGTTGCCGCGTCGCATCACGCAGACGTATTCGCTGTCATACAGGCGCTCATGGTGGATCGGGCTGGTGCTGCCCTGGGCGACGAGGTTGGCGACCGCGTCCGGGAAGTAACCGACCGCGAAGTCGACCTCGCCGCGTTCCAGCAGCGGCCGCGGGTCGCGGGTGGTCAGCGGGATCACCCGCAGGTTCGCGAGCGCCTGGCCCTGTTCGATCTGCTGAACGAGGGAGGGCATCAGCATCGCCGCGGTCGCATCCGCCATCGCGAGTCGGAAGTTCGCCACATCCTTCTGGGGGTCGTAGTCGCCCGGCGCGAAGGCCTGGCGCAACGCCGCCAGAGCGGCCTGGACTTCCGGCCACAGCTGTTCGGCGCGCGGCGTCGGCTTCACCCCGAACGACGTGCGAGTGAGCAGTTCCTCACCGACAGAGTCTTTCAGGCGCTTGAGGGCGTTGCTGACCGCCGGCTGCGTCAGCGCCAGCCGCTCGGCTGCGCGGGTCAGGTTGCCTTCGGCCATCACCGCGTCAAACACGCGCAGCAGGTTCAAGTCAAGTGTGCGGAAATTCATGTTTCGTACTCCTCGACACCGGGATATCACTGGCGTGTATATCACTGATTCACAGCTTTCAGTAGTCAACCCATGGGGTAAACCCTAGGATTGCGGCATGCGAGGTCGAAAACGATTTCGCGAGTCTTGAAAGGACCTCTCCATGAACCCCGTGATCAGCCTGAATCTCCCGCAAGTGCCGACCGGCGCCGCCGCGTCCGGTTCGGCATCGCAAGACCTGTGGGGCCGTCTCGGCCGCCGTGTCTGGGCCTCGTTGGAGGCCGCCGGCCAGACCCGCGCCCGTCCCGAACTGCTGGCGCTGGCCAGCCGCTACGAAGCGTCGCAGCCTGAACTCGCAGCCCAGCTGCGCTCCATGGCTTCCGTTCGCCAGCGCTGATACCAGCACGCACCGACCTCCCCCGAATTCGCCACAAGCGACCCCAACCCGAAGGAAACACGATGACCACGACGACGATGGACCTGCAAGTCCCCCAACAACGTACCGCCCCGCGCCTGGCCGCGCCGTTCGCTGCTGCTTTCGCCACGCTGCTGAACGCCCTGAAGCCCGCCGAGCGCGTGAACGTCGAAGAGAACCAGGCCGCCCGTGAGGCCGCCGACGTGCGAGCGATGGCTCGCCAGTACCTGAAGACCGACCCCGGCTTCGCTGCGGACCTGTTCGCAGCCGCCGACCGGCACGAAGAGCTGTTCGGCAACTGAACCGGTGCCGCTGCCACGGGCGGCGGCACACAGAGAGACCACCATGAACCAGTCGACTTTCTTCGCTGACTCGCAAGCCTCGACGGCTTTCGTCCAGCGCATCTCGGACGCTTATGCGTTCGCCACCGCCGCGCTCGCCAGCCTGCTGAGCCCGGCCGCCGAAAGCCCGGCCGAAGCCGCGAGCCGCCTGCGCTCGCTGGCCGACGCCTACAGCGACGGCCAACCGAGCTACGCCGCCGACCTGCGCGCGGCTGCCGACCGGGCCGACGCCCAGGTCTGAGCGTTCGACGCTCCAACGAGAAGGCCCGCATCCGCGGGCCTTTTTTCATGGGTGATCGCGGGTCGCGTCAGCCGGCCAGCCGTGCCTCGATGCGCGCCTTCGTCGCGGTCAGTTCCGCCGGCAGGTGCCAGGCGAGCTGCTTGAACAGCTCGTCGTGCAGCGCCAGCTCGGCCTGCCACGCGCCGGCATCGACGCCGGTCACCTGGTCGTACTGCGCCGCGCTGAAATCGAGGCCGGTCCAGTTCAGGTCCTGGTAGCTCGGCGTGACGCCGAACACGTTCTCGCGGCCCGCGGCCCGGCCTTCGACGCGATCGAGCATCCACTTCAGCACGCGCATGTTCTCGCCGTAGCCGGGCCAGACGAACTTGCCGTCGTCGCCCTTGCGGAACCAGTTCACGCAGAAGATCTTCGGCAGCGTGGCGCCCTTGGCTTGCAGCTTCGCACCCAGCGACAGCCAGTGCTGGAAGTAGTCGCTCATGTTGTAGCCGATGAACGGCAGCATCGCGAACGGGTCGCGGCGCACCACGCCCTGCTGGCCGGCGGCGGCGGCGGTGGTTTCGCTGCCCATGGTGGCGGCCATGTAGACGCCTTCGGTCCAGTCGCGCGCTTCGGTGACCAGCGGCACGGTCGTCGAGCGGCGGCCGCCGACGATGATCGCGTCGATCGGCACGCCCGCCGGGTCGTCCCAGGCCGGGTCGAGCGCCGGGTTGTTGGTGGCCGGCACCGTGAAGCGCGCATTCGGGTGCGCCGCCTTCGCGCCGGTCTCCTTCGCGATCGCCGGGGTCCAGCGCTGGCCCTGCCAGTCGGTCAGCTGGGCCGGCGGCACGTCGGTCATGCCTTCCCACCAGACGTCGCCGTCGTCGGTGAGCGCGACGTTCGTGAAGATCACGTCGCGCTTCAGGCTGGCCATGCAGTTGAAGTTGGTCTTCTCGTTGGTGCCGGGTGCGACGCCGAAGTAGCCCGCTTCCGGGTTGATCGCGTACAGGCGCCCGTCGGCGGCCGGCTTGATCCACGCGATGTCGTCGCCGATCGTCGTGACCTTCCAGCCCGGCAGGCCGCCCGGTGGGATCAGCATCGCGAAGTTGGTCTTGCCGCAGGCGCTCGGGAAGGCCGCCGCCACGTGGTGTTTCTTGCCTTCGGGGCTTTCGACGCCGAGGATCAGCATGTGCTCGGCCAGCCAGCCTTCGTCGCGGCCCATCGTGCTGGCGATGCGCAGCGCGAAGCACTTCTTGCCCAGCAGCGCGTTGCCGCCGTAGCCGGAACCGTAGCTCCAGATCTCGCGCGTCTCGGGGTAGTGGACGATGTACTTGGTGGTGTTGCACGGCCACGCGACATCCTTCTGGCCCGCTTCCAGCGGCGCGCCGACGGTGTGCATGCACGGCACGAAGTCGCCATCGGTGCCCAGCACGTCGAGCACGGCCCGGCCCATGCGCGTCATGATCTTCATGTTGACCGCGACGTACGGGCTGTCGGACAGCTCGACGCCGATGTGCGCGATCGGCGAACCGAGCGGCCCCATGCTGAACGGCACGACGTACATCGTGCGGCCCTTCATCGCGCCGCGGAACAGGGCACGGTCGCCTGTCTGCAGCAGCGCCCGCATCTCGGCCGGGTCCATCCAGTTGTTGGTCGGGCCGGCGTCTTCCTTCTTCGCGCTGCAGATGAAGGTACGGTCTTCGACGCGCGCCACGTCGCTCGGGCTGCTGCAGGCGAGGTAGCTGTTCGGCCGCAGCTCGGGATTCAGCTTCTTGAAAGTGCCGGCGGCGACGAGCTGGGCACAGAGCCTGTCGTATTCGGCGGTGCTGCCGTCGCACCAGTGCACGTCGCGGGCTTCGGTCAGCGCCGCCATCTCGGCCACCCATTCCATCAGCCGGGTGTGTTTGACGTAGGCGGGCGCATTCAGGCGCAAACCCTCCATCGCGGGTCGGTTCATCGTGGACTCCAATCATCAAAGTTGCGGGATCGGGCGAACCTCCGGGCTCGCCCCATGCCGCAAACGCGGTCTGCCATCGCCATCGCCAGGAACAGGCGGTTTCATGCCGGATCGGCAATCGGCGTGCCGCCGCCGGGCAAGGCATTGTCGTTCGACTGTAATCGCGCCGTAACCACCAGGGCCCGGGGGGCCATGCAATTTGGGAATACGGACATGCAAAGCAGTCGTGACTTTTTCGGCGGTTCTGCGCGGCGGCTGGCCGGGCGGTGCGGCACTCGATCCGGCCGCCCCTGGCCGTTTCTGCGGCCGCTTTAAGATCGTCGGATGATGCGACGACGCCTACTCCTTTCCCTCGCAGCCGCCAGCAGTCTGGCTGTCCCGTTCACCGCCCGTGCGGCCCAGCGCAAGTCGCTGGCGGACCCGCTGCTGATGGGCGTCGAGCAGTCGCTGCTCGACTCCGGCCTCGGCCAGGCTTTCCAGAAGGGATTCGGCCGCGACACCGGCGTTGCGGTGCAGGTGTCGGGTGGCCAGAGCGCCGCGCTGATCCAGGCGCTGGAGCGCGGCGAGATCGACATGGCGATGACCAACGCGCCCGAACTCGAGATGCAGCTCGAGAAGCAGGGCCTGGCGCACGACCGCCACCGCGTCGCGCTCGGCGACTACGTGCTGATCGGCCCGGTCGAGGGCAAGGGCAAGAAGGCCAAGGACCCGGCCGGCGTGCTGGGTGGCAAGGACATCGGCGCTGCGCTGATGGGCATCGCGAATGCGCAGGCGCGATTCCTGGGCAACAACAACGGCAGCGGTGCGGCACTCGCGGAACTGCCGCTGTGGCGCGCGTCGAAGGTCGCACCGGCCGCACCGTGGTACATGACTGCTGACCCGAAGAGTTCGATCATCGCGCAGGCCGCGGCGCAGAACGCCTACGCGGTGGTGGAGCGCGGCGTCTGGCTGAGCCACCCGACGAAGCCGCTTGCGATCGTCGTTGAAGGCGACCCGCTGCTGGCGACCGAGGTGCACGTGATGCGCGCGTTCCGCGTCAACCACCCGGCGGCCAAGTTGTTCACGCAGTGGATCTCCGGCCCGCAAGGCCGCCGCGTCGCGGCGAGCGTGCGCGGCTGGCGCTCGGCGACCTGAGCCCCGGTGTCGATGCGGCTGGTCAGCGTCAACGTCGCCCGCGCGAGCGAGTGGTCGATCAACGGCCGGCCGGTGCTGACGGCGATCGGCAAGCAGCCGGTCGACGGCCCGGTCGCGGCGCAGCCGATGGGGCTCGATGGCGACGAGCAGGCCGACCTCAGCGTGCACGGTGGCCTGGGCAAGGCGGTCTACGCCTACCCGAGCGAGCACTACCCGTTCTGGCAGACGGTGCGCGCGCAGGCCCAGGTGGCCGGCTGGGACGAGCCACTGCGACCCGGCTCGATCGGCGAGAACCTGACGCTCGCGGGGATGCTGGAAAACCAGGCCTGGATCGGCGACGTGCTGCGCTTTCCCGACTGCGAGCTTGCGGTCAGCGAGCCGCGCTTCCCGTGCTTCAAGTTCAATGCGGCGATGGGCTTCAACCAGGCCGTCAAGATGATGGCGTCGAGCGCCTGGTGCGGCTTCTACCTGTCGGTGCGCTCGCCGGGCACGCTGCGCGCCGGGCAGGCCTTCGAGCTGGTGCCGGGGCCGCGCGAGGTCGGCATTCCGGAGCTGTTCCGCGCCCGCATGAAGAAGGGCTGAGGCCCGGGCGGCTCAGCCCTTCGGCGCCGACCAGCGGAACATCGGCGACGCGAGCAGCACGACCGCCGCCATCCGCGTCACGTGAAACGCCGTCACCACCGGCACGCCCAGCTCCAGCACCTTGGCCGTCAGGCACATCTCGGCGATGCCGCCGGGCGAGGTGCCGAGCAGCACGGTGGCCGGGTGCAGCCCGCTGAGCTGCGCGACGCCGAGCGCAAAGCCGGCCGACAGCGCGATCATCGCCAGCGTGCCGACGCCCACGCTGAGCAGCCAGCGCGGCGCGGTGTGCAGGAAGGCCGGCGTGAAGCGCGTGCCGAGCGCGACGCCGATGAAGAGCTGGCCGAGGTTGGTCATCCACTTCGGCAGCGCCGACAGCTCGACGCCGGTGGCGGTGAGCCCGAACGCGACGAACAGCGGGCCCAGCACCCACGGGTTCGAGACGCCGCGCCAGCGCAGGAAGGCGCCGCCGGCGGCCGTCATCGCGATCAACTGCAGCAGCCCGTGCCACTCGACGCGTTGCGGGCCGGGCAGCGTCGGGTCGAGCCCGTGCAGGCCGGCGAACTGGAAGCCGAACGGGATCGTCAGCACGACCAGCAGGATGCGCAGCGAATGCGCGCTCGCGACCAGGTCCATGCGCCCGCCGAAGCGCTCGGCCAGCACCGCCATCTCCGACGCGCCGCCGATGGCACTCGCGAAGAACAGCGTCGGCCGGTCGAGCGCCATGGCGGCGTTGGCGCGCGCCAGGTAGGCGCCGAAGCCGGCGCCGAGCAGCAGCGCCCACGCGATGCCGGCGAGGATCACCGCCCAGTGGCTCGCGACGATGCCGACCACCTGCGGCGTGAAGTACAGCCCGAGCACCGTGCCGATGGCCCACTGGCCGGCATTGCGCAGCGGCGTGGCGGCCGCGAACGGCAGACCGGCCATGCAGCCGATGGCTGTCGCGATCAGCGGGCCGATCATCCACGGCAGCGGGGTGCGCAGCAGCAGGCACAAGCCGGCGGCCGCGGCGCCGGCGAGCAAGGTCAGGGCAAGGCGGGCCGGGCGCCGCGCGAGGAATTCAGGCACCCGGCGATGCTAGCCGCGGGGCCTGTCAGCGCGCTTTCAGAAGCCCTCGAGCACCACCTTGCCCCGGGCTTTTCCGCTTTCGATGAACGCATGCGCGCGCTTCAGGTTGGCGGCGTTGATGCTGCCGAAGTGCTCGCCGAGCGTGCTGCGCAGCCGGCCGGCGTCGATCAGCCGGGCCACCTCGTCGAGCAGCTCGTGCTGCTTGTGCATGTCGGCGGTCTGCATCATCGGCCGGGTGAACATCAGCTCCCAGTGCAGCGACAGGCTCTTGCGCTTCATCGGCATCACGTCGAGCGGCTCCTTGAAGTCGTCGATCAGTGCCAGCTTGCCTTGCGGCGCGAGCGCCTCGACGATCTGCTGGAAATAGGTGGGTGTGTGCGTCAGCCCCGCGACCGCGGTGACCTGCGGCACGCCGGCCGCCTGCAGTTGCGGCAACAGCGGCTGGTGGTGGTCGATCACATGGTGCGCGCCCAGTTCGTGCAGCCAGGCCTGCGTTTCGGGGCGCGAGGCGGTGCCGATCACCGTCAGCTTCGTCAGCCGGCGCGCGAGCTGCGTCAGGATCGAGCCGACGCCGCCGGCCGCCCCGATGATCAGCAGCGCGCCTTCGGTGTCGGCCGTCGTGCCGAGGCGGTCGAACAGCAGCTCCCAGGCGGTGATCGCGGTCAGCGGCAGCGCGGCGGCCTGGGCGGCCGGGATCGACGTCGGCGCGTGGCCGACGATGCGCTCGTCGACCAGTTGCAACTCGGCATTGCTGCCCGAGCGCGTGATGTCGCCGGCGTACCAGACGCGGTCGCCCGGCTTGAACAGCGTGACCTGCTCGCCGACCGCTTCGACGGTGCCGACGGCATCCCAGCCGATGACCTTTGCCTGCCCGTCGGCGGGCGTGCTGCCGGCGCGGATCTTCACGTCGACCGGGTTCACCGAGATGGCCTCCACGCGCACCAGCAGGTCGCGGCCGGCGGCGACCGGCTCGGGCAGCGTCACGTCGAGCAGCGACTCGGCATCGGTGATCGGCAGGGGGCGGCGGTAGGCAACGGCTTTCATCGAGCGGCTCCGGAAGGTAGTGGTGCGGTCCGGGCACTGTAGGCAAGTCGATGAGAATTGATAATCCATATCCGCTCACTATCACCTTCAAACAAAATTTGAAGGATGCCGTGACGGCGATCGAGGCAACGACAATACGGTGCTGAACCGTTTCCAGAAAGCCGCCGATGCTCGCCTACCGCCACGCCTTCCACGCCGGCAACCATGCCGATGTGCTCAAGCACACCGTGCTCGGCATGGTGCTGCGCTACATGAACCAGAAGGACAAGCCGTACCGCCTGGTCGACACCCATGCCGGCGCCGGCGGTTATTCGCTCGAAGGCCAGTACGCGACCAAGAAGGGCGAGTTCGAGCAAGGGATCGCACGGCTCTGGGCCCGCGACGACCTGCCCGGCCCGGTGGCCGACTACGTGGCCGCGGTGCGCCAGTTCAACCCCGACGGCAAGCTGCGCCAGTACCCCGGCTCGCCCGCCTTTGCGCAGATGCTGCTGCGCGCCCAGGACCAGCTGCGGCTGTTCGAGCTGCACAACACCGACCACCGCATCCTCGAGTCCTTCCTCGGCGCCACGAAGAACGTCGAGATCTTCAATGCCGACGGCTTCGACGGGCTGAAGGGCCAGGTGCCGCCGTCGAGCCGGCGCGCCGCCATCCTGATGGACCCGAGCTACGAAGGCCACGGCGACTACGGCCGCGTGATCGCCTCGCTGCGCGAGGCGCTGCTGCGCTTCGCCGAGGGCGTCTACATGGTCTGGTACCCGCAGGTGCAGAAGCTCGAAGCCGCGCAGCTGCCGCGCCGCCTCGAAGGCCTGGCGCCCAAGGGCTGGCTGCATGTGCGCCTGACGGTGCAGGTGCCCGATGCGCAGGGCTTCGGCCTGGCCGGCAGCGGCGTGTTCATCCTGAACCCGCCGTACACGCTGCACGACGAGCTGCTCGCGGTGCTGCCCTACCTGGTCGACGTGCTGGGACAGTACGACGACGCGAACTACCTGCTCGAGCAGAAAGCCGCCTGAACCGCGCGGCCGCAGCCGCGTAAGTTAGGTTGCAAGCGGTTTCAGCCGAGTTTCACGAAACGCTCGGTAGATTCCCTGACGCCCGCCGTTTTGCTGCAGTGCCGTAGCTGCACCGCCGCAATCCGCGCCAGGGCGCGCTGCAGCTTGTGTCGCGCGATGTCATGTGCGGTTTTCCACAGTCTTCCACGGGGTGTCCCGGGCTTGTCATCGCCTTAACGATTGGTAAACGTCTTCTTGCAAGCGCTTTCAGCCGTGGCTATGCTCGCGCCGCGTTCGCACGGTCCGCCGATGCGGTCGACATACCCACAAGAGGAGACAAAGCCATGATTCGTTCTTCCCGCGCTGCCCTGCACGGGCTCGCCTGGGCCGTCGCGCTCACGCTGGGCGCCTGCGGCGGCGGCGATTCCGACAGCCCGCCACCGCCCTCGCCTCCCGTGAGCACCGACATCCCGACCACACCGCTGCAGGACTGGCCCGCGATCAAGAGCGCGGTGGCCCGCGATGCCGGCATCGAGTCGCAGGTCGACGCGCTGCTGGCCAAGATGAGCCTGGCCGAGAAGGTCGGCCAGATGACGCAGGTCGAGATCCAGGGCGTGACGCCGGACGACATCAAGACCTACCACCTCGGCTCGGTGCTGAACGGTGGCGGCTCGTTCCCCGGCCAGCACAAGGATGCGGCGGTGGGCGACTGGCTGGCGCTGGCCGACACGCTGTGGGCCGCGTCGATGGACCCGGCCAACCCGAACCCGATCCCGCTGATCTGGGGCACGGACGCGGTGCACGGCCACAACAACGTGAAGGGCGCGACGCTGTTCCCGCACAACATCGGCCTGGGCGCGACGCGCGACCCGGAACTGCTGCGCCGCATCGGCGAGGTCACCGCGCGCGAAGTGGCGCACACCGGCATCGACTGGGCCTTCGGCCCGACGCTCGCCGTCGTCCGCGACGACCGCTGGGGCCGCACCTACGAAGGCTATTCGGAAGACCCGCTGGTCGTGCAGTCGTACGGCGGCGAGGTCATCAAGGGCCTGCAGGGCGCGCTCGCGAAGGACGCGAAGGCCAGCGAGAAGGTGGTCGCGACCGCGAAGCACTTCCTGGGCGACGGCGGCACCACCGACGGCAAGGACCAGGGCGTCACCGCGGTCACCGAGGCCGACCTGATCAACATCCACGGCCGCGGCTACTACACCGCGCTGCAGGCGGGTGCCCAATCAGTGATGGCGTCGTTCAGCAGCTGGAAGGACGCATCGAAGGGCGACACCGCGCGCGCCGACAAGATGCACGGCCACAAGTATTTGCTGACCGACGTGCTGAAGACCAAGATGGGATTCGACGGCTTCGTCGTCTCGGACTGGAACGGCCTCGGCCAGGTCAACACGACCAACAGCGATTCGACGATCGCGTGCACCAACGCGAATTGCCCGCAGGCCATCAACGCCGGCATCGACATGGTGATGGTGCCGTACGTCGACGACTGGAAGGCCTTCATCGCCAACACGATCGCCAGCGTGCAGAGCGGCGAGATCCCGCAGGCGCGCATCGACGACGCGGTGCGCCGCATCCTGCGCGTCAAGCTGCGCGCCGGGTTGTTCAACAAGCCGAAGCCGTCGGCGCGCAATGCGAGCAGCGAGGTCGGCACCGCCGAGAACCGCGCGGTTGCCCGCGAGGCGGTGCGCAAATCGCTGGTGCTGTTGAAGAACAACGGTGCCACGCTGCCGTTGGCACGCAGCGCCAAGGTGCTGGTGGCCGGCAAGAGCGCCGACAGCCTGTCGAACCAGAGCGGCGGCTGGTCGCTGACCTGGCAGGGCACCGACAACGTGAATGCCGATTTCGGCGGCGGCACCACGCTGTGGGCGGCGATCCAGAAGATCGCACCGAACGCGGTGATCGACACCAGCGCCACCGGCGCGCTGGGCAGCGCGGACTACGACGCGGCCATCGTCGTGATCGGCGAGACGCCGTATGCAGAAGGCGTCGGCGACATCGGCAAGAACAAGACGCTGGAGCACGCGAAGCTGCATCCGGAAGATGTCGCGCTGATCGACGCGCTGAAGGCCAAGGGCGTCAAGAAGATCGTCACCGTGCTGTACTCGGGCCGCCCGCTGTACGCGAGCCGCGAGATCAACCGCTCGGATGCGTTCGTCGCCGCGTGGCTGCCGGGCACCGAGGGCGACGGCCTGGCCGACGTTCTGTTCAAGAAGGACGACGGCAGCGTCAATGCCGACTTCAGCGGCAAGCTCTCGTACTCGTGGCCGAAGGCGGCCTGCCAGGTCGCGTTGAACAAGGGCGATGCCGGCTACGACCCGCTGTATGCGTTCGGCTACGGCCTGACCTACGCCGCACCCGGCACCGATCAGGGCGCGTACGACGAGACCACCGTGGCGCAGGGTTGCGGCGTGCCGGCCGGTGGCGGCGGCACCACCGACCAGACGTTGGCGGTGTTCGACGGCGCGAACCAGAGCGGCTTCTCGATGCGCATCGGCGCGCCGTCGAGCTGGGCGGTGCTGGTGGGCTTGTCGACCGCGACGAGCACGTCGACGCCGCAGGGCGAGATCACCGCGGTGCCGGTCGACGACAAGGACGGCAAGCAGTGGGCGGCGATCAAGGCGAAGTGGAACGGCGCCGCCGGCCAGCTCTACATGCAGAGCACCAACGACGCCGACAAGCAGGACCTGCAGTCGTACCTGAACTCGCAAGGCTCGCTGGTGTTCGATGCGCGCGTCGCCGTGGCGCCGACCGCGGCGGTCAAGATGCGGGTGGACTGCGGCTACCCGTGCATGGGCGAGATCGATGCGACCAACACCTTCGGCGCGCTGCCGGCCAACACCTGGACGGAGCTGGCGGTGCCGCTGCACTGCTTTGCCGACCAGGGCACCGACTTCACCGCGGTGAACACGCCGTTCCTGCTGTACAGCAGCGGGGGGCAGTTCGAGGTGTCGGTGGCGAACATCCGCTGGGATCCGAAGAACACCGGCAACGTGCCGTGTGCTGGCGGGCCGGCGGTGAACGTGATCGCGGTGACGGCCGACAAGGACCTGTACGTCAACGGCATCAGCGATGCGGCGGCGCTGGCGGCGCCGGGTGCGTGGTCGACCGGTGGCACGGGCAGCGTGACGCTGACGAACGACGTGGTCGATGGCGCCGACAAGGTCATCGATGTGGCGTTCAACGGCGTGACCGATGGTGGCGGCAATGGCGGCATCTACCTGTCGGTGCCGGACAACACGTTGATCGATGCGTCGGCGATCGCGGCGACCGGCGGCGTGCAGTTCGAGATCCGGGTGCTCGACTACGGCAACAGCACGCAGGACTTCTGGACCAAGATGGTGTGCGATCGCAAGAGCGACACCTGCCGCACCGGCGACCTGAAGGACGAGGTCGGCCACCCGGCGCTGAACACCTGGCAGACGGTGAAGATCCCGTTCAGCTCGCCGGACTACACGGCGAACGGGTTCGACGCGTCGAAGCTGACGTCGCCGCTGGAGATGCTGCCGGCGTGGGACGACCAGAAGGGAACCATCCATTTCCAGATCCGCAACCTGCGGATCGTGAAGAACCTCTGAGCGAGGTTCTCGATTGCGGCGGTCGCGCGGGCCTGGCGGTCAGCGCGTGACCCTTGAGGGGCGCAACGCGAGTTGCGCCCCGTTTTTTTGTTCCTGTTCTGCGTTTGTCTTGCGACAAAGGCGCCGTGCCCCAGCCGCTCAGGGCGAACGGGCGTGGGTTGTTCTCAGGAGGTGCGAGCGGCGCCCACGACCACTGCATGGGCCGCGTCACGCCTGCCAAGCCGGCGGTCGTGCCCGGACAGGCGGCGCGTTGCCTCGCCGGTCGCGCAGGTGTGGCTGAACCGCGAACGCGGTCAGCTGCTGCGGGCCTTGAGCTTGCTGACGACGAACAGCAGCACGATGGCGCCGATGACCGAGGCGATCCATCCGGCCGGTTGCCCGACCGAATACCAGCCTATCGCCTGGCCGACGAAGCCCGCGATCATCGAGCCGGCGATGCCTAGCAGGCAGGTCAGGATCCAGCCCATTTTCTGCTCGCCTGGCAGCAGAAAGCGCGCGATCGCGCCGACGATCAACCCGACGAGGATGGTGCTGATGATGCCCATGGTGTTGGCTCTCTCGTGTGATGGATGTTGAAGATCCTGCCAGACCGAGCATGCCACAAGCACGCGAACGGACGGGCGTGTGTTGATGGCTGCCGCGCTTCGCTCGGCAGCCGAAACTTGGCTACGGCGCCGGGCCTGCCGATGTGTGGCGTCTGATGCGAGGCCCGCAACCGGTGCCTGAGCGGCAGCTTCGAGGTGGTGAGATCAGGACCGAGGACGTCTCTAGGGTCGCGTCAGCCTCGGCCAGGAACGGACGCTGGCGAAGGTCGACTTTCGGGTAGGCTGTGGCCATCATGGATTGGCTAAAGGGTTGACCTGGCGAAGAGCAGGATCGACCTCCGTGACATTGCTTCAAGCCGACGCCTGATGGCGCCGCTCAAATCAAACGTTGAACGGCATGAGTACCAATCACCAAGACGACCTGCTCGCTGAGCTGGTCAAGATCTTCCCGGAATTTCGGGCCGTCTGGGAAGAGGAGAACGAGGATGAAGAGTTTCGCTCTTCGAGCCTTCATAGCGTTTACATGAGCTTCCTTCCCTTCGTGGCAGTCGCGCACCCTACGCAGAAGCAATGGCAGCTCCTTGCCGACCACCTCAGTGAGGCCGTAGCTTCCGGCGCAGATCGAGAGAACGCAGCAGACACTTGCTTTCTCGAGCACCTTCACCAAGTACGGCTCAACAAGATTCTTCGGCCCTTGTTGAGCAAGGCTGCACTGGCGTATGTGCGCGTCTAACCATTCGTTCCAGCGGACCACCTCAGGCGTTCGCGGAAGTCAACCGCTGAGCACCTCGACTCCTCGAAGGACTGTGTGCCGACTTCTCCAATGCAGACCTCACGGGCGCGACGTTCGAGCTCGCCGCGATAGAGTCCATCAAGGCAACGGGTGCCGTGCGAGAGGGAGTCAAAGTCAAGGGCGCGACGTTCTACGGCTGCGAACTGGGCGATGATGACGAGCTGCCATCCTGGGAGTGGTAGTGGGGTGCCGCGCAAGTTCGCATAGGGCTGAAACCCAAGGCCTCAGTTCGGCCACTTCCTGACGGTCACGAGTGACTGGTGCGGGACGAGTCAAGGGTTCCGACTAAAGTGATCGCTACGATGAGTGTTCGAGCATCTTCTGTGCAACCCACGCGTACTTTCCATCCGAGCCGCGGATTGGCGATCAGTTTTTTGATCGGAGCGTGTCTTCTTTTCTGGTTCGGCTGGAAGTTTCTCATGCACCCACTCCTTGGCTGGATGTTCGTTCTTTTCGGTGGGGCCTTTTTCGTGCTGGCCTGCAGAATGATGACGCCAGGCCTCACATACTTGCGCCTGGACAGTGAAGGGTTTGAATTGAAGTCGGGCCGTGTCCGGCGAAAGACGAAGTGGCAAGACGTCAAGTCCTTCCGGCGCGCGTCATTGGGCACTGCAGGATCTGTCATCGCCATTGAGTACCACCCGACCTACACCAAGGAAAGCAAGGCACGCTCGTTCGCAAAGGTCGTCGTCGGAATCGAGGATTTCATTCCGAATGCCTACAACGTCACCCTGGAGACTCTGGAGAAAGAGCTCCGTGCATGGCTTGCCTACTATGGGAAGTCTGGCCACTGATCAAACCTCGCGGAGCTGTGGTTCGAGCCGAGTCGACGTCAAGCACGTTCCTTCTGGTCGGAAGTCGCCAACATCCAACTCGAGCGCCCGGTTGCGGGTGACGAAATGGACGCCCTGAAGATCCGCTCAGGGTCGTCTGGCGAGACCATGAACGTGCGCCCAGCCAGCATGCGCAGCCATGAAGGCAAGCGTCGACCTCTCAATTTTTGCGCGTCGCCTGAGCGCCGGGCCGATGTTCGTAGTGGGGTGGTTGGCGGCAAACGGTTCGTGAGCAGGCAAGAGTCCTCTCAGCATCAAACCTCATGCCGAGAGCGATCCCCCGCGGAGGCCATGTCGGTGAGCAGCTCCCATTCGCCGCGGAGGCTTTTGAGAGCGTAGTCGGCAAAGTGGCGCACTCGCGGGGCCAGATGCAATGCATGCGGGTACACGACATGCAGCGGTGCGCTGGGGATGCTGTATCGCCCCAGCACGCGCACCAACGTTCCCTCCCTCAGTTCCGAGCCCACATCCCATATCGACTTCAGAAAGATCCCGCCGCCGGCGAGCGCGAGCGCTTTGGCCGCGTTGCCGTCATTGCACAGGAAGGTCGCGTTCACCTCGGCCGAGACCGGTCTGCCTTCGTGCTGGAAGAGCCAGTGCCGCGTGCTTCGCTTGCCGTAGAGGATGCAGTTGTGCGCTGAGAGCGCAGCGGGCGTGTCGGGAGAACCGAAGCGCCGCAAGTAGTCCGGTGCGGCGCACAGGACGAGCTCACTGTCGGCGATGTGGCGTGCCGTCATCGTCGAGTCGTCGAGCACTCCGAAGCGCAGCGCCAGATCAATGCCCTGCTCCACGAGATCCACGACGTCGTCGCTCAAGACGAGCTCGATTCGCAACGCCGGATGCATGGCTTGGAACTGCGCCGCCAGCGCTGCGAGATAGCGCGTGCCCAGCATGCGCGTCGCCGTCACCCGCAGGTGTCCGTTGATGTCGGTGCGGCTGTGCTGCATCACCGACTCGGCCTGCTGCACCTCCGCAAGGATGCGCACGCAATGCAGGTGGAAGAGTTCGCCTTCCTGCGTCATTGATTGCCGCCGCGTGGTCCGGTTGAGCAGGCGAACGCCCATGCGCGCCTCAAGGCTGGCCAAGCGCTTGCTCACCACTGCCAGAGACAGGCCCAGCTCGTTCGCGGCCCCAGTGAGACTGCCGGCACTGGCGACCTTGTCGAAGATCGTCAGCTCGACCAGGTTGTCGATCATTGTTTCCATATCGGTGATTTTGAAATCACGATCTCAATCGTTATCAATCTTATGGAGATAACTATAGTGCCTTTCACCACTTAACAGAGCCTCCACGATGAAACGCACATTCCTTGAGGCCTTCCTGGCCGCCGCTGTCGTCACCAGCTTGGTCGCCCCGGTCGCATCCGCGGCCGAGGCGCCCGCGACCAAGGCAAGCCGCTATCAAGCCGGCTATCACCACTTCAAGCTCGGCGACTTCGAGGTCGCGGCGCTCTCCGACGGCACGCTGCCGATTCCGACGCTGAAGCTGCTGACCAACGCCCAGCCCGGCGAGGTGGTGTCGCGCCTGGCGGACACGTATCAGACGACCGAGGTCGATGCCTCGGTCAACGCCTACCTGATCCGGGCGGGCGACCGCCTGATCCTGATGGACGCCGGCACCGGCGAGCTTTACGGTCCGACGTTGAACAAGCTCGAGGCCAGTCTCAAGGCGGTGGGCGCCACCCCGGAGCGGATCACCGACATCCTGATCACGCACATCCACACCGACCACACCGGTGGCCTGATGGATGGCAAGCGCATCGTGTTTCCCAACGCCACGGTCCACATCGAGCAGAAGGAGGTCGCGTACTGGCTGAATCCCGAGAATCGCGCCCGGGCGCCGGATGCGGCGAAGAAGTACTTCGACGAGGCTTCATCCAAGGTGCAACCCTATGTCGATGCCGGAAAGGTGAAGACGTTCTCCGGCGCGACCGAGCTGTTCCCCGGCATCCGTTCCATCCCCGCTCCGGGCCACACACCGGGCCACACGTTCTACGCGCTCGAGAGCAAGGGCGAGAAGCTGGTGTTCTGGGGCGACCTGGTTCACGTGGCGGAAGTCCAGATGCCCGACCCGGGCGTGATGATCGTCTTCGACGTCGATCCCAAGGCCGCCGCAGCAACGCGCAAGAAGGCGTTCGCCGACGCGGTCAAGGGCCGGTACTGGGTCGCGGCCGACCACATCTCATTCCCCGGCGTCGGCCATCTGCGTCGCGATGGCACAGGCTACCGGTGGATCCCCATGACCTACGTGAACGACCACTACGAGGCGAAGTGAACCGTGGCCCAGCGGTTCAGGGCAGCGGATGGCGGCTCAGGGTCGAAAGCAACCAAACGCGCCTTGAACTCGCAGCACGCTCGCCGGAGGCACGGAAGAATTCCCGTGCCTCCAATGCAGGTCAGCGAACCTTGCCAGCCTTCCACGCATTCAGCAGCGTGTCATAAGCGATCGTCTCGCCCTTCGGCTTCTCGTTCGCCAGCTTCTTCCACGGCGCGCCCTTGTCGCTCAGCCACTTGTTCGGGTCGCCCTTCGGGTTCAGCTTCGGTGCGCAGCGTGCCATCCCGGCGCGCTCCAGCCGCGACATCACCTGGTCCATCTCCTCGGCCAGGTTGTCCATCGCGGCCTGCGGCGTCTTCTCGCCAGTCACCGCCACCGCCACGTTCTTCCACCACAGCTGCGCCAGCTTCGGGTAGTCGGGCACGTTGGTGCCGGTCGGCGTCCATGCCACACGCGCCGGGCTGCGGTAGAACTCCACCAGGCCGCCCAGCTTCGGCGCCAGGTCCGTCATCGCCTTCGACTGGATGTCGCTCTCGCGGATCGGCGTCAGGCCGGTGATCGTCTTCTTCAGCGAGGTCGTCTTCGCCGTCACGAACTGCGCATACAGCCACGCCGCCGCCGTGCGGTTCGCGTCATGCGCCTCGAAGAAGGTCCACGAGCCCACGTCCTGGTAGCCGTTCTGCATGCCCTGCTTCCAGTACGGGCCGTTCGGGCCGGGCGCCATGCGCCACTTCGGCGTGCCGTCGGCATTCACCACCGGCAGGCCCGGCTTGGTCATGTCGGCGGTGAACGCGGTGTACCAGAAGATCTGCTGCGCAATCTGGCCCTGCGCCGGCACCGGGCCGGCTTCGCCGAAGGTCATGCCGGTGGCTTCCTTCGGGGCGTACTTCTTCATCCAGTCGACATACTTCGTCAGCGCATACACGGCCGCCGGCGAGTTGGTGGCACCACCGCGCGAGACCGACGCCCCCTGCGGCGTGCAACCGTCGGCCGACGCGCGGATGCCCCACTCGTCCACCGGCATGCCGTTCGGGATGCCGATGTCGGCCGTGCCGGCCATCGACAGCCACGCATCGGTGAAGCGCCAGCCCAGCGACGGATCCTTCTTGCCGTAGTCCATGTGGCCGTAGATCGGCTTGCCGTCGATCGTCTTCACGTCTTCGCTGAAGAACGCGGCGATGTCCTCGTACGCGCTCCAGTTGAGCGGCACGCCCAGGTCGTAGCCGTACTTGGCCTTGAACTTGTCCTTCAGGTCCTGGCGTGCGAACAGGTCGGCGCGGAACCAGTACAGGTTCGCGAACTGCTGGTCGGGCAGCTGGTACAGCTTCTTGTCCGGCGCGGTCGTGAAGCTCGTGCCAATGAAGTCCTTGATGTCCAGGCCCGGGTTCGTCCACTCCTTGCCCTTGCCCGACATGTAGTCGGTCAGGTTCATGATCTTGCCGTAGCGGTAGTGCGTGCCGATCAGGTCCGAATCGGAAATCCAGCCGTCATAGATCGACTTGCCCGACTGCATCGAGGTCTGCAGCTTCTCGACCACGTCGCCTTCCTGGATCAGGTCGTGCTTCACCTTGATGCCGGTGATCTCCTCGAAGGCCTTGGCCAGCGTCTTCGATTCGTACTCGTGCGTCGTGATCGTCTCCGACACCACCGAGATCTCCTTCACGCCCTTGGCCTGCAGCTTCTTCGCAGCCTCGATGAACCACTTCATCTCGGCCATCTGCTGGTCCTTGTTCAGCGTCGACGGCTGGAACTCGGCATCGATCCATTTCTTCGCCTCGGCCTCGCCGGCCCAGGCGCTGTGGCCCAGTGCCAGCGCAACGGCGGCAAACGCCACGGCGTTCAAGCGCAACTTCATGTCTGTCTCCTCTGGTACTTCCCGGGGTTCACTCGGCACGCCGGCTGGGAAGAATCACCGGCGGCGTTTTCAAACAGAAAGGGAGCTTCAGCTTTTGCGTCGACTCATCAGCCCTTGCGCATCACGAGCGCCAGCAAGGCCATCGAGACGCCGAAGCTGATCCAGATCGACGGTTCCTCCGCCAGCCCGAACCAGCCGACCATCTTCTCGCTCAGCGCGACGAAGGCCAGGTTCACGTAAGCCGCGCTCAGCAGCCCGATGAAGAGCCGGTCGCCGCGCGTCGTCGCCATCGGCAGGAAGCCGCGGCGCAGCGTGGTGGGCGACTTCAGCTCCCACACCGTCATGCCGGCCAGCATCAGCACGATGCAGACGAAGAACACCGCCACCGGTGTCGTCCATGCCATCCACTCGAACATCACACTCTCCCCATCGCGAAGCCCTTGGCGATGTAATGCCGCACGAACCAGATCACGATCGCGCCCGGCACGATGGTCAGCACGCCGGCCGCTGCCAGCACGCCCCAGTCCATGCCCGACGCGCTGACGGTGCGCGTCATCACCGCGACGATCGGCTTCGCGTTGACGCTGGTCAGCGTGCGCGCCATCAGCAGCTCGACCCAGCTGAACATGAAGCAGAAGAACGCCGCCACGCCCACGCCGGCCTTGATCAGCGGGATGTAGATCGTCAGGAAGAAGCGCGGGAACGAATAGCCGTCGATGTAGGCCGTCTCGTCGATCTCGCGCGGGATGCCGCTCATGAAGCCCTCGAGGATCCACACCGCCAGCGGCACGTTGAACAGCAGGTGCGCCAGCGCCACCGCGATGTGCGTGTCCATCAGCCCGAGCGTCGTGTACAGCTGGAAGAACGGCAGCAGGAACACCGCCGGCGGCGTCATGCGGTTGGTCAGCAGCCAGAAGAACACATGCTTGTCGCCGAGGAAGCTGTAGCGCGAGAACGCATACGCCGCCGGCAGCGCCACCAGCAGCGAGATCACCGTGTTGATGGCCACGTAGATCATCGAGTTGATGTAGCCCGAGTACCAGGACTCGTCGGTGAAGATCGTGACGTAGTGGTCGATCGTGAAATGCTGCGGCCACAGGCTGAACGAGGACAGGATCTCCTCGTTCGTCTTGAACGACATGTTCACCATCCAGTACACCGGCAGGATCGCGAACACCAGGTACAGCAGCAGGAAGACCACCCGCTTCTTGAAACGGCGTTCATCCATGGGCGGCTCCCTCGGTCGTTGCGGCGTCCTGGCCCACGCGCTGCATCCAGTTGTAGAGGATGAAGCACAGCAACAGGATGATCAGGAAGTAGATCAGCGAGAAGGCCGCGGCCGGGCCCAGGTCGAACTGGCCGACCGCCTTCTGCGTCAGGTACTGGCTCAGGAAGGTGGTCGCATTGCCCGGCCCGCCGCCGGTCAGCACGAACGGTTCGGTGTAGATCATGAAGCTGTCCATGAAGCGCAGCAGCACCGCGATCATCAGCACGCCGCGCAGCTTGGGCAGCTGGATGAAGCGGAACACCGCGAACTTGCTTGCGCCGTCGATGCGCGCGGCCTGGTAGTAGGCGTCGGGGATCGCGCGCAGCCCGGCGAAGCACAGCAGTGCCACCAGCGGCGTCCAGTGCCACACGTCCATCAGCAGCACGGTCAGCCACGCATCGGTCGCGTTGCCGGTGTAGCTGTAGTCGATGCCGAGCTTCGCGAACGCGGCGCCCATCAGCCCGATGTCGGTGCGGCCGTAGATCTGCCAGATGGTGCCGACCACGTTCCACGGGATCAGCAGCGAGATCGCCACCAGCACCAGCACCGCGGACGAGCGCGCGCCCTTGGCCGGCATCGACAGTGCGAGGCCGATGCCCAGCGGAATCTCGACCAGCAGCACCGCGAGCGAAAAGCAGATCTGGCGCAGCAACGCGCCCTGCAGGTCTTCGTCGCGCATCACCGACTTGAACCACTCAGTGCCGACGAACACGCGCCGCTCGGGCGAGATGATGTCCTGCACCGAGTAGTTGACGACCGTCATCAGCGGCAGCACCGCCGAGAAGGCCACGCACAGCACCACCGGCAGGATCAGCAGCCAGGCTTTCTGGTTGACCGGCTTCATGCCGCCACCTCCACGGAAGAATCGATCAAGACATCGTCGCGGTAATAGCAGGTGTGCGAGCCGACCAGCGACAGCCACACCGCGTCGCCAACGCGCGGGATGCGCTGGTCGGGCGACAGGCGGGCGCGGATCGTCTGCTCACTGTCGCCGGACCCGAGGCGCGCACTGAGCAGCCAGTAGGTGCCGATGTCCTGCGCCTGCGTCACGGTGGCCGGCACGGCGCCGGCGGCCTCGGGCGCGGCCAGCGTCACGTACTCCGGCCGCACGCCGAGCGCGAAGCTGCCCTCGCCATGCAGCGGGTTGTGCGCCAGCGGCAGCACGCGGCCGGCCACGTCGAGACCCTGCCCGGCCCAGCGCACCGGCAGGAAGTTCATGCCCGGCGAGCCGATGAAGTGGCCGACGAAGCGGTGCTGCGGCCGCTCGAACAGCGCCGACGCGCTGCCCACCTGCACCGCGCGTCCGCGCGTCATCACGACCACCTGGTCGGCGAAGGTCAGCGCCTCGACCTGGTCGTGCGTCACGTACACCAGCGTCAGCTTCAGCTCGTGGTGGATCTGCTTCAGCTTGCGGCGCAGCTGCCACTTCAGGTGCGGGTCGATGACGGTCAGCGGCTCGTCGAACAGCACCGCCGACACGTCCTCGCGCACCAGCCCGCGGCCCAGCGAGATCTTCTGCTTGGCATCGGCGGTGAGGCCGGCCGCGCGCACATTGAGCTGGCCGCTCATCTCCAGCATCTCGGCAATCTGGCCGACGCGCTGGCGGATGCGGTCCGGTGCGACACCACGGTTGCGCAACGGGAACGCAAGGTTCTCGGCGACGGTCATCGTGTCGTAGATGACGGGGAACTGGAACACCTGCGCGATGTTGCGCTGCTGCGGTGACTGCCCGGTGACGTCCTGCCCGCCGAACTTCACGGTGCCCTGCGACGGCGTCACCAGGCCCGAGATGATGTTCAGCAGCGTCGTCTTGCCGCAGCCCGACGGGCCGAGCAGCGCATAGGCGCCGCCGTCGTCGAAGGTCATCTTCAGCGGCAGCAGCGCGTAGTCCTCGTCGCGCTGCGGGTTCGGCTTGTAGGCGTGCGCGAGGTCAAGGTCAATGCGTGCCATCTCAGGTGCCTTCCCGTTGCGGGGCGACGAGCAGCTGGCCCGCCGAATCGAACACATGCACTTGCGCCGCGTTCAGGTACAGCGTCACCGATTCGCCGAGCGTGAACTGGTGGACGCCGGTCAGCTGCGCCACCAGCTCGCCGATCGGCGTGTCGACGTGCACGAAGGTGTCGGAGCCGGAGATCTCGGCCAGCTCGACCTTGCCGCTCAACGCGATGTCGCCGTCGCGCTGGCGCACGCGCAATGCACTGGCGCGGATGCCGATGGTCAGCGCCGGCGTGCTCGACGCCGGCAGCGGCACCGACAGGTTCACGCCCGCCTGCAGGCTGATGCCGATGCTCGCGTGCGTGCCCTCGACCAGGTTCATCGGTGGGTCGCTGAACGCGCGCGCGACGCGGATCGACTGCGGGCGGTGGAACACCTCGGCGGTCGGGCCGTACTGCAGCAGCTCGCCGGCATCCATCACCGCGGTGTAGCCGCCGAGCAGCAGCGCTTCGGTCGGCTCGGTGGTCGCGTAGACGACGGTCGATTCGCCGGCCGCGAACAGCTGCGACAGCTCGTCGCGCAGTTCCTCGCGCAGCTTGTAGTCCAGGTTCACCAGCGGCTCGTCGAGCAGCATCAGTGGTGCCTTCTTCGCGAGCGCCCGCGCCAGCGCCACACGCTGCTGCTGGCCGCCCGACAGCTCGGCCGGCAAGCGCTTCAGGAAGGGCTCGATGTGCAGGCGCTTCGCGAGCTCCTGCACGCGTTCGGCAATCCCTTTTTCGCCGCGCAGCTTCAGCGGCGACGCGATGTTGTCGGCCACCGTCATCGACGGGTAGTTGATGAACTGCTGGTAGACCATCGACACGTTGCGCTCGCGCACCGGCAGCCCGGTCACGTCGCGGCCATCGGCCAGTACACGGCCCTGCGTCGGCGTGTCCAGCCCCGCCATCACGCGCATCAGCGAGGTCTTGCCGGCCTGCGTCGCGCCCAGCAGCACGGTCACCGCGCGCGGGACCAGGGTCAGGTCCAGCGGGTAGAGGTGGGTCTGCGCACCGACCTGCTTGCCGATGCGCTCCAGCGTCAATTCCATGAGGTCTCCGAAGGTCTCGTCTGCGGCGTCGCGCCGGGCGTGCCGCGCCAGTGTTGCGCGCACCAGCGGGCCACCTCTTCGCGCTGGGCCGGTGTCAGGTGCAGGCCGAGCTTGGTGCGCCGCCACAGCACGTCGTCGGGCTCGCGCGCCCATTCGTGGTCGTGCAGGTAGTTCAGTTCGGCCTCGTGCAGCCCGGGCACCACCTCGGCGCCGGCGCCGTTGGCCAGCAGCTCCTGCACGCGCGAGCCATAGCAGCGCGCGAGCCGGTGGCGCATCGCCGCCGGCAGCTGCGGGTGGCGCAGCGCGAAGGCCTGCTCGAAGCGCGCGAAGTCGGTGTCGGGCCGCTGCGGGTCGCCGATCCACACGCTGAGGTCGCCGCCGGGCAGGAAGGCGCCGGCCGTCCATGCGCCGCGGGTGCTGCCGAGCGGTGCGGCCAGCAGGTCGGCGGCCTCTTCGGCCAGCTTGCGGAAGGTGGTGATCTTGCCGCCCCACACCGACAGCAGGGGCGCCTTCGAGGTGTCGAGCTCCAGCGAGTAGTCACGCGTGACGGCCGATGGATCGCCCGACTCGTCGTCGAGCAGCGGCCGCACGCCGGAATACGTCCACACCACGTCGGCCGGCACCACCGGCTTCGCAAAGTAGCGGCTCGCCTGCTCGCACAGGTAGGCGATCTCGCTGTCGTCGATGCGCGCGTCGCCGATCGCGCCGTGGTGTTCGACGTCGGTGGTGCCGATCAGCGTGAACTCGCCGTCCTGGTACGGGATCGCGAAGATGATGCGGCGGTCCGGGTTCTGGAAGATGTAGGCGTGGTCGTGGTCGAACAGCTTGCGCACGACGATGTGGCTGCCCTTCACCAGGCGCAGCGAGCGGGCGCGCGGCGCATGCGTGCCTTCGGCGAGGAACTGCGCCGCCCACGGCCCGGCGGCGTTCACCAGCGCGCGAGCCGTCAGCGTGTGCGTGCGGCCGTCGCCGGCCTGCAGCGTGACGCGCCAGGCGTTGTCGCCGCGCTGCGCATCGATGCAGCGCCAGCGCGTCAGCACCGTCGCACCGCGGTCGGCCGCGTCGCGGGCGTTCAGCACCACCAGCCGCGCGTCGTCGACCCAGCCGTCGGAATAGACGAAGCCGCGCTTGTACTGCGGCTTCAGCGGCGCGCCGGCCGGGTGCTCGCGCAGCGACACCGTGCGCGAACCGGCCAGCACCTCGCGCTTGGCCAGGTGGTCGTACAGGAACAACCCGGCGCGGATCATCCACACCGGCCGCATGCTGGCGTCGTGCGGCATCACGAAGCGCAGCGGCCACATGATGTGCGGGGCGCCCTTCAGCAGCACCTCGCGCTCGGCCAGTGCCTTGCGCACCAGCGAGAACTCGTAGTACTCCAGGTAGCGCAGGCCGCCATGGATCAGCTTGGTCGACGCCGACGAGGTGTGCTGCGCCAGGTCGTCCTTCTCGCACACCAGCACCCGCACGCCGCGGCCTGCCAGGTCGCGGGCAATGCCGGCGCCATTGATGCCGCCGCCCACGACGAGCACGTCCACTTCACCCGGCAAAGCTTGGTTCAACACTCGGTCTCCTGGCCCATCGACGCCTGGCCGACCGCGAAGGCGGTCCGGCGCTGTTGTTCGTGGCGTCGTTCGACGCACTGTTCGCTTAAGTTCGTTTCTGATCTTCTTTTTTCGTTTTATGCGAAAAACGAAAACGATGCAACCCAGGAAATCCAGCATCTGCTTTCGTTCGGGCTTTCGGTACCCTCCGCCGCCATGACCCCGAACCCGCGCCAATCGCTGCTGCTCGACGAGGTGCGCGCGCGCGGCACGGCGACGGTGGAGGCGCTGTCGGACCAGTTCGGCGTGACGCTGCAGACGGTGCGGCGCGACGTGAAGCTGCTGTCCGATGCCGGGCTGCTGTCGCGCTTCCACGGCGGCGTGCGGCTGCCGAGTTCGACCACCGAGAACATCGCCTACCGGCAGCGCCAGCAGCTCAACGAGCAGGCCAAGCAGCGCATCGCGCGCAGCGTGGCGCAGGGCGTGCCCGAGGGCTGCTCGCTGATCCTGAACATCGGCACCACCACCGAGGCCATCGCGCGCGAGCTGGTGCGGCACAAGGGGTTGCGCGTGATCACGAACAACCTGAACGTCGCGGCGATCCTGTCGGACAACCCCGACTGCGAGGTGATCGTGGCCGGCGGCGTGGTGCGCTCGCGCGACCGCGGCATCGTCGGCGAGGCGACGGTCGATTTCATCAAGCAGTTCAAGGTCGACATCGGGCTGATCGGCATCTCCGGCATCGAGAGCGACGGCACGCTGCGCGACTTCGACTTCCGCGAGGTCAAGGTGGCGCGCGCGATCATCGAGCAGTCGCGCCAGGTGTGGGTGGCCGCGGACCACAGCAAGTTCAACCGTCCGGCGATGGTGCAGGTGGCGGGCTTCGCCGAGATCGATGCGCTGTTCACCGACCAGGCGCCGCCCGAACCTTTCCCTTCCCTGCTGGCCGACGCAGGCGTCCAATGCGAGGTCGCCGCCTGACCCTTCTTCCGCCATGAGCACTCCGAATTTCCTGCTGGCCCTCGACCAGGGCACCTCCAGTTCGCGCAGCATCGTGTTCGACCGCGCCGGCGCCATCGTCGCGATGGCGCAACGCGAGTTCCGGCAGATCTACCCGCAGCCGGGCTGGGTCGAGCACGATCCGATGGAGATCTGGCACTCGCAGCTCGCGACCGCGAAGGAGGTGCTCGCGAAAGCCGGCATCGCGGCGCGCGACATCGCGTCGATCGGCATCACGAACCAGCGCGAGACCACGGTGGTGTGGAACCGCCGCACCGGCGAGCCGCTGTACAACGCGATCGTCTGGCAGGACCGCCGCGCCGAGCCGACCTGCGCGGCGCTGCGCGAGCGCGGGCTCGAAGCCACCTTCCGCGAGAAGACCGGGTTGATCATCGACGCCTACTTCTCGGGCACCAAGCTGAAGTGGATCCTCGACCACGTGGGCGGCGCGCGCGAGGCGGCGTCGCGTGGCGAGCTGGCCTTCGGCACCGTCGATTCGTGGCTGATGTGGCACCTGACCGGCGGCGCGGTGCATGCCACCGACGTCAGCAACGCATCGCGCACGCTGCTGCTGAACGTGCGCCGCAATGCCTGGGACGACGAGCTGCTGCAACTGCTCGACGTACCGCGCGAGGTGCTGCCCGAGGTGTTCCCGTCGAGCCACGTGTACGGCCACACGAAGGCCGAGTTGCTCGGCGCCTCGCTGCCGATCGGCGGCGTGGCCGGCGACCAGCAGAGCGCGCTGTTCGGGCAGGCCTGCTTTCGCGCCGGGCTCGCGAAGAACACCTACGGCACCGGCTGCTTCATGCTGATGCACACCGGCGCACAGTTCCAGACCTCGACCAACGGGCTGATCACCACCAGCGCGGCGCAACCGACGGCGCAGACCGAGTTCGCGCTCGAAGGCAGCGTCTTCATCGGCGGTGCGGTGGTGCAGTGGCTGCGCGACGGGCTGAACGCGATCAAGGCAAGCAGCGAAGTGCAGTCGCTCGCCGAGAGCGTGCCCGACGCCGGCGGCGTGATGTTCGTGCCGGCCTTCACCGGCCTGGGTGCGCCGTACTGGAAGGCCGATGCGCGCGGTGCGATCGTCGGGTTGACGCGCGGCACGACAGTGGCGCACATCGCGCGCGCAGCGCTGGAGAGCATCGCGTTCCAGAGCGCGGCGTTGCTGCAGGCGATGGGGCGCGATGCGGTGGCGGCGGGTGGCGCGCCGGTCAGCGAGTTGCGCGTCGACGGTGGTGCTTGCGTCAACAACTTGTTGATGCAATTCCAGGCCGATTTGCTGGGCATCCCGGTGGTGCGGCCGAAGGTGATCGAGACGACCGCGCTCGGCGCGGCCTCGCTGGCGGGGCTGTCGTGCGGCGTCTACAGCGGTCTCGACGAACTGGCACGGCAGTGGCAGGTCGAGCGCACCTTCCACCCGACGATGTCGCGCGAGCGCGCGCAGGCGTTGATGGGCGAGTGGGAGCACGCGGTGCGGCAGACGACGGCGAGCTGAGCGAGTGCGCTGCGCGCAGCGTCGCGTGCCGCCGGCCGCGCCGGCCATCTAAATCAAGCATGGCGCCATCTCGCGACGGCATGCCCATCTGCAATTTCCCTGCACAAAGCGTCTCCAAGCTCTGCGCCCATCCCCGGTCCCCGGGTCCAAGGAGCAGACGATGACGCAAGCCCAAGCACTGAAAACCCCGACAGCACCCGCCGGCAGGCGGTGGCCCCGATGGAGGATGTGCTGGACCGGCTTCGTGCTGTGCGTGCTCTACCTGTACCTGTGCGTCACCTGCATCTGGATGGCCGGTGGACTGAGCGCGGCAACGACCGAGTGGCATCGCACCTGGCTGTGGTATCCGCTCGCGCCGCAGACGTGGGTGCTCGACCATGTCGGGCTCGGCTGGGTGATGGATTGCACCAGCTGGCGCAATGCCTATCTGGGGGTGGGCGGCGGCACGCTGCCGGTGCTGTTCGCACTGGGCGTCGGCGCCGAGCGGCTGGTACGGCATGTCTGGAGCAAGCGTGAACGCAGCCCTTCCGACTTCGAGCCGTTGAACTGAACGCGGACCCCCGTGGTGGAGTGAACCTCAACCACGTGCCTTTTCAGCGCCAGAGCGCCGACACCAGCCACAGGTTGGCCACGCTGATCAGAACGAACAGCGTCCACGCGCCGGCCTTCAGCCACGGTCCGTTGGCAAACGATCCCATCAGAGCACGGTCGCTGGTGAAGCGGATCAGCGGCCAGATCGCGAACGGCAGCTGGAAGCTCAGCACCACCTGGCTGGCCACCAGCAGCTTGCCGACACCCGCCTCGCCGAGCCACAGCACGCCGCCCAGCGCGGGCAGCAGCGCGAGGCCGCGCGTGATCAGCCGGCGCTGCCAGCACGGCATCTTCAGGTCGAGGAAGCCTTCCATCAGCACCTGCCCGGCGATGGTGCCGGTGAAGGTGGAGCTCTGCCCGGCCGCGAGCAGCGCCACGCCGAACAGCACCGACGCGAACACGCCGCCGACCAGCGGGTCGAGGAGGTGGTAGGCGTCCTGGATCTCGGTGACCTCGGTGTGCCCGCTGCCGTTGAAGGCCGAGGCCGCGAGCGTCAGGATCGCCGCGTTCACCAGCAGCGCGAGCGACAGCGACACGATGGTGTCCAGTGTCGACAAGCCGATCGCCTCGCGCCTCGCGGCGTCGCCGCCGGCGACATGGCGTGTCTGCACGATCGACGAATGCAGGTACAGGTTGTGCGGCATCACGGTGGCACCAAGGATGCCGATCGCGAGGTACAGCGCCTGCGGGTTCTCGATCGCTGACAGCCGCGGCACGAAGCCCTGCGCCACCGCCCGCCAGTCGGGCCCGACCATTGCAAGCTCGACCGCGTAGCAGACGCCGATCGTGACGATCAGCCCGAGCACGATCGCCTCGACCTGCCGGAAGCCCTTGCCCTTCAGCCCGAGCACGACCAGCGTGTCGAACGCGGTGATCACGATGCCGGTGACGAGCGACACGCCGAACAGCAGGTGCAGTGCGAGCGCGCTGCCCAGCACCTCGGCGACGTCGCACGCGACGATCGCGAGTTCGGCCAGGATCCACAGCACGCGGCTGGTTGCCTTCGGGTAGTGGTCGCGGCAGGCGCGTGCGAGGTCCTTGCGGGCCACCAGGCCGAGGCGCAGGCTCAGCGTCTGCAGCAGCATCGCCGCAAGGCTGGACAGCAGCACGACGCACAGCAGCGCGTAGCCGTAGCGCGAGCCGGCCTCGATGTCGGTCGCCCAGTTGCCGGGGTCCATGTAGCCGACCGACACCAGCAGGCCCGGGCCAGCCACCCGCAGCAGCTTGCGCCACGTCGGGGCCGTGGCGGGGATCGCGATGCTGCCGCGCACTTCGGACGGGCAGAACGGGGCGGTGGCGGTGCGTGGCAACGAAAACATGGGCCGCATTCTGCCGGGCTGCTGACACGACGTTGTCAGCAGTCGCCGCGCAGCATCGCGGCTCCTGTTCTGGAGACCCGCCATGACCGACACCATCCGCAGCGCCCTCAACTGGTTCGAGATCCCGGTCACCGACCTCGACCGGGCCCAGGCCTTCTACGAGAAGCTCTTCGCGACGACGCTGCGCCGCGAGCCGATGGGCGACGTGACGCTGGCCGTATTCGGCTACGACGAGCCCGGCGTCGGCGGCTGCCTGATCGCCGGCGACCGTGTCGCGCCGCCGTCGCAGGGCGGCACCATCGTCTACCTGAACGCGCAGCCGTCGCTCGATGCGGTGCTCGACCGCGTGCAGGCCGCCGGCGGCGCCATCACCACGCCGAAGGTCACGCTGCCGGGCGACATGGGCTGCTTCGCCCACATCGCCGACAGCGAAGGCAACCGCATCGGGCTGCACGCACTGGCGTAGCATGCGCGCCCAGGAGACGTCGATGAACGCCACCCACCGGCCCCACGAAGGCCTCCCCCACTGATGCGCCGCGCCGACCGCTTGTTCCAGCTGGTGCAGCTCGTGCGCGGGCGGCGCCTGACCACCGCCGAGTTCATCGCCGAGCGGCTCGAGGTGTCGGCGCGCACGGTGTACCGCGATGTCGCCGACCTGCAGCTGCAGGGCGTGCCGATCGAAGGCGAGGCGGGGGTCGGCTACCGCATGCGGGCCGGCTTCGACCTGCCGCCGCTGATGTTCAGCGGCGAGGAGGCGCAGGCGCTGGTGGCGGCGGTGCGCATCGCCCAGCCGCGCATCGATGCGGCACTGGCGGCGCGTGCCGATGCCGCGTTGTCGAAGATCCTGTCGGTGCTGCCCAGTGCGGCCCGCGCGGCCGCCGAAAGCCTCGCGCTGTATGCACCCACCTTCGACTTCGACCCGCAGGCGCGTTCGCACCTGGAGCTGCTGCGGCTGGCCGCCGAATCGCGCCGCCGTGTCGAGCTGCAGTACGTCGACCTGAAAGAGGTCGGCACCGAACGCACGGTGCGGCCGCTCGGCTGCTTCTACTGGGGTGCGGTGTGGACGCTGGCCGCGTGGTGCGAGACGCGAGAGAGCTTCCGCAGCTTCCGCGTCGACCGCATCCGGCAGCTGATCGTCACCGACAGCGCATTCCGCGACGAGCCGGGCAAGACGCTGGCCGACCTGTTCCGCCACAACGAGGCCGCGGCCGAGGCGCACCGCAACGCGAGCGCGGCCTGAGCGGGGTCCGCCGGGCACGGCGGGCTCTTAAGATGCCGGGTTCCGCACCCACCCGGCCTCCCCATGATCCAGCTGTATTACTTTCCCGGCAATGCCAGCATGGCGCCCCACATGCTGCTCGAAGAGCTCGGCATTCCATTCGAGCTCGTGCGCGTCGAACGCGAGAAGGGCGCGCTGCGCTCGCCCGAGTACCTGAAGCTGAACCCGAACGGGCTGATCCCGGTGCTGGTCGATGGTGAGCTGGTGCTGTACGAGGCCGCGGCAATCTGCCTGCACCTGCTCGACGCGCACCCGCAGAGCGGCCTGGCGCCGGCCGTCGGCACGCCGCAGCGGGCGCATTTCTACAAGTGGCTGATGTGGCTGACCAACTCGCTGCAGCCGGCGCTGATCACGTACTTCTACCCGGACCGCTATGTGCGCGATGCCGACGCGGTGCCGCAGGTGAAGGACTGCGCCGAGGCGCGCGTCGGCGCGCTGGTCGACCTGCTCGAGGCCGAGCTCGCGTCGCACGGCAAGCCGTGGCTGCTCGGCGATGCATTCAGCGCGATCGACCTGTACGCGCTGATGCTGTGCCGGTGGACGCGCGGCTTCCACCGGCCGGCGCGCACCTTGCCGGCGCTCGGGGCGCATCTGCAGCGCGTGCTGGCGCGGCCGGCGGTGCAGCGGATGCTGGCGAGCGAGGGTTTGCAGCCGCCACTGGTCTGAGCGGGCTCAGGGCGTGGGCCACGCCCGCTGCGCCGGCCGCATCTGCTCCCAGGCCCGCGCCAGCTGCAGCACGCCCAGGTCGTCGTGCCGCGCGCCGATGATCTGCAGCCCGATCGGCAGGCCGTCGCCGGTGTAGCCGCAGTTGATGCTGGCGGCCGGCTGCTCGCTCATGTTGTACGGCAGCGTGAACGCGATGTGCTCGAACGGCCGCGCCGGGTCGTTGGTCGGGCAGGGCAGCTCGGCGGCGAAGGCCGGGATCGGCGCGGTCGGCGACAGCAGCGCGTCGAACGGACGGCAGGCCGCGACGGCCGCCTCGCGCATCGCGCCCATCTGGCTGTAGCCGTGGAACACCTGCGCGCCGCTCAGCGCCGCACCGCCGCGCGCCCACTCGACGATGAAGGGCAGCACCTTGGCGCGCCGCGCCTCGGGCAGCGCCGCGATGTCCGTCCACGCACGGCAGCGCCAGAAGCGGTCCATGCCGTCGATCATCTCGCGCGTCATGAACGGTGCGACCAGCTCGACGATCGCGCCCGCGCTCTCGAAGGCACGCGCCGCGGCCTCGACCGCCGCCCGCACCTCCGGCTCGACCGGCAGGCCCCAGCCGGCGTCCATCAGCAGGCCGAGCTTCAGGCCGCGCAGCGGGCGGTCGAGCTGCCCCCACGCGATGTCCTGGTACGGCAGGTTCATCGTGTCGCGCAGGCCGGGATCGGGCTGCGACAGCACGCCCATCATCAGCGCCGCATCGGCGACCGTCCGCGTCATCGGCCCGGCGACGCGGCCGGCATACGGCGGCTGGATCGGGATGCGGCCGAGGCTCGGCTTCAGCGTGAAGATCCCGCACCAGCCGGCCGGCAGCCGCACCGAGCCGCCGATGTCGGTGCCGACGTGCAGCGGCCCGTAGCCCGCTGCCGCGCCCGCGGCGGCGCCGGCGCTGCTGCCGCCCGGGTTGCGGCGCAGGTCCCACGGGTTTCGCGCCAGCGGGTGGAAGCTCGACAGCCCGGACGACAGCATCCCGTAGTCGGGCATCGTCGTCTTGCCGAGGATCACCGCGCCGGCCTCGCGCAGCCGCGCGGCCGGCGGCGCATCGGCCGCGGCCGGCACCAGCTCGGTGGCGGCGGTGCCCAGCGGCACCGGCGTGCCGCGGGTCGCGATGTTCTCCTTGATCATCGCCGGCACGCCGTCGAGCGCGCCGAGCGGTGCGTTCGCGAGCCAGCGCGCCTGCGAGGCCTCGGCCTGCGCGAGCGCCGCCGCCGCGTCGAGCGCATAGGTCGCGCACAGCCGGGGCTCCCAGGCCTCGATGTTCGCGAGCACCGCGCGCGTCACCTCGACCGGCGACAGCGTGCGCGCCGCGTAGGCGGCCAGCAGCTCCACGGCACCCAACTGCGCGAGCGCATTCATTGCCAGCTCACCGCGCCCATGTCGTTCGCGAACACCGGCGAGCTGCTCCACAGCCCCTTCAGCCGCTTGTTGGCGACTAGGAACTGCGGCAGCTGGAACAGCCAGGCGTTGACCGCGTCACCGGCGAGCCGGCGCTGCGCGTCGCCGAGCAGCTTCAGCCGCTCCTTCGCGCTGGTGCTGGCGTCGTACTTCGCGACGATCCCGGCGTAGGCCTTGCCGTCGTAGCCGAAGTAGTACGACGGGTCGGCGTACACCGCGAAATCGAGCGGCTCGACGTGGCTGATGATCGTCAGGTCGAAGCTGCCCTTGAACGGGCCGGCCAGCCACTGCGCCCATTCGACGTTGTCGATCTTCGCGACGATGCCGACCTTGGCCAGCTGCGCCGCGACGATCTCCCCGCCCTTGCGCGCGTACTGCGGCGGGGGCAGCGACAGCGTCACGTTCAGCGGCGTCGCGACGCCGGCCTCCTTCAGCAGCGCGCGCGCCTTGTCGGGGTTGTACGGGTTCACGCCGGTCAGGTCGACGTAGCCGGCATCGCTGGGCACCAGGTGGCTGCCGATCGGCGCGCCGTGGCCTTCCATCGCGCCGGCGATCACCGCCTGCCGGTCGATCGCCATCGCGATCGCGCGGCGCACGCGCACGTCGTCGAAGGGCCTGCGCTTGTTGTTGATCGCGACGAGGGTCTTGCCTTCGGTGCCGCCGATCGCGACGGTGAAGCGCGGGTCGTTCTGGAACTGGGCAAGGCTTTGCGCCGCCTGGAAACGCGGGAACGCGTCGACGTCGCCAGCCAGCAGCGCGGCCGATTGCGCGGCCGGGTCGTTGATGATGCGGAAGCTCACCTTCTTCAGCTTGATCGCGGCGGCGTTGCGGTAGCCGTCCCAGCGCGACAGCACCACCGCGGTGCCGCGAGACCAGCTCTCGAAGCGGAACGGGCCGGTGCCCACCGGCTTCGTCGCCGTGCCGGCGGCGCTCTTCGGGTCGAGGATCACCGCGGTGTTCTCGCCGAGGCGGAACAGCAGGTTGCCATCGGCCTTCGCGAGCACCAGCACCACCGTCTGCGCATCCGGCGTCTCGATGCGGGTGATGTTGTCGAACACCGTCTTCTTCGCCTTGTTGGTGCTGCCTTCGGCGCGGGCGCGCTCGAAGCTGAACTTGACGTCCGACGCATCGAAGGCCTCGCCGTCGTGGAAGCGCACGCCCTTCTTGAGCTTGAAGGTGTAGAGCCTGCCGTCGGGGTCGATGCTCCAGCTGTCGGCCAGCAACGGCGTCACGCTGCCGTCGACGTTGATCTTCGTCAGGCCCTCGAGCACGTTGTAGTGGACGATCTCGCCGATCGACGCCGCCGCCGAGGTGGTCGGATCGAGCCCGGGCGGTTCGAGCGTGATGCCGATGACGGCGCTGTCCTTGCGGGACTGGGCGGTGGCGAGCGTCGCGGCGAACAGCAGCAGCGTGGCGGTGGTCTTGAGGGTCGAGTTCATCGGATCATTCCGTGCGCAAGGATCGGTCTGTCGGTGAGTCAGATGCCGGGCGGCTCGCGGCTGGCGTGCCAGAACGCCAGGATATCCACCGTTTTGTCGGTCACGCGGTAGTAGAGAAAGTACCGGAGTCGGCCCAGCAGCAGGCGACGAAGCTCGGGCGTGCCGATGCTGGCGCAGGGGCTTCCGAGAAAGGGTTGATGGGCCAGCAGCGCGAGTGCTTCCCCTAAATCTTCACGCACCGCCCCGGGGGCTTTGGTCCGGTTCTCGGCCCACCAAGCCGCAACCTGGCGAATCTGCGAACCGGCGCGGGTGGAAATATTGACGCGCAGCGCCATCTCAATCGAACTGACGCAGGCTCTCGTTCAACTGCTCGGGCGTGACGAAGTCACCGCGTTCGATCTCGGCCACTGCCTCCCGCAACTCGCGCTCGTCTTCGGGCGACAAGGTAAAGGGCACCTTCGACTCACGCGACAGCACGGTGACGGTCGAGCCTTCGACCAGCGGCACGCCGTCAACGACGACCTTTCCGCCGATCACTTTTCCAGTGGTGACTTGCATGCTCAGATGGTACTCGCAGCCGACACCAGCGCACGCGTGTACGGGTGCTGCGGCGCGCGGAACACCTCGTCCGATGCGCCGCGTTCGACGACCTCGCCGTCGCGCATCACCAGCACCTGCGCGCACAGGTGGTCGACCACCGCGAGGTCGTGGCTGATCAGCAGGTAGGTCATGCCGAAGCGCTGCTGCAGGTCGCCCATCAGGTTCAGCACCTGGGCCTGCACCGAGACGTCGAGCGCGCTGACCGGCTCGTCGGCAACGATCAGCTTCGGCCGCGTCACCAGCGCCCGCGCGATCGCGATGCGCTGGCGCTGGCCGCCGGAGAATTCGTGCGGATGGCGGTCGGCGTCCGAGGCGCGCAGCCCGACCGCCTCCAGCGCCTCGGCCACCTGCCCGGCCGCATCGGGCGCGCCGGCGGGCAGCGGCTCGGCGACGATGCGGCCGACGCGCTGCCGCGGGTCCAGCGAGCCATACGGATCCTGGAACACCATCTGGAAATCGCGCCGCGCCGCGCGCAGTGCGCCCGGCGCCAGCGCGTTCAGGTCGCGCCCGTCGAACAGCACCCGCCCGCTGCTCGGCGGCTCCAGCGCCATCGCGATGCGCGCGAGCGTCGACTTGCCCGACCCTGATTCCCCGACGACGCCCAGGTTGTGCCCGGCCTGCAGCTGCAGGCTGACGCCGCGCAGCGCGTCGACCACCGGCGCCGGCTGCAGCAGCCGCTCGCGCGGCAGCGTGTAGCGCCGCGTCACCTGCTCCAGCGCGAGCAGCGGAGCGCCGTTGCCAGGCAGGCTCACGCCAGCAGCTGGCGCGCCGCCAGGCTGCGCATCAGCGCGGTCAGCCCGAAGCGCCACGGCGCGATCTCGTCGCAGCGGCGCACCCGGTTGACCAGCGCGCCGAAGGCCGGCGACGACACCGTGACCACGTCGCCCACCACGTGCGTGAAACCCTGGCCCGGGCCCATGCGGTCCTGCGTCGGCGCGAGCATGGTGCCGAGGAACAGCATCAGCCCGTCCGGGTACTGGTGGTGCGGGCCGATCGCCTGCGCCGCCAGGTCGAGCGGGTCGCGGCTGATCTTCGCGAGCGTGTCGCGGGCTTCGACGCGGAAACCGTCCGGCCCGATCACGCGCAGCGCGATCTCGCAGCGGCGCAGGTCGTCGATCGTGAAGTTCGCATCGAACAGGCGGATGAACGGCGCCATCGCGCACGACGCGTTGTTGTCCTTGGCCTTGCCGAGCAGCAGCGCGCTGCGGCCTTCGAAATCGCGCAGGTTCACGTCGTTGCCGAGCGTCGCGCCGCGCACCTGCCCGCGGCTGTCGATCGCGAGCACCACCTCGGGCTCCGGGTTGTTCCACGACGAGCCGGGGTGCAGGCCGACATCGGCGCCGGTGCCGACCGCGGCCATCGGCGGCGCCTTCGTGAACACCTCGGCGTCGGGGCCGATGCCGACCTCCAGGTACTGCGACCAGGCGCCCTGCGCAATCAGCACCTCCTTGACCTGCGCCGCCTGGGCCGAGCCGGGCACGATGCCGGCGAGGTTGTTGCCGAGGATGCCGGTCAGCGAGCGGCGGATCGCGTCGGCGCGCGACGCATCGCCGCGCGCCTGCTCCTCGATCACCCGCTCCAGCAGGCTGGCGATGAAGGTGACGCCGCTCGCCTTCACCGGCTGCAGGTCGCACGGCGCCATCAGCCAGGCCTGGGTGCCGTCGCGCAGCGATTCGTCGCTGTTGGCGAGCGAGGCTTCATAGGACGCGATGCGCGGCGCCTGGCCGTTGCGCAGCGCCGACTGCACCGCGAACACCGGGTCGTCGAGCTCCAGCAGCTGGCTGCTGGTGGCGGCCACCGTCGACAGGTCGTGCAGGTCATCGCCGGCCAGCGTGACCAGCGTCGGCCCGGCGCCGGGCACCCACAGCCGGCCCACCAGCGTGGCGCGCCGGGCGTCGTGCGGCAGCGACTCGGCCACCTGCAACGGCAGCGGCGGGAACTGGATGCTCCTGGGGGCGCTGGTGGGACTGCTGTTCGGAATGCTCATGGAGGCTCTCGCGGCTGGGTTGACAGGGCAGAAGGGTTTGTCCCGCTGAACGCTGCGGGGCCGGCGCTTACCATGACACTTGGCGTGTCAGGCACCGCTGTCCCACAAAGAAAGCGAAGGAAGTCCCGATGCTCAAGACGATATCGCCGTTGCTGACGCCCGATGCATTGCACGCGCTGGCCAGCATGGGCCACGGCGACGACCTGGCGATTGTGGACGCGAATTTCCCCGCCGCCCAGGTGGCGCAGCAGGCCGGTGCGCGGCTGGTGCAGGTCGCCGGCGCCGATGCCCCGGCCGTGCTGGCGGCGCTGCTGCCGCTCTTTCCGCTCGACACCTTCGTGCCGCAATGCGCCTGGACGATGCAGGTCGTCGGCGATGCGCGTGCAGTGCCGCCGCCGGTCGCCGAATTCCATCAGCTGCTGCGGGCCGCCGGCGAACGCGAGCCGGCCACGCTGGAGCGCTTCGCGTTCTACGAGCAGGCGAAGCGCGCCTTCCTGATCCTGCGCACCGGCGAGCAGCGCAAATACGGCAACCTGCTGCTGCGCAAGGGGGTGGTGGCCACCGACTGACGAACCGCCTGCCGATCCGACGTTCGTTTCTGGCGCGACGGGAGCCGCGCCGTCATCCGCTCCCATTGACGGGAGAAGATCATGACGATTCCTGCCGCAACCGCCTCCTTCCACGGCATCTGGCCGGCGCTGCTGACGCCGCTGAAACCCGACCTCGGCATCGACCTGCACCGCTTCGGGCTGCACGCCCGCGCGCTGGTGCATGCCAAGGGCTGCGGCGGCGTGGTGCCGTTCGGCACCACCGGCGAGGGGCCGTCGTTCTCGGTCGACGAGCGCCGCGACGCGGTCGACGCGCTGGTCGGCGAAGGCGTGCCGGCGTCGCAGATCCTGGTGTCCACCAGCTGCGCCGCGCTGCCCGACACGCTGGCGCTGACGCGCCATGCGCTGGCGATCGGCGCGCACGGCTGCCTGATGATGCCGCCGTTCTTCCTGAAGGGCGTCAGCGACCAGGGCGTGATCGACTGCTACCGCCAGGTGATCGACGGCGCGGCCGACGACCGACTGCGGCTTTACCTGTACCACATCCCGCAGGTGAGCGGCGTCGGGCTCTCGCGCAAGGTGGTCGAGACGCTGAAGCGCCTGTACCCGCAGACCATCGTCGGCATCAAGGACAGCAGCGGCGACACCGCGCACACGCTGGCGCTGGCCGATGCCTTCAACGAGACGCTGATGGTCACCGCCGGCCACGAGCCCGACCTGCCCGAGCTGGCGCGGCGCGGCAGCACCGGGGCCGTCAGCGGGCTGGCCAATTTCATGCCGCACGTGGTGCAGCGGCTGGCCGGCCGGCCCGACGCGCCGAACACGCCGCACGACGTGTCGCGGGTGCGGCTGCTGCTCGCGATGCTCGGCCCGTATGCGCTGACCCCCGCATTGAAGGGCATCATGGCGGCCCTGAGCGGCGAACCCGGCTGGTTGCGGGTGCGGGCGCCGCTGGTGGCGCTGACGACGGACCAGATGCACACGCTGCAGCATGCGCTGAAGCCGATCGCGCTGGATGTCGACGTGGACTGATCCGAACAAGGAACCTGGAGACTGCATGACTTTCGATTCACGGCGCCGCCGCCTGGCGGCCGGCCTGGTGTTGTCCGGCCTGGCCTCGCACGGGGCGCTGGCCGCCGGCAAGACGCTGCTGCGCATCTCGACCCCGGCGGTGCCGGACGACTGGCACGCGAAGATGTGGACCGTCTTCAAGGACACGCTCGCTCAATCGGCCCCCGGCGAGTTCGAGGTGCAGGTCAACCTGAACGCGGCGCTGTTCAAGCAGGGCGCCGAGCCGGCCGCGATGGCGCGCGGCAACCTGGAGCTGGCGTCGATCTCGGCCTTCGACATCGCGAAGCTGCTGCCGGAGTTCTCGATCTTCACCGCCGGCTACATGCTGCGCGACCCGCAGCACCAGCAGAAGGTGTTCAACGGGCCGATCGGCGACGAGATGTTCAAGCGCGTCTCCGACAAGCTCGGCGTCACCGTGCTCGCCACCGCCTATCTCGGCACGCGCCAGGTCAACCTGCGCGACGTGCGCAAGGTGACGACGCCGGCCGACCTGAAGGGCGTGAAGCTGCGCATGCCGGGCTCGAAGGAATGGCTGTTCCTCGGCCAGGCGCTCGGCGCGACGCCGACGCCGCTGGCCTTCGGCGAGGTCTACCTGGGGCTGAAGACCGGCACCATCGACGGCCAGGACAACCCGCTGCCGACGGTGCGCGCCGCCAAGTTCTACGAGGTGACGAAGCAGCTGGTGCTGACCAGCCACCTGGTCGACGGCCTGTTCATCGCGATCGCCGACACGACCTGGAACGCCGCGAGCCCGGCGCAGCGGCAGAAGCTGAAGGCGGCAGCCCAGGCGGCAGCCCGCTACAACAACGACCACCGCATCCAGGAAGAAGCGCAGCTGGTCGAGTTCTTCAAGCAGCAGGGGCTGCAGGTGACGACGCCGGACGTGGCGGCCTTCCGCCTCGCGGTGCAGCAGGCCTATGCCGCGTCGGAGCAGGCGAAGGCGTGGCCGCAGGGGATGCTTGGGCGCATCAACGGAACCTCGTGATGCGGCGCTGGCTGAAACGGGGCGCCGACGCGGTCGGCGGCGGCCTGTTCGTGTTGCTGTTCCTGGTGTTCCTGGTGCAGATCACCGCGCGCTTCGGCTTCAACCAGCCGCTGCCGTGGACCGACGAGCTGGCGGTGGTGCTGTACGTCTGGGTGATCCTGTGGTCGACCGCGTTCGTCGTGCCGCAGCGCGAGCACGTCGCCTTCGACCTGGTCTACAACGCGATGCCGGCCGGCGTGCGGCGCGTGTTCCGTGGCCTCGCGGCGCTGCTGTTCGGCGGCCTCGCGCTGTGGGCGCTGCCGGCCAGCTGGGACTACATCCGCTTCATGGCGCGCGAGGGCACGCCGGTGCTCGGGCTGCCGTTCATGGCGGTGTTCATGCCGTTCGCGTTCATGCTCGCGTCGGTGGTGGCGCGCAGTGCGTTCACGCTGTGGCGCCTTGCGCGCGGGCTCGACCACGAATTGAGCGGCGAGGTGAAACCATGACCGCGGCGCTGTGGGCCTTGGTCGGCGTGCTGGTCGCCGGCTTCGTGCTGCGCGCGCCGATCGGCTTCTCGATGATCGGCAGCGGCATCGCCTACCTGATCGTCAAGCGGCAGGATGTCGGGCTCGCGGCCGAGCAGGTGCTGAATGGGCTTTACAACAGCTACGTGCTGCTGGCGGTGCCGCTGTTCATCTTCGCGGCCAACCTGATGAACGCCGGCACCATCAGCGAGCGCATCTTCGACTTCTGCCGCATCCTGGTCGGCCGGTTGCGCGGCGGGCTGGCGCAGGTCGACATCCTGGTCAGCGTGGTGTTCTCGGGCATGAGCGGCAGCGCGATCGCCGATGCGGCCGGGCCGGGCCTCGTGACGATCCGGCAGATGCTGAAGAAGCCGGAGTACACGCCCGGCTTCGCCGGCGCGGTGGTGGTGGCGAGCGCAACGCTCGGGCCGATCATCCCGCCGTCGATCCCGATGGTGATCTATGCGCTGGTGTCGGGCAGCTCGGTCGGCGCGCTGTTCCTGGGCGGCGTGGTGCCGGGCGTGCTGATGGCGCTGCTGATGATGGGCGTGGTGCATTTCATCGCGACGCGGCGCAACATGCCGCGCGAGGACAAGGTGCCGCTGCGCGAATGGCCGCTCATCTTGTGGCGGGGCGCGCTGCCGCTGTCGCTGCCGGTGCTGCTGCTGACCGGCATCTACACCGGCATCTTCACGCCGACCGAAGCCGCCGCGGTGGCGGCCTTGCATGCACTGCTGCTGGCCGGCGTGGTCTACCGGGCGCTGAGCTGGCGCACGCTGTGGGGCGTGGTGATGGAGTCGACGCGTTCCAGCGCGGTGATCACGATGATCCTGGCCGGCGCCTTCATGATGAACTACGCATTCACCGCCGAGGGCGTGCCGCAGTCGCTGGCGGCCTGGATGGCCAGCTTCGAGCTCGGCCGCACCTCGTTCCTGCTGCTGGTGAACCTGCTGTTCCTGGTGCTCGGCTGCTTCATGGACATCTCGGTGCTGCTGCTGGTGTTCGTGCCGATCCTGCTGCCGATGGTGAAGGCGCTGGGCATCGACCTGGTGCACTTCGGCGTGGTGATCGTGCTGAACATGATGATCGGGCTGATCCATCCGCCGTTCGGCATGCTGCTGTTCGTCACCAACGCGCTGACCGGCATCCCGATCCGCGACATGCTGCGCGAGGGCTGGCTGTTCATCGTGATGCTGCTGGCGCTGCTGCTCGCGATGACGCTGTTTCCGCAGATCGTGCTGTGGCTGCCGCAGTCGATGGGGTACCGATAGCGCGCTAGCCCGCCTTGCGCCGATCCATCGCCGCGCGGTCGTAGAACGCCTTCTTCGACGCGTACATCGCGTGATCGGCCTCGTTGACCGCGGCCTCGATGCGCCCGCCGGCTTCGCAGGTCGCGATGCCCAGCGCGAAGCTCAGCGTGGTCGTGCCATGGAACTGGTTGTTCAGCTCCGACAGCGACGCCAGCCGGTCCAGCAGCAGCTGCGCGGCGCGCGCGTCCATGCCGGGCAGCAGCAGCGCGAACTCGTCGCCGCCGATGCGCGCGGCGCACATCGGCTTGTCGATCGCCTTCGTCAGCACCTCGCCGGCACGCCGCAGCAGCGCATCGCCGGCCGCGTGGCCCTGCGTGTCGTTGATGGTCTTCAGCCCGTTCAGGTCGGCGACCACCACCGTCACCGGCCACGGGCCCTTGCGCTCCAGCCGGTTGATCTCGTCGACGAAGAACGCCCGGTTGCGCAGCTTGGTCAGCGGGTCGTGCTTGCCGAGGAATTCGAGGTAGGCCTCGGCCTGCTTGCGCGCAGTGATGTCGGTCAGCGAGATCAGCACCAGGTCCCAGTCGGCCTCGTGGCCGGGCAGCACCGAGAACTGCAGGTAGACATGCAGCCGGTCGCCGGCCAGGTTGTAGTTGACGACCTCGCGCTGGTGCGTGGTCTTGCCGTTCCACAGCTCCTGCAGCTGCTCGCCGAAGTGCGCCGTCATGTCGTCGCGGAACACGTCGCCGAGCCGGCGGAGCAAGGTGTCGCGGTCGGGCGCGCCGAACATGCGCAGCGTCTGCTGGTTCACGTCGACCACGCGCACTTCCTGCAGGCAGCGGGTCACGAACTCCGGGTGCACGTCGGTGAAGACCCGGAAGTCGCTGATGCCCTGCGCGCGCGCCTCGTCGAGCAGGCGCTTCACGCTGCTGAAATCCTCGACCCACAACGACACCGGCGAATGCTCGAACAGCCCGCGCGCATACAGCTCGCTCATGCGCAGCGCCTCGGCGGCGGCGCTGCGCTCGGTCACGTCCTCGATCGACAGCAGCACGCGGTCCCAGCCGGCCTCGTGGCCGGGCAGCACGGTGGCGTTCAGCACGATGTCGAGGCGCCGGCCGTCGAGCGCGTAGTTCACCGTCTGGCTGGTGAAGCGGGTGTGGCCGTCCCACAGCGCGGCCAGTTCTTCGACGAGTTGCTCGAACATGTCGTCGCGGAAGACCCGCGGCAGGTTCTCGACCAGGTGCGCCAGGTCGCGTGCGCCGTACAGCTCGAGCGTGCGCCGGTTCACCTGCAGCACGCGCAGGCAGGCCGAGCATTCGGCAACGCGGCGCGGGTCGGCCCGCAGGTGCGCCCGCAGGTCGGTCACGCCGTCGGTGCGCCAGCGCGCGAACATCGCGTGCAGCGCGCTGTAGTCCTCCAGCCACAGCGAGACCGGCGCGAGCTCGAACAGGCTGGCCAGTTCGGCGGGGGGCAGGGTCTCGGTGACGTTCATGGCATGCCGTTCATGCGCGAAGGTGCCTCAATGCGCGCTCATCCACGCCTCGATGGCGTCGGGCTCGACCGGCACCGCCCGGCTGATCAGCTCGCAGCCGCCCGGGATGACGACCGCATCGTCCTCGATGCGGATGCCGATGTTCCAGAACGCCTCGGGCACGTCGGGCGCCGGCTGCACGTACAGGCCGGGCTCCAGCGTCACGACCATGCCGCATTCGAGCCGGCGCGACGGTGCGCGCACGACCCGCCCGCCGCGGAAATCCGGCTGGTCGACGGCCGGCTCCTGCAGCGACAGGTACTCGCCGACGTCGTGCACGTCGCGCCCGAGCCAGTGGCCGGTGTCGTGCATGTAGAAGCGCCGGTAGGCGCCGCTCGCCATCACCGCGTCGACGTCGCCATGGCGGTCGCGCGCCAGCAGCCCGTGGTCGAGCAGGCCCTGGGACAGCACGCGCACCGCCGCCTCGTGGGCGTCGCGCTGCCGGCTGCCGGGGCGCGTCGCGGCCACCGCCACCTGCTGCGCGGCCAGCACCACGTCGTACAGCGCCCGCTGCGGCCCGGTGAAGCGGCCGTCGGCCGGGAAGGTGCGGCTGACGTCGCTCGCGTAGCCGTCCAGCTCGCAGCCGGCATCGACCAGGCACAGCTGGCCGGCGCGCAGCTCGCTGGGACCGGCCGCGTGGTGCAGCACGCAGGCGTTGCCGCCGGCCGCGACGATGCTGCCGTAGGCCGGCCCGGTCGCGCCCTGGCGGCGGAACTCGTGCAGCAGCTCGGCCTCGATCTCGTACTCGCGCACGGCCGCCGCCGGGTCGGCGCGGAAGCGCTGCCCGCAGTAGCGCATCGCCCGCGCATGGGCGCCGGCCGAGATCGCCGCGGCGCGGCGCATCGTGTCGATCTCGTCGGCGTCCTTGATCAGGCGCATCTCGTCGAGCAGCGGGCCGAGGTCGCGGTGCACCGGGCCCTCGGCGCCGAGGCCGGCGCGCGTGCGGGCGCGGGCCAGCCAGCCGGGCAGGCGCTGGTCGATCCCGCTCGGCACGGTGAACAGCGTCCAGACGTTGCGCACCCGGCCCATCAGCTCGGGCAGCAGCTCGTCGAGGCGCTCGATCGGCCAGGCCAGGTCGACGCCGAGCGCCTGCGGCGCGGCCTCCGGCCCGAGCATCGGCCCTTCCCACACCGAGCGCTCGGCGTTGGCGGCGTGGCAGAACAGCTCGCTGCAGCCGTCGGCATGCAGCACCAGGCAGCTGTGCGGCTCGTCGAAGCCGCTCAGGTAGTGGAAGTGGCTGCAGTGGCGGAACGGGTGCTCGTTGTCGCCGTTGCGCATCTGCATTGGCGCGGTCGGCACGATCGCCATGCCGCCACCGGCCGCGGCGAGGCGGCGGGCCAGCTCGGCGCGGCGACGGCGGAAGGGTGGGGTGCGCATCGGTGGGCGGGCGGTGCGCCGGGGCGTCAGGACTCGCTGTCCGCGCGGGCCTTGGGCGGCTGGGCGGGGTCCGCGGCGGCGGCCGCGGCGCGCTGCTTGCGCAGGCGGCGCAGCTCGCGCAGCATTTCCTTGTCGCCGGCGGTCGGGATGCGGCCGCCGTCGGGGTCGGGAGCGTCGCCGGGCCGGGTGTCCGGCGCGCCGGGGCGCGTGTCCAGCGGGCCCGGTCGGGTGCTCGCGCCCTTCTCGTGCCTCTCGCTCCTGCCGCCCCTCTCGCCGGCCGCCGCGTCGCCCCGCTTGTCGTTCTGCTTGTCGAGCAGGGCCTGCTGGCGCCAGCGGATCTGGTTGGCCGCGTTCTCGACCGCATCGAGCTGGGTTTCGGCGTCGGTCTTCGGCAGGGCCACGGCGCGCTTGTCGGTCATGCGCATCAGCAGCCGGCAGACGCGGTTGTTGTTCAGGTGACGCAGCGTCGGCAGCGTGCCGTCTTCCTCGACCACGCTGACGTCGCGGATGTTCTCGATCGCCACCTGGTGCACCTTGCCGGCGAAGCCGCGCTGGAACCAGACGTAGCTCGCGCTGACGCTGACGCGCTCCCAGCGCGCCATGTCGAAGGCGACCGCGCCGAGCACGCCGAGGATGCCGACGAAGATCAGCCAGCCGAACGACAGCGCGGTGCCGAGCCAGATCACCAGGCCGGCGACGATCGGGACGACCACGACTTCGAGCATCGCGCGGTCGGAGGTGCCGTAGACGTTGCGGTCGTAGCTGGCGAGTTCGAGTTCGCCGCTGGCCAGCGGCTGGAAGGATGCGGTCAGCGCCTTCGCCCCGCGGCCGATCAGGATGTGGCCGGCGACCGCGAACGCGACCAGGAAGGGCAGCAGCAGCCAGGTGCTGAACGACGCGAGGCCGCTGGCGCGGGCGGCGGTGGCGGCCATCGAAGGGCTGAGCGGCGCACAGAGCGCCAGCGGCAGCAGGAGGGAGCGGGGGCGGGGAAACTTGATCACGGACGCGACGGTAACGCGAAGCGCAGCGCCCGCAAAGAGGGACGACGAGAAACCGGGCTGCCACAGTACCCGCATGGCGTCCCGGGGCTCGCGTCGCGTGCGCGAATCGACGCGGGGCTGTGGCTAAGATGCCGCAATTCTTAACGAGGTGTAGCGATGAAATACCGTCGATTGGGCCGCAGCGGCCTGCAGGTCAGCGAGCTGTCGCTGGGCTCGTGGGTCACGTACCACAACCAGGTGGACACCGGCTCGGCCGCCGAAATGCTCGCCGCGGCCTTCGACGCCGGCGTCAATTTCTTCGACAACGCCGAAGCCTACGCCGCCGGCCAGAGCGAAGTCGTGATGGGCGAGGCGTTCCGCCGGCTGAAGTGGCCGCGCCTGAACTACGTCGTGTCGACCAAGTTCTTCTGGGGCCTGGACCGCGAGGGCAACACCGTCAACCGGCGCGACACGCTGAACCGCAAGTACCTGACGCAGGCGATCGACGGCTCGCTCAAGCGCATGCAGCTGGAGCACATCGACCTGGTGTACTGCCACCGGCCCGACCCGCACACGCCGATCGAGGAGACGGTCTGGGCGATGAGCGACATGATCACCCGCGGCAAGGCCTTGTACTGGGGCACCAGCGAGTGGAGCGCCGCCGAGATCCGCGCCGCCTACGACATCGCCGAGCGCCACCACCTGCACAAGCCGGTGATGGAGCAGCCGCAGTACCACCTGTTCCACCGCCAGCGCGTCGAGCAGGAGTACGCCCGCTTGTACGACGACATCGGACTGGGCCTGACGACCTGGAGCCCGCTGGCCAGCGGGCTGCTGACCGGCAAGTACCGCAGCGGCGTGCCGCAGGGCAGCCGTGGCGCGCTCGAAGGCATGGGCTTCCTGTTGAAGGGGCTGACCGATGCCGACAAGAACGCCGCGGTCGCGAAGCTGGAGCCGATCGCCCTCGACCTGGGCGGCAACCTGGCGCAGCTGGCGGTGGCCTGGGTCAACCGCAACCCGCGCGTCAGCACGGTGATCCTGGGTGCGTCGAAGCTGTCGCAGCTGCAGGACAACCTCGGCGCGTTGGCGATCACGCCGAAGCTGACGCCGGAGGTGCTGGCGAAGATCGACGAGATCACGATGCCGTTCGCGGCTTGACTTGTTCGGGTCAGGAGCTCTCGGGCTCCTGGCTGGAACCGGTGGCCCCGTCGATCCAGGCCTGGTCGGCGTCCACCCGCTGTCGCGCCTGGTCCCGCTCGTCGTCGTCCAGGAAGTTTGTGCTGCCAAAACGCGACTTCACCATCGCCAGCGACACGACGCCAGCCTCGATGCCGGCACGGATCCAACGCTGATCGCGGCGCTCGCCACGCGCGTATTTGGACAAGGCGGCATCGTTGGGATCCAGAAACCACGCTCGCAGCCCGCTGCGTTCCACCTTGATCAGCCGTTGTTCCCAGCCGGACGGCAAGCTGGCCAGTCCTGGGCGGACACCGTCCAGGTAGTAGCCGGATTTCTGGTGATAGGCCGAGTTTTCGCCGAGCGCAGCGAGCACATCGAAGATGCGGCGCGGATCGTCCCGCGTGTAGCAGTCGAGGTCGTTGGACAGGGTCATGCCGGCCGGAACATTGAAATGCTCTGCGAGACCGAGGATCGACAGGCTGCCGATCACGACGAAATCGAGATGCCCCGACAGCCGCCGGGCCTCGTCGAGCAACGCGAACAGCGCGTTCAGGTTCACGCGTGCAGCCCCACCCAAGGCGAGTTCTGGCGAAGTGCCGTGCCCCAGCCATCGGCGTCCGAGATCATCGTCTGCGCCATCTGGCGCACAGGTTGCCGAAGGATCGCTGACCAGCGATCAATGTAGTCATCGCTGCACAGCCGTTCACGCCGCCACCGTTCGACGACCTTCACTGCCTCGCCGATCATCGCGTCGCGGGTCTTGGGGTTGGCAGTCACCAGATCCAGCGCAATGCGCTGATGCCGGATGAGGCGGTCTTTCTCGACCATCGCCTGTTGAAGGCGGATGTGCCGGCGCTCCGCGGCCACGTCGGCTCCGGCTGCCTGAAAGAACTGAGGCGCGGCGACGATGGCTTCGACCTTGCCGTAACGCTCGATGGCCACTGGGGCCTGCCCGGCCGCCTTCATCACTTCGCCGAAGTACTGCTTCGCGTGCGTGGAGGAGAACTGCTTCATGACATGCCCACCTGAGGATTTGTTCATTTTTGATCAAATTAGACAACATGTCTTTAAATTCGACACCAACCTGGATTCCGCAGGGCGGTACCCGCGGGCACTGCCGATGTCACACACGCAGCGACCAACCGCTGGCTGATACCCTCGGCCTGGATCAGCACAACAAAGGCGTCGCATGCAACGGATCGTGATCGTCGGTGGGGGCGCCGGGGGCCTGGCCTTGGCCACGCAGCTGGGCAAGTCGCTCGGGCGCAAGGGACTGGCGGAGATCACGCTGGTCGACGCGGCACGTACGCACGTCTGGAAGCCGCTGCTGCACCAGCTCGCGGCCGGCAGCTTCGACACCCACGCCGAAGAGATCGAGTTCCTGGCGCAGGCGCGCGGCCACCACTTCAAGTTCCGGCTCGGCCGGCTGTCGGGCGTCGACCGCGCCGCGAAGACGGTGCAGCTCGACGCGAGCTTCGACGAGGCCGGCCGCGAGATCACGCCGGCGCAGACGCTGGCCTATGACACGCTGGTGATCGCGGTCGGCAGCCAGACCAACGACTTCGGCACCGCGGGCGCGGCCGAGCACACCATCAAGCTCGACAGCCCGCCGGCCGCCAAGCGCTTCAACGACCGGCTGATCAACGCCTGCATCCGCGCGCAGAGCGTACCGCGCGCGGCCGGCAGCGGCCGGCTGACGGTGGCGATCGTCGGCGGCGGCGCCACCGGCGTCGAGCTGGCGGCCGAGCTGCATGCCGCCGCGCGCGTGCTGGCGAACTACGGTTTCGACCACATCCACCCCGAGAAAGACCTGCAGATCGTGCTGGTCGAGGCGGCGCCGCGGCTGCTGTCGCAACTGCCCGCGCGCCTGAGCGAAGCGGCGGTGCGCGAGCTGCGCAAGCTGGCGATCGAGGTGCACACCAACGAGCGCGTGGTCGAGGTGACCGCCGACAGCCTGCGGATGGCCAGCGGCAAGGTGATCGGCTCCGACCTGACGGTGTGGGCGGCCGGCGTGAAGGCGGCGGATTTCCTGCGCACGCTGGGGGGTGCGCCGGGCATTGAGCCGCTGGAGACCAACAAGCTCAACCAGCTGGTGGTCAACGGCAACCTGCAGACCACGCGCGACCCGGCCATCTTCGCGTTCGGCGACTGCGCAGCCTGCCAGCAGCCCGACGGCACCTGGGTGCCGCCGCGCGCGCAGGCCGCCTACCAGCAGGCGATGTACCTGGTGAAGGCGATCCCGAAGCTGCTGGCCGGCCAGCCGGTGAAGCCGTTCGTGTTCAGCGACAAGGGCTCGCTGGTGTCGCTGTCGGAGTACTCGTCGGTCGGCAGCCTGATGGGCAGCCTGACGCGCGGCAGCCTGTTCATCGAAGGCCGGCTCGCGCAGTTCATGTACTGGGCGCTGCACAAGCAGCACCAGATGGCGCTCGGCGGCTTCTGGCGGATGGTGCTGGTGACGCTGTCGGAATTCCTTGATCGCACGTATCGTCCGAAGATCAAGCTGCATTGAGCGCAGCGAGCTGCGCCGGCGTGCCGACGTTTTCCCACGCGCCGCGCCACACCTCGGCGCTGATGCGCCGCTCGCGCATGCCGGCGAACAGCAGCGGGCCGAGCGCCGCCTTCGTTCCCGCCGCGATGCCGGCGCACAGCGACGCGCGGCACAGCGCGAGGTTGGCGTAGGTCCAGCGCAGGCCATCCGGCCCCGCAGAGTCGGCCAGTCCGAAGCCCTCGGCGTCGAGCCCGAAATCGCCCTTCGCATGGAAGGCCGGGTTCGGCACCAGCCACAGGTGCGCCAGCAGCGACCCGGCCGCGAAGCGCTCGCCTTGGGCTGCGTCAAAGCGGAAGCCCGGCGCATGGATGTCGCCCGAGACAACCCAGAAGCACTCATCGGGATGGTCGACCAACAGCGGCAGCGCCTTCGCGATGCCACCGGCCGTCTCGAGCGCGCCGCCGTGGTCGCGGCCTTCCATCGAGTAGCGGATGCGCAGCCCCCAGCGGCTGCCGTCGCCGAGCGCGGCGGGGATCAGGTCTTCCAGCCACGCGGTGTTGATCACCACGTCGTGCACGCCGTCGCGCGCCAGCGCCTCCAGGTGCCATTCGATCAGCGGCTTGCCGTGCACCGCCAGCAGCGGCTTCGGCAGCGCATCGGTCAGCGGCCGCATGCGTTCGCCGCGGCCGGCGGCCAGGATGATGGCTTTCATGCCTGGTTTCATTCGACCCCTCGCAGCAGCGATTGGCGTTGCACCCGGGCCGGCTCGAACACCCCGAGCAACGCATCGAGCAGCGCCTGCGCCCGGGCCGAATTGTCGGCGCCCAGGTTGCAGACGTAGACGTCCAGCGTCACCGCGTCCAGCTCGGGCCAGGTGTGCACCGCCAGGTGGGACTCGGCCAGCAGCACGACGCCGGTCACGCCGCCCGGTGCCGGGAAGCGGTGGAACAGCTCGCCGACCGGCCGCAGCGCGGCCGCCGCGACGGCCGCGAGGCAGCACCGGCGCAGCGCGTCGGGGTCGGTCATCGCGGGGTTGCCGGTGGCGCAGCCGCGCAGGTCGGCGGTGAGGTGCAGGCCTTGCATCGGCGGGATTATCGGTGGCGCCTAAAATGCCGCGTTTCGCCCCCTCTCCACCCGCCAGACCAACCCCAGGAGCCGCCCGGCATGACTGCCCCCGCCCACGACACCACCTTGATGGCGAACGCCATCCGCGCCCTGGCGATGGACGCCGTCCAGCAGGCCAATTCAGGTCATCCGGGCGCCCCGATGGGCATGGCCGACATGGCGGTCGCACTGTGGGGCCGGCACCTGCGCCACAACCCGGCCAACCCGCACTGGGCCAACCGCGACCGCTTCGTGCTGAGCAACGGCCACGCGTCGATGATCCTGTACGCGCTGCTGCACCTGACCGGCTACGACCTGCCGATGAGCGAGCTGCGCAACTTCCGCCAGCTGCACAGCAAGACCCCCGGCCACCCCGAAGTGGGCTACACGCCGGGCGTCGAGACCACCACCGGCCCGCTCGGGCAGGGCGTCACCAATGCCGTCGGCATGGCGCTGGCCGAGAAGCTGCTGGCCCACGAATTCAACCGCGACGGCCACGCGATCGTCGACCACCACACCTACGTGTTCCTCGGCGACGGCTGCCTGATGGAAGGCATCAGCCATGAAGCCGCCGCGCTGGCCGGCGCCTGGCGCCTGAACAAGCTGATCGCGCTGTACGACGACAACGGCATCTCGATCGACGGCAAGGTCGCGCCGTGGTTCATCGACGACACGCCGAAGCGCTTCGAGGCCTACGGCTGGAACGTGATCGCTGCCGTCGACGGGCAAGACGTGAACGCGGTCGATGCCGCGATCGCCGCCGCGAAGAAGGCCGACAAGCCGACGCTGATCTGCTGCAAGACGACCATCGGCAAGGGCTCGCCGAACCGCGGCGGCACCTCGAAGGCGCACGGCGAGGCGCTGGGCGCCGACGAGATCAAGCTGACCCGCGAAGCCCTCGGCTGGACCTATGAACCGTTCGTGATCCCCGAGCAAGCCTACGAGGAGTGGGACAGCCGCGCCGACGGCCTGGCCGCCGAGACGCAGTGGGTCGACGCGTTCGAGGCCTACTCGAAGGCGTTCCCGGAACTGGCGGTCGAGTTCATCCGCCGCACCGCGCACGAGCTGCCGAAGAACTTCGCGCAGACGGTGCTCGACACCGCGCTGGCGGCGAACGCCAAGGCCGAGAACGTGGCCAGCCGCAAGGCGAGCCAGATCGCACTCGAATCGTTCACGAAGGCGCTGCCAGAGCTGCTCGGCGGCAGCGCCGACCTGACCGGCTCGAACCTGACCAACACCAGCAGCACGCCGCCGCTGCGCTTCGAGGCCGACGGCGCGTCGAACGGCGGGCGCCACATCAACTACGGCGTGCGCGAGTTCGGCATGGCCGCGATCATGAACGGCATCGCGCTGCACGGCGGCTTCATCCCGTACGGCGGCACCTTCCTGACGTTCAGCGACTACAGCCGCAACGCGATCCGCATGGCCGCGCTGATGAAGATCCGCGTGATCCACGTGTTCACGCACGACAGCATCGGCCTCGGCGAAGACGGCCCGACCCACCAGTCGGTCGAGCATGCCGCGGCGCTGCGCCTGATCCCCGGGCTGGACGTCTGGCGCCCGGCCGACACCGCCGAAACCGCCGTGGCCTGGGCCAGCGCGATCGAGAACAGCAACCGCCCGAGCGCGCTGCTGCTGTCGCGCCAGAACCTGCCGTACGCGCCGAAGGCCGAGTTCCAGGCCGGCCAGCCGCAGGCGGCGGTCGACACCCTCAAGAAGGGCGGCTACGTGCTGGCCGAGCCGAGCGAGGTGGGCCTGAAGAAGAAGGCGCAGGCGGTGATCATCGCGACCGGCTCGGAAGTGCAGCTCGCGCTGCACGCGCAGCAGCTGCTCGCGAAGCCCGAGAACGGCGCCATCGCGGTGCGCGTCGTCAGCATGCCCAGCACCTCGGTGTTCGACCGCCAGACCCCCGCCTACAAGACCAGCGTGCTGCCGCAGGGCCTGCCGCGCATCGCGGTCGAGATGGGCGTCAGCGACGGCTGGTGGAAGTACGGCGTCGCGGCGGTGGTCGGCATCGACACCTATGGCGAATCGGCGCCGGCGCCGGTGCTGTTCAAGCACTTCCACTTCACGCCGGAAAACGTGGCCGACACCGTGCGTGTCGTGCTCGGCAAGTAAGTGATGGGTGCGGTCGACAAGCGTCGGTGGGCAGCGTTCTCCGGCCTTGCAAGCGTGCTCTTCGTGAGTGCCGCGTGGGGGCAAGCAGCGCCAACACGCTGCGCGTCGATGCTGGACGTGCCTTCGCTCGCTCGCCGAAGCGGACCGCCATTCAAGTACCCGGAGGCGGCGTTTGCTGCCGGCCATGAAGGTACTGTCGGCTTTCAGTATCACTTGATCGATGCATCAGGCAAGGTTGCGGTCGACTGCGTCTATCAGAGCAGCGGCGACGAGATCATCGATGCGGCCGTGGTCGAGAGAGTGAATTCGTCCCGCTACCACCTGCCGAAAGGGTTCGAATGGGAGCGTGACAAGGGACGCAGCTACCAGGACACCGCGGTGCTCAGCTGGAATGCGGAGAGCTTGGCTCGCACCGATCCGGCCGCGGCTGCCGCCGCCATCGCGGAGAGGTTGATCCATGCCCCTGCGATTCCTGGTGTCCACTTGGCATACGCCTTCGAGGGCGTCACCAACTTGCGAGCCCGCGTGAACGACTCGGGCTCGGTGGAGATGGTCAGCATGCTGCAATCGTCCGGCGATACCAAGCTCGATGCGATCGCCATGGCGACCATGCTGGCCTACAAGTTCAAACCGGGCGATCCCTTCTCGGTCGACCGGGCATTCAGTTTCAAAATCAACTGATCGACGGCCGTCGCTCAGCTTCACCCCAAGGAGATCTCATGACCATCAAGATCGGCATCAACGGCTTCGGCCGCATCGGGCGCATGGTGTTCCGCGCGGCCGTCCAGAACTTCAAGGACATCGAGGTGGTCGCGATCAACGACCTGCTCGAGCCCGACTACCTCGCGTACATGCTGCAGTACGACTCGGTGCACGGCCGCTTCGACGGCACGGTGGAGGTCGACGGCAACACGCTGATCGTCAACGGCAAGAAGATCCGCCTGAGCGCCGTCAAGGACCCGGCCGAACTGAAGTGGGGCGAGGTCGGCGCCGACATCATCGTCGAGGGCACCGGCATCTTCCTGACCAAGGACACCGCGTCCAAGCACATCGCCGCCGGCGGCAAGAAGGTCGTGATGACCGGGCCGTCGAAGGACGACACGCCGATGTTCGTGTTCGGCGTCAACGACAAGACCTACAAGGGCGAGGACATCATCTCCAACGCCTCGTGCACCACCAACTGCCTGGCCCCGCTGGCCAAGGTGCTGAACGACAAGTGGGGCATCAAGCGCGGCCTGATGACCACGGTGCACGCCACCACCGCGACGCAGAAGACGGTCGACGGCCCGAGCAACAAGGACTGGCGCGGCGGCCGCGGCATCCTCGAGAACATCATCCCGTCGTCGACCGGCGCGGCCAAGGCCGTCGGCGTCGTGATCCCCGAGCTGAACAAGAAGATCACCGGCATGTCGTTCCGCGTGCCGACCTCCGACGTCTCGGTGGTCGACCTGACGGTCGAGCTGAACAAGGAAGCGAGCTACAAGGAGATCTGCGCCGAGTTCAAGGCGCAGTCCGAAGGCGCGCTGAAGGGCATCCTCGGCTACACCGAGGACAAGGTCGTCGCGACCGACTTCCGCGGCGACCCGCGCACCTCGATCTTCGACGCCGATGCCGGCATCGCGCTCGACAGCACCTTCGTGAAGCTGGTGGCCTGGTACGACAACGAATGGGGCTACTCGAACAAGGTGCTCGAGATGGTCCGCGTGATCTCGAAGTGAGTGTCGGCTGCCGCAGCGCAGCGCGACCGCGAAAGGCCTCCCCCGGGAGGCCTTTTTTCATGGGCCGGCCCGCCGATCCGTTGCATCTGCACGGTCCGTGAAACCGAGTTGTCTCCAAGCGTGTCGGCCGATGTCCGGTTCACCCCTGGACACACGGCCGATGCCTACACTGGCCGTTCCGGGCTGCGAGCCCCTTCAGGCTGTCCCATGACGCGACTCATTTCCTGCTGCATCGCCTCGTTGCTGGCCGTGGCGTTCGCGCCAGCGGCGTCGGCCGCCGAACAGGCGCCCGCCGTGCACAAGATCCCGGCCGAGATGCAGGCGCGGGTCATCGTCAAGTTCAAGGCCGATTCGAGCGCGATGCGGGCGCTGTCGGTTGCCAGCGGCAGCGCGCAGGCCGCGCCGCAGCAGGCGCAGGCGCTGTCGCAGCGGCTCGGCCTCGCGCTCAGCGACGGCCATGCGCTGACGGCGCGCAGCCAGGTCGTGAAGGCGAGCGGGCTCAGTTCGGCCGACCTGGCGGCGCGCCTGTCGGCGTTGTCCGATGTCGAATACGCCGTGCCGGACGGCCGGCGCCGCGCGTTCGCCGCGCCGAACGATCCGCTGTACGCCGGCGGCGCGAGCGTGTCGCCGACCGCCGGTCAGTGGTACCTGCGCGCATCGACCGCCAGCCTGGTCTCGGCCATCAACGCCGAGACGGCCTGGGGCATCACCACCGGCAGCAGCAGCGTCGTCGTTGCGGTGCTGGACACCGGCATCCGCCCCGACCACCCGGAACTCGCCAGCAAGCTGCTGCCCGGCTACGACTTCGTCAGCGACGCCGCCACCGCGAACGACGGCAACGGCCGCGACAGCGACCCGAGCGATCCCGGCGACTGGATCTCGTCGACCGAGGACGCGAGCGGTGACTTCGCCGGCTGCGGTGTCGAGGGCAGCAGCTGGCACGGCACGCAGACGGCCGGGCTGGTCGGCGCGTCGACCAACAACGGCAGCGGCATGGCCAGCATCGGACGCGACGTCAAGGTGCTGCCGGTGCGCGTGCTCGGCAAGTGCGGCGGCACCGACAGCGACATCATCGCGGCGATGCGCTGGGCCGCCGGTCTCGGGGTGGCCGGGGTGGCGACGAATGCCCACCCGGCCAAGGTGCTGAGCCTGAGCCTCGGGGGGGAGGGCACCTGCTCGCAGGCCTACAAGGACGCAATGACCGAGCTGACCACCGCCGGTGTCGTCGTCGTGGCCGCGGCCGGCAACGACGGCCTCGCGGTCAACGTGCCGGCCAACTGCCCCGGCGTCGTCGGCGTGGCCGGCGTGCGCCACAGCGGCACCAAGGTCGGCTTCTCGAGCCTCGGGCCGGAGCTGACGATCGCCGCGCCCGCCGGCAACTGCGTCAACACGAGCGGCGCCTGCCTGTACCCGATCCTGACGACCACGAACACCGGCAGCACCACGCCGGTCGCCAGCGCCTACACCGACAGCGCGAACCCGTCGCTGGGCACCAGCTTCTCGACGCCGCTGGTGGCCGGCACGTTGGGGCTGATGTTCTCCGCCAACCCGAGCCTGACGCCTGCGCAAGCGATCGGCGTGCTGAAGAGCACCGCGCGTGCGTTCCCGAGCACCGGGGCGGGCGCCGGCGTGGCGGCCTGCAAGGCGCCGTCGGCGACCGCGCAGAGCGCCGAGTGCTACTGCACGACGACCACCTGCGGCGCCGGCCTGCTGGACGCCGGGGCGGCGGTGACCGCGGTGGCCCAGGTGGTGGCGCGCATCGATGCCGGCTCGTCCCGCACGACGCCCGGCGCTTCGATCACGCTGGACGGCAGCGGCTCGTCGGCACCAGCCGGCCATGCGATCACCGGCTACCAGTGGACGCTGACCGCCGGCAGCGACATCGCCAGCTTCACCAGCGCGACCAATGCCGCGACCGCGACGCTCGCGACCACGGCGGCCGGCAGCTTCACCGTGAGCCTGACCGTCACCGACGACGCCGCGGCGCAAGCCACCAGCACCGCGTCGGTCACGGTGAGCGCGGGCACGACGCCGAGGTTGCCCCCCGCGCCGGGCCCTTCGACCACCGCGTCCAGCGGCGACAGCGGCGGCGGCGCCCTCGGCTGGCCGTGGCTGGCCGGGCTGCTGGCGGCGGTGCTGGCGCTGCAGCGGTCGTCGCGCGCGCGTCGTCGTCGCGTCATCCGCCGCTAGCCCTTGCACACAACTTGAAGCACGGCATTGGGGCATGATCTCCGCTCGACGGAGACACCCCATGCGCCACTTTCTGACACTCCCTTGCGCCGTCGCGGTGCTCGGGGCCCTGGCCGCCGGCCACGCCGCGGCCGCCTCGCCCCAGCCCGAACGGCTTTTGACGACCACGGCGACCGCGCCGCGCGCGCTCGGGCTGCTGGTCAAGCTGAAGGATGCGCCGTCGCACGAGCAGGCCGCGGCCCTCGGCGCGACGAAGGCGGGCACCGAACGGCTGCAGGGCGTGATGCGCGCGTCGGGCCTCACCGCGCTGAAGATCTCGCCGAACGGGCGCGCGGCGCAGCGGGTCGATTTCGACCACGTGCTGACGGCCGGCGAGGCTGCGGCGATGGCCGCCAGGCTGCGCGCGCAGCCGGAGGTCGAATGGGTCGTCACCAACGACCTGGAGCGCCGGCTGGCGCTGCCGAACGACCCGCGCTTCCCGAAGACCGCCGGCACCACCGGGCAATGGTGGTTGCAGCCGGTCAGCGGCTCGAACCTGAACGCTGCGGTCGACCGCATGCGCGGCGTGCCGGGGGTGCAGGGTGCGTGGGACACGAGCACCGGCAATGCCGCGGTCACGATCGCGATCCTCGATTCGGGCGTGACGGTTCACCCCGACCTGTCGGCCGCACGCTATTGGCCGGGACGCGATTTCGTCTCGGAGATCGAGTACTCGAATGACGGCAACGGCTGGGACACCGACCCGAGCGATCCCGGCGACTGGGTCACGCAGGCCGACCTGGGCGACCCCGCGTTCGCCGGCTGCGGCGTCGAGGACAGCTCGTGGCACGGCACCACGACGGCCGGCATCGCGGCGGCGTCCAGCAACGACGGCGTCGGCGTGGCCGGCGTCAACTGGACCAGCCGGGTGCTGCCGGTGCGCATCTCCGGCAAGTGCGGCGCGACGGTCGGCGACATCGTCGACGGCATGCGCTGGGCCGCCGGCCTGTCGGTGCTGGACAGCAGCAACAACACGATCCCGGTCAACCCGCACCCGGCGCGCGTGATCAACCTGAGCTTCGGCGGCAGCAGTGCCTGCAACGCCGCCTACCAGAGCGCGATCGACGACCTGGCCGCGGTGAAGACCGTGGTGGTTGCGCCAGCCGGCAACGAAAGCGGCGGCGTGACGCGACCGGCCAACTGCAGCGGCGTGGTCGGCGTCGCCGCGGTGAACCGCGACGGCTTCAAGGCCAGCTATTCGAACTTCGGCCCGAGCATCCAGATCGCGACGGTCGGCGGCGACAGCTCGCAGATCGGCGCCTGGGGCAGCACGGTCAACGACGACGGGCTGCTGACGATCAGCAACAGCGGCTCCAGCAACCCGGGCACCGGCAACTACGTCAACGTGTTCGGCACCAGCTTCTCGACGCCGCTGGTGTCCGGCGTGCTGAGCCTGATGGTCAGCGTCAACCCGAACCTCACGACCGCGCAGCTGATCGACGGGCTCAAGCGCAGCGCGCGGCCGCACGTCACGTCGCCGGTGGTCGGGGCGTGTGCGAACGCGAACCCGGGGCGCTGCATCTGCACGACGAGCACCTGCGGCGCCGGGCTGATGGATGCGGCGCAGGCGCTGGTGTATGCGGCGAACCCGACCGGCTACACCGCGCCGAACTGGTCGTCGGTCGTGATCGACACGCCGGCGCTGCGGGCCGCGGCGGCCCAGGGCCAGGACCTGCCGGGCAACGGCGAAAGCGATCCGGTGACGCCGCCGATCAACCCGCCGGGGGATGGTGGCGGGGCGCTGGGATTCGGCTGGCTGCTGGGGCTGCTGGCGGCGGTGGTGGCGCTGCGACGTACTGCGCCGGTTTGATCCACGGACCCGGATCGTCATCCGGGCTACGGTTCTACCTCGCGCAGCTGCCGAACGGGCGGCCGAGCAGCGCGTCGGATTTCAGTGCCATCACCTGCGCCCACAGCGCGTCGTCCGCGCGCGGGATGCGCAGCGAATGGCTGACGCCGGGCGCCGACAGCTGCGCGACGCGGGCGGTGCGCACGCCGCGCTGCGTCAGCTCGGCCAGCGCCTTCTCGGCCGAATCCCTGTTGTCGAAACGGCCGAGCGACAGGCCGACCTCGAACTCCGGCGCGTTGCGCAGTTCTTCGTACGGCACCTTCATCCGCTTCAGCTCGTCTTCCTTCTTCTGCAGGCCTTCGCGGTTCGGGAACTTGCCCATGTAGACCATCCAGACCGCCGGCAGCTCGTTCCTCACGCTGCTCCAGCTGCCGGGCGGCAACGCGCTCTGCAGCGCGGATTCGGCGCTGGCGATCTGCGCCGGCGTGTAGGGGCCGGCCTCCAGGCAGGCCAGCGCCGGCTCGCCGGGGCCGCCGGCCGGCGCCGACGCCGTGCTCGACGGCAGGATGTGCACGCTGTCGGCCCGCACCTGGCGCGCCAGCCGCTCGGGCTCGCGGTCGCCTTGCGCGCGCACGCCGACCACGCCGTCGAGCTGCCCCTGCGTCCAGGCCCAGAAGCCCAGGTTCGCGAGCACCAGCAACAGCACGACCGCACGCAGCATCAGGCGTCCTCGGCCGGCACGTCGGGCGCGCCGCCGTCGGACGGCGTCAGGCGCACGCTGACCTCGCCGCTGCCGACCTCGCGCGGGCCGTCGACGGTGATCACGCGCAGCATGCCGTTGGCGCTGACGCCGTCGGCGATGCCCTCGGCCACGTCGGGCTGCGTCGTCGTGATCGCGCGGCCGCGCAGCAGGTCGCGCTCCGCGAAGCGGTCGACGAAGGCACCGAAGCCGCGCCGGTTGAATTCGATCAGCGCCTTCACCAGCGGCAGCGCGACGCGCGCCAGCGTGGCCGGGGCGGTCAGCGTGGCGTCGAGCTCCTGCACGCAGCCGTAGCCGGTGTTCAGCTCGGTGGTGGCATGCATCGGCTGCACGTTGATGCCGATGCCGATCACCGCGAGCCGCCGCTTGCCGGCGGCCACCGTCTCGATCAGCACGCCGCCGAGCTTGCGGCCCAGCCGGCTGCCGGGCTGCGCGAGGGCACCGGTCTCGGCGCCGGGCTCCATCAGCCACAGGTCGTTGGGCCACTTCAGGCCGATGCGCGGTGCGCTCGTGTCGCCCGGCGTGCGCGGGTCGAGCGCTTCGGCCAGCGCGACGCCGACCGCCAGCGACAGCCCGGACCAGTCGGGCGGGTTCATCGGCAGCGACAGCGAGAAGGTCAGCGACGCGACCGGCGCGGCCTTCCAGACCCGGCCCATGCGGCCGCGCCCGCCGGTCTGGTGCTCGGCCACCAGCAGGCAGGGCTGCACATCGGCGGCACGCCGGCCGAACGCGGCGCTCTCGACGCTGCGGCGCACCTGCACCAGCTCGGCCGCGGCCTCGTCGATCGCGCTCATGTTGACGCGGGCGCGTTCGAGCAGCGCGGTGTTGGTCGACGAGATGCGCGCGACCACCTCGACGCTCAACCCCGGCAGCAGCGGCTCGAGCTGCTGCCACAGCGCCTCGGCGCCCCAGTGCTGCGGCGTCGGCGCGGGCAGCGTCGGATCGGGGGTGTCGTCTTCGGGGAGGTCGCTCATCGCAGTCTCGGCGTTCGGCTTTCGACGTCCCAGCGGGTCAGCGCTTGGGGGCCAGCATCGTGCCGCGGCAGTTGCGGGTGCCGCAGCGGCATTCGTATTCCTTCTTCAGCTTCGGCGTGTAGCGCTCGTCGATGATCAGGCCGTAGTCGTAGAACAGTTCCTCGCCCGGCTTGATGGCGCGCCGGGCCTTGATGAACACCCGGCCGTCGATCTCGTCGGATTCGCAGTTCGGCGTGCAGGCATGGTTGATCCAGCGCGCCGCGTTGCCACCGTACTTGGCGTCGATCGCCATGTCGCCGTCGAGCTGGAAGTAGAAGGTGTGGTTCGGGTCCTTCGGGTCGTGCGGGTGGCGGCGCAGCGCCTCTTCCCACGGAATGACCTCGCCCTTGTACTCGATGACGACCTCGCCGCGGGCGATCGGGGCGATCGCGAACACGCCCTTGCCGTGCACGCCGGAGCGGCGCACCTGGATGCGCCGGCCGGCGGCAGCCGCCTGGCCCGCAGCCTTCACGGGTGTCGGCGCGGGGGTCGGTCTGGACCGAGGGGACTTGGCGGTGCCGGCTTGCGTCATCGATTTCTTTGGGTACATTGAATTCATGGGTGCGCGCGCGTGCCTGCGCATGCGTGCATGCGCGCGAGAAGCCCGGATTGTAGAGAGCACGCGCCGACCCCGGCCGAGCCATCACCAGAAAGTCCCATGAGCAAGTCACTGATCATTGCCGAGAAGCCCTCCGTCGCCCAGGACATCGTGCGCGCGTTGACGCCCACCGTGGGCAAGTTCGACAAGCACGACGAGTACTTCGAAGGCGAGCACCACATCGTGACCTCCGCCGTCGGCCACCTGCTGGAAATCAAGGCGCCGGAGGAGTTCGACGTGAAGCGCGGCAAGTGGAGCTTCGCGAACCTGCCGGTGATCCCGCCGCACTTCGATCTGAACCCGATCGACAAGAGCAAGGGGCGGCTGAATGCGATCGTCAAGCTGGTCAAGCGAAAGGACGTCACCGACCTGATCAACGCCTGCGACGCGGGGCGCGAGGGCGAGCTGATCTTCCGGCTCATCCAGCAGCACGCGAAGAGCAAGCACCCGGTGCGCCGGCTGTGGCTGCAGAGCATGACGCCGGCGGCCATCCGCGACGGCTTCGAGAACCTGCGCAGCGACGAGAGCCTGCAGGGCCTGGCGCAGGCGGCGCGCAGCCGCTCCGAGGCCGACTGGCTGGTCGGCATCAACGGCACGCGGGCGATGACGGCCTTCAATTCGCGCGACGGCGGCTTCTTCCTGACCACCGTCGGGCGCGTCCAGACGCCCACGCTGTCGATCGTCGTCGAGCGCGAGGAAAAGATCCGCAAGCACGTCTCGCGCGACTACTGGGAGCTGAAGGCCAGCTTTGCGGCACAGGCCGGCGAGTACGAAGGCAAGTGGTTCGACCCGAAGTGGAAGAAGAACCCGGACGACGCCGAGCAGCGCGCCGACCGCCTGTGGAACGCGGCCGATGCGAACGCGATCGCCGAAGCCGCGCGCGGCCAGCCGGCCAGCGTCACCGAAGAGGCCAAGCCCAGCACGCAGAGCGCCCCCGGCCTGTACGACCTGACGACGCTGCAGCGCGAGGCCAACGGCCGCTTCGGCTTCAGCGCGAAGACCACGCTCAGCATCGCGCAGGCGCTGTACGAGAAGCACAAGGTGCTGACCTACCCGCGGACCGACAGCAAGCACCTGCCCGAGGACTATGTCGCCGTCGTGAAGGACACGATGCAGATGCTGGCCACCGACGACATGCCGGGCCCGTTGCGCCCGCTGTCGGCGCATGCCGCGAAGGCGCTGAAGGAAGGCTACGTGAAGCCGAACAAGCGCATCTTCGACAACGCGAAGGTGTCGGACCACTTCGCGATCATCCCGACGCTGCAGGCGCCGCGCAGCCTGACCGAGGTCGAGGCCAAGCTGTACGACATGGTCGTCAAGCGCTTCCTCGCGGTGTTCTACCCGTCGGCCGAGTTCATGGTCACGACCCGCATCAGCACCGTGAAGGCGGCCGGCAAGGAGCACAGCTTCCAGACCAACGGCAAGGTGATGGTGAAACCGGGCTGGCTCGCGGTGTACGGCCGCGAGGCGCAGGAGGACGACGCCAACCTGGTGGCGGTGGCGCCGGGCGAGATGGTGCGCACCGAAGACGTGGCCGTCAACCCGATGAAGACCCGGCCGCCGGCGCGCTACAGCGAGGCGACGCTGCTGTCGGCGATGGAAGGCGCCGGCAAGCTGATCGACGACGACGAGCTGCGCGAGGCGATGCAGGAGAAGGGCCTGGGCACGCCGGCCACGCGCGCGGCCATCATCGAAGGGCTGATCCTCGAGAAGTACATGCACCGCGAAGGCCGCGAACTGATCCCGACCGCGAAGGCCTTCCAGCTGACCACGCTGCTGCGCGGGCTGGGCGTCGAGGACCTGACCAAGCCCGAACTGACCGGCAACTGGGAGTTCCAGCTGTCCGAGATGGAGAAGGGCAAGCTCAGCCGCGAGACTTTCATGGCCGAGATCGCCGCGATGACGCAGCGCATCGTCGCGAAGGCCAAGGAGTACGACCGCGACACCATCCCCGGCGACTACGCGACCCTGAAAACGCCCTGCCCCAACTGCGGCGGCGTCGTGAAGGAGAACTACCGCCGCTTCACCTGCGTCGGCACCAGCCCGGCCGAGGACAACGGCTGCGGCTTCTCGATCAGCAAGATCCCGGGCGGGCGCAGCTTCGAGCTCGACGAGGTCGAGCGCTTCATCGCCGACAAGAAGATCGGTCCGCTCGAGGGCTTCCGCTCGAAGGCCGGCTGGCCGTTCACCGCCGAGCTGAAGCTGGCCTTCGACGACGAGATCAAGAACTGGAAGCTCGAGTTCGATTTCGGCGAGGACGCGAAGAACGCCGAGGCCGGCGAGCCGGTCGACTTCTCCGACCAGGAGAGCCTGGGCCACTGCCCGAAGTGCCAGGGCCGGGTGTTCGAGTTCGGCAGCTCCTACGTCTGCGAGCATGCGGTGGGCGCGCACATCACCTGCGATTTCAAGAGCGGCAAGATCATCCTGCAGCAGCCGGTGGCCCGCGAGCAGATGAGCAAGCTGCTCGCCACCGGCAAGACCGACCTGCTGGAGAACTTCGTCTCGAACAAGACGCGGCGCAAGTTCAAGGCCTTCCTGGCGTTCGACAAGAAGGAAGGCAAGGTCAGCTTCGAGTTCGAACCGCGCGCCGCGAAGCCGCCGGCCAAGGGGGCGGCTGCGAAGGCCGCCGCCGCACCGGCCGCCGAGGCGGAAGCCAAGGCACCCGCCGCGGCGAAAGCCCCCGCGAAGAAGGCCGTCCGCAAGGTGACGAAGAAGGCCGCCGACGACGGCGCTTGAACCGAGCGGGCCTGAACGTTACTGGTAGGTATTCATTCATTCCTTTGTCACGACATTTGTCACAACGAGTCTCTCGTAGCGGCGTGTTGTGACTCCTGTGTAGTGCGACACTGCGCCCACTACAAGTGCGCACACACTCGGCGCGGTCACCGGTCGTCCCACACCGACGACCGACCTGCACCGGGGTGATGCGGCGGCGCGGCCCTGTCGTGGGAGGCCGCAAGCGTCCAACACAGGAACAGGGATCCCGAATGAAACTGCGTGACTTCCGTTGGCTGGCCGCCGTGGCGCTGTTCGCCTGTGCGCCGTGGGCCCAGGCCCTGGTCTTTGCGGTCAACGAGGGCGTGACCTACCGCGTCCCGGCCGAAGAGATCCGCGCCAAGTACGCCGCGATCGCGGCCGACCTGAGCAAGATCCTGAAGCAGCCGGTCAGCATCGAGCCGATCGGCGACTACCCGTCGCTCAAGCGCGGGCTGGCCGAGAAGAGCTACGACCTGGCGATGGTGCACCCGGCGCACATCTCGATCGCCGCGATCAAGAGCCCGGGCTACAAGCTGGTCGCGGTGACCAAGGGCTTCCTGGAGTACCGGGCCAGCTTCCTCGTCAAGGCCGACTCGCCGGTGACCTCGCTGGCCGACCTGAAGGGCCGCAAGCTCGGGGCGCCGGACGAAGACTCGATCACCGCGTGGATGGTGCGCGCGACCTTGCGCGACGCGATCGGCGACCCGAAGCTGGTCGCCACCACCTACACCCGCTACCAGGACGCGGTGCCGTTCTTCGTCGAGAACAACCTGACGCAGGCCGGCGCGACCGCGTCGAACGCGGTCGTCAAGGACTGGCTGGCCAAGGGCGGCAAGGTGATGTTCAAGTCCAAGCCGGTGCCGATCAAGCACATCATCGCGAGCCCGAACCTGTCGGCCGAGCAGGTCGAGAAGGTGCGCGAGTACCTGCTCGGTCTGGACGGCAGCGAAGAAGGCCGCAAGAAGCTCGAACCGACCAAGTTCCAGGGCTTCGTGCGCTACGACGACGCCGCGATGATGGCGGTCGGGACCTGGCTGGGGCTGTGAGCCGCCAGCGGATCCGGCGCCCACGCGACGGATCCGGACCTGGGTTCGTGCTGGTTGAACTGTCGGCCACCGCCGCCTAATCTCGGAAAGCCGGTAACGTTTTCCGAGGAGCCCGCCATGCTGCGTGTTGTTCGTGCGTTCAGTGTCGTGCCCGTGTTGCTGCTCGGCGCCTGCGCCGGCCTGCCGGGCGGATCCACCCAGGAGGTCGACCAGCAAAGGGTGGCCTCCATCGATCGCGCCGCCCTCGGACGGGGCGTCAAGGTCTACTGGGTGAGCATGCCGACGAAGCGGGTCGCGCCCGCAGCGGCCACGTCGGCCGCACCCGGGTGACCGGAGGGCTTGATCGATACTGGCGCGATGTCGCTGCCGGTACTGTTCAAGCTCCTCGCCATCTTTCTCGTCGTCGCCCTCGGCTACCTCGCCGGCCGCCTGCGCTGGCTGGGCGAGAACGACCCCGCGCGCGTGCTGGGCAACGCCGCGTTCTACCTGTTCGTTCCGGCGCTGCTGTTCCGCACCACGTCGCGGCTCGACCTCGCCGGCATGCCGTGGGGCACGCTGCTCGCGTTCTTCGCGCCGGTGCTGGTGCTGCTGCTCAGCGTCTACGCCTGGCAGCGCCCGCGGGTGCACGCCGGCCGCCTCGCGACCGCCGCGCCCAGCGTGCGGGCGATCTCGGCGAGCTTCGGCAACACGGTGCAGGTCGGGATCCCGCTGGTCACCGCCGTCTTCGGCGAAGCGGGGCTCGAGATCCACGTCGCGATCGTCAGCCTGCATGCGTTGACGCTGCTGACGGTGCTGACCGCGCTGGTCGAGCTCGACCTGGCGCACGAACGCGTCAGGCAGGGGCAATCGAGCGCGCACCTGGGGCGCACGCTGGCGCGCACCGCCCGCAACACCATCGTCCACCCGGTGACGCTGCCGGTGCTGGCCGGGCTGGCCTGGAACCTGTCGGGCCTCGCGATGCCGGCGGTGCTCGACGAGGTGCTGGTCCAGCTCGGCCTGCCGGTCGTGCCGCTGTGCCTGGTGCTGATTGGCATGTCCCTTGCGTACTACGGCGTCCAGGGCGCCGTGCGCGGTGCCGTGGTGATCTCGGTGCTGAAGCTGCTGGTGCTGCCGGCCCTGGTGCTGGTCGTCGGCCACTGGGGCTTCGGGCTCGCGGGGCTGCCGCTGGCGGTGGTGGTGATGGCGGCGGCATTGCCGATCGGCAGCAATGCGCTGATCTTCGCGCAGCGCTATGCGGCACTCGAAGCCGAGACCACCGCGGCGATCGTGCTGTCGACCTGCGGCTACATGCTGACCGCACCGTTGTGGCTGTGGTTGCCCGGCCGGCTGGCCTAGGCCAGCGCGCTATCATCCGCCGCGCTGCCCACAAGGCGGCGCTTTTCCTTCAGACGTTGGACAACCCTTCTCAGGACCCACCCCCATGAAACTTCGCGGCTTCCCCTTGAAGGCCCTTGCGGCCACCTGCCTGCTGGCCTGTGCGGGCGCATCGTTCGCGGCCAAGACGCTGGTCTACTGCTCCGAGGGCAGCCCGGAAGGCTTCAATCCGCAGTACTACACCACCGGCACCACGTTCGACGCGGTGTCCGTGCCGATGTTCAACCGCCTGGTCGAGTTCGACACCGGCACCACCAACATCATCCCGGCGCTCGCCGAGAGCTGGACCGCCGCCGCCGACGGCCTGAGCTACACCTTCAAGCTGCGCAAGGGCGTCAAGTTCCACAGCACCTCGAAGTTCACGCCGACGCGCGACTTCAACGCCGACGACGTGCTGTTCTCGTACAACCGCATGGCCGACCCGAACCACCCGCTGGCCAAGACCCAGCCGGGCGCGACCTACGCGTACTTCGAGGACATGGGCATGAAGGACATCGTCGACCACGTCGAGAAGGTCGACGCGCTGACGGTGAAGTTCGTGCTGAAGAAGCCCGAGGCGCCGTTCATGGCCAACATGGCGATGGACTTCGCGTCGATCCTGTCGGCCGAATACGGCGAGAAGATGAAGGCCGCCGGCACGCCGGAGGCGCTCGACCGCGAGCCGGTGGGCACCGGCCCGTTCCAGTTCGTCTCGTACCAGAAGGACGCGGTGATCCGCTACAAGGCCTTCGACGCCTACTGGGGCGGCCGCCCGAAGATCGACAACCTGGTGTTCGCGATCACCACCGACGCATCGGTGCGCTATGCCAAGCTGAAGACCGGCGAGTGCCACGTGATGGCCTTCCCGAAGCCGGCCGACGTCGCGCTGATGAAGACCGACCCGAACATCAACCTGGTGCAGCAGAACGGCCTGAACGTCGGCTACATCGCGTTCAACGTCGAGAAGAAGCCGTTCGACAACAAGCAGGTGCGCCAGGCGCTGAGCATGGCCGTCAACAAGAAGGCGATCCTCGACTCGGTGTTCCAGGGTGCCGGCCAGCAGGCCAAGAACCCGATCCCGCCGACCCTCTGGTCGTACAACGACAAGGTCACCGACTACGCCTATGACCCGGCGAAGGCGAAGGACCTGCTGGCCAAGGCGGGCTTTCCGAACGGCACCGAGGTCGAGCTGTGGTACCTGCCGGTGACCCGCCCGTACAACCCGGACGGCAAGCGCATGGCCGAGCTGATCCAGGCCGACTGGGAGAAGATTGGCGTGAAGACCAAGCTGATCACCTTCGAATGGGGCGAGTACCGCAAGCGCAGCAAGACCGGCGAGCAGCACGCGATGATGTTCGGCTGGTCCGGCGACAACGGCGACCCCGACAACTTCTTCGTGCCGCTGCTGGGTTGCTCGGCGGTGAAGGGCGGCGGCAACGTCGCGCGCTGGTGCGACAAGGGCTTCGAGGAGCTGGTGCAGAAGGCCAAGGCGGTGACGAAGCAGTCCGACCGCGCCGCGCTGTACTCGAAGGCCCAGGACATCGTGCACGAAGAAGCGCCGTGGATCCCGATCGCCCATTCGGTGCGCTTCGATCCGGTGCGCAAGGAAGTGATCGGCTACAAGATGGATGCGACCGCGCACCATTACTTCACCAAGGTCGACCTCGCGAAGTGACGACCCCTCGGCCGGCGGGTACGCCGGCCGATCCCCCGAGGGGATGCGGGCCGGCTTGGGGCGGCCCGGCGCTCGGCCCGCCTTCTCTCCGGCCACCATTCAAATGATTTCCTTCCTCGCCAAGCGCCTGTCCCTGGTGCTGCCGACCTTCCTCGGCATCACCCTGCTGGTGTTCTCGCTGATCCGCCTGTTGCCGGGCGACCCCGTCGAAGCCATGTCCGGCGAGCGCGGCATGACGCCCGAGCGCTACACGCGCCTGGTGCACGAGTTCGGCCTCGACCGCCCGCTGTGGCAGCAGTACCTCGACTACGTCTGGCGCGCGCTGCACGGCGACCTGGGGCTGTCGACCATCACGCACGAGCCGGTGTTCCGCGAGTTCCTGACGCTGTTCCCGGCCACCATCGAGCTGTCGATGGTCGCGTTGTTCCTCGCGCTCGCGATCGGCCTGCCGGCCGGCATCCTGGCCGCGATGAAGCGCAACACCGTCTACGACTACAGCGTGATGGGCGCGTCGCTGACCGGCTATTCGATGCCGATCTTCTGGTGGGGCCTGCTGCTGATCCTGTTCTTCTCGGTCACGCTCGGCTGGACGCCGGTGTCGGGCCGCATCGCGATCCAGTTCGACATCCCGACGGTCACCGGCTTCATGCTGATCGATTCGCTGCTGTCCGACGACACCGGCGCGTTTCGCAGCGCGGTCTCGCACCTGATCCTGCCGGCGGTCGCGCTCGGCACCATCCCGCTGGCGGTGATCGCGCGCATGACGCGTTCGTCGATGCTCGAGGTGCTGCGCGAAGACTACGTGCGCACCGCGCGCGCGAAGGGCGCGTCGACCTGGCGCGTGGTCGGCATCCATGCGCTGCGCAATGCGCTGATCCCGGTCGTCACGACGGTCGGGCTGCAGGTCGGCACGATGCTGGCCGGCGCGATCCTCACCGAAACCATCTTCTCGTGGCCCGGCATCGGCAAGTGGCTGGTCGAGGCCATCCACCGCCGCGACTACCCGGCGGTGCAGGGCGGCATCCTGATGTCGGCCACGGTGATCATCGCGGTCAACCTGGTGGTCGACCTGCTGTACGGCGTGATCAACCCGCGCATCCGGCACCACTGAGGGCGGCACCATGAATCAAGCAAGCTCTCCGCAAGCCGCCATCGCCGCCCCGCCCGACACCGGCACGCCCCCGACGCAACTCGCCGAGCTGTGGCGCGACTTCCGCCGCAACCGCGGCGCGATCATCGGCTTGGCCATCGTCGTCGCGCTGCTGCTGTGCGCGCTGCTGGCCGACGTGATCGCGCCCTACTCGCCCTCGGAGCAGTACCGCGATGCGACGCTGCATGCGCCGTCGTGGGAGCCGGTCAACGGCCACCGCTTCCTGCTCGGCACCGACCCGGTCGGGCGCGACGTGCTGTCGCGGCTGATCCACGGCACGCGGCTGTCGCTGCTGATCGGGCTGGTGTCGGTCGGGCTGTCGCTGAGCATCGGCGTGGTGCTGGGCCTGCTGGCCGGCTTCTTCCGCGGCGCCACCGAGTTCACGATCATGCGGCTGATGGACATCATGCTGGCGCTGCCCAGCCTGCTGCTGGCGGTCTCGGTGGTCGCGATCCTCGGCCCCGGGCTGATGAACGCGATGTACGCGATCGCGATCGTGATGCTGCCGCACTTCGTGCGCCTGACGCGCGCCGCGGTGATCGGCGAGTTGGGCAAGGACTACGTCGCCGCGTCGCGGCTGGCCGGTGCCGGCACGTTCCGGCTGATGTTCGACACCGTGCTGCCGAACTGCGCCGCGCCGCTGATCGTGCAGGCCACGCTCGGCTTCTCGACCGCGATCCTCGATGCGGCCGCGCTCGGCTTCCTCGGCCTCGGCGCGCAGCCGCCGACGCCCGAGTGGGGCTCGATGCTGGCCAGCGCGCTGGAGTTCATCCAGAGCGCCTGGTGGGTCGTCACGCTGCCGGGTCTCGCGATCCTGGTGTCGGTGCTGGCCTTCAACCTGATGGGCGACGGCCTGCGCGACGCGCTGGACCCGAAGCTGAAGAGATAAGACCGATGCCTTTGCTGGAAGTGGATCAACTGCGGGTCGAGTTCGGCTCGACCGTGTCGCCGTTCAAGGCGGTCGACGGCGTCAGCCTGCGCATCGACGCGGGCGAGGTGGTGGGCATCGTCGGCGAATCGGGTTCGGGCAAGAGCGTGACCGCGCTCGCGCTGATGGGGCTGATCGACGAGCCCGGCCGGGTCTCGGCGCAGGCGCTGCGCTTCGACGGCCACGACCTGCTGGCGATGCCGCTGAAGCAGCGCCGGCAGATGCTCGGCCGCGACATCGCGATGATCTTCCAGGACCCGATGAGCAGCCTGAACCCCTGCTTCACGGTGGCCTACCAGCTGATGGAGACGCTGCGCATCCACGAAGGCGGCTCGAAGAAGGCGCTGCGCGCCCGCGCGCTGCAGCTGCTGAAGGATGTCGAGATCCCCGACGCCGAGCGCCGGCTCGATGCCTTTCCGCACCAGCTGTCGGGCGGCATGAGCCAGCGGGTGATGGTCGCGATGGCGATCGCCTGCAACCCGCGGCTGCTGATCGCCGACGAGCCGACCACCGCGCTCGACGTGACGATCCAGGCGCAGATGCTGGCGCTGCTGCTGCGGCTGCAGCGCGAACGCGGCATGGCGCTGATGCTGATCACGCACGACCTGGGCGTGGTGGCCGAGGTCGCGCAACGGGTGCAGGTGATGTACGCCGGCGAGGTGGTCGAGACGGCCGGCGTGCCGCGCATCTTCGAGGCGCCGCGCCACCCGTACACCGCGGCGCTGCTGTCGGCGCTGCCGGAGCACAACATCGGCCAGCGCCGGTTGAACTCGATGCCCGGCGTGGTGCCGGGGGCCTGGGACCGGCCGGGCGGCTGCCTGCTGTCGCCGCGCTGCCCGCGCGTGCAGGACCGCTGCCGTGCCGAGCGGCCGGCGCTGGTCGGGCCCGACGGCGCGCAGGCGCGCTGCTTCTTTCCGTTGACCGAGGTGGCGGCATGACGGTCCTTCGACAGGCTCAGGACGGTCGGGATGCCACCGTGCTGGTCGCCAACGACCTGGCGAAACACTACCCGGTCTCGCAAGGCTTCCTGAAGCCGAAGGCGCTGGCCCGTGCACTCGACGGCGTGTCGTTCGAGGTCCATGCCGGCCGCACGCTGGCCGTGGTCGGCGAATCCGGCTGCGGCAAGAGCACGCTGGCGCGCCAGATCACGATGATCGAGACGCCGACCAGCGGCCACCTGGTGCTGGGCGGCGTCGACGTCGCGAGCGCCGATGCGGCCACGCGCAAGCGGCTGCGCCGCGAGGTGCAGATGGTGTTCCAGAACCCGTTCGCGAGCCTGAACCCGCGCAAGCGCATCGGCCATGCGCTCGAGGAGCCGCTGGCCATCAACACCACGCTGTCGGCCACCGAGCGCACCGAGCGGGCGCGCGCGATGATGGCGCGCGTCGGGCTGCGTCCGGAGTTCCACCAGCGCTACCCGCACATGTTCTCCGGCGGCCAGCGCCAGCGCGTCGCGATCGCGCGTGCGCTGATGCTGCAGCCGCGCATCGTCGTCGCCGACGAGCCGGTGTCGGCGCTCGACGTGTCGATCCAGGCCCAGGTGCTGAACCTGCTGATGGACCTGCAGGAAGAGACGCAGGTGGCCTACGTCTTCATCTCGCACAACCTGGCGGTGGTCGAGCTGATCGCCGACGAGGTGCTGGTGATGTACCTCGGCAAGGTGGTCGAGAAGGCGCCGAAGCGGCAGCTGTTCGCCGCGCCGCGCCATCCGTACACGCGGGCGCTGCTGGCGAGCACGCCGCGCATCGATGCGGCCTCGCGCGCGCAGAAGGCAGTGCTGGCCGGCGAGCTGCCGTCGCCGCTGAACCCACCGAGCGGCTGCGCGTTCCACAAGCGCTGCCCGCATGCGATCGAGCGCTGCCGCGTCGAGGCTCCGTTGCTGGCCGAGGTGGCGCCGGGGCAGTGGGCGGCGTGCCACCGGTCGGCCGAGCTGGCGTAACGGGCGGGGAACGGCGCAGGGGCCGAGCGCCGGGCCGCCCCAAGCCGGCCGCGTCCCCTCGGGGGACCGTCCGGTGTACCCACTGGGCGAGGGGTGGTCATCCTGCGAGAATGCGCGGATGACTTCGACCGACCTCCAGGCCGTGATCGCCCACATGGGCGCGGCCGCCCGCGCGGCCAGCAGCAGGATGGCCGCGGCCTCCACCGCCGCGAAGAACGCCTCGCTGCTGGCGCTGGCCCGCCGGCTGCGCGAAGACGGCCCCTTGCTGGCCCAGGCCAACCAGTTGGACATCGATGCCGCCATCGCCGCCGGCCTGGCGGCGCCGATGGTCGACCGGCTCAGGCTGACGCCGAAGGTGCTGGCCACCGTCGCCGAAGGCTGCGAGCAGATCGCCGCGATGCCCGACCCGATCGGCGAGATCACCGGGCTGCGCCGCCGGCCGAGCGGCATCAGCGTCGGCCAGATGCGCGTGCCGCTCGGCGTGTTCGGCATGATCTACGAGAGCCGCCCGAACGTGACCATCGAAGCCGCGTCGCTCGCGATCAAGAGCGGCAATGCCTGCATCCTGCGCGGCGGCTCCGAGGCCATCCACTCGAACCTCGCGCTGTGGAAGCTGGTGCAGGCCGCGCTCGCCGAGGCCGGCCTGCCGCCCGACGCGGTGCAGCTGGTGCAGACCACCGACCGCGCCGCCGTCGGCCACCTGATCGCATCGCCGGAAGCGGTCGACGTGATCATCCCGCGCGGCGGCAAGGGCCTGATCGAGCGCATCAGCCGCGAGGCGCGCGTGCCGGTCATCAAGCACCTGGACGGCAACTGCCATGTCTACGTTGATGCGCAGGCCGACCTCGACCTCGCGCTGCGCGTGACCGACAACGCGAAGACGCAGAAGTACAGCCCCTGCAATGCGGCCGAATCGCTGCTGGTGCACCGCGACGTCGCCGCCGCCTTCCTGCCGCGCCTGGGCGCGCTGTGGGCGCCGAAGGGCGTCGAGATGCGCTGCGACGCGGCGGCGCTCGCACTGCTGCAGCCGGTGGCCGGGCTGGCGCTCGTGGCCGCGACCGAGCAGGACTGGAACGAGGAATACCTCGCGCCGGTCATCAGCGTGAAGCTGGTGGCCGACCTCGACGAGGCCATCGCGCACATCAACCGCCACGGCTCGCACCACACCGACGCCATCCTCACCGAGCACCACGGCCATGCGATGCGCTTCCTGCGCGAGGTCGATTCGGCCAGCGTGATGGTCAACGCGAGCACGCGCTTCGCCGACGGCTTCGAGTACGGGCTGGGTGCCGAGATCGGCATCAGCACCGACAAGTTCCATGCGCGCGGGCCGGTCGGGCTGGAGGGGCTGACGTCGATGAAATGGGTCGTGCTCGGCCAGGGAGAAGTGCGGACATGAGCGATCCCCGTTCGGCGCTGGTGCTGTTCTCCGGCGGCCAGGATTCCACCGCCTGCCTCGCGTGGGCGCTCGAAAGCTACGCCCACGTCGAGACCATCGGCTTCGACTACGGCCAGCGCCACGTCGTCGAGCTGGAGTGCCGGCTGAACGTGCGCGCGCAACTGCATGCGAAGTTCCCGCGCTGGGCCGGCAAGCTCGGCGACGACCACCTGCTCGACCTGCAGCTGCTCGGCCAGATCTCCGACACCGCGCTGACCAAGTCGCGCGCCATCGAGATGAACGCGAGCGGCCTGCCGAACACCTTCGTGCCGGGCCGCAACCTGCTGTTCTTCACGTTCGCCGCCGCGGTGGCCTACCGCCGCGGCCTCAGCGTGCTGGTCGGCGGCATGTGCGAAACCGACTTCTCGGGCTATCCCGATTGCCGCGACAACACGCTGAAGGCGCAGCAGGTGGCGCTGAGCCTGGGCATGGACACGCCGATGACGATCGAGACGCCGCTGATGTGGCTCGACAAGGCGCAGACCTGGGCGCTGACCGCCGAGCTGGGCGGCGAGCCGCTGACCGACATCGTCGTCGAGCACACCCACACCTGCTACCTCGGCGAACGCACGCTGCGGCACGAATGGGGCTACGGCTGCGGCCAGTGCCCCGCCTGCGCGCTGCGGGCGCGCGGCTACGGGGCCTGGCGGCGTCACGGCGCGATGCCGTTCGCCGACACCGAACGCGCCGGCTGAACCGCGAGCCACGGTGCGAGCGCGCGCCGGCCGTCCGGCGTCAGCGTCAGCGCGCGCGAGCCGTCGACGCGGCGCAGCCAGCCGTGCGCGATCGCGTGGTCCAGCAGGTTGACGGCCAGCGCACCGGCCAGGTGGTCGCGGCGCTCCGACCAGTCCAGGCAGGCATAGGCCTGGCGCTTCGAGCCGGCCGCCGGTACGGCGACCCCGAGCGTCTGCAGTTCGTGCCGGCCGACATCGGTCAGCACGAACTGGCCGTCGCGCGGCGCCAGCGTGCCGCGCGCCAGCAGCCCGTCGAACAGCGCGACGCCCAGCTCGCCGGCCAGGTGGCTGTAGCAGGTGCGCGCGGCCTTCAGCGGCTTGTAGGCGCCGTGGTTCCACTTGTCGGCGCTGGCGGCGCGCTCGGCCACCAGCGACAGGGCTTCGAGCGCATGGCCGATGTCGGCATCGGCCAGCCGGAAGTAGCGGTGCCGGCCCTGCGTGCGCACGACGACCAGCTCGTTGTCGACCAGTTGCGCCAGGTGCGTGCTGGCGGTCTGCGCGGTGACGCCGGCCACCTCGGCCAGCTCGCCGGCCGCCAGGTACTGGCCGCCCATCAGCGCGGCCAGCATGCGGGCGCGGGTCGGGTCGCCGATCATCGCGGCGATGCGGGCGAAGCGGGGTTCCGGGTGGCTCATCGCGCGATCCTCGCATGCCGGGTCAGGCCAGTGCCGACCGCAGTGCCAGATACGCGCCAAGCAGCCACAGCCCGGCGAAGAAGACGCGTTTGAAGGCGTCCGGCTGCACCGCCCGCCGCAGCCGCTGGCCGAGGCCCATGCCGAGCAGCGCCGGCAGCAGCGCGAGCAGCGAACTGCCAGCGGCCTGCGCATCGAGCGTGCCGCCGTGGCGCAGGCTGACGGCCAGCGCGATCGTCGACACCAGGAACGAGATGCCGAGCGCGCGCACCAGCTCGTCCTTCGCGAGGCCGAGCGCCTGCAGGTAGGGCACCGCCGGGATCACGAACACACCGGTCGCCGCGGTGACCAGGCCGGTGGCCACGCCGACCGGCAGCGCGAGCCAGCGCTCCCAGCGCGGCGGCACCTGCAGCCGCACCGACAGCAGCCCGAGGCTCGCATAGGCCAGCAGCGACAGCCCGAGCGCGAGGCCGGCCCAGCCCGGCGCATGGCCGGCGCCCAGCCAGCCGGCGCCCAGCGCGACGCCGACGCACACGCCGGCCAGCAGCGGCGCCAGCCGGCGCAGCAGTGCGCCGAAGCCGGGCCCGGCGATCTGCCACAGGTTGGTGACGAACGACGGCACCACCAGCAGCGCGGCCGCCTGCGCCGGCGGCATCACGACGCTCAGCAGGCCCATCGAGATGGTCGGCAGGCCGAGGCCGATCACGCCCTTGACGAAGCCGGCGAGGGCGAAGACGAAGCCGGCGAAGGCCAGCAGGAACGACAGGTCGATGGAAGTCATGGAAAGTCCCGGAAGCGATGCCGCCATCGTCGCTCCGGCGACCCGCCGGTGGCTTCGGGCTGGATCGAAGCATCGGAAGTCACAGACCTGCCACATGTCGTCGCGACACTCCCCGCTTCGCCCCACGGCGACCACACCACGAGGAGTTCAGATGACGTTGAAGCTTGGAATCGGTTGGAGCCTGGGTGCCATCGCCGTGGGCGCCGGCCTGCTGGCCTGCGGCGGCAGCGACGACGACGCGCCGCCGCCGAGCACGCCGACCATCGCAGCCGGCAGCACCGCGCAGCTCGCGCTGCTGGAGACCACCGACCTGCACACCAACGTGCGCAGCTACGACTACTTCAAGCTCGCCGGCGACACCTCGCTCGGCTTCGAGCGCACCTCGACGCTGATCAAGGCCGCGCGCGCCGAGTTCGCGAACACGCTGCTGGTCGACAACGGCGACACCATCCAGGGCACGGCGCTGTCGGACTACCAGGCGCTGGTGAACCCGGTGGCCTGCACCGACACGCTCGCGATCTACAAGGCCATGAACGCCGCCGGCTACGACGTGGGCGGCATCGGCAACCACGAGTTCAACTACGGCCTGCCCTACCTCGCGCAGGTCACCGGCAGCAAGTTCGACGTCGACGGCATGCCGGCCGTCGGCACGCAGCCCAAGTGCGCCGGCCCGGCCTTCCCGCAGGTGCTGGCCAACGTCTACAGCGTCAAGAGCCGGCAGCCGCTGTTCACGCCCTACACCATCGTCACGAAGACGCTGAAGGCCAAGGACCCGGCCGGCCAGGACATCAGCGTGCCGGTCAAGGTCGGCTTCATCGGCTTCGCGCCGCCGACCATCCTGGCCTGGGACAAGCGCTGGCTCGACGGCAAGGTCTACACCGAGGGCGTGAAGGAGACCGCCGAGAAGTTCATCCCCGAGATGAAGGCCAAGGGCGCCGAGCTGATCGTCGTGATCTCGCACGGCGGGCTCGACAGCTCGGCCTACTCGCCGACGCTGGAGAACGGCAGCTGGCACCTGTCGAAGGTGGCCGGCGTCGACGCGATGCTGATCGGCCATTCGCACCAGATCTTCCCGGACGCCGCCAGCACCGTCGGCCAGTTCAACCAGACCGGCGTCGACAAGGCCAAGGGCACCGTCAACGGCGTGCCGACCGTGATGGCCAACTTCTGGGGCAAGCACCTCGGCGTGATCGGGCTGTCGCTGAAGCACGACGGCAGCAAGTGGAGCGTCGACACGGCGAAGACCACGGTGCAGGCGCGCTCGACGCAGAACGCCGACAAGACCTATGTCGCCGTCGACGCGACGGTCGCGCCGCTGATCGAGGCGGAGCACCAGGCGACGATCGCGTACGTCAGGACGCCGGTCGGCACGACCGACTTCCGCATGACGACCTACTTCGCCGACGTGGGCGAACCCGGCGCGATCGAGATCGTCAACCAGGCGCAGGCGGACTACGTGTCGAGCTACATCCAGGCCAACATGCCGGAGTTCAAGACGCTGCCGGTGCTGTCGGTCAGCGCGCCGTTCAAGTCGGGCTTTGCCGGAGGTGCCGATTTCACCGACGTGGCTGCCGGCCCGCTCGCGATCAACAACGCCGCCGACCTGTACCTGTACCCGAACACCCTCTACGCGGTGAAGGTGACCGGCGCCGACATCAAGGCCTGGCTGGAGACCGCGGCCAAGCGCTTCAACACGATCAACCCGGCGCTGACCACGGCGCAGGAGCTGGTCAGCAGCTACCCGGGCTACAACTTCGACATGTTCACGTCGGCCGACATGCAGTACGAGATCGACGTGACGCAACCGGTCGGTAGCCGCATCAGGAGCCTGATGTACAAGGGTGCGGCGATCGACGCGGCCGCGCAGTTCGTCGTCGCGACCAACAACTACCGCGCCAGCGGCGGCGGCAGCTTCCCGGGGCTGGACGGCAGCAAGACGATCTACGCGTCGCCCGATGCCAACCGCGATGCGCTGATCGCCTACATCAAGACCGCGAAGAACCTGACCCGCGCGGGCAACGGCTCGCACCGCAGCTGGCGCTTCACGAAGGTGACGACGGCTGGGCCGGTGACCTTCAAGTCGGCGACCGGCCAGCTCGCGCTGGCGCAGGCGGCCGGCCTGTCCGGCATCACGCTGCAGCAGGCGGACGACGGCAGCGGCAAGAGCCTGTCGGTCTACGCGATCGACCTGGCGCAGTGAGTGCCACCGTGACGACCGCGGCGACCGATGACCTGACGCCGACGGCGCTGCCGGCCGACCGCACCTTCTTCTGGGCGCTGGTCGCGCTGGCGGCGGCCACTGCGGCGCTGGCAGCGGGCCTGTCCGTGCGCAACGGCTCGTCCGAGCGCGCGGCGATGGCCGCCGTGTCGACCGAGCAGTTGGCGGTGCGTGCCGGGGCCGGCCGCGACGCGCAGGCGCTGCAGCAGCTGCGCTACCGCGCGCAAGGCGGCGCGGCACCGGCGCAGCAGGCGCTCGGCAGCGTGCTGGCATCGACCGAGGGGGCGGACCGTGCCGAGGCGGTTCACTGGCTGGAGGCGGCGCAGCGGCAAGGCGACGCGCAGGCGTCGTACCTGCTGGGCCGGCTGCACCTGCAATCGGCTGCGCTGCACGCCGAAGCGTACGCGGCGCGCGATTTCGAACGGGCCGCCGCGGCGGGCCATGCCGGTGCGGCGCTGCAGCGCGGGCTGATGGCGCGCCGCGCGCAGGATCCGGTCGCCGCGGCGCGCTGGCTCGCGCAGGCCGCGCAGGCGCACGATCCGCAAGCGCTGTTCCTGCTCGCCAACGCCACGCGCGAAGGCAACGGCGTGCCGCGCGACGAAGCCCGTGCGCTGGCGCTGTACCGCGAGGCGGCCGCGCTGGAATACCCGCCGGCCCACCAGGCCTTGGCGATGGCCTACGAACGCGGCGAACTGGGCCTGGCGCGCGACAGCGACCAGGCGCGCGAGGCGCTGGCCGAAGTGGCGCATTCGCTGAAACACCCGCCGGTCGAGCGCTGAACCGGTGCTTGTTGGCGCGGCGGCCGCGTTCCGTCGCGGGGCGGGCCGCTGCTGGCGTAGAGTGCCGCCTTCATGAGCACTCCCCAAATCGTCGCCTGGATCCTCGTCGCCGTGCTGGTCTTCTGGGCCGTCGGCGCCTACAACCGCCTGGTGCGGCTGCGCAACGTGATCGGCAATGCCTTTGCGCAGATCGACGTGCAGCTCAAGCGCCGCTACGACCTGATCCCGAACCTGGTCGAGGTCGCCCGCAAGTACGTGGCCCACGAGCGCGAGACGCTGGAGGCGGTGGCCGCCGCGCGCAACCAGGCCAAGGCGGCGGCCGACCTGGCGCGTTCGCGCCCCGGCGCCGCCGGGCCGGTCACCAGCCTCGCGATGGCCGAGGGCGTGCTCGGCTCGGCGATGGGCCGGCTGATGGCGCTGGTCGAGGCCTATCCCGAGCTGAAGGCCGACCAGAGCCTGCGCGAGTTGTCCGAGGAGCTGACCAGCACCGAGAACAAGGTCGCTTTCTCGCGCCAGCTGTTCAACGACGCGGCCCTCGACTACAACATCGCCGCGCAGCAGTTCCCGACCCGCCTGCTGGCCGCGCTGTTCGGCTTCCGCGAGGCGGCGATGCTGCAGGCCACCACGAACGAGGCCGAGCGCGCCGCGGTGCGCGTGCAGCTGTAGCCCGCACGCCCCCGTGCGCTTTCGCGACCAGCAGCACGAGACCCGCCAGGCCACGCTGCGCCTGCTGGCGCTGTTCGTGCTGCTGCTTGCCGCGCTGGTGCTGGCGGTCAACGCGGCACTGTGCGGGCTCTGGTGGGGCGGCAGCGTGCTGCTGCTGCGCGACCCCGGCTTCCTCTACCTCCCGCCGCTCTTCTTCGAGACGAACACCGCCATCGTGCTGGTGTTCGTGCTCGGCGGCTGCGGCATCGAGACGCAGCGGCTGCGCAGCGGTGGCGGCGCGCACGTGGCCGAATGGGCCGGCGGGCGCGAGCTGACGGACCCGCGCGACGTCACCGAGCGCCGGCTGCTGAACATCGTCGACGAGATGGCGCTCGCGTCCGGCCTGCCGCGCCCGCGCGTCTACCTGCTGGAGCGCGAGCAGGCGATCAATGCCTTCGCGGCCGGCTGGTCGCCGCAGGAATCGGTGGTCGCGGTGACGCGCGGCGCGCTGCAGCGGCTGACCCGCGACGAGCTGCAGGGCCTGGTCGCGCACGAGTTCGGCCACATCCACAACGGCGACCTGCGCCTGCACATGGTGCTGCTCGCGCTGGTGTGGGGCCTGTCGCTGGTGCACGGCTACGGCCACCGCCTGTTCGACGCCGACGAAGACGGCGACCGCAGCTTCCCCGGCGTGCTGGTCGGCCCGGTCTTCATCGCCGCCGGCGGCCTGGGCTGGGTCGCCGGCCGGGTGCTGCAGGCTGCCGTCTCGCGGCAGCGCGAGTTGCTGGCCGATGCCAGCGCGGTGCAGTTCACCCGCAGCCGCGACGGCCTGGGCGGCACGCTGCGCAAGATCTGGCACCAGGTCGACGCGCACGAGGCCGGGCTGCTGCGGGTGCCGTCGCGCCTGCTGGCCGGCCAGCTGATGCAGGCACAGCCCGGCTGGTTGTCCACGCACCCGCCGCTGGCCGAACGCGTGCGCCGCATCCAGGGCCGCGTGCTCGGGCCGCTGGCCGCCCCGACGCTGGCGATCGGCGAGGCCGAGGAGCCGCGCCGCGCGCACGCCCCGGTCCCGCCCGCCGCGTTGGCTGGCACCGCGTCTTCCATCGCCTATGCTGTCCCCATGCCAGAGACACCCGACCCCAGCGGCACGCTGCCGCAACCCCGCCCGAAGTCAGATGACGACGAGCGCGAGGCGATCGATCGCCTCGCGCGTGTGCACGGCCCCGGCGAGATGCGGGCGGTGCTGCTGGCGCTGATCGCGACGCCCGGCAGCCAGCGCGAGCGCCGCGCCTGGCGCGACGAGACCAAGGGCCTGAGCACCGCCGATGCGCTGCGCGACGAGGTCAAGAAGCTGAGCGCCGCGGCGCGCCTGCCGTGGCTCGAAGTGCTGCTCGGGCGCATCGCGCGCGCGCCGCTGCACGACCGGCAGGACGTCGTCGAAGCGGCGCGCCGGGTGATGGCGGCCGACGGCCAAGTGCGACCGATCGACCGGCTGCACTGGCTGGCGTTGCGGCACCGGCTGGGCGAAGCGCGCCCGCCGAGCCCGAGCGCCGGCACCAGCAACGACGTGGCCGACCTGCCCGAATCGGCGCTGCTGCAGGTGGCGCGGCTGACCGCCTTCCTGTCGCGCCTGGTGCCCGATGGCGAGCTCGAGACCGGCACCGCCTGGTACCAGGCGGTGATGAAGCGCTGGGTGCGCGGCGCCATCGTGCCGGCACCCGAACTGCCGGATGCCGACGAGGTGGCGCAGGCGCTGGCCGTCGTGCAGGGCCTGCCGTGGATGCTGCGGCCGGTGCTGGTGCGCGCCTGGCTGGAGGCGGCGCTGGCCGCGAGCCCGCTGAACCGGCTGTCGGACGGTGCGGCCGATGCGCTGCGGCTGGCCGGGTTGCTGCTCGACTCGCCGATGCCGCCCGAGCTGGCGCGGCACTACATCGAGTTGCCGGCCGCCATCAGTTCAGGCACATGACCGACGCGGTGGCGACCAGTTCGTCGAACAGCGCCATCGAGACCTCGCCCGACACCGCATACGGATCGAGCTCGGCCTTCTCGGAGTACTTCAGCAGCAGCGCCGGGTTCAGCATGTTCATCTGCACCTGGCCCATCGCCCAGCCGGCGAAGCGGCGCTCGCCGATCTCCTCGTAGCGCAGCAGCGCCACGTCGTGGTGGCGCGCATCGTTGGCGATGCGGTTGTACAGCAGGCTCACCGGCAGCCGGCCGCCTTCGAGCACCTGCAGGAAGATGCCGCCCGAGAAGCACAGCACGCCGGTCACGCCGACCTGCGGGTTGTGGGCGCGCGATTTCTTCATGATGGCCGCGAGCGTCTCGTTGTCCATCGACGCGGCGGCACGGCTGGCGTACATCAGGCGCACGAGCATGGGGAATCCTTTCAGGTCTTCTTGCTCAGCAGGGACAGGAATTCGCGGCGCAGGCTCGCATCCTTCAGGAACGCGCCGCGCATCACGCTGTTGGTCATCATCGACTGGTCGTCCTTGACTCCGCGCCAGTGCATGCAGAAGTGGTCGGCTTCCATCACCAGCGCGAGGCCGTCGGGCTTGACCCGGCTCTGCAATTCGTTGGCCAGCATCGTGACCGCCTCTTCCTGGATCTGCGGGCGGCTCATGATCCAGTCGCAGATGCGGGCGTACTTCGACAGCCCGATCAGGTTCGAATGCTCGTTCGGCAGGATGCCGATCCAGACCCGCCCCATGATCGGGCACAGGTGGTGCGAGCAGGCGCTGCGCACCGTGATCGGGCCGACGATCATCAGCTCGTTGAGCCGCTCGGCGTTCGGGAATTCGGTGACCGCGGGCATCGGCACGTAGCGACCGCGGAACACCTCGGTCAGGAACATCTTCGCGACGCGCTGCGCGGTCTCGTGGGTGTTGTGGTCGCTGTCGGTGTCGATCACCAGCGCCTCCAGCACCTGCTGCATCTTGGCCGCGACCTCGTCGCGCAGCTCGTCGATCTCGCCGTCGCGGATGTGGGCCGCGATGTTGTCGTTCGCGTGGTAGCGGCAGTCGGCGCCGACCAGCCGGTAGCGGATGCGCTCGGACGCGGGCAGCGCGGCGAGTTCTGCGTCGCTGCGGGCGTCGCTGCGGGGGGGCGCTTTCGGCATGTCGGCCTTTCTGGGTGCTGCGCGAGGTCGAGGCGGATCGGGTGCCGCCGGGTGGCGATTGTGCCGCGACGCGCGCCATCTCGTCGGCGGGCACACCCGGATCTCGCCCGTAGACTCTCGCCCGTGACCTCCCTGCCGCTGTCCCAGCTCCTCATCCATGTCGCGACCGCCGTGCAGGCCGTGCGCGATGGCCGCTCCCTCAACGACGCGCTCGCGCGCTGCCCCGCCGAGGCCCGCCCCGGCACGCAGGCGCTGGCGTTCGAGGTCATGCGCAAGCTCGGCGCGGCCGAGGTGCTGCGCCGCCGGCTGGTTCCCAAGCCGCCGCCGCCGTTCGTCGACGCGCTGCTGCTGAGCGTGCTGGCGCTGATGTGGCCCGGCGAGGACGCCGCACCGGCCGACGACGGCGCCCGCTACGCGCCGCACACGCTGGTGAACCAGGCGGTCGATGCCGCCAAGCAGCGTGCGCGGGCCAGCGCGTCGTTCGTCAACGCGGTGCTGCGCCGCTACCTGCGCGAGCAGCCGGCCCAGGTGGCCGCGGCGCTCGCCGACCCGCTGGCCCGCCACAACCACCCGCGCTGGTGGATCGAGCGGCTGCAGGCCGACTGGCCGGCGCACTGGGAGGCGCTGCTGGCCGCCAACAACAGCCGCCCGCCGATGACGCTGCGTGTCAATGCGCGTCGCGGCACGCCCGAGGCCTATGTGCGCCGGCTCGCCGACGCCGGGCTCGAAGGCCGCGTCGCCGGCCCGCATGCCGTCGTGCTGGCGCAGCCGACCGCGGTGCAGCGGCTGCCCGGCTTCGCGGCCGGCGACGTCTCGGTGCAGGACGCCGCGGCCCAGCTCGCCGCGCCGCTGCTGGTCGGCGACGGGCTGCCGGCCGGCGCCCGGGTGCTGGACGCCTGCGCGGCCCCCGGCGGCAAGACCGCCCACCTGCTGGAGCTGGCCGAGCTCGACGTGACGGCGCTCGACAGCGACCCGAACCGGCTGGCCCGGGTGCGCGACACGCTGGACCGGGTCGGCCAGCGCGCCACGCTGGTGGCTGCCGACGCGCGCGACACCGCCGCCTGGTCGCAGGGGCGGCCGTTCGACGCGATCCTGCTCGACGCCCCCTGCAGCGCCTCGGGCATCGTGCGCCGGCATCCGGACGTGCGCTGGCTGCGCCGCCCGACCGACATCCCCACGCTGGCCGCGCTGCAGGGCGAGCTGCTGGACGCGCTGTGGCCGCTGCTGGTGCCCGGCGGCCGGCTGGTGTATTGCACCTGCTCGGTGTTCCAGGCCGAGGGACGCCAGGTGATCGACGCTTTTTTGCAACGCGAACCCGGTGCCGCCGTGGCTTCCGACCGGCCTTCGCCCGGCCACCTGCTGCCGCTCGCTGACAATCCAGCCGAAGGCCACGCGCTCCAACCGGGTGCATCGCCCGACGGCTTCTTCTACGCACTGCTGACCAAATCCTAGAACGCACCCGTGCTGCGCTCTCACCGGCTCTCTCCCAGGCAAGGCTGTGGTGCCCCCCGCTCGCGCGGCTGGGGGCGGCTGTTGCTGTGGCTGGCGATGGCGCTGCTGGTGACGCTGCACGCGCCTCTGCGGGCCGAGCCGATCGAGCTCGAGAGCTTCGACCTTGTGCGCGGCGACGATGGCCTGATGCTGGGCTTCTCGGCCCAGTTCGAGCTGCCGCGGACGGTCGAAGACGCGCTGCTGAAGGGCGTGCCGGTGTACTTCGTCGCCGAGGCCGAGGTCTACCGCGACCGCTGGTACTGGCGCGACAAGCTGGTGTCGTCGGCGACCCGCACCTGGCGCCTGGCCTACCAGCCGCTGACGCGGAAATACCGCGTCACCTTCGGCGGGCTGCACCAGAGCTACGACAATCTGTTCGATGCGCTGGCCTCGCTGCGCCGCGTCGTGAGCTGGCGGCTGGCCGATGCCGCCCAGATCGAGGACGATGGCCACCACTACATCGAGTTCAGCTACCGGCTTGACACCAGCCAGCTGCCGCGCCCGATGCAGATCGGCATCGGCGGCCAGGCCGACTGGACCTTGCGCGTCGAACGCTTCAAGCGATTTTGATGCGCGCTCTGCTTCAAGGGTGATCGCTACGTTGTCGTGGGTTCGTCACTGACATGACCAAGGCTTCCCGCTGGGCATGGATCGTCTCGCTGGTCGCCGTCACCGGCGCGGGGCTGGTGCTGGTGTTCCTGCTGTCGATCGCCACCAACAGCCGCGGGCTGTACGAGAAGCACTACGTCTGGCTGTTCTGGGTCAACCTGCTCGTCGCCGCGCTGCTGCTGCTGGTGATCGGCATCGCCTCGGTGCGGCTGCTGCTGCGGGTGCGGCGCGGCAAGTTCGGCAGCCGGCTGCTGCTGCGGCTGGCCGCCATCTTCGCGATGGTGGGCGTGGTGCCCGGCTTGCTGATCTACACGGTGTCGTACCAGTTCGTCTCGCGCAGCATCGAGACCTGGTTCGACGTGAAGGTCGAGGGCGCGCTCGATGCCGGCCTGAACCTCGGCCGCGGCACGCTCGATGCGCAAGTCAACGACCTCGCGAGCAAGACCCGGCTCGCCGCCGAGCGGCTGGCCGACAGCACGCCGACCGTGCAGCCGCTGCAGCTGGAGCGGCTGCGCGAGCAGTTGTCGGCGCAGGAGGTGACCGTGCTCGGCCCGAGCGGCCAGGTGCTGCTGACGGTCGGGCCCAGCGCCGCCGGCAACCTGTCGCCCGACCGGCCGACGCAGGCCCAGCTGCGCCAGGCGCGCAGCACCCGCGTGCTCAGCCAGCTGGAAGGGCTGGACGAAGACACCGCGGCGAATTCGGGCACCGCACGCATCAAGGCGCTGGCCTTCATGCCGAGCACCAACCTCTCGCTCGACGGCCAGGACCGCTTCCTGCTCGTCACCCAGCTGCTGCCGAGTTCGGTGGTGACGAACGCGCTGGCGGTGCAGGCCGCCTACCGCGAGTACCAGCAGCGCTCGCTGGCGCGCGACGGGCTGCGGCGCATGTACATCGGCACGCTGACGCTGACGCTGATCCTCGCGGTGTTCGGCGCGCTGCTGCTCGCGGTGACGCTGGGCAACCAGCTCGCGCGGCCGCTGCTGGTGCTGGCCGAAGGCGTGCGCCAGGTGGCGCGCGGCGACCTGACGCGCAAGCAGGTGGTGGCGTCGCGCGACGAGCTGAGCGGCCTGACGCGCTCGTTCGCCGACATGACCGAGCAGTTGTCCGATGCGCGCTCGCTGGTGCAGCGCAGCCTCGCGCAGCTGGAGGCTGCGCGCACCAACCTGCAGACCATCCTCGACAACCTGACCGCCGGCGTGATCGTGTTCGACCGCGACGGCCGCATCGACACCGTCAACCCCGGCGCGACGCGCATCCTGCGACTGCCGCTGTCGGCCTACCGCGGCCGCACGCTGGCCGAGGTGCCGGGGCTCGAATCCTTCGGCCAGGCGGTGCTGCAGCGCTTCGACCTGCACCGCAGCAGCCCCGAGGCCGGCGAGCGCGACCACTGGCAGGACGCGTTCGACCTGCAGACCGCCCCCGACCGCGACAAGGTGACGCTGCTGGTGCGCGGCGCGGCGATGCCGCACGACGGCCGGCTGATGGTGTTCGATGACATCAGCGACGTGGTGTCGGCGCAGCGTGCCGAGGCCTGGAGCGAGGTGGCGCGGCGCCTGGCGCACGAGATCAAGAACCCGCTGACGCCGATCCAGCTGTCGGCCGAGCGGCTGCAGCACAAGCTCGAATCCAAGCTCGAGGGGCTCGACCAGGCGATGCTGGTGCGCTCGGTCGGCACCATCGTCAGCCAGGTGCAGGCGATGAAGACGCTGGTCAACGAGTTCCGCGACTACGCGCGGCTGCCGGCGGCGCGGCCGCACGCCCTCGACCTGAACGCGCTGGTGGCCGAGGTGCTGACGCTGTATGCCACCGCGCAGGAATCGGGGCAGCTGCGCACCGCCTTCGCGGCCGACCTGCCGCCGATCATCGGCGACACCACGCAGCTGCGCCAGGTCATCCACAACCTGGTGCAGAACGCGACCGATGCGGTGGCCGAGCGGCCCGATGGGCTGGTGCGGGTGGCGACCGAGCTCGCGCGCACCGAGCAGGGCGAGGTGCGCGCGGTGCGGCTGCAGGTGATCGACAATGGCCCGGGATTCGCGGACAAGGTGCTGAAGCGGGCGTTCGAACCGTACGTCACCACGAAGAGCAAGGGGACCGGCCTCGGCCTGGCCGTGGTCAAGAAAATCGCCGATGAACACGGGGCTCGCATCCGGCTGGCCAACCTCACCGAGGCGTCCGAGCGCGGAGAAGTCGTGATCGGCGCCCAAGTTTCGCTATCATTTTCAAAATTCGCACCGGTTGGGTCCGCTGAAGCGGCCGCCGCCGACAGCCGGGTGCACTGAGGGTTCATGGCCACCATTCTTGTTGTAGACGACGAACTGGGCATCCGCGCCCTGCTGTCGGAGATCCTGACCGACGAAGGCCACCAGGTCGAACTGGCCGAAAACGCGGCGCAGGCCCGCGCGTGCCGCGAGCGCGTGCGCCCGGACCTGGTGCTGCTCGACATCTGGATGCCCGATGTCGACGGCATCACGCTGCTGAAGGAATGGGGTGCGACGACGCTGCTGACGATGCCGGTGATCATGATGTCGGGCCACGGCACGATCGACACCGCGGTCGAGGCGACCAAGGTCGGTGCGGTGGCCTTCCTCGAGAAGCCGATCACGCTGCAGAAGCTGCTGCGCGCGGTGGAGCAGGCGCTGGTCAAGCCGAACAGCCGCGCGGCCCCGCCACCTCCGCCTCCACCGCCGCCGTTGCCTTTGCCGCGCATCGAGTACGGCATGCCGATCGAGTCGATCCCGGCGAGCCAGGCGGTGGTGCTGCCGCTGCCGCCGATCGGTCCGCAATCGGAGCAGAGCTTCGAGCTGGACCGGCCGCTGCGCGAGGCGCGAGACGCCTTCGAGAAGAGCTACTTCGAGTTCCACCTGGCCAAGGAGAACGGCAGCATGACGCGCGTCGCCGAGAAGACCGGGCTGGAGCGCACGCACCTGTACCGCAAGCTCAAGCAATTGGGCGTCGACCTGACGCGCAACAAGCGCAACGGCGGGATCTGACGGAGGCCCCGTCCCAAGCTGCTATACTCGTCGGCTCACGGCCAAGTAGCTCAGTTGGTAGAGCAGCGGATTGAAAATCCGCGTGTCGGTGGTTCGATTCCGCCCTTGGCCACCAGAATTCGCAAGAAACAGAAAAGCCCCGTTCAGTTCGCTGATCGGGGCTTTTCTGTTTCTGGGTCCTGAGCACGAAATCGTCACGGAACTTCATCACTGTTGCGGATGAAACGCCGTGTGCAAATGTTTCCCGCAGCGCGGCCGCCCTTATGCTTTCGCCCCAAACAGCACACGGGCCGGGGCCCTGGAGGGATTCGATGGAAGGCAGTGCACAGGTGCGCCTGGTGTTTGCAGGCGAACTGGTGGGCGGGTTCCGGATCGACGAGGTCAAGCGCAGCTTCGGCCAGGCCTACAAGGTCGATGGCGAGCGGCTGGACGCCGTGTTCGCCGGCGGGCGCACCGTGATCAAGCGGGCGGTCGCGCAAGGCGATGTCGAGCGCTACGTCGAGAAATTCCGCCAGATGGGCATGCAGGTGCTGGTCGAGCCGGCGGACGGGGAATCCCGGCCGGCCCCCGTCGCTGCACCGAAGACCGCGCCCGCCGCGCCGGCCGTCGCCGCCCCGGTGGCCGCCGTGCCCTTCTCTGTGCCACCGCAGCCTGCGCCACCGCAGCCTGCGGCCGCCACCGTCCCGCCGCTGGCACCCCCCGAGGCGCAGGTGACCTGCCCCAATTGCGGCGAACGCCAGTCGATGCGCGCGTTCTGCCGCAGCTGCTCCACCGACATCGCGCGGGCGCTCGCCAACAAGCAGGAAGAACTCGACCGGGCCCGCGCCGAACGGCTGGCGGCCCGCAACGGCGGCCGCTACGCACCGCCGAAATCCGGCGTGGCCGTGGTGCATGAAGGCACCGACGAGCTGCCGCCGGTGATGAGCCTCAGCTTCGAAGGCCGCATGGGCCGCATCGCGTACTTCAACACCGGCATGCTGAGCCTGCTCGGCATCGCGCTGATCGGCATCGGCGCGGCGGTGCTGCTGCCGATCTTCCGCTCCGCGACGGTGGTCGTGCCGCTGGTGCTGGCATTCGCCGCCTTCGGCGTCTGGGCGATGCGCGTCAGCGCGATCCGCCTGCACGACCTGAACCGCAGCGGCTGGTGGGCGCTGGTGCTGCTGATTCCGTACCTCGGCTCGGTCGTCAGCCTGGCGATGATGTTCTGGCCCGGCACCGACGGCGACAACGACTACGGGCCGCAGCCGCGCCAGGGCAATGGCGTCGCGGCCACGGTGATGGGCGTGCTGCTGGTGCTGATGCTGGGCGGCTCGCTGGTGTCGTACCGCTCTTACACCAAGCGGCTCGGTCACGAGGCGGCCGAGGCCCAGGGACAGGAGCAGTTCGACCCGCGCGCCGCGCAGGCCGCCGAGGTGATCACCGGTCCGGCGGCACAGCAGGCCTTCACCGACGAGTACCTGCCGCAGCCGAACCACAAGGCCTTCGCGTCGTCCGACAGCGGTGCCTTCGGCTGGCGGTCCGGCCAGGGGTCGCCGCGCGAGGCGGCACGCCAGGCCCTGTCGGCCTGCGAGGCCAACCGCAAGCCCTACACCGAGCCGTGCCAGCTGATCAACGTCAACGGGCAGTGGCTGACGAAACGCTGAGCGGCCCGCCGCCGCGGCGCGTCACTCGGCGCCGGCGGCGGCCAGTTCGCGCAGCGCCCGCTCGAAGACCTCGGGCGGCTGGCCGCCCTGGATCAGGTGGCGGTCATTGATGATCACCGACGGCACCGCCTGGATGCCGTGCTCGCGGTAGAACGCCTCGCGCTCGCGCACCTCGTCGGCGAATTCGTTCGTCGCGAGCACCTCGCGGGCGCGTGTCGCGTCAAGCCCCACGTCGCCCGCCACCTTCACCAGCAGCTCGTGCGAGCTCGGGTCCTGCCCGTCGGTGAAGTAGGCCTTCAGCAGCGCATGCTTCAGCGCGAGCTGGCGGCCTTCGAGTTCGGCCCAGTGCAGCAGCCGGTGCGCATCGAAGGTGTTGTAGATGCGCCCGCGCAGGTCCATGCGGAACGTGAAGCCGAGCGCGGCGCCACGCGCGCGGATCGCCTCGCCGCTCTGTGCGCGCTGCTCGGCGGTCGCGCCGTATTTCTGCATCAGGTGCTCGCCGATGTCCTGGCCCTGCGGTGCCATGTCGGGGTTCAGCTCGAACGGCTGGAAGTGCAGGTCCACCTTCACGCTGTCGCCCAATCGGGCGATGCCCTCTTCGAGCGATTTGAGCCCGATGGCGCACCACGGGCAGGAAACGTCGGAAACGAAATCGATCTTCATGGTCCCGATTGGACCAGCCCCGCGATCCCCTGGCGGGCCGACGGGGCATTCCGGCCGCCGCGGCTCACCCGAAGAGCTTCTGCAGGCGTTCTCTCACCTGCTGCGGCGTCAGGTCCTCCTTGTGGGTCGAGATGAACCACTGGTGGCCGAACGGGTCGATCAGGTGCCCGCTGCGATCGCCCCAGAACTGGTCGGCCACCGGCATCGTGATGCGCGCGCCGGACGCTACCGCCTGCTTCACGACCGCGTCGGTGTCGCTGACGTACAGCAGCGCCGAGCTCGACGAGCCGCCGAGCGTCAGCGGGCTCAGCGCCTGGTGCTCCGGCCGCTCTTCGGTCAGCATGAACTGCGCGCTTCCGACCTTCAGCTCGGCGTGCATCAGCTTGTTGTCCGGCGCGTCCATCTGCATCACCACCTGCGCGCCGAACACCTTCTGGTACCACGCGACCGCTTCCTTCGCGCCCTTGACCACCAGGTAGGGCGTGCTGCCGGTGGCCGGCGGCACCGGATCGACCGCGCCGGCCTGCTTCGCGTCGATCTGCGCACGCAGCCGGTCTTCCTGCGCGCGCAGCTCGGGCGTGAACTCGGCGCCGAAGTCCTCGGCCTCGAAGACCTGGCGGATCTCGATCTCCGACGACTCGCCCATCGGGTTCGGGCAGCGCTTGACCCAGGCGATCGCCTCGTCGAGCGAGTTCAGCTTCCAGATCCAGAAGCCGGCGATCAGCCCGTTGTCGCCGCTGAACGGGCCGTTGACGACGCTGCGCTCGCGCCCCTTGAAGCGCACGCGCGCGCCCTTCGAGCTCGGCTGCAGCCCTTCGCCGGCCTGCATCACGCCGGCCTCGACGAGCTCTTCGTTGAAGCGGCCCATCGCTTCGAGCAGCTGGGTGTCGGGCATCTCGCCGGCTTCGGAGTTCTTGTCGGCCTTGATCAGGATCATGAATCGCATGCTGGATCTCCTTGGATGAATGGGAAGCGACGGCTTCATTCCCGCGACGCGTCGCGGCAGCGCAAATCGACATGCTGCGCCCTCTTTTTTGTAACCGCCGCAGCCCCCGGGTTATCTTTGCGGCTGCCAGCCACTTCCGGCCGCCGAGGCCGTGCGACGCCATGCCGATCGAACCCTCCATGCCGACGACGACGCCGGTGCGCGTCTGGGACCTGCCGACCCGGCTGTTCCACTGGCTGCTGGTGATCTGCATCGTCGGCTCGGTCGTCAGCGCCAAGCTCGGCGGCAACGCGATGGAGTGGCACCTGCGCTTCGGCCTGATGGTGTTCACGCTGCTGGCCTTCCGGCTGCTGTGGGGCTTCGTCGGCGGGCGCTGGTCGCGTTTCGCGAGCTTCCTCCATGCGCCGTCCACGCTGCTGCGCCACCTGCGCGGCCAAGGCCGGCGCGACGAATGGCTGGAGGTGGGCCACAGCCCGAGCGGCGCGCTGTCGGTGTTCGCGATGCTCGCGATCCTCGGGCTGCAGGTCGCCAGCGGGCTGGTGGCCGACGACGAGATCTCGACCACCGGGCCGCTGATCAAGTTCGTCAGCGGGGCCACCAGCAGCCTCGCAACCTCATGGCACAAGCACTGGGGCCAGTGGTTGATCTACCTGCTGGTCGCGCTGCACATCGCGGCCATCCTGTTCTACCTGCTCAAGCGCGGCAACAACCTGACCGGCGCGATGCTGCGCGGCGACAAGGCCTTGTCGGATGACACGCCGGCATCGCGCGACAGCGCGGCCACGCGTGCGCTCGCGCTGGTGCTGCTGCTCGCCTGCGCCGCGCTGGCAGCCTGGGTCTGGCGACTCGGCGCCTGACACCCACCTGACAAGCCGGGCCGGGTTGCCTACACTCGACACCTGCATGGACACGCCCGTCATCGAACTGGTCGCCCCCGACACGCCGGAATTGCTCGACGCCACGCGCGCCATCATGCGCGAATACGCCGACAGCCTGGGCATCGACCTCTGCTTCCAGGACTTCGAGAACGAACTCGCCCGCCTGCCCGGCGACTACGCCCCACCGACCGGCCACCTGCTGCTCGCGCTGGTCGACGGTGCCGTCGCCGGCTGCGGCGCGATCCGCGGGCTGCCCGACGCCGACTACGCGAACGCCTGCGAGATGAAGCGCCTGTTCGTGCGGCCGGCATTCCGCCGCTTCGGGCTCGGCCGCGTGCTCGCGCAGGCGCTGATCGACGAGGCGCGCCGTGCCGGCTATTCGTCGATGCTGCTGGACACGCTGGACGACATGGAAACCGCGCGCGGCCTGTACGCATCGCTCGGCTTCGAGGAAATCCCGCCGTACTACTACAACCCGATTCCCGGCGCGCACTACCTGAAGGTGGCGCTCGACTGGCAGACCTCGACCTACTAGCGACGACCAAGGAGACCACGATGAATGCCTTTCGCCAGCTGCTCGGCTCGTCCGGTGCGCACCCCCCGATCGGCACGTGGATCTCGTCGGGCAGCCCGATCGTCGCCGAGGCGATGGGCTGTGCCGGCTTCGACTGGGGCGTGCTCGACATGGAGCATTCGCCGCTCGACCTGATGGACCTGGTGCACCTGCTGCAGGCGGTGTCGTCGACCAAGATGCTGCCGGTGGTGCGCGTGCCATGGAACGACGCGGTGGTGGTCAAGCGCGTGCTCGATGCCGGCGCGGCCACGCTGCTGTTTCCTTTCGTGCAGGACGCCGACGAAGCGCGCCGCGCGATCGCCGCGACCCGCTACCCGCCCGACGGCGTGCGCGGCATGGCCGGCATCAACCGCGGCTCGCGCTTCGGCACCATCGCCAACCACGCGACCACCGCCAACCAGCACATCGGCGCGATCATCCAGCTCGAGACGCCGGCCGCCATCAAGCAGCTCGAGGCGATCGCCGCGGTGCCGGGGGTCGATGCGATCTTCCTCGGCCCGGCCGACCTGTCGGCGACGATGGGCCATGTCGGCCAGCCGATGCACCCGGCGGTGCTCGACCTGATGTCGCAAGGCGTGCAGCGCTGCAAGGCGATCGGCAAGCCGGTCGGCACCGTCGGCGGCACGCCCGAGGTGGTGGCGCAGTACCGCGCCGCCGGCTTCGATTTCGTCGCGATCGCGTCCGACCTCGGGCTGATGATGCGCGGCGCGCAGGCGTCGCTGGCCGCGCTGCGCACGCGCGACACCGAGCATGTGCACACGCTCGCGAGCGGCACGCGGGCCGAGGCCGCGTACTGAAATACCGTGAAGACGCGGGTTCGCCATCCCCAGAAAGAAGCGGAGCACCCTGCCGGTTTCGTTGCGGTACCGGCGTAGCATTGCCGCCATCCCGGGCGCCATGGGGCGCCCTGTGTTCCACCCTTGCCGGGAAGGCCAATGACTGGATCGTCGAACAACAGCTTTGAATTGCACGCCGGCGCGCTGCGCCTGGCCGTCCGCCCGGACCTGGGCGGCACCATCGCCGGTCTTTGGCATCGCGACCAACCCATCCTCAGGTCCACCGAACCGGGCGACCTGACGTCCCCGCGGCTGGGCGGCAGCTACCCGATGGTGCCGTACTCGAACCGCCTCGGCTACCGCCGCTTCCGCTGGAAGGGCAAGGACTACACCACCGCGCCGAACTTCGACGACAGCCCGCATTCGTTGCACGGCGTGGCCTGGCAGCGCGCCTGGGAGGTGCTGTCGACCAGCGCCACCGAGCTGGTGCTCGGCTACACCCACGTGCCCGATGCGCACTGGCCGTTCCCGTTCGACGTGAAGCAGTACTTCACGCTGACGCCGTCGCAATGCGGCGTGCAGCTGGTGCTGACCAACACGCACGATGCGCCGCAACCGGCCGGCGTCGGTTGGCACCCGTACTTCCACCGCCGCGAGCGCAGCCGGCTGCACATCGACCTGTCCGACCGCTGGGATTCCGACGCCACGCAGCTGCCGGTGCGCAAGCACCCGCAGCCGGGCATCGACGGCGACGTGTCGCACCTCGGCTTCGACAACTGCTTCGAAGGCTGGACCGGCCCGGCGCGCATCCGCGACGAGAAGTTCTCGATGCAGGTGACCTCGTCGTTGCCCTACCTCGTCGTCTACACGCCGGCCGAGAAGCCGTACTACTGCGTCGAGCCGGTCAGCCACGTCAGCAACGCGATCCACATGGCCGACCCGGCGGCGCACGGGCTGCGCACGCTGCAGCCGGGCGAGAGCCTGGACGCGTGGATGAAGATCGACGTGTCCCCGGTCTGAGATGCGCAACCTGATCCCTGACGCGCACGAGCCGCTGCCCGTGGCCGCCTCGGTGCTCGGCGAATCGCCGCTGTGGCACCCGGTGGAGCAGGCGCTCTACTGGTGCGACATCGCCGGCTTCGCGCTGAACCGGTTCGACCCGGCGAGTGGGCAGCATTCGCACTGGACCTTCGCGACCGAGGTCGCGAGCTGCGCCGCGATGCGCGACGGCGGCATGCTGCTGGCGATGCGCGACGGGCTGTGGCGCTTCGACACGCTCACCGGCGAGCGCACGCCGCTCGCCGCCGCGCCCTACGACCCGGCGCTCGAGCGCTTCAACGACGGCAAGTGCGATCCGCAGGGCCGTTTCTGGGTCGGCACGATCTACGAGCCGCGCAAGCCGGCGCTGGCGGCGCTGTACTGCTTCAGCGGCGGCACGCTGCAGCGCATCGCCGACGACGTGACGGTGTCGAACGGCCTCGCGTGGAGCCCGGACGGCCGCACGATGTACTGGAGCGACACCACCTCGCACACCGTGTTCGCGATGGACTTCGACGGCGCGAGCGGCAGGCCCGGTCCGCGCCGTGTCTTCGCGCGCTTCCCGCTGAAGCAGCCGGAGCAGGACCTCGCGACGTATGGCGGAAGGCCCGACGGTGCGGCGGTCGACAGCGAAGGCGCGTACTGGTCGGCGATGTTCGAGGGCCAGCGGCTGCTGCGCCTGTCGCCCGCGGGCGAGGTGCTCGATGAGCTGAAGCTGCCGGTGCGCTGCGCGACGATGCCGTGCTTCGGCGGCCCCGACCTGAAGACGCTGTACGTGACGACCTCGCGCGAGAAGCGCCCGGCCGACGAACTGGCGCAGCAGCCGATGGCGGGCCGCGTGCTGGCGTTCAGGGTCGAGGTGCCGGGGTTGCCCGCGACCTTGTTCGGCTGATCCGATGCCCGCATGCCCGGCCTCTGTGTCGGGGTGTGTCAGGGACTGCGGGTCTTTGCCCATATAATCCCGAGGCTTTGCTGCTGACGACTGTCTTCTCCGCCATGACCGAACCCCTCGACCGTGGCGTGGCCCCAGAAGATGGCACCGACGACCAGCCTTTCAAGACCCTGACGCGAGAAGAAGCCCAGGCCTTGCGAGGACGAATTCCCCAGGTGTCGCCCTGGAGGGTGGTGGCGGTGCAGGCGGTGGCGGGTTTGCTTTGCACGGCCATCGCGGTCGTCGTGACGCAACTGATGGGACAAGGATCTGGTGCTGCCTGGTCGGCGTTGTACGGCGCGGCGGCGGTTGTTCTTCCGGCGGCATTGCTCGCCAGGGGAATGACACGAGGAACACGAAACGCGATGGCTGCGGCCGTCGGCTTCATGTTCTGGGAAATGTTGAAGATTGCAGTTGCCATCGCGATGCTGGTGATTGCAGCAAAAGTTGTGCCCAACCTCAGTTGGCCAGTGCTGCTGGTGACGATGGTGGTGTGCATGAAGGTGAACTGGCTGGCGCTGCTGTGGCGCCGCCGCTGATGGATACAGGGTTTCACGAATGACGACCGAAGGCCAAGAGCACGCCCCGAGCGCCGGTGAATACATCATTCACCACCTGCACCATCTGCAGAACAAGCACCAGGAGGGGGTCGTCGACTTCTCGGTGATCAACCTCGATTCGGTGTTCTTCACCGTCGTGCTCGGCGCACTGGGCTGCTGGCTGCTGTGGCTGGCCGCGCGCAAGGCCACCTCGGGCCGCCCGGGCCGCTTCCAGGCCGCGGTCGAGATCCTGGTCGAGATGGTCGACAGCCAGGCCAAGGGCATCGTCCACAACGCGCAGAGCCGCAAGATGGTCGCGCCGCTCGCGCTGACCGTGTTCGTGTGGATCTTCCTGCTGAATGCGATGGACATGCTGCCGGTCGACCTGCTGCCGTGGGTCAACGAGCACACCGTCGGGCTGCCGTACCTGCGCGTCGTGCCGACAGCCGACCTGTCGATCACGATGGGCCTGTCGCTCGGCGTGCTGCTGGTCTGCCTGTTCTACAACGTCAAGATCAAGGGCGCCGGCGGCTGGATTCACGAGCTGTTCTCGGCCCCGTTCGGCGACAAGTGGTTCCTGTACCCCGTCAACTTCGCGATGCAGCTGATCGAGTTCGTCGCCAAGACCGTCTCGCACGGCATGCGGCTGTTCGGCAACATGTACGCCGGCGAACTGATCTTCATGCTGATCGCGCTGATGGGTGGTGCCTTCGCCTTCACCGGCACCGGCATCGCGCTGTTCCTCGGCCACATCATCGCCGGCTCGGTGTGGACCATCTTCCACATCCTGATCATCACGCTGCAGGCCTTCGTCTTCATGATGCTGACCCTCGTCTACGTGGGCCAGGCGCACGATCACCACTGATCTTTCGCGGCAGGTCGTTCTTTCCTTTTTCGTTCGTTTTCTCTACCAAAACCTCAACAGGAGTCACCATGGAAGTCATTAGCTTTGTCGCCCTCGCCGCCGGCCTCATCATCGGTCTGGGTGCCGTCGGCGCCTGCATCGGCATCGGCATCATGGGCAGCAAGTACCTCGAGTCGGCTGCCCGCCAACCCGAACTGATGAACGAACTGCAGACCAAGATGTTCCTGCTGGCCGGCCTGATCGACGCGGCCTTCATCATCGGCACCGGTATCGCGCTGTGGTTCGCCACCGCCAACCCGTTCCTGGCCCAGATCGCCAACCTGCCGAAGTAAGCCGCGCCGGACCACCGGAGCCCCTCTCTCTTTAGTTCCAGAGGCAACAACGTGAGCATCAACGCTACGCTGATCGCGCAGTTGATCGTGTTCCTGATCCTGGTCGGGTTCACGATGAAATTCGTGTGGCCGCCCATCGTGAAGGCCCTCGACGAGCGTGCGCAGAAGATCGCCGACGGCCTGTCGGCCGCCGACAAGGCGAAAGCCGACCTGAGCGCCGCCAACCGCCGCGTCGAAGAGCAGCTGTCTGCCGCTCGCAACGAAACCGCGCAGCGCCTGGCCGATGCCGAGCGCCTGGCCCAGGCGATGGTCGAAGAGGCCAAGACCCGCGCCAGCGAAGAGGGCGCGAAGATCGTCGCTGCCGCCAAGGCCGAAGCCGCGCAGGAATCGGTGAAGGCCCGCGAGGCGCTGCGCGAGCAGGTCGCCGCCCTGGCCGTCAAGGGTGCCGAGCAGATCCTCCGCAAGGAAGTCAACGCCGGCGTCCACGCCGACCTGTTGAACCGCCTGAAGACGGAACTCTGACCATGGCCGAGCTCGCTACCATCGCCCGCCCGTACGCGGAAGCGCTGTTCCAGGTCGCCGGCAAAGGTGACCTGAAGCAGGCCTCCGAGCAGCTCGACGCGATCGCGGCCGTTGCCGCGAACGCGCAGATGCGCCAGTACGCCGACAACCCGAAGGCGACCGTCGACCAGGTGTTCGACGTGATCACCTCGGTCGTCAAGTCGCCGCTGTCCGACGCCACGCGCAACCTGCTGCGCGCGATCATCGAGAACGGCCGCCTGGCCGCGCTGCCCGAAGTGGCGGAGCAGTTCCATGCGCTGGTCAGCGAACGCTCGGGCGTGTCGGAAGCCACCGTCTACAGCGCGTTCCCGATCGACGCGGCGCAGCTGACGGCCGTGGTCGCGTCGCTCGAGAAGCGCTTCGGTCGCAAGCTGACGGCCAGCGTGCAGGTCGAGCCCGAACTGATCGGCGGCATCCGCGTGGTGGTCGGCGACGAGGTGCTCGACACCTCGGTCAAGGCCCGTCTCGAACAAATGAAGGTGGCGCTCACGGCGTGACGACCCGCAAGGGTTGTCCGCCGCAGGCGACAGCATTCCAACCTGCAGGCCAGCGTGCCGCGGACCGGAGAAAGCAATGCAACTGAATCCCGCAGAAATTTCCGAACTGATCAAGTCCCGCATCGAGGGGCTGGCCGGTTCGACCGACATTCGCAACCAGGGCACCGTGGTGTCGGTGACCGACGGCATCTGCCGCATCCACGGCCTGTCGGACGTGATGCAGGGCGAAATGCTGGAGTTCCCCGGTAACACCTTCGGCCTGGCGCTGAACCTCGAGCGCGACTCCGTCGGCGCGGTGATTCTGGGTGAGTACGAGCACATCTCCGAAGGCGACACGGTCAAGTGCACCGGCCGCATTCTCGAAGTGCCGGTCGGTCCCGAACTGGTCGGCCGCGTCGTCAACGCGCTGGGCCAGCCGATCGACGGCAAGGGCCCGATCAACGCGAAGCTGTCGGCCCCGATCGAGAAGATCGCCCCGGGCGTGATCGCCCGCAAGTCGGTCGACCAGCCGATGCAGACCGGCCTGAAGTCCATCGACTCGATGGTGCCGGTCGGCCGCGGCCAGCGCGAACTGATCATCGGCGACCGCCAGACCGGCAAGACCGCCGTCGCGATCGACGCGATCATCAACCAGAAGGGTCAGAACATGACCTGCATCTACGTTGCGATCGGCCAGAAGGCGTCGTCGATCAAGAACGTGGTGCGCGCACTGGAAGCCAACGGCGCGATGGACTACACCATCGTCGTCGCCGCGTCGGCTGCCGAATCGGCCGCGATGCAGTACGTGTCGGCCTACTCCGGCTGCACGATGGGCGAGTACTTCCGCGACCGCGGGCAAGACGCGCTGATCGTCTATGACGACCTGTCGAAGCAGGCCGTGGCCTACCGCCAGGTCTCGCTGCTGCTGCGCCGCCCGCCGGGCCGCGAAGCCTACCCGGGCGACGTGTTCTACCTGCACAGCCGCCTGCTGGAGCGCGCCGCGCGCGTGAACGCCGACTACGTCGAAGCCTTCACCAAGGGTGAAGTCAAGGGCAAGACCGGCTCGCTGACCGCGCTGCCGATCATCGAGACGCAAGCCGGCGACGTGTCCGCGTTCGTGCCGACCAACGTGATCTCGATCACCGACGGCCAGATCTTCCTGGAAACCTCGCTGTTCAACGCCGGCATCCGCCCCGCGATCAACGCCGGCATCTCGGTGTCGCGCGTCGGTTCTTCGGCGCAGACCAAGATCATCAAGGGCCAGTCCGGCGGCATCCGTACCGACCTGGCGCAGTACCGCGAACTGGCGGCCTTCGCGCAGTTCGCCTCCGACCTCGATGACGCGACCCGCAAGCAGCTCGACCGCGGCGCGCGCGTGACCGAACTGCTGAAGCAGGCGCAGTACTCGCCGCTGTCGATCAGCCTGATGGGCGCGACGCTGTTCGCCGTGAACAAGGGCTTCATGGACGACGTGGACGTCAAGAAGGTCCTGGCCTTCGAATCCGGCCTGCACCAGTTCCTGAAGACCAGCCACGCCGCGCTGCTGAAGGGCATCGAGGACTCGAAGGCGCTGAGCAAGGAAGCCGAGCCGGAGTTGTCCGCCGCGATTGCCGCGTTCAAGAAGAGCTTCGCCTGAAGAACCCCTGTCGCCCCCGGGCGACACGCAAAACCAAAGGAGTTCGCTGATGGCAGCAGGCAAGGAAATACGCGGCAAGATCAAATCGGTGGAGAACACCAAGAAGATCACCAAGGCCATGGAGATGGTTGCCGCCTCCAAGATGCGCAAGGCGCAGGACCGCATGCGCCATGCGCGTCCGTACGCCGAGAAGATCCGCAACCTGGCGGCCAACCTGTCGACGGCCACGCCCGAGTACAAGCACCCGTTCATGGTCGCCAACGACGGCGCCAAGACGGTCGGCTTCATCGTCGTGTCCACCGACAAGGGCCTGTGCGGCGGCCTGAACACCAACGTGCTGCGCGCCGTCACCGGCAAGCTGCGCGAGCTGGAAGCGCAGGGCCTGGGTGCCGAGGCGGTGGCCATCGGCAACAAGGGCCTGGGCTTCCTGAACCGCGTCGGCGCGAAGGTGGTGTCGCAGGCCACGCAGCTGGGCGACAAGCCGCACCTCGACAAGCTGATCGGCCCGGTGAAGGTGCTGTTCGACGCGTACGCCGAGGGCAAGCTGAAGCAGGTGTTCCTGTGCTACACGCGTTTCATCAACACGATGAAGCAGGAACCGGTGGTGTTGCAGCTGCTGCCGCTCGCGGCCGACAGCATGGTGGTCGACAAGGGCACCCACGGCTGGGATTACCTGTACGAGCCCGATGCGCCGACGGTGATCAACGAGCTGCTGGTGCGCTACACCGAAGCCCTGGTCTACCAGGCGGTGGCCGAGAACATGGCGTCCGAGCAGTCGGCGCGCATGGTGGCGATGAAGTCGGCGACCGACAACGCCGGCAGCGTCATCGGCGAGCTGAAGCTGGTCTACAACAAGACCCGCCAGGCGGCGATCACCAAAGAACTGTCCGAGATCGTTGCCGGTGCGGCAGCGGTCTGACCCAGAAGATTTGATTCAAAGGAAAGAACATGGCTTCGGTTTCTGCAGAAGGCAAGATCGTTCAGTGCATCGGCGCGGTGGTCGACGTGGAATTCCCGCGCAACGCCATGCCCAAGATCTATGACGCGCTGAAGATGGAAGGCTCGGCCCTGACGCTCGAAGTGCAGCAGCAGCTGGGCGACGGCGTGGTGCGCACGATTGCGCTGGGTTCGTCCGACGGCCTGCGCCGCGGCCTGACGGTGAAGAACACCGCCAAGCCGATCACCGTGCCGGTGGGGCGTGCGACGCTCGGCCGCATCATGGACGTGCTGGGTTCGCCGATCGACGAACGCGGCCCGGTCGGCCAGGAACTGACCGCCTCGATCCACCGCAAGCCGCCGGCCTATGACGAGCTGAGCCCGTCGCAGGACCTGCTCGAAACCGGCATCAAGGTGATCGATCTGGTGTGCCCGTTCGCCAAGGGCGGCAAGGTCGGCCTGTTCGGTGGCGCCGGCGTCGGCAAGACCGTCAACATGATGGAGCTGATCAACAACATCGCGAAGGCTCACTCGGGCCTGTCGGTGTTCGCCGGTGTCGGCGAGCGCACCCGCGAGGGCAACGACTTCTATCACGAGATGGCCGACTCCGGCGTCGTGAACCTGGAGAACCTGCCCGAGTCGAAGGTCGCGATGGTCTACGGCCAGATGAACGAGCCGCCGGGCAACCGCCTGCGCGTCGCGCTGACCGGCCTGACGATCGCCGAGTCGTTCCGCGATGAAGGCAAGGACGTGCTGTTCTTCGTCGACAACATCTACCGCTACACGCTGGCCGGTACCGAAGTGTCGGCACTGCTGGGCCGCATGCCGTCGGCCGTGGGCTACCAGCCGACGCTGGCCGAGGAAATGGGCCGCCTGCAAGAGCGCATCACGTCGACCAAGGTCGGCTCGATCACGTCGATCCAGGCCGTGTACGTCCCTGCGGACGACCTGACCGACCCGTCGCCGGCGACCACCTTCGCCCACCTGGACTCCACCGTGGTGCTGTCGCGTGACATCGCTTCGCTGGGCATCTACCCGGCCGTGGACCCGCTCGACTCGACCAGCCGCCAGCTCGACCCGAACGTGGTCGGCGAAGAGCACTACGGCGTCGCCCGTGCGGTGCAAGGCACGCTGCAGCGCTACAAGGAACTGCGCGACATCATCGCGATCCTGGGCATGGACGAACTGGCCCCCGAAGACAAGCTGGCCGTGGCCCGCGCGCGCAAGATCCAGCGCTTCCTGAGCCAGCCGTTCCACGTGGCCGAGGTCTTCACCGGCTCGCCGGGCAAGTACGTGCCGCTGAAGGAAACGATCCGCGGCTTCAAGATGATCGTCAACGGCGAGTGCGACAGCCTGCCGGAGCAAGCGTTCTACATGGTCGGCACGATCGACGAAGCGATCGCCAAGGCGAAGACGATTCAGTAATCTGAAGGACACACCATGGCAACCCTGCATGTCGACGTCGTCTCTGCCGAGGAAGCCATCTTCTCCGGCGAAGCGAAGTTCGTGGCGCTGCCGGGCGAGAACGGCGAGCTGGGCATCCTGCCCCGCCACACGCCGCTGATCACCCGCATCCGGCCGGGCGCGGTGCGCATCCAGCGCGCCGACACCGGCGAGGAAGAGTTCGTGTTCGTGGCCGGCGGCATTCTCGAAGTGCAGCCGGGCCGGGTCACCGTGCTGGCCGACACCGCGATCCGCGGCAAGGACCTGGACGAGGCCAAGGCCGCCGAAGCGAAGAAGATCGCCGAAGAGGCCGTCAAGAACGCGAAGAGCGACCTCGACCTGGCGAAGGCGCAGAACGAACTGGTGGCGCTGGCCGCCCAGATCGCGGCGCTGCGCAAGTACCGCAAGAAGTAGACCCACCCCCGAAGGCGCGGGAGCGCCTTCCCCCTCGAGGGGGCGCCGCCAGTGGCCCGGCAAAGCCGGTTCCACGGCGTCCGCTGGGTCAGGGCTTCGCGGGTGCAGCAGGTGCCGTGAATGGCTTGACCGTGCCGCAATCGCTGCCCAGCCAGCTCGCCGTCATCGTCATCTGCGACGTGCGGGCCTGCCCTTTCATCGTCATCGTCGTCGAGGTCTTCACGGTGTAGCTCTCGGGGCTCGCGAAGGTGACCTCGCCATCGGTCTCCGACGGCATCGGCTCGGTGCAGCTCGAATGCCATTTCCAGACGCTGCCGCTGCGCGAGCCGACATCGGTCTTGCAGCGGGTCTGCGCCTCTTGCCAGCGGCCCTGGTCGAGCGATTCCTTCGTGTGGCAGATCTTGAGTCCGCCGGTCGGGCCGCCGCGCGCCTTCATCGCCGCCTCCATGCGGGCGCGCGCTTCGGGCGGCATGTCCTTCAGGCGCTGCGCCATGTCGGGCATCGGCTGGCCGTTGACGAGGCGCTCGCTCTTCACCTCCCACAGGCCCGGCTTGATCGGCGGCGCGTTCTGCGCCTGCACGGCCATGCCATGGCTCGACAACAGCAGGCCCAGTGACGCGAGGCGAAGGCGGAAGCGGCGCATGGCGGTCTCCTGACGCGGTAGGTGCGCGGATGATGGCACGCAGCCTGCGCCCGACCAAGTGGCCCGATACTGCGGCGATGTCGCTGATCGATGAAGCCCTGCGCGCCGGCCACGCGCCCGCACCGCGCAACCCCACCGCGCTGCAACGCGTGCTGGTGGCCGGCGGTGCCGGCCCGCTCGGCTCGGCCTTGCTCGAAAGCCTGCTGTCGGTGCGGGCGTTCGCGCCGGTCAGCGTGCTCGTCACGCAGCCGACGCGCGCCGCGTTGCATGGCCTGCGCGCAGTGCTGTGGCCCGACGGCACGCCGCTGCCGCCGGGCGACGAGCAGGTCGGCGTGATCGTGTTCGACCGCGAGCGCCATGCCAACGGCCGCGAGCTGGCCTTCTACCGGCCCGAACCGGCCGAGCTGCCTGCCATCGCGGCGCAATGGCAGGCGCGCGGCGTGCGCCACCTGCTCGTGGTGATGCCGCACACGATGGCGAGCCTGCCGGATGCGCTGAAGCGCGGGCTGGCCAACCTGGACGAGCACGCGGTCGCGGCACTCGGCTTCGAGCACCTGGTGTTCATGCGCACCGCGCAGGCCGGTGCGAACGAGCGCGTCAGCCATCCGGCGCAGCGCCTGGCTCACTGGATGCTGTCGCAACTGCAGATGATGGTGCCGCAGCGCGACCGGCCGGTGCGCGCGCAGAAGGTCGCGCAGTTCGCGGCGCAGGTGGCAGCCCGGCTCGCGCAGAGCCCGCCCGGCACACGCGTCGTGCCGCCGGAAACGGTGTGGGAGGCCGCGCAGGTCGACGACATCGCCGGTCTCGCGCAGCGCTGGCTCAACGGGCCAGAGCCAGCGCCAATGCCTGCTGTATCGGAGCGGGCGGCGCGGCCGTAGCATCCTCTGGCACCGCACGCGTGGCGTTGCCACCGCGCGCCGGCGGCTTCGGCGTGCGCGGCACCGGCCGCATCTGCGACAGCACCCAGCGTACGCGCGCCGCATTGACCTCGCCGCGCGCATCGAAGCGCGCCAGCTCCAGGTCGGGGTTGTGCAGCAGGCTGGCCAGCCACGCGGCCTCGGCCGGCGTCAGCTTGTCGACGCGCTTGTGCAGCAGCTGCGCCGCGGCCGCATGCGCACCGCAGCGGCCCTGGCCCCAGGGCACCAGCGACAGGTAGAGGTGCATCACGCGCGCCTTGCCGAGCGTGCGGTCCAGCTCGACGGCATACAGCAGCTCGCGCAGCTTGCGCGCATGGCCGCGGGCGCCGCCGGTGTAGACCAGCCGCGCGAGCTGCTGCGACAAGGTGCTGGCGCCGCGCTGCGGTTCGAACGACAGCGCGTGGCCGATCTCGTCGAGGTCGTAGCCGGTGTGCTCGTGAAAGCGCTGGTCCTCGGCGGCGATCACCGCGCGCGGCAGCCAGGTGCCGAAGCCGCCGGCCGGCACCGCGCCGTCGGTGTTGCAGTTCGGCGCGGCATTCAGCAGCGCTTCGGTGCCCAGCCCCGCGACGCGAAAGCCGTCGAGCCGCGGGCGGAACTCCAGCGTGCGCTCGGGCAGCCGCAGCCGCAGGTCGAAGCGCATCAGCCCGTCGACCTGCGCATGCGGCAGTTCGGGAATGGTCGATGCGAACAGCGCGAACGCATCGGCGATCGGCGTCACGTCGCCTTGCACATTCAACTCGAGCCGCTGCGGCGTCAGCACCGCGCGCCAGCGGCCGCGCACCGCATGCGCCGGCTCGCCGAGCGCGAAGTCGCCCTGCAGGTTCATGTCGGCGTCGCGCGCCAGCGTGACCACCAGGCGCGTCAGCCGCACCGCATCGCCCGGCAGGCCGATGCCGCGCAGCGCGCACGGTGCGCAGGTGGCCCGCCAGGCATCGGGACCGTCCGGCGCGATCGCGACGCGGCCGAAGGGCGTGCGCACCGTGCGGCCTTCGAGCACCCGCAGCATTACCGGGTGCGTCGCGAGCCGGATCACCGCCGGCATGCTGATCGCGCGCTGCCACGGGCCGATGTGCAGCGTCTGCGCCCACTCGCCGTCGACCGGCCGCAGCAGGCGCAGCATCGCCCACCCGCCCACCAGCAGTGCGAGCAGCAACGCCGCCAGCACGCCGGTGATCCACAACGCCAACTTCGTTCGCCAACTCGTCACGCGCCAAGCTTTCACAATGCCCTCGCTGTCGTGATGGCCTGCCACGGGCCGGTGCTCTGCCCAAGCTGTGCTGCCCAGAACCAGCTGGACGCATCGGTGAAGGCCGCGCCGTCGGCCCCGACGATCCGTTCGCACACGCGGGTGCGCTGGCCGTTGCGCTCGGCCACGAAGCAACGCCACAGCCGCTGCGCGTCGTCGCGCTCCAGCCGGGCCTGCTCGATGCGGTAGCCGAGCCCGCGGTAGCAATCGGCGGCCGGGTGCAGCATGCGGGTCGGCGTGCGCACCTCGCGCATCACCAGCACCTGCGCACCGTCGGTGAGCCGCGCGATGCGGCCGGGGAACTGCGCTGCAAAGCGCTGCTCGACGGCGCTCAGCGCGAGCGGGCGAAGCGCGCGGCCCTCCCATTCGATCGGCCACTCGAAGGCGGCATCGGTCGCCGCGACACCCGTGCGGTCGCGCGGCGTGCCGAGCACCGGCAGCAGCGCACAGGCCAGCAGCAGGGCCGCGAAGCCCAGCTTGTGCCGCAGGCCGTCGCGGTCATTGCGGCGCAGCATCATCCACCTCCCGCATCAGCACCGTCACCGCGGTGCAGACCATCGCCAGCACCGCGAGACCGATGCCCTGGTGCCAGGCCTCGGCCAGCGGTCCGCGCGACTCCAGCGCCACCAGCACGGTGTTGCGCAGCACGTTGCCGCACAGCACCAGCGCGCCGACCGCCGGCAGCCGCCGCATGAAACTGCGTTCGCGCAGCCCGCCCAGCAAGGCCATCGTGCAGGCGCAGAAGTACGCCATCCAGACCATCTGCACGCCGGAGCACGGCGCATCGACGATCACCAGCTGTCCGTCCACCCGCATCGCGGTGCCGCTGCGCTCGGCCGCGCGGCCGGCGAGCTGCAGCAGCCAGGTGCTGCATTGGGCCGTCACCAGCCGCAGCGGGAAGCCGGCGTAGAACTGCAGCGACGAGATGACCGGCAGCGACAGCACGGCCAAGCCCGCGAGCGGCAGCGTGGCCTGGCCCGACGGCGCGATGGCGCGCCAGCCGCAGGCCAGCGCCAGCGCGGCCAGCCCTGCGCCGGCGAGCGGTGGTGCCACCGCCTGCGACACGGTGGCCAGCAACGTCAGCGCGCCGGCCGCGATCCACCAGCCCGGCCGCGGGTTGCCGCGCAGTCCGTGCGCCTGCCAGACGACCCAGCCGAGCAGCACCGCCACCGCGGCCAGCCCGAGCGGATCGTCCGAGCCATCGGCCAGCCGACCCGCCGCCCAGCGCCAGTGCGGCCACAGCGCCACCGCCTGCAGCCCGAGCCAGGCGAGCGGCGGCATCGCTTCGAAGCGCTCCAGCCAGCGGCCGGTGGCGGAGGTGGACAACACGGTTCCCATGGTGGTGCCTCATGCCTTTCACGCGACGGCTGCCGCGCGGCGGCGCTGCAGCGCGACGCCGGCCACGCCGAACACCACCAGCAGCGCCAGCCAGGCCGCCGGCTCCGGCGTGCTCGGCACCTCGGCGCCGAGCGCGGTCTCGGCCACGCCCTGCGGCAACGGCAGCGGCTGGTCGACGGTCGGCGCGAGCGACGGGTTCGGGTTGCGCACCACCTCGTCGACCGCGATGAAGCTGGTGTACTGCGTCAGCAGGCTGTACTTCAGGCCGAGCGCGGTGATGGCTTCCTTCTCGGCGTTGCCGCCGACCAGCGACTCCTGGTCGCTGAGTGCCGCGATGCGCTGGCGGGCCCACAGGTGGCGCAGCGCCGACGAGGTCTGGTCCTCATGGCCGGCCACCATCAGCTCCTCGCGCCACGGGCCGTCGGCCGCACGGCCATCGAGCACCAGCCGGCCTGCGGCCGGCACGCCCGGCTGCGAGCGCCACTTGCCCTGCAGCAGCACCGGGCGGCCGCCCAGCACGTCGGGCAGCGCGGCCGGTTCGACGTCGTAGACGTCCAGCCCGTCGAAGCGCGCCTTCAGCTGCGTCAGCACCGGCGAGTCGATCATGCGGCGCAGGCGCTCGGCCTGCGCGGCGGCCTCGGCCGGCTTCGTGACGACGAAGGCCTCGCCCTGGCCGGCACGCGCCAGCCCTTCGATCAGCGCGCGGTTGACGCTGCTGCCGATGCCGAACGCGAACACGTTGAACTCGTTCAGGTGGCGGCGCACCAGCTGGAACAACTCGGACTCGACCGTCACGTAGCCGTCGGTCACGACGATCACGCTGCGCGACAGGTCCGCGGGCTTCGGCAGTTCGGCCACGCGGCGCAGCGCCGGCACGATCTCGGTGCCGCCGCCGCCGCTGGTCTGCGTCAGGGCCTGCAGCGCGCGCTCGATGTTGGCGCGGGTGGCCGGCACCGAGGTCGGCGACAGCATGCGGCTGCTGCCGGAGAACAGCATCACGTTGAAGGTGTCGCTCGGGCGCAGGCCGCCGATCAGGTTCTGCATCAGCACCTTCGCGGTGTCCAGCGGGTAGCCGTGCATCGAGCCGGAGATGTCGACCACGAAGATGTAGTCGCGCGGCGTGACCTGCTGCAGCGGCACGGCCTTCGGCGGCTCGACCATCGCGAGGAAGAAGTTCTCGCCGCCGGTCAGGTCGTCGCCTCGGTACAGCATCAGGCCGGACGCGATGCGGTCGCCCGCCAGGCGGTAGCTCAGGATGAAGTCGCGGTTGTTGGCAGCCTTCGCGGCGGCAAGGCTCACGCTCGCATGCGCGGTGTCAGCCCCCTGCACGCGGATCTCGTGCGATGACGAGACGATGTCCTTCACCGCGATCGGCGCGTCGACCCGCAGCTTCAGGTCGAACGCGGTGTTCGATTCGACGCCGCCGCGCAGGTAGGGCGTGGCGGCCCAGGTCGGCCGGCCGGCCGCATCGGCCACGGACGGGCTGCCGTAGCGCGGCCCGACGACCGTCGGGAACACGAAGCCGTACTGCGCGTCGGTCGGCACCAGCAGTTCGGTGTAGCGCAGCTCCACCGCCACGTCGTCGCCCGGCAGGATGTTGGCGACGTTCATCTCGAACACATTGGGCCGGTGCTGTTCCAGCAGTGCGCTGGTCTTGCCCTCGCGCTTCGCGTTGTCGTACTCGATGCGCGCCTGCTGCTTCTCGCGGATGCGGGCGGTCAGCAGCCGGTTGCCCAGGCGCACGTTCATCGCGTAGATCGCGGCCTGCGTCGAGCCGGGGAACACGTAGCGGGCCTCGATCGGCCGCTGGCCTTCGTTGCGGTAGTGCTGCGTGACGGTCACGTCGGCGATCACGCCGCTGATGCGCACGTCGACCGCGGTCGACTTCAGCGGCAACCGGTCGGTGCCGGGATCGGCGTTGTCGATGAAGAAGTACGGGCTCTCGCCCTTGCGGGCCTCGGAGTCGTCGGCACGGGCCGGCGACCACGCGAGCGTGAGGATGGCCGCGAACAGCGACAGCGCAATGCACAGCATCACGCGGCCGACGCTGGTGAGGGGGCGAAGCGGGTGGAACGGAACGCGGCGCAGCGGGGACATGGTTTTCTCCTGGGGCGCGCCGCTCGGTGGGCGCGTGGCCGCAAGGATCGAGCGTCGATGCGAAGCGGCTTCGAAGTCGCCACCGTGTTGTGTGAAGCGCACGTGAAGCCTGTTCCGACCCGAGCCGCCGCGAAAGGCAAGCCGCTGGCGATAGAGTCGGGCATGTTCCGCATCCGCCTGTCGCTCGCATTGGCCGCCCTGGTCGCCCTGGTCTGCCTCCAGGCGGTGGCCGTCCGCTGGGGGGCGACCCGGGTGCATGCGTATGCGCAGCACAGCCGGCTCGCGAGCGACATCCTGTCCGAGTTGCTCGCGCTGTCGGCCAACAAGCAGCGGTTGCGCGTCTGGGCGTCGCAGCAGCTGATGGGCGCCGACGCCTCGCTCGAGGCGCGGGACCGGCTGCTGGCCCAGATGCAGGCCAGCGCGGCCGACCTGAAGAAGCTGGCGGCGCGCGACCTCGAGGCCCGGCGCGAACTTGCGGCCGACGATGGCGTGCCGGTGCCGCCCGAGGTGGCGCAGCTGGTGACCGTCACCGAGCTGCTGGACGACAACATCGTGGCCGTCCGTGCACGGCTGTTGCAGCTGGCGCCGCTCGATCGCGGCAGCGAGTTCAGCACCGTCTGGCGCGAACTCAACCAGGTGTTCGACACCGCCCGCGGCCGCGACCTGCGCGAACTGGTCAACGGCGCGATCGAGCGCCAGCGCAGCGTGGTGCCGACCGCGCGCGCCGCCACCGAACGCGGCCTGGACCTGCTGCGGCTGCAGAGCGGCGCCATGGTGCTGGTCACGCTGGTCGCGGCAGTCGGGCTGGCGGTGCACCTGGGCCGGCGCCTGCAGCGGCCGCTCGACCGCCTGCTCGCGGGCATCCAGGCGCTGCAATCCGGCGACCTGGGTCACCGCGTGGCGATCGGTTCGGGCGACGAGTTCGACCGCCTGGCCGGGCATTTCAACGCGATGGCCGCCGAGCTGCAGCAGCACCGCAGCGAGGCCGACGCGGCGCGGCAGCGCCTGGAAGATGCGGTGCAGGCACGCACGCGCGAACTGAGCACGGCGCACGAGGCGCTGCAGCACATCGACGCGCGCCGCCGCCAACTCTTCGCCGACCTGGGCCACGAGCTGCGCACGCCGGCCACCGCCATCCGGGGCGAGGCGGAGATCGCGCTGCGCGGCGCCGACAAGGCGCCTGCCGACTACAAGCAGACGCTGTCGCGCATCGTCGGCGGCGTGACGCAGCTGGCCGGCGTCATCGACGACCTGCTGCTGATCGCGCGGGCCGAGGCGGAGCAGCTCGCGATGCGCTTCGATGCGGTCGACCTGCCGGCGCTGCTCGGCGACGCGGCGGAACAGGCCGAAGCGCTCGGTGCGCAGCACGGGGTCAGCGTGCACCTCGACGAGCCGGCGCAGGAAGCCGCCCGCAACGCCACCGTGCACGCCGACGCCGACCGCCTGCGACAGGCCGTGGTGATCGCGCTCGACAATGCGGTCCGCTACTCGCGGCGCGGCGGCACGGTGCGCCTGGGCTGGCAGCTGCGCGACGACCGCATCGAGGTCCTGGTGAAGGACGACGGCATCGGCATCGATGCCGAGGAATTGCCGCTCGTCTTCGAGCGCTTCGTGCGCGGCCGCCGGGCGCGCTCGCACCGGCCCGACGGCACCGGCATCGGTTTATCGATCGCGCAGGCCATCGTGCGGGCGCATCGCGGCGAGATCCGCCTGGACAGCCGCGTCGACGAGGGCACCACCGTGTGCATCGAGCTGCCATGCCGATGAACCTGCTGGTGGTCGAGGACGACGTCCGCGTCGCCGATTTCCTGATGCGCGGCCTGAAGGCCGAAGGCTATGCCGTGCAGCTCGCCCGCACCGGGCCGCAGGGGCTCGAACTGACGCGCAGCACCGCGCCGTCGCTGCTGATCCTGGACCTGATGCTGCCCGGGCTGAGTGGCCTGGAGCTGTGCCAGACGCTGCGTGCCGAGGGGTGCCACGTGCCGATGCTGATGCTCACCGCGATGAGCAAGCTCGAGGACAAGGTGAACGGCCTGCGCCTCGGTGCGGACGACTACCTGACCAAGCCGTTCGCGTTCGAGGAACTGCTGGCGCGCATCGAGGCGCTGCTGCGGCGTGGCCGCGAGCAGCGCCCGCGCGCCAGCAGCCTGCAGGTGGCCGACCTGGTGCTGGACCTCGAACGCATGCAGGCGAGCCGGGCCGGCAGGCCGATCGCGCTGACGGCGCGGGAACTTGCGTTCCTCGAACTGCTGATGAGCGCGCCGGGGCGCGTGTACAGCCGCGAACGCATCCTCTCGAACGTCTGGGGCACGAACGAGGATCCGCTGACCAACGTGGTCGACGTCTACGTGCGCCGCCTGCGCGCCAAGGTGGACGAGGGCCATGCGCTGGCGCTGATCAAGACGGTGCGCGGGCTGGGCTACCGGCTCGACGCGCAGCCCGGCTGACGGCGCGCCGCCGTTCATCCGGCGTTCATTTCGGCGTCAGCGGCCGTTCATCGCGGCGCACGGGTCCCGTTCATGGGTCGCTCGAACAATGGCCTCCATGCATCGCGACGCGGTGCAGCGCCGCCGAGGCGGTGTCATCCAACCAGACGAGGACCCTTCATGAACCTGCTGAGAGCAGCTCTCCTTCCCGCGATCGGATTCAGCCTGTCGACCGCTGCCCTGGCGCAGACGCCGTCCACCCAGGCCTGCCAGCCCACCGACGACAAGCAGGTCGCGGCCCTGTTCGACCGCTGGAACGATTCGCTGCGCACGCTCGATCCGGACAAGGTCGTCGCGAACTATGCGAGCGACGGCGTGCTGCTGCCCACCGTGTCGGACACGCCGCGCACGAACCCGGCCGAGATCCGCGACTACTTCGTCAAGTTCCTGAAGAACTCGCCGCAGGGCAGGATCGACCGCCGCATCATCAAGATCGGCTGCAACGTCGTGCAGGACGTCGGCACCTACACCTTCACGCTGAAGGGCGGCAAGCAGGTGCATGCCCGCTACACCTACGTCTACGAATGGCAGAACGGCAGCTGGCTGATTGCGCACCACCACTCGTCGGCGATGCCGGAGGGCGGCGCGGGCAAGTGACGGCGGCGCCTGACGGCTGCCCGTCAGGCGCCAAGCGGCAGCGACAGTGTCGCGATGGCCCCGCCGGCTACCGCGTTCTTCAGCGTGATGCGCCCTTCGTGCAGTTCGGCGATCTCGCTGACGAACGAGAGCCCGAGCCCGGTGCTCTTCTTGCGCGAATGCGGCCGCGCGAGCGAATAGAACTTCTCGAACACCTTCGATTCGGCGTAGTCGGGAATGCCGGGCCCGCTGTCCTGCACGCGCAGGTCCACGCTGCGCCGGTTGATCTGCAGCGACAGCCGCACCGTGCCGCCCTCGGGCGAGAAATCGAGCGCGTTGTCGAGCAGGTTCGACAGCGCGCGCTGCAGCAGGAAGGCATCGCCGTCGACGCTCGCGTCGGGCCCGTCCTCGACCACGATCGTCAGCTTTCGCGTGGCCGCGGCCGCCTGGGCGCTCGCGGCGATCTCGTTGACCAGCGGCCGCAGCGCGACCGGCGCGCGCCGCTCCAGGCTGCGCCGCGACTCCAGTGCGGTCAGCTCCATCATCCGGTCGACCAGCTCCTGAATGCGGTGCGTCTCGCGCGCGATGTTGGCGACGAAGCGCGCCCGGTCGGCATCGGGCATCGGCTCCTGCAGCAGCTCGGCCGCGCCGCGGATCGCCGACAGCGGGCTCTTGACCTCGTGCGTCAGCGTCTGCACGTAGTCGGCCACGTAGTTGCGGCCGGCCAAGGCGTCGCGCATCTCGTCGTAGGCGGCGCCGATCGCGCCGAGCGCGCGCCGGCCGAGCCGCGGCAGGCTGAAGCTGCGCTGCGAGCGCACATAGCGCACGTAGTCGGCGATCAGCCCGAACGGCCGCACCAGCCACACCGAGACGATCACCACCAGCAGCAGCACCGCGACCACCGAGGTCATGCCGACCAGCAGCGTCTTGCGCCGCGCCGCATCGACGAACTGCCCGAAGCTCTGCACCGGCTTGCCGACGCTGACCGCGCCGATGATCTCGTTGCGCGCACGCACCGGCGCGGCCACGTACATCACCGCGGTGCGGTTGTCGTTGTCGATGTCGGGCGTGGTGCGCGCGCCGTACTCGCCCTGCAGCGCGCGCCAGACGTCGTGCCACTGCGCGTAGTCCTCGCCGAGGTGGCGCTGCGTCGAGTCGTAGACCACCTTGCCGGCGCGGTCGGTGACGATCAGCCGCAGCTCGACCCGCGTCTTCTCGAAGCCGAAGATGTCGGCCTTGAAGCGGCGCGCATACAGCGACTCGAACACCGGCGCGAGCGTCTGCGCGCGCAGCGTGCCGTCCGTCGACGAGGCTTCGAGCGTCGCGGCGATCAGGTGCGCGGTCTCGACCAGCGACTCCTCGGCCGACTCGCGGTAGCGCGGGTCGATGTCGCCGAGCAGGCGGTACATCAGCACGCCGACGCCGAACGCGTAGGCGAGCAGGATGCCGACGAAGATCCGCGTTCGCTTCGAGATGTCAGCTCTCCGGCTTCGTGGCCGGCAGGTCCTCGGCCAGCGCGTAGCCGGTGCCGCGGTGCGTCTTGATCGGCTCCAGCCCCGGCGCGACCAGCTTCATCTTCGCGCGCAGCGTCTTCACGTGCGCGTCGACCGTGCGGTCCAGGCTTTCGGTGGCGTCGTCCCACACGCGCTCGAGCAGCGTGTCGCGCGAGAACACATGGCCCGGCCGCGAGACCAGCGTCTTCAGCAGGCCGTATTCGTAGCGCGACAGCTCCAGCAGCTGGCCGTAGAAGCGGATCTGCCGCCGGCCGTCGTCGATCGCGATCGGCAGCACCGGCCCGGCCGCAGCGATCGGTGCCGGCGCCGGCTTCGTTGCACGCCTCAGCACCGTGCGAACGCGCGCCACCAGCTCGCGCGGCGAGAACGGCTTCGCGACGTAGTCGTCAGCGCCCAGCTCCAGCCCGACCACGCGGTCGATCTCGTCGCTGCGCGCGGTCAGGAACACCACCGGCACGTCGGCGAGCGCGCGGATGCGCTTGAACACCTCGAAGCCGTTGGTGTCGGGCAGGCCGACGTCGAGGATCACCAAGGCAGGCGGCTGCGCCTGCACCTGCGCGACGGCCTCTTCGCCGGTGGCCACCCAGGCCGGCTCGAAGCCGTCGGTGCGCAGCGCGTACTGCAGCGTGTCGGCGATGCCGGGTTCGTCTTCGACGATCAGGATGCGCGGCTTCATTCGGTCGGCAGGAAGCCTTCGATCGACAGGTAGCGCTCGCCGGTGTCGTAGTTGAAACCGAGCACCGTCGCGCCGGCCGCCAGCTCGGGCAGCTTCTGCGCGATCGCGGCCAGCGTCGCGCCCGACGAGATGCCGACCAGCAGCCCTTCTTCGCGCGCGGCGCGGCGCGCCATCTCCTTCGCGGCATCGGGCTCGACCTGGATCACGCCGTCGAGCAGGTCGACGTGCAGGTTCTTCGGGATGAAGCCGGCGCCGATGCCCTGGATCGGGTGCGGCCCGGGCTTGCCGCCGCTGATCACCGGCGACAGCGTCGGCTCGACCGCGAACACCTTCAGCTTCGGCCAGCGCGCCTTCAGCACCTTCGCGCAGCCGGTGATGTGGCCGCCGGTGCCGACGCCGGTGACCAACGCGTCGATGCCGCTCGGGAAATCGGCGGCGATCTCCTCGGCGGTGGTGCGCACGTGGATGTCGATGTTGGCCGGGTTGTCGAACTGCTGCGGCATCCAGGCGCCGGGCGTTTCGGCCACCAGCTCGTTGGCGCGCGCGATCGAGCCGTTCATGCCCTTCTCGCGCGGCGTCAGCACGAAGGTCGCGCCGTAGGCGAGCATCAGGCGGCGGCGCTCGACGCTCATGCTCTCGGGCATCACCAGCACCAGCTTGTAGCCCTTCACCGCGGCGACCATCGCGAGGCCGACGCCGGTGTTACCCGAGGTCGGCTCGATGATCGTGCTGCCGGGCTTCAGCTTGCCGCTCGCCTCGGCCGCCTCGACCATCGCGAGCGCGATGCGGTCCTTGATGGAGCCGCCGGGGTTCGAGCGCTCGCTCTTCACATAGACCTGGTGCGTGCCGCCGAACAGGCGGTTGATGCGGATGTGCGGCGTGTTGCCGATGGTCTGCAGAACGTTCGATGCGAGCATGAAAACCTCCGTCGTTGGACCGCAAATTATGGGCGCGATAATTCGCCGATGTTTGCACCGCTTCAGAACGACACCTTCCTGCGCGCCTGCCTGCGCCAGCCCACCGACCACACGCCGGTCTGGCTGATGCGCCAGGCCGGCCGCTACCTGCCGGAGTACCGCGCCACCCGCGCGAAGGCCGGCAGCTTCATGGGCCTCGCCACCAACACCGACTACGCCACCGAGGTGACGCTGCAGCCGCTCGAACGCTATGCGCTCGATGCAGCCATCTTGTTCAGCGATATCCTGACCGTGCCGGACGCGATGGGTCTGGGCCTGAGTTTCGCGCTCGGCGAAGGCCCGAAGTTCGCGTCGCCGGTGCGCGACGAGGCCGCGGTCGACCAGCTCGCGGTGCCCGACATGGACAAGCTGCGCTACGTGTTCGACGCGGTCACGTCGATCCGCCGCGCGCTGAACGGCCGGGTGCCGCTGATCGGTTTCTCGGGCAGCCCGTGGACGCTCGCCTGCTACATGGTCGAAGGCGCCGGCTCCGACGACTACCGGCTGGTGAAGACCATGCTGTACAGCCGCCCCGACCTGATGCACCGCATGCTGGCGATCAACGCCGATGCGGTCGCGCTCTACCTGAACACCCAGATCGAGGCCGGCGCCCAGGCGGTGATGATCTTCGACAGCTGGGGCGGCGTGCTGGCCGACGGCGCATTCCAGGCTTTCAGCCTCGCCTACACGCAGCGCGTGCTGGGCCAGCTGAAGAAGGAACACGAGGGGCAGCGCATCCCGCACATCGTGTTCACCAAGGGCGGCGGCCCGTGGCTCGAACAGATCGCCGGCACCGGCGCCGACGTGGTCGGGCTCGACTGGACGGTGAACCTCGGCCAGGCGCGCCAGCGCACCGGCGGCCGGGTCGCGCTGCAGGGCAACCTGGACCCGAACGTGCTGTTCGCGCCGCCGGCGCAGATCCGCGCCGAGGTCGAGCGCACGCTGCAGAGCTACGGGCCGGACCGCACCGGCCACATCTTCAACCTCGGCCACGGCATCAGCCAGCACACGCCGCCGGAGCATGTCTCGGTGCTGGTCGATGCGGTGCACGAGGCGTCGCGGCGCTGAATCGGCCGCGCGCCGTGTCATCCGACACCGTCGGGCGCTGTAACGATCGCCGGGCTTCTGGGGGGAGTGATTTCCCCAGGTACGTTTGCACGGAGCTTGACTTATCCCCAAAACGCTGAATGTGACGAATGCCGCTGCGAAGCTCAGCGAGTGTCACTGCCAAATCCTGGTGCATGCGCTAAGTTGTTGATTTCATTGAGTCTGAAAATTGCCGCGAAAGTGAGCAACGCAAGCAGAGGCCAAACAGATCAAGAACTTAGCGCGGCTCTCTGCAGGTTTCCCACAAAGTTATCCACAGAACGCGGGGAAAGCTCCAAAACGCCTTTTGTATCAGCGACTTAGATGGATTTCCTGTGAGTCACTCTAGCTTTGGCCGATAACTCACCCCCGATTCCTGCCGAGCTCGCCACGGCGTTGCCGGTCGCGGTCGAGACCCCGCAGCACAGCGGGTTGCAGGGCACGCTGGACTACCTGAGCGAGCGCACGCTACCGCCAGGAACCCTGGTGCGCGTGCCGCTGGGACGGCGCGAGGTGCCGGGCATCGTCTGGCCCGGCGAGGCCGGCAGCGAGCCGTCGCTGGCGCTGAAACCGATCGCGCAGATGCTGGACGCGCTGCCGCCGCTGAGCACCCGCTGGTGCGAGCTGGTCGGTTTTGCGGCCGCCTACTACCAGCGCAGCGTCGGCGAGATGGCGCTGGCGGTGCTGCCGCCCGAATTGCGCAAGCTCGACGACGCCCAGCTCGCGAACCGCATCGCCCGCCTGCGCAAGGCGATGGCGGCGGAGCCCCGGCCGAGCGCCACGGCCGTGCCGGCGCCGGAGCTGAACGCCGACCAGGCCGCCGTGCTCGACCAGCTGCAGGCGCTGCACACGCCGGGCTCGGCGCCGGTCGTGCTGCTGCACGGCCTGACCGGCAGCGGCAAGACCGAGGTCTACCTGCGGGCTGCGGAGCGGGCGCTCGCCGCCGGCCAGCAGGTGCTGGTGCTGGTGCCGGAGATCAACCTGACGCCGCAGCTCGAGGCCCGCTTCGCCGAGCGCTTCGGCAGCGGGCCGTCGCCGCGGCGCATCGTTTCGCTGCACAGTGGGCTGACGCCGGCGCAGCGGCTCAAGCACTGGCTCGCGGCGCACCTCGGGCTGGCCGACCTGGTGCTCGGTACGCGGCTGGCGGTGTTCGCGCCGCTGCCGCGCCTGGGCCTGATCGTCGTTGACGAAGAACACGACCCGTCGTACAAGCAGCAGGAAGGCGCGCGCTATTCGGCCCGCGACCTCGCGGTGTACCGCGGCAAGCTCGAAGGCGCCTGTGTCGTGCTCGGCTCGGCCACGCCGTCGATCGAGAGCTGGCAGCGCGCCGAGCAGGGCCGCTACACCCGGTTGACGATGGGCCACCGCATCGGCGGCGGCGCGCTGCCGGCGGTGCGGCTGGTCGACATGAACCTGCTGCCGAAGATCAAGGGCATCAGCACCGCGCTGTCGCCGCAGCTGGTGGCCGCGCTCGGCGCGCGGCTTGAGCGCGGCGAGCAGAGCATGCTGTTCCTGAACCGGCGCGGCTATGCGCCGGTGCTGCACTGCGGCGAATGCGGCTGGAAGAGCGGCTGTCCGAACTGCAGCGCGTTCCGGGTGTTCCACCGCGTCGACCGCACGCTGCGCTGCCACCACTGCAGCCTGACGCAGCCGGTGCCGCGCGCCTGTCCCGATTGCGGCAACCTCGACATCGCGCCGATGGGCCGCGGCACCGAGCGGCTCGAGGAGCAGCTCGCGCAGGCGCTGCCGGGCGCGCGCATCGCCCGCATCGATGCCGATTCGACGCGGTTGAAGGGCTCGCTCGAAGCGCAGTTGTCGGCGGTGCACGACGGCAACGTCGACGTGCTGGTCGGCACGCAGATGGTGGCCAAGGGGCACGACTTCCGGCGCATCACGCTGGTGGCGGCGGTCGATCCCGACAGTGCGCTGTTCAGCAGCGATTTCAGGGCGCCGGAGCGGGTGTTCTCGCTGCTGATGCAGGCCGCAGGGCGGGCCGGGCGCGACGCGGCGCAAGCGGGCGCGAGCGAGATGTGGGTGCAGACCTGGCACCCGCGGCATGCGCTGTACCAGGCGCTGCGCACGCACGACTACGCGGCCTTTGCGGCGCAGCAGTTGAAGGAACGCGAGATGGCAGGGCTGCCGCCGTTCACGCACCTGGCGCTGCTGCGGGCCGAGGCGCGCACCGCGCAGGCGGCGCGCGATTTCCTGCAGGCGGCGTCGGACCTGGCGAGCCAGTTCGAAGGCGCCGACCAGCTGCTGATCTACCCGCCGGTGCCGACCAGCATCGCACGCGTCGCGAACGTCGAGCGCATGCAGATGCTGATCGAGGGGCCGTCGCGCGGGGTGCTGCAGCGGGTGCTGACGTCGTGGGTCGCGAGCCTGCCGTCGCTGCGCAGCGAGCACAAAGGCGTGCTGCGCTGGGCGCTGGATGTGGATCCGCTGGCGATCTGACCCCACCCGTTCGCCCTGAGCAGGGACTGAGCTTGTCGAAGGCCCGTGTCGAAGGGTGGGTGCCCTGGCCCGAGGGCTTCGACAGGCTCAGCCCAGCCCTTCGACAGGCTCAGGGCGAACGGACTGATTCTCCGTTCGAGCAGAACTCATCCCGTTCGGGCTGAGCCTGTCGAAGCGCCGGTGCTGCGCGAATCCGGGTTGGGCTGGATCAGACCAGCAAGCCCGGCACCTGCGGCACCAGCGCCTGCCGCTGCGCCGTCGCACTGCCCAGCAACGCGAAGCCGAGCAACTGCCCGTCGCCGCTGTGGAAGCGCGCATCGCAGCCGTCGTCGCTGAGGGTCACCGTCCACGCACCCGACGCATCGAGCGGCGGCGGGCACACCACCGTCGGGCAGGCCGGTGTCTTCACGATCACCGGCATCGCCGGGTAAAGCACCGGGGTCGGCTTGCCGGCCAGCGTCGCGGCCAAGGCACGCGCCTGCTGCATGATCGGCATCACGTACGGCAGCGTGTGGCCGTCGACCTCGGCGCAATCGCCGAGCGCATGCACGTTCGGCGCGCTGGTCGCGAGCAGCCGGTTCGTCACGATGCCGCGGTTGGTGGTGATGCCGGCCGCGTGCGCGAGCGCCGTGCGCGGGCGCAAGCCCACCGCCGACAGCACCAGGTCCGCGGCCAGCGTGCTGCCGTCCTTCAGCGTCAGCATGAAACCGCTGCCGTCGCGCTGCACCGACGCCACCGAGGTGTTGAAGCGAAAGCCGACGCCCGCCGACTCGAGCTTCTCGCGCAGCCGCGTGCTGGCCTGCTCTGGCAGCAGCCGCGGCAGCGCGCGCGGCGCGAGATCGATCACCGTCGGCGCGATGCCGCGTGCCAGCAGGTCGTTCGCGAATTCGCAGCCGATCAGTCCGGCACCGAGGATCGCGACGCGCTGCACGCCGTCGAGCCGGTCGGCGAAGCGCGCGTAGTCGTCGAGGTCGTTGACCGACAGCACGTCGTCGGCACCATCGCCGGCCAGCGGCACGCGGATCGGGTCGGCGCCGAGCGCGAGGACCAGGTCGCGGTACGCGATCGTCTCGCCGCCGTCCAGCTCGACCCCCTGCGCCGCGGTATCGATGCGCGCGACGACCGCGTTCGACCGCAGCGTCGCATTCAACTCGGCCGCCATCTTCTCGGCCGGCTTCATCACCAGCGAGGCCGCGGTCTTCTTGCCGGCCAGCGCGTTCGACAGCATCGGCTTCGAATAGAAGCCGGCGTGGTCGCGGCTGACGATGACGAGCGGCGTCGTGGTGTCGAGCTTGCGCAGTTCGCGCGCGAGCGTGAAGCCGGCGAGGCCGGTGCCGAGGATGACGATGGGGTGTGACATGGGCGCGGGCCTTGAAAAGCGGTCGCCACTGTAGCAGCGGGGCCAGGCCGTTACCTTTCGAGCCAACTTTGGCGCACGGCCCTCGCATTGAAATGCCGCCACCCGGGCCCACGTGGGAACTACCACCGACCAGGACACCGCACCATGCTGACCCTCATCATCGTCGTGCTCCTCGTCGGCGCCTTCGTCGCCTGGCTGATCGGCGAGCCGTTCTGGATCGAACTGCGCCGCCGCCGCGTGCGCGCCCGCCCGTTCCCGGCCGACTGGCGCCAGGTCCTGCGCCGTCACGTGCCGTATGTGCGCGGCATGCCGGCCGACCTGCAGCTGCAGCTGAAGAAGCACATGCAGGTGTTCCTCGCCGAGAAGGTGTTCATCGGCTGCGGCGGGCTGCAGGTCACCGAGGAGATGAAGGTGACGATCGCCGCGCAGGCTTGCCTGCTGCTGCTGAACAAGCGCCGGCCCGGCTACTTCCCGAACCTGAGCCAGGTGCTGGTCTACCCCGGCGCCTTCGTCGTCGACAAGGTGCACACCGGCCCGGCCGGCGTGCTGCAGGAGCAGCGCCAGGTGCTCGCCGGCGAATCGTGGTCGCAAGGCCAGGTGATCCTGTCGTGGCACGACGCGCTGGAAGGCGCGGCCGCCGCCGATGACGGCCGCAATGTCGTGATCCACGAGTTCGCGCACCAGCTCGACCAGGAGAACGGCGATGCGAACGGCGCGCCGTGGATCGGCCGCCGCCACCGGGCGCGCTGGGCGCAGGTGTTCGGCAGCGAGTTCGCGCTGCTGCAACAGCAGGCCGAGCGCGGCGAGGCCACGCTGATGAGCCACTACGGCGCCACCAACCCGGCCGAGTTCTTCGCGGTCGCGAGCGAGGTGTTCTTCGAGCAGGCGCCGCTGATGGCCGCGCAGCACCCGGCGCTGTTCGCCGAGCTGAGCCGCTTCTACCGCGTCAATCCGCTCAGCTGGTAGGCCTTCAGCTGACGGCCGACGCGGCACGCGCCGCGTCGATCTTGCCGAGCAGCCACTGCAGCCCGGCCAGGTGCTGCTGGTCGTGGCTCGCGAGGTAGTGCACCAGGCTGCGCAGCGTCAGCGCGCCATAGCCGTCGAACACGGCAGTGCGCTCCCACTGCGGCGGCTCGATGCGCCGCAGCAGTGCCATCGTCTGCTCGCGCGCCAACCGGAACGTCGCCAGCACCTGTGCCGCATCGGCCTGCGCGTAGCCGCGCGCGATCGCGAGCGCATCGGTGTCGATCGATGCGAGCAGCGGCCGGTCTTCATCGAGCGTGCGCTGCAACCTCACGTGGTAGCCGTCGATCTCGATGTCGCGCACGTGGCACAGCTGCGCGAGCGGCGACAGGGCCTCGCTCGGCACGCCGTCCCAGCTGTCGGGCACGAAGGTCTCGTACCCGGGCGGAACCTCGGCGTAGAAGGCAGCGAGCTGGTCGGGAAAACTGGCGAGTGCGTTCAGCGTGGCGGCATGCATGGCGGCAGTATGCGACCGATCCAGCGGCCCCCGTGGAACCGGCTTTGCCGGGCCACTGGGGGCGCCCCCTCGAGGGGGAGGCGCGCAGCGCCTCGGGGGTGGGTCATCCAATCCAGTGGGTGATCAGGATCCCGAAGCCGAGGCCGTTGATCAGCATCCCGACGGCGAGGCGGACGGTCTTCATCGCGCACCCCCTTCGGCCAGCTTGCGGGCCACCGCGGCGCCGTAGGCCGGATCGGCCTTCGTGAAGTGCTCGATCTGGCGCTGGCGGATCTCGTCCGACGGCACGCCGCGCATCGCGTTCGCGATGTTGCTCGTCAGGCGCTCCTTCTCGTCGGCCGGCAGCAGCCGGAACAGGTTGCCGGCTTGGGTGAAGTCGTCCGACTGGCCGCGTTCGTCGTAGCGGCCGGCCGTGCCGTTCAACGCCCAGCCGGCATCGCCATGGCCAAAGCCCGTCGGCGCCACGCCGCCCGCTTGCACCGGCGCGTAGTTCTGCGCGGCGCTGCTGCCGTTGGTGTCGCCCGCCGTGCCGGCCATGCTGCCGTCGCGCTGCTGGTGGTTCACCGGGCAGCGCGGCCGGTTCACCGGCAGGTGCTGGTGGTTGGTGCCGACGCGGTACAGCTGCGCATCGTGGTACGCGAACAAGCGACCCTGCAGCATCTTGTCGGGGCTGAAGCCCAGGCCCGGCACCACGTTCGCCGGCGACAGCGCGGCCTGCTCGACCTCGGCGTGGTAGTTCACCGGGTTGCGGTTCAGCTCGAGCACGCCGACCGGGATGCGCGGAAAGTCCTTGTGCGGCCACACCTTGGTCAGGTCGAACGGGTTCCAGCCGGTGCGCGCTTCCCACGCCACCGCCTCGGCCTCGGTCATCACCTGGATGAAGACGTTCCACTTCGGGAAGTCGCCCGACGCGATGGCGCCGAACAGGTCGCGCTGCGCATGGTCGGGATCGGTGCCGGCCAGCCTCGCCGCGTCCTCGGGCAACAGGTTCCTGATGCCCTGCTGCGTCTTCAGGTGCCACTTGACCCACACGCGCTCGCCGCCGGCGTTGATCAGGCTGAAGGTGTGGCTGCCGAAGCCGTCCATGTGGCGGTAGCCGTCCGGCGTGCCGCGGTCGCTGAACAGCATCGTGACCTGGTGCAGGCTCTCCGGCGCCTTGCTCCAGAAGTCCCACATCATCGTCGCCGACTTCAGGTTGGTCTGCGGATCGCGCTTCTGCGTGTGGATGAAATCGGGGAACTTGATCGCGTCCTTGATGAAGAACATCGGCGTGTTGTTGCCGACCAGGTCCCAGTTGCCGTCTTCGGTGTAGAAGCGCAGCGCGAAGCCGCGCGGGTCGCGCTCGGTGTCGGCGCTGCCCTTCTCGCCGCCGACGGTCGAGAAGCGCACGAAGGTCTCGGTCTGCTTGCCGATCGCGCTGAACAGGCGCGCTTTCGTGTAGCGGCTGATGTCGTGCGTGACGGTGAAGGTGCCGTAGGCGCCCGAGCCCTTGGCATGCACCACGCGCTCGGGGATGCGCTCGCGGTTGAAGTGCTGCAGCTTCTCGATCAGGTGGAAATCCTGCAGCAGCACCGGGCCGCGCGGGCCGGCGGTGATCGAGTTCTGGTTGTCCTCGACGGCGATGCCGGAGGCGGTGGTCAGTCGGGAAGTGTCTTGGCTCATGCGGGCTCCTGGTTCGGTCCCGTCAGTGTCAGAAAGCCAAGCCCTTCTGTAAATTCAATTGCTCAAAGACCGTTCATAGCGAATCTCAATCGCTATCTCACGCTACGCCGCGCCGGCCCGCGGCACCAGCCACGCGGCCAGCAGCGAGAAGCTCGCGAAGGCCAGCACCGTGCTGGACAGGATGATCCGCGCGATGCGTCCGTTGTCGGCGCGGTAGCGCTCGGCCAGCAGCGAGACGCTGCTGGCGCTCGGCAGCGCTGCCGCGAGCGTCAGCACGACGAGGCCGAAGTCGCTGATCGGGAGGCCGGCCCGCCGGGCCACGAGCCCGAGGCCGAACACCAGCAGCGGGTGCACGAACAGCTTGACCAGCGCGATCGGCAGGTAGTGCCCGGCCGGCGTGCGGCTGTGCGCGTGCTGGCCGGCGCGCCACAGCACGGCACCGATCGTGAACAGCGCGACCGGCGTCGCCGCATCGCCGAGCATCTTGACGATCTGCGTCACCGGTCCCGGCAGTTCGCGCCCGCTGGCCGCCAGCAGCGCACCGAGGCCGATCGCCCACGGCAGCGGGTTGCCGAGCGCGCCGCGCAGCGCGCGCCGCAGCGAGACGCCGAGGTCGCCGTGCGGCGTGCCGTCGTGCCGGCGCGATTGCGCGAGCGCCACGCACAGCGAGCTGGTCAGCAGCAGGTCGACCAGCACGGTGCCGATCACCGGCCCGGCGGCGCGCTCGCCCAGCAGCGCGGCCAGCAGCGGCACGCCCATGAAGCCGGTGTTCGGGAACGCAGCCACCAGCGCGCCGAAGGCGGCGTTCTTCAGGTCGAGGCCGCCCTTCATCGCGAGCGCGATGGCCAGCGCCACCACCAGCAGCGCGCAGACGACATAGACGCCGATCAGCGCCGGGTCGATCAGCTGCGCGAACGGCATGCTCGCGCCGAAGCGGAACAGCATGCACGGCAGCGCGAAGAACAGCACGAAGGCGTTGAGGCCGGGGATCGCGGCCTCGGGCAGCACGTGCTGGCGGGCGGCGAGGTAGCCGCACAGCACCAGGGCGAAAAAGGGAATCGTGACGGCGAGGATGGACTGCACAGGGCCGCAAGTATCGCCTTGCGCAGGTCCTTCAGGGGGCAGAGGCCGGTGCAGCCGGCGGCACCGCCGCGTTCTTGCGGCGGCGGATCTCGGCGATCAGCTCGTCGTACTGCTTGCCGGTCTCCGATCGAATCAACGACGGCCCGATGCCCGGCGGCACCCAGCGGTTCGGCACGTACTCGCCGTGGAACGCGATCCGCGTGCGGCCGCCGTCCTCGACGATCAACCGGGTCGTCGCCTCGTAGCTCTTGAAGTCGCCGCTGACCAGGTGCGAGCGGATCTCCTGCGGCGCGACCAGCTCGACCGAGCGAACGCTGTGGAACGCGAAGTGCAGCAGGCCGTGGCGCGCTTCGCCGGATTGCTCGACCTGCAGCGCGTTGTTGTCGTGGCCGATCACCGCGCTCGACTTCAGGTTCGAGACGAAGCCCGCCATGTGCTCGTAATCGGTCAGCACCGCCCACACCTGCTCGCGCTCGGCGGCGACGCTCGCGCTGACGTCGAGCACCACCTTGTCGCCTTGCAGCAGCACCTGCACGTCGACCGGCTGGGCCTGCGCCATCGGGCACAGCAGCCACATGGCGAAGGCGACGGCGCGACGGAAGTCCATCAGGCGATGCTAAGCCTGCCGGCCCGGGTCTGCACGCGGCACCGTTTTGCCTACACTGCGGCATGCCCGCACAACCCCCGCTGAAGCTGTTCATCGCCAACAAGAACTACTCGTCCTGGTCGCTGCGCCCCTGGGTGCTGATGCGCACGCTGGCGATCCCGTTCGACGAGCAGCTGGTGCCGTTCGGCGCCGGCTCGCAGGCGGAGGTGTTCGGCGGCTTCTCGCCATCGGGCAAGGTGCCGTGCCTGGTCGATGGCGAGACGGTGGTCTGGGATTCGCTGGCGATCATCGAGTACCTGGCCGAGGCGCATCCGCAGGCCTGGCCGGCGGACCGCAACGCACGCGCCTGGGCGCGCAGCGCGGCCGCCGAGATGCACTCCGGTTTCTTCACGGTGCGCAACCTCTGTTCGATGACCTGTGGCGTGCGCGTGCGGATCGACCCCTGGCCGCCCGCGTTGCAGGCCGAATGGGACCGGCTGTCGGCGTTGTGGGACCAGGGGCTCGTCCGCTTCGGCGGGCCGTTCCTCGCGGGCCCGCACTTCACCGCGGTGGATGCGTTCTTCGCGCCGCTGGCGTTCCGGGCGCAGACCTATTCGCCGGCGCTGTCGGCGCGTTCCGGCGAGTACCTCGCGCGCCTGCTGGCCTTGCCGGCAATGCAGGCGTGGTACGCCGAGGCACTGGCCGAACCGTGGCGCCACGAAGGCCACGAAGAGGAAGTCCGCGCCGCCGGCACCTTGCTGCAGGACCTGCGCACCAGCCCCGCCCGGTAGCGGACGTCAGTGCCGCTGCCCGGCCGCGATCGCCGGAAACTCGCCCGCATAGCGTTCGATCCATTCCATCGCGGCCTCCTCGGCCGTGAGCTGCCGGCCCTCGATGCGGCCGACCGACTGGCGGTAGTCCTCGATGTGGCAGACCTGCTCGACCATGCGCGCGAGGAACGCGACCTCGGCATCGAGGAAGGTCACCCCCAGCTCGTAGCCGTCGATCTCGCTCGGCTCGCACCACGCGACGCGCGCATCGGCCTCGAAGGCCGGTTGCACATACGGAATGCGGATGCGCACATGCGCGCCCGGCGCCACGGCGCGGTCGACATGCACCGCGAGACCGCCGGCGCTGATGTCGTGCGCGTGGGCCGCGGCCGGGCCATGCAGATTTCCGGAGCCGATCTGGACCGGCAGGTCGACGGGGTGGCGGATGAACTGTCTCATGGTCGGCGCCAGTATTCGCGATCTGCGTCCGCCGCGCCAATAACCCATTTGAAGGGGGGGACTCGCTTGCTTTATCCGATCTGCGCACCCGCCCGGCCGGCCTCGACGCTGAAACGCGCCGCGCTGCGGATCGTCGCGCGCGGGTCGTTCGCATCGCTGACGACGCGCAGCGTGGCGTCGAGCCGCTGCGGGGTCAGCCGCAAGCTCATGTAGCCGCGCTCCTCGCTGCGCGCGTAGCGGATGTGCGGGTTCAGCGGCAGCGCCGGATCGAGCCGGGCCTGCGCCATGCCGTGGCTGGTGATCGACGTGCCGCAGAACTCGGTGGCCAGCGGCGCCGCATCGCCGGGGCGGCGCTTCAGGTCGGCGACGTAGTTGCAGTGCACGTCGCCGCTCAGCACCACCGGGTTCGCGGCGCGCCGCTCGGCCAGCGTGTCCAGCAGCCGCTCGCGCGCGGCCGGGTAGCCGGACCAGCCGTCGGTCCAGAAGCGGCCTTCCTTCGTCCAGGTGAACGGCGCCATCAGCGTCTGCTGCGCGATCAGGTTCCAGCCGGCGTCGTTGCGCGCGAGGCCATCGTCCAGCCAGCGCTCCTGCGCGCTGCCGAGCATCGTGCGGCCCGGCGCCACCAGCTCGGGGCAGGCCGCGAGGTCGTAGGTGCCGCCGCCGCCGCGGCCCGGTTTCTGGCAGGCCTGGTGGTCGCGGTACTGGCGGTCGTCGAGCACATGGAAGCGCGCCAGCGCGCCCCAGTCGTAGCGGTCGAACACCTGCGCGTTCGCGCGCACCGGCCGCGACGACGGCGGCAACGGCATGTGCTCCCACCAGGCCTGGTAGGCCGCGGCACGGCGCGCGAGGAAATCCGGCGCGGCCGCGTCCGCCAGGTCGTTCGCGTAGTCGTTCGCGACCTCGTGGTCGTCCCAGGTCACGATCCACGGCGCGGCGGCGTGGATGCGCTGCAGGTCGGCATCGCCCTTGTACTGCGCATAGCGGGCCCGGTATTGCGCGAGCGTCGTCGCCTCGCCGCCGCCTTCGTGCAGGCGCACGCGGCCGGCCACCGGCGCGTATTCGTAGATGTAGTCGCCGAGGAAGACGACCACGTCGGGCGCCTCGTCGGCCAGGTGGCGCCAGGCGGCGAAGTGGCCGTGGTCCCAGCGCTGGCACGACGCGATCGCGAAGGCCAGCGATTCGTTCGCGCCCGGCGGCGGCGCGGTGCGGGTGCGGCCGGTCGCGCTGCGCGCGCCGAGCGCGCTGAAGCGGTAGAAGTAGCCGCGCGACGGTGCCAGCTCGCGCGGCTGCGCATGCACGCTGTGGCCCCAGGCGGCCTCGGCGGTCTCGGTGCCGCGCGCGACGACCTGCGTGAAGGCCTCGTCGCGCGCCAGCTCCCACTGCACCGGCACGCGCGGCGGCAGGTCGTCGCCGATCAGCCGCGTCCACAGCACCACGCTGTCGGCGCGTGGCGAACCGGAGGCGATGCCGAGTGCGAAGCGGTCGATGTCGGCGGCACGTGCGCTGCGCACGAACAACGGCGCACCGGCGCCGGCCGCGGCCCATTGCAGAAGGCGGCGGCGGTCGAAGGAAGAGGGGCTCATGGCGTCGGCAGGCAGGAAGTGTCGAGGGGGATCGCGTTTGTTCTATCACAGTCGCGCGGCATCCCCGCGGCAGACGCTCGCCTATGATCGATGCGACTCCCCTTCCGAAGCCGTCCCCCGTGTCCTCCTCCCCCGATTCCGTCTCCACGCTGAACAACGCCCAGATGGAGGCGGTGCAGCATCTGTCGGGCCCGTGCCTGGTGCTGGCCGGCGCCGGTTCGGGCAAGACGCGGGTCATCACGCACAAGATCGCGCGGCTGCTGCAGGCCGGCTATGCGCCGGGCCAGATCGCCGCGATCACCTTCACCAACAAGGCCGCGCAGGAAATGCGCGAGCGTGCCAAGTCGCTGATCGGCGCGCGCGCCGCGAAGCACCTGGTGGTCAGCACCTTCCACTCGCTGGGCGTGCGCATCCTGCGTGCCGAGGGCGCACGTCTCGGCCTGAAGGAGAAGTTCAGCATCCTCGACAGCGACGACGTGCTCGGCATCCTGAAGGACGCCGGCGGCACCACCGACGTCGCAATGGCGCGCCGCTGGCAGTGGACCATCAGCCTGTGGAAGAACGAGGGCCTGACCAGCGACGACGTGAAGCCCGAGACCGACGACGATGCGGTCGCGCAGAAGGTGATGAAGCGCTACGAGGAGCGGCTCGCGGCCTACCAGGCGGTCGACTTCGACGACCTGATCGGCCTGCCGTACCGGCTGCTGAAGCGCGACGACGAAGCCCGCGCGACCTGGCAGAACACGCTGCGCTACGTGCTGGTCGACGAATACCAGGACACCAATGCGATCCAGTACGAGCTGTTGAAGAGCATCGTCGGCGAACGCGGCATGTTCACCGCGGTCGGCGACGACGACCAGAGCATCTACGGCTGGCGCGGCGCGACCATCGAGAACCTGCGCCGGCTGCCGCAGGAATACACCGCGCTGAAGGTGATCCCGCTGGAGCAGAACTACCGCTCCACCGGCCACATCCTGCGTGCGGCCAACAACGTGATCGGCCACAACCCGAAGCTGTTCGAGAAGAAGCTGTGGAGCGCGTTCGGCGACGGCGAGCCGGTGCAGCTGGTCGAGTGCGACAACGAGGAGCACGAGGCCGAGCGCGCGGTCGCGCGCATCCAGGCGATCCGGGCCAACGGCGCGGCCGACGGCGTGCAGTTCAAGGATTTCGCGATCCTGTACCGCGCCAACCACCAGGCGCGGGTGTTCGAGAAGGCGCTGCGCAAGGCCGAGCTGCCGTACAAGGTGTCGGGCGGGCAGAGCTTCTTCGACCGCGCCGAGATCCGCGACCTGTGCGCCTGGCTGCGGCTGCTGGTCAACAACGACGACGACCCGGCGTTCCTGCGCGCGGTGACCACGCCGAAGCGCGGCATCGGCCACCAGACGCTGGGCAGCCTCGGCGAGTTCGCCGGCAAGTGGAAGACCAGCCTGTACGAGGCGCTGTTCGCCGAGAGCCTGGGCACCGCGATCAATGCGCGCGCGATCGGCTCGCTGCACGAGTTCGGCCGCTACATCAGCGACTTCGAGTACCGCGCCCGCCACACCACCGGCTCGGAAGATGCGAAGGCCTTGCTGATGGGCTGGCTGAAGGACATCGACTACGAGAAGCACCTGTACGACGGCGACGACAGCGAGAAGGTCGCAGCCTCGCGCTGGTCGAACGTGATCGACTTCATCGACTGGATCGCCAAACGCTGCGGCGGCGAGATCGAGAACGACGGCGGCATGAGCATCGAGACCGAGCGCACCAGCGTGCTCGACGTCGCGCAGACCATCTCGGTGATCATGAGCCTGGCCGAGCGCGGCGAGGAACAGGACGTGATCACGCTGTCGACGCTGCATGCATCGAAAGGCCTCGAATGGCCGCATGTGGTGCTGGCCGGCGTCAATGAAGGGCTGCTGCCGTTCCGCAGCGACGACGAAGAGATGACGCCGCAGCGGCTCGAGGAAGAGCGCCGGCTGATGTACGTCGGCATCACGCGGGCGCGCACGACGCTGGCGGTCAGCACGCTGCGCCGCCGCAAGCGCGGGCGCGATTTCGTGCAGGGCATCCCGAGCCGCTTCATCGGCGAGATGAAGCTGCACGAGGCCGGCCCGAAGGAAGACCCGCGCGAGAAGCTGAAGGCGCTGCGCGCCGCGGCGCTGGCGCGCGCCGAGCAGGCGAAGGCCGCGGCGCCGGGGGCGGCATGAAGCCGGCCGGATGGGCGCTCGCCGTGCTCGCCAGCGCCGTGCTGGCGATCGCGGCCGGCGACGGGCTGATCGCGTCGCACTGGCTGTTCGTCTTCAAGCCGCTGACCACGCTGCTGGTCATCGCGTTCGCATGGCCGCGCGGGGCCGATGCCCCGGCGCGGCGGCGCTGGATCCGCGTCGGGCTCGGGCTGTCGCTGGTGGGCGATGTGGCGCTGCTGTGGCCGGTGCAGGGCTTCCTGCCGGGGCTGGTGGCGTTCCTGCTGGCGCACCTGGCCTACATCGTGGCCTTCACGCGCGGGGTGCGCTTCGCGGCGTGGCCGGTGGCGTTCGCCGCGTATGCGGTGCTGGCCGGCGCGATCCTGGCGCTGCTGTGGAGCGGCGTGCCGTCGGCGCTGCGGCTGCCGGTACTGGCCTATGTGGCCTGCCTGTCGGCGATGGCGGCGCAGGCGATGTGCGCGTGGCATGCGGCGCATGCCGGCGGCGATGGGCAGGCGGTGCGGCTCGCGCGCCATGCCGCGATCGGCGGTGCGGTGTTCGTCGCGTCGGACGCGTTGCTGGCCACCGACCGGTTCGGCGCGCCGCTGCCGTTGTCGGCGCTGTTCGTCCTGGGGACCTACTGGGCGGCGCAATGGCTGATCGTGGTGTCGATGCGCGCGGAGAAGTCGAACGAATCGTTGTCGGAGCAGAAGTGATGGACGTGGATCCGGTTCAGACGGTGGAGTCGCTGCGCGAGGAGGCCTCGGCGGCGGCGCGGCGCAATGCGCGCCTCAATGCGACGGTGGCGATCAGCGTGGCGATCCTCGCGACCTTCATGGGCATCTGCAAGGTCAAGGACGACAACATCGTGCAGGCGATGCAGCAGGCGCAGGCGGACAAGCTGGACCATTGGTCCTACTACCAGGCCCGCAATGTGCGGCAGGAGGTGGCCGAGGCCACGCTGACGCAGTTGCGCCTCGCGCGGGCCGGCCGCAGCGGGGCCGAGGCGGCGGCCTACGACACCGAGATCGTGCGCTACCAGGCGCTGGCGGCCGACCAGCTGAAGAAGAAGCTCGAGGTCAAGGCGCAGGCCGAACAGGACCAGAAGACCTATGACGCGCTGAACTTCCGCGACGACCAGTTCGACCTGTCGGACGCCTTGCTCGCGATCGCGATCGCGCTGCTCGCGGTGACGGCGCTGACGCAACTGTGGTGGCTGTACTGGCTGGCCTGCGTGCCGATGGGCTTCGGCATGCTGATGGGTGTCGCGGGCCTGGGCGGCCTGGGCATCCACCCCGATGCGCTGGTCAGGCTGCTCAGCTGAACCACCGGCCCTGTGCGGTGAGCGAGCCTCGCATGCGCCTGCTCCGGCTCACATCCCCTTGAACAGGCCGGTGAAGCTGCGCGACACCTCCAGCTTCTCACCGTGCCCCTTCACGCTGACCAGCTGGCGCCCGCGCAGGTCGCGCGTCACGCCGGCGATTGCCTGCGTGTTGACGAGCGTCGAGCGGTGGATCTGCCAGAACTGGTTCGGGTCCAGCTCGTCCAGCAGCTCCTTGATCGGCTTGCGGATCAGCGCCTCGATCGTCGCCGTCTGCACCCGGGTGTACTTCTCGTCGGAGATGAAGAACAGCACGTCGTCGACCGGGATCATCTGGATGCTCTGCCCGACCGTTGCCTGGATCCAGCGCAGCCGCTGCGGCGCACTGCCCGGGCTCAGCTGCAGCGCGAGCTTCTGCAGCAGCTGCTGCATCTCGGGCCCGGCCACCGGCGGCGCGTCGTTCGTCGCGGCGCGCTGCGCGAGCCGCTTGCGGATGCGCTCGACCGTCAGCGCGAGCCGCTCGCGCTCGGCCGGCTTCAGCACGTAGTCGACGACGCCCTGCTCGAAGGCCTCGACCGCGTACTGGTCGTAGGCGGTGATGAAGACGATCTCGCAGCCGTCCCAGTCGTCGTCGCCGGCGGCCAGCTGGCCGATCTGGCGCGCCGCCTCGACCCCGGTCATGCCCGGCATGCGGATGTCGAGGAAGACCAGGTCGGGCCGGTGCTGCGTCGTCAACTCCACCGCCTCGAGCCCGTTCTTCGCCTCGGCGACGATCTCCAGTTCGGGCCAGACCTCGGCGAGTCGCGCGCGAAGCTGCTCGCGCATCAGCCGCTCGTCGTCGGCAATCACAGCTCGGATGTTCATCCGTGGATCGTAGCCGCAGCGGGCGCCTGCGCGTCCTTCGGCTTGCGCTCGAGCAGCCGCCACACCAGCCACAGCAGCCCGGCGAGCAGCAACACCGGCGACAGCATCAGCCCGGCGGCCAGCAGCGCCACCGCGATCGCGATGCCGATGGCCAGGCTCGCCAGCAGCAGCGGCAGCCCGACGCCCACCATCAGCACACACGGCACGACGACCGCCAGCACCAACCCGACCACCAGCAGGCAGACGGTGGCCACCAGCCAATGCCCGGCTTGCAGGGCCGGCAGCGTCCACGATTCGCCGTCGACGGTGACATGGATGCCGTCGGTCGGCAGGCTGTGCAGCAGCGCCGCCGCCAGCAGGCCGGCCATCACGACGGCACTGAGGCCGACACACAGGAAGACCTTGAGAACGCGTTTCATGCGGAGGCTCCTTCAGCGGACTTGGAACGGTAGGGCACGGTGATCGTCACCAGCGTGCCGCCGCCGGGGTTCTCGGCGACCGTCAGGCTGGCCTTGCTGCCATACAGCAGTTGCAGGCGTTCGCGGATGTTCGCGAGGCCGATGCCGGTGCCGGCGGTCGCGGCCTTGCCGAAGCCGAGGCCGGTGTCGGCCACCGTCACCGCGAGCTTGCCGTGCACGATCTCGGCGCCGACCGTCAGCGAGCCGCCCTCGGCCTTCGGCTCCAGCCCGTGCTTGATCGCGTTCTCGACCAGGCTCTGCAGCATCATCGGCGGGAACTCGGCCGACAGCAGGCCGTCGCTGACGCGCACCTCGGTCTGCAACCGCTCTTCCATCCGCACCTTGAGGATCTCCAGGTAAGGGCGGATCACCGCGAGCTCGCGGCCGAGGTCGCGGGTGGCCTGCGCATTGGCCTCGCGCATCGTCGGCATGCTGGCGCGCAGCAGCGCGATCAGGTTCTTCTGCATCCTGCTGGCGCGCGGCGGGTCGGTCTCGATCAGGTGGTCGATGCTGGCCAGCGTGTTGAACAGGAAATGCGGCTCGACCTGCGCCTGCATCGCGGCCATGCGGGCCTCGATCACCTGGCGCTTCAGCGCCTCGGACTCGGCCATCTCGGTGGCCACCACCGCCTGCGCCTCGGCCTTGAAGCGGCCGGCGGCCATGATCTTGATGATCATCGAGATGAAGATCAGCAGGAAGGTGAAGCCGGGCAGGTGGTCGCCGGGGCGGAAGCCCTTGATGGTGATGGTTTCGACCTCGTCGTCGGCCGCCATCTTCTCGAGCACGCGGTCGGCGGCCTCGCGCTGCGCATCGACCGCGGCCTCCTGCGCCTCGGCGATCGCGCGCTGGATGTCGGCCTTGGCCTCCTCGACCGCGGCGCGCACCGCTTCGGTGTCGGCGTTCTTCGGCAGCTTGACCTCGATGCTCGGCACCGAGATCGTGATGCCGGAGGCGGCCGATGCCGCAGCCGATGCCGCCGCGGCCGGTGCCCCCGGGCCGATGCGCACCCCGCGGTCGTCGATCGTCACGCCGCCGGCGCGCACGCCGTTGTCGTCGATCTCCAGCGGCCCGATGCGCACGCCCTTGTCGTCGATCACGACCTCGAACGGCTTGCCGGCGATGGTGACGTTGGCGTGCTTGCTGCCGTCGGCCGACGACGCGGCGCTGGCCGGAGCGGACGGGGCGGCCGGCGCCTTGCGCTTCGGGCCCTTCACCATGATGCGGTCGTCGGTCCAGCGCAGGTTGAACGGCGGCAGGTCGGACAGGATGCCGGAGGCGATCAGCGCCAGCACCGACAGCACGATGAAGCGCTTCCAGCTGATGCTGTCCAGCCAGCGCGCGTAGGCGCTGAAGGTGCGGCGGGCGGCCGGCAGCATCGAGCCGGTGAAGCCGGGGGCGGCGGGCGGGGTGGGACTGGAAACCATGCGGCCACTGTAAGCGGCGGCGCGGCGCCGGCGCGAGCGCCGGGCGACGCTCCGGCCGATCGGCCGGACAGGCTGCAGCCAGCCGCGATGGAACGATCCCGGATGCCAATCCGGGAACCGCCGGCCGGCTACAGGAAGCCGAGCTTCTTCGTCGCGAAGTTCTTCAGGTTCGGCAACACGGTCGCCAGCTGCGTGTCGCTGGCGCCGAACCAGCCGAGCATCGTCGCGGCGTACTGGTCGACCGAGGTGGTCGGGATCCAGCGGCCCTGCAGCTCCCAGCTGTCCTTGCCGACATCGTCCGGCCCGCCGAGCGTCAGCGTCGGGAACGTGCCGTAGCTGGCGCCGCCCTTCACCGCGCCGCCGAGCACCAGGTGGTTGCTGCCCCACGCGTGGTCGGTGCCGTTGCTGTTGTTCGGCGTGAAGGTGCGGCCGAAGTCGCTCTGCGTGAAGGCCGTCACCGCGTCGGCCATGCCGAGGTTCTTCATCGCGGCATAGAACGCGCCCAGCGCATCGCCGACTTCCTTCAGCAGGTCGGCGTGCGCGCCGGTGGTCGGCCCGCCGGTGACCTGGTTCGCATGCGTGTCGAAGCTGTCGATCGACGCGAAGAAGATCTGCCGGTTGCCCTGCACCGTGCCGTTGGCGGCGATCAGCTTGGCCACCTGGTACAGCTGCTTGGCGAGGCCGGTCTTCAGCGTGTTGGCGGAGACCAGCGGCGCGAACGCGCTGTCGATCGCCGCCAGCGCGCCGGTGCCGCCGGGCGTCACCGCCACCGTCGCGGCCAGGCGGTCCGACACGCTGAAGGCATTGCGCTGCGCCGCCGCATAGGCGTCGGCCAGCGCCGCATCCTGCGCCTGCGCGTACAGCGAATCGATGGCCTTCTTGCGCGCGGTGTTCGACGCGTTGTTGGTCAGGTCCTTCGGCTGCAGGTTGTAGGCGCCGAAGGTCGCGCCCGGGTCGGGCAGCACCAGCGGCGTCTGCGCCGACGACAGCCCGAAGCGCGTCGATCCGGCGACCGAGATCACCGGGTTCGCGGTGCCCAGCGCCTCGGACGCGCGGCCGCCCCAGCCGGTGCGGGTCAGCGAATCGGAGGTGCCGGTCTCCCACAGGATCTGCTGGTCGGAGTGCGAGAACAGGTTGTCGGGCAGCAGGTCGGAGCTGCTCGCCGCGGCGCGGTACTGGTCCTTCGTCAGCGGCGAGTTCAGCGTGCCCAGGTTCAGCACCGGCGCGAGCTTGCCGTCGCTCCACGCGGTCGACAGCGCCGCGAGCGACGGGTGCAGCCCGTAGTTGATGCCGGCCAGGTTCACCAGGCTGGCCTTCGGGATCGCGAGGCCTTGCCGCACGTTGGCGTACTGGTCGTAGCGGGTGTCCGTCGGCACGATGGTGTTGAAGCCGTCGTTGCCGCCGTACATGAAGAGGCAGACCAGCGCCTTGTAGTCGGCCGCGTAGGCCGGCTTCGCGCCGAGCAGCAGGTTGGACAGCGTGCCGGTGCCGAGCGCGCCGGCCAGCGTGGCGCCGGAGCCGAGCAGCCAGCGGCGGCGGTCGATCGACAGGGGAGCGGAAGAGCGGGTCATCGTGCAGTCCTCAGCGTTGGACCTGGTAGTTCGGCGAGGCGAACACGAGGTAGGCGGCCATCTTCACGCGGTTGAGCTTCTGGGCGTCGGTGCTGGCGCCCGACACCGACACCGCGGCGATCACGTCGGTGCGCGGCCCGGCCGGCAGCGTCTGGCCGATCGCGAGCATCGACAGCCGGTCGACCAGCTTGGCCGCGTCGGTGGCGTCGGCGGTGAAGGCCGACAGGTCGACGAGCGTGCCCACCGGGTTCGGCGCGCCGCTGCCGGCCGGCTTCGTGCCGCCCCAGTCGAGCAGGTAGGTCAGGAAGTTCAGGCGCTCCAGCGCCGAGTTGGCGTTGTGGATGCCGAAGGCCGGGCCGACCAGCGCGGTGCCGGGCACCGGGTAGTCGGGCGGGTAGTAGTTGAAGACCGACGGCGGACGGAACACATGCTGGCGCAGGCTGTCGCCCCACCACCAGCTCAGCGAGTCGCCGTCGGTGTTGCCGTTCAGCGCGCGCAGCGTGCCGGTGAACATCAGCGTCGGCTCGCGCAGCTTGCCGCTGTTGCGCGTCGCGGTCTCGGCACGCGCTTCGCTGTCGAGCAGCACCGCGGCGACGGTGGCGGCCAGGTCGCCGTTCCTGCCGCTGCCCCAGGTCTTGTCGAAGTACGTGTACTTGCCGCTGCTGAAGGCGGCCGACACGCGGGCCACGTACTGCGGCGTCGGGTTGCTGGTGACGAGCTGCTGGATCAGCTGCTTGCCGATGAAGGGCGCGGTGTTGGGGTGCGCCATCAGGCTGTCGAGCACGGTCTCGAGCGCGGCCGGGGCCTTGGTGCCGGCGGCGAGCTTCGCGCCGCCCAGCAGGTCGCGCGCGGCGGTGTCGTGGAACTTGTCGACCGCGACCATGTCGCCGTTGTAGTAGCGGCAGTTCATGCCGGTCGGGTAGCAGCCGTACGAGGTGGCGCCGCCGGCCGGGTAGGTCCAGCCGGTCAGCGCGAACGCATAGGCGCGCACCGTGTCGTTGCTGTAGGTCGGCACGCACTTGCCGGTCTTCAGCGAACCGTCGGTGTGCAGCTCGCAGGTGCCGATGCTGAACAGCTGCAGCAGCTCGCGCGCGTAGTTCTCGTTCGGCGCGGCCTTGTCGTTGTTCGCGTTGTTCAGGAAGTCGCCCATCACCGGCGACAGCGTCACCTTCTTCAGCACGTCGCGGTAGTTGCCGAACGCGTTGTCGAGCAGGTTGTTGTAGTAGACGCGGAAGCCGTAGTTGCCGCTGACCTCGAGGCTGTTGACCACGACCACCTGCTGCAGTGCAAACGCGACGCGCTGGCGCAGCTGGTCGGGCTGCCTCACCGCGTTGCGGTAGAAGTCCCACAGCAGCGGCTCGGTCGAGAACCAGTCGCGCCAGCAGTCGGCCTCGTTGACGTGGGCCGGCAGCTCGCAGAAGTCGGTGCTGCTGGTGTTCTGGTGGATCTCGCCGGTCTTGCCGCTGGTGTAGCGCGAACTGTTGAGCGCCATCTGCGCGGCGATCCAGCTCGCGGCGCCCTGCGACTTGATGTCGTTGACGAGGGTCTCGCTCGGGCCGAAGCTGGCCTGGTCGGCGAGGCGGACGGCATCGCGCTGGGTGGCGGAGGCCGGTGCGGTGGGGGCCGGTGCTGGCGCGGGTGCGGGTGCTGGCGACGGTGCGGGGGCTGGGGCTGGGGCTGGGGCCGGTGAGGGCGACGGGGCCGGCGCAGGGGCGGGGGCAGGCGAGGGTGACGGCGCGGGAGAGGGCGCGGGCGCAGGGGCCGGCGCGGGGGAAGGGGACGGTGCCGGCGTCGGCGCATCCGACACCGGCGGCGGGGCGCTGGTGTCCTCGCTGCCCTTGCCGCCGCACGCGGCGAGCAGCGCGACGCTGAGGAATGTGGCCGCCAGGTGTCGGCTTCGGTGGCCGTGGCTCAAGGCATGGCTCAGGGCGTTTACAAACGGCATGACGCGTCTCGCTTGCTTGCAAATGTGGCGCTTCGTGTCAGCCGGTCACGCCCGTTCGGGGCGTGTTCCGTCAGGACACGGCGGTCATCCCCGGCGTGCGGGGTGCAGGCAGCAAGGGCAGCAGGATCGGTGCCCACGCACGCGCGCTGAGCCGCCAGCCTTGTCACGCCATCGACGCGTGACGCGTCGGTGGCGGGGTTCGCATGGGAATCGTCTGAACCTGCACACAAGATGAATGCGCTGGGCGGGCGGCTTGGCCGCCTTCCGCGATGACCACATCGCCTCGATCTCTTCGTCCGCGCCGAGGCGGCCCATCCGGCACTGCTGATGGCATCGACCATGTTCTCGACAATGCGTCGGTGCTCACCGACGCAGTCGTCCTCCGCGCGCACCCTGCACGACCCTTCGGGCTTTGCGTAGGGTTTCACCGTGGTGTGGCTGATTGCTCGGTCCGCACATCTCCCGACCAGCGGTATGCCCCCGACGGGATTCACCGTGCCACCACTGTTCGTCTTATCAATTTTTTAATGTCAGGTTGAAGGAATCAAAGCCTTGATCGCTAAGCAGAAGGCGCACAGTCGCATGGGTACCAAACTGCAATTCAAGCTCGCCTTTCTGGCTGAAACCTGCACTCGTGACAACTTGACCAATCAGATTGATGAAGCTCACCGCACCCTTCTGGAAAACCCCCAAGTCTTCGTTTTTGCGCACCGTCACCGTCCCGTCGGTGCCAGCCACTTCGAATCCCTCCTCTATATCAATAAGCGCGCTGTCGGAAAAATCACCTGTTGCTGATAGAGGGTACTTGACGAATTTCAAAGTTATATAGTCGATTGCCGTTAAAACCGAGCAGAGTTGTTGCCCGATCAATCGGAGTTCGTCGCTAGATTTTTCACTTTTCATGATCATGGCTTTGGTACCGGTATCGGGTATCCAGGAGGCAACGGTACGTGCGTTTGCCCTTGCGTTCCGCCGAAATTGCCTTTGGCGGGGTTGTAGGCGCCGACTCCCGGCTTATTCCAGCGCCAGTAACCATCTTCCAATCCAGGAACAGGACTGGAACCAGGTGGGTCAACTCGAATGTGCTCGCTCCCCTTGTCACTTGATCCTGGCTCAACCCCTGGCGGGGTGGCGATTATTCCACCAGGGCGACGCGGGTTCGGAACAATTACCCAGCCGTCCGGGATCGGCGGAGCCTGGGGTGGATTTGTGATTGTCTGTGGATCCTTGGGCGGTTTTGCATTGTTTGTACTTGGTGAAGAATCGGGCGCCGCATCTGCCGCCTCGGCAGGCGTGGTCAGCTTATCCCCAGAGGCTCCCGAGCTGGCGACAACGTTGTTCATGAACGTTGCCAATGCCTCCCGATTCTCGTAGACGACAGAGCCCACGGCGATCGCGAGAAGAACAACCCGACCCGCCGGGGTCAGTCCCACGATGAGCCGAGACCCTCTGAGCAAGGCTTGCCCCTGAGGACTGACCGCAAAGTTCTGCAGCGCGCGCAAACCTTCCGCCGCCAATGCCGTGAAGGCCGCAACGCATGAAGGATTTTGCGCACAGCTCGGCGGATCCATCTTGGCTTTGACTGGAATTGCCGGCAGCGTCGTTTCCGGAGGCCCGTCCTCGTACCCGCTCGGATCGATGGCGTTCAGCGGATCGTTGCGCACATAGCTGTAGCGGTTGTAGCTCTGGCTGTGCCCCGGATGCGAGACGAACGGGTCGGCGCTGATGAAGCGCGCCAGGAACGGGTCGTAAACCCGGCCGTTCATGTGCACCAGGCCCATGCTGCCGCGGTCCAGGTGCTCGTGCCCCGTGTAGCCTCGGTCCGTGCCCACGGGTTGGATCAGGTTGAGCGGATCGGCGGCACCCACGGTCGGGCCGTTGGCCACGCGACGGTCGCCCCACGGGTCATAGGCCATCCGCTCCATCGCCAACCCGGCCGCATCGGTGACCACACTGATCGAGCCCAGGTGATCTGCCAGCAGGTACTTCACGTCTTCGGTGCCATTGCTGCGCCGGGTATGAATCGCAACGATCCGGCCGTCGACGGTCACGTAGTGCTTGAATTCAATGAGGCCGCTCTGGTTGCTAACTTCCTTTTCGAAGTGGGGTGAATCGAGGTAGACCGTCCTCAGTGAGTTGCCACCTTCGGCCCATGTCTGCTGCACACGCTGGTGCTCTGACCCATACAGGAAGCTGCTGACGCCCGACCCGTTGGCCAGCGTGGCCGGCATGTTGAAACTGGTCCATCCGATGCTGCGGCCGGCTCCCGTCACCATGTTGCCGTTGGCGTCATAGCCGAAGCTGGGGCTTGCCACGCCGTTGAGCGTGCCGCTGACGCTGGCGACAGCATGCGGTCGCACGCTGCTTGATCCGCTCGGGTTGTACGAATACGAGCCGACGTCCTGCTTGCTCTTCACGTTGCCGATCGAGTCGTAGCTCACGGACTTGACCGCGGCGCCCATCGGGGCGCCCGCCGCCACCAGTTGCTCGGTGGTCAGACGGCCAAGGTTGTCATAGCCGAAGACTTCATCCGTGCCTGTGACCAGATCCTGCCGGCGCTGCATACGGCCCAGGTTGTCGTAGTTGTAGATCTGGTTCTGGATGCTCGTCGGAGTGGCCGCAACGCCGGCCTGGACCGTGCTCAGGCGACCCGTCAGTGGCTCATAGCTTCGAGTGCTCGACAGGCCGTTGCCGTAGCTTTCGCTGACCACCTTGCCATCCGCATTGGCGGCGGTGCGCGTCCAGTAGGTGGTGGCACCGTTGCCCACGCTGCTCAGGAAGCCGAGCGGCGTGTAGTTGTATTGCAGGCTGAGCGGCAGTGCACCCGTGCTGGCGGGATAGGTCACGCCTTGCAGCCGGCCGGCATCGTCATAGCTCCACCGCACCACATAGTCGGCATCGACATGATGGATCTGCGTCGTCAGCCGTCCCAGGCTGTCGTAGGCATTGCGACGCCAGTAGCCGTTGTCGGCCGTCGCTTCGCACAGTTGGCCCTTCGCCTTGTTGCAATCGACACCAGCCTGCGTAGCCTCGAAGTACCAGCGGCTGGTCAGGTCCGGCTCGTGCCGCTCCGTCATGCGACCGAGGCGGTCGTAGACATAGTCCGTCCCCTGCCCCTTCGCATCGGTGAGGTGGGTCACTTGGCCGAGGTTGTCCACCGTGTAGGTCCAGCGCCCCAGGTCGGGATCGTTCAGCGCGGTCTTTCTGCCGCGCAGGTCGTACTCGGTCACGATCTCGTTGCCCTTGGCATCGGTGCTCTTCGCGAGGTTGCCCCACGCATCGTAGGCATACGTCACAGCACTGGCATCCGCCGAGCCTTCGGCATTGACCGAGGTGACGAGTCGGCCCTGGCTGTTGACAGTCTCACGGGTCACCACGCCGTTGACGTTGGTCGTGGTGCGGTTGCGGCCGTCGTAGCCGTACACGACCGTCGTGTCATCAGGCAGTTGGGCCAACACGACGCGCCCCAGTGGGTCATGGCCGAACTGGGTCCAACGAATGCGCGGCTCACCGATGCGGTAGTTCGCTGCCTCATAGGCCACGCGTCCCAAGTTGTCGAACAACCGCTCCCGGTAGATGTCTTGCCCGTCGAATCCCGACTCGACACTGAGCACCGGCCGGCTCAATGAGTCGTAGTAGATCCGCGACGGCGGTGAAACCGTCACGCCGCTGGCGACCACGGTTTCGGTGCGCTTCACCACGAAGGCCGACGCTCCTGTACACCCGACGCAGGCCTGGTAGGTGAGCGACTCGCGTGTGCCGTCCGCACGGGTCGCGGTGAGCAGTCGCCCGAATGGGTCGTAGGTCCATTCGGTGGTCAGCAGGTTCGGGCCCTGCAGCGTCAGCATGGTCCCGAGTCGCCAGTCGAAAGTTCGGGTCTCGCGATGACTCAACGCGTTGTCGATGGTGAGCGGCAACCGCCCCTGCGCGTCATAGGCCAGCGTGGTCTCGGTGCGCGGCGTGATCTGGGCTCCGCTGACATTGCGGGTCTTGAGATTGCCGTAGTCGTCATAGGTGAAGTCGGTCACCAGCCGAAGGTTGGTCTGCGCGCCGCCACCGTTGTTCGGCTCGGTGATGCGCTGCTGGAGCAGCCCGTTCGAGAAGTAGCTGTTCGAGGTGGTTCGAGTGCTGCCCGGTGCATTGGGGGCTGTGGCCGAGACGCTCACGACGGCCGGCTGGCAAAGGATCCAGTTTGCCGTGTCGTTCGCGTAGTTGACCGACAGTGCCATGCTGAAGCCGTCCGGCGCGCCGCTCGATGTCTTGTAGACGGTCGCGACTTGCTGCGCATTGCCACAGATCGGGTCGTAGGCACTGGCCGTTGTCTCGACCCAGTTCTTGAAGGCCCCGTTGTGATCGTTCGTCTTCTCGATCGTGGTGGTGGCCTGAACCGTGGCAACGCCCCCTTGAAGATTGGTGTCGTACCCGTAAGTGGTGTCGGTCAGCACCATGCCGGTATCGCTGATGAACTTCACGCTCTGCGGAAAGCCCGTCAGTGGGAACGACTGGTATCTACTGCTGCGGGTCCGCAGGCCCGTTGGCGAGATCACGCTGACAGCCGCATACCCGAGGAAGCCGCGCCCCGACAAGTCGACCCGCGATCCCTCGTAGGCATATCGATCCTCGTACGTGCCCCCCATGCCATCGCTGGTCACGACACGCTGGACGACATGGCTGGTGTCTTGAAGGTCGAGGCTGGGATACGCAGCACCACTGCCCTTGGTATAGACGCCCAGATCCGTGAGCGGTCGGTACTCGACGGAGGCCGAAGCGCCCAGGCCATTGACGACGCCCGCGAGCTGGTCGGGGATCTTGGCGGGTGCCGAGATGCAATGCGGCGTGCTCGCCGTCCCAGTGCCTGTTCGATAGCAGAGGTCCGCCTTGCCGTCACCCGTCGCGTCCGCGACCGAGCCATGCCTGTCCCACGTGCCGAGGGGAGCCTGGAATGTCGTCCCGAACCCCGTCCCGGTCGACAACGTGCACTCCAGGTACGCGTTCGGGCTGGCCGTGCCGGTGACCCAACCGCGCACGCGGCAGAAGTCGGCCTTGCCATCGCCGTTGACGTCGGGCCACATGCGGGAGGTGTCCATGGCGGCCGATCTCGCGTAGCCGACCTGGAGCGTGGTAGACGTGATGGTGTCGCCGAAGCCGACACCGGTTGCCAGCGTGCACAGCAAGGATCCAGTGGGGTCGTCGGTGTTGTCGGTCGTGCTCTCCACGCGGCAAAAGTCGGCCAAACCATCACCGTTGACATCGACCCACGCGAGCCCCTTGCCGACAGCGTCCCCGAGCGATACCGTTCCAGTGGCCTTCTCAGTCGCGAATCCGGACGGTCCCCACTGGCGACAATGAGCGCCCGTGATATCTACGTAGCAAAGCGACAAGATGCCGTCGCCGGTGATGTCGACCCAGTCGGCCGACTTGACCGAGCTGGGCATGGGACCCTGAACCACCGCGGGTGCAAACCCGGTGCCGGTCGAGAGACTGCACTGCGCCCAATACGGCGTCTGGAATCCGTAGGTGATCGCACAGTGATCGGCTCGGCCATCACCGTCGACATCGATGAACTGGTTTCGGCTGTGGATGCGCGTCGCCCACGAAGGCACCTGTATCGTCGCCAGCACACCGTCCGCCTTCATGGCGAAGCAAACGTTCTGCCCGCAGATATCCTGGACACCGTCACCGTTGACGTCGACGAAAAACACCTCGGCACTGAGGAGTGATCCCACCTTGAGCGGCAGCGCAGGTGCATCGCCGGGCCGGGTCAGTGCGCACAGCACGTCGAAGATCGTCGGGTCTTCGATGCCGAGCGGAACATTGGCGGTCACGGCGCAGTGGTCCGGGCGGCCGTCTCCGTTCACATCCATCCAGTTATCCCTTGCCAAGGCCCCGGTGAACAGCGCTCCCCATTGCTGCTCGTCGCTGGGCAGGTCGACGGTGCTGCCGACGAAGCCCACTGGTGCGTCGTTCCAGGTGAACGTCGTCGCTGGCAGGCACACACCGCTGCCCGCGCATTCGGTGATGTCATTGACGCGCGAGCGCCCAGTCGACATGCCAATGGAATAGGCAAGTCGATAGTCCTTGACCAGCGTGGAGCCGGCGTAGGTCTTGACGTGCGCCAACCGTGCCGTGCTGTTGATCTTCGCGCCCCGCACATACCGCAGATCTGCATCGGGCCTGGCGAAGTCGTATTCGAAGCGGACCGAGTTGTACGGCAGGATCGGCGTGCTGGCGATCGCATTGCCGGTGTAGTCGATGCGACTCGGATAGAGCTGCCCGGTTGCAGCGTCGAACGTGTACGTCACCGTGTAGAAGTTGCCCCGCGCGTCGGTCACCTTGTTCAGCGCCCATTGCAATGGCGTGGCCTGGCCCGAAAGGATCATTCGCGCATCGGCGGTGGCGCCGTACTCCACCAGGGTGCCATCGCGCCGCCATGCCTTGAACGAGGCGGGCCCGTTCCCGCTGGTTCCCATTGCGACAACCTTGACGTAGCCGTCCACTTCCGTGCGGTACTCGCTGAACGGAACGCCATACGCGCCACTGCCCACGAGATTGAGTCGCTGTCCGTCCATGCAGAATCGATCATCGAAGGTCAGCAACACGCCGGCACGCACGCCGTCTTGCGCCTGGGTGCGCGGGCAGCGGGTGATCGCGCCGAGACCCGCCAGCGACCAGCCCATGCCGATCACGCCGTTGCCGCCGGTGCTGTCGTACTGCAAGGAGACCGCGGGCACCATCCCCGCCGTACCGGGCGGGACGGTGATCGGGACGTTGTACTGTGCCGCTCCGATGGCGTTCACCGTCAACGCGCCGGCCAGCGTGCCGGGCATACCGCTGCCGTTGGAGGGCAACGGCGCATTGAATTCGACGTTGATGCTGATGGCCGCCGAGGTCTTGACGGCGCCCTGGTTGTCCGTCGCGCGAGCGCTGACGGTATGCGTTCCCGCAGCCACGTTGCGCCAGACGAAGTTGTAAGGCGGGGCCGATGTCAGTGTGGCAATCACGCTGGCACCGTCGAGCAGTTCCAGCTTGGCGATGCTTCCATCGGCATCGCTCGCGGTGGCGCTGAGCGGAATATCCCACCCGGGTTGGTAGGTCACACCGTTCATTGGCGCAGCCATCGCCACGACCGGCGGCGCGTCGACGCTGAAGTTCACGGCCGCAGAGTCGACGGTGGCCCCGCTGTTGTCGACGGCACGCGCCTGCACGCTGTGCGCGCCGGTGGCGTTGGTGCTCCAGACCAGCGTGAACGGCGCACTCGTCGCCGAGCCTGCGAGAGCACCATCCACGCGGAATTCGACCTTGGAGATACTCCCATCGACATCGCTGGCCTGGGCCACAAGGTTGACCGTAGCCGGCAAGCCGTTCGTGATGACGGTCCCGTTCCCCGGCGAGGTCAGCGAGACGGTGGGCGCCTGGTTCACCACCCAGTTGAAGGCGGTGGAGTCCGTGGACGCCCCATAGGCATCCGTCACACGCGCCACGATGCTGTAGCTTCCGCGACCAACGCCGGACCAGTTGAACGCAAAGGGAGGTGCGGTCAGTGCCGCGGAGATCGCAGTCCCGTTCGCGAAGTAGGTGACGTTGCTCACTCCACCAATGCTGTCGCCAGCAGCGGCCTGCATCGCAAGGCTACCCGGCGCTAACCCGTTCGCATTGGTGGTACTCAGCGAAACCGTCGGGCGATCGTTTGCAATGACGGCGACGGAAGCTGAATTCTGGGCAAGGCCACCGTTGTCGGTGGCACGCGCCACGATGCCGTAGCTTCCCGGTCCCATGCCGCTCCAGGTGAACGCGTACGGCGGCGCAGCGAGCGCGCTGCTGATCGCGGTCCCATTGGCGAAGTATTGAACGGAGGCAATGCTTCCGTCGACATCCGATGCCGTTGCGGTCAGGCTGAAACTGCTCGGTGCCGTCGAGACGGTGCCATTCGCAGGCGTCGTCAGCGTCACGCTGGGAGCCTGATTCACCACCCAGCTGAATGCAGCAGTGTCTGTCGTCGCGCCGTAGGCATCCGTCGCACGCGCAACGATGCTGTAGTTCCCCCTGCCGACACTGGCCCAATTGAAGGTGTAGGGCGCCACACCGAGCGCCCCTGAGATCGCGTTGCCATTGGCGTAATAGGTGACGCTGCTGACGCCTCCGACACTGTCAGCGGCGCTCGCTTGCAGCGTGATGCTGCCGGGTGCAACGCCGTTGGCGTTTGCCGTACTCAATGCAACGGTCGGACGGTCATTGGCCACTACGGCGACGGCCGTGGAGTCTCTCGTGAGTCCCTCGTTGTCGGTGGCCCGGGCGACGATGCTGTAGCTTCCGGCGGACATGCCGCTCCAGCTGAACGCATACGGAGATGCAGCAATTGCACCACTGATCGCGGCACCATTTGCGAAGTATTGAACCGAGCTCACGGTGCCGTCCGAATCGGACGCCGAGGATGTGAACCCGAAACTGCTCGGCATGGTCGACACCGTGCCGTTGGCCGGTGTTGTGATACCGATGTTGGGCGCCTGCATCGCGACCACATTGACCGTCACCGTCACCAATGCGCTGGAGGTCACGCCCGTCCTGGCATCATCCGTCGCCTTCACGCCCAGCGCGTGCGTACCCGGAGAGACACCGGAAAAGGTGTAGGTGTAGTCGGAGTACGGTCGCTCCAGATCCGGATCTTGTCCGTTGGACGTGATCGTGGCATTGCCAAGCAGAGTTCCGTCCAGATAGACGCCGACGTTCCGGATGGGGAACGTGTAGGGGCCGCCGGTGGTCACAACCACATCGCCCATGGCGCGCCCTGTCACGGTGACGTTGACCGTGCCGGTCGTCCGCAGGGTGAGGTTGTTCGCCGGCTGACTGATGGCAACGGTCGGATATGCGCATCGCGTGTTCACGCATCCGGCCACGGCCGCAGGGGCGGCGAGCCAGCTTGCCACGTAGATCGCTGCAAAGGCGTACGTGCCAGACGCTGCTCGTTGGAATGCGCGGCGCATGGCGCCGCCATCGTTCCTTTGGAACTTCATTGATTTCCTCCCTCCATTGGCTCGAGCGCGCAGGCCTTTGACTTGTATGCGGCCAGACTGCTGAAGAGCCATGCAATATAAAAATCCGATGGCTTGAGCATCCACTTGAAATAGCGTCTGCCCATCGGTTGCGACTGATTACAACAGCGCGCACGGAAGCAAGTCAATAGCGTGGCGCCTGCAGCCGTTACTCCAGTCGCATCGTGGAGCCACGAATGCCGATCCATCGTCATCTTCTTCTCCCTGATCAAGCGGGTTGCGATTGCGAACGCGCAGTCTTGCGATCCCGCTCAGCAAGCGTCAGGTGAAAGATGTCCGGGTCAGCTTTCTCAGATAGCGGGTTCTCGAAAAGTGATGGCCCGTCTCAGACGTCATGCACGCCCGCGCCGTCAACACGCAACGCGCCCTGCCTCGCCAATTCAGCCACGAGGTGCTTGCAACCGGTCGACGCATCGGCCCAGCCGAGCTGCCGAGCGATGCCGGCGAACAGCCGCGTGCCTTCGGCCCAGGCCAGCAGGCCCGGCCAGTCCTGCGCGCGCTGCTCCATCAGGTGGTACTTCAGCAGCACCTTCGCGCCGTGGCGCGCGTGGCGCAGCGGGTCGGCTCGGAAGCCGGCCAGCCGCGATCGGGCGCGCGACAACGCACCGGCCACATCGTCGAACGGCGCGCCGTGGCCCGGCAGCACCACTCGCACCGGCAGGCGCTCGATCAGGTCGAGCACCGCGGCGACCTCGTCGAACGCATCGACGCCGTCGAGCTCCGGGAACACCACGCCGAAGCCGTTCTCCCACAGCGCATCGGCCGAGACGAGCACGCCGTCGCGGTCGTCGAACAGCATCAGCGACTGCGGGTCGTGGCCCGGTGCCGCGAGTGCCTGCCAGCGGCGGCCGCCCACCTGCAGCACCTCGCCCGACGCGAGCGACGACTGCGCGCTGAAGCGCTCGCAGCGCTGGCCGGTCGCGCGGTACGACAGCGCGTCTTCGTCCCAGGCCTGCACGGTGTCCCAGCTCGCGCGTGGCACCGTGATCTCGGCCCCCAGCGCGCGCTGCAGGCTCGCGTTGCCGCCGCAGTGGTCGGAGTGCAGGTGCGTGTTGACGATGCGCGCGAGCGGCGCACCGGCCAGCGCCTGCGTCACCAGCGCCAGCGTCTGCGCGGCATGCAGGCAATGCCCGCTGTCGATCAGCACCGCGCCCTCGTCGGGCCCGCCGTGCAGCAGCACGTTGTTCGACGACAGCCAGCCGCGCTCCAGCACGGCGATGCCGGCCGGCAGCACCACCGTCATTGGCGGATCGCCTCGATGCCGATCTGCAGCTTCACGGTGTCGCCGACGAAGGGCAGCCCGTAGGTGATGCCGAAGCCGCTGCGCGAGAACTCGGCCTCGAAGTCGCCGCCGCAGACCTCGCGCTTCAGCACCGGGTGCGCGTAGCAGTTGAAGCTCGCGGCGCGCAGGCTCACCGGCTGCGACGCGCCATGCAGCGTCAGCTCGCCGCGCAGCTCCGCCGGCTGGCCGTCGACGAAGCGGAAGTTGCTCGCGACGAAGTAGGCCTGCGGATGGTTCTTCACGTCGAGGAAGCTGCTGCTGCGCAGGATGGTGTCGAGCGGCGCGACGCCGCTGTTGACGGTCGCGGTGCCGATCGTGATCGACGCCTCGCCGCGCTGCGCCGCGCGCTCCAGCGTGACGTGGCCGGCGATGTCGTCGAAGCGGCCACGGCTGGTCGAGGTGCCGAAGTGCCGCACCTCCCACTGGATGTGGGTGTGCGCCGGGTCGATCAGGTAGACCGCCGTCGTGTCGGCTGCAATCGAGGCCGGGGCAGGGGTGGGTTCGGCAGCGGCTTGTGCGGCCGCCAAGTGGGCGCCCGCCAGCAACGCGGCGCCCAGCAGGATGGCCCGCGCCGATGCGGGTTTCACAGGAGTGAGGATGAACGACATGCGTGCTCTCGGTGCCGACGGGCTGTCGATAATGCGTCATCCGGCCGATTGCTGCCGCCAAGGATGTCCATGCCCGCAGTTCCGGCGGAAACCTCCGAGCCCTCGTCTCACTCCGGTGTCGACCTGGCGCGTCGCATGGCCGACGAGCAGACGGCCCTGCTCTACCACCGCTCGCACACCGCCACGCTGACCGGCGTGCCGTTCGCGCTGCTGATCTGCTGGGGGTTGATGCCGTATGGCACGCCGGCGCAGCTGTGGGTCTGGTTCGCGATGCGCTGCAGCGTCTCCACCGTGAGGCTGGTGCTGCGCCAGCGCTTCTTCGCGCAGGCCGAGCCGGCGACCCATCCGTGGCGCGGACGGCTGCTGGCGGTGCTGGCGCTGGACGGCTTCGTCTGGAGCCTGGCCGGCACCTGGCTGATCCCGCAGCAGCACCCGGACATCGTCGCGCTGATGATGGCCTCGCTGGTCGGCGTGTCGGCGGTCGCGGTGTTCGTGCTGCAGGCCGCGTCGTCGGCCTGCGTGGCCTTCCTGGTGCCGCTGCTGTTGCCGTCGGTGCTGGTGCAGGCGATGCAGGGCACGCGCGCCGGCATCTTCACCGCGATCGGGGTGCTGTTCTTCCTCGGCCTGATGCTGTGGGAGGCGCGTCGTGCCGAGCTGCGCATCCGCGAACTGCTGCGGCTGCGCTACACCACCGACCGCATTGCCGAAGAACGCGCCGAGGCGCTCGCGCTGGCGCAGCGGCAGAGCAGCGTGAAGAGCCAGTTCCTCGCGACGATGAGCCACGAGATGCGCACGCCGCTGCACGGCATCCTCGGGCTCGCGCGTCTGCTGCGGCGCCAGCCCGAGGCGCCGACGCCGGCGCAGTGGGACGTGATCGAGCGCGCCGGCGAGCACCTGCTGGCGCAGATCAACGACATCCTGGATTTCTCGCACCTGCAGGGCGGCACCATCGCGCTGGCGCAGCAGCGCTTCGATCTGGCGCAGCTGCTCGACGACGTCATCGCGCAATCGTCCCTCGCGGCGAGCGAACGCGGGCTGCTGCTGCAGACCCGGCTGACGCTGACGCGGCCGGCGCTGGTGGTCGGCGATGCGGCGCGGCTGCGCCAGGTGCTGCAGCAGCTGCTGGGCAACGCGATCAAGTTCACCGAAGCCGGCTCGGTGACGCTGACCGTGAAGCACCACCCGGTGCGCGGGCGGCTGCGCATCGACGTGCGCGACACCGGCATCGGCATCGCGGCGGTCGACCGCGGCCGCATCTTCGATGCGTTCCAGCAGGGCGACAACTCGTTTCGCCGCCGCTACGGCGGCACCGGGCTGGGCCTGACGATCGCGCGCGAGCTGGCGCGGGCGATGGGGGGCGACCTGCTGTTCACCAGCGTGCCGGGCGAGGGCTCGAACTTCCGCCTGACGGTGACGCTGCCCAGTGCGCCGGCGGATGCGCCGGCCGAGGTGGTCGCACCGAATGGTGCGCGCCTGCTCAGCGGCCATGTGCTGCTGGCAGAGGACAACCCGGTGAACGCGCTGGTGGCCGAAGCGGCGCTGCAGGGATTGGGCCTGTCGGTGCAGGTGGTCGGCGACGGCGAGCAGGCGGTGGCTGCTTTCAAGGCGCGCCGGCCCGACCTGGTGCTGATGGATTGCCAGATGCCGCTGATGGACGGTTTCGAGGCGGCCCGCCGGATGCGCGAGCACGAGCAGGAATCGGGCGACGGCCGGCGCACACCGATCGTCGCGCTGACGGCCAACGCGATGGACGGCGACCGCGAGCGCAGCCTCGCCGCCGGCATGGACGACCACATCGCGAAGCCGTTCAGGGACGATGCGCTGTGGGCCACGCTGCGGCGTTTGATGGCGACCTGATCCTCAGTGCCCGCCGCCCAGGTACGCCGCCTTCACCGCCGGATCGTTCTTCAGCCGTTCGGCCGGGCCGTGCACCGAGATGCGGCCGTTCTCCAGCACGTAGCCGTAGTCGGCGACGTTCAGCGCCGCGGCAGCGAACTGCTCGACCAGCAGCATCGTGACGCCTTCGGATTTGAGCCGCGCGATGATGCGGAACACCTCTTCCACCAGGATCGGCGCGAGCCCCATCGACGGCTCGTCGAGCAGCACGATCTCGGGGTTCAGCATCACCGCGCGCGCCATCGCGAGCATCTGCTGCTCGCCGCCCGACAGCGTGCCGGCCAGCTGCTCGCGCCGCTCCTTCAGCCGCGGGAACAGCTCCAGCGCGCGCTCCAGGTCGGCGCGCACGTCGCCGCGCGGGCGGCTGCCGGTCAGGCGCGGAAAGGCGCCGAGCGTCAGGTTGTCGGTCACCGTCATGGTCGCGAACACGCGCCGGCCTTCGGGCGAATGCGCGAGCCCGCGCTGGGCGATGTGGTACGACTCCAGGCCGTCGATGCGCTGGCCGTTCAGGCTGATCTCGCCGGCGCTCGGCTTGATCATCCCGGAGACGGCGCGCATCGTCGTCGTCTTGCCGGCGCCGTTCGAGCCGATCAGCGTGACGACCTGGCCCTTCGGCACCTCGATCGAGATGCCGTGCAGCACCTGCACCTTGCCGTAGCCGGCTTCGAGTTTCTGGATGGTCAGCATGTCGTGGTCATCCTCATGTCGCCTGGCCGCCGAGGTAGGCCTCGATCACCTTCTCGTCCGCCTGCACCTGGGCCGGCAGGCCTTCGGCGATCTTCTGCCCGAAGTCGAGCACCGACACGGTGTCGCAGATGCTCATCACGACGTCCATGTGGTGCTCGATCAGGATCACCGTGATGCCGTGCTCGCGGATCTTGCGGATGATCGCGATCAGCTCCTTGATGTCGGGCGCGGTCAGGCCGGCTGCCGGTTCGTCGAGCAGCAGCAATTGCGGGTCGAGCGCCAGAGCGCGGGCGATCTCGAGCAGCCGCTGCTTGCCGTACGGCAGGTTGCGCGCCTCCTCGTGCACCAGGCCGGCGAGGCCGACGAACTCCAGCAGCGCGAGCGCGCGCTGCGCGGCGGCGCGTTCCTCGCGGCGGTAGCGCGGCGTGTGCAGCGCGACGTCGACCAGGTGGCTGCGGAAGCTGTGGTGCAGCCCGACCTGCACGTTCTGCAACGCCGTCATCTCGCCGAACAGCTGCACGTTCTGGAAGGTGCGGGCGATGCCCGACAGCGCGATGTCGGCCGAGGTGCGCCCGACCAGCGAGCGGCCGGCGAACGCGAGCGTGCCGCCGGTGGGCGTGTAGATGCCGGTGAGCACGTTCATCATCGTGCTCTTGCCCGAGCCGTTGGGCCCGATCAGCCCGTGGATGGTGCCGCGCCGCACGCTCAGGTCCACGTTGTTCAACGCCTTCAGCCCGCCGAACTGCATCAGCACGCCGTTGGCGACCAGCAGTTCCGGCGCGCTGTGCTGCGCGGCGGTCGACACGGCGTCTTTCGGTGCGGTGGCCGCATCGACGGCCGGCACCTCGACGCGGCTGTGCCAGTTGAGCGCATTGCGCACGAAGCCGATGATGCCGTCCTGCAGGAAGTACACGACGAACAGCGTGATGACGCCGAAGATCGACAGCCGCCAGTCGGTCATCGTGGTCAGCACGAAGGACACGCCGGCGAGCGCGAGGCTGCCGAGCACCGGCACCGCCACCGCGCGCGGCGTGGCCTTGCCGCGCTTCAGTGCGACGGCGGAACCCGCTGCGACGCCGATCGCGATCAGCACCGCGACCCAGCGGAACAGCTCGATGTCGTCGAGCAGCTTGGGCAACATCACGATGATGGCCGCGCCGAGCAGCGCGCCGCTGCGCGTCTTGCGCCCGCCCATGATGATGGCCAGCAGGAACATCACCGTCAGCTCGAAGTTGTAGGTGTTCGGCGAGATGTACTGCTCGGAATACGCGTAGAGCGAGCCGGCCAGCCCGGCGAGGCCGGCGCTGATCACGAACGCATAGACCTTGTAGCGGTACACCGACACGCCCATGCAGTCGGACGCGACCGGGCTGCCGCGCAGCGCCTCGAACGCGCGACCGAGGTGCGAGCGCAGGATGCGGTGCACGACGACGAGCGACGCGACCAGCATCGCGACCACCACCCAGTAGAAGCCGCGTTCGCCGAGCTGCCAGCCGAACAGCAGCGGCTTGTCGAGCTTGATGCCCATCGGGCCTTCGGTCAGGAAGCTCATCTCGTTGATGAGGATCTGCACGATGGTGCCGAACGCGAGCGTGACCATCGCGAGGTAGGGGCCGGTGACGCGCAGTGCGGGCAGTGCGAGCAGCGCGCCGAACGCCGCGGTGACGGCGATCGCGGCCGGCAGCGTGATCCACAGCGGCGCGGCCAGCTTCATCACCAGCACGCCGGCGGTGTAGGCGCCGATGCCGAACAGGCCGGCATGGCCGAGCGAGACCTGGCCGGTGTAGCCGACGACGATGTCGAGCCCGAACAGCACGATCGCGTAGATCATGATGGTCTCGACCAGGTGGATGTAATACGGGTTCTCGATGCCCAAGGGGAAGGCAACGAGGGCGGCCACACCCACGACCGCCGCAGTGAGAGTTGTTCGTTTCATGCTTTGCTGCTTCTGCGTGTCGCGGGGGGCGAGGGGATGGGCTGGCGGCTCATGCCGGGGCGGTCGGCCCTGGCGGGCCGACTGCACGAAGAAGCTCGGCTTTGGGGATGCATCGGCAAACTCCCTCCGCTCACTTCGTTCGCTGTGGTCAGACAGTGCCGATGAGTCAGTCCACGAAGCGCGCTGGCGCGCGCCATCCCCAAAGCCGATCTTCTTCGTCGCCCCAGAAATCGCCCCCAGCCCATCCGTCATGTCCTGCAGCGTGACCTGGCGCTGTTCGGTGAACGTGGCCTCGCCGGATTTCA
>NZ_LMDM01000002.1:0-231123 GCF_001425825.1 Rhizobacter sp. Root1238
CAATCGTTCAAAACCCGCGGAAACTCGCGCTCGCCGCGGTGCACCGGTGTTCGCAGAGAAGCTGTCGGCTCCAGAAATTGAATTGATCAGCACATCCCTAAAGCATGGCCCGTCGATTCAATGCAATTCGCCAATCCGACGAGGTGTGGCCGGCCATCGAAGCCGTGCTGCTTCCTCTCGGGTTCGCCCGGACGGGGCATGTATTCCATCGGCGTTCGGACACGGACCTGCTGCCTCGGCTGGAAGCGATGGCCTTCTGCTTCGAATACAGCTTTCGAACCTGCTGGATGCATGCCACCGTGAAGGTGCCAGCCTTCATCGAGCGGCTGCATGGCGTGCGGGAGTTTGCCTATCGGCCCGAACTCGCGTGGCGGGTGCCGGACCATGCCAGCCATGTGGCGTGCATGGTGCGGATGTCCGAGATGGGGGCACTGGGCTCGCCATTGCCCGAGGGCGTAGTCTGGCGGGAAGATGGACGACTGCAGCGGCGGCGGCAGACCCCCGGGGCGGTGTTGGGTGAGGCCTTCGCCGCCATTGCCCGCGAACATGCGTTGCCCTTGTTCGAACGTCGCCTGACCGTGCAAGGGCTGGCCGCGGCCGCCGATTCTCCAGCGTATCCGAAGAGCGGCGTGGGCGGTGCATGGCCGCTGGCCGCGCGGCTGGCCCTGCGCGACCTTGACGGGGCGGCGAGGGCCTTCAGGGCGCATCCCTATTCGCTCGGAGACGACCGCTCGCGCCTTGCGGCTGCGAAGGCTTGGCTGATGCGCCAAGGTGTTGATGTGAGTGACGTCATGTGGTCCGCGGACGCTGCCGAGGCCGCCCACCCGTGGCAAGCCCAGGCATGGCTCAACGGTGAGGTGGTGCGCTGACTTGATGCCCTGGCTGCTTTGCCGCTTAGACCGACAGCGCCTTGACCTCCCAGCTGTGAACTCGCCGCCTGCTCTCGGGCATGCAACCGAGGGCCCCGACTTCGTCATGGCAGGCGTCAGTTGAGTTGTGGTTCGTCCTCGCTCGCGGCCGCGCCTCGACTGGCGTCGCGGCGCCTCAACGACCTCAGCCGCCGCTGCGGCGGCTGGATCTTCTTTCACAGCGACCGGCAGGAGACGTTCGTGACGCTGGCGGAGAGGCAGCGCATGCTGCCCGTCCCGCCTCGAACCGCCATGCCCCCGCCCCCTTGACCCAGGGGGGTACGGCACACCAACGAATCCCTATTCTCATTTCACGTTCGTCCGCAGGGGAGCCGTCCATGAAGACTGCATCGCGCCTCATCGCGTCACTCGTTGTCGGTGCCGCGGCCGCCATCTGCGCGCCCGCCCAAGCAGCCGGCGGCTATTCGGTGTTCGACATCGGTCAGCTGTCCGCCGGCACCGCAACCTATGCCACCGGCGTCAACAGCAGCGGCCAGGTGACGGGCTACTCCTACCAATTCGACAACGAAGGCGACGAGATCAATTACCAGGCCTTCGTCACGGGCGCCAGCGGCGCGGGCATCACCGGGCTCGGCACGCTCGGCGGCGCGTGGAGCAAGGCGTGGGCCATCAACGACTCGGGCACCGTGGTGGGCCAGTCGCAGACCGCCAATGGCGATGCGCGCGCCTTCATGAGCGGCCCAGGCAACACGCTGACCAACCTGGGCACGCTGGGCGCGGGCACACACAGCGTTGCCACCGGCATCAACCGGTTCGGGCAGGTGATCGGCATGACGACGCCGTATTCAGACCCCGCCTACTTCTACGCCTACGGGCAAGAGGGCTTCATCACCGGCGAACATGGTCAGAACATGCGTTCGCTCGGCACGCTCGGTGGCGAACCGTTGCTCGGCACGGCCATCGGCGACACGGAGCAGATCGTCGGCCGCATCGGCAACAGCGGGGGCTCGCCAAGCAACCATTTCGCCATTGGCGTCTACAACGGGCCGCCGATGCGCCTGGCGTTCTCCGTCAGCCGCATGGATGCCGTCAACATCAGCGGGCAGACGGCCGGAGAGTATTCCCCCGACGGCGTCAGCAACAACGTCTTCATCGGCGACGTCAACGGCGTCCTGATCCCGCTCGATTTCCACCACACCACCGGCTACAGCTACGGCTGCGCGGGCAACTCCTGCCAGTACGGCCCGGCGTCGCGAAGCTACGCATTCGACATCAACGACTCCGGCCAGATCGTCGGGCACTTCAACAACGCCACGCTCACGACGCACTTCGACTGGGGCTTCGTCACCGGCCCCAACGGGCAGGGCCCGGTGAGCCTGGACGACATCGTGACCCTGGCCAGCGGAGACCGGTTCATCTCGGCCACCGGCATCAACAATGCCGGGCAATTTATTGCCAACACGCAATACGGGCACGCCTACCTGATCTCGCCGATTCCGGAGCCGGCCATGGCGGCACTCTGGCTTGGCGGGCTGGTGCTGATCGGCCGCAGGCTGCGGCCGAGCGCTGTGCGCCAGGCGGCCGCGCCGTAGGCGGCAGGCACGTGAGCCTGCGTGATGCGGCTTCGCATGCATGCAGCGGGCCGCGGCGCACAATGCAGCCTCCGAAGCTGAGGCGGAACATGGCCGACCACCGAACGCGTGACCAGAACACCGCCGACATTGCGCCGATGTGGGTCCAGACGGCGATGTCGATTTCGAACACCCTGGCCAGTCTGGACGCGACAGGCAACGTGGCCCCCGCGATGATTGCGGTCACTGATGCAGGTGCCACGGCCGGGGTGGGGGGGCATCCGCGACGTTCCTTCGGCGTTCAGATGGATCATCGCGAACCACTTTCCCGCGCAGCCCGAACACCGGCCGCGCTCCGTTCGAATCGTCGACGACAAGGGAACGTGCACCAAAGACGAGTGCGCACTTGATGAAAACGTCGTGACTGTCTTCGAGTCGAAGGTCGCCTACTGGTACAGGCCGTACTCTCAACCCGGAGCGCCGCCCTTCGCGGCTTGGCGGCTCAGCGGATTGTTCGATTTCATGCGGGCCGTGATCTGGCAAAGCCTGGACGACGACTCGAAGACGGGTCGCATTCTGACGGAGCCTGGTCTGGGCGAAGAGGAACTGCAGGCCGTGCGTCGACACGCCTCTCTCGAGGCTGAAGCCAAGCAGTTGGGGCGGGATGACATCGAACGCTTTCTGTCGGACCGGCCGCCGCTCCGGCGCCTGTACCTGGCGGTGCTGGAGCGCGATTCCGCCGGACTCGAACGATGCATCGAAGAAGCCGACGGCGACATCGAGCGCCTGGGGACGCAGAGCGTTCGCGATCTCATCCTGCTGATCAATGCAGGCAACGAGAAGGCAGCGAAATCGAATTGCGCGGGCCTCATCACCAGCATGATGCTGTTGGCGATGGAGGGCCAACCGATAGAGGTGCGGCTGGGGTGGCGGAGCCCCGAGTACAGCCGGCACGTGCACGACTCGTCCGAACACTTCAAGACGCTCAGCCGGCTGGCCACGCGCTGGTTCGCCGGAAAATTCGAACGCATCTGTCTTTCAGAGGAAGTGCTGGACTTGGGACGGCGACTGTTCTTCGCGGAGCCGGGCGAGAACGAGCAGGCATACAGGGCGCAGGTATCGTCGTTCGTCGCCGGGGTGCGCGGCGCTGGCTCCAATGCAGCATCGCGTTGATCGCGTGCAGCTCCGCCGGGAACGAGTCGAGTCGCTGACGTAGCGCTACGCGGAGCATCTTGTTGTTCCCGATGATCCGGAGTCCTTCCAATAGGAATCGAAGATTGGAAACCCGCAACCGCTACGCGCCGCCACGTGCGCCGCTCACCAAGGAGCCTGCGCTGTGGGGCAGCCCGGTCTCGCTGCGCGCTCGCACGAGGATCGCATCCGTCGCGGGTGTCGCGGCCATCGCGGTCCTTCATAGCGAGTTCGTCTACTCGCCTGTGGCGATGCCGTGGTCAGAAAGCGTCGTCTGGGGTCTCATCGGCTCCGCCGCGTCCATCGCAGGCTGCCTTGTGATCGTCAGTCCTGCATGGGTGCCGATGTTGATCCCGCAGCAATACCCAAAGATCGCGCGCACGGCGTTCGCGTTGTGCGGGCTGATCTTGCTCGTCGCGGGTGGCGGTATCGCCTTGGCTGAAGTTCCCAGGATTCCGCACGATGGGTTCAGCTTCCTCGTGCTGTACGGGCTTCTCGCATTGGTCATCGGCGCCTGCTTTATTTGGTTGGCGGCGTCTCGAACCGATGCCCGCAAATGACCGTCGGCAAAGACCGACGAGAAGCCGGCGCATCTTCACATCGCGTTCGTGGCCGAGACCCGGCTGCAGGTCGACGCGTTCCACCGCGCGGCGCTGGAAGCGGGTGGCAAAGATGAAGCCGTGGAGCGACAACCTCAAATGGAAAGAGGGTGACGCGGCGCTGCGGCTGTATGCTGCGGCCGTCACATGGATCACCTCCAATGAGCCACGATGTTCCCGCCTGACCCTTCTACCTCGCCCCATGGACACCACCAAACTCAAGAACCTGGTCGAGCAGCTCTGCGCCCAACCCGCGCCGCAGCTCGTCCCCATCGCGACCTTCTTTGACGGCAACGATGACCTTGGCTCCATCGGCTGCAACCTGATGGACCACCCCGGCATCGACGCCTTCCGCGAGGCCTTCGCGCGCATTGCGCGCAGGCGCGATGTGGAGGCCATCTACGCGCGGATTTCCGAAGTCGACCCCGACGACGATTGCTGGCCCTTCACCGACACCGTGTTCGTCGTCGGCACCATCCACGCCGACGAACTCGCAGCGGAGTTGTCGGCGCTCGAACCCGATGAAGTGGGCAGCGCCAAAGACTTCGGCATTCCCGATGCGCTGGCCCGCAAGTACATCGCGCCGATCCTCGTGGCGTGGTGGGATTGATGGCGGGTCACCCAGCCCGCGCCTGGCGGGATGAACTCAGCCTGCCCCAAACTCGATGCAGCAGCCACAGGCAGGCCGCGTAAACGCCCCAATCCACGACGAATGCCAAGGGGTCGATCTGGTGTAGTGCAACATCCGGACGAACTCGTGCAACTGGTCGAGTAGCCTACCTATGGCTCAACTGACAGAAATGGGAGAAAACCGATGCCGCGAGTCTTTCGTCCGTCTGCAGATCAACTGCGAACAAAGTTCCTCCGTTCGACTCTGTGTCGCCTTGGCACACCAAACGACATGGCCGCAGTTTCAAGTCACCTTCGCAACTACGCTGTCGCGGAAACGGTCGGCCTATTAGGCACCTTGGACAGCCACCCGATGATTTCGGCAATTCCAATCATCACACGCACGGGAGCGCAATTCCAGCAGGTGCGTGGCACCGTGGACAATCACTTCGCGCACGTCGCGCCAAGCAGCTTGAACTTGAATGGCAAGCCGCTGCGTGCGATGTTTGCTACCCAGTCTGCCAGAGACCACATCGAGCGCATCTTTGGTATGGGCGTCATGGCGCCTCCAGATTGGCGATCGCTTGGAACGTACCCCCAAAGTCCGGCAGTCCAGAACCGCACGGACGTGACAGCCGAGAGCCACCATTCTTCCGGCGGGTTGGTAGCTGCCTTCGAATCCATGTGTCAGGTGGCGGCCAACTCAGGCAAGTGGCTTGGGAACGCGAAGCACCAACACAACAAGACCTCACTCGCTGACTACATTGAACACAACTTCAATGCCGTCTGGAAGCCGGCTGCTCTTGCAGCATATGCAGGTGCTCAAGCATCGATTACTGCTGGGAGTCCAACTGGAACGACCGCTTCTCACCAAGTAGCTCTTCTTGCGGTGCAGTTTTCCACTTTACAGACAGCGAGGTTTGACTACGGAGAAATAGCTCAGTCCATACTCAATTCAACCGCGAATGAACAGTGGAACGAGAGCAAGTAGCCGCACCACCGCTGAGGCGCGACTGCCACCCGTCGCTCCCGGATCCGCAAATCAGTTTGGCTTCGTCCTAGGCATGCTGGGATGGCGAGTCGCCCGGCGTCTGGTCATCAATGAGCTCCAAAAGATCAGCTGCGCTCGTGGCCTGCGCATCGTCTCCTGTCGCCAGCTCGGCAAAGCGGTGACGCTGGGCGTGAATGAAACGCGTGAGCTCTTCTCGAACCGAGACGCCAAGGTGCGTCTCGTGGCCTGGCTCGGGAATGAAGGTGCCGCCGAGGTCGATGAGCGCCTCCATGACGGCACGCTGCCCCCACGCATGCCTGCTGGCCAGGATCTGCTCAAGCGCAGGAAGAACGCCCAGCACGACCGGGTAGTAGGTGCCTGCATGGTTGTTGCCCATGGCCCAGAGGAAGGCATCGCAGGCATCGACGGCGGTCTGCTCATCGTGCGCATTGCGGAGCGCCACGAGGGCGCGTTCCACGCTGCCTGAGTCGTTCGAGTCCGGTTGAGGAAATGGGGCGATGTTGAGCGGCGTCATGGCGGTGTGATGGACTGCCGTTGCAGATGAATCTGCTGCGGATGGGCGCCGAGCCGTGATGGGCGTGCGCGAGTGCTCCATTGTCGCCGGCCGGCGGCCGCGCGCGTCAGCTGCGCGCTGACGAAAGACTTCGGCGCGATCGTCAGCTACGAAGGCGAGGAGCCGGAGCCGCTCGATGAGATGCTCGAGGCCACGCAAGAGATCATTCGGGATGCCGCGGACGAGGCTTGAACCCGCGCGGGCGCCTCATTTGTGCATCAGCTCCAGCATCTCAAGGATGAAATCCGGTCGCGCCAGCATGGCCACGCCCAGCGCGCACCACAGAACTCCCACGATCACCGCGGGAACTCCGGTGATGTAGCCGGATGGTGGCCGTCCTTCCAACCCATACGCAATGCGGCGCTGGATGGTCTGCACGATGCCGCCCACCAGCATGACGATGCCGAGCCAGCTCATGCCCGCGCGTGAGCTCACGAACATGAACAGCGCGACCGCTACCGCCACCAACGAAATTCCGGCAACGCGCAGGATGAAGGGATCCTCCGGTGGTGCGTCTTTCATCGTGATGCCTCGCCAAACCGAGCCTCGAGCTCATCCCATGGGACCGGACAGTACTCATCTTCGTCGGGCCATGCCGATGGCGGAGCGAGCAAGTCTGTAGGCTCGGGAAGCGAGAGGCTCGACCCAGCGAACTCGCTGCTGAGGATCACGCGTGAGTCTGGCGCTCGAACCACGCGGAGTTGAGCGCGAGGATGGAATGAACTCTTCAACGGGTCGTCCCCGCCCACGCCGATCTGTTGACGCTCGTGATCAATGAGCACGTAGGCCCTTCCGGTGGACGACTTCAGGAAGTAGGTCAGTCCGCCATGCTCAGGCTCCTGAAGCCGCTTCACCTCGGAGAACTCATAGTTCTCCTCAACGACGGTGCCGGCTTCCAGATCGGCCAGGATCGAAGGTGCAGGGTTCTTGAGTCCCCTGAGCCAGCGGTAGTCCAGGAAGATGCAGACGGCGGCGCAGGCAACGGCGGCCGAGAAGACCACGACAGCACGGTAAGGTGAGTTCCATCCGAAGGACAAACCCAGTGCAGCCTTGGCCACGGCGGCCACGATCAGCCAGACGACCACAGCGCCTGCCAACGACGCGGCCCACATCAGCAGCGCGGTGGAAATCGCCAGCTTCGCCTTGCCGAGCCGACCAGGAAGCGCGCGCAGGATGCGTTGAAGTTCGAGCTTCTCCGCATCGGTGAAAGAACGGCTGGTGATCGAGGCAGGCATGCCTAGTCCATGCACTCGATGTCGGCGGGCATCGTCACCCAGCGGTGCATCCGCTCTTCGTACACCGAGAACGCGGGTGCGGGAAAGGCCGGGTCGGCGAACGCACCGACGGGAATGGCGATGTTGTCTTCGCTCCCTGATCCATGCCGCAGTGGATCAAGAGCACCCTTCGACAAGTCGTATCGCATGCTCCGCCCCGGCGAACATCTCGGCGACCGACTGATTCCCGTCGACACGAATCGCGAACTGCTTGTCGCCTGACACGAGCACGATGCTCCGGTCTGCCGCGTTGTCGGAGTAGTGCTGCTGAACGTCCTCGATGCGCGACCCGAGCGAGCGGCGAACCCGGTCGAGGCTGGAGCCGACCCGCAACCCCGACGGCGTCACCACGTTCGGCTCGTGTGTCTCGATGCGAACGATCTTCCGGTCCTCGGTCATGAACTTGAGTTCAGGCGACGCCTGGTAGTAGTCGCAACCGGCCTTCGCCACACCGCGCGGGCTCGGCAGGTTCTTGCGCCCCAGCTTGGTCAGCAGCTGGTGGGCTTGCGCGACGGGCATCCCGATCTGCACCGGCCCATACGAGTTCATCGTCAGAACCACGTCGGCCGCGAATGCGCCAGACGACGCCATCAACTGCGTTGCGACAAGAGCCACAGTGGCGAAAAATCTCATGAGCGTGCAGGTGCCGGCTGTTGGAATGGGTCGCCATGTTACGGCGCCTTCAGCAGACCGCTGTTGCCGGTGGGCGTGCAGCACGAGAAGCTCCATTCCCGATCCCGGCCGCATCTCCTCAACATGACGGATGACGAGCCTGTGAGCCACGACGCAGCATCCAGTCGGCTTCAGGAGATCCGCATCATGTCGAGTACTCGTGCACAGACGCACGAGCCCGAGCCGAAGGTGGCACTGGCGCTCTCCGGCGGCGGGTTTCGTGCGGCACTGTTCCATCTCGGCGTCTTGCTCTACCTGCGTGACAGCGGACAGCTGTCGCAAGTGTCACGAATCTCGAGCGTCTCCGGTGGCAGCGTCACGGCGGCGTACGTGCTGATGCACTGGGACGACTTCCGCGACGACGCGAAATGCGCCGACGTCACCCGCAAGCTCGTCGCCTTCGCGCAGTGCAACGTCATCGGACCCATCTACCGAAGCTTCTTCCGGCGCACGCAGCGTTTGCGGTCGCTGTACGGAAAAGGTCTGTTCGGCGCTGCCAAGCTGACCACGCTGCGGCCCGGCGGCGCGCCCACGCTGTTCATCCTCGCGACGAACCTGACCTCCGGCGAGCCCTTGGCGTTCTCTGCCGACGGTCTGCATCGCGGGCTCGACAGCCCGCCCGTGCCTGTGGAGATCGACGTCGCCCGTGCGGTGGCGGCGTCCTCCGCATTCCCGGTCGTGTTTCCGGCCACGGCGCTGAGCCGCGCAGAACTCGGACTGACGCGACAAGAAATGCCCGCCGAACGGATCTGGGCCACTGACGGCGGCGTTCGCGACAACTCGGGCCTGGAGTTTCTCTTCGGCGCGGCTGCTGGTTCGGGCGCGCCGGAGAAACTGATCTCTGTCGATGCGCGGCGGTGCTTCGACCTGAGCGACGCAGGTGAACGGCGGGTCCTCGGCATCCGCCTGTTTCCGGTGTTGGAGCGCACTTTCGAGATTGCAGCCTTTCAACTCGACAGTTACCGCGAGGCTGCAACGGCGGCCCTGGTTCTTCGATTGACCGACACGCCGACGCCGCCCACCACGGTTGCAGAACCCGTTCGCCTGCGACTGCGTTTCATGCGGACCGACTTCAACCGTTTTTCGAATGCCGAAGTGTTCGCATTGGTGGTTCATGGCTACGAGCTGGCCGCTCGCCGGCTTGCTGGCCTGTCGCCACAGGCTCACGCGCCCGCGAAACGCGACTGGAAGAGCACGCTCGGATTCGAGACGCCGGCGCTGTCGATCAAGGACTTCAAGACCTCGGCTCACACCAGGGTCGCCACGCATTTCCTGTGGCCCCTGATCGCACTCATCACGTTGGCGACTGCCATCGGAGTCGTCGCCTGGACCCAGCTGCACGCCGTGATCCCACCGCCCGTTCCGGCCCCCGTGGCCGGCGTTTCAGGGCGCGCCTCGATCCAGGAGGCGTGGATGCGCGCCGTCGTGAACGACCTCGAACGTGAAGCCGCGGCTTCGGCCGGTGGCTTGCCGAGGCTCTCGGCCACGGCAGGCCCTGTCGTACCGAAGATGCTGAGCGGCGCCATCCGATGGGTGCCGTTCGCGAGGCGATTGCCGTCGGCGCTGTTGCAGACTCAATTCGATGAACGCTCGCGCGCCGTCAGCGCCCTCGCGTTCCTCAAGAAGGCGGAATCGGTCTACAAGCCCTTGCCGACGAGTTTCTTGCGCGGCCGGATCGAAGTGGCACTCGACGGGGCTGACGAAGGCGATGTGGTGTTGGTGCTGTTCGCCGCAAGCTATTGGGCCGGGTCGGACGAGGCGGTCGACACCAGCCGTGTATTTTCCGAATGGAGATTCCATGCACAGTAGATCTTCGAGACGCGACTTGATCCTTGCCACCCTCTCTGTCGTCTCGCTGGCCGCGCCGAGCGTGGCGAAGGGCGGTCCCATGATCAAGATCGAGGGCGTGGTGACCAACAGTGCGGGCAAGCCACAAGCAGGCGTTACCGTCGCGGTCGACCGGTCCGGCGCGCCGTCGACAGTGACCGATGGGTTCGGAGCGTATCGGTTGGAGATCGCCGGGGGACCTCCGATCGGCCAGTTGAGCTACTCGCACTCGAACTTCGACTATGCAGTTGTCGAAAGCATCTCGGGCGAGATCAATCAGAGCATCTCCAAGGTGCTGTACGGGCGCGGCGAGAAGCGCGTCGCCTCAGCCATGGTGGACACGCTGGGGGCCTACGAACAACTGCTGGTAGCGTTGATTCAATCTGAGCAAGCGGAGCGCCGGCAGAGGATTGCGGTCTATCGACGCGAAAAATGGCTCGAAGCCGTCAACGCGCTCCCCGCCGATGGCGCTGGGGCGTCCGCGTGGCTCGATTCCAGAAAGAAGAGTCTCTCCATCGAACTTGCAAGGCAAATGGGCTGAGCCGGACATGGGGAAGCTCATGAAACCTGTCGTAGCGTTGGTCGAATGGTTCGGCCCCTACTCGCTCGAATCCGCGAAAAGAAAATCCGCTGGGCATGACGATGGCCTCTACGTGGTGATCGGCAGGCGACCTCAAGAGGACGCCTCTCGCGTCCAATACATCGGCCTGGGCTCGAATCTGCACAGGCGCCTGAATGGCGTTCACCATGCGATCCCGAAGGTCACCGACGATTGCGAGATCTGGCTGGGCGATGTGATCTCGCCTCGAACACCGGGCCGCAAGATCAAGGTGACCGACCGAATGCTCGATCTCGTCGAATGGGCGCACGCCTACTTCCTGCAACTGCCGCTGAACTCGATGAAGAAGGCGCGACCTCCTGATCGGCCGATCGCCGTCTACAACAAGTGGTGGCAGAAAAACGCCACAGTCCCGTACAAGAGGCGGCCTCATCGTGACTGGCCGGACATCATTGACTATTTCGGCGATGAGTTTCCGGCCAAGCTCGTGTGGTTCGGTGGACGGCAAGTCATCGGCGACGTGGCGTCGTTCAAGGCCGCTCGGGACAGAGATTGAGGCGCACAGGCCACAAGAATCAAGCTGGCGAACACCCTACGTGATGCTGAAGCTCAGCGGAATTCGAAACTTGTGGCCGGGGGGCTTGCAGCTCAGCCGCTTGGCGAAACGAAGTGCGTACTGCCAGCTGATGGAATGCTTGTCGCACCGAAGACGAGAAACGATGGCAAGCGCTGCCTCGCCGAACATGGGCTGCGTGGCGGACTTCACTTCCTTGCCAACCACTTCGCCTTCCGTGCCAACGGTGAAGGCGACAAGCGCATTGCCTTCGCTGATCCCGAGCTTCATCGCCTCTTCCGGAAATGCGACAGCGTCGACAGCGGCCTGAAGGTTGGGACAGCCCGGTTATTGAGCCTGGGCGTCAGCGGCCCACACGACGAACAGCAGGCAGAAGCCAGTGACAGCGGACTTGAGGTGCATGGAGGCGCATCATCGTCGACAACCGGTGATCGGCAAAGTGGCGTCGTTCAATGGCGGCGCGGGCAGAATAGCCCGTCCTTTGTCCGTGGAGTACGTCTTGAGGAATCTTCAATGAGCCGCATCAGCTTCAAGGCCGTGGCCGTCGGCTTCCTGCTGACGCTCGGGCTCGACATCCTGGTCGGCATGGGGCTGCTGTTCCTGCACGGCGACGAGGTCACCGTCGCGGGCCGGTCGGCCGAGCAGGTGTCGCAAGACCTGGCGAACGTCACCGGCAGCACCAGCTTCCTGCTGGTGAGCATCGCCCTCGGCACCTTGACCACGCTGGCCGGCGGCTGTGTCACCGCGCGGCTGGCCAGGCGCTACCCCTACTTCAACGGGCTCGCCGTCGGCGTGCTCGGCGCGCTGTTCGGGCTGCTGTTCTGGTCCGAGAACCCGGTGTGGTTCAACCTGTTCGCGCTCGTCACCGTGATCCCGACGGCGCTGCTGGGTGCGCACATCGGCGCGCGCAACGTGCCGCCCACCTGACGGAGCCGCACATGCTGCAGATCCGCCCGATGGCCCCGGCCGACTCCGTCCACGAACTCACCCGGTTGCTGCACCGCGCCTATGCCCGGCTCGGCTCGATGGGCCTGAACTACACCGCCGTCGACCAGACGCCCGAGGTCACGGCGCGGCGCATCGAAGGTGGCCAGTGCTACATCGCCGAATGGTCGGGCGCACTGGCCGGCACCATCGTCGTGAAGCCGACCTACGCGCAGAACGAGTGCACGTATTTCACGCGGCCAGGCGTTGCGGCGGTGCACCAGTTCGGCGTCGAGCCGACGCTGCAAGGCCACGGCATCGGCCGCGCGTTGCTCGCGCAGTCGGAGCGCTGGGCGCAAGAGCGCTTGTTCCGCGAGCTGGCGATGGACACCGCCGAGCAGGCGACCCACCTGATCGATCTCTATGGCCGCCTGGGTTACCAGCACGTCGACTGGGTGCAGTGGACGGGCAAGGTGTATCGCAGCGTGGTGCTCAGCAAGCGGCTGGACACGATCGCTGCGCAGCAGTAACTCAGTCTTTTCCCGATGCGGACCCGTCTCGAGGATTACCGGGACCACCTGGCCAACGACATCGGGCTGAACGTTCCGCAGCCCTCAAGCCGTCACCCGTGACGCACTCGGCGGGTGCCCGATCACCCGCTTGAACGCCCGGCTGAACGAGGCCTCGGAGTCGTAGCCGAGCCGGTCGGCGGCCACCGCGATGCGCATGCCGTCGTTGGCAATCCAGTGCCGGGCCTGGAACATCTTCACCTTGGCGACGTATTTCGCCGGGCTCTCGCCCATCGTGCGGGTGAAGGCCTCGGCAAAGCTGGAACGCGACGAGCCCATCACGTCGGCCAGCATCGGCACGCTCCAGTCGCGCTCGGGCGCCGCATGGATGGCCGCGATCACCTTGCCGATCTTCGGGCAGCGCACCGCGGCGATCCAGCCGGTGGCGTCGCTGCAGCCGCATTCGACCCACGCGCGGATGATGCTGGCGGCCAGCACGTCGGCCAGCCGCGCGAGGATGCCGCAGGCGCCGATGCGGTCGAGTGCCACCTCGCGCTCCATCGCGTCGAGCAGCGCCGGCACCGTGACGTCCCGCTTCGCGATGTCGCCGGCGAACATCACGTCCGGCATCATCGTCAGCAGCGGGTGCAGCGGGTCCAGGTTGAAGCGCAGCGCGCCGCAGAACATCACGTCGGGTGGGGTGGCATCGACCGCTGCATCGCGTGCGTCGCCGGCCGAGGGCGCATGGGTGATGTTCTCGGCACCTACCAGGTAGATGTTGTCCGACACCGCCACCCGCGCCAGCGAATCGATGTCGACCGTCGGCACGTCGGGCGCGCTCGCCAGGATGTGGAAGCTGCCGCGCGGCAGCAGCACCGCATCGCCCGGATTCAGCCGCTTCCATTCGGTCGACGGCGTGCGCAGCCAGCAGCCGCCGCTGCCGACGAAATGGAAGCGCGCCGAGCGCTGCGCCGGAAAAGCGATCGCCCACGGCGCGCGCATCACGCAGCGGCCGTACTCCACACCGTCGAGCCGCAGCCCCAGCAGGATCTGGGTGAGTTCATCGCACTCGGACAAAAAGTCATGCATTTCGGCTCTTTCGGCATTCAAACGCCGAAATACTAGCCCTAAGCTCCTTCCCAAGTCCACCACAAGGCCACTTTCGCGCCTGCCCACCGTGTCTTCCTCCCCGATTGCCGCGCTTCCCCCCACCCAAGCCGGCCATGCCGACTGGCCCGCCATCGCGTCGCTGACGCTGGGCGTGTTCGGCCTTGTCACGGCCGAGTTCCTGCCGGCCAGCCTGCTGACCGCGATGGCCGCCGACCTCGGCGTCACCGACGGCGCGGCCGGCCAGGCGGTCACCGCGACGGCGCTGGTCGGCGCGGTGGCGGCGCCGTCGATCCCGCTGCTGACGCGCCGGCTCGACCGCCGCATCGTGATGCTGGCGCTGACCGTGCTGCTGATCGTGTCCAACCTGATCGCGGCCACCGCCAGCAGCCTGCCGGTGCTGCTGGTGGCGCGCGTGATGCTGGGCATCGCGCTCGGCGGCTTCTGGTCGATGTCGGCCGCGCTCGCGTTGCGGCTGGTGCCCGAAGCGCAGTTCGCGCGTGCGATGTCGGTGATCCTCACCGGCGTCTCGGTGGCCACCGTCGGCGCCGCGCCGATCGGCGCGTGGATGGGTTCGGTGTGGGGCTGGCGCAGCGCGTTCGTCGCGGCCGGCGTGGTCAGCGTCGTGACGCTCGCGGTGCAGCTGTTCACGCTGCCCGCGCTGCCGCCGCGCGACAACCCGAACCGGCGCGTGCTCGGCGAGCTGCTGCGGCGCCCGCCGGTGCGCGTCGCGCTGCTGGCGGTGCTGCTGGTGGTGTCGGGGCACTTCGCCGGCTTCACCTACATCCGCCCGCTGATGGAACACATCACGCACCTGTCGGTGAGCGCGGTCTCGGCGGTGCTGCTCGGCTACGGCATCGGCGGCTTCTTCGGCAACTTCGCCGGCGGCTGGGTGGCCCAGCGCAGCGAGCGCCATGCGATCGTCTTCGGCGGCGTGCTGATCGCGCTGCTGGCCACCAGCCTGCTGCTCGGTGGCAGCTCGATGTGGGTGACGGCCATCGCGGTGCCGCTGTGGGGCTTCGCGTTCGGCGCGTTCCCGGTCGGTTTCCAGACCTGGATCGTGCGGGCCGCGCCCGACCAGGCCGAAGGCGCCGGCGGCCTGCTGGTGGCCGCCTTCCAGATCGCGATCGCGAGCGGCGCCATCGGCGGCGGCTTGCTGGTCGACCACATCGGCGCGCTCGGCGGGCCGGCCTTCGCGGTGGTGGCGCTGGTGCTGGGCACGCTGCTGACCTTGCGCCACGGCCCGCGGCCGGTGCGGGCCTGAGGCGAGGGGCCCGACGATGAACGACAGCGCCGTCAGCCGCCGCATCGTGCTCGCTGCGCACCCGCGGGGCCTGCCGGCGGCGCACGATTTCCGCATCGAGACGCAGCCCGTGCCGACGCCGGGTGACGGGCAGGTGCTGTTGCGCACGCTGTACCTGTCGATCGATCCGTACATGCGCAACCTGATGGAGCCGGTCGGCCCGGGCTACGCGCCGCCGCTGGCGATCGGCGCGCCGATGGTCGGCGGCACCGTCAGCCGCGTGATCGCATCACGGCACCCGCGCCTTGCCGTCGGCGAACTGGTGCTGGCCAACGCCGGCTGGCAAGACCACGCACTGTCGAACGGCGACGACCTGATCGTGCTCGGCGACATGGCGCGGCCGTCGCTCGCGCTCGGCGGGCTGGGCATGACGGGCTTCACCGCGCAGGTCGGCCTCGAAGACATCGGCCAGCCGCGTGCCGGCGAGACGGTGGTCGTCGCGGCGGCCACCGGCGGCGTCGGTGCGGTGGTGGGCCAGCTCGCAAAGCTGAAAGGCGCGCGCGTGGTCGGCATCGCCGGTGGCGCCGACAAATGCCGGCATGCGGTCGAGGCACTCGGCTTCGACGCCTGCATCGACCGCCACGGCGCAAAGGTCGCCGAGCGCCTGGCAGCCGCCTGCCCGGCCGGCATCGACGTGTACTTCGAGAACGTCGGCGGCGCGGTCTTCGATGCGGTGCTGCCGCTGCTGAACATCGGCGCACGTGTGCCGGTCTGCGGCTTCATCGCGCACTACAACGATGCCGAGCCGTCGCCGGGCCCGGACCGTTTGCCGCAGCTGCACGCCGCGCTGCTGCAGAAGCGCATCCGCATGCAGGGCTTCATCGTGCTGGATCATTTCGGTGATCAGCAGGGCGAGCGCTTCGCGCGCTTCCGCCGCGAGATGGCGCAGCGGGTGGCCGACGGCGCGGTGAGGCTGCACGAAGACATCGTCGACGGGCTGGAGAACGCACCGGCCGCGCTGCTCGGGCTGCTCGAAGGGCGCTACGTCGGCAAGCTGGTGGTGCGCGTCGCGCAGGACTGAAGCAGCACCGCGATGGCGCGCGCCACCTCGGGGCTGGTCGGTGTGAAGACGACCATGCTGAGCCCGTCGGCGCCGTCGACCGCGAAGGTCGAGTACTCGAGCGAGATCGGCCCGGCGACCGGGTGCTCGATGCGCTTGCGCCCGACCCATTGCCGGCTCACCTCGTTCTCGGCCCACATGCGGCGGAAGTCGTCGCTGCGGGCCTGCAGTTCATCCGCGAGCGCCTGGGCCTGCGGGCTGCCGCCGGCGCGCGCCATGTCGAAGCGGAACGCCGCCAGTGCGAAGCGCGCATCCGATTCCCAGTCGGGCCAGCGGTCGATGGGGCTGAGCTCGCTGAACAGGCGCCGCAGCAGGTTGCGCTCGCCGACCGGCAGCAGCGTGTAGTCGGTCAGCACCGCGGTGGCCGCGGCATTCCACGCGACGATGTCCCACAGCGGCGTCTTGACGACCGCGGGGCTGGTGGCCAGCGCATCCAGCACGCGCTGCAGCGTCGGCGACACCGGCGGCGGCGCGCCGGGCATGAGCGGCGGCGGCCGCTGCTGCGCCAGCAGGAACAGCATCTCGCGGCCGGTGGCGTCGAGCTCCAGCGCGAGTGCCAGCCGCTCCAGCACCTCGTTCGACGGCGGGCCGCCGCGCCCTTGTTCCAACCAGGTGTACCAGGTGATGCTCACGGCCGCGCGGGTCGCGACCTCTTCGCGCCGCAGCCCCGGCGTGCGGCGGCGGCCCGGCGCATCGGGCGGCGGCAGCAGGCGTGCGCGGCGGTCGCGCAGGAAGGCACCGAGGGTGTTGACTGTCATACCTGTATACGCTCTCGGCTTTTCGCGGCCCGGACAACGAAGGACAGTTCGCTCCTTCAACTTTTCGGGAGTCAGTATGCGTGTATTCGTGACCGGAGCCACCGGCTTCATCGGGGCCGCCATCGCGCGTGAATTGAGGGCCGCGGGGCACCAGGTGCTCGGGCTGGCGCGCAACGACGCGGCGGTCGCCGCGTTGTCGGCGATGGGCGTCGAGGCGCACCGCGGCGAGCTGTCGGACACCGCCAGCCTGGTCGCCGGCGCACGGGCCTGCGACGGCGTGATCCACATGGCCTTCATCCACGACTTCAAGGCCTATGCGGCGTCGGTCGAGACCGACCTGCGCGCGGTCGATGCGCTGGTGCAGGCGCTGGAGGGCAGTGGCAAGCCCTTGATCTCGACCTGCGGCACAGCCGTGCTGGGGGGCGGCCGCATCGGCACCGAAGCCGATGCACCGACACCGGGCTCGGCGGGCTATATGCGGGCCGCGTCGGAGGCCAAGGTGCTGGCCGCCGCGGCGCGCGGCGTTCGAGCGAGCGAGGTGCGGCTCGCGCCGTCGGTGCACGGCGCCGGCGACCACGGCTTCGTGCCGATGCTGATCGACCTCGCTCGCCGCAAGGGGGTCGCCGCGTACGTGGGCGACGGCGCGAACCGCTGGCCGGCGGTGCATCGCTCGGACGCCGCGCGGCTGTACCGGCTCGCGCTCGAGCGGGCGGCGCCGGGCTCGCGCCTGCATGGCGTCGCCGAGCAGGGCGTGCCGATGCGCGAGATCGCCGAGCAGATCGGCCGAGGCCTCGGCGTGCCGGTGCGCAGCCTTGGCGTCGACGAAGCCCGTGCGCATTTCGAGTGGATGACCGGCTTCGTCGCGATGGACAACCCGTGCAGCAGCGAGATCACGCGCGCCGCGCTGGGATGGCAACCGAGCGGGCCGGGCTTGCTGGAGGACATGCGGGACAACGGGTACTTTTGACGCCGCATCCGTTCGGGCTGAGCTCGTCGAAGCCTTGGTGCGATGCGGGCAGGCCCTTCGACAGGCTCAGGGTGAACGGGTTGTCCCCGTTCGGGCTGAGCTCGTCGAAGCCTTGGTGCGATGCGGGCAGGCCCTTCGACAGGCTCAGGGCGAACGGGTTGTCCCCCGTTCGGGCGGAGCTTGTCGAAGCCTCGGTGCGATGCGGGCAGGCCCTTCGACAGGCTCAGGGTGAACGGGTTGTCCCCCGTTCGGGCTGAGCTCGTCGAAGCCTTGGTGCGATGCGAGCAGGCCCTTCGACAGGCTCAGGGCGAACGGGTTGGGGTCACCGGCGGACGGCTCCCTCGATCGCCTTGTCCAGCAGCTCCAGCCCCAGGTCGATCTCGCCGTCGCTGACCGTCAGCGGCGGCGCGACCCGGAACACCCCGCCCATCGCCGGCAGCTTGACGATGTTCATGCTGAGCCCGAGCTTCATGCATTCGCGCGTGATCGCCTCGCCGAGCGCGAAGGCGGGCTCCTTGGTGTCGCGGTTCTTGACCACCTCCAGCCCGAGCAGCAGGCCGCGCCCGCGCACGTCGCCAATGCACTCGTGCTTCGATTGCAGCCGCCGCAGCCCCTGCAGCAGCCGCTCGCCGGCGACGCAGGCGCGTTCGACCAGCCCATCGCGCTCGACCACGTCGAGCACCTTCAGGCCGACCGCCGCCGGCAGCGGGTCGGACACGTGCGTCGTGTAGAACAGGAAGCCGCGCGCATGGGCTTCTTCCTCGATCGCCGCGGTGGTCACCACGGCCGCCAGCGGCAGCCCAGCGCCCAGCGTCTTCGACAGCGTCAGGATGTCGGGCGCCACGCCGTCGCGTTCGCACGCGAACATCAGCCCGGTGCGGCCGATGCCGGTCTGCGCCTCGTCGAGGATCAGCAGCATGCCGCGCTCGACGCACTTCTGCTTCAGCGCCGCCATGTAGCCGGTCGGCAGTTCGAGGATGCCGCCGCTGCTGAGGATCGGCTCGGCGATGAACGCGGCCAGTGCGCCGGTGGACTGGCGGTCGACCTGCTCGAAGCCGTCGTCGAGTTCGCGGCGCCAGTCGAGTGCGCCGTCGGGCGTCGTGAAGCGCGGCCGGTACGCATTCGGTGCCGGGATCGCCATCGAGCCGACCGATGCCGGCCCGTAGCCCTTGCGCCCGGCGCTGTAGGTGGCCGACGCCGCGGCGCCGGTCATGCCGTGCCACGACTGCGTGAAGCCGACCACCTCGTGCCCGCCGGTCACCAGCTTGGCCATGCGCAGTGCGGCCTCGTTGGATTCGGCCCCGGTGCTCAGCAGCAGGCAGCGCTCCAGCCCGGCCGGCGCATGGCGCGCGAGCCGGGCCGCCAGCTCGACGACCGGTCGCGACAGCATGCCGCTGAACAGGTGGTCGAGCGAGTGGATCTGCTCGGTGACGACCGCGGCGATGTCCGGATGCGAATGCCCGAGCACCGCGCTCATCTGGCCGGACGTGAAGTCGAGGATCGCGCGGCCGTCGGCGTCGTAGACGAAGCTGCCCTTGGCACGCTCGATGATCAGCGGCTCGAAGCTGCCGCCGTAGCGCACCAGGTGCCGCCGGGCCTGTTGCCAGAATTGCGGGTCGTCGTTCCTGCTCATGTCGGTACCTCGTGATGGAGTTGTGGCACCTTACGCACCGGCACCCGCTTCGTGAAGCGAATAGTTTTGGAACGAGCCATCAGGAGAACTCATACCGTGGGCCAATCCCTCGACATCGACCTGCTGCGCAGCTTCGTTGCGATCGCCGAGACCGGCGTGCTGGGCCAGGCGGCCGCGCGCGTCGGGCGCACGCAGTCGGCGCTGAGCATGCAGATGCAGCGGCTGGAGGGCGTGGTCGAGCAGCCGCTGCTGTTTCGCACCGGCCGCGGGGTCACGCTCACCGCGGCCGGCGAGCGGCTGCTGGCTCACGCGCGGCAGCTGCTCGGGCTGCACGACGAGACGCTGGCCGAGCTGCGTGGCGAACAGCTGTCGGGCGTGTTGCGCTTCGGCTGCCCGGACGACTATGCGGTGGTGTTCCTGCCGCACTTGCTGCGCGGCTTCGCGAGCCTGAACCCGCGCGTGCAGCTGGAGGTGGTGTGCGCGCCGACGCCGCGGCTGCGCGAGCTGCTGGCGCGGCATGCGATCGACCTGGCGCTGGTGTCGGTCACCGGCCACCTGGAGGGCGCCGACGCGATCCGCCGCGAGCCGCTGGTGTGGGTCGGGCAGCGCGGCGGCAGTGCGGCGTCGCTCGACCCGCTGCCGCTGGCGCTCGGCGCGCCGGACGCGTTCGACCACCAGGCGCCGCGCCAGGCGCTCGAAGCGGCCGGTCGCGCGTACCGGCTGGCCTGCGCGAGCAGCAGCCTCGCGGGACTGGTCGCGATGGCGCGCTCGGGGCAGGCGGTCACGGTGCTGACGCAGACCGCCGTGCCCGACGATCTGCAGGTGCTGCCGGCCGGTGCCGACCTGCCCGCGCTGCCGACGGTCGGCATCGCACTGGCGTTCGACCGCGAGCAGCCGTCGGCCCTGGTGTCGGCCTTCGGCGCGCACGTGCGGCAGGCATTGCCGCAGGCCTGATGCCCGACGAGTCGGGCTGTTCGACGGACCCGGTCAGTGGATCACGCCGCTGGCCGACGAAGCCGGCGGCGACGGCGGGGTCGGCGTCGGCTTGAACAGCGCGGTGGCCTGCCAGGTGCCGGTGTCGTCGGTGGCCGGGCCGGCGAGCGTGCCCGCCAGGCTGCCATCGGCGGCCAGCGTGCCGGTGCCGGTCAGCACGGTGTCGCCGGCCGTCAGCTTCAGCGTCAGGCTGCCGTCGGCGGCTTGCGTGCCGGTCACGTCGTAGACCGTCTTGCGGCCATGCTGCTTGCCGCCGTGGCTGCCCCACAGCCCGATGCTGCTCGCATCGCCGCCGGCCGCCACCACCTTCTCCTGGTAGCTGGTGACCAGCGCGGTGCTGTCGGTCTTGAACTGCTCGGTGCGGGTCTTCACCGCATCGATGAAGGTCTTGATCGCAGCACGCTGGGCCTCGTTCAGGCGGTGGCCGGCATCGGGTGTCGCGGCGGCTTCAAGCGCGGCCTTCAGCGTCGCCTGCAGCGCCTCGACGTCGGTCTTGTACGCGGTCTTCAGTGCTTCCAGTGCGGTGGTGAATTCGGCTTGCAGCGCGAGCACCGCATCGCTCGGTGCGGCGGTCAGCTTGCCGCCGATCAGCTTGCCGGTGAGGGCGGTGCTGCCGTCGTCCTGCGCGACGCTCTGCAGCACCAGCGTGCCGTCGAGCGCCTGGCCGGCGTCGGTGCCGGCAGCGATCTTGGCCGCGAAGGTGTACAGCGCGGCTTCGACATGGCTGCCGTTGAAGCGGCTGCTTTCACCGGTGCTGGTTTTCACCGACAGGCCGGTGGCGGACTCGCTGACGGTGACCGATGCGGCCGACTCGTTGTCGGCGCTCTTGTCGGCGCCGCCGCAACCGAAGAGCAGGGCGCTGGCCAAGGCCAGGGCGGACCAGGTGAATGCGGGGGCGAATTTCGATGTCATGTTCGAACTCCTCTGATTGAGTTGTGGGTCTCGGGCAGCGCAATGTAGGAGCGCGCGCCGGCGCTGTCGCGGCTTCGTAAGCCGCATCGGCCGGCACTTACCAATTGCAGCGGAAGCAGGTGAAGTGCTTACGCGCCGCACCGAAATCACACGACTGTGTCGCCGCTGAAATGAACGGTCACCCTGCGGATGCGGCCGGCGCCGGCCTTCTCGATCGCGCGATCGATCACCTGGATCGAGCGCTCGCACGCCAGCGCGAACTGCTGCGCGAACCACAGCACCCAGTCGGTTGCGTCGCCGTTGCCGCGCTGGGCGGCGTTCAATGCGTCGTAGTAGTCCTTGCGCGACGCGAGCAGCTGGCGCGACAGGCTGTACAGCCGCACCGCGACGCGGTGGTCTTGCGCGAGCGCCATGTCGACGAGCGCGCGGCCGACGCGGCCGTTGCCGTCCTCGAACGGATGGATGGTCTCGTACCAGAGGTGGGCCAGCGCGGCACGCGCCAGCCCGTCGAGCGGAGGCAGGCGGCCCGGCACCGGCGTGGTCTTCGCGAACCACGCGAGAAAACGGTCCATCTCCTTCGCGACCCGGCGCGACGGCGGGGCGTCGTAGCTGACCACCTCGTGGCCGGGCAGGCCGGTGACGATCTGCATCGGCCCGGACCGATAGCGGCCCACGGCGACGGGGCGGGTGCCGCCCGCCCCGCCGGCGAACAGGGCCGACTGCCAGCGCTGCAGGCGCTCGCCGTCGAGCGGCGCCGCAAACCCGTTCATCGCATCGTCGAGCACCTCGACCAGGCCTTCGACCTGGCGGTCGCGAGGGCCGGTCGCGTCCAGTCCGAGCTGGCGCAACACCGAGGACCGCACCGCGGCGAGGTCGAGACGCTCGCCCTGGATGGCGGCGGTGGAGATCACTTCGTCTTCCATCAGCTCGCGCGCGACCTGCCCGTCGCGCTCGATGCCGATCGCCAGCGCCTTGCCTTCGACCACGCCTTGCAGGCGGCGGGCGTGCGCCAGCGCAGGCCCCACCCGCTGGTGGTCGAAGGTCAGCGCAGGCCAGCTCGACCGCTGCCAGACATAGAGGCGCCGGGTGGAAACCATGAGCCGAATTCTAGGGGTCTCGGCTCGGCTCACGAGCCGTCGACAGGGGCGTGGCACACAGCTTGCAACCCTGCCGGTCTTCTGCCCGAGAACACGAATATGTCGTTGAGATCATGTTTGCATGCGCTTCGCTGAAGCGCTTGCGGCGGTGCGTTGTGCCCAGCGCTTGCGGTCGGCCGTGAAGGACAAGGCGCCATGACGGCCCTGCTCGAAGTGCGCCAATTGCGCACCATCTTCAGGACAGACGACGGCGAATTCCCCGCGGTCGACGGCGTCAGCTTCGAGGTGCAGGCCGGTCGCACGCTCGCGATCGTCGGCGAGTCGGGCTGCGGCAAGAGCGTGACCTCGCTGTCGATCATGGGCCTGGTGCCGTCGCCGCCCGGGCGCATCGAGGGCGGCTCGATCCGCTTCGAAGGCCGCGAGCTGGTGGGCGCGCCGGCCCGGCAGATGCAGGACCTGCGCGGCAACGGCATCGCGATGATCTTCCAGGAGCCGATGTCGTCGCTGAACCCGGTGTTCACGATCGGCGAGCAGATCGTCGAGGGCCTGCTGCGCCACCGCCGCATCGACCGCAGCGAAGCCCGCGAACAGGCCCTCGCGATGCTGCGCAAGGTGCGCATCCCGGCGCCCGAGCAGCGCTTCGACGAGCACCCGCACCAGCTCTCCGGCGGCATGCGCCAGCGCGCGATGATCGCGATGGCGCTCGCCTGCGAGCCGCGGCTGCTGATCGCCGACGAGCCGACCACCGCGCTCGACGTGACGATCCAGGCGCAGATCCTTTCGCTGATGCGCTCGCTGCAGCAGGAGACCGGCACCGCCGTCATCCTGATCACGCACGACCTGGGGGTGGTGGCCGAGGTGGCCGACGAGGTGGTCGTGATGTATGCCGGGCGCATCGTCGAGCGCGCACCGGTGCAGGCCTTGTTCGAGGCGCCGCAGCATCCGTACACGATCGGCCTGCTCGGTGCGGTGCCGCGGCTCGACGGCGAACGCACGCGGCTCGCATCGATCGACGGCCAGGTGCCGAGCCCGCTGCGTCGCCCGCCGGGCTGCAGCTTCGCCGACCGCTGCCCGTTCGTCGAGCCGCGCTGCCGCGAGGCCGCGCCCGAGTTGTACGAGCTCGCGCCGCGCCATGAGGCGGCCTGCTGGAGGGCCCCATTGCCATGAGCGATCCCATCGGCGATCCGTTGTTGAAGGTGGAGGGCCTGGTCAAGCACTTCCCAGTGCGCCGCGGGCTGTTCGGCCGCGCGAAGGGCGCGGTGCGCGCGGTCGACGGCGTCGACCTGGTGATCGAGCGCGGCGAGACGCTGGGCGTGGTCGGTGAATCGGGTTGCGGCAAGTCGACGCTGGGCCGGCTGGTGCTGCGGCTGATCGAGCCGAGCGCCGGGCAGGTGCGCTTCGACGGGCAGGACCTGGGCACGCTCGACGCCGCCGCATTGCGTGCGCGGCGCCGCGCGATGCAGATCATCTTCCAGGACCCGTTCTCGTCGCTGAACCCGCGCATGACGGTCGGCCAGACGCTCACCGAACCGCTGATGCTGCACGGCCTGCACGCCGGCCGGCACCGCGAGCGCGTCGCCGAGCTGCTGCACACCGTGGGGCTCGCGTCCGAGCATGCGCAGCGCTTTCCGCACGAGTTCTCCGGCGGGCAGCGCCAGCGCATCGGCATCGCGCGGGCGCTGGCGGTCGAGCCCCGGCTGATCGTCTGCGACGAGGCGGTGTCGGCGCTCGACGTCTCGGTGCAGGCGCAGGTGGTGAACCTGCTGCAGGACCTGCAGCGCCGCTTCGGCATCGCCTACCTGTTCATCGCGCACGACCTGGCGGTGGTCAAGCACATCGCGACGCGGGTCGCGGTGATGTACCTCGGCCGCGTGGTCGAACTGGCCGACAAGCGCGCGCTGTTCGCGGCGCCGCGGCACCCCTACACGCAGGCGCTGCTGTCGGCGATTCCGCGCCCTTTCCCGGTTCGGGAGCCCGGGCCGGAACGCCAGCGCGTGCTGCTGGCCGGCGATGTGCCGAGCCCCGTCAACCCGCCCACGGGCTGCCATTTCCACACCCGCTGTGCGCATGCGCGCGAGCGCTGCGTGCAGCAGGCGCCGCCGCTCGAGCTGCACGACGGCCATGCGGTCGCCTGCCATTTCTGGCGCGAGCTGCCGGCGTCGCCGCCGTTGAATCCGGCGACCGCGGCCACGCCGGCCAGCCTCCGTCTCGCCCGCCTGCAAGCGGCTTTCGAACCCACCCCTTGATCTGTTCCTGGAGTTGACGATGACGCATCCGATGACCCGATGGCTCCCCGCGCTGCTGCTGGCGACCGTGCCCTGGCTGGCGCCGGCGCAGACGCTGCGCATCGGCCTGGCCGAAGACCCCGACGTGCTCGACCCGTCGCTCTCGCGCAGCTTCGTCGGCCGCGTGGTGTTCAGCGCGCTGTGCGACAAGCTGTTCGATGTCGACGAGAAGCTCGCGATCCAGCCGCAGCTGGCCACCGGCTACGACTGGTCGGCCGACAGCAAGACGCTGACGCTGAAACTGCGCGCGGGCGTCACCTTCCACGACGGCGAGAAGTTCGACGCCGCGGCCGTCAAGTTCAACATCGAGCGCCACAAGACGCTGCCCGGCTCGAACCGCCGCGGCGAGCTCGCGCCGGTGGCCACCGTCGACGTGGTGGACCCGCTGACGGTGAAGCTGAACCTGTCGACACCGTTCTCGCCGCTGCTCGCGCAGCTGGCCGACCGGGCCGGCATGATGGTGTCGCCGAAGGCCGCGCAGGCGGCGGGCGACAAGTTCGGCACGAAGCCGGTGTGCGCCGGGCCGTTCAGGTTCGTCGAGCGCGTCGCGCAGGACCGCATGGTGTTCGAGCGCTACCCGGCCTACTGGAACAAGGACGCGATCCACTTCGACAAGATCGTCTACACGCCGATCCCCGATGCGACGGTGCGGCTGGCCAACCTCAAATCGGGCCAGCTCGATTTCATCGAGCGCGTGGCCTCCAGCGACATGGAGAAGCTGCAGGCCGACAAGAAGCTGAAGACCTCCCGCATCACCGAGATCGGCTACCAGGGCATCACGATCAACCTGGCCAAGAGCGAGAAGGCGAAGCAGAACCCGCTGGGCCGCGACGCCCGCGTGCGCGAGGCGTTCGAGTTGTCGCTCGACCGCCAGGGCATCGCGCAGGTGGTGATGGACAACGAGGCGACGGTCGGCAACCAGTGGGTCGCGCCGGGCAATGCCTGGTACGCGAAGAACATGCCGGTGCCGAAGCGCGACATCGCGCGGGCGAAGGCCTTGCTGAAGGAGGCCGGCATCCCGAACCCGAGCTTCACGCTGGTGACGCCGACCACGTCGGACGCGCAGCGCCTGGCGCTGGTGGTGCAGGCGATGACGCGCGAGGCCGGCTTCGACGTGAAGATCCAGGCCGCCGAATTCGCGACCTCGCTGAACCTGGCCGACAAGGGCGACTTCGAGGCGCTGGTGCTGGCGTGGAGCGGCCGCGCCGATCCGGACGGCAACCTGTTCAGCTTCCACGGTTGCAAGCAGCCGCTGAACTACGCCGGGTATTGCGATGCCGAGACCGATGCACTGCTGAACCAGTCGCGCGCGCTGCGCGACCCGGCCGAGCGCAAGAAGGTGTTCGAGCGGGTTGCCGCGCGCGTGCTGAAGGAGCGGCCGATCGTCTACCTGTACCACCGCAACTGGCTGTGGGCCTACAACGCGAAGCTCGGCGGCGTGCGCAACGTGCCGGACGGGCTGTTGCGCGTCGGCGGCCTGAAACTCGCACCGTGATCCGCTGATGTTCGAGTACCTCGTCAAGCGCGTCGCGACGCTGCTGCCGACGCTGCTGTTCGTCTCGATGCTGATCTTCGGGTTGCAGCAGCTGCTGCCCGGCGACCCGGCCAAGATCCTGGCCGGCGAAGACCAGGACCCGCAGGTGGTGGCCTACCTGCGCGCCAAGCTGCACCTGGACGAGCCGCTGCCGCTGCGCTATGCCCGCTGGGTGGGCGGCGTGCTGCAGGGCGACCTTGGCGAATCGGTGCGCAACCAGCAGCCGGTGACCGAGCTGATCCTGCAGAAGCTGCCGGTGACGGTGGAGCTGGCGCTGCTGGCGATGGCGATCGCGCTGCTGATCGGCATCCCGTCGGGCATCGTCTCGGCGGTGGGGCGCGGCACGGCCTGGGACTGGGCCGCCAACGCGTTCGCGCTGTGGGGCATCTCGACGCCCAACTTCTGGCTCGGCATCCTGATGATCCTGCTGTTCTCGGTGCAGCTCGGCTGGCTGCCGGCGTCGGGCTACGTGAGCCCGTTCGAGGACCTGGGCGCCAACCTGGCCGCGATGATCATGCCGGCCTTCGTGCTCGGCAACGCGATCGCCGCGGTGCTGATGCGCCACACGCGCAGCGCGATGCTGCAGGTGATGTCGGCCGACTACGTGCGCACCGCGCGCGCCAAGGGCCTGGGCGAGCGCACCGTGGTGCTGAAGCACGCGCTGCGCAACGCGCTGACGCCGATCATCACGCTCGGCGCGCTGGAGCTCGGCACGCTGCTGTCGGGCGCGGTGCTGACCGAGCAGGTCTTCACGATCCCGGGCTTCGGCAAGCTGGTGGTCGATGCGGTGTTCAACCGCGACTACGCGGTGGTGCAGGGCGTGGTGCTCGTCACCGCCAGTGCCTACATGCTGCTCAACCTGCTGGCCGACCTGGCCTACTTTGCGGTGAACCCGCGACTGAGGCGCTGACGATGGCTGCCGTGCTTCCTGTCCCCACCCCCACCGCGCCGCGCTCCGAAGCCGGACCGTGGCGCCGCGCCTGGCGCCGGCTGAAGCGCCGCCGCGGCGCGCTGCTCGGCCTCGCGGTGGTGCTGCTGTTCATCGCGATGGCGGTGTTCGCGCCGTGGTTCGGGCTGCAGGACCCGGTGGCCACCAGCTGGAGCGCGATCCGCAAGGCGCCGAACGCCGAGCACTGGTTCGGCACCGACGAGATCGGCCGCGACGTGCTGTCGCGCGTGGTGTGGGGCACGCGCGCATCGCTGCTCGCCGGGCTGGTGTCGGTGAGCATCTCGCTGCTGCTGGGTGTGCCGATCGGGCTGGCCGCGGGCTTCCTCGGCGGTTTTGCCGATGCGCTGATCTCGCGCATCACCGATGCCTTCCTGGCCTGCCCGTTCCTGATCCTCGCGATCGCGCTGGCGGCGTTCCTCGGGCCGAGCCTGTCGAACGCGATGATCGCGATCGGGGTGTCGGCGACGCCGATCTTCGTGCGGCTCGCACGGGCGCAGGTGCTGAACGTGAAGGTCGAGGACTACATCGAGGCGGCGCGCGCGGTCGGCAACCCGCCGCTGCGCATCGCGCTGCGGCACGTGCTGCCGAACATCACGCCGCCGGTGATCGTGCAGGCGACGCTGGCGATCGCGTCGGCGGTGATCGCCGAGGCGAGCCTGTCCTTCCTCGGGCTCGGCCAGCAGCCGCCGGCGCCGAGTTGGGGCAGCATGCTGAACACCGCGAAGAACTATGTCGACTCGGCACCGTGGATGGCGATCTGGCCGGGCGTGTCGATCTTCCTGCTGGTGCTGTCCTTCAACCTGCTCGGCGACGGCCTGCGCGATGCGCTGGACCCGCGCCAGCGCTGACCCCAGAGACACGCGATGAACTTCGACTGGAACAATCCGTACCCGACCACCCGCAGCCCGCTGATGGCCCGCAACGTCGTCGCGACCTCGCAGGCGCTCGCGTCGCAGGCCGGGCTGCGCATGCTGCTGAAGGGCGGCAACGCGGTCGATGCAGCGATTGCCGCGGCGGCGGCGCTGACCATCGTCGAGCCGGTGTCGAACGGGCTCGGCAGCGACAACTTCGCGATCCTGTGGGACGGCAAGGCGCTGCACGGCTTGAACTCGTCCGGCGTTGCGCCGGCGGCATGGAACCCCGCGTACTTCCGCCGCAGGCACGGCGACAAGATGCCGCTGCGCGGCTGGGACACGGTGACCACGCCCGGCGCGGTGGCGGGCTGGGTGGCGCTGTCGGAGCGCTTCGGCCGGCTGCCGTTCGCCGACCTGCTGGAGCCGGCCATCGAGCTGGCCGAGCGCGGCCATGGCGTGGGCCGCATCGTCTCCGACAAATGGGGCCGCCAGGTGCCGGGCCTGAAAGACCAACCCGGCTATGCCGAGGCCTTCATGCCGCGCGGGCGGGCCCCCGAGCCCGGCGAGCGCTTCGTGTTCGCGGCGGCCGGTGCCACGCTGCGGCAGATTGCGCTGACGAAGGGCGAGGCGTTCTACCGCGGCGAGATCGCCGAGAAGCTGGTTGCGCATGCGAAGGCGAACGGCGGCAGCATGGCGCTGGCGGACCTCGCGAACTTCCGGCCGGAGTGGGTCGCGCCGATCGCCAGGGACTTTGCCGGCCACACGGTGCACGAGATCCCGCCGAACGGGCAGGGCATCGCCGCGCTGATGGCGCTGGGCATGCTGGAGCGGCTGGACCTCGGGCGCCTGCCGGTCGACAGCGTCGAATCGCAGCACCTGCAGATCGAGGCGATGAAGCTGGCGTTCGCCGACACCTACCGCTGGGTCGCCGACGAGCGCTCGATGACCGAGGTGACGGCGGCCGACCTGCTGAGCGACGGCTACCTGCGCGAGCGCGCGAAGCTGATCGACCCGAAGCGCGCGTCCGAGCCGGCGCACGGCACGCCGCCCGCGGGCGGCACCATCTACCTGAGCGCGGCCGACGAGCGCGGGATGATGGTCAGCTTCATCCAGTCCAACTACATGGGCTTCGGCAGCGGCGTGGTGGTGCCGGGCACCGGCGTGAGCCTGCAGAACCGCGGCCACGGCTTCACGCTCGACGAGTCGCATCCGAACGTGGTGGCGCCGGGCAAGCGGCCGTTCCACACCATCATTCCCGGCTTCCTGACGCGCGATGGAAAGCCGCAGATGAGCTTCGGCGTGATGGGCGGCAACATGCAGCCGCAAGGCCACCTGCAGACGCTGGTGCGCATGCTGGTGCACCGCCAGCAGCCACAGGCCGCCTGCGATGCGCCGCGCTGGAAGGTCGGCGACGGGCTGGCGGTGGATTTCGAATCGACGATGGCACCGGCGCTGGTCGACGGGCTGAAGGCGCTCGGCCACCGCTTCGAGGCGACGCCGGATGCGTACATGGACTACGGCAGCGGGCAGTTCATCTGGAAGCTGGGCGACGACCTGGAGGACGGCTACGTCGCGGCGAGCGATTCGCGGCGGGACGGGCAGGCGGTGGGATATTGAGCGAAGGAACCCGGCGGTTGCCAAGAAACCCCGTTCGCCCTGAGCTTGTCGAAGGGTCGGACTGAGCTTGCCGAAGGCCCTGCGCGCTTCGGATCCAACCCTTCGACGGACGGGCCCTCGACAAGCTCGGTCCCTGCTCAGGGCGAACGGGCTTTCACGCGTTCACCCCTTCAACCACGCGATCAACTCTTCATCGATCAGCTGCGAATTCAGCTCCTCATCCGACTGCCCGACGAACTGCCGCAGGTTGTGGATCGCCTTGAAGCCGGTGTTGCCGAACTGGTCGCCGATGCGCTCGAGGAACGGGAAGGTCGAGCCCTGGTTCGAGATGCCGAGGAACAGGAAATAGACCTGGTCCTGACGCTGCTCCGATTCGCGCAGCACGCGCAGCGTGCGCTCCTTGTCGGCGTTGTCGCCGTCGGTCGCGACGATCACCAGCGAGCGCTTCTTCGCGACCGGGATCACCTCGTCCTTCTGCCCCATCAGCCGGCCGAAGAAGCCGGCCTTCTTCTCGATCGGGCCGGCCCAGCCGAAGTGCTTCAGCATGCGCTCCAGCAGGTGCGAGTAGTCGGTGCCGCCGTTCCAGCCGGGCACCTTCGCGATGATGTTGTTGGCGACATAGCCGTCATGGTTGCCCGCATCGACAGCGCCCACCTCGTGCACGCCGGCCGCGCCGGACGAGAAGGTGAAGACCTCGACCTTCTTGTCCGGATCGAAGGCCAGGCCCCACGGCACCAGCCGCGTCAGCAGCCGGTCGGTGATGCCGGCGCGGTGCTCGTCCTCGAACGAGCCGGAGACGTCCAGGCCGAAGCCGACCTCCAGCGCCGGGGGCTTGGCGATGCCGGCCTTCTCCAGGCTCAGCACCAGGGTGCGGGCAGACTTTTCGAGGTTCAGGGTCAGGGCCATCAGAGCGCTCGCTTCAGGGTTTGCAGGATGTCGGTGAGTTTCTCGGCCGCCAGGAAACGCTGCGTCTCGCTCGGGCGCGAGGCCAGGCGGGCCAGTTGGGCGTGGACCGCGGGCAGCTTCAGCAGCACGCCGTCCTGCACCCAGGTCATCAGTTCCTGCAGGTGGCCGGCGTCCTGCTCCAGGTGCAGGCGGTGCTCGTGCAGCAGCGCCTGCGATCCCGTCAGCGAGGTGAGCCGCGCGAGCAGCAGGCTGCCCGCTTCCGGGCCGACCTGGTCCAGCAAGTATTCGGCTGCCAGCGCGCTGGCTTCAAGCCGCTGGGCGCAGGCCTGCACCGGCTGCTTCAGCGGGCCGAGCGCCTGCAACTGGTCGGACAGTGCGGCATGCGAGGCGCCGAGCAGCGATTCGAGCTGCACCACCTCGGCCTCGTGTCCGGCCCACACCGCGGCGGCCGGCCGGCGGAAGAAGCCGCCATCGAGCGCTTCGAGCACGTCCGTCAACAGCGCCTGCAGCCGGCGCAGGTGTTGCGGCACGCTGCGCGTCGTGGCCTCTTGCGCCACCTGCAGGCGTTGGCGGATCAGCGCCGCAAGCTCTTCCTGCTCGGGCATGCCGAAGCGCAGCCAGCCGGCGGCGTCGAGGCTCTCCGCGTGCACGCCGGCCAGCACGCCTTGGGTGCGCTGCAGCGCCGCGGCGTCGGCCTGCGGGAAGCGGCGTGCCAGGTCGGGCAGCGTCACCTCGACCGGCTTGCGTCGCACGCCGGGCAGTGCGGATGCGGTGAACGACGGGGCCGGCGCGACGGCGAGGGGCGGCGTCGATGGCATCGCGGTCGCCGGCAGCGTGGATCCCGGCAGCACCGTCGGCTTGACGCCTGCCGCGGGCCCGGGCTCCGGCGCAGTCTCCGGCGTGGGCGGGCGCGCGCCGCCGATCACGGTGACCTTGATGCTCATGCGCTGTGCCGGCCGCGGACCCTCGCTGGGACCATCAGGAGAAGTGGCCCAGCACCTGGTTGAAGTCGCTGTTGAAGCCGACCCCGACGCCGACGAAGGACGAGCCCGAGGCCTCGACCATGATCGAGCCCATCTGCACGCCGACGAACTCGCCGAACTGGTCCGACAGGCTGACGTTCAGCAGCTCCTTGCCGAGCGCGTTCTCGACGATCACGCGCGCGTTCTTCACGCTGCGGAACGAGCGGCCGGAGCCCTGCGGATGGATCATCGCGACCAGCGGGATCTCGATGACACCGGCCGCCGGCGGGGCGAGGCGGTCAGGCTGGATCGACACCCATTCGTCGTCGCCGGTGGCCAGGCCGTCGGTCGCGTCGGGGCTGTGCACCAGCGCGCCGCCGTGCACCGAGAAGGTCTTGTCGGCATGCAGCGGCAGCGTGCCGGTGGCCTGGCCGCGGATCGTGCGCTGCACGTTGTAGGTCGACAGGATGTCGCCGAAGTCGGACACCTTGGCGCCGCCGCCGGTGTTCACCGCGACCAGCGCGTGCAGGTCGATGTCGGTGTCGCCGTCCCAGGCCAGCCGCACCCGGAAACGCTCGCCCTTGTCGAGCGACAGCGACAGCTTCGGGGCGGCATCGCCGGGCTTGGTCAGGTTCAGCTTGAGCGAAGGCGTGGACATGGGCGGATGTCTTTCAGCGAATGGAGGTGTACGACTGGGCGGCGACGGTGGCGGCGGGGTTCAGGCCCTTGCCGAGCGTCAGCATGTCTTCGCGGGCCTGCGCCATCAGCGCACGGGCCTCGTCGAACTTGCGCTGGTTGGTGTCGCGCGCGGCGTCGACCAGGGCGACCAGGCTCTGCGTGTCGGCCACCACCGATTGAAGCTGCTGCGCCTGCGCCAGGCGGTTGTCGCCGGGCGCGGTGGCGGCGGTCTCGACGACGTCCTTCATCAGCATGCCGCGCACCTTGTTCAGGTTGCTGTCGAGGTCGGCGCCCTGCTGGGCCAGGCGCTGCAGGTCCTGCACCATGCGCGCGCCGTGGATGGTCAGCAGCGTCATCTTGATGCTCGCGAAGCGCGAGGCCATCGTCGTCGCCAGCTCCTGCAGCGTCGCGACACCGGCGTTCTGCAGCTGGCGGATCACCAGCTGGTCGGCCGGCAGCTTGGTCAGCGTGGCCTCGACGGCCAGCGCGCGCGATTCGAGCGACTGCAGCTTGTCGCGCACGTCGTGGCGGCGCTGCGGGTCGGCGGCGAGCTCCGGTTCCATCGCGGCGACCTCGGTGCGCGCCTTCGCCAGCACGCTGTTCAGGAAGGCCGCGTCTTCGGCGAAGGCGACGAAGCTCTTGCGGTACTCGGCCTTCACGGTGTCGAGGTGGCGCAGCTCCTCGTTGAGGCGCGTCATCTCGGCGCGCAGCTTGGTTTCCATGCCGCCAATCAGTTCGGACAGCGCCTTCGAGCGGCCCGATGCGACGCGCGCCGCCTCTTCATAGGCGCGGTGGGCGGCCTGGCGCAGCGACTTCGGGTTGAAGAGGCCGAGGATGCGCGCCAGCAGCGACGGGCGCGCGTTCAGGATGCGGTTCGCCAGCTCGGGCAGGTTCTCGTCCTGCACCTGCTGGTTCAGCGAGGCGACCAGCGTGAACAGCTGTGGCGAGGTGCTCTTGTCGATGCGCGACAGGAAGCCGTCGAGCGTGCGGTTCAGTGCCAGTTCGGGCTCGAGGCCGAGCGAGGCGATGTCGTGCTGCGAGATCTCGCCGAACCGGAAGGCGTCGACCCGGGCCAGCAGGCTGTCCTGCTGCTGCGGCGACAAGGCCAGCGGGAAGTTCTGCGGCAGGCTCAGCGTCAAGGACGACTGCGTTGTCGACGGCGAGGAGGGCGCCGTGGCCACGATGGCGTTGGGGTCGGTCATGGGCGCCATTCTCATACAAGCGCTGCCGGTGTAGGAGCCCACCTACGGGGGAACCCCCTCTTCTCCGATGTCCCTCGCGCACAGGAGTCGCAGGATGGGGACCCTGTTGTTGAAAGGAGTCCCAGATGCCGACACCGCAAAAGACACTCATCGACCTGGAAAAGAAGTTCTGGCAGTCGATGGTCAACCAGGACACCGATACCGCGCTGCAGATGCTGAGCGAACCGTCGCTGATGGTCAGCTCGCACGGCGCGATGAAGTTCGACCATGCGAGCTACCGCAAGATGGCGGAGCAGGGGAACATGATCGTGACCTCGTTCGAACTGAGCGACGTGGAGGTGGTGTTCCCGAACGACGCGACCGCGATCGTGACCTACCACGTCAAGCAGAGCGTCGCGCCGCGTGGCGAGAGCAAGGCCACGCAGCAGGAGATGAACGACAGCTCGACGTGGGTGAAGAACGGCAAGGGCTGGCAGTGCGTGATGCACACCGAGACGCCGGCCGAGGCCGCACCGACGAAGCATTGAAGGCCGCGGTCAGCGGGCGGTGGAGGGCGCCCGTAAACTGCGGCGCATGAACCTGAACATCGTCGTCTATTCGAAATCGGCCTGCCCGCAATGCGACTCGGCCAAGATGCTGCTGACGTCCCGCTCCCTCCCTTACGAGGAGATCCGCATCGACGACGAGGCCGAGCGCCTGGCGTTCTTCGAGAAATGCGGCCCGTCGGTGCGCCAGATGCCACAGGTCTTCATCAACGACCAGCGGGTGGGCGGCCTGGCGGGACTGCAGGCGGCGCTGGCGCAGCTCGGGCGCTGAGCGTCACCGACCTTCCACCGTTGAAATGAAAACCGCCGCCTCGAAGGGCGGCGGTCTGGCTTGCGATGCCGGGCCTCGAAGGCCCGGTGCAGGCGTTACAGCGATCCGAGGAAGGCCAGGATGGCGTCCCGGTCGGCCTTGCTCAGCAACGCGAAGCGATCGCGGCTGGCCGCGCCTTCGCCACCGTGCCACATGATGGCTTCGGTCAGGTTGCGGGCGCGGCTGTCGTGCAGGTAGCCGACCTTGATGGTCTTGCCGGCCACCAGCTCGGTGTAGCCGATGCCCCACAGCGGCGAGGTGCGCCACATGTTGCCGGTGGCCAGGCCTTCGGTCAGGCCGTCGCCCAGGTCGGCGCCCATGTCATGCAACAGCATGTCGGTGTAGGGCTTGATCTTCTGCTCGCGCACTTCCTGGAACTCGCTGGTGGAGCCGGTCGTCATGTCGGTGACGTGGCAGCTCTGGCACTTGATGGTGTTGAACACCGTGGCGCCGGCAGCGATCTTGCTGACGTCCGGGTTCAGCGCAGCCAGCGGCGTCACACCCTTCGGGTAGCCGCTCGCCACGCTGCGTTGCGCCGGCACGGCCAGCAGGGCCACGTAGCGTTCCAGCAGCTTCAGCGCGTCTTCTGTCAGGCCGGTGTCGGTACGGTTCGCGATGCTGCACTTCGCCGGGCCGAACAGGCAGTCGCGGTTCGGGTAGACCGGCGAGGTGACCGACATGTCGAGCAGCGCGGCCGCCGAGGCTTGGTGGCGCAGGCTGACCTTCGAGGCCTTCCAGCCGTAGCGGCCCAGTCGAACCTTGCCGGTTTCCGGGTCGTACGCGAAGTTGGCGACGCCCTTGACGCCGTCGGCATCCGGGGTGGCCTTGGCACGCGCAATGATGTCGGCATCCGGGATCGCCTCGAGCAGGCCCATGCCGATCACCGGCTGGGCGCTGCGCACCGAGTACACCGCCGGCGTCGGGCCGTCGAAGGCCACCACCGGCTTGCTCAGTTCCACCGAGGTGCCGTCGGCCAGCTTCACCGTCTTCAGCTCGAAGCCGGACACGTGCACGGCCGTGCCCCAGTCGCGACGTACGCCGTCGGTCGATGCCTTGGCGTTCATCTGCGCGCCCAGGCCGTACATCGGGTGCGGCAGCTGCTGGCCGTTCGCATCGACGGCGGCCGTGCGCACCGCCATCGTGTCGATCTTCTGGTTGACGACGGTCGGGGCCAGGCTGCGGCCGTTGTTGACGTGGCAGCCGAAGCAGGTCGACTGGTTGAACATCGGCCCTTGCAGGCCCACCGCGGCCGCGTTGCGGTCGTTGCCGTTCTCGGTGTGGTCACCGGTCTGCATGCTGGTGTGGAACCAGCGGCGGCCTTCCACGAAGCGCTGCATGTTCTGCATGCCGATGTTGTTGTGCGGCTGCTGGAAGACGAAGTTCGAGTTGTCGGCGTAGTCGTACGAGACCGACCCGAGGCCGCCCTGCAAGGTCGCGGACGGCAGCGGCGTGTTGTTCAGGCGCGGCTGCGCACCGTAGTACGGACGCAGGCCGGCACCGACCACGTAGCTCAGCTCGTTGGTGTAGTAGCGATGGCCATCGCTGGTGCCGAGCGCCTTCATGATCTCGGTCGTCGAGAAGAACGACGGCGAGAACTCCACCACGTCACCCACCTTCAGCGAGCGCGCCGGGACGGTCTTGGTGGTCACCGGGGTGGCGGTCGTCGTCCTGTCGGTGGCGGGGTCGAAGGTCACCGCGTAGTCGTAGAACTGCGTGGCGCCGGGCACGTCGGCGCTGCGGGCCAGCACGCCGTTGGCGTTGGTCGACAGCGCGGAATGGCCGGGGAAGGTGTCGAACACCACGCTGCAGCCGTCGTTCGCGCCGATCACGCCGTTGTAGCCGCTGGTCGGGCTGGCGAGCGCGTTCTGCGGCGGCTTCGGCACCACCGGGCACGAGGCCTTGTTGACGAAGCCGTCGGTGTATTTCGTGTCGTCCAGCAGGTCGCCCGGGCTCATCCAGCCGAAGCCGGTGGTGTTGGGGTTGTCGAATCCGCGGACGAAGGAGTGGCCGCCGCCGAACTGCGGCTGCTGGTAGTACTGGTTGACGATGATCTTCGGCTTGGTGACGCCGCTCACCTTGCTGTTGTCGATGAACTCGACACCCCAGGTGCGGAAGGCGAAGTAGTTGGCCACGAAGTTCAGGTGCGCACCGGGACCCTTGTCCACCGGGTTGCCGGCGGCATCGACGGTCTCGTTCGCGCCGTAGCCGGCTTCGTTCCAGTCCTCGCCGCGCTCGCGTGCGTGACGCGAGCGGCCGACGAAGCCGACGCGGGTCACCAGCGTGCCGTCGGGCAGCGTGAACTGGACGGTATCGATCGGCGGCTGCTGCGCCGCCGGCGGGATCAGGTTGCTGCCGTCGGCCGGGTGCGGGATCACCGAGGCCGTGACCGCCGAGCCCAGCGTGTTGTCGCTGCCCGGCGACTTGAAGCTCGCCTCGATGATCGAGTAGCCGTAGCCGGTGGCGCGCTTGACGCCGCTGATGCGCACGTAGCGGACGTTGGCGTTCAGGTTGTAGAACTCTTCGGTGCCGCCCTTGCCGTCGGCGACGTAGCGCAGCTGGTACCAGGTCGAGCCGTCATCGGAGACGAGGATCGCGTACTCCTTCGCGTACGCGGCTTCCCACACCAGCTTCAGGTAGCCGAGCTGGGTCTTGATGCCGAAGTCGAACTGGATCCAGTTGTCGTCGCTGCGCGAGCTTTCCCAGCGGCTGTCCTGCGTGGCCTTGCCGTCGATCGCCTTGTCGGCGGTGTTGTCGCCGTTGGCGCTCGAAGCGGTGGCCTTGGTCGGTGCGACGGCGGTGCCGGGCTTGCTCATGTCGACGCCGGCAGGCAGTTGCTGCGCAGGCGTCGGCGCCGGCGCGGCGGGTGCGCTGCCGGACGGAATCGACGGGGGAGTCGGAGCCGGCGGGTTCTCCTGATTCGGCGGATTAGGATCGCTGGCCGGAGGCTGGGCGGGCGGCTCGGCCGGCGATTGCGGCGACGGCGCGCCGACCGGGCTCGCGCCCGAGGCTGAATCCGCATCCTTGCCGCCGCACCCGCTGAGGACGGCCGCTGCGAGGAAGAGGGAACTCAGTGCCACCAGCGCTGTGCGCGGCCGGTGCGGGTCCCCGGGAATCGTGTGCTTCATGCTGACAGGTCCTTTGATCGTCTGGGTCTGCTTGGAATCGGGCGCCGCGAGAATTTCAGCAATCCTCAGTGCATGGCGCGTACGAGAGGTAATGCGCAGGTTTGATGCCAGCCGCGGTGCTGCGGAACCGGTTCCTCTGCGCGGTCCTGCCGCACGCGAGGCGGCAAGCCCGTCCGCAAAAGAGGACCGTTCTCACGCCAGAAACAACTCGATACAAGCCTGACCCATCGGGACCCGCGGCAACAGTTTGCGGCGGCCATCGCGGCACCGCAGCGCTCGCGGTGACAAGGATCGGGCCGCTGCCGCTGCGACGGACCTCCTTGAAACGACGATGGGTTCCATTCGGCGTTCGACGGCATCGGTCAATCGTCCGATGCCGCGGGCGAGCGGCCCGCCGGACACTTCCGAGACCAACTTCCCGACGACCTCAAGCCATGATCACTCCGACCCTTGCCCCGGCGAACGCCCGCTGGTTGAGAACGCTCTATGTCACGCGTGCCGCCTTTTCCATCGCCTGGGTGGTGCTGGCCTTCACGGTGGCGCGGACGTCACCCGTCGTGGCGGGCGTGCTGCTGGTCGTGTACCCCGCGTGGGATGCGTTGGCGAACGCCGTCGATGCACGCCAGTCGGGCGGCATGTCGGCGAACACGACGCAGACGATCAACGTGGTGGTGAGTGCCATCACCACGGTCGCGATGGCGGTGGCGGTGGGGCGCGGCATGCCGGCCGTGTTCGTCGTGTTCGGCGCCTGGGCGGTGCTCTCCGGCGTGCTGCAGCTGGGGACCGCCGTGCGGCGCTGGAAGCACTTCGGCGCGCAGTGGGCGATGGCGCTCAGCGGGGCACAGTCGGCGCTCGCCGGCATCTTCTTCGTGAAGCAGGCGAGCGAACCCAACCCGATGCTGCAGAACCTCGCAGGGTATGCGGCGGTGGGGGCGCTCTACTTCCTGATCTCGGGGGCGGTGCTGCTGTACCGCGAACGCACGAGCCCCTGACCTCGGGGATTCAGCAAGCGGCCCAGCGTGCGCACCATGCACCGCCAGGCCAGCCAGTCGACGCCGCGGTGGCGGCCGTGCGCGACGAGCAACAGGTCGGGCTCGCTGCTGCACGGGAACACCGCCAGCACGCCGTTCGCGTGGTACATGACGGCCGCCGCCAGCGTGCCCAGCCCGGCAAAGTGCAGCTTCTGCCGGTCGTGCAGCCGCCAGTGGTCGACGGCCGCTTCCCAGGCACGCCCGGTGCCCGGCGTGCCGGCGCTGGCATGCCACACCAGCCCGGTGGCCGCGTCCACCAGGGCGCAGCCCAGGATGCCCGGTTGACCGGCCATGCGGCCCATCTCGGCGATCACGAGCGGCAGGTTCATGCGACGTTCACCCGTCGCTCGGCTTCGGCCAGGCCGGCGGCGCGCATCATCAGCGCCGCTGTCGAGTGCGGTGAAAGCTTCATCGGGACACCTCGGGGACTGCTGCTTCGGGACGAGCCGCGAATGTAGGGAGTCCCCGTCCGGTGCGCATGACCGCAAGGTGATCGACGCTTGACGGGTGCCTGACCGGTGTGGCCCGCGCCGCGGCGTCGTGACGGGCAGCACGCTTCACGCGGTGGTGTTGCGCGCGGCCTCCTCGAAGCGCACGCGCACCGTCGTGCCGGCGCCGGGTCGGCTGTCGAGCTCGAACGAGCCGCCCAGCAGGCGCGCACGTTCTTCCATGCCGAGCAGGCCGTGCCCGCTGCGCTCGCGGGCAGGGTCGAAGCCGGCGCCGTCATCGGTGATGGTCAGCACCCAGGCCTGCGCGTCGCGCTGCAGGCTCACGCTCACCTCGCTGGCCTGCGCATGGCGGCGCACGTTGGTGAGCGACTCCTGCGCAAGGCGAAAGAGCTGCGTCGCTGCGTCCGGCGCCAGTCCGTCCGCCGCCGCATCGAGCTGCAGCCGGCACGGCGCACCGGTGGCGTGGGTGAACTCCGCGGCCAGCCACTCCAGCGCCGCGGCCAGGCCGCCGTCGAGCGCCGGTGGCCGCAGCTGTTTGACGAGGGCTCGCACGCCGCCGGCCAGGTGGTCGATGCGATCGAGCAGCAACTGGAAGTGCTCCTGCGCCGGCGGCCGCTCGCCACGCGCCCGCGCGCGCAGCACCGACGCCTCCATGCGCAGCGCCGCCAGCTGCTGGCCCATTTCGTCATGCAGTTCGCGTGCGATGCGCCTGCGCTCGTCTTCCAGCGCATGCGTGTTGTGCTCGCCCAGCCGGCGCAGTGCCTGGCGCGACGTTTCAAGCTCGGCGGTGCGCTCGGCCACCGCGCGCTCGAGCCGCTCGCGGTCGCGGCGCTGGCGCCGGTTCGCGACCAGGTTCGACAGCCACCACAGCAGCGCCAGCGCCGCCGCGGCGGCCAGCTTCGCCGGTGCCGACCGCCACCACGGCGGCTCGATGGCGAAGGCGATGCGCAGCGGCGGGCCGGCCTCTGCGATCGGCACGCGAGCTCCGGCGCGCACCTCGAGCAGGTGCGAGCCCGCCTCGGGCGACTCGATGGTCACCACGTTGCCCTCGATCGCACGCCATGTGGCGTCGTCGTCCAGCCGGTATTCGACGCGCAGCGTGCGGCCGCGGGCGATGCTGGGGGTGGCGAGCGTCAGCTGCAGGTGGCGATCGTCCCAGGCGATCTGCGGCAGCGAGGCCGGCGAGGCCGTTTTCGCGCCGAAGCGCAGCGTGTCGGCGCGCAGCGCCGCAGGGGCCTCCTTGGCCTGCGCCGGGCGCAGGCGCGTGATGCCGGCGCTGGTACCGATCCACGCGGTGCCGTCGGCTTCGAGCAGCACCGCCCCGTCGTCGATGTCGTCCCACAGCAGCCCGTTGGTCCGGTCGATGTGCGACCAGTGGCCGCCGTCCTGGATGAAGGCGCCGTGATCGGTGCCGAACCAGAGGCGTCCGTCGGGCGCGCCGCGCAGGAAGTACACCGCCGGGTCGCCGAACAGCGCCAGGTCGAAACGGCGCACGAGCCGGACGTTGGCGCCGCCCTCCAGCGTGTAGAGGGCCAGGCTGTGCGAGTCGACCACCCAGAACGCCGACGCGCCGGCGACGCTCGCGTGTCCATCAGTCTCGATGACCTGGCCGTGCTCGTCGCGCATCGGCACCCAGGCGTTGTCGATCGCGCGGAAGATGCGGCGCTCGCCGACGAACCATTCGACCGCCGTCGGCCCGGTGCCGGCGACGACGACGCCGCCCACCCATTCGCGCTCCGGCAGGCCATCGGCGACCGGCTGCCGGCGCACGCCCGAGGGCGTGGCGACGATGCGGTCGACGCCATGGCGTCCGGTGAGGTAGATGGCGCCGTCCGTGCCCTGCAGCGCCATGACCAGCGAGGGGTCGTTGAACATCGTGTCTGCGCCGGCCGCCCCGGTCCTGAGGCGCAGCACGCGTCCCGCCTCGACCCACCACAGCGCACCGTCGGCGGCGACGGCGATGTTGTTGGCAGCCCCCTTGGGACGCGAAGAGGCCAGCGGCTGCAGGCGTTCGCCGGCCTCGTCCAGCCGGGCGATACCCTGCGCCGTGCCGGCCCACAGGTGCCCGCGGCCGTCACGGGCGAAGCTGAACGCCGCGGGCGCCGGCAGCCCCTGCGCCGGTGTCCAGTGATCGGCCTGCCCGTAGCCGACCCAGTGGTGCAGGCCACGGCCCGAGCTTCCGAGCCACAGCGCGCCCTCGGCGTCGAACAGCAGCGAGCGGACCAGCGTTTCGGGCAGCCCCTCTTTCGAGGTCCATGATTGCCAGCGTTGTCCGTCCCAGCGTGCAACACCCGCATCGGTGGCCACCACGATGCGCCCTGCCGGGTCCTCGGCCAGCGCCGAGGTGGCCGGCAAGCGCTGTGCCGCCGGGGCCTCGACAGCGATGAAGCGGTGCTGCGCCGGTCGCAGTTGCGCGAGCCGGTCGCTGCTGCGCGCCCAGACGCTGCCGTCGCGGCCGAGCACCAGGTTGCCCCACATGCGGGCCGGCAGGCCCTCGGCCTCGCCCCAGGTGCGCAGCGTTCCGTCACGCCATTCGCACAGGCCGAGGCCGCAGCCGAACCACAGCGCGCCGCGGCCTGCGCGCAGCGCCCCGGAATCGGCATCGACCGCGCCCGGCGGGGCCGGGAAGGCCGGCAGCTTCACGCGCTGCACGGCCGGCGCCTGGCCCGCCGGTGCCGTGGCATCGATCGCCCACACCCGGCTGCTGCGGTCGATCGCGTAGACGATGCCGCGCTCGTCAACGTCGATGCGCTGCCCGCCTTCGACACCGATCAGCGCACCGCCGGGCTGGGTGACCGCGGTCCAGGCCGGCCTGCCGTCGGTCTCGCGGCGCAGGAACAGGCCGAGGTCGGTTGCAATCCACAGCCGGCCGCCGCCATCGGCCCGCGCCGTCAGCAGCACCGCCCGCTCCGCGCCCGGCGGCAAGGCCTCGCGCCGGATGCGAAAGCCGTCGAAGCGGAACAGCCCGTTCTCGGTGCAGATCCACAGCGTGCCGTCGGTCGCCTGCGTCAGGCAGCCGACCGCCATGTTGGTCAGCCCGGCCGATTGCTGGTAGCCCTCGAACACCGCATGCTGCGCGTGCGCGGCCGCGGCCACGCCCACCAGCAGCAGCGCCGCGAGCGCCGCCTTGCCGCGCTCAATCCACCAGGCCGTGTCGCAGCGCATAGCGCACGAGGTCGCTCAGCGAGTCCTGGCCGAGCTTCTCCATCAGCCGCGCCTTGTAGGTGCTGACGGTGTTGGGCGCGAGCTGCAACTGCGTGGCGATGTCGGTCGGCGACTGGCCCTTCACCAGCGCGATCAGCACCTGGCGTTCGCGCGTCGACAGCAGGGCCATCGGTTCTTCCTGCGCCTGCTCGGCGCGGATCAGTTCGGCGCTCAGCGACGGATCGACATAGCTGCGACCGGCCGCCACGCGGTGGATCGCGTCGATCAATTGCTCGGGCGAGACGTCCTTCGTCAGGTAGCCGAGGGCGCCGGCTTTCAGCGCGCGCCGCGCGATGTGCGGATCGGCGTGCATCGTCAGCACCAGCACCGGCAGCCCGGGGTGCGCGGCGACGACCCGCTCGATCAGGTCGACGCCGGTGCAGCCGGGCATCAGCAGGTCCAGCAGCAGCAGGTCGACGCCGCCGGCCGCGAGCCCGGCCAGCACCTCGGCGGCCGATGCGGCCTGGCCGGCCAGCACGAGCCGGTCGTCGAGATCGAGCATCTTGCGCAGGCCTTCGCGCACCAGCGCGTGGTCGTCGGCGATGAGGACGCGGATCGGGCCCGCGGCGGGCGGCGTGGGGTTCATGGGCGCAACCGGAGCGGTACCGTGATGTAGTGATCAGTCTACATGACGACGACATGACATGTGAGATCGTTCGAAGGAAAGCCGGCAAGCCGGCACCAAGCGTGACAACTTCCCCGTCGACGCGTTGCCGATGTGTTGTAGATTAATGTCTACAACGTTCGTTGTAGCACTACACCGCGAGGCCCCATGTACAGCTTTTCGTCACCCCGCCACACGTTCGACAACAGCACGATGCCGGGCCTCGCGCCTGCGGGCTCGCGGGCCGACGAGCCTGCGACGGAGGCGGTGCCCGAGTGCGTGGCACCGCTGCGGTTCGGGCGCTGCGAGGTCCGTATCGCCTCGCGCGAGGTGCTGGTCGACGGCCTGCCGCGGGCCTTGCAGCCGCGCCCGTTCGACCTGCTGGTCTACCTGATCGAGAGCCGCGACCGGGTGCGCACCACGGACGAGCTGCTCGACCAGATCTGGCGCCACGAGATCGTCCAGCCCGGCTCGCTGGCCGCCGCGGTGATGCGCATCCGCCAGGCGGTGTGCGACGGCAGCCCCGGCATCGGCCAGGTCATCCGAACCTACCCGCGCGTCGGCTACCGCTTCGTTGCCGTGCTGGACGGCGACGGCCCGCGCTGACGTCGCGCCGGTGCCCTCAACGCGGCACCGGCAGGGACGGGGCGTGCAGCTCCCATTGCTGCTGCGCTTCGACGAAGCGCGACAAGCCGACCTCGTCGACCTCGACGGACCGCGTCAGCGGCGCGACGTCGTCGTCGCTGCGCAGCACCACCAGCATCAGGCGCGAACGCAGGATCGCGAGGCCTGGGCTGTCGTCGGGGATGCCGATGGCGCGCAGCTGGTCGAGCGCCCGTCGCAGCACACTGATGGGCAACGCGTTCGCGGCGGCGACATCCTTGCGGCGCAGCGCGCGCTCCAGCACGCCCAGGTGGGTGAGCACGCGGCGCGCGCGGGGGTGCTGCGCCAGCAGCGCGCGCAGGTCGTCGCCGATGCGCTCCAGCGTCGACGGCGCGATGTCGTCGAGCCAGCCCGGCGCCGCGGCGCGTGGCACTTCTTGCGCGCGCGGCGACTCGGGCGCCGGCCTGCGCACTTGCACCGCGGCACGCGCGAGGCGGCTGCGCAGCAGCTGCAGCAGCAGGCGCCAGGTGCTGTCGCGCCGCCGCCGCGGCGGGCCGTCGGCCAGGGGGTTGGCGGGCGCGTCGGCAGACTCTTCGGGAAAGGGCCCGAGCAGCACGCCGGCGCCGTCGAGCAGCGCCAGCAGCGAGTCGATCTCGGCGTTGGCCAGCCCTGCCTCGCGGCGCAGCCAGTGGCGGCTGACGTTGTGCACCGACATCGCGCTCAAGGCCTTGCGGAACCGGGTTCGATCGAGCGACGGTGGCAGCGCAGGCAGGCTGCTGATGCGGTACGAGGACATGGCGAGGGCCTTGCGAGAGCGGGTGGAACGTGCAAGGGATCGTAGGCACTGCCCTCTGCGGCGTCTTGACGAGACCCTGATGGGGTTCTGACGGTCCTGGCACTTCCTGACGGTCAGCGCCACGATCGTCAGCCCGTGCGCCACCACCGCGACGGCCGGCAACAGGCCACGCTGCGCGTGGCCAGGGCGTACCCGTCACGGGTCACGGCAAGGTGTAGGTCAGGATCAGTTCCGGTGGGCTTTGCGCCCCGTTCCAATCGATGTAGTTGTTGGTGTTCGCGCCGTCCGTGGCCTTGAAGAACGACACCCGATACTGCGTCCGCCCGTTGCCGCGTGTGAGGTTGATCGTGTTGGCCGGCACGCTGCCGTGCGACAGCACTTGGGTGGGACCCTGTGCCGGGTCGCTCATCTGCCCGACACCTGGCCGGTCGGCGCCGCTGAAATCTTCAGGTGCCAGGCCCGACGCGCCACCGAACCAGCGGTTCGCCGCATCGATCGACAAGGGCGCGAATCCGGCGGCAAACGGGTTGGTGCCCGCCCCCGTGGCCGTCTGCGTCAACAGCAGCGTCGGCTGGCTCGGCCCCACCACGGCGTCGTCGGGCAGGGCCTGCCGCGTGTAGAACGACAGCACCGCCTTGGATTGGCAGTTCTTGCATCCGCCGGCGCCGCCATTGGTGTCACCTGTGCGCACCGACCAACCCGGCGTGGCCAGCGCGCCTCATGGTATTTTTCGCCGGTGTTCACTTCGGCGAACGGTCGGAAGACGACCGGTATGCCGGCGTCGCTCAGCGTCCGCAAGCCGTCGGCAATGGTGTCGATGTCGTCCCAGAAGCGGCCCGCCGGCGTATCGGGGGCGCGGTTGGAAAGGAACAGCTTGGACAGCGCCTTGTCTTTCGGGCTGGACGAGCGGCCGGAGTTGCGGTCCCAAGGATTGGGTGGCGTGGCCGTGATGCTGACGATCGGATGGTAGATCGCCGAGGCATCGAGCAGGCGGGCGTTGATCTGCGACACATGGGCCTGCTCCAGCACATAGTGCGCGGCGTCGAGGTTGGCGTCGTATCGCGCACCGATCATGCGCGGGTAGGCCCGGCGCGGGGAGGCACTGGCGATGCGGTAGGTGTTCATGTCGAACACCTGCGGCGCCGACGACAGGTCGCCCGGGCCGCCCATGTGCTGGCCCTCGATCATGTTCGACCGGCTTGCCAGCGTGCGCGTGCGGATGAAGTCGAAGACAGACTGCGTCTCGGCGCTGTGGGCCTTGTCGTAGAGCTCGGCGGTGGACCCATCGCCAGCGCGGGCGGCGGGCATCAGCGAGCCGAAAAGAACCAGGGCCGCCAAGGCGCGCCATGGAAAGAGACCCGACATGTTGGAGCTCCCTGTCTGAACCCCATCGCCGGGGGGCGCTCGATGGTAGGAGGATGCCGTTCCGGAAGCGTGGTTCCGGTTAGGGGGCCATCTCGCCATTTCCCGAGCAGATGTTGCTCGCATCCAGCTCATTCCGCTTCCGATGGGCGAGACACATGATTCGTCCCATGCGAAGCGATGGACCGAAACGTCTCCTTCGTCATTCAACTCAACCCATGGGAATGACCTGAAATGAAGCTCAAGAACAAAGTTGCATTCATCACCGGCGGCACGTCGGGCATCGGCCTGGAAACCGCGAAGCTGTTCCAGGCCGAGGGCGCCCAGGTGGTGCTGGTCGGCTCGAACGCAGAGCGCCTGGCTGCCGCCGGGAACCAACTCGATGGCAAGGCCCTGCTGGTGCGTGCCGACATCCGCAAGGTGGCCGACATCGAGCGTGCCGTCGAAGAGACGCGCGCCAGGTTCGGTCGCATCGACGTGCTCTTCGCCAACGCCGGCGCGACCACGGTCGCTCCACTCGAGGCGGTGACGGAAGCCTATGTCGCCGACAACCTCGCGCTCAATTTCACCGGCACGTTCTTCACGATCCAGAAGGCGGCCCCGGTGATGGCCCAGGGCGGCAGCATCATCGTGACGACATCGTTCCTGAACACGATCGGCTATGCGGGCCTGTCGATCCTGGCGGCGACCAAGGCGGCGGCGCGCTCCCTCGTCCGCACCCTGGGCGCAGAGCTGGCGCCGCGCGGCATCCGAGTGAACGCGGTCAGCCCGGGCGCGATCGCGACGCCCTTCTACAGCAAGATCGGCTTGCCCGACAACGTGCTGTCGGAGATCGCCGCCGGCATCACGCAGAAGGTCGGCCTGAAGCGCTTCGGCGATGCCGCGGAACTCGCGAAGACCGCGCTGTTCCTCGCCAGCGACGACTCGTCGTACACGACCGGCACGGAACTCGTGGTCGATGGCGGCCTGACCCAGTTCTGACGGCGCCATGGGAACGACGATTCAATTCAAGCGGCCCGACGGCCAGGAGCTGTCGGGCTACCTCGCAGAGCCGGCGCGGCTGCAGGGTGCACAAGCGGTCGTGGTGATCCAGGAATGGTGGGGCCTGAACGACCAGATCCGTGGCGTTGCCGACCGCCTCGCCCACGCCGGCTTCCTGGCGCTGGTGCCCGACCTTTACCGCGGCAAGAGCACGGTCGAGAAAGAGGAGGCGCACCACCTGATGACCGGCCTGGACTTCGGCTCCGCCGCCGCCCAGGATGTGCGTGGCGCCGTCCAGTTCTTGAAGACCCGCGCCGCGAAGGTCGGCTGCGTCGGCTTCTGCATGGGCGGCGCGCTGACGCTGCTGGCCGCTGCCAATGTGCCCGAGCTCGACGCTGCGGTCACCTGGTACGGCTGCCCGCCGTTGGAGTTCATCGACGCCGGGAAGATCAAGGTTCCGCTGCAGGGCCACTGGGCCGACCAGGACCAGTTCTTCCCGCCGGCGCTGGTGGCCGGCCTGGTGGAAAAGCTGACGGCCGCCGGCGTGAAGCACGACTTCCACCATTACCTGGCGCACCACGCGTTCGGTAACGAGCAGGCGGTGGGCGAGGGGCGGATCGCGGAGACGCACCATGACCCGGTGTGGACGCAGAGGGCGTGGGACCGCACGTTCGCGTTCTTCGCCAGGCACCTGGCCTGAGCCGGCTCTGACGACTTCAAAGGAACACTGAAATGCACATGTCTCGGCTCGCCGTCCTGGCGGCATTCTTCAGCCTGAGCTCCCACGCGCCGGTCCAGGCACAGGTCTCGATCAGCGGCAAGACGCTTCCGCTGAGCACCGCCATCATCGCTGCCCAAACGGCGGTGGACACCTGCAAGGCCAACGGCTATGACGTGACGGCTACGGTCGTCGACGTCTCGGGGACGCCTCAGGTCGTCCTGCGCGGCGACCACGCGGTGATCCACACCAAGGACAGCAGTTTCCGCAAGGCCTATACGGTGGTGACCATGGGGCCGATCTTCCACGTCGACACCACCAGCGGCTTCATCGGCGTGCTGGGGAAGTACCCGCCGCTCGTGGCTCAATCGCTGGCCGGCACGCCCAATGTGACGGCATTGCCAGGCGGCGTGGCCTTCAAGGTGGGGGACGAGACCATTGCCGGGCTCGGTGTGGGCGGCTCGCCCGGGGGCGACAAGGATGAGGTCTGCGCACAGGCGGGTGTTGCCAAGGCGGCAGAGCTCCTGAAGAAGTAGCGCTGCACAGCGCGAAGCGCGCGCCTTCTCAAGGCGCCGGGATGCGTCCGAAGTCCGCCAATGCCTCGCGAAGTTGCGGAACGGCGAAGTCGATGAACCGGCGGAGCTTGACCGGCATCATGTCGCGGGACAGGTGGACGAGGTGCACGGGGATCGGGTCGACCTCGAACTCCTGCAGGATGAATCGGAGCTTTCCGGCGCGCACCGCCTCTGCCACGTCGTGCTCGAGCAGCATCGTCGCGCCCACGCCATCGATGGCGGCATCGGCGGCTGCGTCCGGCGACGACACCAGCAATCGCGGTGTGTCTGCGATCGCGTGGATCTCGCTGGCATCCGGATGGCGAAAACGCCACGGCGACAGGAACGGGCTGTTGAACACGACGCGAGGGTAGCCGCGCAGATCTTCGGGGCTGCGCGGCACGCCATGCTTCTTCAAAAGCGCCGGGCTGGCCACCAGCACGACGCGCAACAACCCGACCCGCGTGGCCACCAGGCTGCTGTCGCGCAGGCGGCCGATCCGCACCGCGACATCCGCGTGCGAGTCGACGAGGTCGATGTTGCGGTCGGATTGCAGGAGCTGTATGCGGATCTCGGGAAACTGCGCCAGGAATTGGTTGATGACGGGCAGCACCCGAAGCCGCGCCACCTGCACCGGCGTCGTCACGACGAGCTCGCCGCGAGGGTTCGTGAACTCGCCGGCGGCGCGGCGCTCCTGCTCATCGACCTGTTCGAGGATCTGCCTTGCAGCGGCAACGTAGTCGGCTCCAGCGTCCGTCAGCGAGAGCTTGCGTGTCGTTCGAACGAGAAGCTTCGTGCCGACCATCGCCTCCAGGTCGTTGACATTGCGCGTGAGCGTGGCAACGGGGATTCGCAGCTTCCTGGCGGCCGCCGACAGGCTTCCCTCCTCGACGGAGGAAACCAGCATCGCCATCGCTTCCAGTCTGTCCAATTGACTCACCTCAAGAAGCCGACAGCGGAATGCGGCCGGGTCGCGTCCATTGAACGGCCGCGCGCCCTCACTCTACAGGGGCTCGATGCGAGGGACTGACCTTCCACGCCGCGAAGATCAACGCCGACACCAGACGCGCAGCCGACGCAAACGGCCGAAGCGACGCCCCGTTCTGCCACCTCAACTCTCGACCTCGCGCAAGCCCGCTACCAGGGCCTCGTACACCAGGCGGATGCGCGCCGGCACCGGCTGGCGCTGCACGCGGTAGACCGACAGTGGCCAGGGTTTGGGAGCCGTCTCGGGCAGTACCTCCTGCAGCGCACCGCCGCGCAAATGGTCTGCGACCAGCACGCCGGCCAGCTGTGCGATGCCCATGCCTGCGAGCACCGCGTCGCACACGGCCTGGGCGTCGTCGGAGACCAATGCGGGCAGCGCGGGCAGGATCTCCCGCTCGCGGTTCAGCCTCCATGGCCAGGGGCGGCCGGTGTTGCGGTTGATCAGTTGGGCGGTGGGCAGGGTGTCCAAGCTGGCCACCGACTCCACCGGCCCGATGCGCTTGAGCAGCGACGGCGCTGCGACGATGCGCAACGAGAACACCGACACCGTCCGCGCGACAAAGCGGCTGTCGCGCAGGCGGCCGGCGCGCACGCCGACGTCGATGCGCTGCGCCACCGCGTCGATCACCTGGTCGGACAGTCGCAGGTCGAAGCACAGGCCAGGATGCTGCAGCGCCAGGCGCTCGAGAAGCGGCATCACGAAGCGCCGGCCCTGCATGGTCGGCGCCGCGATGCGCACCAGGCCTTGGACGCGCTCATCCTTCACCGGCATCGCCGCCGCGAACAAGGCATCGACGCCCTGCAACGCCTGGCGCGCCTGCGGCACGAAGCGCTCGCAGAAATCGCTGGGCTGCACGCTGCGGGTGCTGCGGTGGAACAGCAGTTCGCCGAGATGGCCTTCGAGTTCCTTGACCGCCCGCGTGACCACCTGCGGCGAGATCGACAGGCGGATCGCAGCCTCGCGGAAGTTCTGCGTCTCGTAGGCTGCGAGAAAGGTGCGCAGCAGGTCGATACGGTTCAGCATTCCTCGATTATTCCTCTGCTGGGAATTCTGATCTCCCGGTGTATTCATTCACAGGATCAACGCCGGTTTCCATACTGCCTTCCATCGTCGGCACGTCGCCGGCGCCTCACAGGAGCAATTGAATGGAATTCAAGGACAAGGTCGTGCTGATCACCGGCGCCAGCTCGGGCATGGGCCGTTCGGCCGCGCAGGCCTTCGCGCGCCAGGGTGCGAAGCTGGTGCTGGGCGCGCGCCGCCAGGCCGAGGGCGAAACCTTGGTGGCGCAGATCCGCGCACAGGGCGGCAACGCGGTGTTCGCCCCGACCGACGTGACGCGCGAGGCTGACGTGGACGCGCTGGTGCAGCTGGCGCTCTCGCACCACGGCCGGCTCGATGTGGCCTACAACAACGCGGGCATCGAAGGCCGCAGCGCCGAGTTCGCCGAGCAGGACAACGACAACTACGACCTGGTCATGAACACCAACGTGCGCGGGGTGTTCTGGGCGATGAAGCACGAGATCCGCGCGATGCTGCAATCGGGCGGTGGTGCGATCGTCAACAATGCGTCGATGGGCAGCGAGGTCGGATTCCCGAGCCTGGCGCCTTACATCGCGAGCAAGCATGCGGTGATGGGCTTGACGCGCACCGCGGCGCTCGAGTACGTGCAGCGCGGCATCCGCGTCAACGCGGTGAACCCGGGCATGATCGACACGCCGATGCAGGACCGTGTATGGGGCGGCGAAGCACAGGCGCGCACTGCCTTCACCCAGCAGACACCGGCCGGTCGCCCCGGCTCGGCCGACGAAGTGACCGAGGCCGTGCTGTTCCTGGCTTCGCCCCGCGCCAGCTTTGTCACCGGCACCGGGCTGCTGATCGACGGCGGCTACGTGGCGCGCTGAGCGCCCGCACCGCCCGCGTTGGGCACGATCCTGAACGGGTCGATCTCCTACATCAGTTGTCGTCTTCAGCGGACACGTTCTGCGGGCGTCGCTCTTCACAATGGTCGCGTCATCGACGACAAAGGCCATCGGTGGCGAAAGAGGTGGCGACATGATCGATGACAACGGTTCCCGAATATTCGACCATCGACGCGGTGTGCACACCGCCGTGGGCGGTGCGCGGATCTACTCGGAGAGCCTGGGCCCCCTGGACGCTCCGGTCCTGGTTCTGCTGCATGGCGGGTTCGGACAGATCGAGGACTTCAATGCCCTGCTGCCGCAATTGGGCAGCAGCCATCGGATCATCGGGATCGACAGCCGGGGCCACGGCAAATCGACCTTGGGCGATGGTGGCTGGACCTATCAGCGCGTTCAGGAAGACGTCGAGGCAGTGCTGGGTGCACTCGGCGTGCGTCGGTGCTCGGTACTCGGGTTCAGCGACGGCGGTACCGTGGCGCTGCGCATCGGAGTGGCTGGAAAGCTGTTGGTCGAGCGCATCGTCGTCGTGGGGTCGACATGGCACCGCAAGAATCTGCAAGCCACCCGATCGATCCTGCAGGGCGTTACGGCCGAGAGCTGGTGCCGCAAGTTTCCGCAGACCTGCGACGACTACCAGCGACTCAACCCCGAACCGGACTTCGAGCGCCTTGCGAAGGCGCTGATTCCCGGTTGGCTGGACGAAACGATCACGGGCCACCCGGACGACGGCGTGGCGAAGATCAAGGCGCCCGTGCTGATCGTGCGCGGCGACGATGACCATCTCACGTCCTTGGCCGACGCGGTGGAATTGCGCGGCAAGTTGGCGCAAGCGCACTTCCTCAACATTCCGTTCGCCGGCCACGTGGCCTTTGCGGACCGGGCGGACACCTTCTTGCCGGCGCTGCGTGAATTTCTCAAATCCCGGACTGCATGAGTCGACGATTCATCGGCATCGGCATCCCATCGAGCCCGGCTCGCTTTCGCGAAGAAAGACCCAACCAGCGAGGCACCCATGACGGACAAGGCCGTTCGGACATCAGCCCCAGTGGCCTGCTTCACGGCAGGCGCTGGCCCCGGCGTGCCACTGCTCTTCGTGCATGCCGACCTGGGCAACCATCGGCAGTGGACCCCCATCATGGATCGGTTCGCGTCAGGTCGCCGGGTGGTCAGCTTCGATCGCCGAGGCCACGGGGGCTCTGCCATTCCCGACGATGGTTACGGCTACGCGCGGGAAGGCGCAGACATTGCGGCCGTGAGCGCCGCAGCGGAACTGGACCGCTTCGTCTGCGTGGCCCATAGCGGCGGCGCCGCGGTCGCTCATCTGTACGCCAGCACACATCCCGAGCATGTCGCCGGCATGTTCCTCGTCGATCCGGCGCAGTCCGGCAAGGCGTTCTCCGCGGAGCAAGCGCAACAGACGATCGACGGTGCTCGACGCGAGCCCTACAAGACCGCCGAGGCCTTCTATGCCTCGATTGCCGGCGACGCGCCGGTTGTCGCCGACCAGGTGCTGAGCGACGTGCGCCATACGGATGCGCGCACGATCGTCGGCATGACCGAGGCACTGGCCGCGTTCGATCCGGCCGCTGCCGGTCATTGCTATCCGGGCGATGCTCTCGTCGTGCAGCAAAGCCGCAACGACACGCCGCATTCGATAGCGCGAATTGCCGGGTACCGGCAGGTTCACATCGATGGCGCCGGGCATTGGATACAGCTGGCGCGACCGAACGAGATCGAGAAGCTGCTGCGCCGGTTTCTGGATGACATCGAGGCTTGACGCTCCGCCATCGCCGAGTCACTGGCTGCTTCAGGCTGGTTGCGGGCGGTAAGAGGCCGTCGCGCGAGCGACCGCTCTGACGGAGAGGAGACCTTCGTCGCGCAACGCGTTGGGTTTGCTCAGCCGCGCCCGAATGGACGCAGTTGCAGCCAGGGATGACCAGGTCGAACGGCCGCTCCTGCGAGCCGCGAGGCGGAGCTATCGACTCGTTGCCGACATTCGCGATGGTCTTCTCAACGCCCAGAAGCCGCCGCTCAATGCCAAAGCCGCGCGGCCCTTGTTTGCTGAGGCCTGCGGCTCGAACGACCGAATAGGGCCCTGCCTACGACAAGATTTCATTGGCAGCGCCCCGAAACTCTAGAGAACATGATGATGCTGCCGTCCGGCACGCTGCTGGAAAGTGCGATCTGCTCGAATTTGCAAGCGCCGACCTGCAGTGTTTTGTACGTTCCTCGGTAGGACACCGATTCCGAGGGGAAGAAGTCGCTCAACTTCCCGTTCACCTGGGAGTCTGAGACTTTCCCTTTGAACATCGCGGCGGTCCCGTCGACCTCCTGCATTTCAACCGTGATGGCTGATGCCGATCTGCTGACCGTGGCTGAACCTGATCGCAACAGCACCTTTGCGCTTGCATCGGGGGACGCGAAACCGCTGTAATACCAACGCCAGGAAGCACGTGATTCCGCGCCTATAGCCGGAGTGGTAAGAAGTGCAGATACCAGCGCGGCGCTGAAGATGAGAGTTGATTTCATGTGGTTGATAGTGGGTTGCTGACATGTCCAGCTTGTTGTGGAGTAAGCAACTGCGTTCCGCAAACGGGGCCTCGAGGCCCACCAGAGAGCACACCGCGTTGCTGCATCACGGCCCACATCGACCCACCGCTGACATTCGACCTGCCGGTCTCAGTTCCCACCAGGAGTCGCTCAACGAGCGGGGCGATCTCCCGACTCAGCGTCCAACACTTGGTCAACCGGACTGAAAGCTCAGCCCTCTGGTGTGAACAGCGCGTTTACGTTTCCGTCGAACTTGAAGTCGGTCATCACCCATCCTGTGTCTGTCCGATAGAAGATGAACAACCATCGCATGGGTGACCGCTCGAATTTTGCGATGTACTGGAACCGTATAAGGGCCGTCCCGACCTGCTGGTCTCGGATGTACTCGTACCCGGTGGGCTTGCCGTAGCGAAGTGCGATGTTGGGCTGTTGACTCGCAAACTGGGCCGTGAATGCATCGATCTCTGCCCCCGGCAAGAGGGAGGCTGGACGGAGTTGCTTCCATGCATTCTCGTACTTGCCAGCACCAATGCTCCCCATCAGTCCGTCTGTGAACTTCCTAACTTCTGCTGGGCTGCCGAATGTCTTGCCTTGCGCAAAACACGTGGCCATTGCAAGCGAGAGAATTATGGCAATGAAGATTCGGTTCATGGATTTTCCGGAGCGACAAGTTGATGGCATACCTTTGAATTTCGAGTCGGAGCCGATAGGGAATCTGTGCGGTCGTCAGAGCGCGAGCCTCTTCGCCACAAAGGCGCAGGCAGACTATCCTAAAGCTGCCGTTCGCGACAGGCAGCTGCTGGCCGATCGTCGCACGCTCGGTGCCAGCGCTTAGTCAGCGCAAGTTCACCTGCGCGGAAGCTGCAGGCCGACCTCGTCATGCCCCCGTTCCGCGCAGGCGGTCGAGTATCACTTGGCTCACCTGCCGACTCGACGGTAGCCAGGTGTGGGTCTGCGGCAGCCGCACCCAATCAGAGATCCACGTGGCGCTGACCTCTGACTCCGCCACCACGCCATCATTGGCCTCGTTTCCGAACCAGCGCCTCAGCATCGGCAGGCTGCGCGTGCCGACGATGCCGGTCGTGCGCTGGGCAAGCGCGGCAATTCGCGCCATGCGCTGCGCCGACCCAAGCAGGCGCCCGCAGTCGCCGGCCCAGGCGCGAAATACCCACCAATCGCGCAATGCCTGCGCGAGCCGCGATGCCGTCTGCGGCGAGCCGAGGAGGAATACATGGCGAGGCCGCGGCACGCCGTCGGGCAGTGCGGCCAACGCATCGCGCAGCAGCACGCCACCCAGCGAATGGCCGATCACCACATAGCCTGGCGCCGCCCCCGACGACTGCGCCATCCCAACCAGCCGGCGCGTCAGCCTTGCGCTGATGGCATCTGCGTCCGCCCAAGTCGCCGAGTAGCCGAAGGCTTGGGCATGAACACCCGCACGCCGCAGGCGCGCCATCAGGGGGAGCCCCGACAAGGGCGTGCGTCCCAGGCCATGGACGAACAATGCTTGCATGGTGGATCCGGGCTTTCTCATCGTCGACGACCGCGAGCCTATCCGAAGCGGCCGGTCGCCTTTGGTGGATCATGGCTCGAGAGCGAGGGAAAAGAGGGCGACGAGAAGCGCCGCGGCAGCGTAGCCTTCCGGGGACTTGAGCATTGAATGAGTGACTCTTTCATCCGAGGATTGCAAACAGGATGCGGGGAACTACCGCATGGCGGACCATGGTAGCTGCGCCCGCCATGAACCCATCGAGCATGCCGAGCCAGAAGCGGACTCTCACGAACGCCCGCTCATGGCCGACAGTGCATCGTTCGCGAGCGACGGCTTTCGGGTAGGCTATGAGTCGCTGACAAAACGGTGCGAGGCTACGCGGGCAGATGTGGCCATGCACATCGAAATGATTTCACTCAAAACAAATCAGCTTATTCTTCGAACTCCGTCGTTGCAGGACTTGAGCGACTACCTAGCCTTCAGGAATGAAACAGCTCCAAATGAAGGTGAGCCGCAAACCGCTTCGGTACGGGAGTCCGACGCGAGGACTCTGCTGTCGGCTCAGCAGGACCGAAGTCTCACCGAGCCGGGCTGGCTCATGATGGTGCTGGAGCACCCGCAAACCGGTCGCGTGATCGGTGAGGTCGGAGGGTTCCGGTCGCCCCATGAAATGAGCCGAGCCAACATTGGATGGTGGTTGCACCACGCATACCGAGGCCAAGGGCTCGCCACGGAGGCTGTGGCAGCGTTCATTCAATGGGGGTTTGAAAACCTCGGGCTCGAGTTGGTAGATGCAAGCTGCCACGCCGACAATCACCGATCGCAAGCACTGATGGAGCGGCTCGGCATGCACCGCGAACCAGACACGAAGCGTGAGCTGAATGGCAGGTCCTTCGACGAGCGCACGTACAGCTTGCATCGCTTGGACTGGCTCACTCGCCCCAAGAGCGGCTGACAAAACGGTATCAACGCCTGGGATGCACCGCCTGCACAAGTTGCTGCTGGGCAAACTTCGCAGCGTGGGGTGTCTGGACTTCAGCCGTGTCAGCGTCGATGGGGCCAGTGTTCCCAGCCCCGGGGGGCTCGCACGCGGGGCCCCATCCCACCGACCACGGCAAGCTCGGCAGCAAACCCCACCTCGCCACAGATCGCACGGGGATCCCGCTGATGCATTCGGAGTCCCCGGCCGACCGGCAGCAACCGCTGCCTAGCGGTCGTCCGGGAGTCACCGACTGCGTCAGGCTGAACTGAGACGGTCGCGGTCGGCTCACGAACGACCGTTGACCTGCAGAGCAGTCATCGGCCTCATGGCGCATTTCGGGGCTCAACGGGGCTCCCTGAGCCGGCTGATGAAACGTCAGACCACAGCTCCCTCGGCGTAACGCTCGGCGATCGCCCGAAGGTCGTCCTGGCGCTGTTCGAATGCCGCCACGACATCGGGATCGAACTGCGTTCCGCTGGCGGCAAAGACGGAGGCAACCGCCTCTTCGTGCGTCAGGCTGGCCTTGTAGACCCTTGGCGTCACCATCGCGTCATACGCATCCGCCACTGCCATCAGCCGAGCCGCCAACGGGATTTCGACTCCGCGCAGTCCTTGCGGATACCCGTTGCCATCCCAGCGCTCATGGTGCGACAGGACGATCTCCTTCGCGCAACTGAGGAACTTCGCGTCGACACCCAGCCGCTGCTGCGAACGCACGATGGCCTCGCATCCAAGGATGGTGTGCTTCTTGACCTGCTCGTACTCGTCGGGGCTCAGCGGGCCGGGCTTCAGCCGGAGCGCCTCGGACACGGTCGTCATGCCGATGTCGTGCAAGGGGGTGGAGCGGACGATGACGCTGACGGTCGCGTCATCCAGGACCTTCTCCAGCCGCGGGTTGGCGCGCAACGCGATGCACAGCGACCGCACGTAGTGTTGGGTGCGCAGGATGTGTCCGCTGGTCTCGCCGTCCCGCGACTCGGCGAGCGATGCCAATGCGACCACCGTCACGTCCTGGATCGCGCGCAGGTCGCTCGTGCGGCGGACGATCTCCGATTCCAGGAATGCCGCCTTGTCGCGCAGCACGTCCGCGACGACCTTCAGGTGCAGATGGGTGGCAACGCGCGCCAGGGCAATGGCGGGGCTGATCGGCTTGGTGATGTAGTCGACCGCGCCGAGCAGCAGCCCGCGCTCTTCGTCCTCGGGCGCCGACAGCGCCGTCAGGAAGATCACCGGGATGGTCTGCGTGCGCGGGTCCGACTTCAGGCGCTCCAGCACTTCGTAGCCATCCATGCCCGGCATCATGATGTCGAGCAGCACCAGGTCGGGTGGCGCATCGAGCGCCAGCTGCAGCGCCTTGGTACCGCTGTTGGCCAGGCGCACGCGGTAGCTTTCGCGCAGCAGGTTGGCCAGCAGGTCGAGGTTCTCTGGCGTGTCGTCCACCACCAGCACGGTGGGCTTGGAGTTGACGGAATCCTGCATGGTGAGGCTCCTTGGTCGGTTGGGTCAGCTGTCCTGGAATTGTCCCGCGATGGCGCGGAACTGCGTCTCGATCGACAGGAACGCATCGAGCACGTCCGGGTCGAAATGGCTGCCTCTTCCCTTGCGCATGATGTCCATGGCCTCCTCGTGCGAAAACGCCGGCTTGTACACGCGCTTGGTGATCAACGCGTCGTAGACGTCGGCGACGGCCATCAGCCGCGCCGACACGGGGATCTCGTCGCCCGCCAGTCCTTCGGGGTAGCCGGAGCCGTCCCACTTCTCCTGGTGCGAGTAGGCGATCTCGCGTGCGAAGACCAGGAAGCTGTCGCTGCGCCCCAGATAGCGTTCCACCTCGCGGATCGCGTCGCGGCCGTAGACGGTGTGAAGCCGCATGATGTCCCACTCGTCCGGATCCAGCTTGCCCGGCTTGAGCAGGATCCGGTCCGGAACCCCGATCTTCCCGATGTCGTGCAGCGGCGCCGACTTGTAGAGCAACTCGATGTTGGCGTCGGTCAGCACATCGCTGAAACGAGCATGCGTCTTCAGCGCCTGCGCCAGCGCGGCCACGTAGCTCTGCGTGCGGCGGATGTGATTGCCGGTCTCGTTGTCGCGCGTCTCGGCCAGGCTCGCCATCGCGTGGATGGTGGCGTCGCGCATCTGCTCGAGCTCGAGCGTTCTTTCCTTCACCAGTGTTTCGAGGACGGCGTTGTGGTCGCTCAACAGGCGACGCGCCCGGCTGACGGTGAGCTGGGTCTTGACGCGCACCAGCACGATGGGCGGCGAGACGGGCTTGTGGATGTAGTCGACCGCGCCGAGCGAAAGGCCCTTCTGCTCGTCCTCGACCTCGGCCTTGGCGGTCAGGAAGATGACCGGGATGTCCGCGGTGAGCGGATCCGATTTCAGCCGCGTGATGACTTCGTAGCCATCCATCTCCGGCATCATCAGGTCCAGTAGGATCAGGTCGGGTCGAGGTTGTGCCGCAGCCAGCTTCAGCGCCTTGGCGCCACCGTTGGCCAGCTTGACCTTGTAGTCGTCCTTGAGCAGGTCGGACAGCACCGTCAGGTTGTCGGGCGTGTCGTCGACGACCAGGACGATGTGCCGGGATGGTCCGTTCGGACTCGTCATCTCCCTCTCCTTCAGTTCAACTGCACGGAGCGACTGTCGGCAGCCGCGCGCAAGGCCTGCAGCGCGAGGTCGAAGTCGTAGTCGTTCAGCGCCCGCTGCACGGCAGTGGCTGCACCGTCTCCGAACTCGCCCGCGAAATCGTATGCGAGTCCTTCGAACTTGGGGGCGGCATCGGCGCTGCAATCTTCCATCAGGCCGGCCAGCAGCCGCAGCTCGTCGAGCCAGGCCTGAAGCGGACGCAGCGGTTGATGTGCGGCCGTACCTTCCTGGGCAGGCAGGCGTTGGTCCAGCACCTTGGCCGCCGCGTCGAGCGCCAACTGCAGGCCTTGCAGCGCAGGTTCCAGATCGGTGATCGCCGAGCCGTGTCGAATGGCCGCTTCGAGCTCGGCCGCCAATTCCTGAACGCCGCGCAGTCCCAGGTTTCCCGCCAGGCTCTTGAGCGTGTGGGCCTGTCGCTCGGCGGTGGTCCGGTCGTCGGCCCGCAGTGCCAGCCGGATGCCCTGCGGGACCCGCGGCTGCTCTTCCCGAAAACGCCGCAGCAACTTCAACAGAAGCACTTCATTGCCGTTGACGCGGTGCCTCGCCGCATCGAGATCGAATCCGTCCAGCGCCGGCAGGCCGATCGAGGCGCCGGAACGGGTGGCGCCGGGCCGGATCGGCCACGGCTCTTCCGTCGCGAGCTTGTCATGCAGCCAACGGCGGAGCACGCCATACAAGGCCGGCGGCTCGATCGGCTTGGCCACGTGATCGTTCATGCCCGCGTCCATGCAGCGTTGCCGTTCCTCCTTCATCGCGTGCGCCGTCATCGCGATGATGGTCAGCCCGCGGAAGCGTTCGTCGTCGCGCAAGCGCCGGGTGGCTTCGTAGCCGTCCATGACCGGCATCTGCAGGTCCATGAAAACCAGGTCGTAGCGGCCCGGCCCGGCGGCCTGCATCCGTTCGATGGCCTGCTGCCCGTTGGATGCGATGTCTGCCGACACGCCGGCTGCCTCGAGCAATTCGGTCGCGATCTGCTGGTTCGTGTCGTTGTCCTCGACCAGCAGCACGTGTGCATCCTCGAAGCGGGGAACGCTGCCTCGCGCCGGGGCCTGGGCGGCCATGTGTTCAGGCGCGAACACCTCGACCAGGGCGTCGATCAGTGCCGAGCGGTCCAGCGGCTTCAGCAGGAAGGCGTCGATGCCGGCAGCCTCGGCCGCGGCACGCACCTCTTCGCGCCCGAACGCGGTAGCCAGGATGACGCGTGGCGGAGCCGGCAATTCCTCGCGCGCGCGCAGGGCGAGTTCGATGCCGTTCAGCCCAGGCATCTGCCAATCGGTGAGCAGCAACTGGAAGGGCTGCGGGGCCGTCGAGAGCATCTCCAGCGCCTCCTTGCCGCCGGATGCCGCCGTCACGTGCACCGGCAGTCCCTTGAAGGCGTCGACGAGGATGTAGCGGGCGACGGGGTTGTCATCGACCACCAGCACCCGCAGGTCGTTCAGCGCTTCAGGCACCACGCGGAGGGCGCGGGGAGGCGCATCGCTCTCGGCCAGCCAGCAGGTGAAGCTGAAGCGGCTTCCTTCGCCGACCTCGCTCTCGACCCAGATGCGGCCGTCCATCATCTCCACCAGGCGCTTGCAGATGCTCAGGCCCAGCCCGGTGCCGCCGAAGCGGCGCGTCGTGGAGCCGTCGGCCTGCGTGAAGGGCTGGAAGAGGCGTGCGGCCTGCTCCGGCGTCATGCCGATGCCGGTGTCTCGCACGCAAAACTGCAGTTGCACGCGCCCCTGCGACTCCGCGAGGGTGCGGGCCGACAGGTGGATCTCTCCGCGCTCGGTGAACTTGATGGCGTTGTTGACGAGGTTGATCAGGATCTGCCCGAGCCGCAGCGGGTCGCCCCTCAGCCCGCGCGGCACCTCGGCCGGCACGTCGAAGAGGTACTCGAGGTCCTGCTCCTGCGCCTTGGCCACCGTCACCGTCGCGAGATTGGAGAGCACGTCGTCGAGGTTGAAGTCGACCCGCTCGACGTCCAGCTTGCCGGCCTCGATTTTCGAGAAGTCGAGGATGTCGTTGATGATGCCGAGCAGCGCCGTCCCCGCGTTGTAGATCTTCTGCACGTAGTCGCGCTGCTTGGGGGCCAGCTCGGTGCGCAGCGCGAGGTGCGACATCCCGATGATGGCGTTCATCGGCGTGCGGATCTCGTGGCTCATGTTGGCAAGGAACATCGACTTGGCCTGGGTCGCGTCCTCGGCGGCGGCCTTGGCCTGCTCGAGCGCGCGCTCGTCCTCCTTGTGCGCGGTGATGTCGACGAGCCAGCCGAGGATGCCGGCCTTGCCCTCGTAGTCGGTGGGCAGGTAGGTTGCCAGGATGTCGCGCTCCAGCCCGTCGGGGCCGTTCATCCTCAGCTCGTAGTTCCGGACGATGCCGTCCTTTTCCAGCATCGCCATCATGCGGTCGCGGTCGGCCAGGTCGACGTAGGTGTCCGGCCTGTCCGATCCGGTCAGGCGGATGAGCTCGTGGGTGCGCGGGTTGGCAAACCGCACCGTTCCTTCCACGGAAATGGCCACGCCCACCGGGGCGGTCTCCAGGATGCGGCGCAGGCGCTCGCGCTCCTGGTGCAGCTCCGCGAGCGCGAGCTTGCGCGCCGTGACGTCGAGCGCAATCGCGATGATGGATTCAATCCGCCCGTTCTCGCCCCGCAGCGTCGACAGGCTGAGGTCGATCCACCCGATGTGTCCATCCCGATGCTGGTAGCGAAGCGACGACCGCAGATCGGGCTTGCCCGCGAAGGCATCCGCGACCATCGCGCGCAGCTCTTCGCGGTCCTCCGGCACGACGAGATCGCCGACGGGCACGGACGCGAGTTCGCGCTCGTCGTAGCCGAAAATCGCGGCCAGCGCGGCATTGGCCTGTTGCCGCGAGAGATCCGCGGCGATGTTGACGATGCCCACGGGGGCGTGATCGAAGATGGCGTGGAAGAAGCGCTCGCGATGCGCCAGCTCGGCGCGCTTGGCCTCCAGTTCCTCGGTGCGATGCACGACTTCGCTTTCCAGCGTGGCGTTCGCGCGGGCGAGATCGGCCGTGGCCGACTGCAGCCTCTGCCGCATCGACTCCTGCGCCTGGGCCAGCTGAGCGACCTCACGCCATCGCGTGGCAACCTGCACCGGTTGCTCCAGTTGCAGCTGGCCGATCCGGCTGCTCTCTTCCGACAGTTCCTCCAGCGGCCTGGCGAACTGGCGGGCGATGCGCGTGGCGAGTGCGGTTCCGCTGGCGACGGCCAGCGCGCCGAGCAGCAGCAGCATGGCGGCGCTGGCCCATCGGTTGGGGACAAAGTCGGCTTCAGGTGCCGCGACGGCCAGCAGCACCTGGTTCTGGCCGATGGCACTGCGCCGCACGAGCGCGAACCAGTGCGCGCCCTCGCTCTCGTACCGGAGGTCTTGCCGTTCGTTGGTGGTCCGCCACGCCTGGAGCGCGTCGGCGAGCGGGGCCACGCCCAGCTGCGCCACGTCCTGCAGCACGCTCGCCCGGATGCCGTCATCGGATGCGAACCGGCCGTCGCGTGGCAGCCCCATCACCCGGCCGTCGGGATGGAGGATGGCAGCCATGCCATTGCGCCCCGCGGCCACTCGCGTGGTGAAGCGCGACAGGTCGAGCAGCCGCACATCGTGGCTGATGACGAAGCGGTGGCCGTCGGCACCCGTCCAGCGCGCAGCGGCCGTGATGCCGGGCTCGCGGGTGGTGTAGAAAACGTAGGGTGCCGTCCACGCCACCTTGTCGTCACCGGGGAGCGCCATTGCGGCCGTGAACCACGGCCGTTTGCGGGCGTCATAGTCGAGTTCGCGCGCTTCGACCCGGGTCAGGCGCTGCTGCTGGTCCCAATGCAGCCAATAGGCGGTCTTGCCCCATTGGTCCGGATTGGTGAGGCGGTTGACCCAGGTGCCGTCGGCATTGCGCAGCAGCAGGATCTCGCGGCCGGTCTCGCTGGCCAGCAGCACCGAGCTGATCTCGCCATGGTTGTCGATCACCGAAAAGAAGAGTTCGTTGAAACGGAGCAGGTCGTTCAGGCCGGCACTGCCATGGCGCCCCCAGTCCCTGGAGGTGCGCAGGGTGGTCTCGACGGTCCCGAGGAGTTGCTGTGCGCTGCCGTCGAGTTCGGTCGCCGCTTGTTGCAGTTGAGCGTGAGCCAGCTGGCCCACGGCGGGCCTGACGATGACGTAGAAGGCGCTGAGTGCGAAGACGAGCAGGACCGCAACGGCCAATGCCGAAATGCGAAAGACGAGCGCACTTCGGATGGACCTTCTGTCGCGATTGACGGTCGCAGCGGCCATGCCTACTCCCCACTTTTGTGGCGAGTATGCGATACCAAAGTGAACTGCACCAGCTTGCCTTGCGGCAGCGCCAGCCCGCCTTCGACCTCGTGTCAGCCCGCGTGGGTCGGGCGATCCTCTGCCGTGTGGTCGCTACATCGTCGGCCACTGCGAACCGCGCTCACATTGCGCGGTCAGGACAGCAGCGGGCCCGGCCTTGCTCAAGAGTCGATAGCTCTCTATACTTCGCCGAATGGCAAACAATAGTTTGGCTCTGGATTCGGTCTTTCACGCGCTGGCCGATCCCACGCGTCGAGCGGTCCTTCAACGACTCGGCGCGGGGCCGGCGACTGTCAGCGACCTGGCGGAGCCATTCGACATTGGTTTGCCCACCTTCATGAAGCATGTGGGGGTGCTTGAGCGTACGGGACTGATTCGCACCCGAAAGAGCGGTCGAGTTCGGACCTGCGTACTCGAGAGAAGGAAGCTGGCGGCGGCCGAGCGCTGGTTTGACGAGCAGCGCGCGATCTGGGCAAGCAGATTCGAGAACCTGGACAACCTACTTGAACAACTGAGTGGAAATGATCATGAAACCTGACCTTCGATTCGATTTCGCCGTGGACAAGACCAAGCACTGCATCACCGTGAAACGAGAGTTCGCGGCGAAGCGTCAACTCGTTTGGGACTGCTACACGAAGCAGGAATTGCTTGACCAGTGGTTTGCCCCCAAGCCACTGACCACCAAGACCAAGCACATGGAGTTCAAGGAAGGTGGGTATTGGCACTACGCGATGGTCATGCCCGACGGGCAGGAGTTCTGGAGTCGCCAGGACTACCAGTCGATCAATCCGATTGACGGCTACGTGGCGCTTGACGCGTTCAGTGACGAGACCGGCGCTGTGAATCCCGACCTGCCACGCGCACGGTGGGATGTCGGTTTCACCGACCTCCAGACTCGCACGCTCGTGACGACCATCGTCTTCTACGAATCTGCCGAGGACGTCCAGAAGGTGATCGACATGGGACTGAAGGATGGTCTCGCATCGACGCTTGAGCGACTCGACGAACTCCTGCTCACCATGGCCGCGTGACAAGGCCGGAATCGCCCCCGCGCGTGCAGCGAGGCTGGCATCGGCTTTGACGGGGCCTGTTCGTGTGCTTGGCAATTGGGCTGGTGGACTGCAAGGCACCGAGCTAACCGTAAGTGCTCAGGCACAAGGAGTGTTGCAGATGAAGTACCGCAAGCGAACGTACTGCAACGCCACGCAGAAGTTCGTGCCGATGACGTTGAACCGGGTCTCGTTCAAACCTGAACGGTGACTTCGGCTTGCGAGTTGTTGCCGTTCACGTCCGTCACATCGACGATCAGGTGATGCGTGCCCGACGGCAACATGCGAGAGAAGGAGTAGTGCCTCTGGTCATCTGCGCGTCCACCCACGAACTCTCCATCGATGAAGAAGCTGACCAGCTTGATCTGCTTGTCCGATTGGATGTCCACGGTAAACGTGACGTTCCCGCCTTCGCTTGTACCGCTTGCGGTCAACTTGATGGGAGAGACAGGGGCCGTGCCTTGGCTGACTGAGAAGCCGACAGCCGCGGTATCGGTCACATTTCCGGCGGCATCGTGGGCTCGCGCCACCAGGTTGTGGTGGCCCGGGCCGAGTGTGGTGGCGGGGATGCTGGACGAGAACGCGGTGCGGCCTTGCAAGTCTGTGACCGTTGCTGTGGTGACGCCACCGTCGATGATGAACTCGACCTGCGTCACGGCCACGTTGTCGCTGACAGCAGCCGAGAGCACGACGGCTTCGGTTCCTGCCGTCACGCTTGCAGTGATTGTCGGCGCGGAAGTGTCGGGAGGCGATGGCGACGTTCCGCTACTGCCACCACCTCCGCAGGCACCGAGTGCCGATAGAAGGAGCGCGGCAAAGACGACGCGGGAAAATTTGAAATGAAGATGCATGATCGATTCTGAAATTCGATTCCGGAGGGTTGATTCTTCGCCACGGCCGAGAAGACTGGATTGACGCGGCGGTGGGAATCCTCGCGCGCGTTGGCAAAAGTCTGCGGCGCAAGGGCTCGTTGCCCAGCGAGACACCTCGCCTCAAGCTTCGTGAAGCAACTTCTCCATCAACAAGTCTTCCATGACGAAGCCCCCGCCAATGTCAAAGACCTGCTCTCCCTTCGAGGCGAACCCGGCTCGTTCATAAGTGGCAATGGGTACATCGTTTCGCCGATTGACATACAGGAAGATTGATTTGCAGCCGATGTCCTTGGCCAGAGATTCCGCCCTGGCAAGGAGCAGTCCGCCCAAACCGCGGCCCCGCTGGGCACGAGAGACGTAGACCTCCGACAACTTGAGTTGATGCGAACTCGTCTGGATGCAGCGAAGAAATCCGCAAATCGCGTTGTCCACCCGCAAAACATCAAACCATCGATCCGGGGCACCAATGAACGGCTGCAGATCCTCAAGCGTGTATTTGCCGGAGAGCATGTACTCAATTTGAGCGTCAGTAATGAACTTGGTGTGGTGTTCTCGCCAAATCGACTTGGCCAGCGACGCGATATCGTCGATTTCGGCGAGATGCAGGGGTCGAATGGAAGCGCGATTCAGCATGGTCGGATGTTGCACCAATTGTGAGCTCGTTGGGAATGGGGCCCCTGCATCAGGCAGATGAAGGGCTGATCGGCGCTGGGCTCATCGATGTGGTACTTGAACCCAAGACTCTGAAGAATGTCGAAGGTGTGAGGCGAATTGCGAAGGTAGTAGGCGTTCCAGCCGACCGGCGTCTGGCCAGTGGCCTTGTGGATGCTTTCGACGCCGCCCATGATGAAGCGCCGCTCGGCGTCAGCGTCGAGGAAATAGCTGTTCTTCCAAGTTCGCCCATGTCCCGCCGCCTCGTGTCCGCGCTTTACGATCTCGCGCGCGAGGTCAGGCGCCTTGTCGACGGCTTGTCCGATCATGAAGGACGAGGCCTTGACCTGATGCTTGTCCATCAGGATCGAGGATCCGTGGAATGCCTTCGTAGACGCCGTACTGGAATGCGCCATTGGTGGCGAGGTCGGGCAGGCCTTTTTGCGTCGGCTCGTCGAAGAAGCCTGGCGCGCCTGAGATTGGCTGGCCTCCCGCTTCGAACATGAGAGAGAAGCTGATGGCCAGGCGCGCATTGTTGGGCCAGAACTGGTGGCTCGAGGACATGTTGTTTTCATTTGCTTCGTCAACCGACGGGTTGGCGGCGGAGACCAGCGTCGAAGCCGGGCTCGGCGACGACGCGGCCGCTGCCATGTCGGCCGTAAGCAAGGTACGTCGCTTGATCAAAAGATCTTGGTATTCATGGGTTGGAATCGTTCAGTGGAGCGTGTGGCGATTTGCGGAAGATCGAAGATGCACCCTTGGGCTGTTCGGCCAACCCTCGCGACACGGCGAGCTGAGCCGTCTTCGTGACACCGTAGTCGATCATCTCCTTGGGACGGCAATCGCGGATTCGCTGCTGTGCAATGGCTCGGCCAATGCCAGCGGTGGATCCGGTGACGAGGGGCCTAACGCGAGTTGAGTTCGATCTTCATGGGTTGTCCTGAGACGCTGTGGCAACGATGGTCGAGTGTCCTGCGGTCCCGCACCCCTCTGGAAGCTAGGCCAAGGGCATATCGCCCATGCTTAGTTCGCATGTGGTTCGAGTTCCAGGCCACGATGACCTAACCTCATGTTGGTAGCTTGAGGAGCAGCTTGCTGGTGGGACGACAGAGCGGCCTTTCCGAGCGCGCTGTTTTCGCCAGCACCGAGTATCTCGGCCGCCATGGCGAGCCAACCCCGCCGCGAGACCTGTTTCGGCACGATTGCATACTCAACAGCCGATTGCGCCAGTGGCGGTCTCTGGCCCTTCATCGGGCGGAACACCACGGTGCTGGGCCGCTACTTTATGGATGCGCTTGATACGGCCTTCGCAGCCAAGGCCAGCCTGCACGCAGGCTACCTCGCCGGTCTCCGAAAGGCCGTGGCGCTGCACCGGGTCGGGCAGCGGGACATCTGAGCCCCGGAGCGTTCGAGGGCCGCTACCGTTCAGCACGCAGGGCCCTGACGGTCATGAATTGGCCGGTGGCGACCGGAACCGGCGCGGCCTTGCCTCGAGAGAGGCGATGTATCTGAAATGACGGGGCGAGGTGGAAGTCGGACTACGCTGCCCAATACGTCCGCATGTTGCCTTGGCCATCTCGAGCGGTAAGCGGGCCTTGGCAAACGCACTTGGCCGGAGCCGTATCAGGGGCCGGGCCCACGGGCTTGTCAGTTCGCGCCGTCAGCCCAGACGCCGCTTCTCTAGTGAGCTCTACGCGCCCAGCCCCTGATCAAGAAAGGGGGCACGGGTGGTCGCCTCTATCCGCCTCTACCTGCTGAGAGAATTCGACGCCACGCCTCAGACTTTAAGGGCACGGAACAAAGGGACCCGCGAAGCTCGAGAACTCACTCCACCGTCACGCTCTTCGCCAGGTTGCGCGGCTTGTCCACATCCGTCCCGCGCGCACACGCTGTGTGATACGCCAGCAGCTGCAGCGGCACCACGTGAAGAATGGGCGACAGCGCCCCGTAGTGCTCCGGCATCCGGATCACATGCAGCCCTTCGCTCGATTCGATGCGTGTGTCGGCGTCGGCGAACACGAACAGCTCGCCGCCGCGCGCCCGCACTTCCTGCAGGTTGCTCTTCAGCTTCTCGAGCAGCGCGTCGTTCGGCGCCACGGTGACCACCGGCATCTCGGCCGTCACCAGCGCCAGCGGCCCGTGCTTCAGCTCGCCGGCCGGGTAGGCCTCGGCATGGATGTAGCTGATCTCCTTCAGCTTCAGCGCGCCTTCGAGCGCGATCGGGTAGTGCAGCCCGCGGCCCAGGAACAGCGCGTTCTCCTTGCGCGCGAATTCTTCGCTCCAGGCGATCACCTGCGGCTCCAGCGCCAGCACCGCCTGCACCGCCACCGGCAGGTGGCGCAGCGCCTTCAGGTGCTCCTGCTCCTGCGCGTCGCTCAGGTGCCCGCGCACCTGTGCCAGCGCCAGCGTCAACAGGAACAGGCCGACCAGCTGGGTGCTGAACGCCTTCGTCGACGCCACGCCGATCTCGGCGCCGGCGCGCGTGATGTAGGCCAGCTCGCATTCGCGCACCATCGCGCTCGTCGCGACGTTGCACACCGTCAGCGTGTGCTTCATGCCCAGCGAGCGCGCGTGCTTCAGCGCCGCCAGCGTGTCGGCGGTCTCGCCGCTCTGCGTGATCGTCACGACCAGCGTGCGCGGGTTCGGAACGCTGTCGCGGTAGCGGTACTCGCTTGCGATCTCGACGCTGGTCGGGATCTTTGCGATGCTCTCCAGCCAGTACTTCGCGGTCGAGCCGCTGTAGTAGCTGGTGCCGCACGCGAGGATCAGCACCTGGTCCACGTCCTTGAAGATCTTGTACGCGCCGTCGCCGAACAGCTCGGGCGTGATGCTCTCGACCGCATCGAGCGTGTCGGCGATCGCGCGCGGCTGCTCGAAGATCTCCTTCTGCATGTAGTGCCGGTACGGGCCCAGCTCGGCTGCGCCGGTGTGCGCGTGCACGGTGCGCACCTCGCGCTGCACCACCTTGTAGGCAGCTTCGCCGGCGCGGCTGGTGATCCACACCTTGCCGAGCTGCAGGTCGACCACGTCGCCCTCTTCGAGGTAGACGATCTGGTCGGTCACGCCGGCCAGCGCCATCGCGTCCGACGCCAGGAAGTGTTCGCCGCTCTCCTTGCTGCCGATGCCGAGCACCAGCGGCGAGCCCTCGCGCGCACCGATCACGCGGTGCGGCTCGTCGCGGCAGAACACCGCGATCGCGAACGCGCCGCGCAGCTGCAGCGTCGCGCGCTGCACTGCGTCGAGCAGGTCGCCGTCGTACAGGTGGTCGACCAGGTGCGCGATGACCTCGGTGTCGGTCTGGCTGTCGAACACGTAGCCCTTGGCCTTCAGCTCGGCGCGCAATTCATCGTGGTTCTCGATGATGCCGTTGTGCACCAGCGCGATCCGCCCGGCAGACGCCGCCTTCGCGCCGGGGCCGGCCGAGAAGTGCGGGTGCGCGTTGTGCACCGCCGGCGCGCCGTGCGTCGCCCAGCGGGTGTGGGCGATGCCGGTGCCGGACTGGATTTCGTCGCTGCGGACGTTCGCCTCGAGCTCGGCCACGCGCGAGGTGCTGCGCGCCCGGCGCAGCTGGCCGTTCTGGTGAACGGCCACGCCGCAGGAGTCATACCCGCGGTACTCCAGGCGCTTCAGCCCTTCGATCAGGATCGGAACGATGTTGCGGGTGCTGACGGCGCCGACGATGCCACACATGGGGGACTCTCTTTAGTGAACTGGGATGGGCGGATCGTAGGGAGGTTGGCGTGGTGAATGCTTGCTCAAAAAACGCGTAAATGAAATAATCTACCGGCCATTGAAAAAGTGGAGTGAATATTTCAAAAGATGCGCGAATATGGCGGAAGTAGACAAAAAACTGAACCTGGACCCCACCGACTTGAGGGTGCTGGAGCTGCTGCAAAACGACGCTTCGCTGTCCAACCAGGACCTTGCCGCGGCTGCCCACACCTCGCCGGCCACCTGCCTGCGCCGCGTCAAGCGGCTGGTGGAAGCCGGGGTGATCGAGCGGCGCGTGGCCATCCTGTCGCCCGAAAAACTCGGCGCCGGTCTCACGGTGCTGGCCGAGATCACGCTGGATCGCCAGGGCGCCGAGCACCTCGCCGCCTTCGAGGCGCGCGCGGTGGCCGAGCCGGCGGTGCAGCAGTGCTACCGCGTCTCGCCCGGTCCGGATTTCATGCTGGTGATGCAGGCGCCCGACATGGCCGGCTACCACGCGCTGGTGCAGCGCCTGTTCACGCAGGACGCCAACGTGCGCAACGTGAAGGCCTTCTTCAACGTGCACCGCGCGAAGTTCGAACCGCGCATCGCGCTGCCGGTCATCGCGTGAGCGCGCGCGCCCAGTTCTGCGCCCAGCGGTCGAGCGGGCCCAGCTCGTCGAGCAGCCCGAGGCCGCGCGCGGTCAGCGCATAGCCCTCGGGCCGCAGCTCCAGCAACTGCGCCTCGCGCAGCTCTTTCGCACGGCTGTTCAGCAGCGTCGGTGAAGCGCCGCCCATGCTCTGCTGCAACGTGCGGAATTTCTGCGGCTGGCCGTCGCGCAGCTCCCACAGCAGGCGCAGCGTGCCGCGCCGGCCCAGCAGGTCCAGCAAGGCCATGATCGGCCGGCCGCTGGCCGAACCGCGCACGCGCGTGCCGGGCAGCGGGGCTTTCGGTCGGGATGAGGCGGTCGTCGTCACGTCGGCGACTATGCCATGCCGGCTGCGGTGCGAAGATCCATTTGCTACCATTTTTGTAGCAGACCAGGAGATCGCCATGACACCGACCGAAGCCTCTTCGCATGCCGTTCCTCGCATTCCTCCCGTCGCGCCGCCCTGCGAGCCCGAGCTCGATGCCCTGCTGCGCCGGATGACGCCGCCGGAGGCCGTCGACGTGCTGCAGCTGTTCCGCGTGTTCGCCCGCCACCCGCTGCTGGCCGAGCGGCTGCTGCCCTGGGGCGGCTTCATGCTCGGCCGCCACGCGATGCTGTCGCTGCGCGACCGCGAGGTGGTGATCGACCGCGTCTGCGCGCGCTGCGGCGCCGAGTACGAATGGGGCGTGCACGTCGCGGCGTTCGCGAAGGCGGCCGGGTTCACGCCGGCGCAGGTGGCGGCGATCGAGCGTGGCCGCGCCGACGACGCGGCGCTGACCGAGCGCGATGCGCTGCTGGTGCGCCTGGTCGATTCGCTGCACGAGACGGCCGATGTCGACGACGACCTGTGGACGCTGCTGGCCGCCGTGTGGAGCGAGCCGCAGCTGCTGGAGCTGCTGCTGCTCGCCGGCTGGTACCGCGCGATCTCGTACGTCTGCAATGCGGCGCGGGTGCCGTTGGAGAAGTGGCAGGCGCGCTTCGGCGAGCAGGCTTAGCGGGCCGAGCGCCGGGCCGTCATCACCTCTTGATGATCGCCAGCCCCTTCAGGTAGTCGCCCTCGGGGAAGTTGATCGTCATCGGGTGGTCAGGCGCCGCGCCGGTGCGCGCATAGACCAGCCCGTCGACCTGCGCATCGAGCCCCGCGCCGGCGACGATCTTGTGGAACAGGTCGGGGCTGATGCCGCCCGAGCACGAGAAGGTGAACAGCACGCCGCCCGGCTCCAGCAGCATCAGCGCGAGCCGGTTGATGTCCTTGTAGGCGCGCGCGGCGCGTTCGGCATGCGACACCGTCGGCGCGAACTTCGGCGGGTCCAGCACGATCGCGTCGAAGCGCCGGCCTTGCTGCAGCATCGCGCGCAGCGTCTGGTTGACGTCGGCGTCCAGCGTCTCGTGCGCCGCATCGTCGAAGCCGTTGCGCAGCACGTGCGCGCGCGCGCGCTCCAGCGCCGGGCCGGACGAATCGACGCTCGTCACCTGCGTCGCGCCGCCAGCGAACGCGGCCACGCTGAAGCCGCCGGTGTAGCTGTAGCAGTTCAGCACGCGCTGCAGCCCGAAGTGCCGCACGGTGTCGGCAAACAGCTTGCGGCTGTCGCGTTGGTCGAGGTAGTAGCCGGTCTTGTGGCCCTCGGCCACGTCGAGCGACAGCTGCCAGCCGTGCTCGCGGATCGTGATCTCGGTGGGGCCGTCGCCGCGCAGCCAGCCGGTCGCCGGTTGCAGGCCCTCGAGCTCGCGCGAGTTGGCATCGCTGCGCTCGTACAGCCGCGCCAGGCCGGTGGCTTTCAGCAGATGGTCGGCGATCGTCGCCTTCCAGCGCTCGGCGCCGGCCGACAGGAACTGCGCGCTCAGCGTGTCGCCGTAGCGGTCGACGATCAGCCCCGGCAGCCCGTCGGCCTCGCCGTGGACCAGCCGCACGCCGTCGCTCGCGATCGGCAGCCGAGCGCGGATCGCGATCGCCTGCTCGATGCGCCGCAGGAAGAACGCGCTGTCGATGCGCTCGGCCTCGTCGAAGCTCCAGGCGCGCAGCCGGATCTGCGAATGCGGGCTGCAGGCGGCCCAGGCCAGGAACTTGCCGTCGTGCGATTGCACGCGCACCGTCTCGCCGAGGTCGGCGCGGCCGCTGGCCACGCTGCCTTCGAACACCCAGGGATGGCGGCGCTGCAGCGAGCGCTCCTTGCCCTCACGCACTGTGATTGTCTTCATGGGCCCGATTGTCGGCGACGCGGTGACCACCCCCGGGATGAGGGTGGCATCGACAGGCTAGGGATGTCGACGGCCGCAGGCGCCGCCTAACTTGGTTCAGCGCGCCGACCGCGCACCGTTCCACCACCTGGCTGCCAAGGAGACTCCGCCATGCCCATGCTCAAGAACCTGGCCGTGCTCGACTCGTTCATCCTCAAATGGTTTCGCGAATGCACGCCGAAGATCCTGGTCGTCACCGACGGGCTGAACTTCAGCGCCGTCGACGATTTCGGGCTGACCCGCTTCGTGAACGCGCTGCGCACCAGCACGGTCCACGCGATGACGCCGATCGTGCGCACCGCGCTGTACACGCCGGGCTCCGGCACCGCGGCCTCGCTCGACGCCACGGCCCAGCACATCAGCAACTTCCAGTTCACCGACGCATCGCACGGGCTGCTGAAGTCGCGCTACGACGTGGTGTTCCTGCTCGCGATCACACGCGAAGGCGGGGCCGGGCTCGCACAGGAACCGGGCGCGCAGGCGGCGATCGTGAACTTCATGCAGCAGGGCGGCGGGCTGTTCGCCACCGGCGACCATGAGGACCTGGGAGCTGCCATGTGCATGACGATCCCGCGCGTGCAAGGCATGCGGCGCTGGGCGGCGGCCGACACGCCGAGCGGCGGCGGCATCGACCGGTTGACCACCACCGGCCCGGGCACCAACGACGTGTTCGAGTTCGCCGACCAGTCCGATGCGCTGCCGCAGCGGCTGTACGTCAACTTCCGCACCAGCTTCGGCGTCGGCGTCGCGCACCCGGTGCTGCAGGTACCGGGCGCGGCGCCGGCGCGTGCGATCGAGGTGTTTCCCGATCACCCGCACGAAGGCGAGTGCCGCGTGCCGGCGCTGCTCACCGGCAAGCTGCCCGACGGTGTCACCGACGAATGGCCGCTCGCCACCGGCAGCACGCAGCGCGTCGTGCCGGAGGCGATCGCGCTGACGGTATCCGAAGGCAATGCGTTCCCCGGCAAGGCGGCGGTCGCGCCGCGCTCGTTCATCCCGGTCTGCGCCTACGACGGGCAGCAGGCCGAGGTCGGGCGCGTCGTCACCGATTCGACCTGGCACCACTTCGTCAACATCAACCTGGTCGGGCTCGCCGGCCGCAACCTCAGCGACGTGCAGCAGTACTACCGCAACCTCGCGACCTGGCTGATGCCGAAGCACGTGCGGCGCTGCTGGCGCTACCCGGTGCTGATCCGCGAGCTGGTGCGCTACCCGCTGTTCGAGGAGATCCGGCTGGAGCCGGTCGAAAAGTTCGACGGCCCGGCGCTGCATGCGCTGGGCGAGAAGGTCGAAGACGCGCTGCAGCAGCGCTTCACGCGCGGCGAGGTGGCGGCGATGGTCGACGATGCGCTCGACGAGATGCTCGATGCGCGCACGCGCCAGCTGCTCGACGGCTTCCACGGTCGCTACGGCGAGGTGTCGTCGCGCGACACCGGCCTCGCGGCGCTCGGGGCACTGACGCTCGCGAGCGGCAACACCGCGCTGCAGCTGCAGGAAAAAGGCGACGACGTGAAGGACGCGATCGGCCTGTTCGACGAGGCCGCGGCGAAGGCACTGCGGCTGGGCATCCAGCGCTATCTCGGCGATGCGCGCGAGGGCCTGCGCAGGCTCGACGAGGTGATCGGCGCCGTGCTCCGCTGATCAGGGCTTGCGCTTCGCGCGCGGGTGTGCGGCGTCGTACACCTTCGCGAGATGCTGGAAATCCAGCTTGGTGTAGACCTGCGTCGTCGAGATGTTGGCGTGGCCGAGCAGTTCCTGCACCGCGCGCAGGTCGCCACTGGACTGCAGCAGGTGCGACGCGAACGAATGCCGCAGCATGTGCGGGTGCACGTGCGTCGGCAACCCGGCCTGCAGCGCGCGCCGCTTCAGGCGCGATCGCACCTGGCTGTCGGTGAGCCGCGTGCCGCGCCGGCTGACGAACAGCGCCGGCTCGCCCGGATCGGCCAGCGTGCCGCGCAGCGCCAGCCATTGCGCGAGCGCCTGCAGCGCCGGTCCGCCGACCGGCACGCTGCGGCGCTTGCGGCCCTTGCCGAGCACCTGCGCCTCGGCCTCGGCGGCGTCGATCCAGCCGGCCGCTTCGCCGCTGGCCCGCACGTCCAGCCCCACCAGCTCGCCGACACGCAGCCCGCAGCCGTACAGCAGTTCGACGATGCACTGGTCGCGGGCAGCGAGTGCCGGGTCGGTGTCGTCGTCCTCGCGCGGCTCGGCCAGCGCCACCGCCTGGTCGACCGGCAGCGCCTTCGGCAACGGCTTGGCGGCCTTCGGTGCGCGCACGCCGTCGACCGGGTTCAGCGCCACCACGCCTTCGTGGCCGAGCCAGCGGAAGAAGCCGCGCCAGGCCGACAGCACCAGCGCGATGCTGCGCGAGCCGAGGCCCTGCGAATGCAGCTGCGCCGCCCAGCGCCGCACGTGGTGCACCTGCGTCGCGCGCAGCGCCACCGGCTGCGCCTGCGCAAAGGCCTGCAAGCGCGCGAACGCATCGCGGTACAGCACCAGGCTGCGCGGTGCGAGCCGGCGCTCGGATTCGAGGTGGACCAGGTGACGCTGCAGGTCCGCGTCGAGGGCGGCGGACGGTGCGGCCATGGCGGCGGTCTTCAGGCGACCGGCAGCAGCCGCGACAGCCCGGCGCTCGCGATGTCGCCGATGCGCGACAGGAACTCGGTGCCCATGTCGGCGCTGTAGCGGGTCGGGTCCGGCGAGGCCAGCACCAGCATGCCGAAGGCCGGGTCGTCCTGGCGCACGCGCAGCGGGATCAGCGCGAGCGACATCACGGTCGCCACGTCGGCCAGCCACTGGGCGGCCTCGAAGCCGGAGTTGACGCCGCAGTACGGCTGCGTGAGGCTGGCCGCGAAGCTGCGCGCGTCTTCGGTGACGGACTTGGCGAACGGCAGCACGTTGAACACCTCGGCCGCGCCCCAGATGCGGATCGCCGCCTGCGGGATCATGAACTGGTGCTTCAGCTCGGCCACCAGCACGTCGGGCAGGTCGCCGGGGTTGTGCGTCAGCATGATCGCGCGCGTCCAGCGGTGCAGCTTGTCGGCGATCGAGACGTTCTCGGTGCCGTGGCGGATCATCTCGATGATGCGCAGCTCGAGGCCCTTGTGCTTCTCGCGCAGCATTTCCATCTGCCGCTCCTGCAGCGACACCGCGCGCTGCCCGTGCGGGCTGGTCAGCTGGATCGCCGCCAGCAGTTCGGCATGGCGCTCGAAGAAACCCGGCGTGTTGGCCAGGTAGTTGGCGATGTCCTGCTCGGTGATGCCTTGGATGCTCACGGGGGGCCCTTCTACGGCTTTTACAGATGGATCACGCCGTCGAAGACGGTCGTGGCGGGGCCGGTCATCAGCACGGGCGCTTGCAGCCTGCCCGCCATGCCTTGCCATTCGATGGTGAGCCGGCCGCCGCGCGCATCGACGTCGACGCGCTCGTCGAGCAGGCCCATGCGGATGCCCGCGACCACCGCGGCGCAGGCGCCGGTGCCGCAGGCGAGCGTCTCGCCGGCATCGCGCTCGTGCACCCGCAGCCGGATGTGCGTGCGCGACAGCACCTGCATGAAGCCGGCGTTCACCTTGCGCGGAAAGCGCGCGTGCTGCTCGATCAGCGGGCCCTGCGTCGCGACCGGCGCGGCGTCGACATCGGCCACCACCTGCACTGCATGCGGGTTGCCCATCGACAGCGCGGCCACCTCGACCGTGTCGGTGCCGACCGGCAGCGGCCACACCGCGAAGCCGTTGAGCTCGCGCGGCGCCAGGCCGCGGGCGTCGAAGGGCAGCGCGGGCAGGTCGAACACCGGGGCGCCCATGTCGACGGTGACGCGCCCGTCGTGCTGCAGCCGCAGTTCGAGCACCTGCCGGACCGTCTCGACGCGGATCGTCGTCTTGTCGCTCAGTTTCTTGTCGTGCACGAAGCGCACGAAACATCGCGCACCGTTACCGCACTGTTCGACTTCGTCACCGGTGGCGCCGTTGAAGATGCGGTAGCGGAAGTCGATGCCGGGCGTGTCGCTGGCTTCGACCACCAGGATCTGGTCGGCGCCGACCCCGAAGCGCCGGTCGCCCAGCGCGCGCAGCTGCGCGGCATCCAGCGCCAGCGGCGCGGTGGTCGCATCGAGCACGACGAAGTCGTTGCCGGCCCCCTGCATCTTCGTGAACTGCACTCTCATGGGCGGGGATTATCGCTGCCGCGCCGTGACAGCAGTCCGAACAGGGGCGTGGTTCCCTCGCGGCCATCTGCATCGCAGATCCCGGTTTCTTGAAAACATCTGGCCGCCTGCAAAAGGCCTGCACAAAGCCTGCACAGCATGCCGGACCATGCCGGGCGCGAATCGTCGCGCCGGCCCTTCCCATGGGAGAAACGATGGACCTGAACCCCCTCTTCGCTGTCAGTGCCGCGGCCGACGATGCCGGCACCTGTCGCCGGCCGCTGACGCGCGCCCCCGCCGTGCGGCTGAAACCCGCGCGGCGACGACCCCCGCGCGCCTGCACCTGCACCTGCGGCCGTGCCTGGGCGCATCCGTCTCGGGCCGACAAGCGCTGGCGCCTCGGTGGCGCCCCCTGCCTGATCCTTCGTCGGGAGCGCGTGCCATGCTGACTTTCCTGAAACGACTTCGCTCCCGCTTCGACGACCCGCAACCGCAGTGCGCGCAGGTCCCTGTCGAGACCGTGCACCCGCCAACCCCGGCCGAGCCGGCGGCGCAGCCGGACGGCGTGACGGTCGTCGACTGGCTGCGCCTCGTGCTCGGCCACCTGCGCACCGAGGAACGCCACCGGCTGCAGCAGCGCGTGCTGAACAACCTGCGCTTCGGCGACACCCTGCCGAAGGCGATGGTCCACGCGATGCTGAACGAAGGCGGCCAGCAGGACGGGCAGTGGGCGCTGCTGCTGCTGGGCGTCGACGCGGTCGACGACGTCGAGCGGCAAGGACGGGAACTGGCGCGGTCCGCCGCCATTGCGGCGATCTACGGCTGGGACTGGAACGAGGGCCGCGGGCGCTCCACGCGTGCCGCGCTGTTCGCGCTGCACGCCTGGCTGCTCGGCTTCGGCTACTCGCTGCTGCAGATGGACACCGGCGGCCAGGAGCATTGCATGCTGATGACGAACACGGCCGACGCCGAGGCCGCGATCCGGCTCGGTTCCGCGCTCGGCCTGCGGCTGACGCTGCCGCGCAGCGACTGACGGCGTGCCGGCGGGCGGGCTCGGACGCTGGTGCGGCTCAGTACAGCGACGGCTCGCCCGCCGGCCGTGTCTTGAAGCGCTTGTGAACCCACAGGTACTGCGCCGGGTTCTTGCGGATCTCGTCCTCGATCCAGCGGTTCATCGCCGCGGTGTCGGCGACGGGGTCCTCGCTCGGGAAGTGCGTGAACGGCTCGCCGAAGCGCACCCGGTAGCCCTGGCCGCCGGGCAGCATCTCGGCGATCACCGGCTGCACGACCATGCCGAGCGCGCGCGCCATGCGCGACGGCGCGAGCAGCGTCGCGGCCGGCACGCCGAAGAACGGCACGAACGCGGCGTCTCGTGCGCCGAAATCCATGTCGGGCAGGTTGAAGAAGGCGTGCCCCTTGCGGATCGCGCGGATCAGCGGCAGCGCCTTGTCGCTGCGCGGAAAGATCTCGGCATGGTCGCCGAAGCGCATGCGGCCCTTGCGGATCGCCGCATCCATCACCGGGTTGCTCTGCTGCTGGTACATCGAACAGGCCGGATGCTGCTGGAACAGCAGCGTCGCCACGCCCGCCACGTCCAGCCCCATGAAGTGCGGCACCAGCCACATCACCGGTCGCGGGCTGTGTTCGGCGAGCTTGACGTCGCCCTCGACGTGGATGATCCGCTTCAACTGCGCCATCGGTGCGTACCAGAGCAGGCTGCGCTCGAGGATGCTGCGCCCGAGCCAGCGGAAGTGCTCGCGGGCCAGCGCGAGCCGCTGCGCCGGGCTCCAGTCGGGGTAGCACAGCTCGAGGTTGCGCAGCGCGACGCGCCGCCGCGAACGCGCGAGCGCGAACAGCAGCCGCCCGAGGCCGCGCCCCAGCGCGGCGAGCACCGGCAGCGGCAGCCAATGCAGCAGCCACATCGTTCCCAGCAGGAGTCGGGTTCCCATCGTCAGTTCTTCTGAGCGGCATCCGCCGGATGTTCGCGCGGCGCCTTGTATCGGTTGTAGCCCCACAGGTACTGGCCGGGGCACTGCAGTATCAGCTGTTCCATCGCCCGGTTGACGGCGGTGGCCGCCTCGGTCGAGTCTTCGGGCAGCGTGCCGGGGAATTCGAAGAAGCGCTGCAGGTAGCCGGCACCGGCCGGCAGGCGTTCGCCCCAGGTCAGCAGCAGCACGGCGCCGGTCTGCTGCGCGAGCCGCGCGGCCAGCGTCATCGTGTAGGCCGGCCTGCCGAAGAAGGGCGCCCACACGCCCATGCCGTCGGGCGGCACCTGGTCGGGCAGCAGGCCGACGATCTCGCCGCGGCGCAGCGCCCGGATCATCTGGCGCACACCCGACAAGGTGGCCGGCACCGCCTGCAGGTGCGGGCGATCGCGCGCGGTCTCTTCGAGGCGACGCAGCCAGGCCTGGCGCGCCGGGCGGTACAGCACGGTGATCGGCTGCCGTGCGCCCCAACGCTCGGCGATGGCCTGCGCGGTGATCTCGAAGCAGCCCATGTGCGGCGTCAGCAGCAGCACGCCGCGGCCGGAGTCGAGCGCCTGTGCCAGCAGCGGCTCGCCCTCGAAGCGCATCAGGCCGAGCACCGACCGGTCGACGGGTCGCAGCCACAGCTTGGGCAGCTCCATCACCATGCGGCCGGCCGATGCGATCGCCGGCCGCCACGCGGGTGGGGCGAGCCCCGCCTGCGCGGCGTTTTCGGCCATGCGGCGCCGATAGCCGCTCGACAGCCAGTAGCCCAGCCAGCCGAGCACGCTGCCCAGATGATGCAAAAAGCCCAGCGAAAGCCCGGCAAACCAGCGCAGTAGGGTTGACATCTGTTCCTATAATCCCGCTATCGCCGAGTTATGAACTACTTGCGGGGCGATTCAAAAATCCTGCTAAAGCGTTCGCCGCTCGATGAAATTCAAGTCCGGCAACGCGTTCCGCAACCTTGCTGGAGTTTAAGAGTGTCGAACGACTTCCTTTTCACATCCGAATCCGTCTCCGAAGGTCACCCCGACAAGGTGGCTGACCAGATCTCCGACGCCATCCTCGATGCGATCTTCAAGCAGGACCCGCGTTCGCGCGTGGCCGCCGAGACGCTGACGAACACCGGGCTGGTCGTGCTGGCCGGCGAGATCACCACCAACGCGCACGTCGACTACATCCAGGTCGCGCGCGACACCATCAAGCGCATCGGCTACGACAACACCGAGTACGGCATCGACTACAAGGGCTGCGCGGTGATGGTCTGCTACGACAAGCAGTCCAACGACATCGCCCAGGGCGTCGACCAGGCGAGCGACGACCACCTGAACACCGGCGCCGGCGACCAGGGCCTGATGTTCGGCTATGCCTGCGACGAGACGCCGGAGCTGATGCCCGCGCCCATCTACTACGCGCACCGGCTGGTCGAGCGCCAGGCCCAGTTGCGCAAGGACGGCCGCCTGCCGTTCCTGCGCCCCGACGCAAAGAGCCAGGTGACGATGCGCTACGTCGACGGCAAGCCGCACAGCATCGACACCGTCGTGCTGTCGACGCAGCACAGCCCCGACCAGAGCGAGACGCCGAAGAAGATGAAGGCCTCGTTCAACGAAGCCATCATCGAGGAGATCATCAAGCCGGTGCTCCCGAAGGAATGGCTGAAGGACACCAAGTACCTGATCAACCCGACCGGCCGCTTCGTCATCGGCGGCCCGCAGGGCGACTGCGGCCTGACGGGCCGCAAGATCATCGTCGACACCTACGGCGGCGCCTGCCCGCACGGCGGTGGCGCGTTCTCGGGCAAGGACCCGAGCAAGGTCGACCGTTCGGCCGCCTATGCGGCACGCTATGTCGCGAAGAACGTGGTCGCGGCCGGCCTGGCGCGGCAGTGCCAGATCCAGGTGGCGTACGCGATCGGCGTGGCCCGTCCGATGAACGTGACGGTCTACACCGAAGGCACCGGCGTGATCTCCGACGACAAGATCGCCGCGCTGGTCAACGAGCATTTCGACCTGCGCCCGAAGGGCATCATCCAGATGCTCGACCTGCTGCGCCCGATCTACGAGAAGACGGCGGCCTACGGTCACTTCGGCCGCGAAGAGCCCGAGTTCAGCTGGGAAAAGACAGACAAGGCCCAGGCGCTGCGGGCAGCGGCGGGGCTGTAAGACGGGCGCGGCAGCGCGCCGCTTGCGTGCAGTAAGTCACCGCGGCCGCGACGGCAGCCGGCGGGCGGCGGGCCGGCGCTACAAAGCGGGGGCCGTCCGTCGATAAACCGGGCGAAGGCATCCCGATGGGTGCCGATGGCCCCGTCATGTCCAGCCTGCCCGCAGCACACCAGTCGTCCCTCACCATCCTCGTCGTCGACGACCAGCCCGCCGTGCGCGTCGCGCTCGTCGCGCAGCTCGATGCGCTGGGCCACCGCGTGCTCGAAGCCGGTGACGCGACCTGGGCGCTGGACCAGTTCCAGCGCCACAAGCCCGACCTGGTGCTGCTCGACGTGGTGATGCCCGGCCACGACGGCTACTGGCTGGCGCGCCAGATGCGCCAGGTGGAATCCGGCCGCTGGACGCCGATCATCTTCCTGTCCGCCCGCGACCAGGAGCAGGACCTGTGGAAGGGCATCGAGAGCGGCGGCGACGACTACCTGGTGAAGCCGGTGTCGACCGTGGTGCTCGCGGCAAAGCTGCGCGCGATGAGCCGCCTGCAGCAGATGCAGGCGCAGCTGATGCAGGTGTCGGCCGAGTTGCGCACCGCGAACCAGCGGCTGCAGCACCTGAGCGAACTCGACGAATTGACCGGCCTGATCAACCGCCGCGGCTTCGACCGCCTGTTGCATGCCGAGATCGGCGCGGCGCGCCGCGAGCAGCAGCCGCTGACGCTGGTGTTCTGCGACCTCGATGCGTTCAAGCCCTACAACGACACGCTCGGCCATGTGCAGGGCGACGACTGCCTGCGCCGCATCGGCGCGCTGCTGCGCGACGCCTGCCACCGGCCGCGCGACCGCGCGACGCGCTACGGCGGCGAGGAATTTGCGCTGATCCTGCCCAACACCCCGAAGTCCGGCGCGATGACCTTCGCGCGTGCGGTCCGCCGCATGCTGGCCGGCGTGGCACTGCCGCACCCGGCCTCGCCGGTCGGAGCGCTGGTCACGCTGACCGGCGGCATCACCACCTGCGTCCCCGACGCTGAGACCACCGCCGAAGGCATGGTGGTGCGCGCCGACCAGGCCTTGTACGCCGCGAAGGCGCAGGGGCGGGATCGCTTCTTCAGCTTCGAGATGCAGCTCGACACGGTGGAGCAACTGGAAAGGTAGAGCCCCCGGTCGCCTGGTGACATGAACCGGCACACGGATGCCGCATCATCGCTCCCATGCCGATCACCCTCGACCACCTGCGGCGCTACGCCGTCGCCCGCACGCTTTTCAAACCGACCACGCTGCTGCGCGCGATCCGCCGGCTGGGTTTCGTGCAGGCCGACCCGATCCGCTCGCCTGCGCGGGCGCAGGACCTGACGCTGCGCCACCGCGTCAAGGACTACCGTGCAGGCGATCTGGAGCGGCGCTATGCGACGCTGCCGGTCGAGGAGGACTGCCTCGTCAACTACGGCTTCCTGCCGCGCGAGCACCTGGCGCTGATGCACCCGCGCATCGCGAAGACCGAATGGGACCGCGCGACCCGGCGTCGCGCCGCCGATGTGCTGGCCTTCGTGCGCGAGCGCGGTCGCGTGCACCCGCGCGAGGTCGACGAGCACTTCGCGCACGGCAGCGTCACCAACTACTGGGGCGGCTCGTCGAGCGCGACCACGCACCTGCTGGACGGCATGCACTACCGCGGCATGCTGCGCGTCGTGCGGCGCGATGCGGGCATCCGCGTCTACGAGGCGGTCGAGCACGCGCCGGCCGACGAGAGCCCGGCCGAGCGGGCGCGCCGCGCCGCCGAGCTGCTGGCGCTGATCGTGCGCAAGTACGCGCCGCTGCCGGCGCGCAGCCTGACCCACCTGACCGCGCTGTTGAACTACGGCGCGCCGCACCTGAAGACGCAGACGCAGGCGGCGATGAAGCTGGCGCGCGAGCAGCTCGCGAGCCTGCAGCTGGACGGCGTCACCTGGTACTGGCCGGCCGACGAGAACCCGGCCTCGCGCCGTCACGCGCCCGACGACGCGGTGCGCCTGCTCGCGCCGTTCGACCCGGTCGTCTGGGACCGCATCCGCTTCGAGCTGCTGTGGGACTGGGCGTACCGGTTCGAGGCCTACACGCCGGCACCGAAGCGCAGGTTCGGCTACTACGCGCTGCCGCTGCTGTGGCACGACCGGGTGATCGGCTGGGGCAATCTGTCGATGGTGGGCGGGCAACTGAAGCAGCAGTTCGGCTACGTCGACGGCCGGGCGCCGCGCGATGCGGCGTTCAAGGCGGGGTTGGCCGACGAGATCGCGCGCATGCGCAGCTTCCTCGGGGCCGATTCAACCGGCCGGTAGCGGCCGCTGCCGCGCCGCGAGCGACGCTGCCAGCGCCAGCACGCCGGCCGATGCGGCCAGCCCGGCGCGCAGCCCGCCCGGCCCGTCGGCCAGCCAGCCGACCAGACTCGGGCCGACGATCTGCCCGGCCGCGAACACCGTCGTGAAGGCCGCGATGCCGGCCGGCCACGCGGCGGCCGGCAGGTTGTGCCGCACCAGCGCGGTGGTCGATGCGACAACCGACAGGAACACGCCGCCGAACAGCGCGCCCGAGGCGAAGCCGGCCAGCGGGTGTGCACTGACCACCGGCAGCAGGGTCGCCACCGCGAGCAGCGCGTTCAGCAGCGCCATCGGCTGCCCGCCGCGCCAGCGCTGCAGCAAGCCGGCCCACAGCCACGACGATGCGATCACGCCGACGCCGAGCAGCGCATAGAACACCGTGATCAGTCCGCTGCCGAGTTGCTGCTCGCGCAGCAGCGTCACCGAGAACGTCATGTAGCCGATGTAGCCGAGGCCGAACAGCGTGTACGACGCGAGGCCGAACACGAAGTCGCGCGGCCGGAAACCGGTGCGTGCCGACGCGGGGGCCGGCGCGGCGTCGAGACTGCGCGTGCCGCGCGCGGTGATGGCGGTGGCCAGCAGGGCGGCTGCGCCAAGCGCGATCCACGCCCACTGCCAGGCGTGCGGCTGCGCCAGCGCCACCAGCGGCGGCACCAGCAGCGCCGACGCGACGATGCCGATCCCGGTGCCGCCGTAGTACAGCCCGAGGATCAGCCCGGCGCGCGCGGCGCCGTCGCTGCCGACCAGGCGCGCCGCCATCAGCCCGCCGGAGATGAAGACGGCGGCGCTGGCGATGCCGGTCGCGAGCCGCAGCGCGTACAGCGCCGCATCCGAGCTGACGAGGCCGTGCGCCGCGAGCATCAGCGCGGCCGACGCGCTGCCCGCCAGCAGCACGCGGCGCACGCCGACGCGCGCCAGCGCCAGCGGCGTGGCCAGCGCGCCGAGCAGGTAGCCGGCCGCGTTGACGGTGTTCATCGCGCCGGCGGTCAGGTAGCTCCAGCCGAGGTCGGTGCGCATCGCCGGCAACAGCAGCGCATACGAGAAGCGCGCCAGCCCGAGCGACACCGCGGCCGCGAGGGCGAGCGCGGCCGCGGTGCGCAGCGTCGACGTTCTGGAGGTGCTCATCGCGGCGCATTGTGCCCATCCCCGCGATCGGTCGCGCTTGTCCTACAGCGTCGCGGGTGCCCGGCCGATGGGGGCCGCGCGCGCGTCGCGGTGCAATGGCTGCATGTCAAGACACTTCGACGTCGATTGCGAGCTGAGCTACCAACTGGCGGGGCCGGCGGATTTCCTGTTCCAGCTGCATGCGCTGGACGGCATGGACCAGCGCGTGCTGAGCGAATCGCTGGAGGTGGAACCGGCGGTGCGTGTGCACGTCTACGAGGACCCGGCGGTGGGCCACCGCTTCGCGCGGCTGTCGGCCGGGGAGGGCACGTTGCGGCTGCAGTACCGGGCGCGGGTGGAGCGCCGGCCGGTGCCGCTCGACCTGGCCGCCCCCGAGATGGCGATCACCGAGTTGCCCGACGAGGTGCTGCACAACCTGATGCCGACGCGCTACTGCGAATCCGACCTGCTGTCGCATGCGGCGATCAAGATCTTCGGCGACCTGCCGCGCGGTGCGGTGAGGGTGCAGGCGATCTGCGACTGGCTGCACGACAACGTCGACTACCAGCTCGGTTCCAGCACCGCGACGACGACCGCCTGCGACGTGTTCCGCAACCGGGCCGGCGTGTGCCGCGATTTCGCGCACCTCGGCGTCACCTTCTGCCGCGCGCTGAACATCCCGGCGCGGCTGGTGGTCGGTTATGCGGTGTTCGACGAGCCCCCGCCCGATTTCCACGCGGTGTTCGAGGCCTACCTCGGCGGGCGCTGGATGATGTTCGACCCGACCCGGATGTCGCCGGTCGACGACCTGGTTCGCATCGCGATGGGACGCGACGCGAAGGACGTGGCCTTCGCGACGATCTTCGGGCCGGCGACGATGACCGGGATGCGGCCGGATGTCGCACCGGTGGCAACCACCGGTGCGGAAGCCGGCACCCCGGGCGCTCCGTCTGCGTGACGGCGTGCCACGCGCCGGTTTCGATGCGATGATGGCCCGCCGGGCTCCCCGCCCGTCACCCCACAGGCTGCGCCATGTCCGTCTCGTCGATGAAATCGCTGTTCGGCTACAAGGCCTGGGCCAACGCCGAGTTGTTCGCACTGCTGCGGACCCTGCCGGCTGAGCAGGCCGATGCGCTGCACCTGTGCGTGCGGACGCTGAACCACATCTACGTGGTGGACCGGATCTTCCGTGCGCACCTCGGCGGCGAGGCCAGGACGTTCGACGCCACGAACACCAAGGAAACCCCGTCGCTGGTGCAACTGCAGGCCGACGTGGCGGCGACCGACGCGTGGTACGTCGACTACGCGTCGGGGCTGTCCGAGGCGGCGTTGTCCGAGACCCTGGTCTTCACCTTCACCGACGGCGATGCCGGGCGCATGTCCCGCGAGGAGATGCTGCTGCACGTCGTCACCCATGGCGGCTACCACCGGGGCAACGTCGGTCAGGTCCTGAAGTCGATCTCGGTCGCGCCGCCCCGCGACCTGTACACCAAGTACCTGCACACGAGCGAGCCGGCGCGCAGGGCCGGCTGAGCCGGCCGTCAGACGGTTTCGCCGACCTCGTTCTCGGCCAGCCAACGCCGCCGGTCGCGCGCCGGCGGGGCGCCGAACATCCGCCCGTATTCGCGCGCGAACTGCGAGGCGCTCTCGTAGCCGACCTGGTGCGCTGCCGTCGATGCGTCGGCACCGCCGGTCAGCAACAAGCGCCGCGCCTCCTGCAGCCGCAACTGCTTCTGGAACTGCAGCGGGCTCATCGCGGTGACGGCCTTGAAGTGATGGTGGAACGACGAGACGCTCATGTGCACGCCGCTGGCGATCTCGTCGATGCGCAGCGCCTGCGCGTAGTTCGTGCGCAGCAGCGCGATGGCTTTCGCGATGCGCTGCGTCTGGCTGTCCTGCAGCGCGAGCTGGCGCAGCCGCGCGCCTTCGCCGTTCATCAGCAGCCGGTACAGGATCTCGCGCTTGACCAGCGGCGCGACGATCGCGATGTCGGCCGGCGCATCGAGCAGCTTCAGCAGCCGCAGCACCGGCTCGAGCACCGGCAGCGCGATGCGGTTCACGTAGATGCCGCGCGCCGGACCGGCATGGGCGGCGGCCGGCAGGCGCTCGTCGCGGATCAGTTCGCCGATCTCGGCGATGTCCAGCGACAGCCGCAGGCCAGGTAGGGCAACGTGTCGCTCGCGACCCGCACCTGGCCGACCACCGGCAGGTCGACCGAGGTCACCAGGTAGTGCAGTGCGTCGTAGGTGTGGATGTCGTCGCCGACCATCACCTGCTTGGCGCCTTGTGCGATCAGTGCCAGCGCCGGCTCGTAGACGTGGTGCTTCGGCCCGCCCGGGTTCGCGATGCGGTAGACGACGAGACCGGGCACCGGCGTCTGCACGACGCCTTCGACGCCGACGGTGGCGCGGTTCAGCATGCCGACCAGCGAACGGCGGGCGTCGTCGAGTTCGAGGAGGTCGTCCATGGCGTCGGCGCGTGCGTGTGAGGAGGCGTGGAGGATCGGGTGCGTCACAGCTTAGCGCCGTCCACACGAGCGTGCGGCACCGCGCCGAGCGGTCTGGAGAAATGGGCAAGAACTCTGCAGGAACGTGCTGGCGTGGCCGCGGGCCGCGGCAGGACACTGCCGCCCTGGCCCCGCTTCCCCGGGGCGTCGTCACAAGGAGCTGGACATGCAATACCGCAAGCTGGGCCGCACCGGCCTGTTCGTCTCGGAACTGTGCCTCGGCACGATGACCTTCGGCGGCACCGGCGGCATCTGGAGCCAGATCGGCAAGCTGCAGCAGGAGGAGGCCGATGCGCTGGTCGGCCGCGCGCTCGACGCCGGCATCAACTTCATCGACACCGCCGACGTGTATTCGGAAGGCCTGTCGGAGCATATCACCGGCCAGGCGCTGCGCAACCTGAAGGTGCCGCGCGACAAGGTGGTCGTCGCGACCAAGGTGTTCGGCGAGACCGGCGCGAAGGGCGTCAACTCCTCCGGCATGTCGCGCTTTCACATCATGGACGGCGTGAAAGCGAGCCTGAAGCGCCTGCAGCTGGAGCACATCGACCTGTACCAGATCCACGGCTTCGACCCGTCGACGCCGATCGACGAAGCGGTGCATGCGATGGACACGCTGGTGCAGCAGGGGCACGTGCGCTACGTCGGCGTGTCGAACTGGGCCGCGTGGCAGATCGCGAAGGCGCTGGGCATTGCCGAGCGCGACGGCAAGGCAAGGGTCGAATCGCTGCAGGCCTACTACACCGTCGCCGGGCGCGACCTGGAGCGCGAGATCGTGCCGATGCTGCGCAGCGAGCAGGTCGGGCTGATGGTGTGGAGCCCGCTGGCCGGCGGGCTGCTGAGCGGCAAGTACGGGCGCGACGGGCAGGGTGCCGAGCAGGGCGCGCGGCGCAGCAGCTTCGACTTCCCGCCGGTGAACCGGGCGCGGGCCGACGACTGCATCGACGTGATGCGCGGCATCGCCGAGGCGCACGGCGTGTCGATCGCGCGGGTCGCGCTGGCCTGGGTGCTGCACCAGCCGGCGGTCAGCACGGTGATCATCGGCGCCAAGCGGGTCGAGCAACTGGACGACAACATCGCGGCGACGACGCTGAAGCTGAATGCCGACGAGCTGGCGGCACTCGACAAGGTCAGTGCGCTGCCGGCGGAGTACCCGGGCTGGATGCTGACGCGGCAGGCGGGGCAGCGGGCGGCGCGGCTCGGTTGACGGGTCAGGGGCGCTTGTCGGCGGCGCGAGCCGCGCACAGTGCCCCGGCCACATCGGCGAACCCTTGTCCGCGTTCGCCTGGAGCCAGGTACGCCGGCCAGGTGTGCAGCCGGTCCGCGAACTGCATCAGGTTCGCGACCCCCACGCTGACCGGGAAGTGCCCGAACATCGTCTGGTCGTTCGTCGAATCGCCGACGTAGGCCCAGGCGGGCGTCTCGCCATCGAGCACCCGGCCGAGCAGCCGCTGCACGATCCAGCGGGCGCCGCTCAGCTTGTCGTGCTCGCCGTACCAGCCGTTGATGTGGATCGAGCTGACGGTCGCGTTCATGCCCTCGGCGCGCATCACCTGCAGCACCGCGTCGATCTGCGGCTGCGACAAGTGGGCGAACTCGCTGTGGTCGATCGCGATGTCGGTGACGCGGCCGGCGCTGTCCTGCGCGAGCGTCGCGCCGGGCACCTCGGCCAGCACGCGCTGTGCGGTCCGACGCAATCGCATCGCGTTGTGGGTGCGCGTCGCTTCGTCCTGCGCGTACTCGATGCGCAGGCCCTGTGCATCGCGGAACAGCGCGACCGCGCCGTTCTCGGCGACGATCGCATCGATCGGCCAGTCGCGCGCGAACGGCTCGCTCCAGCCCATCGGCCGGCCGGTGATCGCGATCACCGGGATCGCGGCGTCGCGCAGCGCCTGCAGCGCGGCCAGCGCTTCGGGCTCGATCGCACCGTCGCGCGTCAGCGTGTCGTCGATGTCGGTCAGCACGCCGTGCACGCTGCGGGCGAGTCCGGGGCTCAATTCCGAGAGCGGGCGGGGGCGGGGGGCGATGACGGACATGGCCCGCAGTCTTGCACGAGCGCCCGGGCCGACCCGGCCATAACGCACGCAACGGACTGGAATCCGCCGATTCCGGCGTCTACAATCCCTGCACTTTCCGAGGAGCGTTGCAAGGCCGCCTGTCGCCACGACAGCCGCCCCAGGCTCGGAAATCCAATTGCAACCGCGCTCACCCGCACGATCGTCCTTCGTGGGTGAGTTTTCGAACCGCGTTCCTGAGCGGATCCGAACTTCCAACGTCGTTGCGCGTGCGGGGTCCTTATCAACGGAGCCCGACATGAACGCTGTTCTCAAGCCTTCCCAAGACCACGCCATCGCCGACATCTCGCTTGCCGCCTGGGGCCGCAAGGAGATCAAGATCGCCGAGACCGAGATGCCCGGCCTGATGGCCATCCGCGAAGAGTTCGCGAAGTCGCAGCCGCTGAAGGGCGCGCGCGTCACCGGCTCGCTGCACATGACGATCCAGACCGCCGTGCTGGTCGAGACGCTGCAGGCCCTCGGTGCCCAGGTGCGCTGGGCCTCGTGCAACATCTTCTCGACGCAGGACCACGCCGCTGCCGCGCTGGTCGAGAAGGGCACGCCGGTGTTCGCCTACAAGGGCGAGAACCTGACCGACTACTGGGATTACACCCACCGCATCTTCGACTTCGGCCCGAAGGGTTCCGAAGGCGAAGGCCCGAACATGATCCTCGACGACGGCGGCGACGCGACGCTGCTGATGCACCTGGGCCAGCGCGCCGAGAAGGACATCAGCGTGCTGAACAACCCCGGCAGCGAAGAAGAGACCTGCCTGTTCGCGAGCATCAAGGCCAAGCTGGCGCAGGACCCGACCTGGTACACCCGCAAGAGCGCGCAGATCCAGGGCGTGACCGAGGAAACCACCACCGGCGTGCACCGCCTGAAGGAAATGAGCGCGAAGGGAACGCTGCTGTTCCGCGCGATCAACGTGAACGACTCGGTCACGAAGAGCAAGTTCGACAACCTGTACGGCTGCCGCGAATCGCTGGTCGACGGCATCAAGCGCGCGACCGACGTGATGATCGCCGGCAAGGTGGCCTGCGTGGCCGGCTACGGCGACGTGGGCAAGGGCTCGGCCCAGGCCCTGCGCGCGCTGAGCGCCCAGGTGTGGGTGACCGAGATCGACCCGATCAACGCGCTGCAGGCCGCGATGGAAGGCTACAAGGTCGTGACGATGGAGTACGCCGCCGACAAGGCCGACATCTTCGTGACGACCACCGGCAACAAGGGCGTGATCCGCCACGAGCACATGCTCGCGATGAAGGACCAGGCGATCGTCTGCAACATCGGCCACTTCGACAACGAGATCGACATCGCGGCGATCGAGAAGTACGAATGGGAAGAGATCAAGCCGCAGGTCGACCACGTGATCTTCCCGGACGGCAAGCGCATCATCCTGCTGGCCAAGGGCCGCCTGGTGAACCTCGGCTGCGGCACCGGCCACCCGAGCTTCGTGATGAGCTCGAGCTTCGCGAACCAGACGATCGCGCAGATCGAGCTGTTCACGCGGCCCGAGAAGTACGAAGTCGGCCAGGTCTACGTGCTGCCGAAGCACCTCGACGAGAAGGTCGCCCGCCTGCACCTGAAGAAGGTGGGCGCGATGCTGACCGAGCTGACGGACGAGCAGGCCGCCTACATCGGCGTGCCCAAGCAAGGCCCGTACAAGCCCGACACCTACAGGTACTGAGCCCCCGATGCGCATCGACCAGCTGCTCGTCACCGAGGGGCTGGCGCCCACCCGATCGGCCGCGCAGCGGCTGATCGAGCGCGGCGCCGTCCGCTGGCTCGGCCCGAAGGGCTGGGCCGTTCCGAAGAAGGCGGGCGAAGACGTGCCCGAAGGCTGCGAACTCGAGATCACCGACGACGCCGAGCTGCGCTTCGTCTCGCGCGGCGGGCTGAAGCTCGAAGGCGCGCTGAAGCACTGCGCGATCGACGTCACCGGCCTCGCCTGCCTCGATGCCGGCCAGAGCACCGGCGGCTTCACCGATGCGCTGCTGCAAGGCGGCGCGTCGCGCGTCGTGGGCATCGACGTCGGCCACGGCCAGCTGCATCCGAAGCTGCAGGCCGATGCGCGGGTGCAGTGCTTCGAGGGCGTCAATGCCCGCGACGTGAGCGGCTCGGCCTTCGAGGCCGCATCGGCACCGCACAGCTTCGGCTTCGTCACCGGCGACCTGTCGTTCATCACGTCGACGCACGTGCTGCCGACGCTGGCGCACTACCTGGCGCCCGCGGGTCAGCTGTTGCTGCTGATCAAGCCGCAGTTCGAGCTGCAGCCGGCGCAGATCGGCAAGGGCGGCATCGTCAAGGACGAACGGCATTTCGCCGAGGTCGAGACACGCATCCGCAAGGCCTGCAGGGAACAGTTCCTCCAGGTGCGCGCCTATTTCCAAAGCCCGATCAAGGGCGGCAACGGCAACACCGAGTTCTTCGTGTGGGCCGTGCCGTCCGAGGATGTTGCATGAAACGAGTTCCCGTCAGCCTGGAGTTCTTCCCGCCGAAGACACCCGAGGGCGTCGTCAAGCTGGCCGCGGTGCGCCAGCAGCTGTATGCGCTGAAGCCGAGCTTCTGCTCCGTCACGTATGGGGCCGGCGGCTCGACGCAGGACGGCACGCTGGCGGCGGTGCAGGCGATCCTGGCCGAAGGCGTCGAGGCCGCGTCGCACTTCACCTGCGTCGGCGCCGATCGGGCATCGGTGCGGGCCAAGCTGGAGCAGTTCCAGGCCGCGGGCATCCGCCGGCTGGTCGCGCTGCGCGGCGACCTGCCGAGCGGCTACGGCGGCTTCGGCGAGTTCCGCTATGCGAGCGAGCTGATCGCGTTCATCCGCGAGGCCACCGGCCGGCAGTTCCACATCGAGGTGGCGGCCTACCCGGAGATGCATCCGCAGGCGAAGTCGCCGCAGGCCGACCTGCAGGCGTATGTCGAGAAGGTGAAGGCGGGCGCCGATGCGGCGATCACGCAGTTCTTCTTCAATGCCGATGCCTACGAGCGCTTCGTTGAAGATTCGCGCCGGCTGGGCGCGGACATCCCGGTGGTGCCCGGCATCATGCCGATCACGAACGCGAGCGGCATCATCCGCTTCGCCGATTCGTCGGGGGCCGAGATCCCGCGCTGGATCCGGCTGCGGCTGCAGAGCTTCGGCGACGACACCGCGTCGATCAAGGCCTTCGGGCTGGACGTCGTGACCGAGCTGTGCGAGCGGCTGCTGCGCATCGGCGTACCGGGGCTGCACATCTACACGATGAACGCCTCGACCGCGCCGATCGAGATCTGCCGGCGGCTCAAGCTCGACTGATCAGCTTTCGCGCTGCCACATCACCCCTTCTTCGGTGATGACGGCATCGAGCGGGTGGTCGCCTTCCTTCGGACGCAGCATCGGCAGGAAGCCGTGCGCATAGCAAAGGCCCACCGTGACCGGTCGCGGCGTCAGCGCGGCCACGGAACGGTCGTAAAACCCGCCGCCATAGCCCAACCGCGCGCCTTCGGTGCCATAGCCGACGCACGGCAGCAGCAGCAATTCGGGCTGGAACTGCTCGGTGCCCTTGGGCTTCGGGATGTCGTGCGCATCGAGTTCGGTCGGGCAGCCGGGGTACCAGACGTGGAAGCGCAAGGTGCCGTCGGTGCGGTCCATCACCGGCAGGCCGATGCGCCGCCCCGGACCGCCTTCGCTCCAGCGGAACAGCGCCGGCAGCGGATCGAACTCGCCCTTGATCGGCCAGTAGCCGCCGATCAGCGATTCGCGCCGGCTGACCAGCCAGATGCGCAGCATGCTCTGCAGCTGCACCGCGAGCTCCAGCCGGTCGGGCAGGGCCTGGCGGTCGGCGATCAGCTTCTTGCGCAGCACCGCAATCGTGGAGGACGTGTCGGGGGTGGCCATGCCGGCGATTGTGACCGAGCCGTGGCCGGGGTGGCCAGCGCGCCTACCATCGGCCCATGGCCACGATCAACTCACCGAAAGATGAATTCGCCCGCTACTGCGTCGAGCTGCTCGGCTCGCTCGGGCCGACGCGCTCGCGGCGCATGTTCGGCGGGCATGGCTTCTATGTCGACGATGTGTTCATCGCACTGATCTTCGAGGAGCGCCTGTACCTGAAGACCGATGACGCGACGCGGGCGCGCTTCGAGCAGGCCGGCGGCCAGCCCTTCGTCTACGAAGGCGGCGATGGCAAGTCGGTGTCGATCAGCTACTACACCGCGCCCGACGACGCGATGGAATCGCCGGCGCTGATGCGCCCGTGGGCGCGGCTTGCGATGGAAGCAGGCCTGCGCGCCGCCGCGGCCAAGGCCCGCAAGTCCACCAAGGCGTCGCAGGCGGCGAAACCGATCAAGCCGCGTGCAGCGCCGGCGAAGAAGCGCCCAGCCGCGAAGCGAGCTGCTCGCTGAGCCGCTGCGCCAGCGACTTGCCGCGCTGGCAGGCGTCGGGCGGCACCAGCAACTGGAACTGCGCGCTCGGCCAGGCTTCGAGCACCGCCTGGGCGCCGGCCGGCAGCGCGATGCTGTCGCCGCTTTCCAGCCACACATCCTGCGCCGGTTCGTCGGCCGTGCCGGGCACCGTCAGCCACAGCCGGCCCTCGGTGACGCGCAGCCAGCGCGAGCCCGGGCCGATCTCCAGCGGACGGGCCTCGCCGGGCGCCACGGTCCAGCTCGCGGCCTGGGATTGTTGAAAATTGCTCATCACCATCGGGTTTGCCATGTCGTTCTCCTTGCAGGGCATGGAGTGAACTTTAGGGGCCTGCAGGCCGATGGTCCAATGACTTACGCGCCGCGCATTGATACCATTCGTGCATGAATCAACTGCGTCATCGACCGCTCTCGGTCGGGCCCATCCGGGCCTTCGAAGCGGTGGCCCGCCACCTCAGTTTCAGCGCCGCCGCCGAAGAGCTGCACCTGACCCAGTCGGCCGTCAGCCGGCAGATCAAGGGGCTGGAAGACGAGCTCGGCGCACCGCTGTTCAACCGCGGTACCCGCTCGGTCGAACTCACCGGCGACGGCCAGGTGCTGCTGCGGGCGGTTGCGCCGTCGCTCGACCGGCTCGACACCGCGGTGCGCCAGATCCGCACCTCCCGCGGGCGGCGCCGCGTCACGGTCAACACCTTCGCGTCGTTCGTGTCGCTGTGGCTGCTGCCGCGGCTCGAGGCCTTCCAGCGCGCGAACCCCGACATCGACATCCGCGTCTCCGCCACCGACATGGTGGTCGACCTCGATGACCCCGAGATCGACATCGTGCTGCGCTACGGCGGCGACCACCTGGTGCCGGCCGGCACGCCACGGCTGTTCGGCGAGACGCTGACGCCGGCCATCAGCCCGTGGCTGGCCGAGCAGATCGCGCGCGGCCAGGCGCCGCCGTTGTCGACGCCGGCCGACCTGGCCGGCCACACGCTGGCCGAAGAGGACGACAACCGCCCGACCGCCGAGTTCCTCAGCTGGCGGCGCTGGCTGACGCAGCACGGGCAGGCCGGGCTGCAGCCGCGCCGGTGGATGTACCTGAACTTCACCTACCAGCAAGTGCAGACCGCGCTGGCCGGTCAGGCGATCGCGCTGGCCCGCATGGCCCTGGTGGCCGATTCGCTCGAGCGCGGTGACCTGGTCGAGCCGTTCGGGCCGGCCGGACGCATCGACGCGCCGCATGCCTACTGGATGGTGGTCTCGCCGCTGTCGGTCGCGCGGCCGGAGGTGCAGCGCTTCCGCGACTGGCTGATCGAGCAGGGCGAACGGACCAACGCGACGCTGACCGCGCAATCCGCCCGCAGCGTGCAGCAGCTGGCGCAGGCGCGGCCCGAACCGGTCAGTCCCGCGCCACCCCGTTCTCGGTCACGATGAGCGCGAGCGGCAGGTCGTGGGGTTGCGGGGCGAGTTCGGCCTCGCTGAGGCGCCCCACCTCCCACGCAACGCCGACGGCGGTGACGTGCGGATGCAGCGCCAGCCAGCGGTCGAAGAAGCCGCCCCCATAGCCGAGCCGCCAGCCGCTGCCGGTGAAGCCGACGCAGGGCACCAGCACCACGTCGGGCACCACCGCGGCGCCGTTCGCGACCGGAATGCCGCATTCGTCCTTCTGCGTCGGCGCGCTGCCATCCCACAGCCGGTAGTGCATCTGCGGCGGCACGCGCTGCGTGAATGGCAATGCGCGCGGCAAGGAAGCATGCGATCCGTCGCCATCCCACAGGCCCGCTGCGTTAAATTCGGAACGCATCGGCCAATAGACCCCGAGGCACTCGGGTTCGAGTTGATCGAGGACAAGGCCGAGGTGACGCGCCAGCGACGTGGCTGCAACTTTTCCGGTGGGCGAAGAGACAAACGCGGTGCGCGCGGCCAGCAGGCGCTGACGCAGGGGATGGCGGATGTCGGGATCTGATGGCAAGGTCGGCACCATGAAGGACAGCGTGAACAAAGACAAATCATATGGCTCGGTGATGGCGAGGTGGGTGCTGAAGGGCCTCGCGGCTGCCGTGCTGCTGAACGCGATGCCCGCCTGCGCGCAGACCGGCAACGACGCCGTGCTCGAAGCCCGCGAGGCGCTGCGCAAGAAAGACCGGGCCCGGCTCGCCGCGTTGCGCGACGGCGCGATCGCCGAGCGCAACCCGCTCGCGATGTGGATCGACTACTGGGAGATCGGCCAGCGCCTGCAGTTCGTGCAGGCCGACGAGATCGCGGCCTTCTACCAGCGCTGGCGCGGCACCTACGTCGAAGACCGGCTGCGCAACGACTGGCTGCTCGAGCTCGGCCGGCGGCGCGATTTCAAGGCGCTGGCCGCCGATTACCCGAGCTTCCGGATGAACGACGACCGCGAGGTCTCGTGCTACGCGCTGCTGGCCGACCACCTCGCCGGCAAGGACGTGCGCAGCGCGGCCCGCAGCGCCTGGTTCGCGCAGCGCGAGCCCGACGACGGCTGCGCGCTGCTGGCCGCGACGCTGTACGACGCGAAGCAGCTCACCGAAGCCGATGCCTGGCGCAAGGCGCGCCTCGCGATCGACGGCAACAAGCCGCGCGCGGCGCGCCAGGCAGCGCTGATGGTCAACACCCGGTCCGCCAGCGACGTGGACGAACTGGCCGACAACCCGGCGCGCTACCTGACCCGCGCGCTCGGCGGGCGCCAGGCCAACCAGCTGAACACGCTGGCGCTGATGCGGCTCGCGTCGACCGACCCCGAACTCGCCGCCAACCTGCTGAACGGCAAGTGGGAAGCCGCGCTGCCGCCCGAGCTGGCGGCCTGGGCCTGGGCGGCGGTCGGCAAGCAGGCGGCGCTGAAGCTGTTGCCGGAGGCCTCCGGCTACTTCACGCGGGCGGCGCTGCTGTCGGCGAAGTCGGGGGTGACGATCGACTGGGCCGACGAGACGCTCGCCTGGAAGGCGCGTGCCGCGCTGCGCGCCGGCGAGAATGCGCCGCGCTGGCAGCAGGTGGTGCAGGCGATCGATGCGATGAACCCGGTCGAGCAGCGCGATGCGACCTGGGTCTACTGGAAGGCGCGTGCGTTGCGGGCGCTGGCGAAGGATTCGACCGAGGGCGACGGGCTGCGCGCGCAGGCGACCGAGCTGTTCGAAGGCATCGCGCCGCAGTTCAGCTTCTACGGCATGCTCGCCGCCGAAGAACTCGGCCGGCCGATCACGCTGCCGGTCGCGCCGCAGCCGCTGACGCAGGACGAGCGCGACGCCGCCGCGCGCCAGCCGGGCCTCGCGCGGGCGCTGACGCTGGTGGCGATCGGGCTGCGCAGCGAAGGCGTGCGCGAATGGAACTTCACGCTGCGCGGCATGGACGAGCGCGAGCTGCTCGCGTCGGCGCAGCTGGCCTGCGACCGGCACGTCTGGGACCGCTGCGTCAACACCAGCGACCGCACGCGCAGCGAGATCGACATCGCGCAGCGCTACCCGACGCCGTTCCGCGCCGACGTGATGGCGGCGTCGAAGACGACCGCGGTCGACCCCGCGCTGATCTACGGCGTGATGCGCCAGGAGTCGCGCTTCCAGCCCGACATCCGCTCCAGCGCGAACGCCTATGGGCTGATGCAGGTGATCCAGCCGACCGCGAAGAACGTCGCGAAGCGCATCGGCATGGCCTACGACCCGGCGCAGATCATGGACGTGCCGACCAACGTGCAGCTCGGTTCGAGCTACCTGCGGCTGCTGCTCGACGACTTCGGCGGCTCGCAGGTGCTGAGCGCCACCGCGTACAACGCCGGCCCCGGGCGGCCGCGGCGCTGGCGCGAGGGCCCGAAGCTGGAGCCGGCGATCTGGATCGAGAACATCCCGTTCAACGAGACGCGCGACTACGTGAAGAAGGTGATGTCGAACACCTTGCTCTACGCGACGCTGCTGAACGACCCGACGGCGCTGCAGACCGCGTCGCTGAAGGCCCGGCTCGGCAAGCCGGTCGGCCCGCGCGAGGTCACCGCACCGCCGCCCGACACCAACCTGCCTTGACGCGATGAACCTGCTGATCGTCGGCGGCAGCGGCTTCCTCGGCCGCGCCGTGTGTGCCGAACTGGTCCAGCGCAGCGGCGCGGCCGGCGGGCGATTGACCGTCGCGAGCCGGCAGCCGCAGCGTGCGAAGGCGCTGCAGATGCTGCCGACCGTCGAGCTGCTCGGCGCCGACGTGCACGACGACGTGCAGCTCGCGCGCCTGGTCGCCGGGCGCGATGCGGTGGTCAACTTGGTCGGCATCCTGCACGGCCGCGAAGCGGCGTTCCAGCGCGCCCATGTCGAGCTGCCGAACCGCATCGCGCATGCCTGCCGGCAAGCCGGCGTGCGCCGGCTGGTGCACGTCGGCGCGCTCGGCGCGCAGGCCGGTGCGCCGAGCATGTACCTGCGCTCGAAGGCCGCCGGCGAGGCGGTGCTGCAGACCTCGGGGCTCGACGTGACGGTGCTGCGGCCGTCGGTGATGTTCGGCGCCGAAGACCGCTTCATGAACCTGTTCGCCGGGCTGCAGCGGGTGCTGCCGGTGCTGCCGCTGGCCGGTGCCGACGCACGCTTCCAGCCGGTGTGGGTGCAGGACGTCGCGGCGGCGGTGGCCCAGGCGCTGGCGCGCGGCGCCGCTGCGGCGCGTTCGTACGACTGCGCCGGGCCGACCGTGTACACGCTCGAACAGCTGGTGCGGATGGCCGGGCGCTGGTCGGGCCACCCGCGGCCGGTGGTCCCGCTGCCCGATGGCCTGGCACGGCTGCAGGCCGGGCTGATGGAGTGGCTGCCGGGCACGCCGCTGATGTCGCGCGACAACCTCGATTCGATGAAGGTGCCGAACGTCGCGAACGAGGCCTTGCCGGGGCTGGCCGCGCTCGGCGTGCGCCGCACCGGGCTGGAGGCGGTGGTGCCGGCCTGGCTGGGCGGCGGCGCCGGGCCGGCGCGGCTCGAAGGCTGGCGGCGGCAGGCCGGACGCGGCTGAGCCGGGGCCGGGCCGCGCCGATGCGCGCCGGTCATCGAAGTCATTCGCAACTCTCATCCGTCGGGGCGTCGAGCTCGCCTAGCATGGTCGGCTTTTCCACGACCGACTCGCCACCCCGAGGTCCCCATGCAGCTCTACATCGGCAACAAGAACTACTCCTCCTGGTCCATGCGCCCGTGGGTGCTGATGACGCAGGCCGGCATCCCGTTCGACGAGATGAAGATCCGCTTCGATTCGTTCGAACCCGACTCGAAGTTCAAGGGCGAGCTGGCGCGCCACTCGCCGACCGGCCGCGTGCCGCTGCTGGTCGACGACGGCTTCGCCGTCTGGGACACGCTGGCGATCGTCGAGTACCTGGCCGAGCGCTTCCCCGACAAGCAGCTGTGGCCGGCCGACGTGAAAGCGCGGGCCCGTGCGCGCAGCGTCTGCGCCGAGATGCATTCCGGCTTCAGCGCACTGCGCAGCCACTTCCCGATGAACATCGAGGCCGTGCTGCCGGAGGTCGGTGAGCGGCTGCTGCGCGAGCATCCGGCCGTGCGCGCCGACCTCGACCGCCTGGTGCAGATGTGGAGCGAGTTGCTGCAGCAGCACGGCGGCCCGCTGCTGTTCGGCGGCTTCACGATCGCCGATGCGTACTTCGCGCCGGTGGTGATGCGCCTGCTGACCTACCGGCCGCCGCTGCCGCCGCAGATCGCCGCCTATGCGCAGCGGGTGCGCGCGCTGCCGGGGGTCGATGCCTGGTGCCGCGATGCGCTGGCCGAGCAGGACTTCCTTCCATTCGAGGAGCCGTACCGCACGGCGCGCTGAGCCGTTGGGTCGCGTTCGCGCCCCTACACTGGCGCGATGAAGAAGTGGATGGTGGGCGGCGCGGTCCGCGATGCGTTGTTGGGGCGGCCGGTCAACGACCGCGACTGGGTGGTCGTCGGGGCCTCGCCGCTGCAGTTGCTCGAGGCCGGGTACCTGCCGGTCGGCAAGGACTTCCCGGTGTTCCTGCACCCGGAAACGAAGGACGAGGTGGCGCTCGCGCGCACCGAGCGCAAGACCGCGCCGGGCTACCACGGCTTCGCGTTCCATGCGGATCCGAGCGTCACGCTCGAAGAAGACCTGCAGCGCCGCGACCTGACGATCAACGCGATGGCGCAGGACGAAGACGGTCGCATCGTCGATCCGTGGGGTGGTCGGCGCGACCTGGCCGACAAGCTGCTGCGCCACGTGTCGCCGGCCTTCGCCGAAGACCCGGTGCGCATCCTGCGGCTCGCGCGCTTCGCGGCGCGCTTCGACGATTTCGGCGTCGCGCCGGAGACCCAGGCGCTGATGCGCCACATGGTCGAGATCGGCGAGGTCGATGCGCTGGTGCCCGAGCGGGTGTGGCAGGAGCTGTCGCGCGGGCTGATGGAGGCGCGGCCGTCGCGCATGTTCGAGGTGCTGCGCCGCTGCGGCGCGCTGGCGCGGTTGCTGCCCGAGGTCGACCGGCTGTGGGGTGTACCGCAGCCGCCGGCGCACCATCCCGAGGTCGACACCGGGTTGCACCTGATGCTGGTGCTCGACATGGCGGCGCGGCTCGACACCTCGCTCGAGGTGCGTTTCGCCTGCCTCGGGCACGACCTCGGCAAGGGCACGACGCCGGTCGACGAACTGCCGCGCCACATCGCGCACGAGGCGCGCAGCGTGCAGCTGGTGCAGGAACTCTCGCAGCGCCTGAAGGTGCCGACCGATTGCCGCGAGCTGGCCGAAGCGGTCGCGCGCGAACACGGCAACATCCACCGCAGCCTGCAGTTGGATGGGTCGGCGGTGATGCGCTTGTTCGACCGCTGCGATGTGTGGCGGCGGCCGGCGCGGTTTTCGGAACTGCTGCTGGCCTGCGAATGCGATGCGCGCGGGCGCACCGGCTTCGAGGAGCGGCCCTATCCGCAGCGGCCGCGGCTGCAGGGGGCGCTGGACGCGGCCTTGTCGGTCGACACCGCGAAGGTGTCGTCCGATGCGCTGGCCCGTGGCTGGAAAGGCACCGCGATCGGCGCGGCGATCCGGCATGCACGCTACACGGCGGTGTCGGAGTTCCTCGCGGCGCAGCCGCAGCCGCAATCCGATCCGTAGCGCCGCCGGCCCTTCAGCCTTCGACCGGCAGCTGGCGGTTCCGGGCGTGCAGCGCGATCCGGCGGCGCGCCCGGTCGTCGAGCATCAGCAGCCAGCGCACCGCGCGCAGCTCATGCGCGACGAACACCGGCACCGCCAGGCGCAGCACGCCGGGCAGGTTGTGCACGCCGGCGGGGCACCCTGTGCGACGCATCGCCTCAAGTGGCGAAGTAGCGCGATTCGAGCGCCCGGGCGTCGGTCAGGTGCAGCCGCAGCTTCAGCCGGTCGAGCCAGCTGAGCGGGTGCACGCGGCCATCGGGCATCGCGAGCACCGGGCCGAGGATCGGCTCTTCCTCGATGCGGGATTCCTGATAGTCCTGCTGCGTCGTCGGCGATTTCAGAGCTTCAGTCATGCGGGCCTCCTTGAACTCCCTTGAGGACGGGGAGCGAGGCCGTTGTAACCAGTTGTAGGAGGCGGCGCAAGTCTGGTTTGTCCGTGCCCCTGCCGCCGGCGCTGGCTTCAGATCAGCTTCGTGATCGCCAGCGCCACCAGGCTCAGCAGCACGCTGCTGGTGATCGGGATGAAGAACTCGCGGCCGAACAGCCGGAAGCGGAAGTCGCCCGGCAACCGTCCCAGGCCGATCTTCAGCAGCCAGCGCTGTAGCCCGCTGAACAGCAGCAGCGCGATCAGGATCACCAGCAGCCAGCGCAAGCCCATGGTCGGCCCGGATCAGAGCGTGTGGCTGCGGTCGCCGTGCACGAAGCCGAGCGGCGCGTCGGTGAACGACGCATCGCAGCCGCGTGCCAGTGCGATCACCTTGAACAACTCGCCCATCTCGTGCTCCAGCAACAGCTTCTGCGCATTCGCGCGGGTCTTCAGGTCGGCGTCGGCCAGCCGCTCGACGAGCCCGCAGTTGATCAGGAAATGGGCCTGCGTGGTGTAACCGACGACCTCCAGCCCGGCGTCCTGCGCGGCCAGCGCGATGCCGGTGAAATCGACATGGGCGGTGATGTCCTTGCGACCCACCTCGACCAGCGGATCGCCGTCGGCCTGGTGCCCCTGGTGGCACATCAGCGTGCCGCCATGGCGCTGCGGCAGGTAGTACTCGGCCTCGGGGAAGCCGTAGTCGATGAAGAAGGCGGCGCCGCGCTGCAGCCGGTCGGCCAGCGTCGCGATGAAGGCGCGCGCCTGCGGGTGGATCTCGGTGACGGTGCCGGGCACGAAGGGCGCGTCCAGCGGCGGCCGCAATGCGGTCGGCCGGTCGCTCCACGCGAAACCTTCACCGTTCACGACGACACCACGTTCCAGCCACTGCGTGCCGTCGAAGTGCAGCAGTTGCACCGGCATCGCATCGAGCACCTCGTTGCCGACGATCACGCCGTGCATCGTGTCGGGCAGCTCCGACACCCAGCGCACCTGCGCGCCGAAGCGTGCCAGCCGCGCCTGCTGGCGCTGCCGCAGCGCGCCCGACAGGTCGACGATGGTGTAGCGCTCGGGCGCGAGGCCGTCGGCGGCCAGCGCATCGAGCAGCTGCTCGGCCAGCGCGCCGGAGCCGGCGCCGAACTCCCAGACCTCGCGGCCGTCGCAGGCCCGCAGCGCCTGCGCGACCTGGCGCGCGAGCGCGGCGCCGAACAGCGGCGTCAGTTCGGGCGCGGTGACGAAATCGCTGCCGGACGACGGCAGCAGGCCGAACTGCCGATCGCCCGCCGCGTAGTAGCCGAGCCCGGGGGCGTACAACGCGAGCGCCATGAAGCGGTCGAAAGGCAGCCAGTCGCCGTGGCGGGCGATGGCCTGGCGGATCAGCGACGAAAGCGGCGCCGATACACTGCCGGCTGGTGGGGTTTGCATGCCCCGATTGTAGAAAGCCATGTCCGCACGTCCCGTCACCCTGGTCACCGGCGCGGCCCGCCGCCTGGGCCGGGCGATCGCGCTCGAACTCGCCGCGCACGGCCACGACCTCGCGGTCCACTGCCGCGGCTCGCGCGACGACGCACAGGCCACGGCCGACGAGGCCGTGCGGCTCGGCGCCCGCGCCGCGGTGTTCGCCGCCGACCTCGCCGACGAAGCCGCCTGCCGGGCGCTGGTGCCGGCCGTCTGCGAGCGGCTGGGCCGCCTCGACGCGGTGGTCAACAACGCCTCCACCTTCGCCTACGACAACGCCGAGAGCTTCAGCTACGCGTCGATGGAGACCCACTGGCGCGCCAACACCGGCCCGGCGGTGCTGCTGGCGCAGGCGCTGCACGCGCACCTGGCGGCCCGCGACGGCCGCGGTTGCGTCGTCAACCTGCTCGACCAGAAGCTGTGGAATCCGAACCCCGACTACCTGTCCTACACCTTGTCGAAGGCGGCGCTGCAGTCGGCCACCGTGCTGCTGGCGCAGGCGCTGGCGCCGCGGCTGCGGGTGTGCGGTGTCGCGCCGGGCGTCACGCTGCTGTCCGGGGCGATGACCGAGGCAGAATTCGCGCAGGCGCACGGCCTGACGCCGCTGCAGCGCTCGTCGACCCCCGCCGACATCGCGCATGCGGTGCGTTTCCTGATCGAGTCGCCGGCCGTCACCGGCAGCACGCTGCTGGTCGACGGTGGCCAGCACCTGGCGGGCCAGCCGCGCGACGTGATGTTCATCGCCAATCCCGAGAAGAAGACCTGACATGCACTCCCTGCTCATCCACCCCGCCCTGATGGACTGCCGCCGGCTGTTCCTGCGCGACTACGAGGTGTGGATCAACATCGGCGTGCACGACTTCGAGAAGAAGGGCGAGCAGCGGGTGCTGATCAACGTCGACCTCTACATTCCGCTGGCGATGTCGACGCCGAAGGCCGACGAGCTCGACGAGGTGGTCGACTACGATTTCATCCGCCGCACCATTGCCAGCCGCGTGAAGCAGGGCCACATCCACCTGCAGGAAACGCTGTGCGACGACGTGCTGGCGATGATGCTCGCGCACCCGCGCGTGCGGGCGGCGCGCGTGTCGACCGAGAAACCCGATGTGTACCCGGACTGCGAAGCCGTCGGCTGCGAAGTGTTCGGCATGAAGAAGGACCTGTGATGAGTGCGGTACTCGACAAGCAACAAGACACCAAGGACGACGCGAAGCAGGCCTTCGAGGTCAACAAGCTGAGCAAGCGCCTGCACCGGCAGGTGGGCCAGGCGATCGCCGACTTCAACATGATCGAGGACGGCGACAAGGTGATGGTCTGCGTGTCCGGCGGCAAGGACAGCTATGCGCTGCTCGACATCCTGCTGAACCTGCAGCAGCGTGCGCCGATCCGCTTCTCGCTGGTGGCGGTGAACCTCGACCAGAAGCAGCCGGGCTTCCCCGACCACGTGCTGCCCGACTACCTGAAGTCGCGTGGCGTGCCGTTCCACATCGAGACCCAGGACACCTACTCGATCGTCAAGCGCCTGATCCCCGAGGGCAAGACGATGTGCAGCCTGTGCTCGCGGCTGCGCCGCGGCATCCTGTACCGCGTGGCCGGCGAGCTCGGCGCGACCAAGGTGGCGCTCGGCCACCACCGCGACGACATGCTGCAGACGCTGTTCATGAACATGTTCTTCGGCAGCCGGCTGAAGGGCATGCCACCGAAGCTGATCAGCGACGACGGCAAGAACATCGTGATCCGCCCGCTCGCGTACGTGGCCGAGACCGACCTGGAGCGCTGGGCCGCGCACCGGCAGTTCCCGATCATCCCGTGCACGCTGTGCGGCAGCCAGGAGAACCTGCAGCGGGTGCAGACGAAGCAGATGCTGCGCGACTGGGACAAGCGCTTCCCCGGCCGCATCGAGAACATGTTCACCGCGATGGGCAACATCGTGCCGTCCCACATGATGGACCGGAACCTCTACCCGTTCACGACGCTCAAAACCACCGGGGTGCCCGATGCCGGTGGCGATCGGGCCTTCGATGACGACGAGAGCTGCGCCCCGGCCGGACCCGCCGGCGACGCGGTGCCGATCAAGCTGCACGTTTGACCTGACGGAGACCGACCATGTGGAAACCTGCCCTGACCACCACCTTGCTGGCCGGCGCGCTGCTGGGCCTCGGAGGGTGCGCCGCGATGAACGCGGTCGACAGCAACGTTTCCACGTACAGCCAATGGCCGGCCGGGCGCAGCGCATCGACCTACGCCTTCGAGCGCCTGCCGTCTCAGCAGGCGCGTGCGATGGAGCAGGAAAAGCTGGAGTCGATGGCGCGGCATTCGCTGCAGGTCGCCGGGTTCAGCGAAGCGGGCGATGCGAAGGCGGCCGAATTCACGGTGCAGGTCGGAGCGCGCATCAACCGCTACGACGTCTCGCCGTACGACGATCCGCTGTGGTGGCACGGCGGCCTGTTCCGTTCGCGCTACGGCTACGGCTATGGCCGGGGCCCGTTCTGGGGTCCGCCCGGCTACTTCGGCCCCCGCTACTACGACACGACCTACTATGACCGCGAGGTGGCGGTGCTGATCCGGGAACGGCAGTCCGGGCAGGTGGTGTACGAGGCGCGCGCGGCCAACGACGGCACGACGATGGGCAACGATGGCCTGATCGCCGCGATGTTCGATGCGGCGCTGAAGGACTTTCCGCAGACGGGGATCAACCCGCGCCGGGTGACGATCCAGTTGCCCCCAAGTTGACGGGGGTCAGCGGCCGGCGTCCGCCGCCAGCGCGCGGAAATCGCCGGCCCACCCCTTGAGCTTCTTCGCGGCGTACTGCCGCTGCTCGGCGTTCGTCGTGTTGTGCAGCTGCGCACCGAACTCGCAGTTGTAGCGCGTCAGTTTTTCCTGGTAGCTGCGGAAGTTCTCGCGCGGCGAATGCTGCACCCGCTCGGCGATGGCGCGCAACGCGGCCTGCGCCTGGGCCTGCGGCGGCCGCTCGGCCAGCAGTTTGCGCAGCGTCTGCAGCACGTCCTGCTGGCGCGCCTTGCGCTCGGCCAGCCACAGCTCGGGGTCGAACGGCGACGCCGCCATCGCCCGCTTCACCCGCTCGGTCTGCGCGTCGTCCAGGTCGCCGTACAGCATCTCGGCCCGTTCCATCGTGCGCTTCATCGTGGCCTTCAGGCGGTCCTGCGGATCGGGCTGCAGGTAGTCGTCGGCATAGTCGTCGTTGACCTTCGCATAGCGCTTCTCGATGTGCCTGAGCTGCTCCGGCTTCAGCGACAGCGCCGTCTCGGCCAGTGCCGGCAGCGCCTGGTCGAGGCCGGTGAACATGCGCGATTCGACCTCGTCGGTCCAGCGGCACACCTGGGCCGCGGCCACCGGCTGCTGGAGGTCGCCGGCCAGCTTGTCCAGCCACTGCGCGTAGTCGGGCAGCTGGGTGCGGCGGTTCCAGCGGAACCATGACGCGATCGCATCGCGCACCCGCGGCGTCTGCTCGTCGTTGAAGTCGATGTACTTGTCCAGCCACCAATACCCCAGGTCGGGGGCCTGGTTGTAGGCCAGCCGCATCGCGCCACACCCTGAAAGCAGGGTGGTCAACGCCAGCGCGACGCCGATAATCACCGACCTGAAAAAAGGACGTTGCATGGCTCTCGACATCGTGATCATGGCCGCGGGCAAAGGCACCCGCATGAAATCCGGCCTGCCCAAGGTCTTGCACAAGCTGGCCGGGCAAAGCCTATTGCAGCATGTTCTGGGTACCGCAGCATCCTTGGGGGCGACCCGCATCATCACGATCACCGGCCACGGCGCCGAGCAGGTCGAGGCGGCGGTGCAGGCACCCGGATTGCTCTTCGTGCGGCAGATGCCGCAGCTGGGCACCGGCCATGCCGTGCAGCAGGCGGTGCCGCAGCTGCATGACGAGGGCACCACGCTGATCCTGAACGGCGACACCCCGCTGATCGACGCGTCCACCGTGCGCGCGCTGGTCGACGCGTGCGGCGGCGAGCGCTTCGCGCTGCTGACCATCACGCTGCCCGACGCCACCGGCTACGGCCGCATCGTGCGCGACGGCGAGCAGGTGCGCGCGATCGTCGAGCACAAGGACGCGAGCCCGGCGCAGCGCGAGATCCGCGAGGTCAACACCGGCGTGATGGCGGTGCCGACGAAGCGGCTGAAGGGCTGGCTGGCGAAGCTGGACAACCAGAACGCCCAGGGCGAGTACTACCTGACCGACATCATCGCGATGGCGGTGGCCGACGGCGTGCCGGTCGTCACCGCGCAGCCGAAGAGCGAGACCGAGGTGCTGGGCGTCAACAGCCCGATGCAGCTGGCCGACCTGGAGCGCCGCTACCAGCGCGGTCGCGCCGAGGCGCTGATGGAAGCCGGCGTGCGGCTGGCCGACCCGGCGCGCTTCGACGTGCGGGGCACGCTGCAGTGCGGCAGCGACGTCGAGATCGACGTCAACTGCGTGTTCGACGGCGCGGTCGAACTCGGCGACGGCGTGCGCATCGGCGCGAACTGCGTGATCCGCAACGCCCGCATCGCGGCCGGCGCGGTGATCCACCCGTTCACCCACATCGACGGCGAGGCGCAGGGCGTGACGGTCGGCCGCGGTTCGCTGATCGGCCCGTTCGCGCGGCTGCGCCCCGGCGCGCAGCTGGGCGACGAGGTGCACATCGGCAATTTCGTCGAGGTGAAGAACTCGACGCTCGCGAAGGGTGCGAAGGCCAACCATCTGGCCTACCTGGGCGACGCGACGGTCGGCGAGCGCGTGAACTACGGCGCCGGCAGCATCACCGCGAACTACGACGGCGCGAACAAGCACCGCACCGTGATCGGCGACGACGTGCACGTCGGCAGCAACTGCGTGCTGATCGCGCCGGTGGTGATCGGCGCCGGCGCGACGATCGGCGGCGGCTCGACGATCTCGAAGGACGCGCCGGCCGGCCAGCTGACGGTGTCGCGCGCGAAGCAGGTGTCGCTCGAGGGATGGACGCGGCCGGTCAAGAAGAAGTAGCGAGGGAGGCGATCTGCTTCCCGTGCCACGCGTCGCCCGGCGCTGAGGGCGCCAGGTTCGTCACACCAGCGCCGGCCCCGCCAGCGCGATCGCCCAGGCCTCGAACGCCGCCGCCGGCAGCGGCGCGCTGACCAGCTCGCCTTGCAGCTCGTCGCAGCCGAGCCGCGTCAGGAACTCCTGCTGCGCGATCGTCTCGACGCCTTCGGCGATCACCGTGATGTCGAGGCTGCGCGCCAGCTGCACGATCGCGCGCGCGATCGCCGCCGAGTCGTGCTCGTCCGGCAGGTCCTTCACGAACGAGCGGTCGATCTTCATCTTGTCGATCGGCAGCTCCTTCAGGTGGCCGAGCGACGAGTAGCCGGTGCCGAAGTCGTCGACCGAGATCCGGATGCCCATCGCCTTCAGCTCGCCGAGCCGGGCCTTCACCTCGCCGAGGTCGTCCATCAGCATGCGCTCGGTCAGCTCCAGCTCGAGGAAGTCGCCCGGCACGCCTTCCTCGCGCAGCATGTCGGCGATCAGCTGGATGAAGCCCACGGTCTGGAACTGCACGCTCGACAGGTTCACCGCCACCGGCACGCTGCTGATGCCCGATTCGTGCCAGCGGCGCGCGCAGCGCAGCGCGTCGCGCAGCACCCACTGGCCGATCGGCAGCATCAACCGCTGCTGCTCGGCGAGCGGGATGAAGTGGTCGGGCATCAGCAGCCCGCGTTCCGGGTGGTTCCAGCGGATCAGCGCCTCGACGCCGACCAGCACGCCGTCGTGCGAGCGCACCTGCGGCTGGAAGTGCAGCACGAACTCGCTGCGCTCCAATGCCTGCGTCATCTGGCTTTCCATCACCAGCGCGGCATAGGCCGAGCGCGCCATCGCCGGCGTGAAGAACTGGTAGTTCGCGCGCCCGCGCGCCTTCGCGAGGTACATCGCGGTGTCGGCGTTCTTGATCAGCTCGTCGGCGGTCTGGCCGTCGTGCGGGAACATCGAGATGCCGACCGACGGCGTCACCGAGATCAGCCGCCCGTCGGCGTTCACCGGCACCTCGATCGCCGCCAGCAGCTTCTGCGTGGCCTCCTCGACATCGGCGCGCTGCAGCACGCCGGGCAGCAGCACGATGAACTCGTCGCCGCCGAAGCGCGCCACCAGGTCGGTCGAGCGCAGGCTCTGGATGATGCGCTGCGCGACCGTCTGCAGCAGCGTGTCGCCGATCAGGTGGCCGAGCGAGTCGTTGACCCGCTTGAAGTGGTCGAGGTCGATGAACAGCAGCGCGAGCTGCGAGTCGCTGCTGCGCGCGCCGGTGATGCGGTGCTCCAGCGTCTCCATGAAGCTCATCCGGTTCGGCAACTGCGTCAGCGCGTCGTGGTGGGCCAGGTGGTGGATGCGGTCCTGCGCCGCCAGCCGGTCGCGCAGGTCGCGCACCAGCGTCATGCGCATGCGCTCGCCGTTGCGCAGCATCGTGCGCACGGTGAACTCGACCGGGATGCGCCCGCCGTCCTTGTGCAGCGCGATGCTCTCGTAGGTGATCTCGGCGCCGGCCGACTGCGTCGCGGCGGCGCGGGCGAGCTGGTCGGGCGCGATGAAGTCCAGCGTCTTGCGGCCCTTCAGCTCGTCGAGCGTGTAGCCGATCAGCGCGAGCGCCGGCGGGTTGGCGTCGGTGATCACGCCATCCTTGTGGAACACGATGCCCTCGGCGCTGGCCTGCATGAACTTCGCGAGCCGCTCCTCCGATTCGCGCACCGACTGCTCGGCCAGCCGGTGCTTCGTGATGTCGGAGATCAGCACGAACGCGGCGGTCGCGTCGCCCTCGTTGACGACGTGCGGCAGCAGGTTCACCTCGATCCAGCGGCGCTCGCCGTCGGGGCCGACCAGCTCGCGCTCGTACGACGCGCCGCGCCGCTCGCGCAGCACCCGGTCGACCTGCGGCTGGATCAGCCGCGCGGCCGGCTCGCCGATGATCTCGGACACGGTGTGGCCGACGATCGACTGCTCGTCCCAGCCGAAGGTCTGCGCGTAGCGCTTGTTCGCGAACAGGCAGCGCAGCGTGCTGGCCTGGTAGTAGGCGATCAGCACCGGCACGTTGTCGGCCAGCAGCTGGAACTGGTCGGCGCGGGCGCGGGCCGACAGCTCGGCACGCCGGCTGTCGGTGACGTCGTGCAGCACGCACAGGTAGTGGCCGAGCGCCGGCAGCCAGCGCGCCTCCAGGTCGAGCCAGCAGGGGCCGCCGGTCGACTGCGGTGCGCACTGCATGCGCAGGTTCAGCGCGAAGTCCTCGCGGCCGATCAGCCGCGTCGCGAGCGTGGCGCGCGATTCAGGGCCGAGCAGCGCCTGCCACAGCAGCCCGGCGTCGCGCGCCGAGCCGGCGCCGCTGAAGTCGACGAAGGCGCGGTTGCCCTGCAGCACGACGCATTCGGGCGTCAGCCGCAGCACCATGCACGGCAGCTCCTCGAGATCGGGCCAGGCGTGCGCAGCGGTGTCCATCGTCAGGCGGCGGCCGTCTTCGTCCGCTCGAGCTGTTCGACCGCCAGGCACAGGTCGTCCCACGCCCGGGCCTTGTCCTCCGGGTTGCGCAGCAGGTAGGCCGGGTGGTAGGTCACGACCAGCGGCACGCCCTGGTACTGGTGCACGCGGCCGCGCAGCCGGCCGACCGGCTCGTTGCTGCGCAGCAGGCTCTGCACCGCGAAACGGCCCATCGCGAGGATCATGCGCGGCTTCACCAGCTCGATCTGGCGGATCAGGAAAGGCTCGCACTGCGCCAGTTCGTCGGGTTCGGGGTTGCGGTTGCCGGGCGGGCGGCACTTCAGCGTGTTGGCGATGAAGACCTGGCGCGCCGGCTCGGCCTCGCCGCGCGTCAGCCCGAGCGCGCGCAGCATGCTGTCGAGCAACTGGCCCGATTTGCCGACGAAGGGCTCGCCCTGCCGGTCTTCCTGTTCGCCGGGCGCTTCGCCGACGACCATCCAGTGCGCCTGCGGGTTGCCGACGCCGAACACCGTCTGCGTGCGGCCGCTGCACAGCTTGCAGGCCGTGCAGCCCGCGACGGCGTCGCGCAGCGCGGGCCAGTCCATCGCGTCGACGCCGGTCGCGCGCGGGCCGCGCACGGCGACGCCGGCGGGCTCGGCCAGTGCGGCGGGCGAGGGCGCGGCCGGTGCCGCCGCGGGCCGCGGCGTGCCGGTGTCGATCTCGGGCTGCGGTTCGGCGAGCGCCACCGCATCGCCCTGCGACGGCGTGTTCCACACGCGGATGCCCATTTCCTGCAGCATCGCGACCTGGCGTTCACTCCAGCGCATCGCCACCCCCTGCCAGGTCCACTTGCAGGCTCATCACTGCCGCATCCTCGCGCCCGCTCGGGTGCGTCGCGCGCGACGCCGGGTAGTAGTCGCGGCGCGTGCCGATCGACTTGAAGCCGTAGCGCAGGTACAGGGCCCGCGCGCGTTCGTTGCTCTGCCGCACCTCCAGCCACAGCTGCGCGGCGCGGCGCTCGCGGCACACCGCGACCAGCTCGTCGAGCAGGAAGCGCGCGTGGCCCTGGCGCTGGAAGGCCGGTGCGACGGTCAGGTTCAGCAGGTGCATCTCGTCGACGCCGGGCATCGCGATGAAGTAGCCCAGCATCTCGCCGCGCTCGCCGTAGATCACGCGGGCCACGTAGCCGGCGGCCAGCGAGTCGATGAAATTGCCATGGGTCCACGGGAATTCGTAGGCCTGGCGCTCGATCTCGAGCACCGCGTCGAGCTGCGTGACGCCGAGCGGCAGCAGCAGGCGCTTGTCCCTCAGCACGGCACTCATGCGGCAGCCTGCGCTTTCATCAGCTTGTCGTGCGCGCGCTCGACGGTCGTCTGCGCCACCTTGTCGCGCAGGTAGACGGGCAGCGCATGCGCCGCATCGACGCGAACGCCCTGCGACCACAGCTGCGCGGCGACACGTGCCAGCGCCTCGGCCCGCGAGCGCGGCTGCGGCACGCGCTGAACCGACGGCGCGAGCGCGAGCCGGTCGCCGAAGGCCTCGAGCGCCGAGCCGGCGACCACCGCGGCCGGGTGGGCTTGCCAGAGCGCGTTGAAGGCTTCGATGCGCAGCAACGCGGGCGCAGAGGTCACCGTCCAGTGGCCACCGTCCCAGCGGTACCAGCCGGCATAGATTTCGTCCATCCGCGCATCCATCGCGACGCAGACGTCGTCGGCACCGGTCTGCGCACGCGCGTCGTCGGCCACCAGCATCAGGCTGTCGACCGGGATCACCGGCCTGTTCGCGCCGAACGCCAGCCCCTGGGCCACCGAGCAGGCGGTGCGCAGGCCGGTGAAGGCGCCCGGGCCACAGCCGAAGGCGATGGCGTCGATGTCGGCGAGCGCGAGGCCGTGCGCGGCCAGCAAGGCCATCAGTTCAGGAATCAGCCTGGCCGAGGCCTGGGGTCCACCCGCGCGATCGTGCGCGAGCTGAACCCCGGGCGCGACCAGCCCGACGCTCATCGCGTCGGTGGAGGTGTCGAAAGCCAGCAGCGTGCCCATGCCGACAGTCTAAAGCCCGGGGTGCGTGCGATCATCACGCGATGGGGTATCTAGGGAGACGCATGCTGCTGGGCGCCGTCGGTCTGTGGGCCGGGGTGTCGGCATGGGCCGTCCCGCTGCCGATCGAGGCCGAGGTGGCGCTCGACGCCGCCCGGGTGCCGCGCGAGGCGATGGTCGCCTGGGTGCAGGAGGTCGGCGCGAGCGCGCCGCGGCTCGACTGGCAGGCGCGCCAGCCGGTCAACCCGGCCTCGCTGATGAAGCTGCTGACCACCTCGGCCGCGCTCGAACTGCTGGGCCCGGCCTGGAGCTGGTCGACACCGGTCTGGCTGCAGGGCACCGTGCGCCGGCCGGGGCCGCACGGCGTGCTCGACGGCGACCTGGTGATCCGCGGCACCGGCGACCCGAAGCTGGTGCCCGAGCGGCTGTGGATGATGCTGCGCCGCGTGCAGCAGCTCGGCGTGCGCGAGATCCGCGGCGACATCGTGCTCGACCGCAGCGCATTCCGCCCGTCGTTGCAGAACCCGGCCGACTTCGACGGCGATCCGCTGCGGCCGTACAACGTGCAGCCCGATGCGCTGATGCTGAACTTCAAGTCGCTGACGCTCAGCTTCGTGCCCGACGCGCCGGCCGGCGTCGCCCGCATCACCGCCGACGTGCCGTTGTCCGGGCTGCAGCTCGACGACAGCGTGCCGCTGATCGCCGGCCCCTGCGACGACTGGCGCGCCCCGCTGATGCTCGACGTCGCCGACCCGGCCCGGCTGAAGGTGGCCGGCGGCTTCCGCACGCTGTGCGGCGAGAAGACGTGGTCGATTGCCTGGCCCGAGCCGCAGCGCTACAGCGAGCGGCTGCTGCGCGGGCTGTGGAGCGAGATGGGCGGCAAGCTGACCGGCAAGGTGCGCGACGGCACGGCGCCGAGCACGCCGCCGAGCTTCGAGCTGGTGTCGCCGCCGCTGGCCGAGGTGATCCGCGACATCAACAAGTACAGCAACAACGTGATGGCGCAGCAGCTGTTCCTGACGCTCGGGCTGACGCAGCGCGGCCTGGGTTCGCCGGAGCTCGCGCGCGAGGTGCTGCGCCAGTGGGTGGCCGAGCGCTGGCCCGATGCGGCGCCGTCGGTCGCTGTCGACAACGGCTCGGGGCTGTCGCGCGATTCGCGCGTCACCGCCCAGTTGCTCGGCCGCGTGCTGCAGGCCGACTGGGCCGGGCCGGCGATGCCGGAGCTGATGAGCTCGCTGCCGGTCAGCGGGCTCGACGGCACGATGAAGCGCTCGCGCGCGACGCTCGGCCGCGCGCACCTGAAGACCGGCTCGCTGAAGGACGTGGCCGGCATCGCCGGCTACGTGCTGGGCCAGAGCGGCCGGCGCTACATCGTCGTGGCGATCGTCAACCACCCGAATGCGAATGCGGCCCGGCCGGCCCTCGACGCCCTCACCCAGTGGGTGATGAACGACGTCGTCAACTGACCTGGCCGGTCAGAACCGGTAGCCGACCGACAGGTTGGTCGAGATCGGGTCCAGCTTCGTGTCGATCGACTGTCCGGTCGACAGCTTGGTCGTCGTCTTCAGGTAGGTCTTGATGACCGAGCCGTCGACGAACCAGTGCTCGTTGAACTGGTAGCTCAGGCCGAGCTGGAACGACGGTCCGAAGGCCGAATCCACCGACATCGTGGTCGGCGCACCGCCCGGGTTGGTCAGCGCGGTCAGCGTGCCCGAGCCTTCCTCGCCGTAGAAGTGCGCATAGGTCAGGCCGGCGCCGACGTAAGGGCGAAACGGCGAGCTCGCTTCCAGGAAGCGGTACTGCGCGAACAGCGTCGGCGACACCTGCTTGATCGTGCCCAGCTTGCCGACGCCCGACAGTGAGCCGTCGCCGACCACCTCGTGCTTGTAGGGCAGGCCGGCGAAGAACTCCAGCGAGACGCTGTCGGTCAGCATGTAGCCGAGCGTGAAGATCGCCTGCGTGTCGCTCTTCACGTCGACCTTGCTGTTGGGCAGGCTGGAGGCGCTCAGGTCATCGCTCTTCACCTGCGGCGCGATCTGGTTGGCGCCGGCCTTCACCATCCAGGTGCCGGCCGATTGCGCGAGCGCCGCGGTGCTGCCGGACAGTGCCAGCGCCGCGATCGCAAGGGTCTTGATGCCATGGGTCATGGGATGTCCTTTGGGTGGGCAGATCGATGGGCGCGGGCTCAGAGCCAGCCGCTTTCGACCATGCGCTTGGCGACGAACCGCGCGAGCAACTGGTAGGCGAACGGCGTCGGGTGCACCGTGTCGGCGAATTCGTAGTGCGAGGTGTCGCCGGCGATCAGCGTGTTGGTGGAGCAGACCAGCGAGCTGGCGAACAGCGTCGCGGTCAGCTTGGCCAGGTCGCAGGCCGGCGTCGTCACGTTGGTCAGGCCGTAGAGCTGCGGCTGGGCGACCTGGTCGCGGCCTTGCGTGTAGGCATCGACCTCGAGCACGCCGCTGGTGCCGGCCAGCCCGGTGTGCAACTGGGCATTGAAGGTCGTGACCATCGTGCTGATCAGGCCCTGCGTCGCGGCCGGCAGCGCGTAGGCGAGGGGCGTCTGGCTGACGTCGGGCAGGTTGACGACCACCACGTGGGTCGCGCCATTGGCCAGGATCAGTGCCTTGATGTAGCCAGCCAGTTGCGCGCCGGCCACGCCCATGGCCGTGACGGCGGCCGTGCCACCGGCGACAGGGTCGGGGTTGGCGCCTGCCGTGGCGAGGTTGATGAACACATCGTTGCCGCCAGCCATCACGGTGACCAGTTCGGTACCGCTGAACTTGCCGCCGACAGCGGTCAGGTGGTTGCCGATCTGCGTGACGACCGGCACGGTGAGCTGGCCGACGGCACCGCTCGGGTCACCCGGAAGCAACGCCTTGTTGCCCGGGCCGATCGGGTTGGTGACGCGCGCGCCGCCCTGGGCATAGCCGTAACAGCCCGCATGGTTCGTGATGGCCTGCCCGAAACCGGCCGTCGCCAGCGCGCCGGACGGTTCCAACCCGGTCTGTGCCGCGCACGGTGCGCCGGTGCCGGCTTGTGCGGACAGCAGTTCCGTCCAGTTCTTGCCGGTCGGGCCGTTGACGGTGTACTTGCCGCCGCCCGAGGCGGCCACGAGCCCCGGTGTCGCATAGGAGCCGACGTCGCTCAGGCTGTCACCGAACGACACCATCGCGGTGTACTTCACGCGCGGCGACTGGTCGCCGTCGCCACCGCCGCCACACGCGGCGAGCAGCAGCGACGCCAGCGTCACCGCACCCCAGGAACGGATGTTCTTCATGCAGACCCCTTGTTGGATCGGCGGGCGCACCGAGGAGCCCGCCTGTCGTGATGCAACGTGCGCGTCGGCGCACAAAGCTGCCGCCGACTATAGAGAGGCACCGTCCCGGCGCCTCATCGGAGAAACCCGCTCGCCGTGTAAAGAAGCGTGGCCGAGTGCTTCAGAAGGGGTTGTTGACGGCGCGGCTGGCGGCCATCGAGCCGAGCTGGCTGTGCGCCGCCGGGCTGAAGTGCAGGTCGTCGGCCCACAGCCAGGAGTAGGCCGTCGCGTCGAGGGTGCCCGATTCGGGTACCTTCTTCAGCGTCGTGTCGGTGCAGGTCGGCAGCGCGGCCGTGGTGACGCAGGCGGCGGTGTTGAAGTTCGCCAGCGAGTAGTTCGGGTAGTTGCGCACCATGTCCTGCAGGCGCTCGTCGAACACCACCAGGCCGACCGACTTGCCGCCCTCCTTCACCTCTTCGAGCTTCAGCCGCAGCGCGGCATTGAACTGGAAGCTGAGCGCCGACAGGAAGGCCGCGCGGCCCGGGTTCGCCAGGTCTTCCTTGCCCGCATACGGCGTCAGGCCCTGGTCGGGCGCGGTCGACACGATCACCTTCGCGCCGAGATCGGACAGCCGGATGATCTGCGCGCCCAGCGCATCGCCGGCCGCGGCGGCGGCCGCCTGCAGCTCGTTCGTGCCTTGGCCGGGGTACTGCTGGTACAGCGCGATGATGTCGTTGGCGCCGGCCATCACCGTGACGAGATCGGTGTTCGACAGCGAGTCGCCGGAGGTGAACTGCGTGATCTGCGATGCGACGTCGTTGACTCCGGCGCCCACGGTCGCGAGCGTGCGAGCGGTGACCGCGGCGCTGTTCGGGTTGCATTCCGCGAAGACCAGGCCGAAGGTGCCGGCGACGTTCTGGATCCAGATCGGATTGACGCGGCAGTCCGTGCTCGGCGTGGGCGGGGTGGTGGTGGAGTCGTAGACGACCCCGTTGATGCTGTACTTGGCGCCGGTGATGGTCATCACGCTGGCCTCGTCGCCGAACGAGAGCAGCCGCCGCGGCACGAAGCGCTCGACCTGCGTGCCGCCGCCGCACGAGGCGAGCAGCGCGGTCGCCAGCAGTGCCGCGCCGAGGCGCACCCAGCCGTTTTGCTTCGGATCAGCCTTGAAAATCATGAACACTCCAGACGGGAAACGGTGAGGGTGGGTTGGGATGGGGCGCCGCCTCAGGCGGCGGCAGCCCGTTGCAGGCGGTCGCGCACGCCGTCCCATTCGGGTTCGGCGGGCGGCTCTTCCACCCAGATCAGATGCACGCCCTCGGCATCGAGTTCGCGCAGCGCGGAAAAAAGTTCGTGGGCTGCCTGCGTTGCCTGCGACGGCATCGCGCGGTGGCGCAGCCCGCGCACCGCCTTGGCGGGCACGGTGCGCGAATATACCGCCAGCTTCAATGTCGAGCCTTCGAGCATCTGCAACGCCGTGTTCAGCATCGGGCCGGGCATCAGCCGCAGCTTGGCGCGCGGCGCGTAGTGCGCCTCGAGCGTGCCCGAAGCGCGCGGCGCCGCGTCGTCGCGGTCGGCCAGCGGCTGGCCGGCCGCGGCTTCGAGCTGCTGGCGCGTCAGCACGCCGGGACGCAGCAGCACCGGCCGGCCGCGCGAGCAGTCGACGATGCTCGATTCGATGCCGACCTCGCAATCGCCGCCATCGAGCACCGGCAGCGCGTCGCCGAATTCCTCGACGACGTGCGCCGCGCGCGTCGGGCTGATGCGCCCGAAGCGGTTCGCACTCGGCGCCGCCAGGCCCGGCACGCCCAGCGCCTTGGCCTCGCGCAGCAGCGCCTGCGCGACCGGGTGCGACGGGCAGCGCAGGCCGATGCTGTCCTGCCCGCCAGCCGACGCGCTGGCGACGCCGGGCGCGCGCGGCACGATCAGCGTCAGCGGCCCGGGCCAGAAGCGGGCCGCCAGCCGCTGCGCGACGGCCGGCCAGTCGGCGGCGAACACCTGTGCCGACCCGACGTCGCCGACGTGCACGATCAGCGGGTGGTCGGCCGGCCGACCCTTGGCGGCGAAGATCTTCGCGACCGCGGCATCGTCGTCGGCACGCGCGGCCAGGCCGTAGACCGTCTCGGTCGGCATGCCGACCAGCTCGCCGTCGGCCAGCGCGCGGGCGGCCTGCCGCACCGCGTCCGCGGTGCGGGCGTCGGAAGGGTCGCGGGCATCGAGCAGCACGTCGGGTCCTCGGCTCAGTCGGTCGCGGCGATCACCAGGCCGCGAGGCCCAGGTGCTCGGCGGCCTGCAGCGCCACCGCGTTGGCGAACTCGGCCGTTGCGGCGGTGACGGTCAGGTGGCCCATCTTGCGGCCCGGGCGGGCGCTGGCCTTGCCGTACAGGTGCAGGTGCACGCCCGGCAGCGCAAGCACGGCGGCCCAGTCGGGTTCCGCTTCGGCGGCGCCGTCGCGGAACCACAGGTCGCCCAGCAGGTTCAGCATCACCGCCGGCGAATGCAGCCGCGGCGCGGCCAGCGGGGCGCCGGCCAGCGTGCGCACCTGCAGGTCGAACTGCGACTGGTCGCAGGCGTCCAGCGTGTAGTGGCCGGAGTTGTGCGGGCGCGGCGCCATTTCGTTGGCGACCAGCCGGCCGTCCTTCAGCACGAAGAACTCGACGCACAGCACGCCGACGTAGCCGAGCGTCGCGGCGATGCGGCCCGCATGCGCGATGGCCTGCTGCTGCACGTCGGGCGTCACGTCGGGCGAGGGCACGCGCGTCACCGCGAGGATGCCGTCGCGGTGCAGGTTCTGCTGCAGCGGGAAGTGCACGCTCGCGCCGTCGGCGCCGCGCGCGACGATGACGCTGACTTCATAGGCCAGCGGCAGCATCTGCTCGAGCACGCACGGCACCTGCTTCAGCGCGTCCCATGCGGCGGCCAGCGCCGCGCGGTCGGCCACCCGCACCTGGCCCTTGCCGTCGTAGCCGAGGCGCGCGGTCTTCAGGATGCCGGGCAGCAGCGCGGCGTCGACGGCCTCGAGCTGGTCGCGGGTCTCGATCAGCACGAACGGGGCGCACGGCACGTTGCAGCGGCCGAAGTGCGCCTTCTCGGCGGCCCGGTCCTGGCACACCGCGACCGCATCGCCCGACGGCGCCACCGGCCGCATCGCGGCCAGCGTGCGCAGCGCGGCGGCGGGCACGTTCTCGAATTCGGTGGTGACGGCCGCGCTGACGGCGCCCAGGTGCGCGAGACCGGTCGCGTCGAGGTAGTCGGCCTGCACATGGTGGTGCGCGACCAGGCCGGCCGGGCTCGCCGCATCGGGGTCCAGCACCGCGGTGGCGTAGCCCATCTGCTGCGCGGCATGCACGAACATGCGGCCGAGCTGGCCGCCGCCCATCACGCCGAGCGTCTGGCCGGGTGGAATGAAGCGCAGCGTCATTTCAACTCGGCACTCATGGCGCGCGCGACCTCGGTCTGGCGGGCGCGGTAGGCCTCGAGCTGGCTGCGCAGCGCGGGCTGGTCGCAGGCCAGCATCGCGACCGCGAACAGCGCGGCATTGGCTGCGCCGGCGCTGCCGATCGCGAAGGTCGCGACCGGGATGCCCTTGGGCATCTGCACGATGGAATGCAGCGAATCGACGCCCTGCAGGTGGCGGCTCGCGACCGGCACGCCGAGCACCGGCACCGTGGTCTTCGCGGCCAGCATGCCGGGCAGGTGGGCGGCGCCGCCGGCCCCGGCGATGATGGCCCGCAACCCGCGCGCGGCGGCCGTTTCGGCGTAGGCGAACATGTCGTCGGGCATGCGGTGGGCAGAGACCACACGCGCCTCGTAGGGCACGCCGAACTCGGCGAGAATCTCGGTCGCGAGGCGCAGGGTCTCCCAGTCGCTGCTGGAACCCATCACCACGCCAACCACGGGGGCGCTGCTCACGGCTCGCTCCAAGGGCTGAACAACCTTGAATTGTAGGCGGCGCGGCCCATCTGACTGATCGACACCAGAGCGCGACCTCCCAGCAGCCTCTCCTCCCTTTGCCGGAACACGATGGACATCACGATTCAGAACTTCGAAGCCGACCTGATCAACGCCTCGGTCGAGCAGCCGGTGCTGCTGGACATCTGGGCGCCGTGGTGCGGCCCCTGCAAGGCGCTGACGCCGGTGCTCGAGAAGATCGAGGTCGCCTATGCCGGGCGCTTCAAGCTGGCCAAGCTGAATGCCGACGAGCAGCCGGAGATCTCCAGCCAGCTGTCGCAGATGTTCGGCGTGCGCAGCATCCCGTTCTGCGTGCTGTTCAAGGGCGGCCAGCCGGTCGACGGCTTCGTCGGCGCGCTGCCCGAGGCGCAGGTGCGCGAATTCCTCGACCGGCACGTGCCGAGCGCCGAAGAGGCGGCCGCCGAGGAAGACCTGGCCGCGGCCGAGGAACTGCTCGCCGAGGGCGACGCCGACAGCGCGCTGGAGCGGCTGCAGGAGGCGGTGGCGATCGACCCGGCCAACGACGTCGCGCGCTACGACTACCTGCGCGCGCTGCTGACGATGGGGCGGGTCGACGATGCGCGTCGCGCGTTCGACCCGGTCGCGAGCAAGGTGATGCTGGATGCGCGGCTGGCCGCGGCCGGCCACTGGCTGGCGGCCTGCGAGAAGGCCGCATCGGCACGCAGCCCCGATCAGCTGGCGGCGGCGATCGCCGCCAGCAAGCGCGATTTCGACGCGCGTTTCGAGCTGGCGCAGACCCACTTCGCCGCGCAGCGCTTCACGCAGGCGATGGACGAGCTGCTCGAGATCGTGATGCGCGACAAGGCCTGGAACGGCGAGCTCGCGCGCAAGACCTACGTCGCGATCCTCGAGCTGATGAGCAAGCCGGCACCGGCCAAGGCCGAAGCGGCGGCCCCGAAGGGCGCGGTCGAGGTGGCGGGCAAGGTCAACACCGCACCGGCCGATCCGGTGGTCGACCAGTACCGGCGCAAGCTGAGCATGGCGCTGTTCTGAGCCAGCCGCCGGCCGGCCTGAACCTGCCAACGGAGCCGCTCAGCCCGACCCTTCGACAGGCTCAGGATGATCGGGCCCTTCGACGGGCTCAGGTCCTTCGACAGGCTCAGGATGATCGGGCCCTTCGACAGGCTCAGGGCGGACGGTGGCCGCGGAGCGCCGCGTCGATCAACCGCAGCACTTCGGCCTGCTCGCCGGCAAACGCGCGCCAGGCGGCCTCGGCCTGCTGCGAGTGTTTCCTGGCGGCTTCCGGCTGTCCGAGCGCCGCGTAGACCTGCGCGAGCCGGCTGTGCGTCGCGGCCCGGTCGTCGAGGTCGCAGTCGTCGCGGTTCGCGGCCTCGGCGGCCAGCGCCTCTTCGCGCGCCAGCTCGTGCTGCTTCAGCTGGACCCGGCACCACGCCAGGTCGGCCCGCAGCCAGTTCGCCATGTGGGCCGCGCCCTGCGTCAATGCGACGTCGAGGTGCTGCTCGTACAGCGGCAGCGCATCGGCATGCCGGCCCTGCAGCGACAGCAGCTGCGCCCGCAGGATCGGCGCCAGCGCCTCCAGCGCCGCGGTGCCGACCAGCGCATCGAAGTTCTGCGACGACTCGGCGCCGAGCATCGCCTGCCGCGTGGCCTGCGCTTCGCCGGGGCCGCTCAGCACGTTCTGGCGCGCCTGGCTGGTGTTCAGCCACGCCATGTTGGCCAGCAGCGCCGCGAGCGTCGCTTCGTCGCCCTCGGCGGTGCCGTGCTGGCGGGTCAGCGCGTACCAGGGCTGGGCGAGGTCGTAGCGGCCGGCGAAGTGGTAGGTCTGCGCGACCACCAGGCCGATGCGCGAACGGGCCGCATGGTGCTTCGCGTCCGCCAGCTCCAGCGTCTCGGCGACGCGGCGCGCCATCGACACGAAATCGTGCTTCACGTAGTCGAGGTGGGCCAGCCAGGCGCAGCACAGCGCATGCAGCGCCGGCTCGCGCGCGGCGCCGCTCATCGCGTAGGCACGGTGGATCTTGTCGATCGCCTCGGCCGCGCCGAGCTTGCCGTAGTGCGCGATCAGCCCTTCGGCCAGGCTGATCCACGCGCTCAGCACCATGTTCGGTTGCCGCGCGTACTGCTGTTGCAGGCCGGTCAGCGTCTTGCGCGCGTCGTCGAAGTGGCCATGGCGCGCCACCAGGCAGGCGCGTTCGGCACGCAGGCAATCGGCCTTGACCGGGTTGCTTGCGGCGTCGATGGCGGCGTCGAGCTGCTTCAGCAGGCGGGACTGCATGACGCTCAGGAGGTCAGGCGTTGCAGGGCTTCGCGGTACTTGGCGGCGGTCTTCTCGACCACCTCGGCGGGCAGCGCCGGGGCCGGTGCGCGCTTGCCCCACGGCTGGCCGTCGACGCGGGCCTGCTCCAGCCAGTCGCGCACGAACTGCTTGTCGTAGCTCGGCGGGTTGCGGCCCTCGCGGAAGGCGGCGTCGTAGCCTTCGACCGGCCAGAAGCGCGACGAATCGGGCGTCAGCACTTCGTCCATCAGCGTCAGCGTGCCGTCGCGGTCGAGGCCGAACTCGAACTTGGTGTCGGCGATGATGATGCCCTTCTTCAGCGCGATGCCGGCGGCGCGGGTGTAGAGCTGGATCGCGGTGTCGCGCACGCGGGCGGCGAGCTCGGCGCCGATGATCTGCACCATTCGTTCGAACGAGATGTTCTCGTCGTGGTCGCCCATCTCGGCCTTGGTGGCCGGCGTGAAGATCGGCGCGGGCAGCGGGCTCGCGTTCTTCAGGCCCGGCGGCAGCGCGACGCCGCACACCGACTGGCTCTGCTGGTACTCGGTCCAGCCGCTGCCGGCCAGGTAGCCGCGCACGACGGCCTCGACCGGCAGCGGCTTCAGGCGCTTGACGAGCATCGAGCGGCCGCGCACCTGCGGGCGTTCGGCGGCGGTGACGACGCTCTCGGGGTCGTCGCCGGTCAGGTGGTTCGGGACGATGCCTTCGAGGTGAGCGAACCAGAACAGCGCCATCTGCGTCAGCAGCTCGCCCTTGCCGGGGATCGGCTCGCCCATGATCACGTCGAACGCGCTGAGGCGGTCGCTCGCGAGCATCAGGATGCGGTCTTCGCCCACCGCGTAGTTGTCGCGGACCTTGCCGCGCGCGAGCAGGGGCAGGGAGGTGAGGGTGGAGTTCAGCACGGCATTCATGGGCTCTTTCGGCGCAGGGGCAGGACAGCGCCGGATTGTAGTGAGCCACGAACAACGAAGCCCGGCACGGCCGGGCTTCATCAACAGTGGGGATGCGGGTTTCAGACCACCATCTGCGCCAGCTCGCCCTTGGCGTAGCGTTGAGCGACCTGTTCCAGGCTCTGCGCCTTGATCTTGCCGGATTGCCCTTCGCAGCCGAACTCCAGGTAGCGCTGCCTGCAGATCGCCTTGGCGGCCTCGCGCGCCGGCTTCAGGTACTCGCGCGGGTCGAACTTCTCGGGGTTCTGCACGAAGAACTTGCGGATCGCCGCGGTCATCGCGAGGCGGATGTCGGTGTCGATGTTGATCTTGCGCACGCCGTGCTTGATGGCTTCCTGGATCTCGCTGACCGGCACGCCATAGGTTTCCTTCATGTCGCCGCCGAACTCGCGGATGGCCGCCAGCAGCTCCTGCGGCACGCTCGAGCTGCCGTGCATCACCAAGTGGGTGTTCGGAATGCGGGCGTGGATTTCCTTGATGCGCTGGATCGCGAGGATGTCGCCGGTGGGCTTGCGGGTGAATTTGTAGGCGCCGTGGCTGGTGCCGATCGCGATGGCCAGCGCGTCGAGCTGGGTGCGCTTGACGAAGTCGGCGGCCTGCTCCGGGTCGGTCAGCAGCTGGTCCAGCGTCATCGTCGCGTCGGTGCCGTGGCCGTCTTCCTTGTCGCCCTTCATCGTCTCGAGCGAACCGAGCACGCCGAGTTCACCCTCGACGGTGACGCCGACCCGGTGCGCGATGTCGACCACCTTGCGCGTCACGTCGACGTTGTAGTCGTAGCTGGCGATGGTCTTGCCGTCGGCCTGCAGCGAGCCGTCCATCATCACCGAGCTGAAGCCCAGGTTGATGGCGCCCTGGCAGACGTCCGGGTTCTGGCCGTGATCCTGGTGCATCACCAATGGAACGCGGGGGTAACTTTCGACCGCCGCGAGGATCAGGTGCTTGATGAACGGCTCGCCGGCGTACTTGCGGGCACCGGCGCTGGCCTGCAGGATGACCGGGGCGCCGACCTCGTCGGCCGCACTCATCACGGCCTGCACCTGCTCGAGGTTGTTGACGTTGAAGGCCGGAATTCCGTAACCGTTCTCGGCGGCATGGTCCAGCAGCTGACGCATCGAAACGAGTGGCATGGCGATCTACCTGGAAGTGAAGAAACCCTTCAGGCGGCATGAAACCGCGCTGTAACTCCGGGCGATTGTACTGACGGGACCTGCGGGAAAACCCCGCCGGCGTGATGACCTCCCGTGACCGCGGGGTGCCGCGGGGTGCCGCAGGGGCCGCGGGCTTTTGCAGGAAACGGGCCGGCCTGCCCGCTGCGGAACTGGGCCGGCTTTGCCCCGCTTTTCCGGCTCAAGCCGGCGCGAACGCGACAGACACTGGACGCCGACATCCGACCGCTCGTCCCGCTGGAGGGAATCCGCCATGGCCCGACTCGACCTGAATGCACTCACCCTGTGGATCACCGCTGCCGCGCAGCAGCAGCCGACCGAGCTCGCGTCGCAGCTGATGCAGCGCGCCGACGTGTCGCGCGCCACCGCGAACAAGGCCTTGCGCCGGCTGACCGAGACGGGCTGGCTGGTGCGCGAAGGCGCCGTCTCGCGTCCGAGCTACCGGCCGGGCGTGATGCGCCAGGTGGTGCAGCGCTACCCGCTGGACGGCCTGTCGGAAGACCTGCCGTGGTCGCGCGACTTCGCCCCGTTCTTCGCATTCCCCGATGCGGTGCGCCGCATGGTGCACCACGCGTTCACCGAACTGCTGAACAACGCGATCGACCACAGCGCCGGCCGCCAGGTCACGGTGTCGCTGCGCCAGACCGCGAGCCATGCGCAGCTGCTGGTGTCGGACGACGGCCGCGGCGTGTTCGACAAGATCAACGAGGCCTTCGCGCTCGACGAGCCGCACCTCGCGATGCTCGAGCTCAGCAAGGGCAAGCTGACCAGCGCCCCGGACCGCCACTGCGGTCGCGGGCTGTTCTTCACGTCGAAGCTGGCCGACGTGTTCGACCTGCATGCGAACGAATCGGCCTTCCAGCACCGCGGCTGGGAAGCCGGCCGCTGGCGCGAGGGCAAGCCGCTGAAGTGCCACGGCACCTCGGTCTATGCCGCGTTCGCGCTCGACAGCACGCGCTCGCTGGAAGCGGTGCTGCAGGCGCACAGTGCCGACGGCGCGGGCTACGACTTCGAGCGCACCGTGGTGCCGCTGCGCCTGTTGACGACGACGCAATCGGGGTTGGAGTCGCGTTCTCAGGCGCGCCGTGTCGGCGCCCGGCTGAACCAGTTCCGCCGCGCCGAGGTCGATTTCAGCGGTGTGACGAGCGTCGGGCACAGCTTTGCGGACGAGCTGTTCCGCGTGCTGGCCGGTGAGCAGGACGCGCTGGAACTGGTGCCGATCAACATGGCGCCGGCCGTGGCGGCCATGGTCGGCAGCATCCGCCGCTAGCCGATTCTCTCTGCGCGGTAGCCCTGGGCGCGCATCGCGGCCAGGATCTCCTCGATGTGGGCCACGCCTCGCGTGTGCACCACCACCTCGATCTCGGCGCGTTCGACCGACAGCGAGCTGAACGCCCGCTGGTGCTGCACCTCGTCGATGTTGGCGCCCAGCTTGCCGAGCAGCGTCGCGACGTCGGCCAGCGCGCCCGGCACGTCGCGCACGTCCATGCGCAGGCGTGCGAGCCGGCCCGACTTCACCATGCCGCGCTGGATGATCTCGCCCAGCACCAGCGGCTCGATGTTGCCGCCACACAGGATCAGGCCGACCTTGCGCCCGGCGAAGCGTGCCCGGTGCTTCATCAAGGCCGCGAGGCCGACGGCTCCGGCGCCTTCGACCACCGTCTTCTCGATCTCCAGCAGCATCAGGATCGCCTGCTCGATGTCGTCCTCGCCGACCAGCAGCACGTCGTCGACATGCTGCTTGATCAGCGGCACGGTGGCGGCACCAGGCACCTTGACGCCGATGCCGTCGGCGATGGTGGCCTGGGCGCTCTCGCGCTGTTCGCCGTGCACCGCGTTCCAGACGGCCGGGAAGCGCTCGGTCTGCACGCCGATCACCTGGATGCCGGGCTTCAGCGCCTTGGCCGCGGTGGCCACGCCGCCGATCAGCCCGCCGCCGCCGATCGCCACCACCAGCGTGTCGAGCGACGGCTGCTGCGCGAGCATCTCCAGGCCGAGCGTGCCCTGGCCGGCCGCCACCTGCAGGTCGTCGTAGGGGTGCACCAGCGTCAGGCCGCGCTCCTGCGCCAGCCGCAGCCCGTGCGCGCGCGCATCGTCGAAGGTGTCGCCTTCGAGCACCACGGTGGCGCCGAAGCCGCGCGTGCGTTCGACCTTCACCGCCGGCGCGAAGCGCGGCATCACGATGGTGGCGGGAATGCCCAGCCGCTGGGCGTGGTACGCAACGCCCTGGGCATGGTTGCCGGCCGACACGGCGAGCACGCCGCGCGCGCGCTCGATGTCGCTCAGCTGGGCGATCTTGTTGAGGGCGCCGCGCTCCTTGAAGGAGGCGGTGAACTGCAGGTTCTCGAACTTCAGGAACACCTCGCAGCCGGCGATGGCCGAGAGGGTCCGCGAAGGAACGCAGGGGGTGTCGAGCACCTGGCCGTGCAGGCGCTCGGCGGCGGCACGGATATCAGCAAGGGCGAGCGTCATGAGGCGCCCCCACGTCGCTTCGCTCCTGCCCCAGGGGGCGCCACCCAGCGGCCCGGCAAAGCCGGTTCCGCGGGTGTTGCTTGATGGGCTGCGGTCGCTCTAGCCAACGCGGCACACCTTCAGCATGTTGGTGCCGCCCGGGTAGCCCATCGGCTCGCCGCAGGTGATCGCGTAGGTGTCGCCCGGTTTCAGTACGCCCTTCTCGATCAGCAGCATCTCGGCGCGCTTCAGCGCCTCGTCGCGGTCGCTGAAGTTCGGCATCAGCAGCGGGCGAACGTTGCGGTACAGCATCATCTTGCGCTGCGTGACCACCTGCGAGGTCAGGCCGTAGATCGGCACGTGGATCTTGTGGCGGCTCATCCACAGCGAGGTCGAACCCGATTCGGTCAGCGCGAGGATCGCCTTGCAGCCCAGGTGGTACGCGGTGAACAGCGCGCCCATCGCGATCGACTGGTCGATGCGGCCGAACTTCTTGTTGGTGAAGCCGGCGTCCAGCGAGATCTCCTCGGCGCGCTCGGCCTCGATGCAGATGGTCGACATCATCTCGACCGTCTCGACCGGGTACCGGCCGGCGGCCGTCTCGGCGCTGAGCATCACCGCATCGGTGCCGTCGAGCACCGCATTGGCGACGTCGCTGACCTCGGCGCGCGTGGGCACCGGGTTGACGATCATCGATTCCATCATCTGCGTCGCGGTGATGACCACGCGGTCCATCTCGCGTGCCATCTTGATCATGCGTTTCTGCAGCGCCGGCACCGCGGCATTGCCGACCTCGACCGCCAAGTCGCCGCGCGCGACCATGATGCCGTCGCTCGCGCGCAGGATGCTCTCGAGCGCCGGAATCGCTTCGGTGCGCTCGATCTTCGCGATCAGCGCCGGCTTGTGGCGCCACGGCTCGCCAGCCACGTTGGCCAGCTGGCGCGCCATTTCCATGTCGGTCGCGTTCTTCGGGAAGCTCACCGCCAGGTACTCGCACTGGAAGCTCATCGCGGTCTTGATGTCCTCCATGTCCTTGGCGGTCAGCGCCGGGGCGGTCAGGCCGCCGCCGGCCTTGTTGATGCCCTTGTTGTTCGACAGTTCGCCGCCGATCACCACGGTGGTGTGCACCTGGTCGCCGCGCACCGCGTCGACCGTCAGCTTCAGCAGCCCGTCGTTCAGCAGCAGCGTGTCGCCTGGCTTCACGTCGCGCGGCAGCTCCTTGTAGTCGAGGCTCACCAGTTCGTTGGTGCCGAGCGCGGTGCTGCTGGCGTCGAGCACGAACTTCTGGCCCGGCTCGAGCATCGTCTTGCCGCCTTCGAACTTGCCGACGCGGATCTTCGGGCCCTGCAGGTCGGCCATGATGGCCACTTCCTTGCCGGCGGCGCGGGCGACCTCGCGCACGAGGTTTGCGCGGTCGATGTGGTCCTGCGCCTTGCCGTGCGAGAAGTTCAGCCGCACCACGTCGACGCCGGCGCGGATCATCTGCGCCAGCACCTCCGGCGAGCTCGAGGCGGGGCCGAGGGTGGCGACGATCTTGGTGGCGCGTGGCATGGTGAGGGTCTCCGGTCTTGTCGTTGTGGGTGCTGCAATCAAAGGTGCCGGCACGGGGTGGGCCGGCGCGCGGCCGGAGCGATCAGCCTTGGGCACGGCGCTGAAGAATTTCGAAGGCGGGCAGCGTCTTGCCTTCCAGCACTTCCAGGAACGCGCCGCCGCCGGTCGAGATGTAGCCGACGTCCTTCTCGATGCCGTACTTCGCGATCGCGGCCAGCGTGTCGCCGCCGCCGGCGATGCTGAACGCGTCCGACGCGGCGATCGCGCGCGCCAGCGTTTCGGTGCCGTGCGCGAACGCGTCGAACTCGAACACGCCCACCGGGCCGTTCCAGACGATGGTGCCGGCGGCCTTCAGCTGGGCGGCGAGCTTGGCCGACGTCTGCGGGCCGATGTCGAGGATCAGGTCGTCGGGTTCGACGGCCGACGCCGCCTTCACGGTGGCCGGCGCGTCGGCCGCGAAGGCCTTCGCGGTGACGACGTCGGTCGGGATCGGCACCGCGGCGCCGCGCGCCTTCATCGCGTCGATCACCGCCTTGGCCTCGCCGACCAGGTCGGCTTCGACCAGCGACTTGCCGATCGGCAGCCCGGCGGCCAGCAGGAAGGTGTTGGCGATGCCGCCGCCGACGATCAGCTGGTCGACGTTCTTCGCGAGCGACTGCAGGATCGTCAGCTTGGTGCTGACCTTGCTGCCGGCGACGATCGCCACCAGCGGCCGTTTCGGGTTGGCCAGCGCCTTCGTGATCGCGTCGATTTCGGCGGCCAGCAGCGGGCCGGCGCAGGCGATCTTCGCGAACTGCGCGATGCCGTAGGTCGAGGCCTCGGCGCGGTGCGCGGTGCCGAAGGCGTCGTGCACGAAGATGTCGCACAGCGCGGCCATCTTGCGCGAGAGTTCTTCGCTGTTCTTCTTCTCGCCCTTGTTGATGCGGCAGTTCTCGAGCAGCACCACCTGGCCGGGCGCGACCTGCACGCCATCGACCCAGTTCGCGATCACCGGCACCTCGCGGCCGAGCAGTTCGCCCAGGCGCTTCGCGACCGGGGCCAGCGAGTCCGCCGGCTTGAACTCGCCCTCGGTCGGGCGGCCCAGGTGCGAGGTCACCATCACCGCGGCACCGGCCTTCAGCGCCAGCTCGATGCAAGGCACCGAGGCGCGGATGCGGGTGTCTTCGGTGATGCGGCCGGTGTCGTCCAGCGGCACATTCAGGTCGGCGCGGATGAACACGCGCTGGCCTGCAGCTTTGCCTTGGGCTGCAAGGTCTTCAAAACGGAGAACGTTCATGGGCGGGCAAAGTTTAGAGGGGGAATTCTAGGGATGCCGCGGGCGTAAAAGTTACCAAGCGGTTTCGAGATCCAGCGGGCATTGGACACCAGCCGGGCCCTCTCGTGCCAACATCTCCGCGCCAGCGCATCTACCAGCCGGCCAGCAGTTTCAGCGGCACCAGCACGGCCATGCCGACGAGGATCGTGCCGAGGATGCCGCGGCGCCAGAAGAAATACACCGTCGCGGCCAGCACGGACCACAGCCGCGCGTCCTGCCAGGTGGCGATCAGCTGGCCCTGGCTCATCGCGACCTCGGGCACGACGACAGCGGCCAGCGCGGCCAGCGGCGCATAGCGCAGGCCGCGCTGCACCCAGCCGGGCAGGCGCAGCTCGCGGTCGGAGACCAGGAAGAAGCAGCGGGTGAGCACGGTGATCGCGGTCAGGCCGATGATGGTGATGAGCGATTCCAGTTCGCTCATGACGCGACCCCGTTGCGCGGCTTGCTGCGCATCAGGGACGCCAGCACGCGCCGCCCGGCATCGCCGCCACCGTCGATCATCAGCCCGATGCACACCGCCGCGGCGATCGCGACCACCATGTTCAGCCGGTACGGCAGCGCGAACGCGGCCACCGCGGCCGCGCCGGCCACCACGGCCGCAAAGCTGGTCGCCTTGTCGGACATCAGCGCGTAGCCCAGCCCGAGCAGCGCCAGCACGCCGGCGAAACCGAGCCCCCAATGGGTCGGCACCACGTCGGCCAGCACGATGCCGAGCACCGACGGCAGCTGCCAGGCCAGCCAGCTCATCGCACTGCTGCCGAGGAAATACTCGATCTGGCCTTCGTCGTCGCGCGGTTCCTTGAACTTCTTCATGAACAGCACGTAGTTCAGGTCCGCGGTCAGGTAGCCGAGCAGCATGCGCTGGCCGCGCGGGAAGCGCATGAAGAACGGCCGCCAGTGGGCGCTGAAGATCACGAAGCGCAGGTTGATGCACAGCGCGGTGGCCCAGACCACCCAGGCCGGCGAGCCGGCGCCCATCAACGGGATCGCGGCCAGCTGCGCGCTGCCGGCGAACACCGCGAAGGTCATCAGCAGCGACAGCGGGATCGACAGGCCGGCCTTCACCATCGCGACGCCGGTCACCAGGCCCCAGGCGGCGATGCCCAGGCTGACCCCGGACATCTCGCGCACACCGGCGGCGAACTGGGGGTGGCGGACGAGGGCGCGCAGCGATGAACTCATGCGGGCATTGTCACCGCATGCGGGTATTCCCGCTGTCAGGTGTCGCTGTGCCTGGCGGGCTTCGCGCCCGATGCCTTGGGACGCTTCTCGGGTGCCGGGGCGGCGGCTTCGGCCGGGGCCTCGCCGTCGACGGCCTTCTCGGGCTTCACGTCGGCGCGCATCTCGGCCTTGCCTTCCGATTTCGCTTCGGACTTGGCCTCGCCGCGCGATTCGGCCGACTTGGCGCCGCCGATCTGCGGCGCCACCGGCTCGATCTTGTTCTCGCGCATGTAGTCGTTCATGTCCCGCCAGCCGGCGAACACCGAGGCCTTGTCGGCCTTCTTGTTCAGTGCATAGCAATCCTCGATGGCCCGGTTGGCGTGGCGGCAGGCGCCGCCGATCGCGCGGCCATCGGCCTCGCGCGCCGCGGCCAGCTTCTCGGCCGAATCGACGCCCAGCATGTCGCAGCCGGCGACGGCGGCGGTGCAGAGCAGGAGCGCGGGGATCAGGTGGCGTGGCATGGCGGCGGTGGTCGGGGACGGGTCGGTTGTTGCAGTGTCCGCTGGTTCGCCGCCTGGCCAGAAGTGAAAAAGCCCCTCGAAGAGGGGCCAGTTCCAGGCTTTGGCGGTGCGGCTCAGGCGGTCTGCATCGCGAGCAGCCGCGCAACGCGTTCCTCGGTCGACGGGTGGGTCGAGAACAGGCCGCGCAGCCCGCCGCCGGACAGCGGGTTCATGATCATCATCTGCGCCGTCTCCGGGTGGCGCTCGGCGGCCTCGAGCGGCATGCCCTGCGCGTAGCGGTGGATCTTCTGCAGCGCGCTGGCCAGCGCCTTCGGGTCGCCGGAGATCTCGGCGCCGCCGCGGTCGGCCTCGAACTCGCGGGCGCGGCTGATCGCCATCTGGATCAGGCTGGCCGCCAGCGGCGCGAGCAGCATCACCAGCAGCCCGACGATCGGGTTCTGCGGCCGGCCTTCGTTGTCGCGGCCGCCGAAGAACATCGCGAAGTTCGCGAGCATCGAGATGGCACCGGCCATCGTCGCGCTGATCGTGCTGATCAGGATGTCGCGGTGGCGCACGTGGGCCAGTTCGTGGGCCATCACGCCGCGCAACTCGCTCTCGCTCAGCACGCGCAGGATGCCGGTGGTGGCGGCCACCGCCGCATGCTCCGGGTTGCGGCCGGTCGCGAACGCGTTCGGGGCGTCCTCGTTGATCAGGTAGACGCGCGGCATCGGCAGCTGGGCACGCTGCGCGAGGTCGCGCACCATCCGGTAGAACTGCGGCGCCGAGGTCTCGTCGACTTCCTGCGCGTTGTACATGCGCAGCACCATCTTGTCGGAGAACCAGTAGCTGAAGAAGTTCATGCCGACGGCCACGACCAGCGCGATCATCATGCCGGCGCGGCCGCCGATCAGCGCGCCGATGGCCATGAACAGCGCCGTGATGGCAGCCATCAGCACCGCGGTCTTCAACAGGTTGAACATGGGGAAACCCTTTCTCTTGCTACAGGGCCTCAGATGAGGTCCCGCCGCCCAAGTTCAATCGGCGTGGCTGAAGGCGCTGCCCGGGGCGACCGGCCGCGACTGCAGCCACGCCGCGGCCGGCAGCCGCTTGCCGCCGGGGCGCTGCAGCTCGGTCAGCAGCAGCGAGCCGGTGCCGCAGGCGACCTCCAGGCCGGCGGGGCCGCTCGACAGCACGGCGCCGGGTTGGCCGCTGCCGGTGCGCACGGTGCCGCGCCAGAGCTTCACGGTTTCGCCGTCGAGCAGGCCGGTCGCGCCGGGGAACGGGTCGAAGGCGCGCAGCCGGCGCTCGACCTGCTCGGCCGGCAGCGCCCAGTCGACCGCCGCCTCCGCCTTGTCGATCTTGTGCGCATAGGTGACGCCCTCGGCCGGCTGCGGCGTGCGGGGCATGCCGCCGCAGGCCGCCAGTTCGAGCGCCTCGACGATCAGGCGCCCGCCGAGCGGCGCCAGCCGGTCGTGCAGGCTGGCGGTGGTGTCGGTGGGCAGGATGGTCAGCGCCTCGACCAGCAGCATGTCGCCGGTGTCGAGCCCGGCATCCATCTGCATGATCGTGATGCCGGTCTGCGCGTCGCCGGCCTCGATCGCGCGGTGGATCGGCGCCGCGCCGCGCCAGCGCGGCAGCAGCGACGCGTGGATGTTCAGGCAGCCGCGCGCCGGCAGGTCGAGCACCCACTGCGGCAGGATCAACCCGTAGGCGGCCACGACCATCGCGTCCGGACGAGCCGCCTGCAACGCGGCCTGGGCGGCGGCCGCGTCGCCGGGGTACTTGCCGTCGAGGCGCAGGCTGCGCGGCTGGGCCACCGCGATGCCTTGGCTTTCGGCAAAGGCCTTCACCGGCGATGGCTGCAGCTTCATGCCGCGGCCGGCCGGGCGATCCGGCTGTGTCAGCACCAGCGGGATCTCGAAGCCGGCGGCCTGCAGCCGGGCCAGCGCGACCTGCGCGAACTCGGGGGTGCCGGCGAAGGCGACGCGCATCGCAGTCATCGGTTCATGCCACTCAGGGCCGCTGCTCGTCGCGGGTCCGCTTCAGCATCTTGGTCTTGATGCGGTCGCGCTTCATCGGGCTCAGGTATTCGACGAAGACCTTGCCGAGCAGGTGGTCCATCTCGTGCTGCACGCACACCGCCAGCAGCCCTTCGGCGTCGAACTCGTAGCTTTCGCCGGCGCGGTTCAGCGCGCGCACGCTGACGCGCGCGTGGCGCGGCACCTTGTCGTAGACCTGCGGCACCGACAGGCAGCCTTCGTCGCCGGTCAGCATCTCGTCGCTGCGGGCCGTCAGTTCGGGGTTGATCAGCACGTGCGGTTCGTCGCGGCGCTCCGACGTGTCGATCACGATCACGCGTTCGTGGACATCGACCTGCGTCGCGGCCAGGCCGACGCCATCGGCCTGGTACATGGTCTCCAGCATGTCGTCAACGAGCTGTCGGATGCGTGCGTCCACTTGCGTGACAGGCTTGGCAACGGTGTGCAGGCGCGGATCGGGGTAACGAAGGATCGAGAGCTTGGCCATGTGGGAAACGCGCAACGCCGGAGGGCGTGACAGGACTCACGCGAGGTGTGTCCGGAAGTCAATTTCGTTGCGATATCAAGGGTTTAGGGGCAGAATCTGTGAAACTGAATGAAGATTTTCGCCGAGTCGCAGGCGTCTTGCCGCGGCCCGGTTCAGTTAACCGCACAACGCAGCATTGTGCTGCCTGAGCGCCCGGAGACTTGACCGCATGAACCGAAGCCACCGTATCGCCCTGTCGTTCCCCCGGGCTGCTGCCATCACCGTTGCGCTGGGCGTTTGCTTCGGTTCCGCGACCGCGAACGCAGAAGCCGGCAACTACCCGATCACGCCCAAGCAGCGCAGCACCGCCAAGCAGGTGGCCGAGGCCGGCGTCGCACTGTCCGAGCTGTCGCCGAACGCCCCCGATTCCTACACCGTGAAGAGCGGCGACACGCTGTGGGGCATCTCCAGCATGTTCCTCGTCAGCCCGTGGCGCTGGCCCGAGCTGTGGGGCATGAACCTCGACCAGATCCGCAATCCCCACCTGATCTACCCGGGCCAGGTGCTGTTCCTCGACAAGGCCAACGGCCGTGCGCGCCTGCGCGTCGGCAGCGGCGAACAGGGCGGCGTCGTCAAGCTGTCGCCGCGCGTGCGTGAAGGCGACCTGTCGCGCGACGGCATCCCGGCGATCGCGCTGAACCTGATCGAGCCGTTCCTGAACGAGGCGATGATCCTCGACGAGAACGAACTCGCGAAGGCGCCGCGCGTCGTCGCGACGCCCGAGGGCCGCGTGCTGCTGGCCCGTGGCGACAAGGCCTATGTGCGGGGCGACCTGGGCGGCTTGCGCAACTTCCGCTTCTTCCGCGAGCCGCAGGCGCTGCGCGACCCGACCACCAACGAGGTGCTGGGCTACGAAGCGTTCTACCTCGGCACCGGCGAACTGATCCGCCAGGGCGACACCAGCGGTACCGCCCGGGCCGACGACATCGTCCCCGACACGTTCATGCTGAACAACATCCGCCAGGAAGTGCGCGTCGGCGACAAGCTGTCGCCGGTGCCTCCGCGCGAGTTCCAGAACTATGTGCCGCGCGCGCCGCAGTCGCCGATCGCCGGGCAGATCGTCTCGGTGTACGGCGAGGCGGTGGCCGCCGGCCAGAACCAGATCGTGTCGCTGAACAAGGGCGCACGCGACGGCCTCGAGAAGGGCAACGTGCTGGCGCTGTGGAAAGACGGCGCCCGCACCACCGACAAGACCGTGGCCGGTTCGCCGGCGATCAAGCTGCCGGACGAGCGTCATGGCTTCCTGTTCGTCTTCCGCGTGTTCGACCGCATGTCGTATGCGCTGATCCTGTCGGTGCAGGAACCGGTTCGCCGCGGCGACCGCTTCACGCAGCCCTGAACGCCCTGCGCCGACCGCGACTGCCTCGTTGTTCGTTGTCGGGCGGTCGCCGGTCGGACGACCGGCATGGGTGCCTCTTCCGCGTTCCCTGGTGCCGCCCCGATCGATGACTGGGCGGATTGGGTTCGGCTGACCGAGACGCCCGGCGTCGGGCGCGAAGCAGCACGCAGGCTGCTGGCCGCGTTCGGCTCGCCCCGCGCGGTGCTGCAGGCGGGCTCCGCCGCGCGCCGGCAGGTCGTCGCCCCGTCCATCGCGGAGGCGCTGGACGCGTTGTCGGACGAACTGGCCGCTCTGCTGGTCACCACGCGCCGCTGGCTGGCGGCGGCCTCGGCCGAGGCGCCGCGCCAGATCGTGACGCTGGGCGATCCCCACTATCCGGCGGCGTTGCTGCAGACCGCCGACCCGCCGCTGATGTTCTATGCCGAAGGGCGCATCGAGCTGCTCGCGGCGCCGTGCGTGGCCATCGTCGGCAGTCGGCAGGCAACGGCCCCGGGGCTGGCGAACGCCAGGGCCTTTGCGCGCGCGTTGAGCGAGGCCGGCATGACGGTGGTGTCCGGGCTCGCCCAGGGCATCGACGGCGCGGCGCACGAAGGTGCTCTGCAAGGGCCTGCCGGCACCATCGCGGTGGTCGGCACCGGGCTCGACCAGGTGTTCCCGAAGCGCCATGCCGCACTGGCGGCGCGCATCGGCGTCGAGGGGCTGATGCTCAGCGAATACGCGCTCGGCATGCCGCCGCTGCCGCACAACTTTCCGCAGCGCAATCGCATCATCGCCGGGCTGTCGCGCGGCACGCTGGTCGTCGAGGCGGCATTGCAATCGGGTTCGCTGATCAGCGCCCGGCTGGCCAGCGAGGCCGGGCGCGAGGTGTTCGCGATTCCCGGATCGATCCACTCGCCGCAGTCGCGCGGTTGCCATGGGCTCATCAAGCAGGGCGCGAAGCTGGTCGAGAGCGCGGCCGACGTGCTGGAAGAAATCCAGTTCCCGCAGCGGGCGGCCGCCGTCGCCGATACCGAGGTGGGTGCTCACGCGGACGATGCCGTCGAAGACGCGGTGCTGGCCGCCCTCGGCTTCGAACCCACCAACCTGGATGCGCTGGTCGCGCGCACCGGATGGTCGGCGCAGCAGCTCAACATCCGCCTGCTGGAGCTGGAACTGGAAGGGCGCGTCAACCGCCTCCCGGGCCAGCTGTTCCAGAGGGTTTCGACCAGCTGAGCCACCCCGAACGCAGGGCTTTTTGCCGCTCATCCGGCAGTGACCCTGCGGTATAGTCGGTTCATGTTCGACGTGCTTGTCTACCTGTACGAAAACTACTGGCGGCCGGACGCGTGTCCCGACCACGCCCAGTTGACGCGCAAGCTGTCGGCGATGGGCTTCGAGTCGGACGAGATCGAAGAAGCCCTGTCCTGGCTCGACGGTCTGGCCACCGCGGCGCAGTCGTATGCCGGCGAGCAAAGCGCCGACAGCCTGCGCGTCTATTCCCCGGCCGAGCAGGAGCACCTGGGCGAGGCATCGATCGGTTTCGTCAGCTTCCTCGAATCCGCCGGCGTGCTGCCGCCGCCGATGCGCGAAATGGTCATCGACCGCGCGACTGCCATTTCCGGCGGCCCGGTCGACCTCGAAGACCTGAAGATCATCGTGCTGATGGTGTTCTGGAGCCTGGGCGAAGAGCCCGACGCACTGATCCTCGATGAACTGTTCGTCGACGAAGCGGACCGCTTGATCCACTGAACACCGCTTTCGCATCCAGCAAAAAGGCCACCGCATGCGGTGGCCTTTTTGCTGGGTGCGACGCGTCGCCGGCTCAGTTCAGCAGGCGGGTCGGATCAACGTCGAGCTTCGCCAGTGCGCTGCGCGTGGCCCGCACGGTCAGCGATTCGTCCTGCGCCGGCACCAGCAACCCGGCCTGGAGGAAGGCGGCCAGGCGGTGCTGCTGGAACAGGATGCCCCGCCCATGCGGCGACACGAACAGCGCCAGCTGGCGCCGCAGCCCCTGCCACGCGAGCTGCACCGCTTCATTGCGGTTGCGGTAGTCGAGCATGTACCAGCCGCCGACCTGGAGTTCGCGCGCCCAGGTCAGCATCGCCGGCGTCGGCATCGAGCCGCCTTCGCCGACCACCTCGAGTTCGGCGCTCTCGTGACCCGACAGGTCGAGCACCATCGCTTCGTCGATGTCGACGTCGGCCGATTCGGGGAGCATCTCCTCGAGCGTCTCGAGCCGGACCATCAGTTCCTCGAGCCGCTCCTGCGGGATGGCGGCGGTCTTGGCGGTGAATGCCGCGGCGAGCGAGTTGTTCAGCCGCTGGATGTGTTCGTCCTGGCGCTCCGGCGACACGCCGGCATGGTCCATGCCTTCGCGCAGCGTCTTCAGCAGCGGCGGCAGGCGGCGGATCACCTCGGCTCGTTCCTCGCGCGACACCTTCGCGCTCGCCGACCAGATCAGGTCGGCCGCGGCGCGCTTCATCGTCTTCGTCTCCGGGCCCTGCGCACCGCTCTTGACGGCCGTCATCGCCATCACGTCGGCCCAGACCTGGAACAGGAAGTCGCGCACGCCTTCCTGCACCGGCACCTCGTTGAGCATCTTGCGCAGCTCGATCGTGTACTGGATCGCGAGCGTCTCGCGCTGCTCGACCTGCTGGGCCAGCGAGACGCCCTTGCGCGTCGCCTCGTTCTCGTTCTGGAAATAGTTCTCGAGGAACTTCTCGAACTCGGTCAGCACCGTCTGGAACACGCGGCGCCCGGTGTCGGGGTAGGCCTCGACGACCTGCACGACGCGCTTGATCTCGCGTTCGAGCGCATCGCCGACGGCGCGGCTGGTCGAGTCGAAGCCCATCACGCAGGCGCCCATGCGGTCGATCAGCCGGCGCGCCGGGTGGTCGACGGTCGCGAAGAAATCGGGCTCGCTGACGGCCACGCGCAGCACCGGCATCTGCAGCCGGGCGAACCAGACGCGCACGACGGCCGGGATGCGCTCTTCGGTCAGGATGCTCTGGAACAGCAAGGCGACGATCTCGATCGTCGCGCGCTCGACCGGCGTCGATGCGGCCTTCTTCAGCGCCTGCTTGCGCTGGTGCAGTTCTTCGAGCAGCGCCGGCGTGCTGACCTGGCCCGGCGCAGTGCGCGGGGAATCCTGCGCGCCCAGCCGGCGCTGGATGCCCTGCTGCGCATCCGAGATCGCGGCCTTCAGCTCGGGGGAGGTCGAATTCATCGGCGCCGTGCGGCTGAAATCCGGCAGCTGACGGCCGATCAGCCGGTTCAGCCGCCCGAGCACCGCCTCGGCGTGGTCGGACCCGCGGGCGAAGCCGCCGGCCCGGGTCATCATGCGGGTTTCTTCGCCGACCCCGGTGCGCCCGAAGCCGGTGGCTGGTGGCGCGGCAGTGGCCGGTGCGCCGCCCGCTCCGCCACCTGCAGCGCCCTGCGCATTGCGCGAACGGCGGATGAACGGGCGCAGGTCGACGTCGGGCAGCACGCCCTTCTGCACGAGCCAGCGGTTGGTCTCGTGGTAGGCCTCTTCGGCGAAATGGGCGAATTCTTCGTGGATCACGCCTTGCAGCGTGCGCCACAGGTCATGGTTCAGCGAGGCGCCGCGCCAGGCGGCGGTGACGATGCGCGCGAGCACATGCGGGCGCAGCACGTCGTTGGTGTCGAGCTCGTCGCGGCGCTCCATCGCCGACATGCGCGAGCGCAGGTCGGTGAACTCCCACGACGACTTGTCCATCATCGCCAGTGCCAGCCGCGAGCTGAGGATCTCGACCTCGATGGTGTCGTCGTCGACCAGTGTCATGCTGGCCGCACGTCCCGGCGGCGGCAGGTCGCCCGGGCGGGACGCCGACACCATGCCGCTGCCGAGCGATGCGCGCAGCGCCGTCGTCATGCCACTGACCCACAACGGCGCGGCGCGACGCAGGTCGGCCGCGGCGTCGCGGCGCTTGTACTGGATGCCGTGCTCGGCCGTCTGGGCGGCCAGCAAGCGCGCGCCTTCCTCGACGGCCTGGACGATGCCAGGCACGCCATAGAGCAGTCGCTCGACGTAGGAGCGGCGCGCCTGGGCGGCCAGGGCCAACGAATCGGCGGCGGTCGCCATGAAGGTGTCGGATAGCGCTCTGGTGGGGGAAGTCCTTACTCTACACCACCGCCCCGGCGTTCGGATCGTCCGGATCGGTCTCTTTGGCGGTCGCTTTCATCAGGTCTTCACGCTTCACGCCAAGCCACATCGCGATCGCGGCGGCGACGAAAACCGACGAGTAGATGCCGAACAGGATGCCGATCGTCAGCGCCACCGCGAAGTAGTGCAGCGTCTGGCCGCCGAAGATCAGCATCGACAGCACCATCATCTGCGTGCTGCCGTGCGTGATGATGGTGCGGCTCATCGTGCTGGTGATCGCGTGGTCGATGACTTCGTGCGTCGACATCTTGCGGTACTTGCGGAAGGCCTCGCGGATCCGGTCGAAGATCACGACCGATTCGTTGACCGAGTAGCCCAGCACCGCGAGCACGGCCGCGAGCACCGACAGGCTGAACTCCCATTGGAAGAACGCGAAGAAGCCCAGGATGATGATCACGTCGTGCAGGTTGGCGACGATCGCGGCGACCGAGAACTTCCACTCGAAGCGGAACGCGAGGTACAGCATGATCCCGGCGATCACGAAGACCAGCGCCTTGGCGCCGTCCTCGGCCAGTTCGCGGCCGACCTGCGGGCCGACGAATTCGTTGCGGCGCAGGGCCAACGGTTCGGCGTCGCCGGCCGTGCAGACCGGCCGCGAGACGGCCTCGCCCTTGTCGCTGACGAACTGCTTGACCGACACGGTGCCCTTCTCGGCCTGGCACAGCGCGCCGAACACCCGCTCGACGACCACGTCCTGCTTGACGTCCGGCCGCACCGGCAGGCGGATCAGCACGTCGCGCGCGCTGCCGAAGTTCTGCACCTGGGCCTCGCCCAGCTGCAGCGTCTCGACGATGCCGCGCACCCGGTTGATGTCGGCCGATTGCGAATACGCCGTCTCGATCAGCGTGCCGCCGGTGAACTCGACCGACAGGTGCAGGCCGCGGGTCACGAGGAAGAACACCGCAGCCAGGAAGGTCAGCAGCGACACGACGTTGAACACCAGCGCGTGCCGCATGAACGGGATGTCGCGCTTGATCCGGAAGAATTCCATGGAAATGCCTGCTTGTTCTGGTGTTGCGTGGATCAGCCTTGCGACGGCTGGTCGCCCGGCGTGGCCGGTGCGCCGGGCGCACCCTGCGGACGCCAGACCTGGCCGATCGACACGCCCTTGAGCTTCTTCTTGCCGCCGTACCAGAGGTTCACGAGACCGCGCGAGAACATCACCGCCGAGAACATCGAGGTCAGGATGCCCAGGCAGTGCACGACCGCGAAGCCCTTGATCGGGCCGGAGCCGAAGGCCAGCAGCGCGACGCCGGCGATCAGCGTCGTGACGTTCGAGTCGAGGATGGTCGCGAACGCCCGCTCGTAGCCGGCGTTGATCGCCGTCTGCGGTGCCGCGCCGTTGCGCAGCTCCTCGCGCACCCGCTCGTTGATCAGCACGTTGGCGTCGATCGCCATGCCCAGCGTCAGCGCGATGGCGGCAACGCCCGGCAGCGTCAGCGTGGCCTGCAGCATCGACAGCACCGCCACCAGCAGCAGCAGGTTGAACGCGAGCGCCAACGTCGAGAACACGCCGAACAGCATGTAGTAGCAGCACATGAACAGCGCGATCGCCGCGAAACCGCCCATCACGCTGTGGAAGCCCTTCGCGATGTTGTCGGCGCCGAGCGTCGGGCCGATCGTGCTCTCCTCGATGATGTCCATCGGCGCGGCCAGCGAGCCGGCGCGCAGCAGCAGCGCGGTGTCGGTGGCCTCGGACGGCGTCATCGAGCCGGAGATCTGGAAGCGGTTGCCGAGTTCGCCCTGGATCACCGGCGCGGTCACGACCTCGCCCTTGCCCTTCTCGAACAGGATGATCGCCATGCGCTTGCCGATGTTGTCGCGCGAGGTGTCGCGCATGATGCGCGCGCCCTTCGCATCGACGGTCAGGTCGACCTTCGGCTGCTGGGTCTGGCTGTCGAAGCCGGGCTGTGCGTCGGTGAGGCTGTCGCCGGTCAGCACGACGTTGCGCTTGACGATGATCGAGCGGCCGCCGCGTTCGACGAAGCGCTCGGTGCCGAACGGCACCGGCCCGCTGCCATTGGCCGCGGCGCTCGCTTCGGCGCTGTCGTCGACCATGCGCAGTTCGAGCGTCGCGGTGCGGCCGAGCGTCTGCTTGGCGCGCGCCGTGTCCTGCACGCCCGGCAGCTCGACGACGACGCGGTCGATGCCCTGCTGCTGGATCACCGGTTCGGCGACGCCCAGCTCGTTGACGCGGTTGTGCAGCGTCGTGATGTTCTGCTTGATCGCGGCGTCCTGCACGCGGCGGGCGGCCTCGGGCTTCAGTGCGCCGGACAGGCGGGTCTCGGTGCCGTCGGGCGTCTCGGTCCACTGCAGGTCCGGCAGCTGGTCGGTCAGCAGCGCGCGCGCTGCGTTCACCGTCTCCCGGTCGCGAAAGCGCACGTCGACGGTGTTGCCGTCGCGCGAGATGCCGGCGTGGCGCAGGTTCTTGTCGCGCAGCAGCGTGCGGATGTCGCCGGTCAGCGCCTCGGCCTTCTTGGTCAGCGCCGACTTCATGTCGACCTGCATCAGGAAGTGGACGCCGCCGCGCAGGTCCAGGCCGAGGTACATCGGCAGTGCATGGATCGCGCTCAGCCAGTGCGGCGAGCGCGACAGCAGGTTCAGCGCGACGATGTAGCTCGGGTCGTTCTCGTTCGGGTTCAGCGCGCGGTTGATCGCATCCTTGGCCTTGGCCTGGGTGTCGAGGTCGCTGAAGCGTGCGCGCACCGAGCTGCCGTCGAACTCGACGAAGTCGGGCTGGATGCCGGCGGTGGCCAGCACCTGCGACACGCGCTGCGTCATCGAGGAATCGAGCTTCAGCGTCGGCTTGCCGCTGCTGATCTGCACCGCCGGCGCTTCACCGAACACATTGGGCAGCGTGTACAGCAGGCCGACCACCAGGGCGATCGCGAGGATCGCGTATTTCCACCACGGATAGCGATTCATGGCACGCGGCTTACTTGACGGTGCCCTTGGGCAGCACCTGCACGATGGAACTGCGCTGCACCTGCACCTCGACGCCGTTGGCGATCTCGACGTGGATGAAGGTCTCGCCCAGCTTGGCGACCTTGCCGAGCAGCCCGCCGGCGATCACGACCTCGTCGCCCTTGACGACGGCCTCGATCATCGCCTTGTGCTCCTTCTGCCGCTTCATCTGCGGGCGGATCATCACGAAGTACATCACCACGAACAGCAGCACGAACGGCAGCATGCCGGTGATGCCGCCGCCAAACGGCGACTGGGCGCCTGCAGCGGGAGCGGCCTGGGCAAAAGCTTCGGAAATGAACACGTGAGAATCCTCAGTGGGCGCCCCGGCGCGCCGGACGGCGCGGGGCAGAAAAAATGAAAAGTCCGCGATTGTAGGTTCTGCCGCGCAGGCAAAGTTCTGGCGCTGCACCCGGTTTCTTTTGGCGGCCCGTGTTGACACGGCCTCTGGAACTCCTTCATAATCCGCAGCTTCGCCGAAACGCCCGTTCGGTTCAGCATCAAAACTTGATGCGCCGGATCGAAAGATGCCGAGATACCAGACGGGCAGCGGCTCCGCCCAAACCACGGGCCCAAGACTGACTGCGCTTGCGCAGTACAAGTTGGGGACTGAACATGATTCAAATGCAATCGCGGCTTGATGTCGCGGACAACACTGGCGCGAAATCCGTCATGTGCATCAAGGTGCTCGGCGGCTCGAAGCGTCGTTACGCCGGCATCGGTGACGTGATCAAGGTCAGCATCAAGGAGGCTGCGCCGCGTGGTCGCGTGAAGAAGGGCGAGGTCTACAGCGCCGTCGTCGTTCGCACCGCCAAGGGCGTTCGCCGCCAGGACGGCTCGCTGGTCAAGTTCGACGGCAATGCCGCCGTGCTGCTGAACGCCAAGCTCGAGCCCATCGGCACCCGCATCTTCGGCCCGGTCACGCGTGAACTGCGTACCGAGCGCTTCATGAAGATCGTTTCGCTCGCACCTGAAGTGCTCTGAGCTGAGACAAGTCAAAGGACGAGCCATGAACAAGATTCGTACAGGCGACGAGGTCATCGTGTTGACCGGTCGCGACAAGGGCAAGCGCGGCAAGGTTGTCGCGCGCATCGATGCTGACCACCTGACGGTCGACGGCGTGAACGTCGTCAAGAAGCATGTCAAGCCGAACCCGATGAAGGGCGCCACCGGCGGCATCGTCGACAAGGTCATGCCGATCCATCAGTCGAACATCGCCATCTTCAATGCGGCGACCGGCAAGGGTGATCGCGTGGGCATCAAGTTGCTGTCTGACGGCAAGAAGGTCCGCGTGTTCAAGTCCAGCGGCGAAGAAATCAAGGCATAAGAGGTTAGCCATGGCTCGTTTGCAACAGTTTTACCGCGAGAAGGTCGTTCCCGACCTCGTGACGAAGTTCGGCTATGTCTCGACGATGCAGGTTCCCCGCATCACGAAGATCACGCTCAACATGGGCGTGAGCGAGGCGGTGTCGGACAAGAAGGTCATGGAACACGCCGTCAGCGACCTGACCAAGATCGCCGGCCAGAAGCCCGTGGTCACCAAGTCGAAGAAGGCAATTGCCGGCTTCAAGATCCGTGACGGCGTGCCGATCGGCTGCATGGTCACGCTGCGCGGCGTCCAGATGTATGAATTCCTGGACCGCTTCGTGACGATCGCGCTGCCGCGCGTCCGTGACTTCCGCGGCATCTCGGGTCGTTCGTTCGATGGCCGTGGCAACTACAACATCGGCGTCAAGGAACAGATCATCTTCCCCGAGATCGAGTACGACAAGGTCGATGCGTTGCGTGGTCTGAACATCAGCATCACGACGACTGCCAAGAGCGACGATGAAGCCAAGGCGCTCCTCGCTTCGTTCAAATTCCCGTTCAAGAACTGAGGTGGCCTGTGGCTAAGACATCCCTCATCCAGCGCGAAATCAAGCGCGAGCAACTGGTCGCCAAGTTCGCCAAGAAGTACGCCGAGCTGAAGGCCACGGCGAACGACGCGAAGAAGTCCGACGAAGAGCGTTACGTCGCGCGCCTGGAGCTGCAGAAGCTGCCGCGCAACGCGTACCCGACCCGTCAGCGCAACCGTTGCGAGCTGACCGGCCGCCCGCGTGGCACCTTCCGCAAGTTCGGCCTGGGCCGCAACAAGATCCGCGAACTCGCGTTCAAGGGCGACATCCCCGGTGTCGTCAAGGCCAGCTGGTAATCGGCAGGACGATCAGGAGATATTCGAATGAGCATGAGTGATCCTATCGCCGATCTGCTGACGCGCATCCGCAACGCACAGATGGTCCAGAAGACCTCCGTGACGATGCCGGCGTCGAAGCTGAAAGTGGCGATCACGCAAGTCCTGAAGGACGAGGGCTACATCGAGAGCTTTGCAGTGGTGGGCGACAAGTCCAAGCTGCAGCTCGAGATCACGCTGAAGTACTACGCCGGCCGCCCGGTGATCGAGCACATCGAGCGCGTCAGCCGCCCAGGTCTTCGGATCTACAAGGGCCGCCACGACATTCCGAGCGTGATGAACGGCCTCGGTGTCGCCATCGTGACCACGCCGAAGGGCGTGATGACGGATCGCAAGGCTCGCCAGGCCGGTATCGGCGGCGAAGTGCTTTGCTACGTCGCCTAAGGAACGGAGAAGCGAATGTCCCGCGTAGGAAAAATGCCGATCGCCGTCCCGCAAGGCGTGGATGTGTCGATCACCGCTGAGAAGATCAGCGTCAAGGGTTCGCTCGGCACGCTGGTGCGTCCGGTGAACGGGCTGGTGGCTGTCAAGAACGAAGGCGGCAAGCTGATGTTCACGCCGGCCAACGACAGCGTCGAAGCCGATGCGATGTCGGGCACGATGCGCGCGCTGGTGGCCAACATGGTCAACGGCGTCAGCAAGGGCTTCGAGAAGAAGCTGACGCTGGTGGGCGTGGGCTTCCGTGCCCAGGCCGCCGGTGCCAAGCTGAACCTGCAGATCGGTTTCTCGCATCCGGTCGCCAAGGACATGCCGGCCGGCATCACGGTCACCTGCCCGACGCAGACCGAGATCTTGATCAAGGGATCCGACCGCCAGGTCGTCGGACAGATCGCCGCCGAAGTGCGCGCGATCCGGCCGCCCGAGCCCTACAAGGGCAAGGGCATCCGGTATGCCGACGAAAAGGTCACCCTCAAAGAGACCAAGAAGAAGTAAGGAGCGAACGACATGTTGAACAAAAAAGATCAGCGCATTCGTCGCTCCCGCCAGACCCGTGCACGCATTGCGGTGCAGCGCGTGGCGCGCCTGACGGTCTTCCGCACCAACCTGCACATCTACGCCAGCGTCATCTCCGACGACGGCCAGAAGGTGCTGGCCAGTGCCTCGACCGCCGAAGCCGACGTCCGCAAGGAACTGGGCGCTGCCGGCAAGGGTGGCAACGTGGCCGCGGCCACCGTCATCGGCAAGCGCATCGCCGAGAAGGCGAAGGCCGCCGGTGTCGAGAAGGTGGCGTTCGACCGCGCCGGTTTTGCATACCACGGCCGCATCAAGGCGCTGGCAGACGCGGCTCGTGAAGCCGGCCTGCAGTTCTGACGAGGAATTCGAAAATGGCAAAGTTTCAACCCCGCGCGCAAACTGAAGGCAACGACGACGGCCTGAAGGAAAAGATGATCGCGGTCAACCGCGTCACCAAGGTCGTCAAGGGTGGTCGCACGCTGAGCTTCGCGGCACTGACCGTGGTCGGTGATGGCGATGGCCGCATCGGCATGGGCAAGGGCAAGGCGAAGGAAGTTCCGGTCGCCGTGCAGAAGGCGATGGAATCCGCCCGCCGCAACATGGTCAAGGTCTCGCTGAAGAACGGCTCGATCCACCACAAGGTGATCGGCGAGCACGGTGCTTCGCGCGTCCTGATGGCGCCGGCGAAGCCGGGTGACGGCATCATCGCCGGCGGCCCGATGCGCGCGGTGTTCGAAGTGATGGGCGTGACCGACATCGTCTGCAAGAGCCTCGGTTCGACCAACCCGTACAACCTCGTTCGCGCCACGCTGAATGCCCTGAAGCATGTCAGCACGCCGGCTGAGATCGCCGCCAAGCGTGGCCTGTCCGTCGAGCAGATCCTCGGCTGAACGGCACGCGGAGAAACATCATGGCTGACAAGAAAACCGTCAAGATCAAGCTGGTCCGCAGCATCGCCGGCACGCGCGAGTCGCACCGCGCGACCGTGCGCGGCCTGGGCCTGCGCAAGCTGAACAGCGAATCGACGCTGGAAGACACGCCGGCAGTGCGCGGCATGATCACCAAGGTCCAGTACCTGGTCAAAGTGCTCTGAGCCGAGGAACCATCATGGAACTGAACAACATCAAGCCCGCCACGGGTGCCAAGCATGCCAAGCGCCGTGTCGGCCGTGGCATCGGCTCCGGCCTGGGCAAGACGGCCGGTCGCGGCCACAAGGGCCAGAAGTCGCGTTCGGGCGGCTACCACAAGGTCGGCTTCGAAGGCGGCCAGATGCCGCTGCAACGTCGCCTGCCGAAGCGCGGCTTCAAGTCGGCGCAGCTGAAGTACAACGCCGAGATCACGCTGGCTGACCTCGAAGTGCTGGCCGTCGGCGAAGTCGACATGCTGACGCTGAAGCAGGCTGGCCTCGTCGGCCAGCTGGCCAAGGTGGTCAAGGTCATCAAGACCGGCGAGCTGACCAAGAAGGTCGTGCTCAAGGGGATTGGCGCGACTGCCGGTGCGAAGGCCGTGATCGAAGCCGCTGGCGGCTCGGTGGCGTAAGCCTTTTCGAACAGACTCCACCCACTCACTCGGGACGCGCTTCAGTGGCAACCAACGCGAATCAGCTGGCCAAGAGCGGCAAGTTCGGCGACCTCCGTCGTCGGCTCGTCTTCCTGGTGTTGGCGCTCGTCGTGTACCGCATCGGCGCGCACATCCCGGTGCCGGGCATCGATCCGAACCAATTGCAGGCGCTGTTCAAGGGCCAGCAGGGCGGGATCCTGAGCCTGTTCAACATGTTCTCGGGCGGTGCGCTGTCGCGCTTCACCGTCTTCGCGCTCGGCATCATGCCGTACATCTCGGCGTCGATCATCATGCAACTGATGACCTACGTGGTGCCGAGCCTGGAAGCGCTGAAGAAGGAAGGCGAGTCGGGCCGTCGCAAGATCACGCAGTACACCCGCTATGGCACGCTGGGCCTCGCGATTTTCCAGTCGCTGAGCATCGCGCTCGCACTGGAAGGCTCGCCCGGTCTGGTGGTGTCGCCTGGCTTCGGCTTCCGCATGACGGCGGTCGTGAGCCTGGTGGCCGGCACGATGTTCCTGATGTGGCTGGGTGAGCAGATCACCGAGCGCGGTCTGGGCAACGGCATCTCGATCCTGATCTTCGGCGGCATCGCGGCGGGTCTGCCGAATGCGATCGGTGGCCTGCTCGAGCTGGTGCGCACCGGTGCGATGGGTGTTCCGGTGATGCTGTTCATCCTGGTCGTGATCGCCGCGGTGACCTACGCTGTCGTGTTCGTCGAGCGGGGCCAGCGCAAGATCCTCGTGAACTATGCGAAGCGCCAGGTCGGCAACAAGGTCTACGGCGGCCAGTCGTCGCACCTGCCGCTGAAGCTGAACATGTCGGGCGTGATCCCGCCGATCTTCGCGTCGTCGATCATCCTGCTGCCGGCCACCGTGGTGAGCTGGTTCGCAACGGGCGAAAGCCTGCGCTGGCTGAAGGACCTGGCCGGCCTGCTGTCCCCGGGCCAGCCGATCTACGTGATGCTGTATGCCGCGGCGATCGTGTTCTTCTGCTTCTTCTACACGGCGCTGGTGTTCAACAGCCGCGAGACGGCAGACAACCTGAAGAAGAGCGGCGCGTTCATTCCGGGCATCCGTCCGGGCGACCAGACGGCCAAGCACATCGACCGCATCCTGTCCCGCCTGACGCTGGCCGGTGCGATCTACATCACGCTGGTCTGCCTGCTCCCCGAATTCCTGGTGCTGAAGTACAACGTTCCGTTCTACTTCGGTGGAACCTCGCTGCTGATCATCGTGGTTGTCACGATGGACTTCTGGGCGCAGGTGCAGTCTTATGTGATGAGCCAGCAGTACGAGTCGCTGCTCAAGAAGGCGAATTTCAAGGCCAGCTGACGAGGCTGGTGATCGACGAAGACAGACACGAAACAGGCACGCATGGCGAAAGACGACGTCATTCAGATGCAAGGCGAGATTCTGGAGAATCTGCCGAATGCCACGTTTCGTGTGAAGTTGGAAAACGGGCACATCGTGCTGGGCCACATCTCCGGAAAAATGCGGATGCACTACATCCGCATCCTGCCCGGCGACAAGGTGACAGTCGAGTTGACGCCCTACGATTTGACGCGGGCCCGCATCGTGTTCCGGGCCAAGTGATAGTTCGGAACACGACGAGTTTGAATCAGGAAGCGCTCTGAAAGGGCCTAGGAGAAAGTATGAAAGTTGCAGCATCGGTCAAGAAGATGTGCCGGAATTGCAAGGTCATCCGTCGCAAGGGCGTTGTGCGCGTGATCTGCACTGATCCGCGCCACAAGCAGCGCCAAGGCTGAACCTGGCCTTCGACGACAAGCGAATAGAGGAAGCACATGGCACGTATTGCTGGTATCAACATTCCGCCGCAAAAACACGCGGAGATCGGCCTGACGGCGATTTACGGCATCGGTCGCAGCACCGCGCAGAAGATCTGCGCCGTCTGCAATGTTCCGTTCGATCGCAAGATCAAGGACCTGACCGACACCGACCTGGAGAAGATCCGGGAAGAAATCGGCCGCATGACGATCGAAGGCGACCTGCGCCGCGAGATGTCCATCAACATCAAGCGACTGATGGACCTCGGCTGCTACCGTGGCTTCCGTCATCGCCGTGGCCTGCCGGTTCGCGGCCAGCGCACCAAGACGAATGCGCGCACTCGCAAGGGCCCGCGCAAGTCCGGCGCCCTGGTCAAGAAGTGATTTGAGAGAAGGTCGATATGGCTAAAGCACCGAATACCGCTGCCCAGCGCGTGCGCAAGAAGGTCCGCAAGAATGTTGCGGACGGGATTGCCCACGTTCACGCATCGTTCAACAACACGATCATCACGATCACCGATCGTCAGGGCGGCGCGCTGTCCTGGGCTTCGAGCGGCGGCCAAGGCTTCAAGGGCTCGCGCAAGTCGACCCCCTTCGCAGCCCAGGTGGCAGCTGAAGTCGCCGGTCGTGCTGCCCAGGAACAGGGCATCAAGAACCTCGACGTGCGGATCAAGGGCCCGGGCCCCGGTCGTGAATCGTCGGTGCGCGCCCTGGCTTCGCTGGGCATCCGCATCAACTCGATTTCCGACGTGACGCCGGTGCCGCACAACGGCTGCCGTCCGCAGAAGCGTCGTCGCATCTGATCGTTGAAGTTTTTCTCGTCGCCGGCGGGTGCCCAGCACCGCGCCGGCGCATTCGTTAGGCCGCCAGGCCTGAAGCCCACCGTCCGAGCGCCCAGAACAACACTCGCCGGACTCGCATGAGCTTCCCGAGAAGCCCATGTCAGATTGACCAAAGGAAGCAACGTGGCACGTTATCTTGGCCCGAAGGGCAAACTTTCCCGCCGTGAAGGCACCGACCTGTTCCTGAAGAGCGCCCGCCGCGCCATCGGTGACAAGGTCAAGTTCGACAGCAAGCCTGGCCAGCATGGCCGCACCTCCGGCTCGCGCACTTCCGACTTCGGCCTGCAACTGCGCGAGAAGCAGAAGGTCAAGCGCATGTACGGCGTGCTGGAACGCCAGTTCCGCCGCTACTTCGCCGAAGCCGAGCGCCGCAAGGGCAACACCGGTGCCAACCTGCTGCTGCTGCTGGAATCGCGCCTGGACAACGTCGTCTACCGCATGGGCTTCGGCTCGACCCGCGCCGAAGCGCGCCAGCTGGTGTCGCACAAGGCGATCACGGTGAACGGCGCCACGGTCAACATCGCGTCGTACCTGGTCAAGGCCGGCGACACGGTGGCCGTGCGCGAGAAGTCGAAGAAGCAGCTGCGCATCACCGACTCGGTCAAGCTGGCCGAATCGCAAGGCATGCCGAACTGGGTGCAGGTCGATGCCAGCAAGCTGGAAGGCGTGTTCAAGAAGGCGCCGGACCGCGACGAATTCGGCGCGGACATCAAGGAAGCGCTGATCGTTGAGTTGTATTCGCGTTGATGCCCGTCCTGGCCACGCCGACGCCGCCTGTGCAGGCGGCGCGGGGTGGCCCGTCCGCGTTTCGCGCGTCCCTCGATTTCCCTGGTGCGGCCGTGGCACCCGCCGTGGCCGTTGGTCCCTCAGCCTTATCGGTGTAACGAACCGAGGGTATTGAAAGAAAGACCTCATGCAAACAAATCTGCTCAAACCCAAAGCCATCAATGTGGAGCCGCTGGGCGGCAACCGCGCCAAGGTCACGCTGGAACCGTTCGAGCGCGGCTACGGCCACACGCTGGGCAATGCGCTGCGTCGCGTGCTGCTGTCGTCGATGGTGGGGTATGCGCCGACCGAAGTGACGATCGCCGGCGTGCTCCACGAGTACTCGACGGTCGACGGCGTCCAGGAAGACGTGGTTCACATCATGCTGAACCTGAAGGGCGTCGTGTTCCGCCTGCACAACCGCGACGAAGTGACGCTGGTGCTGCGCAAGGAAGGTGAAGGCCCCGTCACCGCCGGCGACATCCAGACGCCGCACGACGTGGAAATCATCAACCCGGATCACGTCATCGCCCACCTGTCGCAAGGCGGCAAGCTGGACATGCAGATCAAGGTCGAGAAGGGCCGTGGCTACGTGCCGGGCACGCTGCGCCGCTACGGCGACGAGCCGACCAAGTCGATCGGCCGCATCGTGCTTGACGCTTCGTTCTCGCCGGTCGCCCGCGTCAGCTACACGGTCGAGAGCGCCCGCGTCGAGCAGCGCACCGACCTCGACAAGCTGGTGATGGAGATCATCACCAACGGCGCGATCACGCCCGAAGAAGCGATCCGCGCGTCGGCGAAGATCCTGGTGGAGCAGCTGGCGGTGTTCGCGCAGCTGGAAGGCAGCGAGATCGCCGCGTTCGACCAGCCGGCCCAGCGCAGCACGCAATTCGATCCGATCCTGCTGCGCCCGGTCGACGAGCTCGAGCTGACGGTGCGTTCGGCCAACTGCCTGAAGGCCGAAAACATCTACTACATCGGCGACCTGATCCAGCGCACCGAGACCGAGCTGCTGAAGACCCCGAACCTGGGTCGCAAGTCGCTGAACGAAATCAAGGAAGTGCTCGCCTCGCGTGGTCTCACGCTGGGTGCGCGCCTCGAGAACTGGCCCCCGCAGGGCCTCGACAAGCGCTGAGGCGTTTGATCGTGCACCCCCAGTACCTGATACGGCTGGGGTTTTATAAGTCAGTCAACAAAGGAAAGCACCATGCGCCACCGCAACGGCCTACGCAAACTCAACCGCACTTCGGAGCACCGCGCCGCGATGCTGCGCAACATGTGCAACTCGCTGCTGCAACACGAAGCGATCAAGACCACGGTCCCCAAGGCCAAGGAACTGCGCCGCGTCGTCGAGCCGCTGATCACGCTGGCCAAGGAGCCGACGCTGGCGAACCGCCGCCTCGCCTTCGACCGCACGCGCGACCGCGACATCGTCACGAAGCTCTTCAATGAACTGGGCCCGCGCTACAAGGCGCGTCCGGGCGGCTACACCCGCATCCTGAAGATGGGCTTCCGCATCGGCGACAACGCACCGATGGCCTTCGTCGAGCTGGTCGACCGCCCGGACGTGGCTGAAGAGACGACCGCCGAAGCCTGAGCTCCCGCGCGTTGAATCGAGAAGGGCTGGCGATGCGAATCGCCGGCCCTTTTTCATTGGGGCCACCAGTCGGCGCCCGCCCGCGAATGGCGGGGCTTTGGCACACTGCGGTCCATGCCCGAGCCGATATTCCGCATCTCCCACCTGTTCAAGAAGTTCGGCGACAACCAGGTCGTCGATGACCTGTCGCTGGAGATCCGCCCGGGCGAATGCCTCGGCGTGATCGGTCCCAACGGCGCCGGCAAGACCACCACGATCCGCATGTGCCTGGGCCTGGTGGGGCCCGATGCCGGCGAGGTCGAGGCCTTCGGTCTGCCGATCCCGCAGGCGGTGCGCGAAGCGAAGAAGCGCATCGGCGTCGTCACGCAGTTCGACAGCCTCGACCCCGACTTCAGCTGTGCCGAGAACCTGCGGGTGTACGGCCGCTACTTCGGGCTGCCGAAGGCGACCATCGAAGCGCGCATCCCGAAGCTGCTGGAGTTCTCGGCCTTGCAGGCCAAGGCCGATGCGAAGCCCGGCGAGCTGTCCGGCGGCATGCGGCGGCGCCTGAGCCTCGGCCGCGCGCTGATCAACGACCCCGACCTGCTGCTGCTCGACGAGCCGACCACCGGACTCGATCCGCAGGCGCGGCACCTGATGTGGGAGCGGCTGCAGAACCTGCTGCAGCAGGGCAAGGCCATCCTGCTGACGACGCACTTCATGGACGAGGCCGAGCGGCTGTGCGACCGGCTGCTGGTGCTCGACCACGGCCGGAAGATCGCCGAAGGCACGCCGCGCGGATTGATCGGCGAGCACCTGGAGAGCGATGTCGTCGAGGTCTTCGGCGATGGCGCGCTCGCGACGGCGCAGCAGCATGCAGCGCTGGCCGAGCGGGTCGAGACGAGCGGCGAGACGGTGTTCTTCTACCTGAGCCAGCCGCAGCCGCTGCTGCAGGCGCTGGCGCAGCACCACGACATCCGCACGCTGCACCGGCCGGCGAACCTCGAGGACCTGTTCCTGAAGCTCACCGGCCGGCAAATCCGCGATGAATAGCGACGGCCGACCCTGCCGCAACGGAGCCCTGACATGCTGATCTCGTTCTACGCTGCCCCGCGCATCACCGCCCGCTTCTGGCCGGTGGTGCTGCGCAACCTGCTGGTGTGGCGCAAGCTGGCGGTGCCGAGCGTGCTGGGCAACATCGCCGAGCCGCTGATCACGCTGGTGGCCTTCGGCTACGGGCTCGGCTCGATGATCGGCCAGGTGCAGGGCTTGCCGTACATCCAGTACCTCGCGTCGGGCAGCATTGCGGTCAGCGGCGCGCTGGCCGCGACCTTCGAGGCGCTGTACTCGGCGTACTCGCGCATGCAGGTGCAGCGCACCTGGGACAGCATCATGAACGCGCCGATCGCGCTCGACGACATCGTGTTCGCCGAGATGCTGTGGGCCGCGATGAAGTCGGTGTTCACGGTGGCGGCGATCATGGCGGTGATCTTCGTGCTGGGCATCAGCCGGGCGCCGACGATGCTGCTGGCGCTGCCGCTGCTGTGCTTCGTCGGCGTGACCTTCGCGTCGATCGCACTGGTGTTCAACGCGCTGGCCCAGGGCTACGACTTCTTCACCTATTACTTCACGCTGGTGATGACGCCGATGACCTTCCTGTCGGGCGTGTACTTCCCGATCGAGCAGATGCCCGGCTGGCTGCAGGTGATCGCGCACGTGCTGCCGTTGACCGCGGCGGTCGACCTGGTGCGGCCGCTGGTTCTCGGGCAATGGCCGCAGCAGGTGTGGGGGCCGGTGCTGGTGCTGGCCGCCTATGCACTCGGCGGCTATTACCTGGCACTGGTTCTCACCCGGCGCCGATTCTTCAAGTAGCGGCACGGAACCTGTCGCGCGCCTTCGACTCCCCACCCCATGCCCGCACTGAACCTCTTCACCTCCTGGCAACGACTCGCGGCCGCGCTGATGGTGGCCGCAGCGCTCTGGGCGGTGTCCGGCCCGGCTCGCGCCGCGGACGACTTTCTCGATCCGGAGGTGGCGTTCCGCTTCGATGCCAAGGCGCTCGATGCGAAGCGCGTCGAGGTCAGCTTCGCGATCGCGCCGGGCTACTACCTCTATCGCGAGCAGTTCAGGTTCGCGGCCGAAGGCGCGACGCTCGGCGAGCCGGTGATCCCGGCCGGCAAGGTGAAGTTCGACGAGACCTTCCAGAAGAACGTCGAGACCTACCGCGACGTGATCCGCATCGTCGTGCCGGTGCAGCAGGCGTCGCCGCGCTTCATGCTGGCGGTGACGAGCCAGGGCTGCGCCGACAAGGGGCTGTGCTACCCGCCGCGCGAGTCGCGTGCGGAGGTCGGGTTGAGCGGGTTCGGCGGCGATGGCTCGGTCCGCCTGGTGGCGGCCAGCGGTGGCGGCGCGCTGTCGTCCACCAGCACGGCGACAGCCGCTGTGGCATCGACGGGCGCGTCGACGGACACTGCGCCGACGGCATCGGCCGCATCGACCGGCACCGACAGCGCCGGCATCGATGCCGCCTTGCGCGGCGGTCGGTTCTGGACCATCGTCGGCGTTTTCTTCGTGGCGGGCGTGCTGTTGTCGCTGACGCCGTGCGTGCTGCCGATGCTGCCGATCCTGTCGTCGATCATCGTCGGGCAGGGGCACAGCGTGACGCGCTCGAGAGGCCTGGCACTGGCGGCGAGCTATTCGCTCGGCATGGCGCTGGTCTACACCGCGTTCGGCGTGGCGGCGGGGCTCGCCGGTGTCGGGCTTGCCGCGGCGCTGCAGAACCCGTGGGTGCTCGGCGTGTTCGCGCTCGGGTTGGTGGCGCTTGCGGTGTCGATGTTCGGTGTCTACGAACTGCAGTTGCCGGCGGCGTTGACCGGCCGCCTCACCGAGGCATCGCAGCAGTTGCCGGCCGGGCGCCTGCTCAGCGTGTTCGCGATGGGCGGCGTGTCGGCATTGATCGTCAGCCCCTGCGTCGCGGCGCCGCTGGCCGGTGCGCTGGTGTACCTGAGCCAGACGCGGGATGTGCTGCTGGGCGGCACCGCGCTGTTCTCGCTGGCGGCCGGCATGAGCATCCCGCTGCTGCTGGTGGGAGCGTCGGCCGGCACGCTGCTGCCGCGGGCCGGCGCGTGGATGGATGGCGTGAAGCGCCTGTTCGGGCTGATGCTGCTGGCGGTGGCGCTGTACACGGTGCAGCCGGTGCTGCCGTCGACGCTGGCACTCGCGTCGTGGGGTGCGTTGCTGATCGGCGCCGCGGTGGTGGCGCTGGCGGGCGGTGCACACGCGGCCCCGACGGCACCCGGCATGCTGCTGCGCAAATCGGGCGCGGCGGTGCTGGCGTTGCTGGGCACCTTGCAGCTGGTCGGCGCGGCCTCGGGTGGCACGGACCCGCTGCAGCCGCTCGGGCACCTGCGTGGCGGCGGCATGGTCGCCACGTCGCACGGACCGGTGTTCGGCGCGGTGCGCAGCGTCGTCGAACTCGATGCGGCGCTGCGCAGCGCGGGCCGGCCGGTGATGCTCGATTTCTATGCCGACTGGTGCGTGTCGTGCAAGGAGATGGAGCGGTTCACGTTCACCGATCCGGCGGTGCAGGCGAAGCTGTCGAACGCGTTGCTGCTGAAGGCCGACGTGACGAAGAACAACGACGACGATCGCGCACTGCTGAAGCGCTTCGGCCTGTTCGGCCCGCCCGGCACGATCTTCTTCGGCGCTGATGGGCGCGAGCTGCACGGCACTCGCGTGATCGGCTTCCAGAAGGCAGAAGAGTTTCTCGTGACATTGCAGCGGGCCGGCCTGTAAACCTCGCAATGCGCACATCTCTTGTGCTATAGTCACAGGCTCAGTCGCGGGGTGGAGCAGTCTGGTAGCTCGTTGGGCTCATAACCCAAAGGTCGTTGGTTCAAATCCAGCCCCCGCAACCAATCTCAGAGACTCGCCGACAGCTGCAACCAGCAGCCGCTCGGCGGGATCCTCAAGTTCGGCGAAGGTCTCGCCGGTCTCCAAATCTCTTCCAATTGTCACCTGGCCCAACATGTCGGTCAGGATTTGTCGCGTCCGTGTCCGGTCGGATTCGTCGCGCAGGACTTCCTGCAGCTGCGAGACCATGCGGCGATATCGCGCGGTCACGTCGTCGACCACCAGCTTCGGATCGGGCAGTGCAGATGCCTGCACCACGCTCGCGAGCTGGGCGCGTTCGGCCTCTGCGGACTTCAGCCTGGCTGCGATGGCGGGGCTGATGCCGACGGTCGCCAATGCGTTGACCAGGTTGCCAATCTCCTGCTCGAGCGCGTTCAGGCGGGCGAGGGCACCGGCGTTCTCGCGCGAGCTGTCGCGACTGCGCTGCTGCAACAAGGCCTGCACCGATGACTGCAGTTCGGCGAGCGCGGCGCTGTCGAGCAGCTCGTCGCGCAGCTCATCGACCAGGCGCTTGTCGAGCCGCGCGCGCGAGATCGTCAGCGAACTGCTGCAGACGGTGTTGCCGCGGTCGCGGTGGTTGTTGCAGCCGTAGCGCTGGCTGTTGACGGCAACGATCGCGCCGCCGCATGCGTGGCAGGTGAGCAGCCCGCCGAAGAGCGTCTTCGGCACGGCACCCTTGCCCGTGCGTGTGCCGCGCGCCGGCCCGCTGCGTGCGCGCGTCTGGACGCGCTGCCACAGCTCATCGGTGACGATCCGCAGCTCGGGCGCATCGCGTGTCTGCCACTCCTCGCGCGGCCGCTCGATGTAGCGCCTGCGGCCTGTGTCGGGATCCTTCAGCCATTGACGGCGGTTCCACACCACGCGGCCGATGTACAGCTCGTTGTTCAACATGCCGAGGCCCTTGCCGCTGCTGCCGTGCAGCGCGCTGATGGCCCAGGTGCCGCCGCGCGCGCTCGGCGTCCCCCGCGCGTTCAGCTCGTGCGCGATGGTGCGCGTGCTGTAGCCGTCGGCGAAGCGCTCGAAGATCCAGCGCACCGTGGTCGCCTCGGCCTCGTTGATCGCCATGCGGCGGCCGCCTGGTGCCTCGACGCTCCCGTATCCGTAGGTCCGGCCGCCCGCGCTCAGGCCGCGGTCGAATTGGCCGGCCAGGCCGCGGTGCGTCTTCTCGCGCAGGTCGTCGAGGTACAGCTCGTTGACCAGGCCGCGTGCGATGCGCATCACCTTGCGGCCACGCGCCAGCGTGTCGTAGCCGTCGGCGGTGCCGATGATCCGAAGGCCGCGATGCTCGAGGCGCTTCACGATGCCCTCGGCCTCGCTGATCTCGCGACTCAGCCGATCGAGGCCCTCCAACACCAGCACGTCAAAGCGCTTCGCGAGCGCATCGGCGAGCAGCGCCTTGCCGCCTGGTCGCAGCGCGACGGGCGTGCTGCCGCTGATGCCTTCGTCCGCGTGGATCGCGGTGATCGTCCATCCTTCGCGCGCGACACGCTCACGCGCCGCGCGCAGCTGGTCGTCGATGCTGTTCTCGGACTGCTTGTCCGTGCTGTACCGCGCGTACAGGCATGCCTTCAAAGTCATCGGTAGGGTTCTCAGTCGTCGAGTCGGTCAATGCGTCCCGCACGAGCCGCTCAGCCAGCAGGTGGATGAGCTGTCGGCGCGCTCGCGCGCGGGTGTCCGGGGCGCGCGTCGGCCCAATGCTAGGCGTCGTCTGCATGGTCGCCTCCGCGTTGAGCATCAGCGGCCGAGCAGCTGGGCGCGCTGCTGGCGTTGGAAGTCGAGCGCGTCGGCGCGATCGATGAAGGCGCCGCGCCAGCCCCACCAGTTCGTCGTGCAGCGGGAGGTGCACATCAGGTCAACCCACGGCGCCGGGCGCACGCCTGCCAGCGATGCCCACGGTGTGCCGCCGTTCGGCAGTAGCTGGGCACGCTCGGTCGCGAGGGCGATCAGGTCGGCCTGCTTCAGGTCGCGCGCATGCGCAGCCGATGCAACGTTGATGGCGAAGGCGTTGCGCACCAGGCGCTCGAAGCGATGCTCGAAGGCGGCCCAGGGTGCACCGAGTTCTTCTTTCGCGGGAGTGCTGATGTCGTTCGTGAATGCCTCGTGAGCGTCGTGCAGCAGCGCGGCGAGCAGACCGTGCGCGTCGAGCTGGAACTCGCGCTCAGCGATCTCGCAGACCAGCAGTGAGTGCTCGGCGACGCTGTAGGGCCTGCAGGTGGCGCCTGTGAAGCGGTTGATGAGGCTGAGGTGGTGCGCGATCGTGCGCAGTGTGATCGCACCGGGCTGCGGGTGCTGCAGCGAAACCTCGGCGCCGGTGGCGGTGGTGATCCAGGTCATGCGTGTCCTGTCAGGGCGTGTTGAAGCTCTCCGCCTGCGAGATCGCCGGCGGACGGTACGGGGATTGGAAGGGGAGGGACGCGGCTAGAGCGGGATGCCGCCGAGGCTCATGTGCTGTGCCTCAGGGCCGCAGCGCCCGTGCGGTGCGCGTACGAGCGTCACCGATTGCCAGCGCAGCGGAGAGACGGCGGAAGAGCAATGACAGTGCAGGCCGGCATCATCGTCCGCTCGACCGTGGTCGCAAAGTTCGCAGGCGCGGTAGCTCGTCGCATCCCAACGTGGGAGCGGCGGGACGTTGAGGTTGAGGGCGGTGTTCATCACGACACCGCCACCAGGTTGCCGAAGTCGTCGATCACCGACTCGAAGTGAATGCGGCGCCCGCACACCTCCATCGAGATGCGCCACGCGTTTGCCCGGCTGCCATAGGTCGCATCGCGGAGGCGATACCAGATGCTGCCGTTCAGCTCGCCGAAATCGCTCGTGGCGCCGAAGTAGATGCGCTCGTAGCGGTCTTCGTTGTTGAACCGGTGGCCCGCGACACGTGCGCCAACGGTCGGCGCGCGGCGCGGGGGATGAGCGCGCGTGCTGTATGCGCTCATGCCGCGGCCGCCTCGAGGCGCTCGACACTGCTGATCGAGCAGCCGGTGATCTGATGGGCAATTCGCTGAGCGCTCTCGGCGTCGCGGGCGCGGATCTGCACGAACGGCAGGACGCCGGAATCGCATGGCGTCGGGTAGCCGTCGCGGTCCTTCGGGTGGTAGTGACAGCGATAGCTTCGGGTCGACGGCATCTGCACGGTGACTCTCCAAGTCATGAATTTCGATACCGATGGAGTGTAGAAAATCTACCCGATGAAAGTCAAGAAAATGTTTACTGAATCGTCAGGAAAGGATCAGAGGAGATTGGGCGCTTCGAGGCGTAGCGCGTGACGCAGATGCTTCGGATGGCGACAGCCGGCTTCGCAAAGCCGCGCCGCACCGGTGAGCGGCGGTTGCGAAGATCGGCTGTCGATCCCGCATCCATGCCGCCATGACACCATCCATCAACAACCGCAGTCCTTCGCGAATCGGTGGGCTCGGTCGCTCCAACTCGCTGCCATCCACGACGAGGACCGATGCTTCGGGCCCGCGAGTGCCTCCGGAGAACCCGAACGGCCCGCCTCCCATGCGGCGTGCTTCGGTGGGCAACGTGAGCGCCCTAGCGGGCTCGCGGCCGGGAAGGGTGTCGATCGGGGAACATGTGGCGGCGCCAGCCAGGCCGGCCCCGCAAGTCGCGGCCGGCGTGAATCCGGCGGCCGCGCAAGAGGCCAAGGCCCAGGCTGCTGAACTGCAGTCGAGGGTGTCGCCCGAGGTCGATACCTTCATGAAGGACTGCGTCGCGAGCAACTTTGCGGGTGTGCCGGAACTTGGCGTGCCGATGATGCGCAGGAATGCGATCCAGATGGGCTACCTGGAGAAGCCGGCCGGCCTGCTCGCTGGATCGGTGAAGTTGGCGAGCGTGAAACCGGCGCTGGAGGGCAACACGGCCGAGATGAACCGGCTTGCCGGTTTATGCGCACAGAAACCGCCGCCTTTCGCCGCGCTGCTCAGCGGCATGAAGGCGCTGCAGGCGCAGGCCGAGGCGGTCGAGAAGCAGCTCGGCGGCGTTTCGCCGCAGGAGCTGAGCCGCAATGGCGCAACGATGAACCCGGCGCTGACGCGCTGGCGCGATGCCGGCGAGGCGCTGGTGGCCAGGATGAACGAGAACGGCCTGGGCGGTGGACATCCCCTGGGCATGCTGGCACAGGCGGCCTACACGGATGCCAACGGCGCATCGGCGCACGCGTGGGCCCAGATGGCTTCCCACAAGATGACACCGTCGGTGTTCGCGTCGGCGGTGTCTTCGATGTATGGCGGAGCTTCGGGCGTGTTGCAGAGCCTGCTGGGGGCGGTCCTTGGAAGGCCTGCGTAGGGCATCTGGCTCAGCCGATGCCGATGCGCCTCACTTCGGGAATCATCGCGGCTTGGCCCCGGTTCTTGCAACCTCGCGGGGGCCCTTCCTGAGCAAGTTCTCGCAGGCGCAAAGAAGGATCGCGACACCTACAAAAAGTAGTGCCGCACCGAGTACCTGGGTGCCTAGATGTGCTCGCTCTGCTTGTGCACCACTTCGCCAATGATGAGCACGCCGTCGTGGCAGCGCTTGCGAGGGTGCCGATTCTGGTCGGTGTTGTCGCTATGCAACCACCAAGAGCCTTCGTCGCGAATGAGTCGCTTCACAACGAGTTCGCCCTCGTAGTTGACGGCATACACAAGCCCATCCCTGGGCGTTGTACGGTCCGTCGTGATGACCACTGTGTCGCCGTCCCACATGCCGGGCTCCATGCTCGGACCTGTCACCACGATCGCGTAGCAGTTCTTCGGATTGAGGTTCCGCGAGCGAAACCACTCGCGGCGGAAAACGATGGGGTCTGCGTCTTCTTGAAGGTACTCCACACCAAAGCCGGACACGCCGGCCGACAGCTTGAACTTCACGCGAGGGATCGAAGGGTAATCAGGGTTGTCGTCGAGAGGAATCGGAGCTGAATCCAGCCCGTCCTGGCGTTCGTTCAACGTACTGCTGTCGTTCGAGCGCGCTTGCCAATCGTCGTTGGGTAGCGCCATGCCGCTGAGCGCGGCGATTTGTCGCAGCTGGGTATAGCTGGGTTCGTGCCGGCCGTTCTCCCACGCGGAGATGTTGCTCTTGGTCACCCCAAGGACATCACCAAGCTCCTCCTGCGTGAGCTTCTTGTTGTTCCGTGCGGTTCGCACCCAGGCCGGTAGATCCATTGGCGAAATGGTATAGAGGTTCTTTACTTGTTGGGATAGAAAGTGTTGACTCTCTTGTGTAGAAAATCTACACTCACCGCATGCACACCCATCCCCTTGCGAAAGCCGCCTCCATCGTTGGCAGCAAAGCGTCGCTGGCACACCTGCTGGGTGTGACGAAGGCGGCCGTAAGCCAATGGACCGAAATCGGGCGTCGCGTCCCCGCCGAACATTGCCCTCGAATCGAAGGGGCTACCCGAGGCGCGGTGCGCTGCGAGGAACTGCGGCCCGACGTTGAGTGGCACGTACTGCGCAATGACGGCGCCTGCAAGTCAAGCGCCGCAGTGTGCCCAGGCAGCGGAGGTCACGATGCAGTTTGACCCGCGCGTCCTTGTGCCGATGCCGCCGCTCGGACGCTCAACGCTACGTCGAGCGCTTCCCACAGTTGCCGTGCCGCCGGTACGCCGAGGCACAACGTGGCAGGGGCCTGTGCTCCTGGCGCCCGCAGCGTCACCTCCAACGCCCCCAGCGGCCCGATAGGCGAGGGGATGTCGACGAACTCGACGCTCGCCTGCGCGAACACGCTCCCCCATCGAAATTCTTCTCCCATGCCTCTGCCTCCGATCGTCGCTGCGCCACAGCGCGATCGGGTTCCATGCCCAAGCTGCGCTCACTGGTGCGCAGTATCTGGAAACCGGCAGGCGGCACCAATGAAAGGCTACCAATGAGAGCAGCCTCGTGGGAACGCACGCCTGGCGCATTGCCCGAGCTGCTGAACACCGAGCCCGAGTTGGGCTGCATCGACCTCTACACCTTTACGCTGCCGGGCGGCCAGGTGCTGCGCTGGACCGGCGGCGACCAAGCCATCGCCATCAATGGCACGACCTGGGCGCTCGGGCCGGGCCTGCGCCGCGGCCGGACGCGCCAATGCGTGGGGATCGAGGTCGACACCCTGGATGTGACCGTCTTCGATCTGCCGGCGGACCTCGATGCCGAAGAGCGTGCGATGCAGCTCAACGGCACGCCGCTGCTCGCCTACATCGCCCGCGGTGGCTTCGAGCACGCAAGGCTGGAGCTGCAGCGCGCCTTCCTGCGGGCGGCGGACATGGCGAGCCTGAACCCGCCGATCGCTGGCACGCTGGTGTCGTTCACCGGCCGTGTCGCGACGACGAAGGGCGACCGCACGCAGCAGCTGCTGGGCATCAAGAGCGATACCGAGCAGCTCGACGTGATGGTGCCGGCCGAGGTGTACCAGCCGGGCTGCTCGAACACGCTGTACGACGCAGGCTGCGGCGTGAACCGTGATGCGAAGAGCGTGAACAGCGTCGCCAACACTGCGAGCGATGCGACGCGCACGCGCTTCGGGCATGGCCTCACGCAGGCCGCCGGCCACTTCGATCTCGGCGTCGTGCGCTTCCTGACCGGGGCGAACGCAGGGGTCTCGCGGACAGTGAAGCGGCACACGGTCGGCGGTGCAGGCGGCACGGTCAATGAGATTGCCGTGCTGCAGCCGTTCCCGTTCCCGGTTGCGCCTGGCGACGGCTTCGTCGCCTATCCCGGTTGCGACAAGACCCAACCAACCTGCTCGAAGAAGTTCAACAACGTGATCCGCTTCCGCGGCAAGCCGTACGTGCCGGCCGCTGAAACGGTGATGTGAAACGGTGATGTGAGCTCCATGACGACCATCGAAACCGAACAACGCGAAGCCGTAATCACCGAGGCCCGAACCTGGCTCGGCACGCCGTACCACCACCACGGCCGCCTGAAGGGCGTCGGCGTCGACTGCGGGCAAAGCCTGTGCGCGATCTACGAGGCGGCCGGTGTGACGGCGCCGATCGACCCGGGCACCTACAGCATCGCGTGGCACCTGCACCGCGGCGAGGAGCTGTACATCGAGTGGCTGCAGCGGGTCGGCGCCACGCGCACCGAGGCGCCGTCGGCCGGTGACGTGGCGCTGTTCCGCTTCGGCCGCACGTTCAGCCATGGCGGCGTGCTGGTCGACAGTCGCACCGTGCTGCACGCCTACGTCCACCAGGCGGTGATCCTGACGCGGCTCGACGAAGCGCCGCTCGCCGGCCGACCGGTGCAGTTCTGGACGCTGTGGCCGGCGGCGCGAGATGCCGTCCAGGCGTCTGCACAAACCACCGCGGAGGCCTGACATGGGCGGCCGCACCACCATCTCCAGCAGCGAAACCCGCATCGAAGCCCTCAAGCTGCAGAGCAGTGCCCAGGGCGTGACGATCCCGGTCGTCTACGGCGTGAACCAGATCAGCGGCAACCTGATCTGGTACGGCGATTTCAAAGCCGTCCCCCACACGACGAGCCAATCCGCCGGCAAAGGCGGCGGCGGGGTCACGTCCGAGAGCACGACATACACCTACACAGCCTCGGTGATGATGGGCCTGTGCCACGGCCAGATGAACGGCGTGCCGCGGATCTGGCGCGGCAAGAAGCTCTACAACGGCGGGATCCGTGGCGATCAGTTCGCCTCGGTGCGCAAGGTATACGCGGTGCCGGCCGCCGGCGCGATGTCGACCACGCTCGATGCCGCGTTCGCATCGATCCAGGCGGTGTACGTCCCGCTTTTCTTCCTGAAGTCCCAGCTCGCCAACGGCGTGGACTACTCGGTCGACACCGATGGCGATGTCGCCATCGTCAAGATCCTGAACGACAAGTACCGCGGCATGGCGGTCACGATCGACTACCTGGTCGTCACCGCGGGCACGAAGCAGAGCGCGCTCGAGGAGCTGGGCCTGAGCTTCAAGACCGGCGCGCTCGGCCAGGCGCCGTGGTCATACCTGCAAGGCGCGAACCCGGCGCAGGCTCTCGGATACAGCGGCCTGGCGTACGTCTGCGCGAAGGACTACGACCTCGGCGGATCGGCGCAGGTCGAGAACCACACCTTCGAGATCCAGGGCGCTCTCGCGTACTCGCTCGGCAGCGCGGTGCCCGACGTGGACCCGAGCCGTGCGTTGCTGGACCTGCTGATGAACGGCCGCTACGGCGCCAACATCGCGAGCGACCGCCTCGACGGCATGCAGGACTGGTCGGACTACTGCGTCGCGGCCGGCCTCGTGATGTCTCCGGCGCTCACCGAACAGATCTCCGCGGCCGAGCTGGTGCAGTTGCTCGGGCGGCTCACGAACACCGCGCCGGTGTGGAGCGCCGGACGCCTCAAGATGATTCCCTACGGCGACAGCCTGGAGTCAGGCCTGGGCCGCACCTTCACGCCGAACGTCACGCCGGTCTACGACTTGACCGACGACCATTTCATCCCGAGCCCGGGCGAGCCGCCGGTGCAGCAGGAGCGCAAGAGCCCGGCCGACGCGAAGAACCATTTCCGGGTGCAGTACCGCAACCGGTCCAACAGCTACAACGTCGACGTGGCCGAGGCGAAAGACCAGGCGGACATTGATTCGCACGGGCTGCGCTCCGAGGCCATCGTGAAGGCGGACTGGATCACCGACGGCGCCGTCGCGCGCCTGGTCGCCCAGCTGTTGCTGCAGCGCTCGCTGTACATCCGCGCGACCTACACCTTCAAGCTGCCGGTGAACTTCAGCTTGCTGGAGCCGATGGACATCGTGACGCTGACCGACGAAGGCCTCGGGCTGGACCGGCATCCGGTGCGCATCATAGCGACCGACGAAGAGAACGACGACGGCGACCTGACCATCACGGCCGAGGACTTCCCGGCCGGTGTCGCCAGCGCGGCGATGTACCCGAGCGAAGTCAACGCCGGCTACCTGCACGACTACAACGCCGCACCGGGCAACGTGGATGCGCCGGTGCTGTTCGAGGCACCGGTGGGGCTCACGCAAACCGGGCTCGAGGTGTACGCCGCGGTGAAGGGCAGCAGCGCGGCCTGGGGCGGCTGCAACGTGTGGGTCAGCGTCGACGGGCTGAACTACCAGAAGGCCAGCACCCTGCACGGGCCGGCGCGCTACGGGCGGCTGGGCACCTTCATCAGCGGCGACAGTGTCACGGTGAACACCAGCGGCCAACTGATCAGCACCAGCGCGGCCGATGCTGCGGCGCTCGGCACGCTCTGCTACGTCGGCGGCACGGTGCCCGAGTACCTCGCCTTCCAGAACGCGGCGCTGCTCGCTCCCGGGACCTATGCGCTGTCCGGCCTGGTGCGCGGCGCGCACGGCACGCCCAGCACCGGCCACCAGGTGGGCGATGCCTTCGTGCGCGTGGACAGCGCGATCGGCAAGAGCGGGCCGTTGGAACTGTCGTTCATCGGCAAGACGATCCACTTCAAGTTCACGAGCTTCAACATCTTCGGCGCGGCCGAGCAGAGCCTGGCCGAAGTGCAGGCCTACGACTACCGCGTGACCGGTGCGATGGCTGCGCTGCCGCCGTCGGCGCCGACGGACGTGTCCGCATCCTTCGAGCCGTTCGGTGTGCGGCTGAAGTGCGCGAAGAACGCCGAGCCGGACGTAGTCGGCTACGAGTGGCGAGTGAGCACAGGTCAGGGCGCGACCTGGTCGACCGCCCAGGTGCTCGAGCAGCTCGGCGGCACCTCGCATCTCTGGGCGGTGCAGGCGAGCGGAGCCTTCACGGCCTGGGTGGCTGCGGTCGACGCGCTCGGCAACCGCAGCACGCCGACGAGCGTGGCGGGCACGGTGACGGCACCGGCGATCTCTGCGCTGAACGCGACAATCACCGGCACCGACCTGCAGCTCGACTATGCCGGTGTGCCGGGCGCCTTTGCGATCAGCGGCTACGAGCTGCGCTTCGGCGACAGCTTTGCCACGGCCACCGTGGTCGGGGTGTTCCAGATTACGCGGCACTTGCGCCGCATCGACTGGGGCGGCGCCAGGCGCTGGTGGGTCGCGGCGATCGACGTGAAGGGCAACCGCGGCGCGGCTTCGTCGGTCGACACCGTGGTCACCGCGCCAGGCGCGATCGTCGCGTCGCGCGCCGAGGTCGTCGACAACAACGCGCTGCTGTACTGGACCGCTCCGGGCAGCGGTAGCCTGCCCATCGACCGCTACGAGGTCCGCAAGGGCGCGAGCTGGGCAGTCGGTGCCATCGTTGGGTCGAATGGCAACAGCACCTTCACCGCGATCTTCGAGCAGCAGGCTGGCGTCTTCACGTACTGGGTCGCGGCCTTCGACAGCGCAGGCAACACCGGCGCGCCGGTTGGCATCGCGGCCACCATCAACCAGCCGCCCGACTACGTGCTGCGCACGCAGATCCGCTCGACGTTCAGCGGCACCGCAACGAATCTGTTCCTGGAAGACGGCGCGTTGCTCGGACCGGTCGCGCCGGAGACCTGGGCGCAGCACTTCGAATCGCACGGCTGGACCACGCCGCAGCAGCAGGTCGACGCCGGCTTCCCGCTGTACGCACAGCCGAGCGTGGCCGCCGCGACCTACGACGAGACCTTCGACTACGGCACGGCGCTCCCGCCGACGATCGTCACCGTGACGCTGGGCGCGACGGTGGTCGCCGGACAGGTCGCATCCAGCTGCCAGATCTACACGAAGTTGAACAGTGCAGACGCCTGGACAGCCGCGGCCGCGGGCACGACCAGCGTGCTGGCGGCGAGCTTCCGGTACGTCCGGGTGGTGTGGAGCTTCAGCTGCAGCGCGGGCGCGAACCTGATCCGCATCACCAGCTTCGAAGTGAAGCTGTCGAACAAGCTGAAGACCGACTCGGGGCGCTTCGTGATCACGAATGCGGCGGCCGGTGTCGCAGTGCCGTTCGCGGTGCCCTTCATCGATGCCGACACGCCGCTGTGCCAGGCCAACGGGACGACGGCACTGCTGCCCATCGTCGACTTCCTCGACGTGCCGAACCCGACCGGGTTCACCGTCTACCTGCTGAACCCGCAGACCGGGCAGAAGGTCACCGGCTCGGGCGGCTGGACCGCGCGCGGGTATTGAGCCTCATCAGTGAGCCTCCTCCATCAAGACAAACAACACGACAACATCAACGAGCCACCATGCCGATCGACTTCAGCAAGCCCGTCACNCTGAGCCCCACCTCGGTGATCTGCGAGATCATGAAGGTCACCGGCACGGGCAGCTGGACCGCACGCGGGTATTGAGCCTCATCAGTGAGCCTCCTCCATCAAGACAAACAACACGACAACATCAACGAGCCACCATGCCGATCGACTTCAGCAAGCCCGTCACTACCGACCGCTACGACACCGGCGTCCTGCCGCAGATCAAGGCCTCCTTCAGCGCTCTGGCGCAGTGGATGGACCCGGCCTACGTGGGCGCCGTCACCAGCCCGCCGGCGGGCGCGAAGCGCTTCACCGGCGGACTGATCCAGGAATTCAACGGCAGCAGCTGGGTGGAGAAGGCGACCGGGTACCTGAAGAACACTCCACCGGTCTCGTACACCTCGGTGTCGATTCCTGGTGTCGCGGGCGGATGGGCTGGTGTCCAGTTCAGTGATACCGCCAAGCTGTACTCGCTGATGGTGAACGCGAGCGACGGCACGTCGGGGATCTATTCGGTGAGCGAAGGCCGGTGGAAGTGGTTCTTCGACAACGTCGGCCAACTCATCGAAGGGACGGTGCCTTGGGGCCGAATCACGGGTGCACCGGCCATCACGGCTTGGGTGCCCGACGCGGGAGCGAACGGGAACACCGTGCCCGTGCGCAACAGCGCCGGGCACCTCTTGGCGACGTACTACCACCAGGGATCCGGCAACGATGAGAACCCGCCGATCAGCCAAGTGATGGTGACCAATGGCGGTGACGGCTATTTGCGCAAGGCCGGCCTCGGACACCTTGGGAACAGCATCGTGGTGCCCTGGAGCAACGTCTCGGGGCGGCCGGGCTCGATGTCGCAGTTCTTCAACGACGTGGGCTTCGTGTCGTGGAACAGCGCGCCGGTCTTCTCCGGGCTTGTCTACGGGCGAGGTGGCGGCGACGGCCTCGGGCGCATCACGATGACGAACGTGGCTGGTCAGCCGTCGGGCGGGGCGCCGGGCGACATCGTGTTCGTGTACTGACGGGAGGCGCGCACATGGCAGAGATGTGGCGGTATGACGACGGGGGTGTTGCGCGCAAGGCGCGCGAGGTCTGGCGCTATGACGCGGGCGGCACACCACGCAAGGCGCGCGAGATCTGGCGGTATGGCGCCGACGGCGTCTCGCGCAAGGTCTTCAGCGGGTCGTTCACGCTGACGGCCTCGACGGCCAGCGTCTTCGGCTCAGGCTTCACGTCGACGCGTGGTGCAAGCGTGCCGGTGACCACCACCCCAGTGACGGTNCTGCAGCATGCGCAGCGCATCGAAGAAGAGGCGCGAAAGGTCTTCAGCGGCTCGTTCACGCTGACGGCCTCGACGGCCAGCGTCTTCGGCTCAGGCTTCACGTCGACGCGTGGTGCAAGCGTGCCGGTGACCACCACCCCAGTGACGGTGACGGTGCAGGGCGGGGCGGGGGTTTTCACCATCGCCTGGTCGACATTGTCAGGATCGTCCGCGACCGCGATGTCACCCAACTTGGCGACGACGCAGTTCCGGCGCAATGCTGCTGCCCCAACGACCGTTGGCAAGGCCAACACGCTGAGTGGGGTGCAGCGGTGCACGGTGACGGAANTCGTCCGCGACCGCGATGTCACCCAACTTGGCGACGACGCAGTTCCGGCGCAATGCTGCTGCCCCAACGACCGTTGGCAAGGCCAACACGCTGAGTGGGGTGCAGCGGTGCACGGTGACGGAAGTGAACACGGGCGAGGTGAAGACGATCGACGTGACGGTGGTTACGGAGCACTGGTACGACTTTTGACATCCTTAGCATCGGATCGAAGTAGGGAGGCCACTTCTCATTTGGCTTGTGACTCCGCTGACATGCTGACTCGTTCCACGTACTGAACATCAAGCAACGTGGCCAAATCTCGATAGCGGTCTGGCAAGTTACTTTCAAGGGCAAGGAGGACGCGCACCGTTGGAGGTTGTTCCGGTCGATCAATGCGTGCCTGAGCCTCCAAGACTGCTCGGTACTTTACAACTTGGTACAGGCCCCGCTCGTAGTCAGTAATGAGTCGGTCGGAAACACGAGACTTCACCTCCACGCCGATCCAGAGCTGGTCGGACTTGAACATCACGTCCAGTTCATCCCCAGATCGCAGGGCGTACTCCTCCTGTGCAAACCACTCGGCGGCGGCACCGAAGACCTCGGGGTGGTCATGTACGTAGCGTTTGAGCGCTTTGTGAGCATCAGACTCACCGCCGCCCCAGCCCGTTTGCTCGGGACCGCCTCCTTTCTTGGAGGGCAGAGGAATTGGCGTCAACCCAACCAATCGCAAGATCTCGTTCCAACGACTTCCGAAATGAAGGATTCGCTGGTACTCGGCCGCGACCTTGTCTCGCTTCTCCTTTCGCGATAGCGACTCGTACCCAGGCCATCGGCCATCCACGCCAGTGTCCGGGAGTCCGGCGTTGGTGCCACTTGATAGCACGACGATGCTGGTCAGAAAGGGGGGCTCTTCCGGTATTTGCGCGCTGACGCTGTCAATGAGCGCTGTCACCCGACCCAGGACGTACCCAAGACCTTTGGCCCAGGGGGCACCGTGCTTATTGCGCCTGCCCAGTAGCGAGGCTAGTTGCAGGTAGGTAACCGGCGCGAGAACGCTATCGGTTTGTTTGAAGATGTGTGCAACCAGCAGCGAGAGTGCCATAGGCGCGTACTCTTCAGCCGTCAGGTTGCCTTCAGACCCCTGGCCGTCCTCGTCCTCCTCGGCAGTGTCGCTCCGCGTCGCGTCACGCGAACCAGGAGACCCTGGTGCTGCGGTCGTCGCGTTGACCAGTTCGAAGAGCCTTGCCTGGGCATTGGAATCCTCACTGACGAACAGCCCGCGCTGCCTGAACGCGTCTTCGATGTGCAGCCGCTCCTCAAGGTCATCAAGGCGCAAGCCAATCCAACCCTTGAGTTGGTGCGGTCGGTCGAGGTAGAAGTACTTGACTGCGCGCTGGCCGCGTTCCAGTGCGGCCGCGTCCGGCTCCGCCTCATATCCGAACACGGGGAGCTTTAGTTCAATGGCTCTATCAAGGTTGGCGCGCGCCGCATCGCCGTGCTGCTTTGCCACACCCCGCCAACGTCTTGATCTTCCGCCCATCTTCATGAAACGTCGAATACGTCCGTCCTCGGGATCAGGGATGTCAACGATGAAGTCCACCCACAGAGTGCAAACCAACTCGCGGGCATCCGCCGTGAACGCGTTCCACGGAGTGTCTAGTCGCGCATGTCTACTGCTCCGACGATATGTATCAAGTCCGCAAGTCTGCAGCCAGAAGTCGTGTGGCCGCACAGTTCGTTCAGTCATCGCAAATCCAACGAGGATGGGTGGCTAAAGAATGGTGGCTTCCGACCCGAGCGCGAGGTTCGCGATGGCGTTGGGCGGTGCCGATGTGAGTTCGGACTATGGTCGTCAATCTGATGATGGCATAGGAAGCGTAGTAGTCGAAGGGCCGGTTTGGAAGTTCACAGCGAACGGTCGACAGTCGCGTAGTGCTTGTCTGAGACGTCTACGCGCAAGCAGTCCACGTTCTCACCTACAAACTGGATGCCGCTTTCGCGAGCATGGGCGCATGACTACCTCCGCCTCCGCCATGCTGGCCGCGTACTTGCGGGCCGAAACCGAAGTCCTCCTTGGCAAGGAGGCGCGCCTCGGCGACCGCGTCTTCCGCAGCGAGGATTTGGCCGAGATCCGCGCCGGCCGACAGGAATGGGAACGACGCGTCGCCGCTGAGCGCGACCGCACATCCGGCGCGCCGACCCTCGGAGGACTGCACTTCTCCGTCGCGCGTCTCGACTGATGGCCGCCCGCCTGAACCCTGTCGACCGGTTCATCGCCTGGATCGACCCGCGGCGCGGCCTCAACCGCCTGCGCAGCCGCACGCTGCTCGCCCACTACGAGGCCGCGCAGCCGAACCCGCAGCGCAAGTTCCGCCGCGATGGCGGTTCGCCCAATCAACTCGTGGAGCAGGGCGCAGCGGCGCTGCGCAACCAGATGCGCTATCTCGACCGCAATCACGACTTGGTCGTCGGGTCGCTGGACGTGCTGGTCAACAACACGGTGGGCGCCAACGGCATCGGTGTCGAGTTCCAGCCGCGCGCCTTGAGCGGCGAGATCCACACCGACTACGCGGCCGCGCTGTCGACCGCATGGCGCGACTGGCAGCGCCGCCCCGAGGTGCGCTGGCAGCACGGCTACGCGCGCTGCCAGCGCCTGCTCGCCCGCACGCTGTACCGCGATGGCGAGTCCTTTGCGCAGCGCCTGCTCGGCAAGGTTCCTGGCCTGGACCACGGTACCGCGGTGCCGTACTCCCTGGAACTGATCGAGCCTGACTTTGTGCCGTTGGACTACGACGACTCCGCCCGCGGGATCCGGCAAGGCATCCAGCACAATGCATGGGTTCGCCCGACCGCTTACTGGGTCAGCAAGACTCACCCCGGTGAGGTCACCAGTCTGCAGCCGGACCTGAAGGTCGTCCCAGCCGATCGCATGCTGCACCTGGCGCACCTGAGCCGCATCGGCCAGTTGCGTGGCGTGACCCGCTTCGCGAGCGTCATCGGCCGCATCGAGGACATCAAGGACTACGAGGAGTCCGAGCGTATCGCGGCGAAGGTCGCCGCCATGCTCACTGGCTACGTGAAGCGCCAGGCGCCCGATGGTGGCGGCTACGAGGGGCCCCTGAAAGACGACGACGGAAACAATCTGCCGCGCCAGGTAGGCCTGTCCCCGGGCACCATCATCGACACGCTCGCGGTCGGCGAAGAGATCGGCCTCATCGACAGCAAGCGCCCGAACCCGAACCTGATCACCTTCCGCAACGGGCAGCTGCGGGCCTTCGCCGCTGGCATCAGCGCGAGTTACTCCAGCGTCAGCCGCAACTACGACGGCACCTACAGCAGCCAGCGGCAGGAGCTCGTCGAGCAGTGGGTGCACTACGCCTGCCTGACCGATGACTTCGTCTCGATGGCCGTGCAGCCGATGGTCGAGGACTTCATTCGAGCAGCGGACCTCTCCAACGTGGTGCCGATGCCGGCGGACCTGAAGCCCGGTACGCACGACGACGTGCTGTATGTAGCGCCGTCGATGCCCTGGATCGACATGGCGAAGGAAGCCACCGCCTGGCTGACCTTGAGCCAAGCCGGATTCATCTCCGAAGTCGAGGTGATCCGCAAGGCCGGACGCAACCCCGACACCGTGCTTGAGCAAATCGCAAACTGGCGCAAGAAGGTCGAGGAGAAGGAACTGCGCTTCAGCAGCGACGTGCGCCACCAGAACGCGAGTGGCCTGCCGAGCGCGCCGAAGTCCAACGACCCCAACGATCCGAACGACGACACCACCGAGGAGGGCCAAACCGATGACGACAAGCCATGAGCCGCGCAACCTGACGGATGCCGACACCAGTGCCATCGCGGAACACCTGGCTGACCAACTCGCCGCCCAGCTAGTGACCCGGCTGGGCGACGAGCGCACCGCGCAGCGCTTGGTCAACGTCTGGGGCGGCTACGTCGACCGGCAACTCGGTCGAGGTCTGCGCCGGCTCGCGATGTACGCGGTGATGGCGCTGCTCGGCCTGGGTGCGCTGAAGTTCGACTGGTTCAGCCGCCTGCTGGGCAAGTGAGCTACTGCAACGCAGAACCCCAAAACATCTCGACCCCCCCGAGAGCGCAACAACCTCAACGGCCAATCGAACAGAGACCAAACCGAGGCAGCAACGAATGGACTTCAACATAGCCTACGAAACCGTGCTTGGCAAGGAAGCCGGCTACAGCGGTGACCCACGCGACAGTGGCGGCCAGACGAAGTACGGCATCACCGAAGCGGTGGCGCGCGCCTTCGGCTACGCCGGCCCGATGAACCTGCTCGGCCTCGACCAGGCCAAGGCGATCTACCGCAGCAAGTACTGGGACGCGCTGCAGCTCGACCAGGTCGCGAGCGCGGCACCGGCCGTGGCGGGCGAACTGTTCGACACCGCGGTGAACCAGGGCGCCGACCAGGCGGCCACCTTCCTGCAGCGTGCGCTGAACGTGCTGAACAAAGAGGGCAGCTGGTATTCCGATGTGAAGGCGGACGGGCGGATCGGCCCGATGACGCTGGCGGCGCTGCGGGAGTACGTGCGTCGCCGCGGCGCCGAGGGGCAGATGGTGCTGCTGCGCGCTCTCAATGCGCTGCAGGGCGCCTTTTACGTCGAGTTGGCCGAGCGCCGCGCGAAGGATGAAGCCTTCGTCTATGGCTGGCTGTTGAACCGCGTGGAGATCGCCGCCGCTGCAGGAGGCAAAGCCTGATGGATCCGATCAGCACCGCATTCGCGCTCGCGCAGGTCGTGCCGAGCATCCTCAAGTGGATCACCGGCAGCGACCAGGCGGAGCAGGCCGCCAGCACGGTCATCGACATCGCCAAGCGGGTCACCGGCAAGGACACCGGCCAGGCCGCGCTGAGCGCGATCCAGGCCGATCCTGCCGCACTGCTGGCCTTCCGCCAGGCCGTGATCGCGGCCGAGGCCGACCTCGACAAGGCCTTCCTCGCCGATCGGCAGGACGCCCGTAAGCGCGACGTGCAACTTGCCCGCCTTGGCAGGACGACCAAGCGCGCGGACCTGATGATCGTCGGCGACGTGGTGGGCATGCTCGCCTGCCTGTCGGCAATGGTCTTCGTGACCTGGCTGGGCGTGATGAAGGGCGGCGACGTGAATCCGCTGATCATGGCTCTCAACGGCCCGCTGGGCATGCTGACCCAGCAGTTTGCCAACGGCCTGCGAGATGCGCACCAGTTCGAGTTCGGTTCAAGTCGGGGCTCAGCCGAGAAAACCGAACTGTTGGCCCGTGCGCCGGCCGTCAAATAGCACGCGAGATGCCTAGTTGAGACGTGTGCACTCGACCAGAGATGGTCCCGGCACCGATTGTTTCAAGGCGGCGACGAGGGCAGGCAGGTACATAAAATCCGCGCCGCTGGCCGCCTATCCCTCCTCCCATCCCTTGCGGCCGGCTTTCCTCGGCGCCAGCCCTCGCGGGTTGGCGCCGATTTCTGTGCCCGGCGCCGAGTTGTTCAGTCGACGCGAGGCGTAGGTCGCGACGGCCAGGTCTCGACTTCGAGCGCCCGTAGGAGGTTGGCAAACGGGGTGAGCGAGGCGTCACGCTCGCTGAGGATCGAAGTCAGGGACCTGCAACCCTGCGTCCGACTCCGAACAAGTGAACGGTGGCATACTGTATATTTACCCATGCCACGAGGACTGCAGGGTCGCGATGTCGAGCAGCAAAAAAATCAATGTCATCGACCTCTTCGCCGGCGCTGGGGGCCTCAGTGTGGGCGCTTCCCAAGCGGGCGCAAGTGTCGCTGCAAGCTTAGAGTTCAACGCCATCGCCTGCGACACGCTGCGAGCGAACCCGAGCTACCACGGCTCAGTCATAGAGGGTGATGTCTGTGCCTATACGGGCCAAGACCTGCGAAAGATTGGCGGACTCAAGAAGAGTGATCCGTTGGTCGTCGTCGGGGGGCCTCCGTGCCAGCCTTTTTCCAAGGCTGCATATTGGACGGAGGATGGACAGGACGCTGCCTATCGTCGCGCTCGCGCGGAGGGCAAGGATGTCGAGAAGCCCGCCGCGCCCACGAAGGTGAAGGATGACGACCGGCGCGATCTTGTACGGGAGTTCTGGCGTGTTGTGCGCGAGTCGAACGCGGACGGATTCGTATTCGAGAATGTCCCCAGCATTCGGCATCCTCGCAACCGGCCTATATATGACGGCCTTGTAAGGTCGGCTCGGGACGCCGGTTACGAGGTGACGGAGGTGGTCGCGAACGCTGCTGAGTACGGCGTTGCGCAGGCGAGAGAGCGCGTGCTCGTTCTCGGGTCGAAGAAGCGAAAGCCTAACAGACCAGAACAGACTCATGCCTTGGATGCGCAAAACCTATTGCTTCCGCCGGCTGTTACTGCTGGGGAGGCCCTGGATGGCCTCGGTCTGAAGAAGTATTTCGAGCCGGAAGAAGTAGTGACAGGACGTTGGGCTCGTCACTTAGAGGAGGTTCCACCCGGTTGGAACTACAAGGCCCATACATCCTGGGCAAATCATCCAAACCCAACCTTTGTGACGGAAACGCGCTTCTGGAATTTTCTGTTGAAGCTGTCGAAGGATCGACCGTCATGGACTCTTGCAGCCTCTCCGGGTCCCTGGACGGGGCCATTCCATTGGAAGAATCGTCGGCTGCGGACACCCGAGATGGCCGCCTTACAGGGTTTTCCTCGGGAATACGTTATCGCAGGAAGTCGTCGGGAGCGTGTACGGCAGATGGGCAATGCGGTGCCCGTACCATTGGCAAAGTTGATGGTCGGGGCAGTACTGGAATCACTGGAGTAAATTGCCTTGCCTAAACTACTGAAGCGGGATAACCGACCGACGTGCATTAGCCTATTTTCTGGATGTGGTGGGCTTGATTTGGGCGTCGAGGCCGCCGGCTTCCGTGTCGCAGTTGCAACCGACGCAGACAAAACATGCTCTGAGACTTATGCTCAAAACTTCCCTGGCGTTCCGTACGTCGTCGGGAAGATCGGATCTATTCCCACTGAAAAATTATTGGCGGCAGCGAACTTGCGGCCGGGAGGCGTGGATCTACTGGTCGGCGGGCCGCCCTGCCCTGCATTTTCCAAGAGCCGCTTCTATTTGAAAGAGAAGCCGCGCGCGCTCGATGATCCCGTGGCAGCAGAGACGGTCGGTGGATATCTGCGCGTGCTGCGGGATGTCCAGCCGCGTGCGTTTTTGCTCGAAAATGTCCGCGGCTTGGCATATGGGGTCCATAGGGAAGCGCTTGAGCACATCGTAAATTCTGCAACTGAGCTTGGCTATACTGTTAAATGGCAGATTGTCAATGCAGCAGATTACGGTGCTCCGCAAATACGGGAGCGTTGCTTGGTGATCGGTTCCCGGGATGGTGAAGTGCTCTCGCCGCTTCCTACTCATGCAAAATCTCCAGAAGAAGCGGGCATGCTACCTTGGGTGACCGCAGGGGCAGTATTACGTGACTTGGACACCGAAGAGAACGCGTCGGATGAAGGGCATTTCGCCGGAGGCGCCCACCACGACTTGCTGCGAGGTATTCCGCCCGGAGAGAATTATCTTCACTATACGGCCGAGCGAGGACACTCCGAGCCGGTTTTCAAATGGCGCTCTCGCTACTGGTCCTTCTTGCTGAAGCTGAGTCCTGATATGCCATCATGGACTATTCAGGCCCGCAGGTCGAATAATATGGGGCCCTTTCACTGGAGGAGTCGGATTCTCCGGATTTCGGAGGTGAAGCGGCTCCAAACGTTTCCTGATGATTTCGATCTTGTCGGGAATGTGGAACGGCAGTGGCGGCAAATCGGGAATGCAGTTCCCCCGATTTTGGCTAGACGATTTGCGGAGGCGCTGCGTACTCATTTGGATCAAGTGCAGTCGTCTCAATTGGCGGCCTGAAGTCAATATCCATAGGGAGCGGCAATGGTCACGCGAGCAACTGCAGTACACGAGAAGGTCCAACTGCTGGATGTGCTGCTTGGAGCTATTCGCGATTCGGGCTCGCAGTGCATAGTCGTTGATGAGCATCATCCGTTCGGGATCCAAATTCTCAGTCCTGACGGATTCGTGTTGCCTGCCCGCTTTTACATATGGAATTGCACCCATGGAGGCGGTTCGAAACGTGCAAGAGACGAGTTTCGTATTCAATTCACTCCTGCCGCGCAGGTCCCTAAATTGCACGTGGGAGAAGTTGTAGTTCTCCTGGGCTGGCATGACGGTTACGAGGTTTTCGTCGGATGGAGCATAGCTCATCATGCGAATCAAAAAGGCAAATCTCCTTCGGCGCAAGTCAAAGAAGCTACCTTGGCCGCCGCGCACACCAACGCATTTTCAATTCAGATCAAGACGAATGGACAAATCGTTGTCGCGTTCAAGCCGCAGTTTCTAGTGGATTATGTCCAAGAGGCTGATCAGCTGCATGGGTATAAACATGCAAAGACCGACCTTCAGCCGCTAAACGATCTTGCTAAGGTCAACGATTCCGATGTTGAGGCAATCGGTGATCAAGAGCGAAAAAGGATTGTGACGCGGATACTCCGAAAATATAGGGCATTCGATTTCCGGGCTCGAGTCCTCAGCGCGTACAAAAACCGTTGTGCATTCTGTGGGGTTCAGTTGGAGCTCTTGGATGCTGCTCATATTCTGCCGGTGGCAGATGGAAGGAGTAGGGATAGTACATTCAATGGGATCGCGCTTTGCAAAATGCATCATGCCGCATTTGATAGGGTATTGATATCGTTTAATGACAAGTATAAAATTGAAACAAGTCAACATGAGATCCAGCGGCTCGCGGCAGCAGGGCGCGACGGTGGATTGGGGCAGTTCAATTCCATGTTGCGGCCAATGATCGAATTACCGGTTGATGCTCGGGATTATCCGCCGCCAGCATTGATCAACACGGCTCGGGCGAGCCGTGGCTGGAAGCCCTAGTTTTGTCTGGTTAACGGGTATGACCCAACGGCCGACGAGTCCCGTACGCATAGTTGCATTCCGCATGCCGACTGTGCTGCAGAAGTCCGCAACTTGAATTATTATTTCAGTTGTTCGGAAGGATTTCCCATCGTCACCGAGTTCCTGATCCCTGCTGCCTAGGCAGCGCTCATCGCCGGGCTATCGGATCGCCATATGAGCCGAGTCATCGGGGAGTACTGATGCCGGCAGTCTTGTTCGAGCATCTGGGGAGCAGTCGGAAATTCGCGAGGCCGTGTGCGGCCTCCACGAAGTTGTACTTCGATGACGAGAACTGGCTCGTTGCTGAGGCTCGTCGAAAGGTGGCTCGAGGAGCTTGTCGAGCGTGTCGTGCAGCTGCAGTGCAGCGCTGAGGTGCTCTCATCTGATGACGCATCCAGACAAGTTCAGTTGGGAAGTCGTCAACTATTCTGTGGAGGTCGATGCGATGCCCTACGTTGTCGAGGTATCAGCGAGGGCGAAGGATGTCTCCGACGCTGACGCGCTGGTGGTGACCAGTCCAGACGTGATGGGCGGCGCGGCGGTATTTGCCGGGACGCGCGTGCCGATCGACATCGTGCTGGGATCGGTTGCCGCGGGAGTCGATGTCCAGCGCTTGAAGGTGTCATGCCCCTTCCTGACCGAGGCGCACCTCCAGGCTGCCCGCGTCTATGAAGAAATGCGCCCGCGGCGCGGCCGCCCACGAAGGCTGGCGGAAATCAATCCGCCGAAGACGTGCCGTGTCACCAAGGTGGTGAGGCGCGCTGCTGAATGACGCTCCGCTTGCTGATAGACGAGTGCCTCAGCCTGGAACTTGTTCAGTTTGACTGAGCCCGGCAGGGCGATTCCGCACGGCGCCGCTAGCTCAGGTAGAGTGCCCACCGAAGGACTGCCGTTCAGCGAGTTTGGAAGGGCAGCGCCGCCCCGCGAGGGGTCCGACCTGGAGTGGGAGTTCGCTGGCAACAGCGATAGAGAAACTCGCATGCGACGACCACCTTTGCGTGGTCGTCGTCTCCTTCGTCTGATCGGGCGATCTTGCGGATCGTAGCTCTACAGTAAAATCCGTCTCCGGGGGGAAGAGCGTCCCCCCGCAACCAAAATCAGGTCAGGTCGTCATGCATGCTGTCATGCATATGGTCATAGACGCAGCGACGACCAAGCCGCCACAAAACGCCCACGCCATGTGGGCGTTTTGCTTTGCGTGCGCGCTTTCCTGCGGGTTGGCGACAATCGCAGGCCGAGCAGGAACAACATGCCGATCAAGACCCTTCACTGTGCCGCCAGCGGCTTCGAATCCGCCTGCGAGGTGAGCCTGCTGCCGGCCGGCCATCGCTCCCGGCGACTGCACGGCCACAGCTTCCTCGCGACGCTGCGCGCCGAACTGCCGGCCAACTGGGCCGCGTTCGCCGGCGGCGAGGTCGAACGCCTGCGCGCCGACCTCGAATCGCGCACCGCGCAGCTCGACTACCGCCTGCTGAACGACATCGTCGCGCAACCGACCGACGAGAACCTCGCGCGCTGGATCCGCTCGCAGCTCGACGCCCCCGGCATCACGCAGCTCGGCATCCAGAGCACCGCGCACGGCGGTGTCGACCTCGATGCCGCCGGCCAGGCGCACGTGTGGCGGCGCTACCTCTTCCAGGCCGCCCACCAGCTGCCGAACGTGCCGCTCGGCCACAAGTGCGGCCGCATGCACGGCCACGGCTTCGAGGTCATCGTGCATGCCAACCAGGACCTCGGCGCGCGCGACCTCAGCATCGACTACGACCACCTCGACGACTGCTGGGCGCCGCTGCACCATGAGCTGAACTACGGCTGCCTGAACGACCTGCCCGGCCTGCAGAACCCGACCAGCGAGCTGATGTCGAGCTGGATCTGGGAGCGCCTGAAGCCGACGCTGCCCGAGCTCTCGTGGATCACCGTCTACGAGACCGCATCGTGCGGCGCCAACTTCGACGGCCGCCACCACCGCATCTGGAAAGAGTTCACGCTCGACAGTGCGCTGCAGCTCAGGCACGCGCCCGACGGCAGCCCGCTGCGCCGCATCCACGGCCACACCTACACGCTGCGGCTGCACCTGGCCGCGCCGCTCGACACGCTGATGGGCTGGACGGTCGATTTCGGCGATGTGAAGACGCTCTTCGATCCGATCTTCAAAGCGCTCGACCACCGGCCGCTCCACGAGATCGAAGGCCTCGCCGACTGCGACACCGCCACGCTCGCCGCGTGGATCCTCCGGCAAGCCCGCGCGGTGCTGCCGATGGTCGACCGCGTCGACCTCTACGAAACGCGCGGCTGCGGCGCCATCGTGATCGCCGACCAGGCCGAGGCGCAAGCCGGCCTCGCGATCCCGATCTGAACGAACCCACGGAAGGAAGCGGCATGACCTACGCGGTCAAGGAAATGTTCTACACGCTGCAAGGCGAGGGCGCCCAAGCCGGCCGCCCCGCGGTGTTCTGCCGCTTCGCCGGTTGCAACCTGTGGTCCGGCCGCGAGCAGGACCGCGCCGCCGCCGTCTGCCAGTTCTGCGACACCGACTTCGTCGGCACCAACGGCGTCGGCGGCGGCAAGTTCGACAGCGCGCTCGTGCTGGCGCAGGCGGTCGCATCGCACTGGCCGCTGCCGCGCACCGGCCGCCCGTTCGTCGTCTGCACCGGCGGCGAACCGCTGCTGCAGCTCGACGAGGCGCTGATCGACGCCCTTCACGCGCAGGGATTCGAGGTCGCCGTCGAGACCAACGGCACGCAGCCGGCACCGAAGGGCCTCGACTGGATCTGCGTCAGCCCGAAGGCCGACGCCGCGCTGGTGCTGACGAAGGGCCACGAGCTGAAACTCGTCTTCCCGCAGGCGAAAGCGATGCCCGAGCGCTTCACGGCGCTCCAGTTCGACCACTTCTTCCTGCAGCCGATGGATGGCCTGGAGCGCAAGCGCCACACCGAACAGGCGGTCGCGTACTGCCTGGCGCATCCGCTGTGGCACCTGAGCGTGCAGACGCACAAGTACATCGGCATCGCGTGACCTGCTGAGCCGATGCAATGACCCCGCGCCACGCTGTCTTCGCCACCGCCATCGGCCCGTGCGCGATCGCGTGGGGTGGGAACGGCATCGTCGGCGCGTGGCTGCCCGATGCCGATGAGGCGGCCCTGCGCCGGCGCATCCGGCGGCGGTTGGCCGCATCGGTCGAAGACACCGCACCCGCGGCGATCCAGGCCGTCATCGGCCGCCTGCAGGCCTTGATGACCGGCGAGCGCGTCGACCTGTCGCGTTCCCCGCTGGACCTGGATGGGCTGCCCGATTTCCACCGCCGCACCTACGCGATCGCGCTCGCGATCCCGCCGGGCGAGACGCGCAGCTACGGCGAGATCGCGCAGCAGCTCGGCGAGCCCGGCAGCGCCCGCGCGGTCGGCCAGGCGATGGGCAGCAACCCGTTCCCGCCGATCGTGCCGTGCCACCGCGTGCTGGCCGCCGGAGGTCGTTCGGGCGGCTTCTCGTCGCCGGGCGGGCTCGACATGAAGCGCCGCCTGCTCGTCATCGAACGCGCCCGCATCGGCAGCGAGCCGGGCCTGTTCGACGACCTGTAGCGCGCGTTGCTGCCGCGAACGCTGGCATCATCCACGCGATGTCCGACGAGTACCAGATCCACGTTCCGCCGTCTTTCTACGCGCTGTACACCGACGCGCGCCAGCGCCTGACGGTGCCGCTCGCCGAATTGCGCCAGCGCTCCGAGCTGTGCGAAGACCTGGCCCAGCACCTGAGCGAGCGTGCGGCTGCGCAGCATTTCGGCACCGGTGCCTCGACCGGATCGGTGCTCGCCGACTGCCTGCGCGGCTTGCAGGCGGGTCCGGTGGTCACGCCGGCCGAAGCGGTGTGGGTGGTGCACCGCCTCGCCGAACTGCTCGGCTGGCCGTTCCTCGAGCCTGACGACGGCCAGGCGAGCGCAGGCGACTGAGCCGCCCCTTCGCGACCGGGCTATTCCGCCTGGCCGCCGGCGAGCGCGCTGTTGGCGACCACGGTCGTCGATGCGGGCGCCACCTTCGGCGCCTCCAGCAGCGCGAGCGTCGGGCTCTTCAGGGTCTTCGCGAAGCCGATCACCGTCTGGTTCGGCTGGTACGGCAACGCCTGCCACGGGTTCGCGCCGTGGCTCATCAGGAACGTCACCATCTGGGCCTGCGCGCGCTCGTCGTTCATGAACGACGGAACGACGACACGGGCCAGCGGAATCCACGGCAGCTGCTGGCCTTGCGTCGACGGCACCTTGTCGACCAGCTTCGGTTCGCGCTTGAACCACCATTCGAGCGCCGCGTAGTCGGAGGTGCGCAGCGCCTCTTCGAAACCGGCGGTCAGCTTGCCCTGGAACGGGCCGAGGCCGGCCTTCGCGGTGTGGCCGGCCGCTTCGAGCTTGCTCGCCAGCGGCGTCTGCAGCGCGCTCGGGTGCAGCGCGCCCAGCGGGCTGAAGGCCAGCTGGCCGACGGCCAGGCCGCCCTGGTCGGCCCACTGCGAGATCACCTCGTCGAGCCCGGCGGCGCGTGCGCTCGGCGAGCTCAGCAGCCGCACGACGTCATGGTTGACCGCGCGCGAATCCACCTCGGCCAGGAAGCGCAGCGAACGCAGCGCCTGCGGCGTCGCCTTGGAGAAATCGACCGGGTTCGGCGACCGCGCCAGCGCGACCATCGGCGGCATGTAGCAGGTCTCGGGCTGCGCGCCCTTGTCCAGCAGTTCCGGCAGCACCGGCCAGAACTGCGGGTCGCGGGCCGCGAGCGTCAGCACGCATTCCTGGAAGCCGCTGGCGCGGATGTCGGCGACCTGCAGGCTGCCCGGCTGGAACGGCAGGCAGCGCGGGGTCAGTGCGCGCTGTGCGGAATTCAACGACGCGCAGGACTGCGGATCGCCTTCGGTCAGCTTGGCGTGGATGTGCTTGATGATTTCCCAGGTCGGGCTGGTGTCGGTGGCGACGCCGGTGACGCTCATGATCGCGCTCGCGGTCGTGGTGCAGCCGCCGGTCAACAGCAGGCCCGAAATCGTGGCACCGAGCAGCACCACGCGAGGCAGAAAGTTCATGAGGTGGCGCTCCCAACGCACAGCCGCCCGGCTCGTGGCCGGAATGCCCTGTCCAGCGCAAAAAACACGCCACCGCCGTATCGCGCGTCCAGCGCGGTGCGCGTGCGGATCGCGAAGTGGTGCATGGCCGCACGAAGCGTGAATCGGCGCGGGTTGCGCGCGATGTTGGGAAGCACTCGCCCGACTGCCGCCGGTGAAACGGATGCTGACGCACGTGACACAAATGGGAAGCCCGCACCGGCGCCGGGATCAAGCCGGGCAAAAAACGGCAGGCCCGCGACAGCCGGTAACGCCGCGTGTCGACGCGTTGTAAGCCTGACGAAATGTCAGACGCCGAGCCAGCGCGTCAGCGCTGCATCGTCGGCAGCGAGTGTCGCGGATGCCGCCGCGCAGACGATCCGCCCCTTCTCCAGCACCACCGCCTGGTCGGTGTGCGCCAGCACGCGCCGCACGTTGCGGTCGACGATCAGCGTGCCGATGCCGCTGGCGCGGATCTGCGCGATCACGCGCCAGATCTCGGCCACCACCAGCGGCGCGAGGCCTTCGGTCGCTTCGTCGAGGATCAGCAGCCGCGGGCTGGTCATCAGCGCGCGGCCGATCGCCAGCATCTGCTGTTCGCCACCCGACAGCTGGTGGCCGCCATGCGCCAGCCGTTCGCCGAGCCGTGGAAACGTTTCCAGAACGCGCTCCAGCGGCCACGGTCGCTGGCCGTCGGCGGCGGCCCGCGCGGCCATCACCAGGTTCTCGCGCACCGACAGGTTCGGGAAGATGCCGCGGCCCTCGGGCACGTAGCTGACGCCGAGCCGTGCGATGCGCTCCGGCGGCCAGCCGGTCACGTCGCGGCCCTGCCAGTGCACGCGGCCGGCCGTCGGGCGCAGGTAGCCCATCAGCGTGCGGATCAGCGTCGTCTTGCCCATGCCGTTGCGGCCGAGCAGGCCGAGCGCGCTGCCGGCCGGCAGCGCGAACGACACGCCGTGCAGCACGCGGCTGTCGCCGTAGCCGGCATGCAGCGCGTCGATCTCGACCAGCGGCGCGTTCATGAATGCGCCTCGCCGAGGTAGGCCGTCACCACCTGCGGATGGTCGCGGATGCGCTGCGGCACATCGCACGCGATCACTGCGCCGTTGACCATCACCGTGATGCGGTCGGCGATGCGGAACACCGCGTCCATGTCGTGCTCGATCAGCAGGATCGCGTGACCCGCCTTCAGCGACTGCAGCAGCGCGAGCATGCGCTCGGTCTCCTCGGCGCCCATGCCGGCCAGCGGCTCGTCGAGCAGCAGCACGCGCGGCCGGGTGGCCAGGCACATCGCGATCTCGAGCTGGCGTTTCTCGCCGTGGCTCAGCGTGCCGGCGATGCGCTCGGCGCTGTCGCCGAGCCCGGCCGCCTGCAGTGCCTGCATCGCCACCGCGCGGCTGCCGGTGCAGCGCTGCGCCGACTGCCACACCTGCCACGGCCGCTGCAGCGCGGCCTGCGCGCTGAGGCGGCAGTTCTCGTGCACGCTGAAGCTGTCGAAGATCGTCGTGCGCTGGTAGCTGCGGCCGATGCCGCCGCGGGCGCGCCGTGGCTGCGACCAGCCGGTGATGTCGTCGTCGCCGAAACGGATGCGCCCCGACGTGGCCGGCAGCTCGCCCGACAGCAGGTTGACCAGCGTCGACTTGCCGGCGCCGTTGGTGCCGATCACCGCATGCACCTCGCCGAGCCGCAGGTCGAGCGACACCGCGTCGACGGCCGTCAGCCCGCCGAACGTGCGCGACAGCGTCGTGGCCGCGATCACGATGCTCATGCGGCCGCCTTGCGCAGCGGCAGCCGCAGCCCGACGATGCCGCGCGGCAGCAGCGCGACGAACGCGATGATGGTGAAGCCGAGCGTCATCTGCCAGTGCGCCGCCAGCGGGCCGACCAGGCCTTCGCTCGCGAACAGTTCCTTCAGCAGCGTGAACGCCACCGCACCGACGATCGCGCCGCGCAGCGGGCCGAGGCCGCCGAGGATGATCATCAGCAGCACCGCGCCCGATTCGTGCCACGACAGCAGCTCCGGGTTCACGACGCCGTCCTGGATCGCGAGCAGCGCGCCGGCCAGCCCGGCCAGTGCCCCGGCGATCACGAAGGCGGCCAGCTTGTAGCCGTAGGTGCGGAAGCCGACCGCGCGCATGCGCGCCTCGTTGACGCGGATGCCCTGCAGCGCGTGGCCGAAGCGCGAGCGCAGCAGCAGCGCGAGCAGGCCCCAGGTGAACGCGAGCGAAGCCAGCACCAGGCCGTAGACCTGGCGCTTGTTCTCCAGGTCGAGCAGCGGCGTGTCGCCGAGCCGCAGCACCGGGCGCACGTACAGGTAGAGGCCGTCGCTGCCGCCGGCGAGCCTGGTGTCGTGGAACACGAAGTAGGCCATCTGCGCGAACGCGAGCGTGACCATGATGAAGTAGACGCCGCGGGTGCGCAGGCTGAGCGCGCCGACGAACAATGCGTACGCCGCCGCGCCGGCCATCGCCGCGGGCAGCAGCCACCACAGCGAAGCACCTTCGCCCTGCGGCGACGCCAGCACCGTCACGTAGGCGCCGATGCCGAGGAAGGCCGCGTGGCCGAGGCTCACCAGCCCGGTCGTGCCGACGAGCAGCTGCAGGCTCAGCGCGAAGATCGCCGAGATCAGGATCTTCACCGTCAGGTCCACCAGGTACGGCGACAGCACCGCCGGCAGCAGCGCCAATGCGAGCAGCACCGCCAGCGGCAGCCAGAGCGAGCGGAGCACGCGCATCAGTGCCCCCGCCGCATCAGGCCTTCCGGCCGCCACACCAGCACGATGGCCATCAGCAGGTAGATGCCGATGCCGCTCAGCTCGGCGAAGAACACCTTGCCGAAGGTGTCGACGAAGCCGACCAGCAGCGACGCGACCAGCGCGCCGGTGATCGAGCCGATGCCGCCGATCACGACGATGACGAAGCTGACGATCAGCACGCTGCCGCCCATGCCCGGGTACACCGACGACATCGGCGCGGCGATCATGCCGGCCAGCGCCGCGAGCGCGACGCCGGCGGCGAACACGCCGCGGTACAGCAGCCGGATGTCGATGCCGAGCCCGCGCACCATGTCGCGGTTGCTGGCGCCGGCGCGCACCATCATGCCGAGCCGCGTGCGGTTGACCACCAGGTACAGCAGCGCCGCGACCGCGAGGCAGGCCGCCGACGCGAACAGCCGGTACACCGGGTACGACATCAGCTCGCCGAGCGCGATGCCGCCGGCGAGCCATGCGGGTGGCTGCACGCCGTGCACGTCGTTGCCGAGCAGCAGGCTGCGCGACTCCTCGAACACCAGGATCAGCGCATACGTCATCAGCACCTGCTGCAGGTGCTCACGCCGGTACAGGAAGCTGAAGAACAGCCACTCCAGCACGAAGCCGAACAGCGCGGCCAGCAGCGTGCCCACCAGCAGCATCAACAGGAACCGGTCGACGAAGTACGGCGCCAGCGCGAACGCCAGGTAGGCGCCGATCATGTAGAAGCTGCCATGCGCCAGGTTGATCACGCCCATGATCCCGAAGATCAGCGTCAGCCCGCTGGCCACCAGGAACAGCAGCAGGCCGTACTGGACGGCGTTCAGGCACTGGACGAGGAAGGTGGCGAGGTCCACCTCAGAGCTTGCAGCCGCGCGCGGGGTCGGCGAGTGCCTTCACGGCGATCGACTTGAACTCGTTGTTCGGGCCCTTCGCCTCGCGCAGGTACATGTCCTGCACCGGGTTGCCGGCCGCCGACAGCGTGAACTTGCCGCGCGGGCTGTCGACCGTCGTCTTGTGCATCGCGGTCGTCAGCGCCTCGCGCTTCGTCAGGTCGCCCTTCACCGCCGTGAGGCCGGCCGCGAGGATCTGCGCCGCGTCGTAGCCCTGCACCGCATAGACGTCGGCGTTCGCCTTGTACGCCAGCGCGAAGCTCTTGCGGAACGCGTTGTTGCGCGGCGTGTCGAGGTTGTCGGCGTAATGCAGCGTGGTCTGCAGGCCCTGCGCGGCGGCGCCTTGAGCTTCGAGCGTGCCGTCGGTCAGGAAGCCCGAGCCGTACAGCGGGATCGTCTTGTTCAGGCCCGCCGCCGCGTAGTCCTTGACGAACTTCACCGCGCCGCCACCAGCGAAGAACGCGAACACCGCGTCGGGCTTCTGCGCCGCGATCTCGGTCAGCAGGGCCTGGAACTCGACGTTCGGGAACGGCAGGTTCAGGTCCTTCACGACCTTGCCGCCGGCCTTCTCGAAGGCCTCGGTGAAGCCCTTCACCGTCTCGCTGCCGGCCGCGTAGTTCCAGGTGATCGTCATCGCGCGCTTGTGGCCCTTCTGCGCCACCACGACGCCGGTGGAGTAGCCCGGCTGCCAGTTCGAGAACGAACTGCGCACGATGTTCGGCGAGCACAGCGGGCCGGTGATCGCGTCGGCACCGGCGTTCGGCACGATCATCAGCGTGTTGCTCTCCTTTGCCGCCTTCGCCATGCCGAGCGCGACGCCGGAGTGCACCGTGCCGACCAGCACATCGACCTGGTCGCGCTTGATCAGCTTGTTGACGTTGTCGGTCGCCTTCGACGGCTCGGACTCGTCGTCGACCTTGAAGTACTGGATCTCGCGGCCGCCGAGCTTGCCGCCTTGCTCCTGCACGTAGAGCTTGAAGCCGGCCTCGATCATGTTGCCCAGGCTCGCGTAGGTGCCGGTGTAGGGCAGCATGAAGCCCACCTTGACCGGCCCGGCGGCGGCCTGCGCATGGGCCTCGCCCGACATCGCCATCGACAGGGCCAGCGTCGTCGCCAGGGCGGCCGCGGCCGACAGTTTGATCAGGTGCATGCCAATCTCCGTTTGAGGTTCAGGATTCGGGGGTGCCAGCCCATCCGGCGATGAAGCGGCCGGTCTCGCGGATCACGAGGTCGGCCTGGTCGCGGTGCGGCGAATGGCCGCACTGCGCCAGCTCCAGCAGCCGGGTCTGCGGCGCGCGCCGCGCGATGCCGCGGATCTGTTCCAGCGTGCCGTACTCGTCGTCGACGCCCTGCACCGCCAGCACCGGGCAGGCGATCGCGGGCAGCTCGTCCTCGATCGTCCAGCCACGGAACTCCGGCGCCAGCCAGATGTCGTTCCACCCGCGGAAGGCCGACTCCGCGTCCGCATGGTAGCGCCCGAGGCGCTGCGGCAAATCGGTGGTTTCATAGGTGCGGCGGGCCTGCTCGATGCTCGCGATGCTCAGGTCCTCGACCCGGATGTGCGGCGCCATCGCGACCACGCCGGCGGTCGGGTGCGACGCCGCATGCAGCAGCGCGATGCTGCCGCCGTCGCTGTGGCCGAACAGCCAGGGCCGCGCGACGCCCAGCTGCTGCAGCAGGGCCGGCAGCACCTCGCGCGCCTGGATGTGCATGAAGTCGACCGGCCAGCGCTCGTCGCGCGGCTTCGGTGTCGACTGGCCGTAGCCGTAGCGCGAATACACCAGCCCGCGCAGGCCGTGGGCCTGGCACAGCTGGCGCGGGAAGTTCTTCCACATCGCGACCGAGCCCAGCCCTTCATGCAGGAACACGACGACCGGCAGCGTCGATGCAGCATCGCCGACCCACTGGTATTCGAGGCGCAGCGGCCGGCCGCGCCCCTCGAGTTCGGCGAACTGGATCGGTTCGGCGTAACGGCGACCGACCATGCGTCAGGCGGGCGTGTCGCCCAGCGCCCGCAGCCTGAAGCGCTGGATCTTGCCGGTCGCGGTCTTCGGCAGTTCGGTCGTGAAGACGATGTCGCGCGGCGTCTTGTGCGGTGCGAGCCGGGTCTTCACGAAGACCTTCAGCGCGGCCTCGAGCGCCGGGCCGGCGTCGTGGCCGGGGTTCGGCACGACGTAGGCGCGCGTCTTCGTCAGCCCGGTCGCATCGGTCACGCCGACCACCGCGCACTCCATGACCGCCGCGTGGCCCATCAGCGCCGATTCGACCTCGATCGGCGACACGTACTGGCCGCTGACCTTCAGCATGTCGTCGCTGCGGCCGGCGTAGGTGTACCAGCCGTCGGCGTCGACCACGTACTTGTCGCCGCTGCGCACCCAGTCGCCCTGGAAGGTGGCGCGCGTCTTGTCGCGGTTGTTCCAGTACAGCAGCGCGGCGCTCGGCCCGCGGATGAACAGGTCGCCGATCTCGCCGGGCGCGACCGGGCCGCCGTCGTCGCTGCGCAGTTCGAGCTCGTAGCCCGGCACCGGCTTGCCGGTGCAGCCGTAGCGCAGCGCGCCTTCGCGGTTGGACAGGAAGATGTGCAGCATCTCGGTCGAGCCGATGCCGTCGAGCACGTCGCAGCCGAAGTGCGCGCTGAAGCGCTCGCCGACCTCGCGCGGCAGCGCCTCGCCGGCCGACGCGCAGACGCGCAGCGCGACCGCGTCGCGCACCGGCAGTGCGTCGTTCGCGAGCAGCGCGACGTACAGGGTCGGCACGCCGCAGAACACGGTCGGGCGGTGCTGCGTCAGGCGCTTGAAGACGGCCGCCGGCGTCGGCCGCTCGGCCATCAGCACGACGGTCGCGCCGACGCTCAGCGGAAAGGTCAGTGCATTGCCGAGCCCATACGCGAAGAACAGCTTGGCGGCCGAGAACACCGTGTCGTCCTCGCGCACGCCCAGCACCGGCTGGCCGTACAGCGCGGCGGTCCAGTACAGGTTGGCGTGGCTGTGCACCGTGCCCTTGGGCTTGCCGGTGGAGCCGGACGAATACAGCCAGAACGCGAAGTCGTCGGCCTGCGTGTCGGCGGGTGCGGCGAGCGGCGGGGTGTCGAGCAGCGCGGCGAACGCCGTCGTGCCGTCCGCGGCAGGTGCGGCGGACGCGCCGGCGATGACGGCGACCGGCGGTTCGTCCAGGCCCGCCAACGCCTGCTGCGCCACCGGCCACAGCGCGCCCGACACGATCAGCGCGCGAGCCCGGCTGTGCGCGAGCATGTAGGTGTAGTCGCCGGCCGGCAGCAGCGTGTTGACCGGCACCGGCACGATGCCGGCATACAGCGCGCCGAGGAACGCGACCGGCATGTCCACCGTGTCGAGCATCAGCAGCAGCACGCGGTCTTCGCGGCGCAGGCCGAGCCGCAGCAGCCCGGCGGCGCAGCGCTTCACCCGGTCGGCCAGCTCGCCGTAGCTGAGGCGGCTGTCGTCGTCGATGTAGGCGGTCTTCGCGGCGCGGCCGGCGTTGCGCTGCAGCAGGTGGGCGGCGACGTTGAATCGTTCGGGCGGCGCCTCCACGGCGAGGTTCGGGGCCATGCTGTTCTCCTGACGGTCAATCGGCCCGGATGCCGGGGCGGACCTGGAGGGCCACCCGCGTCGCGACAGCTGGGGCCGCCGGGACGGCCGGCCGCGTTTGTACCTCAAGCGCGGCGAGGCCGAACCGTCCGCACCGCAACTTCGTCCCAATGGACCTTCGGGTGGGTTCGCACTGACGTCTCACGGCGATCTCCGCATAATGCATTCACGGACAGTGCGAAACCACCTGATGCAATATGTTGCACTGAAGTCAGTATAGCCAGCAGTCCCGATCGACCTCGTTACGGACATACCCTTGGACCGATTCCCGACTTCGCCGCCCATGCCGCCGCTGCCGCCCACGCCGGAGGGCGATGCCGACCCGAACGCCGACAAAGACCCGTTCCTCTCGTCGCTGGGCGAGCGGACGCGCGCGCTGCGCTCGCGGCGCGGGCTGACACGCAAGAGCCTTGCCAAGGTGGCCGACGTGTCGGAGCGGCACCTGGCCAATGTCGAGATGGGGGTCGGCAATGCGTCGATCCAGTTCCTGCGGCAGCTGGCGCAGGCGCTGAACTGCACGCTGGCCGAGCTGGTCGGCGACGAGACCGCCAGCTCGCCGGAGTGGCTGATGATCCGCGAGATCCTGCGCGGCCGCAGCGAATCCGAGCTGGCGCAGGCGCGCTCGGCGCTGGCTTCGGTGTTCGGCGCGCCGGCCAGCCAGGCGGCCCGGCGCCAGCGGGTCGCGCTGGTCGGCCTGCGCGGGGCGGGCAAGAGCACGCTCGGGCGCCTGCTGGCCGACAGCTGGGCCGTGCCCTTCGTCGAGCTGAACCGCCACATCGAGACGGTGGCGGGCTGCAGCGTCTCCGAGATCCATTCGCTGTACGGGCCGGCGGCCTACCGCCGCTACGAGCGGCGCGCGCTCGAGGAATGCATCCAGCGCTGCCCGCGCGCGGTGATCGCGACGCCCGGCGGCATCGTCTCCGACCCGGCCACGTTCAACATGCTGCTGGCGCACTGCTACACCGTGTGGGTGCGCGCCTCGCCCGAAGAGCACATGAACCGCGTGCTGGCCCAGGGCGACACCCGCCCGATGTCGGGCAATGCCGAAGCGATGAACGACCTGCGGCGCATCCTCGAGAGCCGCGCGGCCTTCTACTCGAAAGCCGACGAGGTGTTCGACACCAGCGACAAGACCCTGGAGACCGCGTTCGTGTCGCTTCAAGACCAATTGCGAGGCACGATCCGGCTGGCGGGTTGACGCTCGGCGCGACATGCACTAAATTGCATTTCTATTGTCGGGCGTGCAGCATACTGCCGCCGGCTGGAGATGCCCATGACTGCTGCTGCCATTGACCGGGTCGACCCTGCCGACCCGGTCGACTACGAAACCCATCCCGACCGCTACCGCCATTGGCGCCTCGGCGTCGAAGGCGACGTCGCGACGCTGGTGCTGTCCGTCAGCGAAGACGGGGGGCTGCGGCCGGGCTACAAGCTGAAGCTCAACAGCTACGACCTCGGCGTCGACATCGAGCTGCACGACGCGGTGCAGCGCATCCGCTTCGAGCACCCGGCGGTGCGCACGGTGATCATCACCAGCGGCCGCGAGCGGGTGTTCTGCTCGGGCGCCAACATCTTCATGCTCGGCCTTTCAAGCCATGGCTGGAAGGTCAACTTCTGCAAGTTCACGAACGAGACGCGCAACGGGCTGGAAGACAGCAGCCGGCACGGCGGCCTGAAGTTCCTCGCCGCCGTCAACGGTGCCTGTGCCGGCGGCGGCTACGAGCTGGCCGCGGCCTGCGACGAGATCATCCTGGTCGACGACCGCTCGTCGGCCGTCAGCCTGCCCGAGGTGCCGCTGCTCGGCGTGCTGCCCGGCACCGGCGGGCTGACGCGGCTGACCGACAAGCGCCGCGTGCGCCACGACCATGCCGACATCTTCTGCACCACCAGCGAAGGCGTGCGCGGCAGGAAGGCGGTGGACTGGCGGCTGGTCGACGAGGCGGTGAAGACGCAGGCCTTCGCGCAGCGCGTGCAGGAGCGGGCGCGCGAACTGGCCGCGCTGAGCGACCGGCCGGCCGGCGCACGCGGCGTGCCGTTGCCGCGCTTGAGCAAGCAGCGGTCCGCCGACGCACTGGCCTATGGCCATGTCGACGTGCAGATCGACCGCGCGGCACGCCATGCGACGCTGGCGGTGCGTGCCCCCGCCGGCGCGCAACCGACGGACATCGCCGGCATCGAAGCCGCCGGGGCCGCCTGGTACCCGCTGCAGATGGCACGCGAGCTCGACGACGCGATCCTGCACCTGCGCACCAACGAACCCGAGATCGGCACCTGGCTGCTGAAGACGCAGGGCAGCGTCGACGCGGTGCTCGCGATGGACGCGACGCTGTACGCACACCAGGCGCACTGGCTGGTGCGCGAGACCATCGGCCTGCTGCGGCGCACGCTGGCGCGGCTCGACGTGTCGTCGCGCTCGCTGTTCGCGCTGGTCGACCGCGGCTCGTGCTTCGCCGGCTCGCTGCTCGAGATCGCGCTGGCGGCCGACCGCATCTACATGCTGGCCTTGCCCGACGAGCCCGGCGCAGCGCCGAAGATCGCGCTGTCGCCGTTCAACTTCGACGCGCTGCCGATGGTCAGCCGCGAGACGCGTCTGCAGCGCCGCTTCCACCGCGATGCCGACGAGATCGCCGCGGTGCAGGCCACGCAGGGCCGGGCGCTCGATGCCGACCAGGCGCTCGCACTCGGCCTCGTCACCGCGGCGCCCGACGACATCGACTGGGCCGACGAGATCCGCATCGCCATCGAGGAGCGCGCGAGCCTGTCGCCCGATGCGCTGACCGGCCTGGAGGCCAACCTGCGCTTCGCCGGCACCGAGAGCATGGAGACCCGCATCTTCGGCCGCCTGACCGCGTGGCAGAACTGGATCTTCAACCGCCCGAACGCTGTCGGCGAGGCCGGCGCGCTGAAGGTCTACGGCACCGGGCACAAGGCCCAGTTCGACTGGAAACGAATCTAGGACGCCCGCACACAAGCCGGTCGCACTGAGCCTGTCGAAGTGCAGCGCAACGAAACCAAGCCCATGTCCAGCATCAACTACACCGACAAGATCCCGAACAACGTCAACCTGTCCGAGGACAGGACGCTGCAGCGCGCGCTCGAGCACTGGCAGCCCAACTACCTGAACTGGTGGCAGGACATGGGCCCCGACGGCTCGCACGGCTTCGACGTCTACCTGCGCACCGCCACCAGCACCACGCCCGACGGCTGGGCGCAGTTCGGCCACGTGAAGATGCCCGACTACCGCTGGGGCATCTTCCTCGCGCAACCCGAGGCCGACCGCCGCATCGGCTTCGGCGACCACCGGGGCGAGGCCGCCTGGCAGGACGTGCCCGGCGAGCACCGCGCCAACCTGCGCCGCATCATCGTCACGCAGGGCGACACCGAGCCGGCCTCGGTCGAGCAGCAGCGCCACCTCGGCAAGACGGCGCCCAGCCAGTACGACCTGCGCAACCTGTTCCAGGTGAACGTCGAGGAAGGCCGCCACCTGTGGGCGATGGTCTACCTGCTGCACAAGCACTTCGGCCGCGACGGCCGCGAGGAGGCCGAGGCGCTGCTCGAACGCCGCTCCGGCGACCAGGACAACCCGCGCATCCTCGGGGCTTTCAATGAAGAGACGCCGGACTGGCTGGCGTTCTACATGTTCACCTACTTCACCGACCGCGACGGCAAGTTCCAGCTGTGCGCGCTGGCCGAGAGCGCGTTCGATCCGCTGTCGCGCACCACGCGCTTCATGCTGACCGAAGAGGCGCACCACATGTTCGTCGGCGAATCCGGCGTGTCGCGCGTGATCCAGCGCACCTGCGAGGTGATGAAGCAGACCGGCCTGGAAGACCCGGCCGAGCTGCGCCGCCACGGCGTGATCGACCTGCCGACGATCCAGCGCTACCTGAACTTCCACTACAGCGTGACCATCGACCTGTTCGGTGCCGACCAGTCGAGCAATGCGGCGATCTTCTACAGCTCGGGGCTGAAGGGCCGCTACGAAGAAGGCAAGCGTGCCGACGACCACGTGCTGAAGGGCGCGCACTACAAGATCCTCGACGTGCGCGACGGCGTGCTGGTCGAGAAAGAGGTGCCGATGCTGAACGCGCTGAACGAGGTGCTGCGCGACGACTACATCCGCGATTCGTCGGCCGGCGTGAACCGATGGAACAAGGTGATCGAGAAGGCCGGTCTCGCGTTCCGGTTGAGCGTGCCGCACAAGGCCTTCAACCGCCACATCGGCAGCTTCGCCGGGCTGCGCGTCAGCCCCGACGGCCGGGTGATCGGCGAGGTCGAATGGCAGGCCAACGTGCCACACTGGCTCGCGAGCGAGGAAGACCGCGCCTACGTCGCGTCGCTGATGGGCCGCGTCGTCGAGCCCGGGAAATACGCGAACTGGATCGCGCCGCCGCCGATCGGCATCAACAAGCAGCCGGCCGATTTCGAGTACGTGCGATTCAATTGAGATGGACCCCGTCATCTTCATCCAGCAGCACCTGATCGACCCCGAGGTCTGCATCCGCTGCAACACCTGCGAGGAGACCTGCCCGGTCGATGCGATCACGCACGACGACCGCAACTACGTCGTCGATCCGGCGATCTGCAACGGCTGCCAGGCCTGCGTGTCGCCATGCCCGACCGGCAGCATCGACCACTGGCACCCGGTGCCGAAGGCGGCGGCCTATTCGGTCGAGGCGCAGTTCGGCTGGGACGAACTGCCGCCGAAGCAGGAGATGCCGGCGCTCGCGCAGCCGCTGGCCGACGCGGGTGCCGCGCCGGTCGACGACGTGCCGCCGCAGGCGAACGCGGCGCTGTCGCCGTCGTCGGCGCGGCCGCCGTGGTCGGCCGCGCACCCGTACCTGAACCTGCACACGCTGAAGAAGCCGGTGCAGGCGACGGTGGCCGGCAACTTCCGGCTGACCGCGCCCGATGCCGAAGGCGACATCCACCACCTGGTGCTCGATTTCGGCACGCAGTTCTTCCCGCTGCTCGAAGGCCAGGCCATCGGCATCGCGCCGCCGGGGCTCGATGCGAGCGGCAAGCCGCACTACCTGCGCATGTACTCGGTCGCGAGCCCGCGCAGCGGCGAGCGCGAGGGCTACAACAACGTCTCGCTGACGGTGAAGCGGGTGACCAGCGATCACGACGGGCAGCCGGTGCGCGGCGTCGCGTCGAACTACCTGTGCGACCTGCGCAAGGGCGACACGGTGCAGGTCTGCGGCCCGTTCGGCGACCGCTTCCTGATGCCCAACCACGACGGGTCGAACCTGCTGATGATCTGCACCGGCACCGGCGCGGCGCCGATGCGCGCGATGACCGAGCACCGGCGGCGCCTGATGGTCGCGGGCAAGCCGGTCTACGCGCGGCTGATGCTGTTCTTCGGCGCGCGGCGGCCCGAGGAGCTGCCGTACTTCGGGCCGTTGACCAAGCTGCCGGCGTCGTTCATCGACACCTCGCTCGCGTTCTCGCGCGTGCCGGGGCAGCCGCGGCGCTATGTGCAGGATCTGCTGCGCGAGCGCGCGGCCGATGTCGTCGACCTGCTGCGCGGCGACACCTGCCTCTACCTGTGCGGGCTGAAGGGGATGGAGACCGGCGTGCTGGAAGCGCTGGCCGACGTGTGCGCGGCGGCGGGGCTCGATTGGCCGCTGCTGCACCGGCAACTGGTGGAGGAGGGGCGCTTCCACGTGGAGACGTATTGAGGGGTAATCCCTGCTGTGCCGCGGCGTCGTTTGTTTAAGACTCATAACTGTTCAAGCTTCAACCGCCGCGCACCGTGACCCTGCTGTCCATCACCCATGAAGGTCCGGTCGCCCATGTGCGGCTCACCCGACCCGAGAAGCGCAACGCGCTGAACGACGCGCTGATCGCCGAGCTGCACCACACGTTCGCCGCCTTCGACGCGAGCGTGCGCGCCGTCGTGCTGAGCGGCGAGGGCCCGCATTTCTGCGCCGGCCTGGACCTGTCCGAACTCGATGAACGCAGCGCCGCCGACGGCATCCTCCATTCGCGCTCGTGGCATGCGGCCTTCGAGCAGGTCCAGTTCGGCCGCGTGCCGGTGGTCGCGGTGCTGCACGGCGCGGTGGTCGGCGGCGGGCTTGAACTCGCGAGCGCCGCGCATCTCCGCGTCGCCGAGCGCAGCGCCTTCTATGGCCTGCCCGAAGGCCAGCGCGGCCTGTTCGTCGGCGGTGGCGGCTCGGCGCGCATCCCGCGGCTGATCGGCGTCGCCCGCATGAGCGACATGATGCTGACCGGTCGCGTGCACGATGCCGAGGAAGGCCAGCGCATCGGGCTGTCGCAGTACCTGGTCGACGATGGGCAGGGCCTCGCGACCGCGTTCGAGCTGGCCCGCAAGATCGCATCCAACGCGCCGCTGTCGAACTTCGCGGTGATGCATGCGCTGCCGCGCATCGCCGAGCAGGGCCAGGCGGCCGGGCTGTTCACCGAATCGCTGATGGCCGCGATCGCGCAGGCCGACGACGCGGCCAAGCAGCGCATGCGCGCCTTCCTCGACGGCCAGGCCGGCAAGGTCGGCAGGACATGAGCGCGGCGCTGCCACGCTATCGTCCGGTGGCGCTGGGCGGCTCGCTCACCGCACGCTTCACGCCGGGCGACGACGGCAGCCTGTGGATCGAATCGACCGAGCCGCTGCAAGCGCATCCGCTGCGGCTGACCGATCGATTGCAGCATTGGGCCGCGAAGGCGCCCGAGCGCACGCTGGCCGCCAAGCGCGATGCCACCGGCACCTGGCGCCGCCTGAGCTACCGCGACGCGGTGCACGGCGCGCGCAGCATCGCGCAGGCGTTCCTCGACCTCGGGCTCGGCCCGGAGCGGCCGCTCGCGATCCTCTCCGACAACGACCTCGAGCACCTGCTGCTGACGCTCGGCGCGATGTGGGCCGGCGTGCCCTGTGCGCCGGTCTCGCCGGCGTACTCGCTGCTGTCGCAGGACCATGCGAAGCTGCGCCACATCCTCGGCCTGCTGACGCCGGGGCTGGTGTTCGCCGCGAACGGCCCGGCCTACGCGCGGGCGATCGACGCCGCGCTGCCGCATGGCACGCCGCTCGCGCTCGCCAGCGGCGCGGTCGAGGGCCGCCACGCGCTGCACTTCGCCGACCTGCTCGCGACCACGCCCACCGACGCGGTCGATGAGGCCCATGCCCGCGTCGGCCCCGACACCATCGCGAAGATCCTGTTCACCTCCGGCTCGACGCAGGCGCCCAAGGGCGTGATCAACACGCAGCGCATGCTGTGCAGCAACCAGCAGATGATCCTGCAGTGCTTCCCGTGCCTGGGCGAGACGCCGCCGGTGCTGGTCGACTGGCTGCCGTGGAACCACACCTTCGGCGGCAACCACAACGTCGGGCTGACGGTCTGGAACGGCGGCACGCTGTACATCGACGACGGCAAGCCGACGCCGGCGCTGATCGGCCAGACGCTGCGCAACCTGCGCGAGATCGCACCCACCGTCTACTTCAACGTGCCGAAGGGCTTCGAGGAGATCGCCAACGCGCTGGAGCACGACGCTGCCTTGCGCGACATGCTGTTCAGCCGCGTGCAGATGTTCTTCTTCGCCGGTGCCGGGCTGTCTCAGCCGGTGTGGGACCAGCTCGACCGGCTGGCCGAAGCCACCTGCGGCGAGCGCATCCGCATGCTGACGGGCCTGGGCATGACCGAGACCGCGCCGTTCGCGATCTGCGCCAATGGCGACGACGTGCGCTCCGGCCACATCGGCCTGCCGGCCCCCGGCATCGCGTTGAAGCTGGTGCCGAGCGGCGACAAGACCGAGCTGCGCTACCGCGGCCCGAATGTCACGCCGGGCTACTGGCGGCTGGCATCGGCCGGACACCTTGACGACGACGGTTTTTACGCCAGCGGCGATGCGGTGCGCCTGGTCGATCCGGCCGACCCGCAGCGCGGCCTCGCGTTCGACGGCCGCATCGCCGAGGACTTCAAGCTCGCGACCGGCACCTTCGTGTCGGTCGGCCCGTTGCGCGCGCGGGCCATCACGGCCGGCGACCCCTGCGTGCAGGACGTGGTCGTCACCGGGCTGAACCGCAGCGAGATCGGCCTGCTGGTGTTTCCGCGCGCCGACCGCTGCCGCGCGCTCGCCGGCCTCGCGGCCGATGCGTCGCTGGCCGAGGTGCTGGCCGCGGCGCCGGTGCGCGCGTTCTTCCAGCGCTGGATCGACCTGCTGCACGACGCCGGCACCGGCAGCGCGACGCGCGTCGCGCGCGCGCTGCTGCTGGCCGAGCCGCCGGCGATCGACCGTGGTGAAGTCACCGACAAGGGATCGATCAACCAGCGCGCGGTGCTGGCCTGCCGGGCCGCGCTCGTCGAGCAGCTGCACGACGGCAGCGCGCCCGGCCTGTTCCTTCCGGGCAGCCGATCGGCATGAGCGACTCCCGCACCACCACGCACACCGTCGCCGTGAACTTCGGCGACTGCGACCCGGCCGGCATCGTCTTCTTCCCGAACTTCTCGCGCTGGATGGACGCGGCCTCGCTGTCGTTCTTCATGCAGTGCGGCGTGCCGCCATGGCGCGAGCTGGAGCGCACGCGCGGCATCGTCGGCACGCCGCTGCTGGAGATCCACACCCGCTTCCTGCAGTCGGTCACCTATGGCGAGACGATCACGATCGAGACCTGCGTCGACGAATGGCGCGGCAAGGTCTTCGTGCAGCTCCACCGCGTGCTGCGCGACGGCGAGCTGGTCTGCGAAGGCCGCGAGACGCGCATCTTCGTGACCCGCGACGTCACCGGAAAACTGAAGTCCATCGCGGTGCCGGACGACATCCGCGCGCTGTGTCGACAAGCATCACGACCCCGAACGGAGACCACCCCATGAAGCACCTGAAGACCTGGCTGGCCACGGCTGCCTTGGCCGCAATCGCGGCGGGCGCGCAGGCCGACGTGACGATCGGCGTCAGCGTCCCGCTGACCGGCCCGACCTCGGCGCTCGGCATCCCGTGCAAGAACGGCATCAGCCTGTGGCCGGCCACGATCGCCGGCGAGAAGCTGAACGTGATCGTGCTCGACGACGCGACCGACCCGACCGTCGGCGTGAAGAACGCGCGCCGCTTCGTCACCGAAGACAAGGTCGACATCATCGTCGGCTCGGCGGCCACGCCGATCGCGATCGCGATGTCCGACGTCGCAGCCGAGGCGCAGACGGTGCAGCTGGCGCTGTCGCCGATCCCGCTGCCCGAAGGCAAGGGCGCGTGGACCTTCAGGCTGCCGCAGTCGACCGCGGTGATGTCGATCCCGATCGTCGAGCACTGGAAGAAGACCGGCGCCAAGACCTTCGGCTTCGTCGGCTATGCCGATGCGTACGGCGAGGCCTGGTTGAAGGACATCACCGCGCAGGCCACCGCGGCCGGCATCAAGAACGTCGGCGTCGAGCGCTTCGCGCGGGCCGACACCAGCATCACCGGCCAGGCGCTGAAGCTGGTTGGCGCGAACCCGGATGCGATCCTGATCGCCGCATCGGGCAGCGGCGCGGCGATGCCGCACAAGGGCCTGGTCGAGCGCGGCTACCCGAAGGGGAAGATCTACCAGACGCACGGCGCGGCCACGCTGGACCTGATCCGCGTCGGCGGCAAGGACGTCGAAGGCTCGTTCGTCTCGTCGGGCCCGGCGCTGGTGGCGCCGAAGCTGCCCGACAGCAACCCGAGCAAGGCGCTCGGCGTGCGCTTCATCGAGCAGTACGAGAAGGCGTTCGGGCCGAAGAGCGCGAACCAGTTCGGCGCGCATGCGTTCGACGCCGCGATCGTGCTCGAGAAGATCATTCCGATGGCGCTGAAGAAGGCGAAGCCGGGCACGAAGGAATTCCGCGCCGCGCTGAAGGAGGCGCTGGAGACGGCCGGCCGCATTCCGATGTCGCAGGGCGTGCTGAACTACACCGCGACCGACCACTTCGGCTTCACGCCCGACACCGGCGTGCTGCTGAAGGTCGTCAACGGCGACTGGGACGTCGTCAAGTGATCGGCTGACGCGCCGCTCGCATGGACCTCTCGATCGCGGGCATCCTGCTGCTCGACGGCGCGACCAGCGGTGCGGTCTACGCGCTGCTGGCGCTCGCGCTGGTGCTGGTGTTCGCGGTCACGCGGGTGATCTTCATCCCGCAGGGCGAGTTCGTCGCCTACGGTGCGCTGACGCTCGCGATGCTGCAGATGGGCAAGCTGCCCGGCACCGTGTGGCTGCTCGGGATCCTGGCCCTGCTGGCCGCGCTGCGCGATGCGTTCGGCGCGCTGCGTGAAGGCAGGCCCGCCGGCCGCATCGCACGCGATGCCGCGCTGTCGCTCGCCTTGCCGGCCGCGGTGAGCCTGCTCGCGCTGTGGGCCGCACCGCGCCAGCTGCCGCTGCTGCTGCAAAGCCTGCTGACGCTCGCGATCGTCACGCCGCTCGGCCCGCTGGTCTACCGGCTGGCGTACCGGCCACTGGCCGATGCATCGGTGCTGGTGCTGCTGATCGTCTCGGTCGGCGTGCATTTCGCGCTGACCGGGCTGGGCCTGCTGTTCTTCGGCGCCGAGGGCTTTCGCAACCCGAGCTTCTGGGACGAGCGCTTCCAGGCCGGGCCGCTGACGCTGTCGGGGCAGGCGATGATCATCTTCCTCGTCTCGGCCGCGCTGATCGTCGGGCTGTGGCTGTTCTTCGGCCGCACGCTGCGCGGCAAGGCGTTGCGGGCGACCGCGGTGAACCGGCTCGGCGCGCGGCTGATGGGCATCTCGACGGAAGGCGCCGGACGCTGGAGCATGGGTCTCGCCGCCTTCATCGGCGCGCTGTCGGGCCTGCTGATCGGGCCGACCACGACGATGTTCTACGACACCGGCTTCCTGATCGGGCTGAAGGGCTTCGTCGCGGCGATCTTCGGCGGGCTCGCGAGCTACCCGGGCGCCGCAGCCGGCGCGCTGTTCGTCGGCTGGCTCGAATCGTTCGGCTCGTTCTGGGCCAGCGCCTGGAAGGAGGTGATCGTCTTCACGATGATCCTGCCGGTGCTGCTGTGGCGCAGCTTCACGCACGGCGCGCCCGATGACGAGTAGGCGCTGGTTCCTCGTCGCGTTCACCGCCGTGCTGGCGCTGCTGCCGCAGCTGCCGGTGCCGGAGTTCTGGATCACGCAGCTGAACTACATCGGGCTGTATGCGCTGGTCGTGATCGGCCTGGTGCTGCTGACCGGCATCGCCGGGCTGACGTCGTTCGGCCAGGCCGCGTTCGTCGGCATTGGCGCCTACAGCAGTGCGTGGCTGACGCTGAACCTCGGGCTGTCGCCGTGGCTCGCGGTGTTCGGCGGGCTCGCGCTGACGGCGCTCGCGGCGCTGCTGCTCGGCTGGATCACGCTGCGCATGTCGGGCCACTACCTGCCGCTCGCGACCATCGCATGGTGCCTGAGCCTGTACTACCTGTTCGGCAACCTGGAGGCGCTCGGCCGCTACGACGGCCTGCTTGGCATCGCGCCGCTGAGCGTCTTCGGCCTGCCGCTGAACACCGGCCGCAGCTTCTTCTACCTGCTGTGGGCGCTGGTGCTGCTGGCGGCGCTGGCCGCGACGCAGCTGCTCGATTCGCGCAGCGGCCGCGCGCTGCGGGCGCTGAAGAGCGGCAGCACGATGCCCGAGGCGATGGGCATCGACACCTTCCGCGCCAAGGTCACGGTGTTCGTGCTGGCTGCGTTGCTGGCCGGCGTGTCGGGCTGGCTGTTCGCGCATTTCCAGCGCAGCGTCAATCCGTCGCCCTTCGGGCTGAAGATGGGCATCGAGTACCTGTTCATGGCGGTGATCGGCGGGGTCGGCCAGGTGTGGGGGGCGCTCGCCGGTGCGGCGGTCGTCAAGCTGCTGGAAGACCAGCTGCAGGTGCTGCTGCCGCGGCTGCTCGGCGGCAGCGGCAGCTACGAGGTGATCGTGTTCGGCGTGCTGCTGGTGGTGGTGCTGCAGTACGCGCGCGACGGGCTGTGGGCGGCGGTCGTCGCGCGCCTGCCGCGGCGCGCGCGGCGCCGCGACTGGGCCGATGCGGCGCCGCTGCCCGAGGCCGCGCGTCCGCCGCACGGCGAGCTGGTGCTGGACGTGCACTCGGTGCGCAAGGAATTCGGCGGGCTGGTCGCGGTGAACGACGTCAGCTTCCAGGTGCGGGCCGGCGAGATCGTCGGGCTGATCGGGCCGAACGGCGCCGGCAAGTCGACCACCTTCAACCTGGTCAGCGGCGTGCTGCCGCTGACGAGCGGCGAGGTGCGGCTGCGCGGCGAGCGCATCGACGGGCTGCCGTCGCGCGGCATCGCGCGGCGCGGGGTGTCGCGCACCTTCCAGCACGTGAAGATGGTGCCGGAGATGACGGTGCTCGAGAACGTCGCGCTCGGCGCGCACCGGCGCGGGCGGCGCGGCGTGCTGCCGGCGATGCTGCGGCTGGAGCGCGACGAGGAGCGCCGCCTGCTGCGCGAGGCCGAGCGGCAGCTGCAGCGCGTCGGCATGGCCGACCGCATGGACGAGTTGGCCGGCAACCTGGCGCTCGGCCCGCAGCGTCTGATGGAGATCGCCCGCGCGCTGAGCGCCGACCCGTCGCTGCTGCTGCTCGACGAGCCGGCGGCCGGGCTGCGCCACCAGGAGAAGCGCGCACTGGCCGAGGTGCTGCGGCAACTGCGCGCCGAGGGGCTGTCGATCCTGCTGGTAGAACACGACATGGACCTGGTGATGGACGTCAGCGACCGCATCGTCGTGATGGAGTTCGGCATGCAGCTGATGCAGGGCACGCCGTCCGAGGTGCAGGCGAGCGCGGCGGTGCGGGCGGCGTACCTGGGGACGGAGCACTGAATTGACACCGCAGCACACTCCTGCTCCGCTCACCCTGAGCCTGTCGAAGGGTCGGGCTGAGCCTGTCGAAGCCCTCGAAGTCAGCGAGCTCCACGCCGGCTACGGCCGCGCCGAGGTGCTGCGCGGCATTCACCTGCAAGCCGCCGCCGGCAGCGTCGTCACCGTGATCGGCCCGAACGGCGCCGGCAAGTCGACGCTGCTGAACGCGCTGATGGGCGTGCTGCCGTCGCGCGGTGCGATCCGCTGGCAGGGCGCGGCGATCGATGCGTTGCCGCTCGAAGCGCGCGTCGACCGCGGCATCGCCCTGGTCCCCGAGACCCGCGCGCTGTTCGGCAGCATGCCGGTCGAAGACAACCTGCGGCTCGGCGCCTGGCGCCTGCGAGGGCGCGGCCCTCAAGCGGCGCGCGATGCGATGGAGCGGGTGTTCGCACTGTTCCCGCGCCTGCACGAGCGGCGCGGCCAGCTCGCCGGCACGCTGTCGGGCGGCGAGCGGCAGATGCTGGCGGTCGGCCGCGCGCTGATGGGCGAGCCGTCGCTGCTGATGCTCGACGAGCCGAGCCTCGGCCTCGCGCCGCTGGTGGTGCGCGAGATCTTCCGCACGATCGCCGCGTTGCGTGCGACCGGCGTGACGATCCTGCTGGTCGAACAGAACGCGCGCGCTGCGCTGGAGGTGGCCGACCACGCCTATGTGCTGGAGATGGGCGAAATCGTGCTGCAAGGCCCGGCGGCGGCGCTGGCACGCGATGCCCGCGTGATCGACACCTACCTCGGCGCGGCGCGTTCCGCCGCGCCACGCTGACCGTGGACGCCCTCGACAGCTCGCGCCTGGAGCACTTGGTCGGCTATGCGGCGACCCGCGCCTCGGTGCAGCTGAAGCGGTCGTTCGTGCGCCACCTGGGGCCGCTGTCGCTGAAGGCCGTCGAGTTCTCGATCCTGGTGCTGGTCGCGGCCAACGAGCGGGTGAACCAGAAGCAGCTGGGCCAGGCGCTCGACGTCTCGCCGCCGAACATGGCGGTCACGCTGGACCGGATGGTCGAGCGCGGCTGGGTGTTGCGGGTGCGCTGCAGCGAAGACCGGCGCTCGCAGCGCATCGAGCTGACGCCGGCCGGGCGGACGCTGGCGGCGCGGGCCGAGAAGATCGCCGCGACGATGGAGGATGCCGCGTTGCAGGCCTTGGCGCCGCGTGAGCGTGCGACGCTGATCAAGCTGCTGATGCGCGTCGCGGCAGGCGCCGGCTAGAGCGGCTGCAGGTCCGGTCCGCGCAGCCCGACCAGCAAGGCCCGCCCGTTGTCGTCGATGCGGAACTCGCCGTAGCGCGCGCCCGACCAGCGCTGGGCCTCGCCCTCGCGGAAGAACCATGCATCGGTGACGAGGATCCAGTCGCCGCCCTTCGGCGTCAGCTCGATGCGCAGCTCATCGGCGGCGAGCGCGCTGCCGTCGTCCAGCCGCAGCAGCGTCAGCACGTTGCGCTCATCGCGCCGCGCGACCGCGTGCGGGCGCTGCGCACGCAGCTGGTCGCCGTCGAGCTGCTGCGCCACGCGGGGTGGCATGCGGAAGTTCAACCGCATGAAATCACCTTGCATCAACGAGCGCGGATCGGCCGGTGCGAGTTCGACGAACACCGGCTGACCGTGGGCGATCAGCGATTCCTTCTGCCAGATCGCAATATTCGCGACGGCCAGCACGGCCACAGCGCAGGCGGCGATCCCCCAGCGCTGCAGACCGGCCGGTGGCACAGCGGGGGCCGCGGTCTCGCTCGACGCGCGCCGCGGGCTTCCCCATCGCGCCAGCAGCGCGAGCACCGCGCCGGCCGCCACCATCAGCAAGGCCTTGTGGGCGAGCGGCCAGGCCAGCTGGTAGTAGAACGCGCCGATGATCCAGGCGGCAGCCACCCCCGCCGCGGCGGCCAGGCGCCAGCGCCGCGTGGTGATGCTCAGCGCGAGCACCAGCAGCACCGCGCCGAGCGTCGGCATCAGGCAGGCCAGCAGCGCGAGCACGGCGGCCACGCCGGCCAGCCACGGCCGCCGCAGGCCCGGCCAGCGGCGCGCGGCCCACAGCGCGCCCGCGACGGCCAGCGCCAGCGAGGCCAACTGCTGCAGCGTGCCGGTCCAGTGATGTCCACTGCGATCGAAGCCGCGCACGACATCGCTGCCGAACTCACCGAGGTTCGCGCCGACCAGGAAGGTCATGCCGGCCCACCACGCCAGGCCGCACAGCGTTGCGAGCAGCCAGCCGGCGCTGACCGGCTCGACGACGGCCGCGTGCACCGGCGCAATGCGGCGCACCAGCACGTGTGCCGCCAGCCAGGCCGCGACGCAGCCGTGCCAGGCGAGCCAGAACACACCGAGGCGCGTCGCATGCGAGCCGCGCCACGGGTCGATCGCCAGCGCGAGCGCCCCCGTCGCCGCCGCCAACGCGCCGAGCAGCGCGCGCAGCCAATCGGCGCGCACCAATACCGCGGCGGCGAGCGCGACCGCACCGAGCGTCGCGAAAGCGAGGGCGTCCGGCAGGTCGCGGAACAGTCCGAACGCAAGCACGCCGCCGCCGACGATCAAGCCCGGCACCGCGAGCTGCTCGACGAACAGCGGGATCTGCCGCGAGTGCAGCACCACCAGCGAGCCGGCCAGCACCAGCAGTCCGATCAGGTAGGGGCCGGCGCCGCGCGTGACGAAGTCGCCGAACAGCATGCCGACGACGATGATCAGCGGCACGGCCGCCAGCCAGGCGCCGAGGCCGGTCAGCAGCACGACCGGCCACGGGCGGGTCTCGGATGTCTCGGAAGGGGTCATGAGGGAATCGCTCATGCGTCGGCTCCGGTGGTGGTGCCGGTCCGTGCGTGGCGGCGTGCGAGGTGCATCACGCCCGACACGCTGGCGGCCAGCAGCCCGGCGGCGGACAGGCCCAGCAACAGCATCCGGCTGATCTCGTCGAACGCGCTGCGGCGATCGAACAGCCAGTGCGTGAGCCCGGCGACGAGCAGCGCGTTCAGCCCCAGGGCCACCGCGCTGAGCCCGTAGATGTCGAAGAGGTGCCGGTTGGCCAGCAGCACCGCGGCGATGCCCAGCACCGCGAGCGCCAGCGCGTAGTGCGCGCCGCTGCGGTCGCTGAACAGCGCGCTGGCACCGCTGACGCAGATCATCAGGACGGCCAGCGTCACCGCGGTGCGCTCACCCCATTCACCGCCGCCGGTGAAGCGCTGCCACGCCGGGTGCAGCGCGACCACCAGCGCGATCGCCGCGCTCCAGCCGATCAGGTGCGCGGGCAGGTCCTGCGGTTCGATGCGCCAGCGGTGACCGGTGTGCGCGACGATCCACAGCGAGATGCCGCTCATCGCGACCAGCGCGAACGGGGCCCACAGCACGTCGCTGCGCGCCCCCAGGCACAGCGGCAGCGCGAGCGCGGCCCAGAGTGCGAACAGCTGCCAGGGGTCGGCGCCAGTCTGGTAGGTCTGGCCGAAGAACGCGAACAGCCCGCCGATCGCCAGCAGTGCCAGCAGCCCGAACGGTGCGCGCAACGCCGGCCGCCACAGCGCGCCGGCGCACATCACCGCCACGCAGCCTTGCAGCAACGCGAAGCGGCCGGTGCGACCCAGCGTGTCCCAGTTGGCGGCGATCCAGAAGATCAGCCCGAGGCCGCCGAGCGCCGCGGCCAGCACGGCGATGCCTTGCGGCAGGCGCTGCGAGAGCGCGGGGGGTTCTTCATGCAGGTCCATGGCTCCTCCGGTGGTGGGCGCGATGGTAGCGATGCACGGTGATGCCTGGTGCCGCTGCATGCGCGCGGTGCCGCGGGCTGCCACCGTCGGGATCGTGGACCGATACCGCGCTCAGCCCGATACCGCGCTCAGTCCGATGCCGCGAGGTTGTCCGTCACCCGCTGCAGCAGCGCCTGCAGCTGCCGCTGCTCGGCCGTGCTGAAGCCCGACACCGCGCGCGCCGTCAGCTTGCGCGCCTGCTGCTGCAGCGTGCGCAGCACCGCCTGGCCGTCGGCCGTCAGCGACAGCACGACGCTGCGCCGGTCCGCCGCGTCGGCCTGCGCATCGAGCAGGCCGCGTTCGCGCAGGCCCTTGATCAGCCGCGCCAGCTGCGCCTTGTCGCGCCCGCTGTGCTGCGCCAGCTCGCTCTGCGTCGCGCCCGGGTGGCGGCCGAAGTAGCCGAGCACCTTGCTCTCCATGTGCGTGATGTCGTGCGGCCCGTCGCGCAGCACCTGGTACTGCTGGCCGCGGTACTGGTGCATCACCGTGTGGATCAGCTCCAGCACGTCGTCTTCCACGCGGGCTTTGCCCTGATGGTTGACATTGTCATCTTGTTTGCCCATGATGGGGGATATTGTCAACCATTTCGGAAGCCAGCTCCCATGACGGCAAAAACATCCACCCGGCGCGTGCAGCGCGTCCAGCACGAGATCAAGCGGCGCGAGCTGAGCGTGGTGCGCGTCGAGGCCACCAGCCCCGGCTTCCGCCGCATCGTGGTGGCCGGCGCGCCGATGGCCGGCTTCGTCAGCGCGTCGTTCGACGACCATGTGAAGCTCTTCATCGACACCGGCGACGGCGAGGCGGTGCGCCGCGACTACACGCCGCGGCGCCACGATGCCGCGGCGGGCGAGCTGACGCTGGATTTCGCGCTGCACGACGACGGCCCGGCCTCCGACTGGGCCGCGCGTGCGAGGCCCGGCGACGCGTTGACCGTGGCCGGCCCGCGCGGCTCGTTCATCATCCCGCTCGACTTCGACTGGCACCTGCTGGTCGGCGACGCGAGCGCGCTGCCGGCGATCGAACGCCGGCTGGAGGAACTGCCGGCCGGCACGCGGGCGATCGTGCTGCTGCAGCTCGACGCCGTCGACCGCCGGCCGCTGGCGAGCGCGGCCGAGCTGCAGGTGCAGCACGTCGACAGCGACGCCGCGCTGATCGCCGCGGCGCGTGCGCTGGCATTGCCGCCCGGCGACGGCTATGCCTGGTGCGCCGGCGAAGCCACGGTGATGGCCACGCTGCGCCGCGTGCTGGTCGACGAGAAGGGCCACGACCGCCACGCGATCCGCGCGGCCGCGTACTGGAAGCGTGGTGCGATCGCGCACCACGAGAACCTCGAATCCTGAAGGAGAACGCCATGTCAAACCGCACCCTGCCGCTCGACGACCGCCTGCTCGACTACGTCATCGCCCATTCGGTGCGCGAGCACCCGGCGCAGGCCGCGCTGCGCGATGCGACGCGCAAGCATCCGCATGCGTCGATGCAGATCTCGCCCGAGCAAGGGCAGTTCATGTCGCTGCTGGTGCGGCTGATCGGCGCACGCCGCGCGATCGAGGTCGGCGTGTTCACCGGCTACAGCGCGTTGACGGTGGCGCTCGCGCTGCCCGACGACGGCCGGCTGCTCGCCTGCGACATCAGCGACGACTACACCCGCGTCGGCCGGCCGTTCTGGCAGCAGGCGGGTGTCGCACACAAGATCGACCTGCAGATCGCGCCGGCGCTGCAGACGCTGGATGCGCGGCTCGCGGCGGGCGAGGCCGGGCAGTACGACTTCGCGTTCATCGATGCCGACAAGCGCGGCTACGACGGCTATGTCGAGCGCTGCCTGCAGCTGCTGCGCCCGGGCGGGCTGATCGCGATCGACAACGTGCTGTGGGGCGGCGAGGTGGCGCGCCCGACCGCGGCCGGCACCGACACCGCGGCGCTGCAAGCGCTCAACGACAAGCTGCACCGCGACGAGCGGGTCGATGTGTCGATGCTGCCGATCGGGGATGGGCTGACGCTCGCGCGCAAGCGCTGAGCGGCGCCCTGTCCGCGTCGCTCAGGGGGCGGAGGCCGCCGCAGCGGGGACGGCTGGTGCCCCGATGTGCCTGTCCAGGAAGGCAAGCAGCGTTTCGTAAAGGCGTCGGCGGTCGTCGAGGTCGAAGCCATGGCCCGCCCTGTCGATGGCCATCCACTCGACCGGCTTGCCGGCGGCCTTCAACGCGTCGCGCATCTTCTCTGCGTGCTCGATCGGCACGCGGCCGTCGTACTCGCCGTGGATCAGCAGGACCGGCGCGCGAACGAGCTCCGCGTGCTTCAGCGGCGAAACCGCATCGAGAGCCTGTTGCTGTGCGGAGGGGTCGCCGATGTGCAGCCGCACCGATTTCATCGTGTCCTTGTTGTTGCGGAAGTCGGCCTCCTTGACGAAGAGGCTGATGTCGGTCACGCCGGCGACGCTGACGCCGCAGCGAAAGAGATCGGGCGTCTTGATCAGGCCCCACAGTGCCGCATAGCCGCCGTAGGACGAGCCGTAGATGCAGATGCGCTGCGGGTCGACGAGCTTCTGCGCGATCAGGTGGCGCACGCCGGCGGTGACGTCGTCCTGCATGCTCCGACCCCATTGGTGGTAGCCGGCCTCCTCGAACTTCCGGCCGAAACCCTGCGAGCCGCGAAACTGGGGTTGGAACACGGCATAGCCGCGTTGGGCCAGCAGTTGCACCTCTTCGTCCCACCCCCAGTGATCGCGGGCGATCGGGCCGCCGTGCAGCAGCACGACCAGTGGCGGCAGCGGCGCCGTGGCGGTGCCGGCCGGCCGGGTGAAATAGGCGGGGATGCTCATGCCGTCGTCCGCCGCGTAGCGCAGCGTTTCCATCGGACGCATCGTCGACGGATCGGCTTCGGTGCGCATCTTCGCCACCTCGCGCAGCGTCATGTCCTGCGTGTCGAGCAGCATCCAGCGGCCCGGCTCGGTGTCCGCAAACGACAGGATCAGCAACTTGCCGGTGGGCTTGCCGTTCACGATGTGATTGACATGCCCCGGCAGGGCGGCGTCGACGGCCTTCTGCAGGCCCGCCATGCGCGGGTCCAGCCAGACCTGCGTCGGCTTCAACCCGGAGGTCGTGACACGAACCAGTTCCTGGCTGCCGTCTGCCTTGTCCGATTGATCGACGTACGCGAGATCCTGCGTGTCGGCGCCTGCGAGCATGTCGACGTGGCGCCCGGTCGCCACGTCGTGGCTGAACAGCGCCCAGGTGTCGCGCGACTCGCGAGAGAACACGATCAGCGTGTCCGGCTTTCGGTCGAAGTTGACCGGAACCCAGCGCTCCTCGGTGAAGCCGAAGTCGGCGATCCGGCGAAACGCGGACTCTCCGTTGCTGCGATACCAGTAGATGACGCGGGTGTCGTCGGAGGCGAACTTGCGATCCAGCGTGGCGACGAAACGCAACACCCCCGTGTCATCGAAGAGGCTCTGCAGCCGGTAGCCATTGACGCCATGATCGTCCGGGATCGATTTCCCCGTCCGTGCGTCGACACGCTCGTAGTCGTTGACCCCGCCCTTTCGCATGAGCACCACGTCGTGCAGGTCTTCGACATCCGGGACACGGTGGACGAACCAGTTGCCCAGCGTCGACACCTGCTTGCCATCGAGATCGACAGCAAGCGTGCTGCTGTAGTGGTAGTCGATGGCCAGCAACTCGCCATTGATCCACGAGGCTCGCTGGATGACGTGCGCCGGCTGCGTCTCGATACTCGATTCGTCGATCTTGCGGGCCGCGAGCGTGTCGGTGTCGATCACGAACACGGCGTTGTTGCCGTCCGTGTAACCCAGCGCAACGATGTGCTTGCCGTCCGGCGAGAGCTTCAGGTTGTAAAAGCCGCGCGGGTTGGTCAACTTGAGAATCAGCGGATCAGTGGCAACCGGTTTGTCGTCAGCCAACGCCGCATTGGCGAAGAAGGTCAGCAGCAGCGTGCAGGCGGCAATGAAAAGCCTCATGGCATGTCGTGGCCGCAATCGTGCAGCTCCCTCCAGGGCCGGCATTGTGCGGCATGAGGCGCCGCCTCAACCCCACACTTCCGCCGCCGTCTCCACCACCAGCCGCAGCTTCGCCCGCTGCGCCTCCACCGCGATGTCGTTGCCGTGCACCGTGCTGCTGAAGCCGCACTGCGGCGACAGGCACAGCTGCTCCAGCGGCACGTACTTCGCGGCCTCGTCGATGCGGCGCTTCAGGTCGTCCTTCGACTCCAGCTCGCCGAGCTTGGTCGTCACCAGCCCGAGCACCACCGTCTTGCCCTTCGGCAGGAAGCGCAGCGGCTTGAAGTCGCCGCTGCGCGCGTCGTCGTACTCCAGGAAGTACGCATCGACATCCATCTCCGACAGCAGCGCCTGCGCCACCGGCTCGTAGCCGCCCTGCGCGGCCCAGGTGCTCTTGAAGTTGCCGCGGCACAGGTGCACCGCGAGCGTCATGCCGGCCGGCTTCTGCGCCACCACGCGGTTGATGAAACCGGCGTAGCGGTGCGGCAATTCGTCGGGGTCGTCGCCACGCTGGCGGGCCGCCTCGCGCATCTTGTCGTCGCACAGGTAGGCGAGGTTGGTGTCGTCCATCTGCACGTAGGTCGCGCCGGCGGCGGCCAGCGAGCGCAGCTCGTCGCCATAGGCGTTCGCGACGTCCTGGTAGAACGGCTCCAGGTCCGGGTAGTGCTCGCGGCTGATGCCCGCCCGGCCACCGCGGAAGTGCAGCATCGTCGGCGACGGGATCGTCACCTTCGGCGTGCGCCGCGTCTGCGATTTCAGATACTCGAAGTCGGCGCGCTGGATGTCCTTCACATGGCGGACGGTGTCGATCACGCGCATCACCGGTGGTGCCAGCTCCTCGCTGCCGTCGGGCTTCTTCACCAGCACCGGGATGTCGGTCTTCACGCCGCCCAGCTGCTCCAGGAAATCGATGTGGAAGTAGGTGCGCCGGAACTCGCCGTCGGTGATGCTCTGCAATCCCACGTCTTCCTGGAAGCGCACGATCTCGGTGATCGCACGGTCCTCCACCGCGCGCAGTTCGGCCGCACCGATCTCCTTCAACCGAAACCGCTCGCGCGCTTCCAGCAGGAACTTCGGCCGCAGGAAACTGCCGACGTGGTCGGCACGGAAAGGGGCCCCTGAACGCTCGGTCATGACAGTCTCCTGTGAGGGTTCACCGCGATGCGCGATGTCCCTGTTTCTGCTGCAATGTTCTTATATAGAACACGGGTGCTGTATGCGAACCTGGATGCTAGCATCCGGCCCCGGATTCGCTGCATCATCCACCGCCTTCCCATCGGAGACAACGCATGCAAAAGCGCACCGCCCTGCGGCACCTCGCTGCGGCGGGGCTGGCCACCAGCCTGCCCCTGGCTTTCCCCTCGACGGCCCTGGCCCAGGCCAGGCCGTTCAAGATCGGCTTCATCCTCCCGATGACCGGGCAGTCGGCCTCCACCGGCCGGCAGATCGAAGCCGCCGCGAAGCTGTATCTGGCGCAGAACGGCGCGACGGTGGCAGGCCGCAAGATCGAGCTGATCGTCAAGGACGACGGCGGCGTGGCCGACGCGACCCGCCGCATCGCGCAGGAGCTGGTCGTCAGCGACAAGGTCGACGTGCTGGCCGGCTTCGGGCTGACGCCGCTGGCGCTGGCCACCGCACCCATCGCCACGCAGAGCAAGACGCCGATGGTCGTGACGGCCGCGGCCACGTCGATCGTCACCGAGCAGTCGCCGTACATCGTGCGCACCAGCTTCACGCTGCCGCAGGTCACGCTGGGCATCGCCGAATGGGCGAGCAAGAACCAGATCAAGCGGGCGGTGACGATGGTGGCCGACTACGCGCCGGGCATCGATGCCGAGAAGACCTTCAAGGACCGCTTCAAGCTGAACGGCGGCGAGATCGTCGCCGAGATCCGCTCGCCGCTGCGCAACCCCGATTTCGCGCCCTTCCTGCAGAAGGTGCGCGATGCGAATCCAGATGCGGTGTTCGTGTTCCTGCCGTCCGGCCAGGGCGCGGCCTTCATGAAGCAGTTCGCCGAGCGCGGGCTCGACAAATCCGGCATCCGGCTGATCTGCACCGGCGACGTGACCGATGACGACCAGCTGAACGACATGGGCGACGTCGCGCTGAACATCGTCAGCTCGCACCACTACTCGGCCTCGCACCCGTCGGCGGTCAACAAGAAGTTCGTCGAGGCCTTCCAGGCGGCCAACAAGTTCCGCCCCAACTTCATGGCGGTGGCCGGCTACGACGGCATGCGGGTGATCGTGAAGGCACTCGAGGCCACCAAGGGCGCCGGTGGCGGCGATGCGCTGCTGGCCGCGATGAAGGGCCAGGTGTTCGAGAGCCCGCGCGGCCCGGTGCTGATCGACGCGCAGACGCGCGACATCGTGCAGGACGTCTACATCCGCCGCGTCGCCCGCGTGAACGGCCAGCTGTACAACGAGGAGTTCGAGGTGCAGAAGGCGGTGAAGGATCCGAACAAGACGAAGTAGGCATGCTGACGCTGCTGTTCGACGGCATCGCCTACGGGATGCTGCTCTTCGTGCTGGCCGTCGGGCTGGCGGTCACGCTCGGGCTGATGAACTTCGTCAACCTGGCGCATGGCGCGTTCGCGATGGCCGGCGGCTACGTCACCGTGCTGCTGATGAACCGCCTCGGCGTGCCCTTCCTCGCGACGCTGCCGGCCGCCTTCCTGCTGACTGCGCTGGCCGGCGCGCTGCTCGAACGCACGCTGTACCGGCCGATGTACGCGAAGCCGCACCTCGACCAGGTGCTGTTCTCGATCGGGCTGGTGTTCATGGCGGTGACCGCGGTCGACTGGGCCATCGGTTCGCAGCAGATGATGATCCAGGTGCCGCCCTGGCTGCAGGGCCGCTTCGATCTCGCCGCGGTCGGCATCGGCAAGTACCGGCTGTTCGTCATCGTGCTGTGCGGGCTGCTCGCGATCGGGCTGCAGGCGGTGCTGACGCGCACGCGCTTCGGCAGCCGGCTGCGCGCCGCGGTCGACGACCCGCGCGTCGCGCAGGGCCTGGGCATCGACACCGGCCGGGTGTTCCTGCTGACCTTCGCGGTCGGTTCCGGGCTGGCCGGTCTCGGCGGGGCGCTCGGTGCCGAGGTGGTCGGGCTCGACCCGGCCTTCCCGCTGAAGTTCATGGTCTATTTCCTGATCGTCGTCTCGGTCGGCGGGACGACGACCATCACCGGCCCGCTGCTGGCCGCGCTGCTGCTCGGCATCGCCGACGTGTTCGGCAAGTACCACGTGCCCAAGCTCGGCGCCTTCATCGTCTACACGCTGATGATCGTGATCCTGACGCTGCGCCCGCAAGGCCTGTTCGGGCGGGGCGCGACCCGATGAGCGTGCGCGACGGGGTGCGCGGTTCGCTGGCGGCGGCCTCGGCGTGGCGCTGGTGGGAGTTCGCGCTCGGCGCGGTGGCGCTTGGCTCCTGCGTGCTGGCTGGCGAGCATGCGCTGCTGCTGAACGAGATCGCGATCCTCGGGCTGTTCGCGATGTCGCTCGACCTGGTGCTGGGCTATGCCGGCGTCGTGTCGCTCGGCCATGCGGCGTACTTCGGCTTCGGGGCCTACGCCGCGGCGCTGTTCGCGAAGCACGTGATGCCGGATCCGCTGGTCGGCCTCGCGGTGGCGGTCGCCGCGTCGGCGCTTCTCGGAGCGCTCGGCAGCCTGCTGATCCTGCGCGGCTCCGACCTGACGCGGCTGATGGTGACGCTCGGCGTCGCGTCGGTGCTGTACGAGCTCGCGAACAAGCTGGACGGGCTGACCGGCGGCACCGACGGGCTGCAGGGCGTCGTGATGGGACCGCTGCTCGGCCGTTTCGAGTTCGACCTGTACGGCCGCACCGCGTATGCCTACAGCCTTGCGGTGCTGGCGATCGCGCTGCTGCTCGCGCGGCGCGTCGTGCACTCGCCGTTCGGCGTCTCGCTGAAGGCCTTGCGCGACAACCGGCTGCGCGCCACCAGCATCGGACTGTCGGTGCCGGCGCGGCTGGTCGCGGTCTACACCTTCGCCGCGGCACTGGCCGGCGCGGCCGGTGCGCTGCTCGCGCAGACCAGCGGCTTCGCATCGCTGGACGTGCTCGACTTCCACCGCAGCGCCGACGTGCTGCTGGTGCTGGTGATCGGCGGCACCGGCTACCTGTACGGCGGCATCTTCGGCGCGATCGCGTTCAAGCTGCTGCACGACCTCATCTCGGCCTGGACGCCGCAGTACTGGCTGTTCTGGCTCGGCCTGTTCCTCGTCGTGCTGATGCTCGTCGGCCGCGACCGTTTCATCCGCCCGTGGACCTGGTTCGGGCGCAAGACATGACGGCCGTGCTGCAGACTCAGGGCCTGGTGAAGCGCTTCGGCGGCATCGCCGCGACACAGGACGTCTCGCTGACGATCGAACGGGGCGCGCGCCACGCACTGATCGGCCCGAACGGCGCCGGCAAGACGACGCTGATCAACCTGCTGACCGGCGTGCTCGTGCCGAGCGCCGGCCGCATCCTGCTCGACGGGCAGGACATCACCCGCCTCGCGCCACACCAGCGCGTGCGCCGCGGCCTGGTGCGCACCTTCCAGATCAACCAGCTGTGGAACGAGCTGACGCCGCTGCAGTCGCTGGCGCTGGCGGTGTCGGCCCAGCGCGGTGCCGCGGCGCGCTGGTGGCAGCCGCTCGGCCGGGCCGATGGCGTGGCCGAGGCCTGCGAGACGCTGTTGACGCAATTCCGGCTCGACGACGTGATGGACCGCCAGGTCGCGGTGCTGCCGTACGGCAAGCGCCGGCTGCTGGAGATCGCGATCGCGCTCGCCTGCAAGCCGCGCGTGCTGTTGCTCGACGAGCCGGTGGCCGGCGTGCCCGCAGGCGAGCGGCAGGAGATCTTCGACACCATCAACGCGCTGCCGGCCGATGTCTCCATCCTGCTGATCGAGCACGACATGGACCTGGTCTTCAACTTCGCGCGGCGCGTCTCGGTGCTGGTCAGCGGCGCGCTGTTCGCCGAGGGCGACGTGCAGGGCATCTCGAACGACCCGCGGGTCAAGGCGGTGTACCTCGGCCATGGAGACGCTGTCGATGGCTGAGCTGCTGCGCGTCGAGGGCCTGCGCGCCGGCTACGGCGAGGCGGTGGTGGTGCAGGGCGTCGATTTCGAGCTCGACGCCGGCCGCTCGCTCGCGCTGCTGGGCCGCAACGGCACCGGCAAGACCACGCTGCTGAACACGCTGGTCGGCGTGACGCGCCGCCATGCCGGCCGCATCGTGCTGGCCGGGCAGGACATCACGTCGATGCCGCCGTACCGGCGCGCCGCGGCCGGCATCGGCTGGGTGCCGCAGGAGCGCAACATCTTCAAGTCGCTGACGGTCGACGAGAACCTGGGCGCGGTCGCGCGGCCCGGCCCGTGGACGCTGGCGCGTGCCTACGAGATGTTCCCGCGGCTGGCCGAGCGGCGCGCCAACCTGGGCCACCAGCTGTCGGGCGGCGAGCAGCAGATGCTCGCGGTCGCGCGGGCGCTGGTGCTGAACCCGAAGCTGCTGCTGCTCGACGAACCGCTCGAAGGGCTGGCGCCGATCATCGTCGACGAGCTGCTGCGCTCGATCGCGCGCGTGGTGCGCGACGAAGGGCTGTCGGCCATCATCGTCGAGCAGAACCCGCGGATGATCCTGCCGATCACGCAGCAGGCGATCGTGCTCGACCGCGGCGCGGTGGTGCATCGCGGCGAGAGTGCCGCGTTGCTGGCCGACCCGCAGCAACTGGAGCGCTGGCTGGCCCCGTAGGTTCATGTCGGGCGTCCCCCCGGGGGACCGGCTGGCGTACCCGCCGGACGAGGGGTCGTCATGCAGCAACTCAGCAATCGAGGACGCGCGCCGCAGGGGCACGGCCTCTACAGTGGCGCGGCCCCTCACCGTCACCCATGCGCCACCAGTCCGAACTCTCCTACCGCCGCCGCATCAACCGCGTCGTCGCGCACGTGCACGCCCACCTGGCCTGCGATCTCGAAGGCGGCACGCTGGCCGACATCGCGGCGATGTCGCGCTTCCACTTCCACCGCGTGTTTTCGGCAATGACCGGCATGACGCCGGCGCAGTACGTGCTGCGCATGCGTCTGGCGGCCGCGGTCGAGGCGCTGCGCGGCGGCAGCGAGCCGGTCGGGCAGATCGCGCTCGATTGCGGCTTCGACGGCGGCACGAGCCTTGCCCGCGCGCTGCGGCGCGAGTTCGGCCTGTCGCCGAGCGCCGTGCGAGCGGCGCTGGTGGACCCGCGCCTGGCGCTGCCGGTGAGGGCATCCCCGCAACCCTCCCGGAGAAAGACGATGCTCGAACCGACCTTCCGCGACCTGCCCGAACGCCAGGTGCTGTGCGCCACCGAACGTGGCGCGATCGACAACGACATGAGCGCCGCCGCGCAGCGCGCCTTCGGCCGCCTGATCCCGGCCGTGCAGGCGCTCGGCCTCGCCGACCGGCAGACCGCGTGCCTCGCGATCTGCCCCGACGAGATCAAGGGCTTCGACGACCCCGACGCGCGCTTCATCGCCGCCATCGCATTCAGCGGCCCGGTGCCCGACCTGTCGCGCGTGGACCGCATCGACTGCCAGGCGATCCCCGCCGGCCGCTGGGCGGTGTTCCGCCACACCGGCCCGTACGACACGCTGTGGCAGACCTGGCGCGCGATCTACCGCGACTGGGTGCCGTCGGCATCGGCGGAATTGCGCGACGCAGCGCCCTTCGAGGACTACGTGAACGACCCCAGCCAGGTGCCGGCCGAAGCGCTGATCACCGACATCCACATCCCGGTGCGCTGACGCGCCGGTCAGCGCTCGAGCGGCAGGCCGACGTAGTTCTCGGCCAGCGCGGTGGCCGCCGCCTCGGACTGCAGCAGGTAGCCGATCTCCGCCTCCTGCAGCTTCTGCCCGAACTCGCCGCCGTCCGGAAAGCGGTGCATCAGCGACGTGAACCACCACGAGAAGCGCACCGCGTTCCAGACCCGGTGCAGGCAGCGCTCGGAATACCGGTCGATGCCGGCATCGCTGTGCTGCTGGTAGTGCTCGATCAGCGCCTGCGACAGGAACTGCACGTCGGAGGCCGCCAGGTTCAGCCCCTTCGCGCCGGTCGGCGGCACGATGTGCGCCGCATCGCCGGCCAGGAACAGCCGGCCGAAGCGCATCGGCTCGGCGACGACGCTGCGCAACGGCGCGATGCTCTTCTCGATCGACGGGCCGGTGACCATGCGCTCGGCCGATTCCGGGTCGAGCCGGCGCCGCAGCTCGTCCCAGAAGGCCTGGTCGCTCCAGCGCGCGGGCGTGTCGTCGGCCGGGCACTGGATGTAGTAGCGGCTGCGCGTCGGCGAGCGCATGCTGCACAGCGCAAAGCCGCGCTCGTGGTTCGAGTAGATCAGCTCGTGCGAGACCGGCGGCGTCTCCGACAGCACCCCCAGCCAGCCGAACGGATAGCGGCGCTCGAACACCTTCAGCGCGCCGGGCGGCACGCTGGCACGGCTGACGCCGTGGAAGCCGTCGCAGCCGGCGATGAAGTCGCACTGCAGCTCGTGCGCGACGCCGTGCCGGCGCCAGCTGACGCGCGGCGACGTGCCGTCGAAGTCGTGCAGCTGCACCTCGTCGGCGTCGTACACCGTGACCGCGCCGCAGGCGCTGCGCGCGTCCATCAGGTCGCGCGTCAGCTCGGTCTGGCCGTAGACCATCACCTGCCGGCCGTGTGTCAGCCGGTGCAGGTCGATGCGCTGGCGCGTGTTGCGGAAACCCAGGTCGAAGCCGCCATGCACCAGCCCCTGCGCGTGCAGGCGCTGGCCGACGCCGAGCTGGTCCATCAGGTCGACCGTGCCCTGTTCCAGCACGCCGGCGCGGATGCGGCCCAGCACGTAGGCGGCGCTGCGCTGTTCGAGGATCACCGCGTCGATGCCGGCCTGGTGCAGGCGCTGGCCGAGCAGCAGGCCCGAGGGCCCGCCGCCGATGATCGCCACCTGGACCCTCATGGCCTCACAGCACCGTGCGCAGGCTGGCCTGGGCGTGCAGCAGCGCCGGCAGCGAGCCTTCGACCAGCTGGTCCATCGTGACGCGCGCCGCGTGCACGCTGACGTTCATCGCCGCCAGCACCTCGCCACGGTGGTTCTTCAGCGGCACCGAGAGCGTGCGCAGCCCGAGCTCCAGCTCCTGGTCGACCGTCGCATAGCCCTGCGAGCGGGCGCGCGCGATCTCCAGGCGCAGCCGCTCCGGCAGCGTCACGGTGTTGGGCGTCAGCGGCTCCAGTGCCTGGCGGGCGATCCAGGCGTCGACCTCGGCCTGCGGCCGCGCGCTGAGCAGCACGCGGCCGTTCGCGGTGCAGTACGCCGGCACGCGGGTGCCCGGTTGCAGCGTGGACGACACGACGCGGCCGGCGCTGGTGGCGGCGATGCAGATCACGTCGTTGCCGTCGAGCACGCCGGCCGACGAGGCTTCCTTCAGCGCGTAGGCCAGCTTGTGCAGTTCGGGCTGCACGATGCGTGGCAGCCGCGCCGAATGCATGTAGCTCTGGCCCATGCGAAGCACCTTCGGCGTCAGCGCGTACATCTTGCGGTCGCTGTTGACGTAGCCGAGGTGCTCCAGCGTGATCAGGTAGCGGCGCGCCGCCGCGCGGGTCAGCTGGCAACGGGCGGCGACCTCGCTGATCGTCAGCCGCGGCCGGTCCTGGTCGAAGGCCTCGATCACCGCGAGGCCCTTCTCGAGGCCGGCGATCAGGTCGCGCTTGTGCGGGGCCGGTGTGGCATCGGGAGGCGAGCTCGGCGCGGGGTCGCCGGCCAGGTCGTCGGGATGCCGAGGTTCGCGAGCGTTCATCTCCACTGCTGCTCCGATGTGCGCCAATCGCCCACGGTGGGCGATGTGTCGACGCGATCGGCGTCCGGGCCCTTGTGGTGCGAATCAATGTAGCCTACCTTCCGCGAATTGCGGCCGGCTTGCGCGCGCGTGGGCGATTGGCGTACCGGTCGATGGGCGGCCGGCGCACCGGCCTCGCAGCCAGGAGACATCGATGCAGTTCGACGAGGTGGCACCGGGGGTGTACCCGAGCCTGATCCATCCGCCTTACCAGTCCACCCGCAGCCGCGGCCCGACGCAGCCGCCGTTGCGCGTGAAGGCTCCGGTGCCGGCGGGCGACGGCGTGCGCTTCTCGCCGGCGCTGGTCGGCCCGAAGGACCTCGACCTGACGAGCCACGGCAGCAGTGCGCCGCTGGGCGAGAAGATCATCGTCAGCGGCCGCGTGGTCGACGAGGACGGCCGGCCGGTGCGGCGCTCGCTGCTGGAGGTGTGGCAGTGCAACGCCGCCGGCCGCTACTGGCACCCGAAGGACCAGCACGACGCGCCGCTCGACCCGAACTTCCACGGCGTCGGCAAGATGTTCACCGACGACGACGGCCGCTACCGCTTCGTCACGATCAAGCCGGGGCCGTACCCGTGGGGCAACCATGCGAAGGCCTGGCGGCCGGCGCACATCCACTTCTCGCTGTTCGGCAACGTGCTGGCGCAGCGGCTGGTGACGCAGATGTATTTCGCGAACGACCCGCTGTTCGCGTTCGACCCGATCTACCAGAGCATTCCGGATGAGGCGGCGCGGGCGCGCCTGGCCGCGCACCTCGACATGGACCACACCGATGGCGGCAACGCCCTCGGCTATGGGTTCGACATCGTGCTGCGCGGCCGCCACGCCACGCCGATGGGCCTGTGAGCGCCGACGCCATGACGAACGACATCACCTCATCGCAGACCATCGGCCCGTTCCCGCACGAGGGCTGGCGCTGGGCGGGCGAGCTGTCGCAGCAGGGGGCGGTGGGCGCGGGCCTGGTCACGATCGGCGGTGTGCTGCGCGATGGGCAGGGGTTGCCGGTCAGCGACGGCTGGGTCGAGGCCTGGACGCCGGCGGCCGCGCCGGTCGAGCACGAGCGCCCGGTGCCGGGCTTTCGCCGTTGTGCGACCGGCGAGCAGGGCGAGTTCCGGCTGGAACTGACGGCCGCGTCGAGGCCCGGCGAACCGGTGGCCTGGATCACGCTGTTCGCGCGTGGCCTGCTGAAGCACCAGTTCTGCGCGGTGTTCCTCGCGGACGCGCCGGGCCTCGCGGACTCGGAGCTGCTGGCCCAGGTGCCGGCAGCGCGGCGCGACACGCTGATCGCGCAGCGCCAGGCCGATGGCAGCTACCGCTGGGACATCCACCTGCAAGGCGAGCGCGAGACGGTGTTCCTCGACTTCACGTAGCCCGGATCACACATTCGCCGCGCCGTGCGCGCCGGCCAGCAGCGCATCCATCGCGACCGCCTGCGCGATCGAATCGTCGAGCGTGATGCGCAGCGCCTCGTGGCCGTGCGCGGCCGCTTCGAAGTGCCGCACCATCAGCGCATACGGGTCGCAGGGCGCGAAGCGCTCGACGTGGTCGCCGATGCGCAGCACCGCTTCGACGTCCTTCCAGCCGAACGGCGTTTCCAGCCGCAGGATGCCGTCGCGCAGCAAGGCCTCGAACTGCGTGTGCGGCGGCAGCGAGAACGCGCAATCGAAATGGCCGGTGACGTCGCCGTGCACGGTGTCGAAGCGCAGCATCGCGTGCGCCGCATGGTCGACGCGGCCGCCCTCGGCATCGGGCGGCGTCAGGCCGGCCGCGACGCCCGTCACCACCGGCTCGACGCCGGCCAGCCACCGCATCACGCTCAGCGGGTAGCAGCCCAGGTCGTACAGCGCGCCGCCGCCCATGCGCCGGCTCCAGCGCACGTCGGCCGGGTCGTGCAGCGTGTAGGTGAAGTGGCTGCGCATCCACTTCAGCGGCCCCCAGGCCTCGCCGTGCACCAGCGCCTGCGCCCGCGCGAGCTGCGGATGGAAGCGGTGCATGAAGGCCTCCATCACGGTGCGCTTCGCCGTGGCCGCGGCGGCCTTCATCTGCCGCGCTTCATCGGCGCTCAGCGCGAGCGGCTTCTCGCACAGCACGTGTTTGCCGGCCTTCAGCGCGGCCAGTGTCAGCGGCAGGTGCGCATGGTTGGGCAGCGCGATGTAGACCGCGTCGATGTCGTCGCGCGCGAGCAGGGCCTCGTAGCCGGTCGCGTGCGGGATCTCGTGCGCCGCGGCGAAGGCGGCGCCGCGCACCGGGTCGCTGCAGCCGACCGCGACGATCGGGCTGCCGGTGCTCCGGAACGCCGGGACCAGTGCCGACGCGGCGATGCGCGCCGCGCCGATCAGGCCCCAGCGCAGGGTGGGTGGTGAGGTCATGGTGGTGGTGTGAGCTGCGCCCATCGTGCCAGCAATTCCCGTTCTCGCTGCGGCGTCAGCTTGCCGTGGCGCCGCGGATCGTCCGCCGCGGGCAGGGGCTCGGCCAGGATGTCGGCGGCCGTCTCGCGCAGCGGTCGCGTCTGCAATCCCGCTGCCCGCGCCCGTGCGACGCTGACCGCGAGGAAGCCCTGCGAATCCGCATCGCTGGCCGGAATCCACAGCGGCAGCTCGCTCCAGGCCTGCACACCCTCGCCCCGGAGGAAGGCCTCGCCGACCCGCTGCGGCGTCGCCGGCGCCCGGCCGGCCTGCGTGGCCGCGGCGATGCAGGCGTCGATCACCTGCGGCCAGGTCGTCGGTGCGTCGACTGGTCCGGTCGCGTTGAAGTCGCCGCGCGTGCCGTCTTGCAGCAGCCGCAGCATCCACGCGGCAAGGTCTCGCACGTCGATCATCTGCAGCGGCGACGGCGCATCCGGGACCAGCATCGTGCCGCCTGCCGCCGCGCGCCACGGCCAGTGGCTGAACCGCCCGGTCGGGTCGCCCGGCCCGACGATCAGCCCCGGGCGCACCACCAGCGCCCGCTCGCCCCACACGCGGCGCAGGGCCGCCTCGCAGGCCGCCTTCTGCGCGCCGTAGTTCGCGGTGCTGCGATCGTCCGGCGCCACGCCGTCGAACGATGCCAGCGGCGCCCGTTCGTCTTCACCCGGCGTGGCAAGCGAGGCGTAGGCTGACACGCTGGAGACGAACAGGTACTGCCCCGCATCGGCCAGCGCTTCGGCGCTGAGCCGCACGTCGCCCGGCAGGTAGCCGCAGGTGTCGACCACCGCATCGAAGCGCCGGCCCTGCAGCCGGCCGAGGTCGTGCTGCCGGTCGCCGGCGAGGTGCTCGACCTCCGCCGGCCAGCGGCTGCGCGAGCGGCCGCGGTTGAACACCGTCACCGCATGCCCGGCCGCGTGTGCTGCGTCGACGACTGCCGCGCCGAGGAACACGCCACCGCCGAGCACCAGCAGCCTCATGTCGACACCGGCAACGGCGACGGCGCCTTCACTTCTTCCATGCAGATCATCGAGCGCACGTCATCGACGCCGGGCACCTGCATCAGCCGGTCGGTCAGGAACTGGCTCAGGCTCTTCAGGTCGTGGGCGACGACCTTCAGCAGGTAGTCGCTGTCGCCCGACACCGTGTGGCATTCGAGGATCTGCGGGAACGCGCGGATGTCGGCCTCGACCTCGCGCACGCGGCCGAACTGGCCGCCGTCGATGTTCAGGCTGACGTAGGCCATCACGCCCAGCCCGAGCGCCTGCGGCTCCACCTGCGCGCGGTAGCCGCGGATCACGCCGCGCTCTTCCAGCGCGCGCACGCGGCGGAAACACTGCGGTGCCGACAGGTGCACCTGGGCGGCCAACTCCACGTTGCTGGCGCGGCCATCGGCCTGCAAGGCTTCCAGAATCTTGCGGTCCAGGCCGTCAATCACTCCACTGTTCATCGCAGCACCTTGTTGAATGCACGAATCGTGCGCCGCCGGCGGTTTGGATGCAAGTATTGGAAAGCAAATTTCGCGACCGTCTCTCTAGACTGTGAGCGTTCGCTATGCCCCCAGACCAGGAGTCGACATGACCACCGCCGCCCGCGCCGCCGCGCTGCAAGCCCGCCACGCCGCCCCGACCCGCCCGTTGACGGCCTCGCCGATCGCGCTGGAGCAGCGGTATGGCGCCCACAACTACCACCCGTTGCCGGTCGTGCTGACGCGCGGCGAAGGCGTCCACCTGTTCGACGACCAGGGCCGGCACTACCTCGACATGATGTCCGCCTATTCGGCGGTGAGCTTCGGCCACAGCCACCCGGTGCTGGTGCAGGCGCTGACCGAGCAGGCGCAGACGCTGGCCGTCACCAGCCGCGCCTTCCACGCCGACCGGCTCGGCCCCTTCCTCGAGACGCTGTGCCGCATGACCGGCATGGCGCGCGCGCTGCCGATGAACAGCGGCGCCGAAGCGGTCGAGACCGCGATCAAGGCCGCCCGCAAGTGGGCCTACAAGGTCAAGCGCGTGCCCGACGGCCGGGCGCAGATCATCGTCGCCGAAGGCAACTTCGCCGGCCGCACGACGACGATCGTCGGCTTCTCGACCGAGGCGCAGTACCGCGACGGCTTCGGCCCGTTCGCGCCCGGCTTCAGCGCGGTGCCGTTCGGCGATGCGCGGGCGCTGGAAGCGGCGATCACGCCGCACACCGCGGCCTTCATCGTCGAGCCGATCCAGGGCGAGGCCGGCATCATCGTGCCGCCGGCCGGCTACCTGAAGGCGGTGCGCGAGATCTGCAGCCGCCACAACGTGCTGATGATCTGCGACGAGGTCCAGACCGGCCTCGGCCGCACCGGCCGGCTGCTGGCCTGCGAGCACGACGGCGTGCTGCCCGATGGGCTGGTGCTCGGCAAGGCCTTGGGCGGCGGGCTGCTGCCGGTCAGCGCCTTCCTCGCGCGCGACGACGTGATGGCGCAGTTCACCCCCGGCGACCACGGCAGCACGTTCGGCGGCAACCCGCTGGCCGCCGCGGTCGGGCTGGCGGCGCTGCAACTGCTGGAGCGCGAGCAGCTGTCGCGCCGCGCGCAGGAGGAGGGCGACTACCTGATGGCCCAGCTCGGCAAGCTGCAACACCCGGCGATCGTCAACATCCGCGGCCGCGGGCTGCTGGTCGGCGTGCAGATCGACCCGGCGTTCGCGAGCGCACGCGAGGTCTGCGAGCGGCTGATGGATGAAGGCGTGCTGACCAAGGACACGCACCACACGGTGGTGCGGCTCGCGCCGCCGCTGGTGATCGAGCGGGCGCAGATCGATGAGGCGGTGGGGGCGCTGCGGCGGGTGCTGCAGGCGATCGATGCGAAGGCGGGCGTGAGGCGCGAGGCGGCGGCGGCTTAAAGTCCGGGCGATGGGTCTCATCGCCTCGTTCTCCAACTACAAGCGCCAGGCCTTCCGCTGGCAGCGCGGCCGCCAGGGCACCGGCTACGACAAGATGCTGCTGTTCACCGCGCGCTGGCCGCTCGGCTTCGACAGCTATCTGTTGCGCTACCCCGAAGGCGCCGAGATCCCGCCGCACACCGACCCGGTGCAGGCGCGCCGCCACTACCGGCTCAACATCGTGCTGAAGGCCTCGCCGGCCGGCGGCGAGTTCATTTGCGCGACGCCAATCTTCGCGACGCGGCGCATCAAGCTGTTCCGCCCCGACGCCTGCGAGCACAGCGTGACGCGCGTGGTGGGCGGCAGCCGCTACGTGCTGTCGGTCGGGTGGGTGCTGCCGGCGCGCGACCCTCAGGGTTAACCCGAGATCCAGTTACTGGCGCTTACACCGACCGCGCAAGGCCTGCACAGTTTTTGGCCCATGCGCGATGACATCGCGCTTTATTTCCGCGGTGGGCATGCCGACAAGTACGCATGTCCTCCTTCAGCCTCACCTCTGCGCGTGACGCGGCGCTGCCATCGAGCGCGTCGCCGTCCCGCCTGCGCCTGACCCCCAGCGCCTTCGCTTGCACCGCGATGGGCCTGGCCGGCGGCATCGCCACCTGGGCCGCCAGCGGCTGGAACGGCTGGGCGCTGCTGGTCGGTGCGGGCCTCGGCATCGCCGGCGCGCTGTTCGACCGGCGCCAGGCCACGTTGCGCCGCCAGCAGCACGACGCCACCGCGGCCTTCGTCGCCGGCACCGAGCGGCTCGGTCGCGAACTGCTGCCGGTCTGGGGCGGCCACATCGAAAGCTCGCGCACGCAGATGGAGGCCGCGATCGAGGCCCTCGCGCTGCGCTTCGGCGGCATCGTCGACAAGCTCGACCAGGCGATGCGCGCGTCCAACCTCGCCGCCGGTTCGATGCAGGGCAGCGACCAGGGCCTGGTCGCCGTCTTCGCGCACAGCAGCAAGGAACTGAATGGCGTGCTCGAGTCGCTGCGCGCCGCGATGGCCAGCAACGGCGCGATGCATGCCGAGGTGCAGAGCCTGAACCGCTTCGTCGCCGAGTTGCAGCAGATGGCCGCCGAGGTCGCCAACATCGCGTCGCAGACCAACCTGCTGGCCATCAACGCCGCGATCGAGGCAGCCCACGCCGGCGAGACCGGCCGCGGCTTCTCGGTGCTGGCGCAGGAGGTGCGCAAGCTGTCCGCCGCGTCCGGCGAAACCGGCCGGCGCATGGCCGACAAGGTCGCGCTGATCGGCGACGCGATCGCCACCGCGCGCCGCAGTGCCGATGCGTCGGCCGAGCGCGAAGCCGCCTCCATCGTCGCCTGCGAGACCACGATCACCAGCGTGCTCGGCGGCTTCCACACCGTCACCGATGCACTGGTCGCCTCGGCCGACGTCCTGAAGCGCGAGAGCGTCGGCATCCAGGGCGAGATCGGCGAAGCGCTGGTGCAGCTGCAGTTCCAGGACCGCGTCAGCCAGGTGATGTCGCATGTGCGCCAGAACATCGAGCAGCTGCCGGCCGAATTGACGCGCAGCCGCGAAGGCTTCGAGCGCAGCGGCGCGTTGACGCCCATCGACAGCGCCGGCCTGTTGGCTGAACTGGAAAAGACCTACGCGATGGCCGACGAACGCAAGCTGCACAGCACACACGGCGGCCAGGGCGCCGACGCCAGCGCCGACGCCAGCGAAGAGATCACCTTCTTCTGACCCAAGCCTTTGACAACGACAGACCGGGAGCACACAACACCATGGCCAAGAACATCCTGATCGTCGACGACTCCGCCTCGGTGCGGCAGGTCGTCGGCATTTCGCTCAAGCAAGCCGGCTACGACGTGATCGAGGGCGTCGACGGCAAGGACGCGCTGAAGAAGCTGACCGGCCAGAAGGTCCACCTGATCATCAGCGACGTCAACATGCCCAACATGGACGGCATCAGCCTGGTGAAGGCGGTCAAGCAGATGCCGGCCTACAAGTTCACGCCGATCGTGATGCTGACCACCGAGTCGCAGGAGGCGAAGAAGAAGGAAGGCCAGGAAGCCGGCGCGAAGGCCTGGGTCGTCAAGCCCTTCAAGCCCGAGCAGCTGCTGGGGGTCGTGCAGAAGCTCGTGCTGCCATGAAGCGGGCCGAGCGCCGGGCCGCTCCCAAGCCGGCCCGAATCCCCTTGGGGGATCGATCGATGTACTCATCGAGCGAGGGGTTGTCATGACCAAGCTGCGCATCGAGGGCGAGCTGACGATCTACCGCGCCGCCGAACTGAAGCAGACGCTGCTGGCCGCGGTCGCCGAGCATGCGGCGGTCGAGGTCGACCTGTCGCAGGTCAGCGAGTTCGACAGCGCCGGGTTGCAGCTGCTGCTGCTCGCCAAGCGCGAGGCCGGTGCGGCCGGCCGCACGCTGCGCCTGGTCGACCACAGCCCTGCCGTCGTCGAGGTGCTGGAGCTGTTCGACCTGGCCGCGCACTTCGGCGACCCGCTGGTCGTCGGGTCGTCCCCGTCCTCATCGCGCGCCGCGTGACGCGCCCCTGGAAAGCACTCCGATGAACATGGACCAGGCCCTGCAGACCTTCTACGCGGAAAGCCGCGAGCTGCTGGAAGACATGGAGGCCTCGCTGCTGCGCGTGCGCGAAGAGGCCGAACCGGCGGAGACGATCAACGCGATCTTCCGCGCCGCCCACACCATCAAGGGCTCGGCGGGGCTGTTCGGCCTCGACCAGGTGGTGGCGTTCACGCACGTCGTCGAAAGCGTGCTCGACGAGGTGCGCGAAGGCCGCCTCGCGGTCGACGAGCCGATGGTCGCGCTGCTGCTGGCCTGCGGCGACCACATCGGCGCGCTCGTCGACGCGGTCGAATCCGATGCGGACCAGGTCGACCCGGCGCTGCTGCAGCGCGGCGAACCGCTGCTGGCGCGCCTGCGCGCGCACCTGGCGCCGGCGGGTGCCGTGGTGGCGAGCGCGGCACCGGAACTGTCGTTCGAGCGCATCGGCGGCGCGCCGCACGACGCCGACCTGTGGCACATCTCGCTGCGCTTCGGCCCCGACGTGCTGCGCAACGGCATGGACCCGCTGTCCTTCATCCGCTTCCTCGGCACGCTCGGCCAGGTGGTCGGCATCGTGACGCTGGCCGATGCGCTGCCGGCGGCCGACGAGATGGACCCCGAGTCCTGCTACCTCGGCTTCGAGATCGCGTTCCGCAGCCAGGCCGACAAGGCGGCGATCGAAGGCGTGTTCGACTTCGTGCTGGACGACTGCACGCTGCGCATCGTGCCGCCGCACAGCCGCATCGGCGACTACATCGACCTGATCAAGGCGATGCCGGAAGAGTCGTCGCGCCTCGGCGAGATGCTGGTGCGCTGCGGCACCGTCACCGCCCACGAACTGGAAGCGGCGCTGAACACGCAGGCCCGGGCCGTACCGACGCCGCTGATCGGTGCGGTGCTGGTCGAACAGGGCCGCGTCTCGCCGCCGGTCGTCGAGGCCGCGCTCGAGAAGCAGAAGCGCGTGAAAGACGCGAAGACGCAGGAGAGCCAGTCGATCCGCGTCGATGCCGACAAGCTCGACCACCTGATCAACCTGGTCGGCGAGCTGATCATCGCGTCGGCCGGCGCCAACCTGGTCGCGCGCAAGACCCGCAACAGCGAGCTGCAGGAATGCCACTCGGTGCTGTCCGGCCTGGTCGAGGAAGTGCGCGACAGCGCGCTGCAGCTGCGCATGGTCAAGATCGGCGGTACCTTCAGCCGCTTCCAGCGCGTGGTGCACGACGTCTCGCGCGAGCTGGGCAAGGACATCGGCCTGGTCATCGACGGCGAGGACACCGAGCTCGACAAGACCGTGGTCGAGAAGATCGGCGATCCGCTGACGCACCTGGTGCGCAACGCGATCGACCACGGCATCGATTCGCCGGAGCAGCGCGCCGCGCGCGGCAAGCCCGCCCGCGGCACGGTGATGCTGAACGCGTTCCACGACTCCGGCAGCATCGTGATCGAGGTCAGCGACGACGGTGGCGGGCTGAACCGCGAGAAGATCCTCGCGAAGGCCGTCGAGCGCGGGCTGATCGAGGCCGGCCGCAGCTTGAGCGACGCCGAGATCTACGCGCTGATCTTCGAGCCCGGCTTCTCGACCGCCGAGAAGGTGACCAACCTGTCGGGCCGCGGCGTCGGCATGGACGTCGTCAAGCGCAACATCGTCGCGCTGCGCGGCAGCGTCGGCATCGCCAGCACGCCGGGCGAGGGCACCACCGTCACGGTGCGCCTGCCGCTCACGCTGGCCATCATCAACGGCTTCCAGATCGGTGTCGGCAAGGCGGTGTTCGTCGTGCCGCTCGACATGGTCGACGAATGCGTCGAGTTCAGCGCCGAGACCGGCCACGACTACACCGACCTGCGCGGCCAGGTGCTGCCCTTCATCCGGCTGCGCGAGCTGTTCGACATCGACGGACCGCAGAGCGCGCGGCCGAACATCGTCGTCGTCAAGCATGCCGGCCAGAAATTCGGGATCGTCGTCGACACGCTGCTCGGCGAGGCGCAGACCGTCATCAAGCCCTTGTCGAAGATGTTCGGCCAGGTCCGCGGCATCAGCGGCTCCAGCATCCTCGGCAGCGGCGACGTTGCGCTGATCCTCGACGTGCCGGCCTTGATGGAATCGTCCGTCATGCCGGTCGCGGCCGCCTGAATCCACCACATTCCAGGGAGAGCACCACCATGTTCAGCAACTTCAAGATCGGCGTGCGGCTGATCGCGGGCTTCATGCTCGTCGCGTCGATCAGCGTCGTGATCGGCTTCATCGGCATCTCCAACACGGGGCAGATGAACGAGCTGGCCGACAACATGTACAACAAGGAGCTGATGGGGCTGTCGTACATCAAGGAAGCCAACATCAACCTGATCTACATCGGGCGGGCGCGCTCGAACTTCCTGCTGGCGAGCTCGCAGGCCGAGCGCGACAAGCACATGGCGTCGATCACGAAGAGCCTGGCCAAGATGAAGGACTACATCGAGAAGTCCAAGCCGCTGTTCGTCAGCGACCGCGCGAAGGAGGTCTTCACCGCGTTCGGCACGCTGTCGGAGGACTACCAGCGCGAGATGGAGCGCGCGCTGTCGCTGGCGTCGGCGAAGAAGCTGGCCGACCGCGACGAGGTGCTGGCGCAGTCGCTCGACCTGGTGCGCGACAAGGCCAACAAGCTCGACGAGATGCTCGACGAGCTGATCCAGCAGAAGGAAACGCGCGCCAAGGCGGCCGCCGAGCACACCGAGAGCCTGTACCGCAGCAGCCGCAGCGTGATGATCGGCGCGATCGCCGGCGGCGTCGTGCTGGGCCTGCTGCTGGGCTTCTTCATCAGCCGCAGCGTCAGCAAGCCGCTGATCCGCGCGGTCGAGGCCGCGAACCGGCTGGCCGAAGGCGACCTGACGGTGCGGATCGACGCCACCAGCCGCGACGAGACCGGCCAGCTGCTGCAGGCGATGAAGCACATGGTCGACAAGCTGTCGCAGGTGGTGACCGAGGTGAACAGCGGGGCGGAAGCGCTGGCGGGGGCGTCCGAAGAGGTGAGCGCGACGGCGCAGTCGCTGTCGCAGGCCTCGAGCGAGCAGGCGGCGGGGGTCGAGGAGACGAGCGCGTCGATCGAGCAGATGACGGCGTCGATCTCGCAGAACACCGAGAACGCGAAGGTGACCGACGGCATGGCGACCAAGGCGGCGAGCGAAGCGGCCGAGGGCGGCGAGGCGGTGCGCGCGACGGTGGCGGCGATGAAGCAGATCGCGCAGAAGATCGGGATCATCGACGACATCGATCGAGCGAGCAGGCGGCGGGGGTCGAGGAGACGAGCGCGTCGATCGAGCAGATGACGGCGTCGATCTCGCAGAACACCGAGAACGCGAAGGTGACCGACGGCATGGCGACGAAGGCGGCGAGCGAAGCGGCCGAAGGCGGCGAAGCGGTGCGCGCGACGGTGGCGGCGATGAAGCAGATCGCGCAGAAGATCGGGATCATCGACGACATCGCGTACCAGACGAACCTGCTGGCGCTGAACGCGGCGATCGAGGCGGCGCGAGCCGGCGAGCACGGCAAGGGCTTCGCGGTGGTGGCGGCCGAGGTGCGCAAGCTGGCTGGACCAGATGGTGCCGAACATCAAGAAGACCTCGGACCTGGTGCAGGAGATCACGGCGGCATCGGAAGAGCAGTCGTCGGGGGTCAGCCAGATCAATGCGGCGGTGAGCCAGCTGAGCCAGACGACGCAGCAGAACGCGTCGAGCTCGGAGGAGCTGGCGGCCACGTCCGAAGAGATGAGCAGCCAGGCCGAGCAGCTGCAGCAGACCATGTCGTTCTTCAAGCTGGCCGGTGGCGGCAGCGCCCAGGTCGCGAAGGCCTCGGGCCAGCCGCCCATCAAGCCGGCGGCCACGCGCGGCGCCAAGGCCGGCAAGCGTGCCGCTTCGGGTGGCTTCAACCTCGCCGGCGGCATGGCCTTCGCCGGTGCTGGCGAAGCGCCCGACGAATCGCAGTTCGCGCGCTTCTGATCGCGCACGTTTCCGAACGTCTTGTCTTGAACCCGGGAGTTCCCCCATGACCGCACTGGTCCAGACCCATCGCGCGCCGGCCACCGCCGTCGCGCGCCCTGTCGCCGCCGAGCCGGCGCAGTACCTCACCTTCATGCTGGCAGGCGAGATGTTCGCGATCGGCATCCTCGCGATCAAGGAAATCATCGAATACCACAGCCTCACCGAGGTGCCGATGATGCCGGACTGCGTGCGCGGCGTGATCAACCTGCGCGGCGCCGTCGTGCCGGTGATGGACCTGCTGGCGCGCTTCGGCCGCCCGCCGAGCCCGGTCACCAAGCGCACCTGCATCGTGATCGTCGAGGTCGAGTCCGAAGGCGAGCGCCAGGTGATCGGCGTCGTCGTCGACGCGGTCAACGAGGTGCTCGACATCGATCTCGCCGACATCGAGCCGGCACCGGCCTTCGGTGCCCGCATCCGCACCGATTTCATCCACGGCATGGGCAAGGTGCGCGGCAAGTTCGTGATCCTGCTCAACGTCGACCACGTGCTGTCGCTGGACGACCTGGGCACGCTGGCCGAAGCCACCGACCGCCCGCACAACGCGCTGGCCGTCTGATCTCCAAGGACTGATTGACATGAACTGGTTCCATCGCATGAAGCTGGCGCACAAGCTGCTGGCGAGTTTTCTGTTGTGCTCGGTGCTGACCGCGCTGGTCGGCGGCTACAGCCTCGCGCGCCTGAGCGAACTGGGCGGCATGATCCACGCGACCTACGTCGAGAACGTGCTGCCGCTGCAGGACATCTCCGAGGCCGAGGCGCGCCTGACCGCGCATTCGCGTTCGTATGTGCGCCTGCCGGCGATGAAGGACCCGGCCGAGGTGAAGGAAACCATCCGCCGCGCAGCGACGCACCTCGACAAGTTCCACCTCGCGTTGAAGGCCTACCGCGCCACCACGCTCAGCGCGGCCGAACAGGCGCTGATGAAGGAGCTGGACGCGCAGCTGCCCACCTACCTGGCGCAGAACGAGAAGATCGCGCAGCTGGTGCTGGAGGGCAAGTTCGACCAGGCCTCCGACCAGAGCAACGGCCCGGCGCGCAAGGCGGTCTCGGACATCGAGGCCACGATGGCGAAGGTGATCGAGGAACTCGCAAGCCAGACCAAGGCGACGAACGAGGGCGCCGAGCAGACGGTGCGCCACACCTGGACGCTGATGCTGGTCGTGATCGGTGTCTCGGTGGTGGTGGCGATCGGGCTGGGCCTGCTGGTCACCCGCGTGATCAGCCGGCAGCTCGGCGGTGAGCCCGACCACGCCGCGGCGCTGCTGCACCAGGTGGCAGACGGTGACCTGTCGGCACAGATCACGCTGCGTGCCGGCGACGACAGCAGCATGCTGTTCGCGGTGAGGCAGATGGTGGGCCGGCTGAAGCAGGTGATCGACGGCCAGCGCAACGTGGTGGCGGCCGCGAACCGCGGCGACTTCAGCGCGCGCGTCGAGCTCGACGGGCTGCAGGGCTTCCAGAAGGAAATGGGCGAGGGCCTGAACGCGCTGGTGTCGACCACCGGCGACAGCATCGGCGACGTGGTGCAGGTGATGGGCGCGGTCTCCGAAGGCGACCTGACGCGCAGCATCGAGCGCGACTACGAAGGCGCCTTCGCCGAGATGAAGGAATACGTCAACGCCACCGTCGACAAGCTGTCGCAGGTGGTGACCGAGGTGAACAGCGGCGCGGAAGCGCTGGCGGGGGCGTCGGAAGAGGTGAGTGCGACGGCGCAGTCGCTGTCGCAGGCATCGAGCGAGCAGGCGGCGGGGGTCGAGGAGACGAGCGCGTCGATCGAGCAGATGACGGCGTCGATCTCGCAGAACACCGAGAACGCGAAGGTGACCGAC
>NZ_LMDM01000002.1:231152-257684 GCF_001425825.1 Rhizobacter sp. Root1238
CCTGCTGGACCAGATGGTGCCGAACATCAAGAAGACCTCGGACCTGGTGCAGGAGATCACGGCGGCATCGGAAGAGCAGTCGTCGGGGGTCAGCCAGATCAACGCAGCGGTGAGCCAGTTGAGCCAGACGACGCAGCAGAACGCGTCGAGCTCGGAAGAGCTGGCGGCCACGTCCGAAGAGATGAGCAGCCAGGCCGAACAGCTGCAGCAGACGATGTCGTTCTTCAAGCTGGCGACGCAGGCCGACACGGCGCGGCAACGCCCGGCGGTGTCTCGCAAGCCGGCGGCCAGGCCGATCGCGGCCGGCGCGAAGGGAACGAAGGCGGGCGCCCGCAAGCCGGCACCGGCTGCCGGGTACAACGGCTTCGCGCTGAACGCGAACAGCGCCGGCACGCTCGACGAATCGCAGTTCGCTCGTTTCTGATCGACCTGCGGGACCTGCGCGATGCACACCATCTCCGACAACGAGTTCGGCCTGTTCCAGCGCTTCATCTACGACGCGGCGGGCATCACGCTGTCGTCCGCGAAGAAGGCGCTGGTGTGCGGCCGGCTCGCGAAGCGGCTGCAGGCCTGCAACCTGGGCAGCTACGCCGAGTACTTCAAGCTGCTGAGCAGCGGCCAGAACGGTGCCGAGGTGCAGACCGCGGTCGACCTGCTGACCACCAACGAGACCTACTTCTTCCGCGAGCCGAGGCACTTCGAGCTGCTGCGCGAGGCGGCGCTGCCGGCCTCGAAGAAGGCGCAGCCGTTCCGCGTCTGGAGCGCGGCGAGCTCGACCGGCGAAGAGGCCTACAGCATCGCGATGGTGCTGGCCGACACGCTGGGTGACGCGGCCTGGGAGGTGATGGGCTCCGACATCAGCACCCGCGTGCTGCAGCGGGCGCGCCAGGCGCACTACCCGATGGAGCGCTGCCGGCAGATTCCGCAGGCCTACCTGAAGCGCTTCTGCCTGAAGGGCATCGACGAGCAGCAGGGCACGCTGCTGGTCGACCGTTCGCTGCGCGGCCGCGTGCAGTTCATGCAGGTCAACCTGAACACCGCACTGCCGCGGCTCGCGGCATTCGACGTGATCTTCCTGCGCAACGTGATGATCTATTTCAACGGCGACACCAAGCGGCAGGTGGTGGCCCGCATCATCGAGCAGCTGAAGCCGGGCGGCTTCTTCTGCATCGGGCATTCCGAGAGCCTGAACGACATCAGCACGGCGCTGCACCAGGTGGCGCCGTCGATCTACCGCAAGCCGTGAGCGGGACATGGGAGCGAGCGCGATCCGATTCGACACCGCCGAACCCGGCGACCGCGTGCTGCAGCCCGGCGAGTACGCCGTGGGCGAGGCGCCGCTGCGCATGCGCACGCTGCTCGGCTCGTGCGTGTCGATCACGCTGTGGCACCCGGCGCGGCGCGTCGGCGCGATGTCGCATTTCCTGCTGGCCGCGCGCTCGCCGAGCCAGCTGGGCGTGCCCGACGCGCGCTACGGCGAGGAGGCGCTGGCGCTGATGCTGCGCCAGTTGCACAAGCGCGGCATCGTGCCGGCCGAGTGCGAGGCCAAGATCTTCGGCGGCGGCAACATGTTCCCCGAGCAGAACCCGGCGGTCGTGCCGAGCATCGGCCGGCGCAACGGCGAGGCGGCGCGCGACCTGCTGATGGCGCACGGCATCCGCGTGCACTCCGAAAGCCTGTTCGGCAACGGGCATCGGCAGATGATCTTCGACCTGTCGACCGGCGACGTCTGGGTACGCCAGGTCAACCCGGAATCGGCGTCGATGCCGCTGGACGGCGCGTCATGACCAACATCCGCGTGATGGTGATCGATGATTCGGCGGTGGTGCGGCAGGTCGTCACCGCGCTGCTGGACGACGCGCCCGGCATCGAGGTGATGGCCGCGGTGGCCGACCCGGTGCTGGCGATCGAGCGGCTCAAGCTCGACTGGCCGGACGTGATCGTGCTCGACGTCGAGATGCCGCGCATGGACGGCATCACCTTCCTGCGCATGGTGATGCAGCAGAAGCCGACGCCGGTGGTGATCTGCTCGACGCTGACCGAGCGCGGCGCGAAGACCACGCTGGAGGCGATGGCCGCCGGTGCGGTGGCGATCGTCACGAAGCCGAAGCTCGGTCTGAAGCAGTTCCTCACCGCGAGCGGCGAGGAGCTGATCGGCACGGTGCGCGCCGCGGCGAAGGCCAATGTGCGGCGGCTGGCCGCGGGGCCGGCGGTCGCGCCGACGCCGGCCGCGAAGAACACCGCCGACGTGATCCTGCCGGCGGCCACGCGCGCGATGACGCAGACCACCGAGCGGGTGGTGGCGCTCGGCACCTCCACCGGCGGCACGCAGGCGCTCGAAGAGGTGCTGACCGCGTTGCCGCGCGTCACGCCGGGCATCGTGATCGTGCAGCACATGCCGGAGAAGTTCACCGCGGCCTTCGCGGCCCGGCTGGACAGCCTGTGCCGCATCGAGGTGAAGGAGGCCGAGCACAACGACCGCGTGCTGCCGGGCCGCGCGCTGATCGCGCCGGGCGGGCGGCACATGCTGCTCAAGCGCAGCGGCGCGCAGTATTTCGTCGAGGTGATCGACGGGCCGCTGGTGAACCGCCACCGGCCGTCGGTCGACGTGCTGTTTCGCTCGGTCGCGCGCAGCGCCGGCGCGAACGCGCTCGGCGTGATCATGACCGGCATGGGCGACGACGGCGCGGCCGGGTTGCTGGAAATGCGCAAGGTCGGCGCGCAGACCGTCGCGCAGGACGAGGAGAGCTGCGTCGTGTTCGGAATGCCGAAGGAAGCGATCAAGCGCGGCGGCGTGCAGCGGACGCTGCCGTTGAATGCGGTGGCGGGGGAGATCCAGAAGCAGGTGGGGGGATGACGTTCTTTCGGATGGTATGCAACCACTCGGCAGGAACACAAAAAGCCCGTTCGCCCTGAGCAGGGACCGAGCTTGTCGAGGGCCCGTCCGTCGAAGGGTTGTGCCCGAAGCGCGCAGGGCCTTCGGCAAGCTCAGTCCTACCCTTCGACAGGCTCAGGCCCTTCGACAAGCTCAGGATGATCGGACCCTTCGACAGGCTCAGGTCCTTCGGCAGGCTCAGGATGATCGGGCCCTTCGACAGGCTCAGGGCGAACGGGGACGCATGCCGACCGGCTCGGCCATCACGCCACGAACTGCCTGAACTGCCCCGGCGTGACCCCGGTCCGCGCGCGGAACCGGTTCACCAGGTGGCTCGCACTCGCCAGCCCGCATTGCCGCGCCACCTCGTCGAGCGGCGCATCGGAATGCCGCAGCAGTTGCTTGGCCCGCTCGATGCGCAGCCACAGCACCCACGCATGCGGCGCGATGCCGAACGAGGTGCGGAACATGCGCGCGAAGTGATGCTCGGACAGCGCCGCGACGGCGGCCATCTCGCCGATGGTCAGCGGCTGGTCGAGGCGCGCCTCGGTCCAGTCGACCAGCCGCCGGCGCACATGCGCTGACAACCCGCCGCGGGGCGGCGTGCGGTGACCGCGTGTCGCGTGCCCGACCAGCAAGGCGGCCAGCGCCTCGTGCCCGAGCGCATTCGCCTGCAAGCGCGCCTGCGGGTCCTGCCAGTCCAGGCGGGCCAGCGCGTGCAGCGGGCCGGCCACGCCGGCGTCGCCCACGAAGGTCAGGTCGGGCACCTGCACCTCGCGCGGCTCGCGGTCGAGCAGCCGCACCGCCAGCGGCGCGAGCTGCGCCTCGTCGAAGTACAGGTGCACGAAACTCTGCTCGCCGCCCACCACCCAGTGCGATTCGTGGCCGGCCGGCATCACGCACAGGCGGCCCGGCTCGCCGCGCAGCTCGGGCACCTCGCGCCGCCAGGTGCCGTGGCCACCGCTCAGGTACAGCGACAGCGTGTGGTGCGACGGCCGGCTGTAGCGCGTCGCGTCGGCCGCATTGCGCCACACCGCGACGGCCAGGCCGTCGCCCAGCGTGGCGCTGCGCAGCAGTTGCGCGCGCGAGTGCGCGAGCACGTCGAACACTTCGTGGCGGGACAGGTCGGGCGCGGTCACCATGGCCTCGCCACTGTAGCGGCGCCGCCGCGCGCGCGCACGAGGCGGCCGCGACGAACCGCAGTTTTGTGCAACCGGGTCCGCACGCCGCGGCCGACACTGGCGCGATGAACCTCTTCCTCTACGCGCTCACCGTGCTGATCTGGGGCACCACCTGGATCGCGCTGAAGCTGCAGCTCGGCCCGGTGCCGATCCCGTGGTCCATCGCCTACCGCTTCGCGCTGGCAGCCGCGGTGCTGTTCATCTGGTTGGCCGCCACCGGCCGGCTGAAGCGGCCCGACGCCCGCGCGATGAAGCTGATCGCGGCGCAGGGGCTGTGCCTGTTCTGCCTGAACTTCATCTGCTTCCTGAATGCGAGCCGGTTCATCCCGAGCGGGCTGGTCGCGGTGCTGTTCTCCACCGCGACGGTGTGGAACGCGTTCAACGCACGGGTCTTCCTGGGCCGACCGCTCGCGCCGCGCGTGCTGGCCGGCAGCGCACTCGGCATGCTGGGGCTGGCCGCACTGTTCTGGCCGGAGCTGACGCGCCACGATGCCTCGCCCGACACGCTGACCGGCCTCGCGCTCGGGCTGGCCGGCACGCTGTGCTTCTCGGCCGGCAACATGCTGTCGGCCCGCCTGCAGGCGCTCGGCCACGCACCGGTCGTCACCAATGCCTGGGGCATGCTGATCGGCGCGACGGTGCTCGCGGCCGGCTGCGGCGCGGCCGGCGTCGGCTGGGCGTTCGATCCGTCGCCCACCTACGTCGGCGCGCTGCTGTACCTCGCGATCCCCGGCTCGGTGATCGGCTTCACGGCCTACCTGACGCTGGTCGGCCGGCTCGGACCGGAGCGCGCCGCCTACAGCACCGTGCTGTTCCCGGTGGTCGCGCTGAACGTGTCGGCCTGGGTCGAGGGTTACCAGTGGACCGCGCCGGCGCTGCTCGGGCTGGTGCTGGTGATGGCCGGCAACGTGATCGTGTTCCGCAAGCCGAAGGCGGCACCGGCGGCCGCCGCGCTCACAGCCCCAGCGCGCTGAGCCCGGCGTGGTCGTCGGGCCGGCGGCCGAGCGGCCAGTGGAACAGCCGCTGCTCCGGCTGGATCGGCAGGTCGTTGATGCTCGCGTAGCGGCGTTCCATCAGGCCCTGCGCATTGAACTCCCAGTTCTCGTTGCCGTAGCTGCGGAACCACTGGCCCGAATCGTCGTGGAACTCGTAGGCGAAACGCACGCCGATGCGCGCGCCGCCGAAGGCCCACAGCTCCTTGATCAGCCGGTAGTCGAGCTCGCGCGCCCACTTGCGCTGCAGGAACAGCCGCACCTGTTCGCGGCCGACCGGGAACTCGGCGCGGTTGCGCCAGCGGGTGTCCTCGGTGTAGACGGCGGCCACGCGGTCGGGGTCGCGGCTGTTCCAGGCGTCTTCGGCCAGGCGCACCTTCTGCATGGCGGATTCTTCGGTGAACGGGGGCAGCGGCGGGCGAGGCGTTTCCATGGGTTTGCTCCAGTGGGTAGACAGGTCTGTCTCGTGTCGGATCTTGAGGCAGACAGATCTGTCTGTCAAACTGCAGACCATGACCACCGCCACGGCTTCGCTCGAACCCCGCCAGCGCATCCTCGAAACCGCGATGCGCCTGTTCTATGCCGACGGCATCCGGGCGGTCGGCATCGACCGGCTGATCGCCGAATCGCAGGTGGCGAAGGCGTCGTTCTACCGGCACTTTCCGTCGAAGGATGACCTGGTGCTGGCCTTCCTGCGCCTGCGGCACGAGCGCTGGATGACCTGGTTCGCCCGCAGGCTGGAGGCGCGCTGCGAAGCGGCCGGCCCGGCGATGGAGCGTGCCGCCGAGGTGCTGCGCGAATGGTTCGAGGAGCCTGGTTTCCGCGGCTGCGCCTTCATCAACGCGCTGGCCGAAGGCTCGGCGCAGGGCGAGGCGATCAGCGTGGTGCAAAGCCACAAGGACGAGCTGCAGGATTGCCTGCTCGCGCTGGCGCGGCGCTGCGGCCACCCACAGCCGGCGCGGGCCGCCGAAGACGCGCTGCTGATCGTCGAAGGCGCGATCGTGCGCGCCCACATGACCGGCGACGCCGCCGCGGCCGACGTGGCGCGCCGGCTGCTGCAGAAGGTCGGGGGCTGACATGGTCGTCGAAGCCGAGGCATTGCGCTGTTTCCGCGTGGCGATGGGCCAGCCGGAGGCCGCTTTCCGCGACGGCCAGTGGGCGGCCATCGACCACATCGTGAACCGCCGCGGCAAGGTGCTGTGCGTGCAGCGCACCGGCTGGGGCAAGAGCATGGTGTATTTCGTCGCGGCCCAGCTGATGCGGGCGCAGGGTGCCGGCGTCACGCTGATCGTCTCGCCGCTGCTGTCGCTGATGCGCAACCAGATCGACGCGGCGCAGCGGCTCGGGCTGCGGGCGCTCACCGTCAACTCGACCAACCGCGACGAATGGGCCGGCGTGCGCGACGAGCTGCTGGCCGGCGGCGTCGACCTGCTGCTGATCTCGCCCGAACGGCTGGCCAACGACGAGTTCGTCGCCGGCACGCTGCAGGCCATCGCCGACCGCATCGGGCTGCTGGTGATCGACGAGGCGCACTGCATCTCCGACTGGGGCCACGATTTCAGGCCCGACTACCGGCGGGTCGGCCAGGTGCTGGCGCGCCTGCCGGGCAACATCGCGGTGCTGGCCACCACCGCCACCGCGAACCGGCGTGTCGAGGCGGACGTGGCCGCGCAGCTCGGCACCGGCGTGGTGGTGCAGCGCGGGCCGCTGCTGCGCGAGAGCCTCGCGCTGCAGAACCTGCGCCTGCCGGGCGCGGCCGACCGGCTGGCGTGGCTGGCGGACCGCATCCCGCAGCTGCCGGGCAGCGGCATCGTCTACACGCTGACCACGCGCGATGCCGACCGGGTCGCCGGCTGGTTGCAGCTGCAGGGCATCGACGCCCGCGCGTACCACGCCGGCAAGCCGGACGACGAACGGCAGGCGCTCGAACAGGCGCTGCTCGGCAACGATTTGAAGTGCCTGGTCGCGACGACCGCGCTCGGCATGGGCTACGACAAGCCGGACCTGCACTTCGTCATCCACTACCAGACGCCGGGCAACGTGGTCGCCTACTACCAGCAGGTCGGACGGGCCGGCCGCGCGATTCCGGCGGCCGTCGGCGTGCTGCTGTCGGGCGACGAGGAAGAGGACATCAACGCGTACTTCCGCGACGCCGCGTTCCCGCCCGAAGGGCAGGTCGACCGCATCCTCGGCGCGCTGGAGGCCGCCGACGAGGGCTTGAGCGTGCGGGCGCTGGAGCGCGCCGTCAACCTGCGGCAGTCGCAGATCGAGAAGGTGCTGAAGCTGCTGGTGGTCGAGCCGGATTCGCCGGTGCTGCGGCTCGACGGCGCGTGGTACCGCACCGCCCATCCGTTCCGGCTCGACCAGGAGCGCATCGCGCACCTGACGCGGCAGCGCGAGCAGGAATGGGCGCAGATGAAGCAGTACCAGGCCGGCGCGCGCTGCCTGATGCAGTTCCTGGCCGACGCGCTCGACGACGCCGGCACGCAGCCCTGCGGCCGTTGTGCGGTGTGCCTGGGTCGGCCGCTGCTGCCGGTGGAGATCGATCGCGCGCGGCTGATCGACGCGCAGCGCTTCACCCGGCACAGCGAGATGCCGCTGGAGCTGAAGAAGCAGTGGGACATCGAGGCGCTGCCGCAGTACGTGGCCGAGCACGGCTGGAGCAAGCAGAACATCGCGCAGCGGCTGCGCGGCGAAGCGGGCCGGGTGCTGTCGCGCTGGGGCGAGCCGGTGTGGGGCCAACTGGTGGCGCGAGGCCGGGCGCAGGGGCACTTCGATGACGAGCTGGTCGATGCGGCGGCCGACCTGGTCCGCCACCGGTGGCCGGAAGCGGCGCAGGCGGGCTGGGTGACCTGCATCCCGTCGATGCGGCAGCCGGCGCTGGTGCCGGACTTCGCCAGGCGCCTGGCCGACGCGCTGGGCATGCCGTTCCGGCCGGCCCTCGTGAAGACCCGCGAGACGCAGCCGCAGCGCGAGATGGACAACCGCTTCCACCAGTGCCTGAACCTGGACGGCGCGTATGCCGTCGACGACCAGCACGGCATCGCCGGGCCGGTGCTGCTGGTCGACGACCTCGTCGATTCGGCCTGGACGCTGACGCTCGCGGCCGCGCTGCTGCGGCAGGCCGGCGCGGGCGCCGTGCACCCGTTCGCGCTGGCCGTCGTGTCGGCGAAGTGATGCAGCACAACCGCGCCACCCTCGGACAAGGCAACGACGATGCCAGCTGAAGGCCTGGGCGCCGACACCGAAGCGATCCTGCTGCTGTGCGGCCGGTTCGGCGGCGAGGCGCGGGCGCCGTTCGAGCCGCTGTCGACGCCCGAGTACGCCGCGCTGGCCCGGTGGCTGCACCAGCACGGGCTGCGGCCCGCCGATCTGCTGGCGGTCGCGGGGGGCAGCGCGCTCGACGGCGTGCACGAGAACGAACTGGAACGGCAGCGCATCGACTTCCTGCTGGCACGTGGCACCGCGATGGCGCTGTCGCTGGAGCGCTGGAGCCGTGCGGGCCTGTGGGTCCTCTCGCGTGCCGATGCGGCGTACCCGGCGGCCTTGAAGCGCCGCTTGAAGCACGACGCACCGCCGCTGCTGTACGGCGCTGGTCGGCAGGCGCTGCTCGATGTCGGCGGCCGGGCCGTCAGCGTGCTGGCCGGCGATCTGCTGAAGGCCAGTGTCGGCAGGCTGAACCGCAGCAGCCTGCAGCAAGGCCGCCTGGCACTCGTGTCGCCGTTCGCACCGGAGGTTGGCGTCCACGCCGACAACGCCAGCGTGCGCGATCGCTGCATCGACGCCCTGGCCGATCCATCCTGACCGCCGGCCGCGCCGGGCTTAGCCGGGCTGCCGCTTCATCCGCATCGTCCAGTTCGGCACCCACGCCTCGCCGTCGGACGAGAAGGCCTGGTCCCACTGCGCGGCATCCGGCCCGAGGCGCTGCCAGACGAAGCGCACGAACACCTTGCGGCCGTTGTCTTCGTCCTGGCCATAGAACTCGCCACGGTCGCCGCTGAAGCCGCCGTGCACCGGCGGGTACAGCAGGCCGGTGCGGCTGCTGACCCAGTAGATCGACCACTGGCGCTTCGCGGTGTCGAACGTCCGCAGCGTCAGCCCGGACCAGCCCTGCGTCGTGAAGTCGATCTGGTCGACGTTCGCGATGCCGCCCAGGCGCGGCTCGCAGGCCATCGTCGCGGGGAATTCCTTCCAGTCGTCGCTGCCCGGCTCGCGCGTCGCGAGGCTGCGGTTGCTGACCTGCCAGCGGCCGTGCAGGAAGTCGAAGTCGTCCGGCTGGCCGGTGCGGTCGAGTGTGTAGCTCATCGAGGTCTCCAGGCTTGTCTGTGCGATCGGGCTTCAGCGCCAGGCCGAGCCGGCAGTGGGCTGCAGGCGGAACATCTGCGGCGCCGCGCTCAGCTGCGACAGCCAGCGCGGCCACACCGCATCGCGCCAGATGGCCGATGCGAACAGGCGGTCGGCGCAGTCGAGCTGGTGGGCGGCGCTGTCGAAGCGGCAGATCCAGACCAGCGCCTCGGTGTCGGTGCGCACCGGCAGTGCCGGGAAATCGTTCGGCGCGTGCTCGGTCATCAGCACCGCCTGCACCTCCATGCCGGCCGCCTGCAGGCAGGGCCGCACCTCGTGCTCGAAGCGGTGCACCAGCAGCGGCGTGGCCGGCGCATCGAGCTGGCACACCACCGCGAGCAGCATGCCGGGCCGCGCCGCGTGGGTCGCCGTGGTCTGCACGTTGCGCAGCAGCAGCACGTTCGACGAATCCTGCATCGTCGCGTTGGCGGCGTCGCGGTGGCGGCGCCACACCGGGCCGCCATAGAACGCGGCCAGCGCCTCGCGCCGCTCGGCCATGTTCGAGAATCCGCGCAGCCAGACGAAATCGTCGGGTGCGTCGAGGTCGCGGAACTGGCCCAGCACGCGCATGCCGCAGTCTTCCTGCGTGTGCACGAACTCGCGGTCGAACAGCTCGATCAGCGTCTCGCGCCGGCCGGGGTGCAGCGCATAGCGCCGCAGCTCGACGATGGCACAAGGGGACGGAATGGTGTCAGCAGCCACGGCACGGGCCGGGCGTTCCAGCGTCATCACGGTCATCGGGGCATCTCCTCGTCTCTTGGGAGAGGGATGCTGCGCCCGGGATCCTGACACCCTTTGTCAGCAGAGTTCAGCAGAGTTCAGCAGAGTTCAGCAGCCGATCAGCCGGTCAGCCGACCACCGTGCCGTCGCGGCCGCGCAGCTTCGCGCGGTACATCGCCTTGTCGGCCCGCTCGATCGCGGCCTGCAGCGCCTCGCCGTCGCTGCAGGTGCTCAGGCCGGCCGAGAAGGTCAGCCGCAGCCCCGGCACCACCTCGTCGAACGACGCCGCGGCGAGGCCGGCGCGCAGCCGGTCGACGCACTGCAACGCCTGCGCCTGCGGCGTCGACGGCAGCATCAGCAGGAACTCCTCGCCGCCCCAGCGGCCGAGCACGTCGGTGTCGCGCAGCGCGGCCTGCGCCGCGCCGGCGAAGATCTTCAGCACCTGGTCGCCGGCTGCGTGGCCGTGCTCGTCGTTGATCGGCTTGAAGTGGTCGAGGTCCATCAGCACCAGGCTCAGCGGCTGGCCGTGGTGCTTCTGGCGCCCCCGCTCGGCGTCGAGCAGCTCGGTCAGGTGGCGGCGGTTCACCAGCCCGGTCAGGTCGTCGCGGGTGGCCAGGTGGTGGATCTTCGCAAGTGCCGCCTGCAGCTCGGCCTGGCGCTGCCGCAGCTTCGCGCGCAGCCGGCCCATGCTGACCGCCAGCGCCGACATCGCCGTCATCAGGATCACGCAGAACAGGAACTGGATGGCCTCGATGTGCGGCGGGAACTGCGCCGGGTCGGTGCGCGATTTCCACAGCATCACGCCGCCCAGCAGCGCCAGCGCCTGCGCCCCCAGCAGCCGGGCTTCGCGCGGCGACATCACGAACATGCCCCACACCAGGTTCAGCAGCATGATCGCCATCACCGCGCCGCGCAGCTGCGGGTTGATCGCATAGCCCCAGGCGGTGATCGCGATGCCGAACACCGATTGCGGCATCGTCAGCGACGGGTCGCTCGACAGCCGCTCGCTGATGCCGCTGCGCACCAGGCCGTAGAAGGCCAGGATGCCGACGAGGCTGGTCGCGCACAGCCAGGCGGCCGGCGCGGCCTGCATCATGCCCAGGCGCACCTCCAGCCAGCACACCGCCGAGAACAGCAGGTAGACCGCCAGCGCCAGCAGCGTCAGCCGGGCGTGGCCGCGCCGGCGCCCCGACGGGCCCCACAGCAGGTCGCCGACGGGGGCGGGCATCGCGCTCATGGGAGGGCAGGACAGGGCATCCGCGGGATTGTAGGAATGCGGCGCCGACCGTCACCCCCGGATCCACCCCCGGAGGCCGGGGGGCGCGAATCGGGGGTGGGCAGGCCGATGCGACACACGGCGCAACACACGGCCGGGCATCCGCGCCCGCGCGGGCCCGCAGGCCGACACCTGCAGCGACGACAATCGCCCGGCGCCCGCACCACCCCGTCCTTCCACGCACCGATGACCGACAAACGCTTCTTTCCGCGCCAGGTGGTCGAGTCCGGCGGCAACCGCTGGGATTGGGCGCTGCTGCCGCTGGTGCTCGCGGTGCTGGTGCTGCTGGCGTGGGGTGGTTCGCAGATGGCGCGGCCCTACCAGCTGGGCGAGGTGCTGCCGCTGACGCTCGACCCGACGGCGCTGCCCTACTACCTGCTGCGCACCACGCTGCGCATGTTCCTCGCGCTCGGCGCCTCGCTGCTGTTCGCCTGCGTGTTCGCGGCGCTGGCGGCCAAGTACCGCGCCGCCGAGCGGGTGCTGGTGCCGCTGCTCGACATCCTGCAGTCGATCCCGATCCTCGGCTTCCTGTCGATCACCGTCACCGGCTTCATCGCGCTGTTCCCGGGCAACCTGTTCGGCGTCGAGTGCGCGGCGATCTTCGCGATCTTCACGTCGCAGGCCTGGAACATGGCCTTCAGCCTCTACCAGTCGCTGCGCACCGTGCCGCCGGAGCTGCAGGAGGCGGCGCGCGTGTTCCAGCTGTCGGGCTGGCAGCGCTTCTGGCGGCTCGAGCTGCCGTTCGCGATGCCGGCGCTGCTGTGGAACATGATGATGTCGATGTCCGGCGGCTGGTTCTTCGTCGTCGCGTCGGAGGCCATCGCGGTCTCGCAGCAGAGCATCAAGCTGCCCGGCATCGGCTCGTACATCGCCCTGGCCATCGAGCTGCGCGACCTGCACGCGATCGGCTGGGCGATCGGCGCGATGCTGGTCGGCATCGTGCTGTACGACCAGCTGTTCTTCCGGCCGCTGCTGGCGTGGGCCGACAAGTTCCGCTTCGAGGAGGGCAGCAACGATGCCGCGCCGTCGTCGTGGCTGCTGACCTGGCTGCGCCGCACCGAGCGGCTGCAGCCGTTTGCGCTGCGCATCGTGGCGCTGTTCGGCCGCTCGCTCACCCTGTTCCGCCGCCGCCACGACGGCACGTCGATCCGCGCCCGCGCGCGCCCGGCCGGGGCGGCGCTGCAGCGTGCGTGGGATGCGCTGCTGGCCGCGGCGGTGCTGATCGCGCTGTGGCACCTGCTGCGCTTCATCCACGCCGAGGTCGGCTGGGCCGAGGCCGGGCATGTGCTGGTGCTCGGCTCGATCACGATGCTGCGCGTGCTGGTGCTGACGGCGCTGGCCGCGCTGGTGTGGGTGCCGGTGGGCATCTGGATCGGCCTGAACCCGCGCTGGTCGGGTCGGCTGCAGGCGGTCGCGCAGTTCCTCGCGGCATTCCCGGCCAACCTGATGTTCCCGGTGGCGGTGCTGTTCATCGTGCGCTGGAAGCTGGACCCCGACATCTGGTTGTCGCCGCTGATGGTGCTGGGCACGCAGTGGTACCTGCTGTTCAACGTGATCGCCGGCGCGAGCGGCATCCCGACCGAGCTGCGCTATGCGGCGCAGAACCTGGGCCTGTCGGGCTGGCTGCGCTGGCGCCGCTACCTGCTGCCGGCGGTGTTCCCGAGCTTCGTCACCGGCGCCATCACCGCCAGCGGCGGCTCGTGGAACGCCAGCATCGTCGCCGAGTACGTGACCTGGGGCGACACCACGCTGCAGGCCAAGGGGCTGGGCAGCTACATCGCGCACATGACGGCGGTCGGCGACTTTCCGCGCATTGCGCTGGGCATCGGCGTGATGTGCCTGTTCGTGATGGGCATGAACCACCTGGTCTGGCGGCGGCTCTACCGGCTGGCCGAAGACCGCATGCATTTCTAGGGACCGGCATGAAGACCTTGATCGAACTGAAGGGTGTCGGCAAGTCGTTCCGCTCGGCCGACGGCAGCGCGCGCGCGGTGCTCGAGGGCGTGGACTTCCGGCTGGCCGAGGGCGAGATCGTCTCGCTGCTCGGGCAATCGGGCTCGGGCAAGTCGACGCTGCTGCGCATCCTGGCCGGGCTGATCCCGGCCGACGCCGGCGACGTGGGCTACCGCGGGCAGCCGCTGCACGGCCCGGCGCGCGGCATCGCGATGGTGTTCCAGTCGTTCGCGCTGTTCCCGTGGCTCACGGTGCAGCAGAACGTCGAACTCGGGCTGGAGGCGCGCGGCATGGCGCCCGACGAGCGGGCGGCGCGGGCCCTGGCGGCGATCCAGCTGATCGGGCTGGCCGGCTTCGAGGGCGCGCTGCCGCGCGAGCTGTCGGGCGGCATGCGCCAGCGCGTGGGCATTGCGCGCGCGCTGGTGGTGGAGCCCGAGATCCTGCTGATGGACGAGGCCTTCTCGGCGCTCGACGTGCTGACCGGCGAGCGGCTGCGCGAAGAGATCCTCGCGCTGTGGACCTCGCGCCGCATGCCGACCAAGGCGATTCTTGTGGTCTCGCACAACATCCAGGAAGCGGTGCTGATGGCCGACCGCGTGCTGATCTTTGCGAGCGACCCGGGGCGGGTGCGCTGCCAGCTGTCGGTGCAGCTGCCGCGCCCGCGCGACCCGGACAGCGCCGAGGTGCGGCAGCTGGTCGACGAGGTCTATGCGCTGATGACGGCCGGCACCGGCCGCCGCCCGGCCGGCGAGCCGACCGCGCTGCCGCTGGCGCACCGCCTGCCGCAGGCCGACGTGAGCCGCATGGACGGCCTGCTGGAGCTGCTGGCCGACGACCTCTTCGCCGGCCATGCCGACCTGCCGAAGCTGGCCGAGGAGACCGAGCTGACCGACCACGAGCTGCTGCCGCTGACGCAGGGGCTCTCGCTGCTCGGGCTCGCGCAGCTGGCCGATGGCGACCTGCACCTGACGCCGCTCGGGCGGCGCTATGTGGACGGCGACCACACGCTGCGGCAGCAGCTGTTCGGCCAGCAGCTGCTGGCGACGGTGCCGCTGGCCGCGCACATCCGCCACAGCCTGGAGCAGGAAACCTCGGGCGAGCTGCCGCAGGAGCCGTTCCTGCGCCTGCTCAGCGACAGCCTCGATGCCGCCGAAGCCGAGCGCGTGCTGCGCACCGCGATCGAATGGGGCCGGCACGGCGAGGTGTTCGAGTACGACTACCGGACCGGGGTGATCCGGTTGCCGGAGGGGCGGCAGGAAGCGGCTGAGGGGTGACCGCTGCACGGACGCGCCGGGAGGCGTGTCTGGCGCCGTGAAGATCAACGGCAACGCGGTCTGTCAATGGTAGTGATGGAGCGTTGCGGGTGGCCGGGTCCATCTGCAAAGTAGCGCACCTCGACAGAGTCTCATTGCCCAAGCATCGGGCGGCCACCAGGGCTGCCCCATCGCGGAACTCTTCCCGATCGCGGAATCGAGTTCGCTTCGGCCAGGAGCCGGCCTCGCGCGGCTCGACGGCGACCACCATCGCCAATCCATTCTCCAAGCAGTCATCCGCTCATTTGCGGCAGTCGCGCCGCGACGGGCGAAGCGGCCGTTCCCGCTTCACATGAAAGAAGACTCATGACTCTCGACACGCTCCTCCATCGCCTCTCGCTTGCCGGACCTCCAGTGGCCGTTCCGATGCGAATCCTGACCGACGACGTTCTGCGGCATGTCGCCGGCGGAGAAGTGAAGTGCAGTGCAAGCAATTCTCCAAACTTCGTTAAGTGCGAATGGAGCAAAGCCGTTTAAGGCTGCGAGGTATGCCGCCCATCCAGGGCGGTATTCATCCAATCGGGTGTGGTTGAAAACCGGACTGAGGAAGCCATGGAAACCATTGGGCGAGTGAATCTGAGCGGCATTCGATCACGCCTTCGCGCGAGAGAAGACCCCGAGCATTCGGTCGTCATTCCTCGGCGGCTGGAGGTCATTCTCAAGGTCGCAGAGCGTTGCAACATCGCCTGCACCTACTGCTACTTCTTCGATGCCAGAAACACGGACTTCGAAAGGCGGCCGGCACTGATTTCCATGGAGACCATCGAGCATGTCGCAGCCTACCTGCTCAACGCCGCGAGAAAGCATCGACTCGAGGTCATCCAGATCGACCTGCATGGCGGAGAACCGCTGCTGATGAAGCGAGAACGATTCGACGACATGTGCAGCCGTCTCACGCGTGAGCTCCAGGAGGTGGTTGATTTGAGAATCTCATTGCAAACGAACGGCATGTTGCTGGACGATCTGTGGATTGACCTGCTGGGCAAGCACGGCGTATTCGTGGGTGTCAGCCTGGATGGCCCGCAGGAAGTTCACGATCTGCGTAGAGTCGATCACGACAGCCGCGGCACCTATGACCGAGTCATCGTAGGAATCAAAAGACTTCAAGCCCGCCTGCCCGATCGACTGGGGGTCATCGTCGTGCTGAACCCGGAGACGGACGGGACGGTCTTGTATCGGCACATGGTGCACGACCTCGGACTGAAAAGGCTTCACATCATCGCGGCGGATGAGACGCACGACACCGCAGGCGTGGATGGCCATCAAACGGTGGGAGATGCCCTGTGCAAGATCTACGAGCAGTGGCTGCAGGACAACGACTCGTCCATCCACATCAGGTTCGTTGGCAAGTCGGTCCGTCGAATCCTGTGCGGACGGGACAGGTTGGCCGAGGAAGAGGCGGTCATCTGCGATTCCCTTGCGATCACCGTGGACAGCGATGGGCATGTGGGTCCCGACGACGATCTGCGAAACGCCTTGCCGCACCTCTTCAGGGGGCGCTACAACGTGCTGGATTCGACACTGAACGACTTTGTCTGTTCCAGCGAAATACAAGCCCTCATTGGGCAGATCCGCCGCCTGCCATTTCAATGTGCCGACTGTTGCTGGAAGAAGGTTTGCCGGGCGGGAGAGGTCTTGGGCGGACCGATTCAGCGCTACAGCTCTGCGCGTGCTTTCGACAATCCAAGCGTGTACTGCAAGCAGATTCAAGGGCTTCTCGAGGTGGTTTGCGAATCTGCCCTGCGGCGTGGCCATGCGCCGGCCAGCATCCTGGAGAACATCGCGTGAAAGTTGCCGGACTTCTCCTGATCACCTTCGCTTTGGCGCTCCTGCCGAGTTGCACCGTTGCTCAAGCTCAGCCGCCACTCTTCGATCACCCGTTCTCGCAGCAGGCCGTCCACAAAGGCTTCGGCCCGGTGATCGATGTGCGCGTCCATGGCCGACTCGAAAGCTTCGTTCTCGACACCGGTTCATCGCCAAGCCTCGTCGTCTCGGAGGCTGCACCGCGCCTGCGCGGCCATGCGGGCGGCCCGACTTGTCGCGATGCCTTGCAGATCCGGCTTGGCAGGGAGACGGCCACTGCTGTCCCGTGTGAGGTCATCCCGACCATCCCCGAGTTCGCTGCGGCGAAGCTTGCCGGCATGCTGAGCCCGCAGCAACTGGCACCGAACGATCTCGTGGTGCTCGACTTCCCATCGAGCCGCCTGTTCGCGCTGCATGCAGCCGGTGAGCCCTTCGACGACTTTCGCAGGCTCTACCCCGACCGGTCCAGCGTTCATCTGGAGCGCATCGGCGAATCGATCGGTGCGATGCTGGTCCGCGGCGCCTGGGGCGACCGTGCCGAAGTGCTCGTCGACATCGACACCGGCCGCCCCTACACGCAATTCGCCAGGCGCTACCTGGAAGGTGCCCGGCTCGACGGCTCGTCCGCCACGCGGTCGGCGACGGGCGAGCGATCCGTCAACGAGCAGTCGCTGCAGGCACAGCCGCTTCGCGTCGGATCGGCCGTGCTCGCGTCCGTCCGCATCCGGACCCGCGACGAAGCCGGCGTGGCGGCCGGCATCGTCTATGAAGGCTCTCTCGGTCGCGACGTGCTGCAGGACTGCGCCATCGGCATCCCACCCCGTCCGTGGCGGCAGGTCTACCTGGCTTGCCGTTGAGTCAGGGCCCGCACCGGCCTCACGCCGTTTCGACGTCCAGGTCCTCCGCCACCTCGTCACGCGACGACAGCGCCAGCAGCCCGTGCCGCTTCAGCAGCGTGCGCAGCGTGTTGCGCGTGACGCCGAGCAGCCGCGCGGTCTGCACCTGGTTGTCGTGGCAGCGGGCGAAGCCGAGCCGCACCACGAGGCCCTCGATCGCCGACATCAACTGCGGATGCCTGCCGTCCATCAGCGCGTCGATGGCACGCTCCAGCGCGGCCAGCGGATCTGCCGCAGGCGGCGGCCCGGCGGCCTGCGGTAGCGCCGATGTCGCCGGCGAGGCGGCCGCCCCCAGGAACCCGAGCGGTGAGAAGCGGCAGTCGCTTGCCCGCACGATGCCGTCGCGGCAGACGATCAGCGCGTAGTGGATGACGTTCTCCAGCTCACGGATGTTGCCCGGCCATGCATACGCCAGCAGCGCGCTGCGCGCCTCGGGCGACAGCTGCGTGCCGTGCAGCGAGAGCTTGCCGCCGCACACCGCGATGAAGTGGCGTGCGAGCGGCAGGATGTCGCCCGGGCGGTCGCGCAGCGGCGGCAACTCGATCGTCGCGACGCTCAGGCGGAAGTACAGGTCGGCGCGGAAATGCTGCGCCTCCACCGCGCGGTGCAGTTCGACGTTGGTGGCGGCCACCAGCCGCACGTCGAGCGGGATCGCGCGTCGCGAGCCGAGCCGCACCACCTGCCGCTCCTGCAGCACGCGCAGCAGCTTCACCTGCAGCGCGAGCGGCAGGTCGCCGATCTCGTCGAGGAACAGCGTGCCGCCGTTGGCCGCCTCGAACCAGCCGGCACGCGCCTGGTGGGCACCGGTGAACGCACCGGACTCGTGGCCGAACAGCTCGGCATCGATCAGCGATTCGCTGAACGCGCCGCAGTTCACCGCGATGAAGGGGCCGTCGCGCCCGCTGCGCTTGTGGATGTGGCGGGCGATCAACTCCTTGCCGGTGCCCGTCTCGCCGACCACCAGCACGGTGGCGTCGCTGCCGGCCACGCGTTCCACCTGCTCCAGCACGGCGAGCGAGCGCGGGTCGTGGAACAGCAGGGCCTTGGCGCGGATCGAGAGCGCGAGGCTGGCGGAGTCGGGCAGGGTGAGCAGGTGGTCGGCGGACATGCGGTGGGCAGAGACACGGAATGTGGCGGGATCTGCACATTAGGTGTCTTGTCCGGTGCTGCCAACGCAGCATTTCGCGCATGCATATGCACGAATGCCGGGCAGGTGTCGGCCTTGCCAACGGCCTCTCGTCTCATCAACAATCCGAGCCTTCGTGGAGGGAGAAACAACATGTCAAGCAAGTCGTGGCCTTTCGTGGCCATGTCCGTCCTGGTGGTTGCGCTCGCGGCGAGCGCGCCCTCGGCGCATGCGGTAACCGAATGCGTCGTCACCCCGGGTGACCTGTTCGTGGGTGGCGATCCGCCCATCACCACCAACAACGCCTACTTCTTTGCCAGTTGGGTGGAGGGTGGAGCGGGCGTCGTCTACCAGTCCGACGCCAACTACAAGCCGCTGCTGGCCGTCGTCATGTCGGCCAAGCTGACCCGCTCGAAAGTCAGGGTGCGCTATCTGCCCGACAACGCGAGTTGCACCGCCGTGAATCCCGGTCCGATCTCGGGCATCTGGATGCTTTGAACAACAGAGGGAAGAATCGCATGCTGACTTGTCACGCCGCGCGCCTGCGCCGATCGATCGTCGCTGCCTTGATGATGTTCGGGCTCGTGGCCGCGCCCTCTGCCGCCGAAGTCTCAGGCACCGTTTCACGAATCATGGTGGTCACGGCCAATGCCGGCGCGCCTGGCAATGCGGACCTGCGCGTCTACCTGTCCGGCGTGAGCGCCTGTCCCGGGGCCACCGACCCGAACTGGGCTTTCCTGAACCTGACCGATCCGAACTACAAGGCGGTGCTGGCGGCAGTGCTCACCTCGCAGACCACCGGCAAGACCCTCGTGATGGGGACGCAGCCGGTGGCGCTCGGCGGAGGCGCCAACAGCTACTGCCAGATTCTGTATGTCTACCTGATCGGCTGATCGCTCGAGCGCGGCCACAGCACCCACAACCGCAGCGGCTGCTTCATCCGCCCGGCCTGCTGCTCGGCCGTCTCGCCCCAGCCCCAGAAGTAGTCGGCGCGCACCGCCCCGGTGATCGCGGTGCCGGTGTCCTGCGCCATCACCGCGCGGCGCAGCAGCGTCGCGCTCAGCGGCTCGGTCGCATCGATCCACACCGGCGTGCCGTACGGAATGCTCTGCGTGTCGACAGCGATCGAGCGTCCTGGCGTCAGCGGCACGCCCTGGCCGCCCTTCGGGCCGAGCTGCGGATCGGGCAGCGGCTCCTCGCGGAAGAAGACCACCCGTGGATTCGCCCACAGCATCTCGTTGAGCCGCTTCGGGTTCTTGCGCGCCCAGGCCTTGATCGACGGCCACGAGGCCTGCTCCAGCGTCATCTCGCCCTGGTCGACCAGCCAGCGGCCGACCGACTTGTACGGCTGGTCGTTGTGTGCCGCGAACGCGACGCGCAGCAGCTTGCGCGTGCCGTCGGCTTCGGTCAGCTGCAGCCGGCCCGAGCCCTGGATCTGCAGCACCAGCGCATCGAGCGGGTCGGCGATGTAGGCGATCTCGCGGCCGCGCAATGCGGCCTGCGCGGCGCGCACGGTGTCGAGTTGCTGGCGTGTCCAGTAAGGCTTGCGCGTGGCCAGGTCGGCCGGCGGCGCGTACAGCGGGATGCGGAACGCGCCGCGCGGCACGCGGCTGGCTTCGACCAGCGGCTCGTAGTAGCCGGTCATCAGACCGTCGGTCGCGCCTTCGAGCGTTTCGACGCGCCACGGCTGCACGCGGTTCTGCAGGAACACGCGCACGCTGCCGTCGGTGATGGTCGTGAGTTTCTGCGCGTCGGCGCACAACTTCGTCCAGTCGGGGCCGGGCTTCTCGCAGCTGCGCAGCAGCGCGGGCCACAGCTCGGCGGTGCTGTCGAACTCCCAGCCGGGCAGGTCGGTCCAGGCGGCACCGACCCAGCGGCTGCGCGTGCGCGTCAGCACCGGCTTGTCGCCGGCGGAGGGGGAGGAAGCGGCGGGCGTGGCGGCCGGCGCGTTGGCGGCCGGCGCCGGAGGCACCGGTGCCACGGGAGGGTATTGCAGGCTCGCGCAGCCGATCAGCGAGCCTAGAATCGCCGCCGCCATCCACCAGCGGCCGCGGCCAGGGAACATCGTCATGGGTCTGATTCTCCTCGAAGCGCTGGGCGCGCTCGCGGTGCTGCTGCTGATCGTGTGGTGGACGATGTTCTCGGGGCGCAAGAAGGGCGAGCGGCGCGACCGGGACGAATGACGGGGACGCGAGGGAACACGGATTCACACCGTGCGCGATCTTCCGCAGGCAGAGGACGCGATCCGTCCGGCGAGGTGCCGGCGGACGCGGCAGGAACGAACGGGGGAAGAAACATGCAAGTCATTCGTGCTCGTCGCGCCATTGCGGGCGGCTTCGTGGCGTGGGCCGTGGCGGCCTGCGGTGGCAGCGGGGGGGCGGGCGGGGGCGGCGATGCGGCTACGGCGACGCCGCCGAACCCGCCGACCGAGGTCGCGGCCAGCATCAGCTTGCTGGCCGGCGGGCTGGGCGGTCGCGGTGCCGTCGACGGAGCCACCCGCGATGCGCGGCTTTGCTTTCCCGGCGCGATGGCCCAGGGCGCCGATGGCACGGTCTACTTCGTGGACTGCGGCGCGATACGCGCCTGGTCGCCGGGTGGGGTGGTGAGCACGGTCGCCGGGTCGCGCGTCGGCGAGAGCGGCGAGCGCGACGGTCCTGCCGCCAGTGCGCGCTTCAATGAGGTGATGGGGCTGGCGGTCGATGCCTCCGGCACCATCTATGGGGCCGATCCGGAGAGCAAGACCCTGCGCCGCATCGCGGCCGACGGGACCGTGAGCACCATGGCCGGTTCGCCCGGGGACTCGCGAGCAGTCGACGGCAAGGCTGCCGAAGCCCGCTTTCTCGAACCGTACTCGCTGGTGTTCGACACTGCCGGCAACCTGCTCATCGGCGATCGCCATGCGATCCGCCGGCTGTCCCCGCAAGGGATCGTGAGCACCATCGCGGGCGTTCCCGGCGAGATGGGTGCGACCGACGGCCCCGCGGCTGACGCGCGCTTCAATGGTTCGCCATGCGCGCTGACGACGGATGCCGCCGGTGCGCTCTACATCAGCGACTGGTTCTCGATCCGCAAGCTGTCGGGCGGGGTGGTGTCGACGGTCGGGCACGGACCGCTGCCCTCGGATTCCCCGGGCTCGTCGAACGGTGACCTGTGCGGCCTCGCGTTCGATGCCGGAGGCTCGCTGCTCGTCAGCCAGCGTGCATTCAGCATCATCGACCGGGTGGCCGCCGATGGCAGCATCGGCCGGTTGAGTGGCAGCCTGGGCACCTGGGACTGGGCCGATGGCCCGGCCGATCAGGCGCGCTTCGCGTTTCCGCGGGCGCTGCTGACGCTGCGCAACGGCGACACGCTGGTGGCCGATTCCGACAACTCGGTGCTGCGCCACGTGGCGGTCGACGGCAGCGCGAGCACCGTACTCGGCTCGCCGCCGAAGCGAGGGTATGCCGACGGCACCGGCGCGGCGGCGCGCCTGCGTTTGCCGCGCGGCGTGGTCTCCGATCGCGATGGCAACCTCTTCGTCGCGGACCATGACAACCACTGCATCCGCAAGATCACGCCAGCCGGGGTGGTGACGACGTTCGCCGGCAAGCCGAACGACTCGCGCACGGTCAACGGGCAGGGCAGCGGAGCGAGTTTCGCGATGCCGGGGTCGCTGGCCATCGATGCAGCCGGCAATCTCTACGTCGCCGACGAGCAGGATGCGGTGATCCGCAAGATCACGCCGGCCGGGGTGGTGTCGACGCTGGCCGGGGCGCCCGGCCAGCGCGGCAGCGTCGACGGGCCCGGGGGGACGGCGCGCTTTGACGTGCCGCGGGGCGTGGCGGTCGACGCGGCCGGCTTCGTCTACGTTGCCGATGCAGGCCGCCACGCGATCCGGCGCATCTCGCCGGCGGGCACAACGACCACGCTGGCCGGGCTGGCCGACCACCCGGGGAGCGACGACGGCACAGGCAATGCGGCGCGCTTTTCCTTTCCGGTCGCGCTGGCCGTGGATGGTCCCGGCAATGTGTTCGTCGCCGAGCAAGGCAACCACACGGTCCGCAGGATCACGCCGGCTGGTGTCGTGACGACGGTGGCCGGCAAGGCCGGTGAGGCGGGGCGGATGGATGGCGCTGCAGCCGCATCGCGCTTCTTCCGGCCGAACGCACTGGCCTTCGATGCCGACGGAAACCTCTTCATCTCGGATGAGGCAAACAGCGTGCTGCGCCGGCTGGCGCCGGACGGCATCGTCAGCACGGTCGCGGGTCGTGTCGCCTCCCGCGCCGTCGTGACGGGCGCCGATGGGCGCTTGAACGAGCCACAGGGCTTGGCCGTGCTGCCCGGCAATCCACGGCGACTCGCCGTGGTCGACGAGCATGCGGTGCTGACGGTCACGCTGCCCTGAAGCCGCACCGATCGCGGGCTCAATCCTTCGGCGGCACGATGAACGACCCCGGCCGCTGCCACAGCCGTTGGCGGATCGCGCGGTAGATGCGGCTGCGGTCGGTGAGCCGGATGCCGCGCGAGCGCAGCGCCACCTTGAACGCGAGGAAGAAGCTCACCGCGAGGTTCAGGCCGCCGGTCACCGCGATGCCGGCCAGGCACCACCAGAACGGCGCCTGGTGCAGGATGTCGAAGCCGAGCGCGCCGACCGCAGCGGCCAACTGCCCGGTCGACAGCGTCACGTGCCGCACCTCGATCGGCAGCGCGAAGAAGCTCGCGACCGCCGGCACCAGGCCGAGCATCAGCCCGAGCGAGATGTTGGCGGTCAGCCCCGAGATGTTGTTGCGCCAGTAGAGCGACCAGCGCTGCGCGCGCGCCGTGCCGAGCCGCGCGACGATGCGCGGGTTCCAGGCGATCGCACTGTCGAGCCGGTGCCAGACGAACCAGTTCTCGACCCAGCCGGCGATGATCGAGCTGAGGAACAGCAGCACGCCGGTGAAGGCCGCGTACAGCGGCGTCGGGCCGAGCAGCGACAGCGTGTCCAGCACGTGCTGCGCGTCCTTCGCGCCGATCAGCGGCGCGCCGAACGCGGCCGTCCACGCGAACTGCGCCGTCAGCACCAGCGGCGTCACCAGCGCCAGGTTGCCGAGGATCCCGGCCGCCTGCGAACGGATCAGGTGCGCGACCTCGTCGACGAAGCCCTCGACCGCCGCGTCGTTCGACACGTCGTCGAGCTTGGCCGCCATCGCCGGCGCGGTCATCGCCGGCTGCTTGGTCGCCACCGTCCAGTGCATCAGGTGGATCAGCACGAAGCTGCCAGCGTAGTTGACGCCTGCGAAGAAGCCGGCCCAGAAGGTCGACAGCCCGAGCGCCAGCACGAAGAACTTCATGAACGTGGTGCCGGCCAGCACCGCGCCGCCGCCGGCCGCGGCGCGCAGCATCTGCCGGTACTCGCTGCGGTCGCGGGTGATGTAGTGCTCGCCGGTCTCGGCGCTGCGCTCGGCCACCTTGCGCGCGAGCAGCGAGTAGTGCCGCGCGAACAGCGCGCGGATGCTGCGCCGCTCGTCGGCGGTGCGCACCAGCGCGGCGATCAGCCGCGTGATGTCGCGGCCGGGCTCGGGGCTCAGCACGCAGATCAGCAGGTCTTCGATGCGCTGCGTGCGCTCGCGCAGTTGCTCGACGGCGAACACCACGTCGACCGAGACGCCGTGCTCCTCCAGGTGCAGGTGAACGCTGTCGGCGCAGCGCCGGCAGGTGTCGAGCAGCGCGCGCAGGTACTGCGCCTCGCGCAGCAGCGCCGGCATGTCGCCGCCCTCGGCGTGCGTGCGGATCCGCTCGGCCACCAGCGCCAGCTGGCGGAACGGCTGCGACACCAGCAGTTCGGGGCTCATGCGCTGGCGCACCGTCGGCGAGAAGCCGGTCGCGCGGATCGCGCTCGCGAGGAAGGTGATCGCGTCGAGGAACGGCGCGCGCCAGTTCGGCCCGCCGGCACTCGTCGCGGCGGCCGGCGCGAGCAGCGCGGTCAGGCGCGCGAGCGTCGTGTCGTCGAGCGCCTCCATCCACAGCGCGTCGCTCGACTGCGGGAACAGCAGGCCGAACAGCTCGGCCAGGTTGGTGGTGGCCGGCGTGCCGGGCAGCAGGCGCAATCGCAGGCGCTGGCCGAATTCGCCGGACAGGTCGCGGCGCGGCGAGAAGCCGAAGTCGGCGAGCAGCGCCGCCACGTCGACCTCGCGCCAGAAGCGTGCGAGCAGCGCGGCGACCTCGGCCTGGTGCTCGGGGTGGCGCTCCAGCACGTTCAGCAGGTGGCGCAGGCGCCGCAGCGGCATCGGCGTGGCGGTCGGCTCGCTGGAAGGCGCACCGTCGGCCGGCAGCGTCGCATGGCGCAGCCATTCGAGCAGCCGGATCAACCACAGGTGGCGTTCGGGCAGGCCGGCCGACGCATCGGCGGCGTTCAGCAGCGCGCTCAGGTCCCACGGGCCCGGCCGGGCCTTGCCTGGCGTCTTGTTCGACGCCTTCTTCCGTCCGAACATCGTGCGGCCGTCAGTGCAGCGTCGACGCGAGCGACAGGCCGAACTCCGGCACCGGCGCGTCGAACGGCGTCGCGTCTTCGGTCATGCAGAAGAAGGTGCCGCGCATGCTGCCCTGCGGCGTGGCCAGCCGCGTCCAGCTGGTGTACTCGTGGCTGTCGCCCGGCTGCAGCAGCGGCTGCTGGCCGACGACGCCCAAGCCGCGCACCTCTTCGACGCGCCCCTGGCCGTCGGTGATGACCCAGTGCCGCGCGATCAGCTGCGCCGCGACGTCGCCGCTGTTGCGGACCGTGATCGTGTAGGCGAAGGCGTAGTGGCCGGTGGCGGGGTTCGATTGCTCGGGCAGGTGACGCACGGCGACCGAGCAGGTGAATTCAGGATGGGCCATGGCGCATTCTAGGAGCCGCTCCATGGCAGCTTCGCGGCCCGCCTAAAATCCGCGCTTTCCGCGACACCGCCGGCAGCACCGCATGACCACCTACCGCATCGCCCCCAGCATCCTGTCGGCCGACCTGGCCCGTCTCGGCGACGAGGTGCGCAACGTCATCGCCGCCGGTGCCGACTGGATCCACTTCGACGTGATGGACAACCATTACGTGCCGAACCTGACCTTCGGCCCGATGATCTGCGAGGCCGTCCGCAAGCATGCGGTGCGGCCCGACGGCAGCCCGGTGCCGCTCGACGTGCACCTGATGGTGCAGCCGGTCGACCCGCTCGCGCTCGCGTTCTGCAAGGCCGGTGCGACCACCGTCACCTTCCACCCCGACGCCAGCACGCACGTCGACCGCACGATCCAGCTGATCCAGGCCGAGGGCTGCAAGGCCGGGCTGGTGTTCAACCCGGCGATGCCGCTGTCGGTGCTCGAGTACGTGATCGACAAGATCGACCAGGTGCTGATCATGAGCGTGAACCCCGGCTTCGGCGGCCAGAGCTTCATCCCGATGGCGCTGAAGAAGATCGAGCAGGCGCGCCGCCTGATCGACGCGAGCGGACGCGACATCCGGCTCGAGGTCGACGGCGGCATCAAGGTCGACAACATCCGCCGCGTCGCCGAAGCCGGCGCCGACACCTTCGTCGCCGGCAGCGCGATCTTCGGCCACCCGGACTACCAGGCCGTCATCGCTGCGATGCGCCGCGAACTGCAGGCCGCCTGAATCGGGCGTCGCGACCCAACACGGTGCTTTGTTCGGGGAAACAATCGAAAACCCCGTGAATTCTTCTGGCCTGACGGTGGTATTTTTCGCGGTGGATCATGACGCCAGGCCAGCACCGAAGCCTGTTCGGCGCGCCATGCAAGCCAGCAACCTGAAAACGTAACCTGTTGTCAGGAAAGCAATTTTCCGGGTTTATCCTCGGGTTTGGCCCGCATTGACGGGTGGTATTACTGGTACTAAACTGGTACCTAACGGGTCGTTTTGTGCCATGTACTTGTGCAGGCACGCTGCTTGCCTAAGCCGCTCAGGCCCTTTATCTGCACAGGAGTTCGCGACCGATGAATTTTTCGCAGCGACAACGCGATCCCCGGCGGCATGTCGTCGGGATCGGCTTTGTCATTTTGTTTCACGCGGCGATCGTGTATGCGCTGCTGACCGGGCTGGCCAAGA
>NZ_LMDM01000003.1 GCF_001425825.1 Rhizobacter sp. Root1238
AAATGGCAAAAGGCAAATTCGAGCGGACCAAGCCGCACGTGAACGTTGGCACGATTGGTCACGTGGACCATGGGAAGACGACGCTGACGGCGGCGATCACGACGGTGCTGTCGGCRAAGTTCGGTGGCGAGGCGAAGGCCTATGACCAGATCGATGCGGCGCCGGAAGARAAGGCYCGCGGCATCACGATCAACACCGCGCACGTCGAGTACGAGACGGCGAACCGCCACTACGCGCACGTCGACTGCCCGGGGCACGCCGACTACGTGAAGAACATGATYACGGGTGCGGCGCAGATGGACGGCGCGATCCTGGTGGTGTCGGCCGCTGACGGCCCGATGCCGCAGACGCGCGAGCACATCCTGCTGGCCCGCCARGTSGGYGTGCCGTACATCATCGTGTTCATGAACAAGTGCGACATGGTCGATGACGCCGAGCTGCTGGAGCTCGTCGAGATGGAAGTGCGCGAACTGCTGGACAAGTACGACTTCCCGGGCGACAAGACGCCGATCATCCACGGCAGCGCGAAGCTGGCGATGGAAGGCGACAAGGGCGAGCTGGGCGAAGGCGCGATCTTCAAGCTGGCCGAGGCACTGGACAGCTACATCCCGACGCCCGAGCGTGCGATCGACGGCGCGTTCCTGATGCCGGTGGAAGACGTGTTCTCGATCTCGGGTCGCGGCACGGTGGTGACGGGTCGCATCGAGCGCGGCGTGGTCAAGGTCGGCGAGGAAATCGAGATCGTCGGTATCTCGGCGACGCAGAAGACGACCTGCACGGGCGTGGAAATGTTYCGCAAGCTGCTGGACCARGGTCAAGCGGGCGACAACGTGGGCATCCTGCTGCGCGGCACCAAGCGTGAAGACGTGCAGCGCGGCCAGGTGCTGTGCAAGCCGGGCAGCATCAAGCCGCACACGCACTTCACGGCCGAGGTGTACGTGCTGAGCAAGGAGGAAGGCGGTCGCCACACGCCGTTCTTCAACAACTACCGCCCGCAGTTCTACTTCCGCACGACGGACGTGACCGGCGCGGTGGAGCTGCCGAAGGACAAGGAAATGGTGATGCCTGGCGACAACGTGAGCATCACGGTGAAGCTGATCGCCCCGATCGCGATGGAAGAAGGCCTGCGCTTCGCCATCCGTGAAGGNGGCAAATAGTCATCTGGGACAAGGAAATGGTGATGCCTGGCGACAACGTGAGCATCACGGTGAAGCTGATCGCCCCGATCGCGATGGAAGAAGGCCTGCGCTTCGCCATCCGTGAAGGCGGTCGCACCGTCGGCGCCGGCGTCGTCGCCAAGATCCTCGAATAAGGTGGAGTCATCGGTCGGTCGGGCGGGGTGCTTCGGCACCACGCCTGCCGGCCACTCACCCTCCATCGATTTCGCGATCCGCAAGGACCGCACGCTCTTTTTCAGGAACTGTCATGGCCACCAAGCAAAAGATTCGCATTCGCCTGAAGGCGTTTGACTACAAGCTGATCGACCAGTCGGCACTCGAGATCGTCGACACCGCGAAGCGCACCGGCGCGATCGTCAAGGGCCCGGTGCCCCTGCCGACCCGCATGCAGCGTTTCGACATCCTGCGCTCGCCGCACGTCAACAAGACCTCGCGCGACCAGTTCGAAATCCGCACCCATCAGCGCCTGATGGACATCGTCGATCCGACCGACAAGACCGTGGACGCGCTGATGAAGCTCGACCTGCCGGCCGGCGTCGACGTCGAGATCAAGCTGCAGTAATCGGCAGGGCCTGCGAGGAAGTGGTTGCGGCTTTGCCCGCAGCTGGCTAGAATCGCAGGCTTTCCGAAGTAGCCGGCCTTTCGAGGCCGGTCTGGTATTTGCCTTTCGGGGCAAGTCACCACCAAGTCAGCCCGGCCAATCGATGTCGGGCATGTCAAACAAAGGCTTCCAAGCGCTCCCAGTTGTTGGGGGTGGCGCGGGGGCTGGAGAATATTCATGAGTCTTAGCGAACAAGTCGGTTTGCTGGGCCGCAAGGTGGGCATGATGCGCATCTTCACGGACGACGGCGATGCCGTTCCCGTGACGGTGCTCGATGTGTCGAACAACCGTGTCGTCCAGGTCAAGACCGAAGCCACCGACGGCTACAACGCCATTCAAGTGGCGTTCGGCGCGCGCAAAGCATCGCGCGTCATCAAGCCGGCAGCCGGCCACTTTGCGAAAGCAGGGGTCGAAGCCGGTGAAGTCCTGAAGGAATTCCGCGTCACCGCCGACGTCGTCGCAGGCTTCAAGCCCGGCGCGCAGGTTCCGGTGACGACGTTTGCCGTGGGCCAGCTCGTGGACGTGCAGGGCACCTCCATCGGCAAGGGCTTCACGGGCACCATCAAGCGCCACAACTTCAGCTCGCAGCGCGCGTCGCACGGCAACAGCCGTTCGCACAACGTGCCGGGTTCGATCTCGATGGCACAGGATCCGGGTCGCGTGTTCCCGGGCAAGAAGATGTCCGGTCAGATGGGCGACGTCACCAAGACCGTCCAGAACCTCGACGTCGTCCGCATCGACGAAGCCCGCCAGCTGCTGCTGGTCCGTGGCGCGGTGCCCGGTGCGAAGAACGGCCATGTGGTCGTGCGCCCCGGCGTCAAGGTGAAAGCCAAGAAGGGAGCCAACTGATGCAACTCGAGCTCCTCAACGACCAAGGCCAGGCGACCTCCAAGGTCGACGCGCCCGACACCGTGTTCGCCCGCGACTACAACGAAGCCCTGGTCCACCAGGTCGTCGTCGCATTCCAGGCCAACGCCCGCCAAGGCACGCGCGCCCAGAAGGACCGCGCCGTCGTGAAACACTCGACGAAGAAGCCGTGGCGTCAAAAGGGCACGGGCCGCGCCCGTGCCGGCATGACCTCGTCGCCGCTGTGGCGCGGGGGCGGCCGGATCTTCCCGAACAGCCCGGACGAGAACTTCACGCACAAGGTCAACAAGAAGATGTACCGCGCCGGCATGGCCGCCATCTTCTCGCAGCTGGCCCGTGAAGGCCGTGTCGCGGTGGTCGATTCGATCAGCGTCGACTCGCCCAAGACCAAGCAGCTCGCCGCCAAGTTCAAGGCCATGGGCCTCGACTCGGTGCTGGTGATCGCCGACCAGGTCGACGACAACCTGCTGCTCGCCGCACGCAACCTCGCCAACGTGATGGTGGTCGAGCCGCGTTACGCCGATCCGCTGTCGCTGGTCTTCTTCAAGAAGATCCTGGTGACCAAGGGCGCGATCGAGCAACTCAAGGAGATGCTGGGATGAGCACGACCAAGCATGACGAGGGCCGCCTGGCCCAGGTGCTGGTGGCGCCGATCGTGAGCGAAAAAGCCACGTCCGCTGCCGAAAAGCACAACCAGGTTCTGTTCAAGGTGCTGCGCGATGCCACCAAGCCCGAGATCAAGGCTGCAGTCGAACTGCTGTTCAAGGTCGAGGTCGAGTCGGTGCAGACCGTGATTCAAAAGGGCAAGGTCAAGCGCTTTGGCCGTTCCATCGGCCGCCGCGACCACGTCAAGAAGGCGTATGTGTCGCTGAAGGCTGGCCAGGAGCTCAACTTCTCCGGGGAGGCCGCGTAATGGCCGTCATCAAAGTCAAACCGACATCGCCTGGCCGCCGTGCCGTCGTGAAGGTGGTTCACAGCCACCTCTACAAGGGCCGTCCGGAAGCGTCGTTGCTCGAACCGCAAATGCAGAACGCGGGTCGCAACAACAACGGCCACATCACGATGCGCCACAAGGGCGGTGGTCACAAGCACCACTACCGCGTGGTCGACTTCGTGCGCAACAAGGACGGCATTCCGGCGAAGGTCGAACGCATCGAGTACGACCCGAACCGCACGGCGCACATCGCGCTGGTGTGCTACGCCGACGGCGAGCGCCGCTACATCATCGCCCCGCGTGGCCTGGATGTCGGTGCCACCGTGCTGAGCGGCGCCGAAGCGCCGATCAAGGCCGGCAACACGCTGCCGATCCGCAACATTCCGGTGGGCTCGACGGTGCATTGCGTCGAACTGCTGCCGGGCAAGGGTGCACAGATCGCACGCTCGGCCGGCACTTCGGTGACGCTGCTGGCACGCGAAGGCACCTACGCCCAGCTGCGCCTGCGCTCCGGTGAAGTGCGCCGCATCCACATCGACTGCCGCGCGACGATCGGCGAAGTCTCCAACGAAGAGCACAACCTGCGCCAGTACGGCAAGGCCGGTGCGCGTCGCTGGAAGGGCATCCGTCCGACGGTTCGCGGTGTCGCGATGAACCCGGTGGATCACCCGCACGGTGGTGGTGAAGGTCGTACCGGCGAAGGCCAGGTGCCTGTGTCGCCGTGGAACACGATGACCAAGGGCTACCGCACTCGCAACAACAAGCGCACGCAGACGTTCATCGTCTCGCGTCGCAAGAAGTAAGGGGCTGCCATGACCCGTTCGCTCAAAAAAGGTCCGTTCGTTGACCATCACCTGATGGCCAAGGCCGAGAAGGCCGCGGCCATCAAGGACAAGAAGCCGATCAAGACCTGGTCGCGTCGCTCGACGATTCTTCCCGACTTCATCGGGTTGACGATCGCGGTGCACAACGGCAAGCAGCACGTGCCCGTGTACATCACCGACCAGATGGTCGGCCACAAGCTCGGTGAATTTGCGCTGACCCGCACGTTCAAGGGCCACCCGGCCGACAAGAAGGCCAACAAGAAGTAAGGATGACGACGATGGAAACCCGTTCAATCGTTCGCGGCGTCCGCCTCTCTGCCGACAAGGGTCGGCTGGTGGCCGACATGGTCCGCGGCAAGAAGGTCGACCAGGCGCTGAACATCCTGACCTTCACGCCCAAGAAGGCAGCCGGCATCATCAAGAAGGCCCTGGAGTCGGCGATCGCCAACGCAGAGCACAACGACGGTGCCGACATCGACGAGCTCAAGGTCAAGACGATCTTCGTCGAGCAAGCCGCCACCCTCAAGCGCTTTTCCGCACGGGCCAAGGGCCGCGGCAACCGCATCAGCAAGCCGACGTGTCACATCTTCGTGACCGTGGGCAACTGAGCGCAGAAGGAAAACCATGGGACAGAAAATCCATCCGACCGGTTTCCGGCTGCCGGTTACCCGCAACTGGGCTTCGCGCTGGTACGCATCGAACGCGAATTTCGCGACGATGCTGGCCGAAGACCTGCGCGTCCGCGACTTCCTGAAGGCTCGCCTGAAGAGCGCTGCCGTGTCGCGCATCCTGATCGAACGCCCCGCCAAGAGCGCCCGTGTCACCATCTTCTCGGCACGTCCGGGCGTGGTCATCGGCAAGAAGGGCGAGGACATCGAGAAGCTGAAGGCTGAACTGACGCGCCGCATGGGCGTGCCGGTCGCGGTCAACATCGAAGAAGTGCGCAAGCCCGAAATCGATGCACAGCTGATCGCCGACAGCATCACCCAGCAGCTCGAAAAGCGCATCATGTTCCGCCGCGCGATGAAGCGCGCGATGCAGAACGCGATGCGTCTGGGCGCCCAGGGCATCAAGATCATGTCGTCGGGTCGCCTGAACGGCATCGAAATCGCCCGCTGCGAGTGGTACCGCGAAGGCCGCGTGCCGCTTCACACCTTGAAGGCCGACATCGACTACGGCTTCTCCGAAGCCAAGACGACCTACGGCATCATCGGCGTGAAGTGCTGGGTCTACCGTGGCGACCGCCTCGCCAATGGCGAAGTGCCGCAACTGAAGGCCGAGGTGCCTGAAGACGACCGCCGTCCGCGTCGCAACACGCGCCCCGGCGCCCCGGCTGGCCGTGGCCGCCCGGGTGGCGGTGCCGGTGACCGTGGCGACCGCGGTGGTGATCGCGGCGGAGACCGTGCCCCCCGCCAAGGTGGTGCCCCGGTTGAAGGCAGCGACAAGCCGGCCGAGGCGACGGGTGCTCCCGCCACCGACGCGCCGACCAGCGCAGCCAAGCGCGTGCGCAAGGCCCCCGACGCCACCGGCTCGGGCAAGGCCTAAGGAGAACTAGCATGATGCAACCGTCTCGGCGGAAATACCGCAAAGAGCAGAAGGGCCGCAACACCGGCGTCGCCACCCGTGGCGCGAACGTGTCGTTCGGTGATTTCGGCCTGAAGGCCACGGAGCGTGGTCGCCTGACCGCGCGCCAGATCGAGGCCGCACGTCGTGCGATCTCGCGCCACATCAAGCGTGGCGGCCGGATCTTCATCCGCATCTTCCCGGACAAGCCGATCTCGCAAAAGCCTGCCGAAGTCCGCATGGGCAACGGCAAGGGCAATCCGGAGTACTACGTCGCTGAAATCCAGCCCGGCAAGGTGCTCTACGAACTCAACGGTGTGCCCGAAGAGCTGGCCCGCGAAGCGTTCAAGCTGGCTTCGGCCAAGCTGCCGCTGAGCACCACCTTCGTGTCGCGTCAGGTCGGCTCTTGAGGCCTGACTGGAGAAACACATGAAAGCATCTGAACTCCGCACCAAGGACGTCGCCGGCCTTGAAAAGGAAGTGGCTGACCTGCTGAAGGCCCATTTCGGTCTGCGCATGCAGAAGGCGACTCAGCAACTGACCAATCACTCGACGCTGGGCAACACGCGCCGCGACATCGCGCGTGCGAAGACCATCCTGGCCGAGAAGAAGAGGGCTGCCAAATGAGCACCACGCAAACCACGACCGAAGCGCCGCAGAAGAACACCCGCACGCTGGTGGGCAAGGTCGTCAGCGACAAGCGCGCCAAGACCGTCACCGTGCTGATCGAGCGCCGCACCAAGCACGAGCTGTACGGCAAGATCGTCGGGAAGTCGAGCAAGTACCACGCCCACGACGAAAAGGGCGAGTACAAGCTGGGCGACGTGGTCGAGATCGCCGAAGGCCGTCCGATCTCCAAGACCAAGTCCTGGGTGGTCACGCGCCTGATCGAGAAGGCGCGCGAAGTCTGATTTGAGTTGACCCTGGGGCCTTCGTCAGAAGGCCTCCCGAAGACGGTCGGAACGCTGGGATACTGGCGTCCGGCCGTTTTTTCATTTGGAGATCCGCATGCTCAAAGTTGGTGACAAGCTGCCCGCAGGCTCGCTGCAGGAATTCATCGAGGTCGAAGGCAATGGCTGCAGCCTGGGCCCGAACACCTTCGACGTCGAGAAGGAAACCGCCGGCAAGAAGATCGCGATCTTCGCGCTGCCCGGCGCCTTCACGCCGACCTGCTCGGCCCAGCATGTGCCGGGCTACGTGAAGAACGCCGACGCGCTGAAGGCCGCCGGCGTCGACGAGATCTGGTGCTTGTCGGTCAACGACGCGTTCGTGATGGGCGCCTGGGGCCGCGACCAGCACACGCAGGGCAAGGTGCGGATGATGGCCGACGGCAGCGGCACGTTCACGCAAGCCGCCGGCCTGACGCTGGACCTGGTCGCGCGCGGCATGGGCGTGCGCTCGCAGCGCTACTCGATGCTGGTCGACAACGGCGTCGTCAAGACGCTGAACATCGAGGCGCCGGGCAAGTTCGAGGTCAGCAACGCCGAGACGATGCTGGCTCAAGCCAAGGGTTGATTCCGGGGCCCGGATGCCAATCCGGGTTGTCCGGGAAACGCCGCTCCGCGATTCGCATCCGGGTCACGGCATCCAGCGGTCCGCGGCGCTGTGCACCACCGACGACAGCGGCTCGCCCGTTGCACGCAGCCCGCGCAGCCACTGCGCATCGTTGCCTTGCCGCAGGCTGTCCCGGATCAGGTTGCTGGCGTCGAGCGAGCGCAAGTCCAGCGCATGTTCGTCGACCCGTGCGAGCGTGCGCACGATGTTGTCGCGCAACTTTTCGCGCTGCTTGGTCTGCGGGTCGACGATCTCGCCGTCGAGCCCGAAGCGGCAGGCCTGGAAGCGGTTGAAGGTGTAGACAAGGTAGTCGTCTTCCGACGGCTCGAACGGCCGCTCCTCGCGCAGGTAGCGGCAGATCGCCTGCAGGTAGCAGGCGAGTGCCGCGGCCTTGTCGACGTCGAGCGGCGTGTCGCACACCCGCAGCTCGATGGTGCCGAACTCGGGCTTCGGGCGGATGTCCCAGTAGAAATCCTTCATCGACTGCACGACGCCGGTGCTCGTCATCTTGTCGAAGTACAGCCCGAAGTCGTCCCAGGTGGTCACGAACGGCGCGCGCCCGGACAGCGGAAACGCGAACACCGAGTTCAGCCGCGCCGAATCGAAGCCGGTGTCGACGCCCTGCACGAACGGTGACGACGCGCTCAACGCGATGAAGTGCGGCACGTAGCGCGACAGCGCATGCAGCAGCCACAGTGCGGTGTCGCCGTCTTCGCAGCCGACGTGCACGTGCTGGCCGAACACGGTGAACTGCTTGGCCAGGTAGCCGTACAGCTCGCTGATGTAGTGGAAGCGCTCGGTCGGGAAGATCTGCTGGTCGCTCCAGTGCTGGTAGGCATGCGTGCCGCCGCCGGCGATGCCGATGTTCAGCTTGCGGGCGGCCTGCGAGAGCTGCCCGCGCAGGTCGTGCAGCTCGGCGACCAGCCCGCTGTGCTCGCGCTGGATCGAGGTGCCGATCTCGATCATGCTGCGCGTGATCTCGGGCTTCACGTCCCAGGCGCCGGAGTGCTTCGCGAGCACGCGCAGCAGGTCTTCCGCCTGCGGTGCCAGGTCGAAATCGTGCGTGCTGACGAGTTGGAGTTCGAGTTCGACGCCCAGCGTCAGCGGCTCGGAGGTGGTGAATTCGGCGAGTGCCATGTCAGGGAGCCTTTGTCTTCGGGACGGGCGCGCACTCCTGCGCCAGGTCGCGCACCGCGCGCTCGGCCAGCAGCGGGCCGATGAACTGCAGCAGCGTGGTCGAGATCAGCAGCGCCTGCAGCACGCCGCCATTGGCGCCGGGCAACTGCGACGGCCAGCCGAAGGTGTCGGCGGTCAGCAGCACCGCGAGGCTGCTCATCGGCTGCAGTGCGATCGTCAGCGCGCCCGCCTGGCGCCAGCCGAGGCCGCTCGGCCGCGTCAGCACGGCGATCGCGATGCCCTTGCCGATCAGCCGCGCGACGACGATCACCAGCACCCACGGCCACAGCGTCGTGAAGCCGTCGAGCGTGAACAGCATGCCCAGGCAGATGAACAGCAGCACGCTGAGCGTGGCACCGGCCGTGCCGAGCTGCGGCTCGACGGTCAGGCCGTGCGCCATCCGCGAGCGCGCCACCATGCCGGCCACCAGCAGCGCCAGCAATGGCGACAGCCGCCATTGGGCCGCCAGCATCGCCGCGATGATGACCAGCGCGATCTGCAGCACCGGCGCGGTGGTCAGGCCGCGCACCTGCTTGGTCAGCTGCGTCAGCATCCAGCCGGCTGCGACGCCGAGCAGGAACGAGCCGCTGACCACCAGCAGCGCGCTGGTGATGGCGGGTTCGAGCCCGACGGGCTCCACGCCGACGCCACCGCTGGCGGCGAGCACGCCCCAGGCCTTCAGCGCGACCACCGCGAGCACGCTGTTGATGGCCGACATCATCAGCAGCCGCTCGGTGACCTGTCCGCGCGGGCGCATCTGGTGCACCAGCGCCAGCACGATGACCGGCGAGGTCGACATCGCGACGGCGCCGGCCAGCGCGGCCGAGATCGACGGCGCATCGAAGGCCAGCAGGCCGACATACACCGCGAGGCCGGACAGCACGCCTTCGAGCACGCAGGTCAGCGCGAGCCAGGGGTTGTCGATCAGCCAGCGCGGCCGGATCCGGCTGCCGAGCTCGAACACCAGCACGCCGATGGCCAGGTCGATCAGCGGCTTGACCGGGTCGAGGTCGGTGCGCTCCAGCAGCCGCAACGCCAGTGGGCTGGCCAGCGCGCCGGTCAGCATGTGGCCGCACAGGCGCGGCAAGCGGAAGCGCCGCCTCAGGATCTCGCCAAGCACCACCGCCACGACCATCACGATCGCAAAACCCAGCACCGGGTCGATCCCGCGCAAGCGGTCGAGGGTCCAGGAGGCGGTGGCGGCGGAGGGGGCGAACCAGTTCTCGAACGTGGAAGACAGGGACATGCGTCGGCAGCAGAGCGAAAGATGAGACGGCCGCCCGGATCCCCGGCAAGGATCGGGGAAACTTCGGGGCCTTGAAGGTAACCGTATCCGACCTCAGGTGCAGTGCCTCCGTGGCGCGACTTCGTGTCAGACAGCGCCTACAGGTTGGCTCGCCAACATTCGCTCCGACGTTCGTCCTCAACCTCATTTCAGCTGCGGCAAGACCATGGACAAGCAAACACTTTCCTTCCAGGCCGAGGTCAAGCAGATCCTGCACCTCGTTACGCATTCGCTCTACTCCAACAAGGAGATCTTCCTGCGCGAGCTGGTCTCGAACGCGTCGGACGCCTGCGACAAGCTGCGCTTCGAGGCGCTGAACAACGCGGCGCTGTACGAAGACGCGCCGAACCTCGAGGTGCGCATCGCGTTCGACAAGGCCGCGAAGACGCTGACGATCACCGACAACGGCATCGGCCTGTCGACTGACGAAGCGGTGGCCAACCTCGGCACCATCGCGAAGAGCGGCACGCGCGAGTTCATGAGCAAGCTCGAAGGCGACCAGAAGAAAGACGCGCAGCTGATCGGCCAGTTCGGCGTCGGCTTCTACAGCGGTTTCATCGTGGCCGACCGCATCACCGTCGAATCGCGGCGCGCCGGCCTGCCGGCCGAGCAGGGCGTGCGCTGGAGCTCGGAAGGCAGCGGCGACTTCGAGGTCGAGACGATCACGCGCGCGCAACGCGGCACCTCGGTGATCCTGCACCTGCGCGACGGCGAGGAAGAGTTCCTGACGGCCTGGAAGCTGCGCTCCATCATCGGCAAGTACTCCGACCACATCTCGCTGCCGATCCTGATGCAGAAGGAAGAGTGGGACGCCGACAAGCAGGAGCAGGTGGTCCAGGAGGAGTGGGCGCCGGTCAACAAGGCCGCGGCGCTGTGGACGCGCAGCAAGAGCGACATCACGCCGGAGCAGTACACCGAGTTCTACAAGCAGATCAGCTACGACACCGAAGCGCCGCTCGCGTTCACGCACAACCGCGTCGAAGGCCGCAGCGAATACACGCAGCTGCTGTACGTGCCGGCGAAGGCGCCGTTCGATCTGTGGAACCGCGACAAGCGCGGCGGCGTGAAGCTCTACGTGAAGCGCGTCTTCATCATGGACGACGCCGAGGCGCTGATGCCGGTCTACCTGCGCTTCGTGAAGGGCGTGATCGACAGCGCCGACCTGCCGCTGAACGTCTCGCGCGAGCTGCTGCAGGAAAGCCGCGACGTGAAGGCGATCCGCGAAGGCTCGACCAAGCGCGTGCTCGGCATGCTGGAGTCGCTGGCCGACAGCGAGGACGCCGCCGAGCGCGCGAAGTACGCGGCGTTCTGGAAGGACTTCGGCGCGGTGCTGAAGGAAGGCGTCGGCGAAGACCATGCGAACCAGGAGCGGCTGACCAAGCTGCTGCGCTTCGCGTCGACGCATGCCGATGAAGGCGTGTCGTTCGCCGACTACCTCGGCCGCATGAAGGAAGGCCAGGACGCGATCTACTACATCACCGCCGACAACCTGGCCGGTGCCAAGAGCAGCCCGCAGCTCGAGATCTTCCGCAAGAAGGGCATCGAGGTACTGCTGCTGGTCGACCGCGTCGACGAATGGCTGCTCAGCCACCTGTACGAGGTCGAGGGCAAGCCGCTGCAGAGCGTCGCGAAGGGCTCGGTCGACCTCGGCAAGCTGCAGGACGAGGCCGAGAAGAAGCAGGCCGAAGAGGTCGCGACCGCGTTCCAGCCGGTGCTCGACCGCCTGAAGGAAGCGCTGAAGGATCGTGCGAAGGACGTGCGCGCGACCTCGCGGCTGGTCGACTCGCCGGCCTGCCTGGTCGTCGAGGAGGGCGACATCAGCGGGCACCTGGCGCGCCTGCTGAAGCAATCGGGCCAGAGTGCGCCGAAGACGAACCCGGTGCTCGAGGTGAACGTCGAACACGCGCTGGTGAAGCGGCTCGAGACCAGCGCGCAATTCGACGAGCTGGCGAACATCCTGTTCGACCAGGCGGTGCTGGCCGAAGGCGGGCAGCTCGAGGACCCGGCGGCCTATGTGCGCCGCGTCACGGCGCTGTTGACGGCCTGACCGCTCAGTAAGCGGGGCCGCCGAAGGCCGGCGGCTCCCGCAGCGTCGCGATCTGCTCGCGCAGGCGCACCGCCTGGTCGGTCCAGTAGACCGGCGCGCCGAACCACGGGAAGGCGATCGGGAACGCGGGGTCGTTCCAGCGCCGGGCGAGCCAGGCGCTGTAGTGGATCATCCGCAGCGTCCGGAAGGCTTCGATCAGGCGCAACTCGCGCCAGTCGAACTCCATGAAGTCCTCATAGCCGCTCAGCAGCGCATGCAGCTGGCGGGTCGCGACGCTGCGCTCGCCCGACAGCAGCATCCACAGGTCCTGCACGGCCGGGCCGGACAAGGTGTCGTCGAGGTCGACGAAATGCGGGCCGGCCTCGGTCCACAGCACGTTGCCGGCGTGGCAGTCGCCATGCAGCCGGATCGTGCGCGTGTTGCCGACGGCATCGAAGCAGGCGGCGATCTCGGCCAGCGCATCGCGCGCCGCGCGCTCCCAGCCGGGCTTCGCATCGGGCGGGATGATGTCGCCGGCGAGCAGCCAGTCGAGCGGGCCCTGGCCGTAGGTCGCGAGGTCGAGCGTCAGCCGGTGCGAGAACGCCGACTTCGCGCCGACCAGGTGCATGCGGCCGACGAAGCGGCCGATCCACTCCATCGTGGCCTCGTCCTCCAGCTCGGGCGCGCGGCCGGAGCGGCGCTCGGTGATCGCGAAGCGGTGCGGGTCGGCGCCACCGGTGTAGTGGCACAGCGTCGAGGTGGTGCCGCTCTGCTCGCTGGTCAGCGACCACGGGCTGACGACGGGGATCTCGGCGGCGGCGAGTTCGTTCGCGAACGCATGCTCCTCGAGGATCTGCGCGTCGCTCCAGCGGCCGGGGCGGTAGAACTTCGCGACCACGACGCGCTTGTCTTCGAGGAACACCTGGAAGACGCGGTTCTCGTAGGAGTTCAGCTGGATCAGCCGGCCGTCGCCGCGCAGGCCGACCGAATCGAGGGCGTCGAGGACGACTTCCGGCGTGAGGCCGGCGTAGGGGGTTTCAATCGGCGATGCGGATGACATGCACGCATCGTAAGCGGCAGCCGCGCTGCCGCCGCGATTCAATGCCGCGTGCTCGACGCGTAGTGCGGCGGATCGACGACGACCCCGCCGACATCGTCGCCCAGCGTGCTGTCGCCGGGGTTGGTCGTCGCGAACGCCGGACCCTGGCGCGACGTGGACTTTCCGCTGCGCTCGGTGAGCCCGGAGAACTCGCTGCTCGAGAAGGCATCGAGCCGGCTGTCGGGGGAGAAGAACGAATCCTGGAACAGCGTCGAATCGCTCCACAGTGCGGTGCGCTCGGCGCGCTTCGTCGCGACCGTGGTCGCCAGCGTGTCGCGCGCCTCGTGCAGCGTGTGCGTCGGCGCGGGTTGCGGTGCGCGCGACGCGGCGCCGCTGTGCGGCACCAGCAACTGCAGTTCAGCGATCGACGGCAGGTGCTCGGTGGAGCAGCGCAGGTAGCGCACGCGGCAGGCGGCCAGCACCGACTGCTTGATCTGTTGCAGCCGGCGCGAGCCGCCGCGTTCGACATCGAGGTCGATGGCGGCCAGCACGCGGCCGTTGGCACTGCAGACCGCGAAGGTCACGTGGTTGGAGCCGAGCAGGTCGAACCAGAAGCGAACCTCGGACGGATCGTTGGGCTGGCAGAAGCGCACCAGCGGCAGCTTGGACAACACGATGTGATGCGGCAGCGCTTCACGCAGCAGGCGGTAGATGCGGCGCTCGTCGGTGCTGAACACGGGGCGGGCGGTCAGCGCCCACTCGGTCGGCAGCGGCTTGGGTTGCGGCGGCTTGCGCCCGCGCCACAACAGCACGAGGAGCGCGAGGGCCAGCAGCACGGTGACTGCCAATGCGGCGATCCAGGGCAGGACTTGCATGATCAGGGCACAGACTCGAAGAGGGTCCATCGGACCGGGGCCGAAGGCACCCGTCGAGCGACGAACCGAAGGCATCCTAGCCGTCGGCCCTCGGGGCCGCATCCCCCACATCGGGGCCGTACAGTTGTCAGAATGGTGTCTGAAAACTGATTTCGTCGCTCATTGTGACGCGATGCGGCGTGTGCCGCTCACGTGGGCCTTCACTTCGGTGACGGTGTCAAGCAGGTCGCCCATGCGTTGTGCGTGGCGCTTGAGCTGGTAGTTCAGTTCGGCGGCGTGGCGTTCCATCAGCTGGCCCATCTGCGACGCCAGGCTGTCGGGCGGCAGCTTCAACCAGGCCTCCGACTCCGACCCGTCGCGCTGAACCAAGGCGCCGGCGCGGCGGGCGATCTTCAGCATCGCGACGTTCTCGCTGAGCGCATGGATGAACAGCCGATCGCAGCCGCGGTTGCGCGCCTGCAACACGGCGCGTTCGAACAGCCGGGCGCCATAGCCACGGCCGCGCGCGTGGCCGGCGACCGAAACGCCGAATTCCGCCATCGCCGCGTCGTCGGGCCGGCTGACCGGCGCGTAGGCCAAGTGCGCCAGCGCTATCAGCTGCAGGCGCCGGTTGAAAATGCCGAACAACTCGTCGCGTTCGAAGTCCAGCGACGCGACGTAGCGCTCGATCTGGACATCCGTGGCCGGATAGCCGAATCGAAGATAGCGGTCACTTTCATTCAGCGCGAGCAAGTGTGCTGAAATTCGCTCCCGATGGCGTTCGGACATCGAGCGGATCGGCACCCAGCTGAAGCGTGGAGCTTCGGGCGTACCGCCAGGGTTCGACGCGAGAGGCGACGAACGTTCGGGGGCGGTGGCGGTGCTGCTCATGGCGGGGTGTTGGTGGAAACCCTAATGTACCAGTTCAGGCATTCTCTTGCGAGCGCGTGCAGGCAGGCGGCGCCTCTAGCCAGTCCTGGCATTGATCCGCTACACTAGAAGGCTTTTCCGTCATGGCCCGGAGAGAACCGTGGAGTTGCGCAAGGGAAACCTCAGCAAACCACGGGATGGCGAGTCCTCCAGACCCGCCGCGACGCCGTCCTGCCTGAGAGGCTGCCTGAACAAGCAGCACCGATCGCAGCGAAGGAAGTCAGGCCGTAATCCGCTGGTCGCATGTCGCGACCGGCTCATTGAAAGAACCTCATGAAGACCTTCAGCGCCAAGCCGGCCGAAGTGACGCACGAGTGGTTTGTACTTGACGCCACCGACAAGGTGCTCGGACGTGTTGCCAGCGAAGTGGCACTCCGTTTGCGCGGCAAGCACAAGGCCATTTACACGCCTCACGTCGACACCGGAGATTTCATCGTCGTCGTCAACGCAGACAAGATCCGCGTCACGGGCAACAAGGCCAACGACAAGGTGTACTACCGTCACTCGGGCTTCCCGGGCGGTATCTACGGCACCAAGTTCAAGGACATGCAAGCCAAGCACCCCGGCCGCGCGCTGGAAAAGGCCGTCAAGGGCATGCTGCCCAAGGGCCCGCTGGGCTTTGCGATGGTGAAGAAGTTGAAGGTGTATGCCGGTGACACCCACCCGCACGCCGCCCAGCAGCCCAAAGTGCTGGAAATCTAAGGAGCGGCCATGATCGGAGAATGGAACTACGGAACCGGCCGCCGCAAGTCTGCGGTGGCGCGCGTCTTCATCAAGAAGGGCACCGGCCAGATCGTCGTCAACGGCAAGCCCGTCGACAAGTACTTCGGCCGGCAGACTTCCATCATGGTCGTGCGCCAGCCGCTGGTGCTGACGGCCAACGATGCGACGTTCGACATCAAGATCAACGTGCATGGCGGTGGCGAATCCGGCCAGGCCGGCGCAGTGCGCCACGGCATCACCCGCGCCCTGATCGACTACGACGCCGCGCTGAAGCCGGATCTGAGCCGCGCCGGCTTCGTGACCCGCGATGCGCGCGAGGTCGAACGCAAGAAGGTCGGTCTGCACGGCGCTCGTCGCAGGAAGCAGTTCAGCAAGCGCTGATCGACGCGACGCCCAGGCGTTGCAACAAGGGGCCGCTTTCGAGCGGCCCTTTTCGTTTTCTGGGGTCGCCGTTCCGGCAAGGTTTGGAAACAAGCGCGCCGATGGCCGCTTCTACAATCCCTAGCTTCTGTCCCGACCTCATGCCGTACTGACCTCATGCGCTGGAAACTGCTTCGTCGTCGCATGTCCATCAGCGCACCGCGCATGATCGTCAGAAGCCACCTGCCGTGGCCGTTGCGTTGGGCGGTCGTCGCCCTGGTCTTCGGCTTCTCCGCGGCGCTCGCGCTGTGGGCCTTCGAGTTCGGCAAGGACATCGCCGGCCTCGACCGCGACGCCAAGGCCGAGCTGGGTCAGTTGCGGATCGAGGTCGCGCAGTTGCGCGCCGAACGCGAAGGCGCCCAATCGGTCGCCAACACCGCCGGCAGCCTGCTGCGCACCGAGAAGGTGGCGCAGGACCGTCTGGCCCAGCAACTGAAGCAGCTCGAGTCCGAGAACATGGCGCTGAAGGCCGACCTCGGCTTCTTCGAGCGCCTGCTGCCCGCTGGCACCGCTGAGGCCTTGACAGTGCGCGCGCTGCAGGCCGAAGCCAAGGCGCCGGGACAACTTCGTTACCAATTGCTGGTGATGCAGATGGGCAAGTCGGCTCCGGAATTCACCGGCCGCTACGACATCGTGCTCACCGGTCTGCTCGATGGAAAACCCTGGACGCTGTCGATGCCGAACGGGGGCTTGCCGCTCGCCGTGAAGCAGTACCTCCGTCTCGAAGGAATGATCGATCACCCGCTGCAGGCCGTGGTAAAAACCGTGCAGGTCAAGGTCATCGACAGCCGCGGCGCCGTCAGAGCGACGCAGATGCTCAAGCTCTGACGCCAGCCTCCGAAGACCCTGGCAAGCGCCACAAAGACGGCACCCCTCGTTGGATCACGTTGGAGCAACCACCATGTTCGGTAAAACCAAGCAGCCTCCCATCCGCACCCTGATCGGCGAGGGCACCGTGATCACCGGCGAATTGCGCTTTGCCGACGGCCTGCGCATCGACGGCGAAGTGCAGGGCGACGTGATCGCCAGCAGCGAGGCCTACAGCATCCTCGTGATCAGCGAGAAAGCCAGGGTGGTCGGCAAGGTCAAGGCCGGCCACGTGATCATCAACGGCACCGTGATCGGCCCGGTTCTGTCGGATCAGCTGCTCGAACTGCAACCCAAGGCCAGCATCGTCGGCGATGTGCGCTACGAATCGCTCGAAATGCACCAGGGTGCCCGCATCGACGGCGAACTCCACCCGTTGAAGGCCGACGAAAAAGCCCCTTTGAAACTGGCCACCGCGAACGCGGGGCCGGCGATCAATCCCACAACGGCACAAGCGGCGTGAGCTCGGCGGATAATCGGTCCGTTCGTCTCCCAAGGAATACCCCATGAGCGCAGTTGCAGAAAACCTCCAGAGCCTTGATTCCAGCGAGCCGCCGGTGCCGCTGGTGTTCACCGACAGCGCCGCGAGCAAGGTCAAGGAACTGGTCGACGAAGAAGGCAATCCCGAGCTGAAGCTGCGGGTCTTCGTGCAGGGCGGCGGTTGCTCCGGCTTCCAGTACGGCTTCACCTTCGATGAAATCGTCAACGACGACGACACGCAGATGAGCAAGAACGGCGTCACGCTTCTGATCGACGCGATGAGCCTGCAGTACTTGGCCGGTGCCGAGATCGACTACAAGGACGACCTCGAAGGCGCGCAGTTCGTGATCAAGAATCCGAACGCGACGACGACCTGCGGTTGCGGGTCGAGCTTCTCGGTCTGATTCGCTTCGTCTTCCGTTCCCTTCCCGCCAGGCCGCTTTCGAGCGGCCTTCGTCGTTCTTGGGGGATGGTGGTCTACGCCGGATAGAGCGCGCCCAGCACCCGCGGACCGCGCGCCCCGGTGACCGCCACCAGGTTGCCCGCCTCGCGCCGCACATGCGCCCGGGCCAGCCAGGCAAACGCGGCCGCTTCGACCTCGCTGGCCGGCAGGCCGCGCTCATCGCTGCGGACCACCTGGCGGCGCGGCAGCAGCGCGGCCAGGCGACCCATCAACAGGTCGTTGAAGGCGCCGCCGCCGCACACCACCACCTCCGGCGCCGTGGCCGCGTGGCGGTCGACCGCGTCGGCGCAGGCCTGGGCCGTCAGCTCGCACAGCGTGGCCTGCACGTCTTCCGGGCGCAGCGCATGGCCGACGCGCGACAGCTGGTCGTCCAGCCATTCCGGATTGAACAGGTCGCGGCCGGTGCTCTTCGGCGGTGTCAGCGCGAAATAGGGATCGGCGCGCAGCTGCGTCAGCAGGCTCGCCTCGACGCGGCCCGAGGCGCCCCAGGCGCCGCCGGCATCGAACGGGCGGTGGCAATGGCGCTGGCACCAGTGGTCCATCAGCGCGTTGCCGGGCCCGCAGTCGAAGCCGATCGTCTGCCCGCCGTGCGCGGACCAGGCCGTCAGGTTGCTGATGCCGCCGATGTTGAGCACCGCGCCGGCACGGTCGACCTGGCCGAACACCGCGCGATGGAAGGCCGGCACCAGCGGCGCGCCTTGGCCGCCAGCGGCGATGTCGCGGCTGCGGAAATCCGCGACGACATCGATGCCCGTCAGCTCGGCCAGCGCAGCCGGAGCGTTCACCTGCACGGTGTAGGGCAGCTCGTCGCCCGGCCGATGCCGGACCGTCTGCCCGTGGGCGCCGATGGCCCGGATGTCGGCTGCGCCCAGGCCGGCCTGCATCAGCAGCAGGCTCACGACGCCGCCGTAGACCTGCACCAGCGCATGCCCGGCATGGGCCGCGCGGTTCAGCTCATCGTCGCCGGCGCGCTGCAAGGCCATGAAGGCCTCGCGCAAATGCGCAGCAAAGGGAAGGTGGGCATGCGCCAGCACCGTCATGCGCTCGTTGCTGAAATCGGCGATCACGCCGTCCACGCCGTCCAGCGAGGTGCCGGACATCAACCCGATGTAGCGTTCCATCGCGCGATGGTAGCCGCGCTGCGGGCCTCGCGAGGCCCGCCGGGATTACTCGGCGTCGCCGGTGTAGTTCGCGAGCGATTCGGCGCCCTTCAGCTGCTCGCGCCAGGTGCCGGTGACCTTCGACAGCTCCTGCTGCGCTGACGCGGTCAGCACGATCGCTTCGGAGGTCTTCGCGACCACCAGCGGATCCTGCTGCTGGCCCTTCACCTTGAATTCGAAGTGCAGGTGAGGCCCGGTCGCCCAGCCGGTCATGCCGACGTTGGCGATGTGCATGCCTTGCTCGACGCGCTGGCCGACCCGCACGTCGATGCGGCTCAGGTGGGCATAAACCGTCTCGCGGTCGTTGCTGTGGCGCAGCTTGACGACGTTGCCGTAGCCGTTCTGCCAGCCGGCGAACTCGACCACGCCGTCGCCGACGCTGCGCACCGAGGTGCCGGTGGGTGCGCCGTAGTCCACGCCCAGGTGGGCGCGCCAGTTCTGCAGGATCGGGTGGAAGCGCATCGAGAAGCCCGAGGTCACGCGCGAGAACTCCAGCGGGCTCGCGAGGAACGCACGGCGCTTGCTCTGGCCGTCGAAGCCGAAGTAGCCGCCCTTGCCGGACGGGTCCTTGAACCACACGGCCGAGTAGCTGCGGCCGTTGTTGACGAACTCGGCGGCCAGCACGCGGCCGGCGGCCTGGTTCCAGGTGATCACCTCGCCATCGGCGGTCAGCGCTTCGTAGACGACGCTGAAGGTGTCGTTCTTGCGCAGCTCGCGGCGGAAGTCGATGTCGGTCGAGAAGATCTCGGCGACCTGCACCGCGACCGGATCGGGGATGCGCGACTCGTCGGTGGCCGCGAACAGCGAGCTGTGGATCGTGCCGCTGCCCAGCCGCACCTGGGCGGCCAGCGGCGCCAGCTCGACCTTGGCCTCGAAGCGGCCGTCGACGCGCTTCACGCTGAGGCGGGAGAAATGGGTCGACCACTGGGTCGGATCGGCGGGCGGGAAGCGCGCGACCAGCTCCTCGAGCTGGCCGGAGGCGTCGCTGCGCACCTGCACCATCTTGCCGGCGCGGCCTTCGAGCAGCAGGCGGGCGGTCTTGTCCGTGCGCAGGAAGGCGGCCGCCGCGACATCGGTCACGTTCACGCGGCGCAGCAGGCTGTCGGCGGTGTCGGCGTTGCGGGTCAGGTCGCTGCGGTAGAGCGACAGGTCGTGGCTGGCCAGCACCTCGAGCTGCGATCCGACGTCTTCCGGGGTGACGCTTTCCGTCACCACGCGGCGCGGCAGGTCGGACGCATCGGGTGCCATCGGCGCGATGGCGAAGGCAGTGACGCCGGCGCCCATCAGCAGCGCGACCACCATGCCGGCGAGCGTGCGCGGATGGCGGTGGACGAAACGGTGGGTGGTGGAGCCGGCCGAGGCCAGTGCTTGATCGAGAGAATCCAACGAATTCACGGCTGTGAAGGGGCGATGAAGCCCTGTCTGCAAGCACACCGCCATCGGACGCCGCGCTCTGGTCTGTCTTGCTGCCTGCAGGCGTCCACTAGAATCGCGGTCGCTTGCGGGCCCCTGTGTCTGGAGGGGGGCCGGCACCTCGGAAGCGGCGCAGTATAGCCACCGACTTCCGCGCCAATGTTTCCGGCGCTATTCCCGGAATAACCCCACAAGTTCGTTCTGCAACCGGCCTCGAAAACCATGTCCGCCCAGCCGCCTTTTCCGATCACCGACCGCACGCGCGAGGCGCTGGCGGTGTCATTGAGGGGCTGTGACGAGCTGTTACCCGAGGCCGAATGGCTGAACAAGCTTGCACGCTCTGAAGCAACAGGCGTGCCATTGCGGATCAAGCTCGGCCTCGACCCGACCGCGCCCGACATCCACATCGGCCACACGGTGGTGCTGAACAAGATGCGCCAGCTGCAGGACCTGGGGCACACGGTGATCTTCCTGATCGGCGACTTCACGTCGATGATCGGCGACCCGTCGGGCCGCAACAGCACCCGCCCGCCGCTGACCCGCGAGCAGATCGAGGCCAACGCGCAGACCTACTACCGCCAGGCGGCGCTGGTGCTGGACGAGAGCCGCACCGAGATCCGCTACAACTCCGAATGGAGCGACCCGCTGGGCGCGCGCGGCATGATCCAGCTCGCGTCGCGCTACACGGTGGCCCGCATGATGGAGCGCGACGACTTCACGAAGCGCTTCAAGGCCGGCACGCCGATCAGCGTGCACGAGTTCCTGTACCCGCTGATGCAGGGCTACGACTCGGTCGCGCTGAAGAGCGACCTCGAGCTCGGCGGCACCGACCAGAAGTTCAACCTGCTGGTGGGCCGTGCGCTGCAGAGCGAGTACGGCCAGGAGCCGCAATGCATCCTGACGATGCCGCTGCTCGAGGGGCTGGACGGCGTCGACAAGATGTCGAAGAGCAAGAACAACTACATCGGCATCACCGACGCGCCGAACGACATGTTCGCGAAGATCCTGTCGATCAGCGACACGATGATGTGGAAGTACTTCACGCTGCTGAGCTTCCGCCCCGAGGCGGAGATCGCGGCGCTGAAGGCCGAGGTCGACGGCGGGCGCAACCCGAAGGATGCGAAGGTGCTGCTCGCCAAGGAGATCACGACCCGCTTCCACAGCGCGGCGGCGGCCGAGGCGGCCGAGGCCGACTTCAACAACCGCGCGAAGGGCGGCATCCCCGACGTGATCGACGAGATCGCGCTGTCGGGCGCGCCGCTGGGCATCACCGCGCTGCTGAAGCAGGCCGGCCTCGCACCGTCGACCAGCGAGGCCGGGCGACTGATCGAAGGCGGCGGCGTGCGCGTCGACGGCGACGCGGTCAGCGACAAGGGCCTGAAGCTGAACGCCGGCACCTACGTCGTGCAGGTCGGCAAGCGCAAGTTCGCGCGCGTCACGCTGGGCTGATCGCGATGCGGCGGCGGATCGTTCTCGTCGGCCTGCTGGCGGGCGCCTTCGCGCTGGCGGCACGGGCGGCGCCGACCGAGGCCGAACGGGCGCGCATCGAGCGGCTGATCGCCTACGTCGCCGGCCAGACCGGCCTGAAGTTCGTCCGCAACGGCAGCGCCCATTCGCCGGCCGACGCGGCGAAGTTCCTGCGCGGCAAGTTCGACAAGATGGGCGAGCACGTCAACACCGCGCAGCAGTTCATCGACGAGATCGCGAGCCGCTCCAGCACCACCGGGCAGGCCTACCTGATCCGCTTCGCCGACGGCCGCACCGTGCCGGTGGCGCAGTTCCTCGGCGACGAGCTCCGGCGCATGGACCGCTGATGGGCGCGCCGCTGGGTGTCGAGGCACTGCTGCGCCTGTCGGTGGTCGCGGCGCTCGCGACCATCGGGCTGAAGACCTGGGCCTGGGGCGTCACCGGCTCGGTCGGCCTGCTGTCCGATGCGATGGAGTCGCTGGTCAACCTGGTGTCGGCGCTGTTCGCGCTGCTGATGGTGAACATCGCCCGCCGCCCGGCCGACGAAGACCATCCGTCGGGCCACACGAAGGCGGAGTACTTCTCGAGCGGCTTCGAAGGCATGCTGATCGCCGCGGCCGCGGTGAGCATCGTCTGGGCCGCGGTGCAGCGTTTCGCGCACCCGCAGCCGCTCGAATCGCTCGGCTGGGGCCTGACGCTGTCGATCGCCAGCTCGGCGATCAACGGCCTGCTGGCGTGGCAGATGATGGCCGGCGCGCGGCAGCACCGGTCGATCGTGCTGGAGGCCGATGCCCGCCACCTGATGACCGACGTCTGGACCTCCGCCGGTGTCGTCGCCGGGCTGCTGCTGGTGCAGCTGACGGGCTGGCTGTGGCTCGATCCGCTGCTCGCGATCGGCGTGGCGCTGAACATCCTGCGCGAAGGCGGGCACCTCGCCTGGCGCTCCATCGAGGGGCTGATGGACAGTGCCGTCGAGCCGGAGATCCGCGAGCAGATCGACGGCACGCTGGCGCAGTTCGCCCCGCACCCGATCCGCTTCGACCACGTCGTCACGCGGCGCGCCGGGCAACGCCGCTTCATCGACCTGCACATGCACGTGCCGGCCGACTGGACGCTCGGCCGTGCGGCCGCACTGCGCGCCGATGTCGAGCAGGCGCTGATGCACGACGTGCCCGGGCTGCGGGCGTCGATCCAGCTGCTGCCGACGAATGTCGAGGCGCAGTCCACACAGGCGACCGCGACATGATCTCGATCGCGCAACGGGTGTCGCAGGCGCGCGTCGAGGTGGACGGGCAGGTGATCGGCGCGATCGACGCCGGCCTGCTGGTGCTGGTGTGCGCCGAGCCGCAGGACACGCCGGCCATCGCCGACAAGCTGGTCGCGAAGCTGCTGAAGCTGCGCATCTTCAGCGACGAGCAGGGCAAGATGAACCGCAGCGTCACCGACATCGGCGGCGGGCTGCTGGTCGTCAGCCAGTTCACGCTGGCGGCCGATACCTCGGGCGGCAACCGGCCGAGCTTCACCGCCGCGGCGCCGCCGGCGCTGGGCCGTGAACTCTACGAGCGTGTGCTCGCCACCGCGAGGTCACAGCACCCGAACGTCGCCAGCGGCGAGTTCGGGGCGGACATGAAGGTGCATCTCGTCAACGACGGCCCGGTGACCATCCCGATCACGTTGCGGGCCTGACGGAACTCAGTCTGCGTATTGACCTGCGGCCTTGATGATCGGGCCCCACTTGTTGATCTCGGCCTCGACGAACTTCTTGTGCTCGGCGCCGTTCACGCGCGCATCGGTCACGACGACCGCGCCCAGGCCTTCTTCACGCTTGATGAAGTCCGGGTCCTTCAGCGCGACCTTCAGCGCCGCGTTGATCTTGTCGGTGACGGCCTTCGGCGTGCCCTTCGGTGCGTACAGCGCGTGCCAGATGCTGACGTTGAAGCCCTTCAGCCCCGATTCGTCGAGCGTCGGCAGCTTGGCCAGTGCCGGCGTGGTCAGCCGCTTGGTGCTGGTGACCGCATAGGCCTTGATCTTGCCGCCGGCGATCTGGCTGGTGGTGTTGGTCGTCTGGTCGCACATCAGGTCGACCTGGCCGCCCAGCAGGTCGGTCATCGCCGGGCCGGTGCCCTTGTACGGCACGGTCGTCATCTCGACCTTGGTGGTGCTCATGAACAGCAGCCCGCACAGGTGCGAGGCCGAACCGAGGCCGGCATTCGCCAGGTTGACCTTGCCCTTGTTGGCATCGAGCCACTTGGTCAGCTCGGCGTAGTTCGTGGCCGGCAGCGACGGCTTGCCGATCAGCGTCATCGGCACCTCGTTGATCATGCCGAGGTACTCGAAGTCTTCCAGCGTCTTGTACTGCATGTTGCGGTACAGCGCGGGCGAGGTGCTCATGCCGATGTGGTGCAGCAGCAGCGTGTAGCCGTCGTTCGACGCCTTCGCGACCTTGGTCGCGCCCAGCGTGCCGCCGGCGCCGCCGACGTTGTCGATGATGATGGCCTGGCCGCCCAGCGGCTTGCGCAGCGCTTCGGCCAGGTCGCGCGCGACCTTGTCGGTCGGGCCGCCGGCGGAGAACGGGACGACGATGGTCACCGGCTTCTCGGGGTACTCGGCCAGGGCCGCGGTCGCCGTCAGCAGTGCGGCGCCGGCCAGCAGGAGTTTCTTCATGGTCGCGTTCCTTTCGAGCGAGCGTGTCGGTGGGTCAGAAGACCCGAGCTTAAGGAAGCTCCGAGGCACCGGCATGGCGGAAACTACGTAACCCGGAGGCCTCGCAAGGCCATTGGTCGCGTGAAGGTGGCCAGCTCAAGCAAGATGATCGGCCAGCACCCGGGCGACGTGCAGGGCCTCGCGCTGCGCGCCGTCGGCGATCTGGTGCCTGCAGCTGGTGCCGTCCGCGACGATGATCGCGTCGGGCGCCTCGCGCACCGCCGGCAGCAGGCTCAGCTCGGCCATCTGCATCGACACCTCGTGGTGGCTCGCCTCGTACCCGAAGCTGCCGGCCATGCCGCAGCACGAGCTCTCGATCAGCGTCGGCTGCGCGCCGGGAATCAGCTTCAGCACGTCCAGCACCGGCTGGATCGCGCCGAACGCCTTCTGGTGGCAATGGCCATGCACCCGCATGGCCTGCGCCGCCGGCCTGAAGCGCGGCGCGAAGCGGCCCGCCTTCGCTTCACGCGCGAGGAACTCCTCGAGCAGCAGCGCCTGGTCGGCCAGAACCTTCGCGTCGTCGCCCAGGCCCATCACCAGCATCTCGTCGCGCATCGTCAGCAGGCACGACGGCTCCAGCCCGACGACCGCGATGCCCTGCTGCGCGAACGGCAGCAGCGCCTTCAGCAGCTCGCGCGCATTCGCCTTCGCCTGCTCCGGCATGCCGGCCGCCAGGTAGGTGCGGCCGCAGCACAGCGCCGCACCCGGGCGGCTCGCGGCGTGCACCGCATAGCCCGCCGCCTGCAGCACGCGCACCGCGGCGGTCGCGTTCTCGCTCTCGAAGCTGCCGTTGAAGGTGTCGACGAACAGCACGACCGGCTTGTCGGCCTTCAGCACTTCGGCCCGCGTCGCGAGGCCGATGTGCGGCGCCGCGCGCCGGAAGGTGTCGCGGCGAAAGCGCGGCAGGCTGCGCTTCGCCGACAGCCCGAGCCAGCGCTCGGCCAGCCCCTTCGCGCCGGGCAGCGTCTCGCGCAGGTTGAACAGCCACGGCGCGGCGCTCGCCAGCCGCGCATACGCCGGCAGGTGGGCGACCAGCCGGTCCTTCAGCGTGTGGCCGTGGCGGGCTTTGTCATGCGCGGTGAATTCGAGCTTCATCTTCGCCATGTCGATGCCGGTCGGGCAGTCGCGTTTGCAGCCCTTGCAGCCGACGCACAGGTCCATCGCGTCGCGCACCGCATCGCTGGTGAAGCCCTGCTCGCCGAGCTGGTTCGACAGCGCGAGCCGCAGCGTGTTCGCGCGGCCGCGCGTCAGGTGCTGCTCGTCGCGCGTGACGCGGTAGCTCGGGCACATCGTGCCGGCGTCGAACTTGCGGCAGTGGCCGTTGTTGTTGCACATCTCGACGGCCTTCGCGAAGCCGCCGGCCGCATCGCCACCGCTGCCGGGCGCGGTCGTGGTCTCGGTCACCGGGTCGTTCTGCACGTTCCAGGCCGACCAGTCGAAGACCGGCTTCAGCGCGATCGTCCGGTAGCCCGGCGCATAGCGGAAGAGGCTCGCATCGTCCATCTTCGGCGGGTCGATGATCTTGCCCGGGTTCATCAGGTTCAGCGGATCGAGGTGCTGCTTGATCGCGCGGAAGGCCTCGTTGATGCGCGGCCCGAACTGCCACTCGATCCATTCGCCGCGGCACAGACCGTCGCCGTGCTCGCCGCTGTAGGCGCCCTTGAACTTGCGCACCAGCGCGCTCGCCTCGTCGGCGATCGAGCGCATCTTGTGCGCGCCGCCGCCCGTGCCCCCCTGGCGCATGTCGAGGATCGGCCGCACGTGCAGCGTGCCGACCGAGGCGTGCGCATACCAGGTGCCCTTGCTGCCGTGCCGGCGGAACACCTCGGTCAGCGCATCGGTGTACTCGGCCAGGTGCGCGAGCGGCACCGCGCAGTCCTCGATGAAGCTGACCGGCTTGCCGTCGCCCTTCAGGCTCATCATGATGTTGAGGCCCGCCTTGCGGACTTCCCACAGGGCTTTCTGCGGCGCCTCGTCGCGCATCTCGACCACGCTGCCGGGCAGCTTCAGCTGGTCTCCCATCAGCTCGACGAGCTGTTGCAGTTGCGCCAGCAGCACCGCCTTGTCGTCGCCGCTGAATTCCACCAGCAGAATCGCCTGCGGCTCGCCGACCAGCGCCGCATCGATGGTCGGGCGGAACGCCGGGTTCGCGCGCGACAGCTCGATCATCGTGCGGTCCACCAGCTCGACCGCGCTCGGGCCGAGCTTCACGATGTGCTGCGCCGAGTCCATCGCGGCATGGAAGCTCGGGTAGTTGACGACACCGAGCACCTTGTGGCGCGGCAGCGGCGCGAGCTTCAGCGTCAGGCTGCGCGTGAACGCGAGCGTGCCTTCGGCGCCGACCAGCAGGTGCGCGAGGTTGACGCTGCCGTCGGCGGTGTACGGCCGCTCGCTCTGCGGATGGAAGATGTCGAGGTTGTAGCCGCCGACGCGGCGCATCACCTTCGGCCAGCGTTGGTCGATCTCGCCGCGCTCGGCGCTCGCGAGGCCGCGCACGAATTCGGCGATCGCCGTTTCCTTCGCGCCCAGCTGGTCGACGCGCCCGAAGCGCAGGTTGCTGCCGTCGCTCAGCCAGGCCTCGGCGGCGAGCACGTTGTGCACCATGTTGCCGTAGGCGATGCTGCGCGAGCCGCAGGAGTTGTTGCCCGCCATGCCGCCCAGCGTGGCCTGCGCACTGGTCGACACGTCGACCGGGTACCACAGCCCATGCGGCTTCAGGAAGGCGTTCAGGTGGTCGAGCACGATGCCCGGCTCGACCTGCACCGTCATCGCGTCGCGGTCGAATGCGATCACCTGGCGGTAGTGCTTGCTGGTGTCGATGACGAGGGCAGCGCCGGTGGTCTGGCCGCACTGCGAGGTGCCGCCGCCGCGCGGCAGCAGCGGGGTCTTCAGGTCGCGCGCGATGTCGATCGCGGTCGCGATGTCCTGCGCGCTGCGCGGCACGAACACGCCGACCGGCACGATCTGGTAGATCGATGCATCGGTCGCGTAGCGGCCGCGCGAGGCGATGTCGAACAGCGTTTCGCCCTGCGTGTGGGCAGAGAGCCGCTTCGCCAGCTCCGCAGCTTCGGGAGAGCCGAAGTCGCGCAGCGAGCGCCCGGCCTCGCGGGCCACGCCGGCTTCCACCAATGCATTCATGCGGACACCTTCGGTGACGAATCGAGTTGGCCGTGCTTCATCAGCTCGAGCACCACGTCGCGCTTGTTCAGCAGGTGCTGCACCAGCAGCTGGCGCAGGCCGTCGCCATCGCGGGCCGCCAGCAGCTCGATCATGCGTTCGTGCTCGCCCATCGCGCGCGCCCACTTGGCCTCGTCGCAGTTGGAGCGGAAGCGCAGCGCCTGCAGCCGGGCGTTCACGGTGGCATAGGTCTGCGTCAGCACCGGGTTGCGTGCCGCGGCATTGATGTGCTGGTGGATCACCGCGTTGATGCTGTAGTAGGTGGGCAGGTCGCGCCGCGTGTAGGCCGCGAGCATCTCGAAGTGCAGCGCGCGGATCTCGGCCAGCTCGGCTTCGGTGATGCGCTGCGCCGCCAACTCGCCCGACAGGCCCTCGAGCCCCGCGATCACCTCGAAGGTGTCGGCGACGTCCTGGGCCGACAGCTCCATCGCGACCGCGCCGCGGTTCGGCAGCAGCTCCACCAGCCCTTCGGCGGCCAGCATCTTGATCGCCTCGCGCAGCGGGGTGCGCGACACCTTCAGCTCCTCGCACAGCGCGCGCTCGTTGAGCTTGCTGCCCGGCGGGATGTGGTTCTCGACGATCAGCTGGCGCAGCCGCGTGCACACCTGTTGGTGCAGCACCTGGCGAGGGATCGAAATGATGTCGGCCATCGTGGACTTTCTAATTTGTATTCATTTTTTGTGCAGGTCGATGGTCATCATACGGATGCCATCACGGGTGACAACCATTGACAAAAGAATTTTGTATGCAAAACTCAAGCGCATTCGGACCTCGTCAGGAGTCGTCATGATCGCGCTAGACCAGCATCCCAGCGGCCGTCATTTCCTGCAGATCCCCGGGCCCAGCCCGGTGCCGGATCGCATCCTGCGGGCCATGAGCCTGCCGACCATCGACCACCGCGGGCCGGAGTTCGGCGTGCTGGGGCTGAAGGTGCTGTCCGGCATCCAGCAGGTGTTCCGCACGCGGCATCCGGTGGTGATCTACCCGGCGTCCGGCACCGGGGCCTGGGAGGCGGCGCTGGCCAACGTGCTGAGCCCGGGCGACGCGGTGCTGATGTACGAGACCGGCCACTTCGCGAGCCTGTGGCAGAAGATGGCGCTGCGCCTCGGCCTGAAGCCCGAGTTCCTCGCGCTGCCCGGCATCGATGCGCTGACCGGCCTGCCGAACAGCTGGCGCCACGGCGTGCAGGCCGACCTGATCGAGCAGCGCCTGCGCGCCGACGCCGGCCACCAGATCAAGGCCGTCTGCGTGGTGCACAACGAGACCTCGACCGGCGTCACCTCCGACATCGCCGCGGTGCGCCGCGCGATCGATGCCGCGAAGCACCCCGCGCTGTTGCTGGTCGACACGATTTCGGGGCTGGCCAGTGCCGACTACCGGCATGACGACTGGGGCGTCGACGTCACCGTCAGCGGCTCGCAGAAGGGCCTGATGCTGCCGCCGGGCATCAGCTTCAACGCGGTCTCGCCGAAGGCGATCGAAGCCAGCAGGAAGGCCACGCTGCCGAAGGCCTTCTGGGCCTGGGACGAAATCATCGAGATCAACAAGACGGGCTACTGGCCCTACACGCCGAACACCAACCTGCTGTACGGCCTGAACGAAGCGCTCGACATGCTGCTCGACCAGGGGCTCGACAGCGTGTTCGCCCGCCACCAGCGCTGGGGCGAGGCGGTGCGCAGCGCGGTGCGGGCCTGGGGCCTGCCGATCCAGTGCGCCGACCCGGCGGTGTACTCACCGGTGCTGACCGGCGTGATCACGCCGGAAGGCGTCGACGCCGATGCGCTGCGCAAGCTGATCCACCAGCGTTTCGACCTGTCGCTCGGCACCGGCCTCGGCCGGGTCAAGGGCCGCATGTTCCGCATCGGCCACCTCGGCGACTGCAACGACCTGACGCTGATGGCGGCACTGTCGGGCGTCGAGATGGGGCTGAAGCTGTCGGGCATCGTGACGGCCGGCAGCGGCGTGCAGGCGGCGATGGATTACTTCTCGGCGCATCCGCAGACCCCCGTGTTGAAGGCGGCGGCTTGAGCCGCTGACCGCAAGGTTTCCGGCCCGTCGCTCAGCGGGCCCGTTCTCCGTGGGGTCGAGGCGACGGCGTTCGCAGGCTCCTCTCATGTTCGCCGTTCAAGACATTCAGGAGAGATCACCATGCAACGTCGTTCCCTATTGCAGGCCGCGGCCGGCACGGTCGCCAGCCTCGGGACACCGCGCCTGTTCGCGCAGGGACTGCCCTCGGGCCCGATCCGCATCATCGTCGGCTTCCCGCCCGGTGGCGGTACCGACGCGCTGGCCCGCGTGCTGGGCCAGAAGCTGGGCGTGATGTGGGGCCAGCAGGTGATCATCGAGAACAAGGCCGGCGTCGCCGGCGTGTTGGCGGCCGACTACGTGGCGCAGCAGCCGAGCGACGGCAGCACGCTGCTGATGGCGCACATCAACAGCCATGCGCTCGCGCCGAGCCTGCAGCCGAAGCTGAACTACAACGTCGAACGCGACTTCGTGCCGATCATGCTGGTCGGCGTCACGCCGAACCTGCTGATCGCCGGCACGATGCAGCCGGCCGTCACGGTGAAGGACATCGTCGCGCTGTGCAAGGCCAAGCCGGGCGAGGTCAGCTTCGGCTCCGCCGGCTCGGGCTCGGCGCAGCACCTGGCGCTGGAGATGTTCAAGCTGGCGGCCAAGGTGAATGCGCTGCACATCCCGTACAAGGGCAGTGCGCCGGCGATCACCGACCTGATCGGCGGGCAGATCAACTACTGCTTCGAGACGATGACGGCGGCCACGCCGCACGTGAAGGGCGGCAAGGTGATCGCGATCGCGCAGACGCGCACCAAGCGCGCGAAGGGCCATCCGACCGTGCCGACGATGGCCGAGCAGGGCTTCCCTGATTTCGAGGCCACCACCTGGTATGGCCTGGTCGGGCCGGGCAAGCTGCCGAAGGGCCTCGCGCAGAAGATCAACGAGGACGCCAACAAGGTGATGGCGATGCCCGACGTGCAGGAGCGGCTCGACAGCTACGGTGCCGAAGACGGCGGCGGGTCGTCGGAGAAGTTCACCGCGTTCATCCACACCGAGATCGCGAAGTGGGCGAAGGTGGTGAAAGACGGGCACGTCAAGGCGGATACCTGATCGTCAGTCGTATTTGCGCGCGTCCTCGATGACGCGCCCGTCGTTCGGCAGGCTGCCCGGTGCGCACAGTTCCACCTCGCCGCGCAGCTTGGTCACGTCGCGGATCGCGTCGGCGACGCGTGTGACGAGGCCTTCGGCAGCCTGCGCTACCTCCACCCGCAGTGTCATCCGGTCGCTCGCCATCTCGCCGCTGACCACCAGCCGCGCCCGCACGATCTCCGGAAAGCGCTTCACCACCTCGGCCACCTGCGACGGGTGCACGAACATGCCGCGCACCTTGGCCGTCTGGTCGGCGCGGCCCATCCAGCCCTTGATGCGGGTGTTGGTGCGCCCGGTCGGGCACATGCCGGGTAGCACCGCCGACAAGTCGCCGGTGCCGAAGCGCACCAGCGGGTAGTCCGGGTTCAGCGTCGTGACCACCAGCTCGCCGACCTCGCCCTCGGGCACCGGGTCGCCGGTGCCGGGCCGCACGATCTCGACGATCACGCCTTCGTCGAGCACCAGCCCCTCGCGGGCCTCGGTCTCGTACGCGATCAGGCCCAGGTCCGCTGTCGCGTAGCACTGGTAGCCCTCGATGCCGTGGCCGCGCAGCCAGTCGCGCAGCGACGGCGGAAAGGCCTCGCCGCTGACGAGTGCGCGCTGCACCGAGCCGAGCGAAGCGCCTGCCTCGACCGCCTTGTCGACCAGGATCTTCAGGAAGCTCGGCGTGCCGACATAGCCGTGCGGCCGCAGCTCGCGCATCGCCTGCAGCTGCAGCTCGGTGTTGCCGACGCCGCCGGGGAACACGGTGCAGCCGATCGCGAGCGCGCCGCCTTCCATCATCGAGCCGGCCGGCGTCAGGTGGTAGCTGAAGCTGTTGTGCACCAGGTCGCCGGCGCGAAAGCCGGCGGCATGCAGCGCGCGCGCCGCGCGCCAGTAGTCGGTGGCCTCGCCCTCGGGTTCATAGATCGGCCCGGGCGACTGGAACACCCGGCGCGCGCCGTTCGGGCGGCGCAGGCCACGCCAGCCGATGGTCGAGAAGCCGCCGAAGACATCGTCGGCGACCGCTTCGCTGCGCTGCGCCTGCTGGCGCGCCAGCAGCTCGCTCTTGCGCGTGACCGGCAGCGCCGCGAGCGCCGCGCGATCGGTCACGCGGTCGGCCTGCAGGCCGCTCGGCAGCGCCGCGAACGCCGGCGCATGGGCTTGCGCATGGGCCAGCAGCGCGGGCAGCGCGCCGAACAGCGCGCGCTCGCGCTCGGCCGGCTCGCGGGTTTCCAATGCGTCGAAGAAGGCACCCATCACTCGTCATCCGCCCAGCGGGCCAGGCGCTTGCGCACCTCGTCGACCAGCTTGCGCACGTCGGCGCCGCTCTTCAGCACCTGCGTGTCCCATTCCGGCGTCGTGGCCGGCCGCCGGGCGATGCGCACGGTGATCGCCGCGGCATCGCTCGCGAGCTGGAGCACCTGCTTGCCTTTCCAGTCGAACGCCGCACCGCGCTCGGCCAGCGGCTTCAGCTCGCGCAGCTGGCGCTTCAGCGTGACGAGCGCCTCGTCGGGCTTGAAGGCGGGCAGCGCAAAGAAATCGTCGGACATGCTCGTCTCTCCCTTCAGCTGAGCCAACGCTTGCGGCGCTTGTAGCTTTTCACGTCGCGGAAGCTCTTGCGCGCCACGTCGTCCTTCGCGCCGCCGGTGCCGAGGTAGAACTCCTTCACGTCCTCGTTCTCGGCCAGCGCCTTGGCTGCGCCGTCCATCACGACGCGGCCGTTCTCGAGGATGTAGCCGTGGTCGGCATAGCGCAGCGCCATCGCGGTGTTCTGCTCGGCCAGCAGGAAGGTCACGCGCTCGCGCTGGTTCAGGTCCTTCACGATCTCGAACACCTCCTCGACGATCTGCGGCGCGAGGCCCATCGACGGCTCGTCGAGCAGCACCATCTTCGGGTTCGCCATCAGCGCGCGGCCGATCGCGCACATCTGCTGTTCGCCGCCCGAGGTGTAGGCGGCCTGCGAGCCGCGCCGCGTCTTCAGCCGCGGGAAGTAGCCGTAGACCTTCTCCAGCGTCTGCGCGACCGCGGCCTTGCCGTCGCGCCGCGTGTACGCGCCGGTCATCAGGTTCTCCTCGATCGTCAGGTGCGCGAAGCAGTGCCGGCCTTCCATCACCTGCACCACGCCGCGGTTCACCATCTCGGCGGTGGACAGCGCCTCGATGCGGTCGCCGCGCAGCTCGATGCTGCCCTTGGTGACCGCGCCGCGCTCGCCCGCCAGCAGGTTGCTGACGGCGCGCAGCGTCGTCGTCTTGCCGGCGCCGTTGCCGCCCAGCAGCGCGACGATGCCGCCTTCGGGCACCTGCAGCGAGACACCCTTCAGCACCAGGATCACGTGGTGGTAGATCACCTCGATCCCGTTGACGTTGAGCAAGACCGGCGCGTTCATGGCGTCGCTTCCGGCATCAGCTCTGGCAGTCTTCCGGCGTACGGCGGGTCAGCTTCTTGTCGCCCGCGTACTTGTCCGCCGCCGCCTTCACCATCGGCTTCAGGATCTGCTCGTCGGCCTGGTACCAGTCGGAGCTGAAGTTCCACTTGTTGCCGTCCCAGGTGTGCACCCGCGTCCAGCTGGTGCCCATGTGGTCCAGGCAGGAGGTGCTGACCGGCCGCATCACGCCGGCGAAGCCGAGCGCATCGAGCTTCTTCTGGTCGAGCGCCAGGTTCTCCAGCCCCCAGCGCACCTGCTCGCCGGTCATCACCTTGCCCTTGCCGTAGCGCTCCTGCGCGCGCCGCACCGCCTCGACGCCGAGCATCTGGATGATCAGCCCGCGGGTGTACAGCACCGAGCCGACCTCGTCCTTCGGGCCGGCGCCCTGGCCCTTGTCGTGCACGTACTTCAGGATGTCCTGGATCACCTTCGGCTGCTGGCCCGAGGTGTTCAGCGCGAGCGCGTTGTAGCCCTTGGCCGCGTCGCCGACGTCCTTCACGTCCGGCTCGGCGCCGGCCCACCAGACGCCGTACATCTTCTCGCGCGGGTAGCCGGTGGCGATCGCCTCCTTCAGCGCGGTCGAGTTCATCACGCCCCAGCCCCACAGCAGCACGTAGTCGGGCCGCTGCTGGCGCACCTGCAGCCAGGCCGACTTCTGCTCGACGCCGGGCGCGGTCACCGGGATCTTCACCAGTTCGAAGCCGTGCGTCTTCGCGCGCTCCTCCAGCAGCGGCATCGGCTCCTTGCCGAACGGCGAGTCGTGGTACACGAGCGCGATCTTCTTGCCCTTCAGCTTGTCGAGCCCGCCTTCCTTCTTGCCGATGTGCTGGATCAGGATGTCGGCGGCCGTCCAGTACGAGCCCATCAGCGGGAAATTCCACTTGAACACGCCGCCATCCTGCGAGGCCGCCAGCCCGTAGCCGAGCGTGATCAGCGGGATCTTGTCGGCCGGCACCTTGTCGGTCAGCGCGAAGGTGATGCCGGTGGCCTGCGGGTCGAACAGCGTCACGCCGGGACGGCCCTTCAGGCGCTCGTAGCATTCGACACCGCGGTCGGTCGCGTAGCCGGTCTCGCATTCCTCGTAGCTCAGCTTGACGCCGTTGATGCCGCCGTCGCGGGCGTTGATCATCTTCAGGTAGTCCTGCTTGCCGTTGGCCCACGGCGTGCCGTTGGGCGCGTAGGCGCCGGTGCGGTAGACGAGCAGCGGGAAGAACTGCTCCTTGGCCTGGGCGAGCGCCGCCGGCGTGGCGAGCAGGCCGGCCCAACCCACCGCGGCGATCGCGGCAACCCGTGCGAACGACTTGAACTCCATGTCTGTCTCCGTTGATGGTGGTGTTGTTGAATGCAGCGTCAGTGAGGGAACGGCCACAGCCGCAGCTTCTCGCGCGCGGTCGACCACAGCCGTGCGAGCCCGTGCGGTTCGACGATCAGGAAGAACACGATCAGCGCGCCGAAGATCATCGATTCGAGGTGCGACGCGTGCGCGGTCGACAGCGGCATGTCGAACCAGCGCGGCACCTGGTTCAGCAGCAGCGGCAGCAGGATGATGAAGGCCGCGCCGATGAAGCTGCCGCTGATCGAGCCGAGCCCGCCGATGATCACCATGAACAGCAGCTGGAACGAGCGGTCGATGTTGAACGCGGCCGGTTCCCACGCCCCGAGGTGGATGAAGCCCCACAGCGCGCCGGCCACGCCGACGATGAACGAGCTGACCGCGAACGCGGTGAGCTTGGCGTACATCGGGCGGATGCCGATCACCGCGGCGGCGACGTCCATGTCGCGCATCGCCATCCATTCGCGACCGATGCTCGCGCGCACCAGGTTCTTCGCGAGCAGCGCGAACACGCTGACGAAGGCGAGGCACAGCAGGTACTTCGACACCGGCGATTCGATCGGCAGCCCGGCGACGTTCAGGCCCGACACGCTGACCGAGCCGGACGACGAGTGGTTGGTGAACCAGCTGATGCGCAGGAAGGCCCAGTCGGTGAAGAACTGCGCGGCGAGCGTCGCGACCGCGAGGTACAGCCCCTTGATGCGCAGCGACGGGATGCCGAACAGCACGCCGACGCCGGTGGCGCACACGCCGCCGAGCAGCAGCGACGCGACGAGCGGCATGCCCGGGACGCGCACCTGGAAGTTGTAGGCCGCGTAGGCGCCGACCGCCATGAACGCACCGGTGCCGAGCGAGATCTGCCCGCAGTAGCCGACGAGGATGTTCAGGCCGAGGGCGGCCAGCGACAGGATCAGGAATGGGATCAGGATCGCGCGGAACAGGTACTCGGGGGCGGTGAGCGGCAGCACGACGAACGCGACGGCCAGCAGCGCGAGGATCGCGATGCGGTCCTGCAGCACCGGGAAGATCTGCTGGTCGGCGCGGTAGCTGGTCTTGAACTGGCCGTTTTCTCTGTACAGCATGGGAGGCCTCAATGACTCAATGAACCGTTCGCACTGAGCTTGTCGAAGTGCTGCGAACACCAGCCGCTCGCGCTGAGCCTGTCGAAGCGCCATGCGCCGGCTTCGACAGGCTCAGCCCGAACGGAGCTCTGCGGGCCGGCTTCGACAGGCTCGGCCCGAACGGAGTTCTGCGGGCCGGCTTCGACAAGCTCAGCCCGAACGGGGTAGGGTGGCCGGAGGGGGATGTCATACGCGGTCGATGATCTTCTCGCCGAACAGGCCCTGGGGCCTGACGAGGAGGAACAGCAGCGCCAGCACATACGCGAACCAGATCTCGATCCCGCCGCCGAGCATCGGCCCGAGGTAGATCTCCGACAGCTTCTCGCCGACGCCGATGATCAGCCCGCCGAGGATCGCGCCGGGGATCGACGTCAGCCCGCCGAGGATCACCACCGGCAGCGCCTTCAGCGCCACCAGCGACAGCGAGAACTGCACGCCGAGCTTGCTGCCCCAGATGATGCCGGCCACCAGCGCGACGACGCCGGCCACCGACCACACGATCACCCAGATGCGGTCGAGCGGGATGCCGATCGACTGCGCCGCCTGGTGGTCGTCGGCCACCGCGCGCAGCGCACGCCCGGTGGCCGTCTTCTGGAAGAACAGCGCCAGCAGCGCGACCAGCGTCGCCGCGACCAGCGCGGCCACCAGGTCCTCCTGGCTGATCAGCACGCCACCGTCGAAGCTGCCCTGCAGCACCAGCAGCGGTTCCTTCGGCATGCCGACGTCGATCTTGTAGATGTCGTTGCCGAACAGCGTCTGGCCCAGCCCGTCGAGGAAGTACGCGATGCCCAGCGTGGCCATCAGCAGCGTGATGCCGTCCTGGTTGACCAGCCGCGACAGGCACAGCCGCTCGATCAGCCACGCGACCACCACCATCAGCGCCGCCGCGGTGACGAAGCCCAGCAGGTTGGCCAGCAGCTTGCTCTCGAAGTGGAACCACTGCGGGAACCATTCGGAGAAGCGCGCCATCGCGAGCGCCGCGAACAGCACCATCGCGCCCTGCGCGAAATTGAACACGCCCGAGGCCTTGTAGATCAGCACGAAGCCGAGCGCGATCAGCGCATACAGCATGCCAGCCATCAGGCCGCCGAAGAGGGTCTCGAGGAAAAAGCCCATCAGTGTTGAACCCCCAGGTAGGCGCGGATCACGTCGGGGTCGCCGCGCACCTCCGCCGGCGTGCCGTCGCCGATCTTCTTGCCGTAGTCGAGCACCACGACGCGGTCGCTGATGTCCATCACCACCCCCATGTCGTGCTCGATCAGCACGATGGTCGTGCCGAACTCGTCGTTCACGTCGAGGATGAAACGGCTCATGTCCTGCTTCTCCTCGACGTTCATGCCGGCCATCGGTTCGTCGAGCAGCAGCACCTGCGGCTCCATCGCGAGCGCGCGGCCGAGGTCGACGCGCTTCTGCAGCCCGTAGGGCATCTTGCCGACCGGCGTCTTGCGGTACGGCTGGATCTCGAGGAAGTCGATGATGCGTTCGACCACGCGCCGGTGCTCGATCTCCTCGCGCTCGGCCGGCCCGAGGCGCAGCGCCTGCAGCAGCAGGTTGCTCTTCATGCGCAGGTTGCGGCCGGTCATGATGTTGTCGAGCACGCTCATGCCCTTGAACAACGCCAGGTTCTGGAAGGTGCGCGCGACGCCCATCTCGGCCACCTGGCGCGAATTCATGTGGCGGAAGGTGCGCCCGCGCAGCGCGATCGAGCCCTGCTGCGGCTGGTAGACGCCGTTGATGCAGTTCAGCATCGAGCTCTTGCCGGCGCCGTTCGGGCCGATGATGGCGCGGATCTCGTGCTCGCGCAGGTCGAAGCTGATGTCGGTCAGCGCCTTCACGCCACCGAACGACAGGCTGATGTTCTTCACGTCGAGGATCACGTCGCCCACCGCCCGGCTCATGCGGCGCTCCGGACCGCCGCGAAGGTCTTCGCGTCGGCGATGCGCAGCTCGGCCGAGACCATGCCGCTGCGGCCGTCCTCGAACTTCACCGCGGTCTCGATGTACTGCGAAGCCAGCCCGCCGTACAGCGCGTCGACCAGCACCTGGTAGCGCTCGCCGATGAAGCCGCGCCGCACCTTGCGCGTTCGCGTCAGCTCGCCGTCGTCGGCGTCGAGCTCCTTGTGCAGCACCAGGAAGCGCGCGATCTGGCTGCCGGCGAGCTTCTCGTCGGCGGCCAGGTCGGCGTTGACCTGCTCGACGCAGTCGCGCACCAGCTCGACCACCTCGGGCTTCTGCGCCAGGTCGGTGTAGCCGGCGTACGGCAGGTTGCGGCGCTCGGCCCAGTGGCCGACCGCCTCCATGTCGATGTTGACGAAGGCGCAGACCTTCTCGCGCCGGTCGCCGAAGGCTACCGCCTCCTTGATGTACGGAAAGAACTTCAGCTTGTTCTCGACGTACTTGGGCGCGAGCATCGCGCCGTCGTTTGCGCCGCCAACCAGCCGGCCGACGTCCTTCGCGCGGTCGATGATCTTCAGGTGGCCGTGCGCGTCGAGGAAGCCGGCGTCGCCGGTGCGGTACCAGCTGTCGGCGGACAGCACCTCGGCGGTGGCGGCTGCATTCTGGAAATAGCACTGGAACAGCCCGGGCGAGCGCACCAGCACCTCGCCGTCGTCGCCGACCTTCAGCTCGACGCCGTCGATCGGCACGCCCACCGTGTCGGCGCGCGCCTGGTGGTCGGGCTGCAGGCAGACGAACACCGCGGTCTCGGTCGAGCCGTAGAGCTGCTTCAGGTTGACGCCGATCGAGCGGTAGAAGCTGAACAGGTCCGGCCCGATCGCCTCGCCCGCGGTGTAGGCCACGCGCACGCGCGACAGGCCCAGCGTATTGCGCAACGGGCCGTAGATCAGCAGGTTGCCGAGCGCCCAGGCGAGGCGGTCGGCCAGCGCGAGCGGCTTGCCGTCCATGCGCGCCGGGCCGATCCGCCGCGCGAGCGCCATGCAGTGCCGGAACAGCCAGCGCTTGGGCGCGCTCGCGTCTTCCATGCGGATCATCACGCTGGTGAGCAGCGCCTCGAAGATGCGCGGCGGCGCGAAGTAGTAGGTCGGCCCGACCTCCTTCAGGTCGATGCCGACGGTGGCGGGCGACTCCGGGCAGTTGACGACGTAGCCGCAGGCGAGCCACTGCGCGTACGAGAACCCGTTCTGGCCGACCCATGCGGGCGGCAGGTAGGCCAGCACCTCTTCGCGATGGGTGAGCTTGTCGAAGCGGGCGCCGGCGCGCGCCCGGTCGAGCAGGCTCGCATGCGTGTGCACCACGCCCTTCGGATGGCCGGTGGTGCCGGAGGTGAAGAACATCGCGGCCACGTCCTCGGGCCGGTTGCGCTGCAGCTCGGTGTCGACGTGCGTCGGGTGCGCCGCATGGAAGACCCGGCCGCCGGCGATCAGCGCATCGAGCGGGGCCAGGCCGGGTTCGTCGTAGTGGCGCAGCCCACGCGGGTCGTCGAACCAGATGTGCGAGAGGGCAGGGGCCGGGCACTGCGAGCGGATCTCGAGCAGCTTGTCGACCTGCTCCTGGTCCTCGACCACCGCGAACGCGACGCCGGCACTGACGATCGGGAACACGAACTCGGTGGCGACGGCATCCTGGTACAGCGGCACCGGGATCGCGCCGAGGCATTGCGCGGCGAGCATCGTCGCGTGCAGCCGGGGCCGGTTCTCGCCGATGATGATCAGGTGCTGGCCGCGCTGCAGGCCGGCCTGCGCGAGGCCGTCGGCGAGTTCGCGCACCAGCGCGGCGAGCTGGGCCCAGCTCAGCGTCTGCCAGATGCCGAACTCCTTTTCGCGCAGCGCCGGGGCGTCCGGTCGTTGCGCGGCATGGTCGAGCATCAGACGGGGAAACGTCGTCAGCACCGCGTGTCTCCTGGTTGTCCTGCTGTTTGCGGTGACTGTACGAACAAGTTTGACGCCGTGTTGTCGTTCTGACGACAATCTTCGGGACTTCCCCCTTCGGTCTTACCCGCGCTACGCGCCGATCGTGCGCGGGCCGGTCGGGGTCAGGATCTGCGCGACGAGGCGGGGTGCGGCACCGGCGGGCAGCGGCGACACGCGAACGGCTTGCGCCAAGCCGAGCGTCGCGAGCAAGGCCGTCACGCGCCCGGGCTCCGGATGGAAGGCCTCGAAACCCTGCAGCGTGCACCCCCGATCCTGCAGGCGCGACGCGGGATGCGGCGGGGTCTGCCACTCGATCAGCGCCGGTGCGATGCCGTCCAGCGGCAGGCTGCCGTCGGCCGGGATCGTGATCAGCCATTGCAACGCGTCGCGCGTGATCGTCTCGATGCGGCCGAGCGCTTCGGACGCGGCCGCGGCGCTGCGCTCGATGTCGTCGGTGCGTGCGACCCAGTTGGACAGGCGCGGCGGGGCGTCCGGCCGCAGCGTGTCCAGCGCGAACCAGCGCGGCCAGGTCGGTGCGGCGGCGCCGGGGTTCACCGCGATGACTTCGAGGAACAGGCCCTCGCCCAGGCGCAGCAGCAGGTTGTGCGTGCCCATGCGCGGGTGTTCGCCGCCGGGCTGGGGCTCGACGCCGAGCGCATCGCGCACGAAGGCGGCGCCCTGCGCCAGCGTCGGCGCGGTGATGGTGAGGTGATCGAGCTGGCAACCGGGCATGAAGCGTCTTCGGCGGAAGGGATCGGCGCATTCTGCGCGCCGGGGCGTTGCGGCCGGATCGGTTTGACGATCCACCGTGGACCTGCCGACAATCCGTGCCCAGGATGGCGAGGGCCGTGTCGATGGATGCAGCGATTCCACCGGTGGTGCAGAAGGCGGGGCAGCCGCCGCTGCGGGTGCGTGCGCGCCAGGCCAGCGCCGACGAGCTGCACGACATCCCGTGGCTGCAGTCGCTGCAGGCCGATGAACGCGAGCGCGCGGTCGACGACCTGAAGGTGGTGCAGGTGGAGGCCGGCGAGCTGCTGTGCCGCGTCGGCAAGCCGGCGACCTTCTGGTTCGGCGTGGTCGACGGGCTGCTGAAGATGAGCAACGACTCGGCACTCGGCATGCCGATCACCTTCACCGGCGTGCCGCCGGGCGGCTGGTTCGGCGAAGGCACGGTGCTGAAGCGCGAGGTCTACCGCTACAACATCCAGGCGCTGCGCAAGAGCGTGGTGGCCGGCATCACGGTCGAGACCTTCCACTGGCTGATCGACCGCAGCATCCCGTTCAACCGCTTCGTGATGCAGCAGCTGAACGAGCGGCTCGGGCAGTTCATCGGGGCGCGCGAGATCGATCGGTTGAACGACCCGGATGCGCGGGTCGCGCGCAGCCTGGCGTCGCTCTTTCATCCGGTGCTGTACCCGGGGGTCGGCACGCTGCTGCGGATCACGCAGCAGGAGCTCGGCTACCTGGTCGGGTTGTCGCGGCAGCGGGTCAACGAGGCGCTGCATGCGCTGCAGGCCGAAGGCTTGATCCGCATCGAGTACGGTGGCTTGCGGGTGCTGGACCTGGCGGGGCTGCGCGAGCGTCTGCAGGCCTGACAGAGATCCGGGGAATCAACTTACTTGGAACGAGTGGCCGAAAGTTGCGACTCAGTTCGGTCTTCGTTGCCACCGCATCCTCATGCTTCCCAGACCGCTCCCTTCTCACCGCTTCGACCTCGGCATCAATTTGAGACGATTGATCGACCGCACGCATGTGCAAAGCGCAAGGCAGCGACAGGACGATTTCAGTCGCCGACAACGGCTTGAGGAACTGAGCAGCTGCGAGGCGGCAACTGCCTCGACGGCGCCTTTCGAGCCCTTTCGTTCGGATGACGCCTTGCCGCCCGCCGATGGTGGTGCCGGCAGCCTGCAACTCGATCAGCTTCTTCACTGGTGCGCTGAGGTGGGCGCTTCAGAGAACCTGGTATGGATCGCTTTGGAGCGTCGCGTCAGCAGCTTGCCGAAGCTTTGCTGTCGGCGCGAGGCCCTGGCCGTTCTGCGCGCCTTGCCTCGGTGTCCGGCGATGTTCTCGTCGATCAAGAAGATGGAGTTGACCCTGCCATCGGTCGAGGCACTGATGGAGGCCCTTGCGCTGTTGAAGGACTTTGCGACCGCGGCATCACCGCTCCAGCTGTCCGCGCTCGATCTGCGCGTGGCACCCGCGATGCAAGATCCGGAAGAAGGGACCTGCGATCCCGATGTGGTGAGCGCCGTCGATGACGTGGTCGAAGCGCATCCCGGCCTGTTCAGCTTGTCGTGGCGGGGGCTGCATTCGGGATTGGGCAATGGCCTCGACTACAGGTTCTACGAGTTGCTGCCGGCCAGAAGGCAGGACGCGATGGCAGCGGCCGTCGCCCGCATGGTGTCGCCATGTGTTCCCCTGAACCTCCCCAAGCTGGCACAGAACGTTGCCGGCCATCTGGTCGGCAACTTCGATGACTACGATGCTTCGCAAGCCATTCGTGCGTTGGCATGCACCAGTTCGGCCGCAAGCGGCGCGTTCGCCGGGGTGATGCGTTACGTCTGAGTGCGACGGAGCCGACTCACTCCTCCAGCTCTGCCTTCGCCATCTCCACGTCCAGTCGCTCCATCGCATCCGCCGGATTGAACGCGGCCGCATCGGCATACAGCTGCTCGGCCTCCTTCATCTTCTTGTCGCCTTCGAGCATCACCAGCCCGTTCGCGTACTCCACCATCGCGATCGCCGAGTCGGGGTTCAGCTTCAGCGCGGTCTTGAAGGCCGCGAGGCCGGCCTCCTTGCTCGCTCCCTGCGTGCGGCCGAGCAGCGAGCCGACCTTGTCGATCACCTCGGCGTGGAAGGTGCCGAGGCCGATGTGCGCATCGGCATGCTTCGGCTGCAGCTTGATCGCCGTCTCGAGCGCGCCCTTGACCTTGCTGCCCAGCCCCTGCGTCAACGCCTTCGCGACGCTGATGCCCTGGCTGTAGCGGCCGAGCGCATAGGCCGACAGGTACCAGGCGTTGGCGTTCTTCGGGTCCTCGGCGGCCTGTGCCTCGGCGCGCTCGGCGACCTCCTGGAACAGCGCGAGCTTCGTCTTCTCGTTCTTCTCCAGGTAGTTCGCGTAGATGGCCTGCGCCTTGTTGGCCACCGTGATGCCGGCACCGCCCGCCTTCAACCCGGCCTCGGTCGCCTTCTGGAACTCGCCGGCATGGAACAGCGCCCACGCGGCCAGCACCTTGTCGTCCTTCGGCAGCGGCTCGGCATCGCCGGCATGCAACCGCGCCCACTTCTTCTTCAGGCTCGCGGCGTCGAAGCTGTAGTCGGCGGCGTCGTACGGGAAAGCGGTCCACTTGGCCATGGTTGTCTCCTGGGGTCAGCGCTTCGGCAGCGCAGTCTGGTAGTTGCCGACCAGCGCGAGCAGGTGCTCGCGCGCAGCGGCATCGAGGTAGGGCGTCAGCAAACTCAGCACGTGGAAGGCGCCGCGCAGCAGCGCGGCGCCGGCACTCTCGGGTTCGAGCGCGCGGCGCGGGTCGCGCACGTACTCGTAGCTCAGCCAGTAGGTCAGCACCACCACCATCGCGGTCGCGACCGGTTCGGTCTCTCGGCTGTCGAGGGCGGACTTGCCGGGTTTGTCGGCCTTGGCGGCCGTGGGGATGGCGCCGCCGCGCACCAGGCCGTCCAGCACCGCGCGCACCGCACGCGATTTCTCGTCGAGGATCTTCTGGAACTGCGTCTCCAGCCGGCGGTTCTTCGACAGCAGGTCGTTCAGGTCGCGGTACAGGAAGCGGTACCGCCAGATCAGCTCGAACAGCATGTGGAAGAACAGCCAGGCGTCCTCGACATGGCGCACGTCGTCGGCCGCGCGCAGCAGCTCGGCGAGCGATTGCTCGTAGCGGCCGAACAGCGTGTTGATCAGCTCGTCCTTGGCCGGGTAGTGGTAGTACAGATTCCCCGGGCTGATCTTCAGCTCGGCCGAGATCAGCGTGGTCGAGACGTTCGGCTCGCCGAAGCGGTTGAACAGGTCGAGGGCCACCTCGAGGATGCGCTCGGCGGTGCGGCGCGGTGGCTTCGGGTCTTTCGAGGCGGTGGCCATCGTCGTTGTCGTTCTGGCGTGGAGCGCGGGGCATGTCCCTTGCGCGGGCAATCTAGCATCAAGTCCCGCGCCGTCCGGCCGGTATTTGCCCGCGCCAGCAAGAAGACGGTGTGCTGCCTACAATCGCCGCCTCTTCCCGGAAGAACATGGCAGCCATCTCGTTCCAGCAGGTCAGCAAGACCTATCGCTCCAAGAGCGGAAGCGCGCACAACGAGGTGCGCGCGTTGTCCGAAGTCAGCATGGACATCGAGCCCGGCGAGTTCTTCGGGCTGCTCGGGCCCAACGGCGCCGGCAAGACCACGCTGATCAGCATCCTCGCCGGCCTGTCGCAGGCCACCAGCGGGCGCGTGCTGGTGCATGGCCACGATGTCGTCACCGACTATGCCGCCGCGCGCCGCAGCCTGGGCATCGTGCCGCAGGAACTGGTCTTCGACCCGTTCTTCACGGTGCGCGAGGCGCTGGTGATCCAGAGCGGCTACTTCGGCGTGCGCGGCAACGACGCCTGGATCGACGAGCTGCTGCACCACCTCGGCCTGGCCGACAAGGCCAACGCCAACATGCGCCAGCTGTCCGGCGGCATGAAGCGCCGCGTGCTGGTCGCGCAGGCGCTGGTGCACCGCCCGCCGGTGATCGTGCTCGACGAGCCGACCGCCGGCGTCGACGTCGAGCTGCGCCAGACGCTGTGGCACTTCATCGCGCGCCTCAACAAGGAAGGCCACACGGTGCTGCTGACCACCCACTACCTCGAAGAGGCCGAGGCGCTGTGCAACCGCATCGCGATGCTGAAGCAGGGCCGGGTGGTGGCCCTCGACCGCACCTCGGCACTGCTGGCCGGCACCGCGAGCACGATGCTGCGCTTCAAGATGGATGCGCCGCTGCCGGCCTCGCTCGCCGCGCAGTCGCGCGTGACCGGTCGCATCGTGCAGATCAAGGCGCATGACGCGCACGAGGTCGAGACGGTACTGGGCGTGCTGCGCGCCGCTGGCTGCCAGCCGGAAGACCTGGAGATCGGCCGCGCCGACCTGGAGGACGTGTTCCTCGACATCATGAACGGGCCCGAGGTGAAGGCATGAGCGCCACGCCAGGATTGCTGTCGGGCACGCGCACGCTGCTCTACAAAGAGGTGCTGCGCTTCTGGAAGGTCAGCTTCCAGACGGTGGCCGCGCCGGTGCTGACGGCCGTGCTGTACCTGCTGATCTTCGGCCATGCGCTGGAAGACCACGTCAAGGTCTACGGCACCGTCAGCTACACCGCGTTCCTGATCCCCGGGCTGGTGATGATGAGCGTGCTGCAGAACGCATTCGCCAACAGCAGCTCGTCGCTGATCCAGAGCAAGATCACCGGCAACCTGGTGTTCCTGCTGGTCACGCCGCTCAGCCACTGGGCCTGGTTCCTGGCCTACGTCGGCGCGGCCATCGTGCGCGGGCTGGTGGTCGGGCTGGGCGTGCTGCTGGTCACCGCGTGGTTCGCACCGCTGTCGGTCGCGCAGCCACTGTGGATCCTGGTGTTCGCGATCGCCGGGGCGGCGCTGATGGGCGCGCTCGGGCTGGTGGCCGGGTTGTGGGCCGAGAAGTTCGACCAGATCGCCGCCTTCCAGAACTTCATCGTGATGCCGATGACCTTCCTGTCGGGCGTCTTCTACTCGGTGCATTCGCTGCCACCGGTGTGGCTGGCGGTGAGCCACCTGAATCCGTTCTTCTACATGATCGACGGCTTCCGGCGCGGCTTCTTCGGCGTCAGCGACGTCTCGCCGTGGACCAGCCTGGCGGTGGTGGCGGGCAGCCTGGCGCTCGTCTGCGCGCTGTGCCTGCACCTCTTGCGCATCGGCTACAAGATCCGGCACTGATCCTCCGGGCTTTCCGGCTGGGTGATAATCGCCGTCCTTATGGCCGACCCCACCCCCGACGACGTCCAGCGCTACATCGCGCAAGGGCTCGCCTGCGAGCACTTGCAGGTCGAGGGCGATGGCCGCCATTTCTTCGCCACCATCGTTTCGGCGGAGTTCGAAGGTGCCAGCCGGGTCAAGCGCCACCAGCGCGTCTACCAGGCCCTGGGCGATAGAATGCGCGAGCAAATCCACGCGCTGTCGATGAAGACCCTCACGCCCGCCGAGTGGGCCCACGCTGCCGAGCCCGCCTCGGCCCACCACCACCACTGAACCCAGCCGCAGTGTCCGCTGCGGCTGGCGGGCCTGCGGGTGCAGGTCATTCAGCCGTGTCGGGCCTGGGCGATTCCCACGCCATGGACAAACTCCTCATCCGCGGTGGCCGCCAGCTGAACGGCGACGTCACGATCTCCGGCGCCAAGAACGCCGCGCTGCCGGAGCTGTGCGCCGCGCTGCTGACGGCCGATCCGGTCACGCTGACCAACGTGCCGCGCCTGCAGGACGTCAGCACCACGCTGAAGCTGCTGCGCAACATGGGCGTCAGCGCCGAGCGCAGCGAATCGGCCCCCGACACCGTCGCGCTGAACGCTGCCGCCGTCACCTCGCCCGAAGCCCCGTACGACCTGGTCAAGACGATGCGGGCGTCGATCCTGGTGCTGGGCCCGCTGCTGGCGCGCTTCGGCGAAGCCACCGTCTCGCTGCCCGGCGGCTGCGCGATCGGCTCGCGCCCGGTCGACCAGCACATCAAGGGCCTGCAGGCGATGGGCGCCGACATCGTCGTCGAGCACGGCTACATCATTGCCAAGACCACGCGCCTGAAGGGCGCCCGCATCACGACCGACATGGTCACCGTGACCGGCACCGAGAACCTGCTGATGGCCGCGACGCTGGCCGACGGCGAGACGGTGCTGGAGAACGCCGCCCAGGAACCCGAGATCCGCGACCTGGCCGAGATGCTGATCGCGATGGGCGCGAAGATCGAAGGCCACGGCGGCAGCAGGATCCGCATCCAGGGCGTCGAGCGGCTGGGTGGTGTGCAACACCGGATCGTTCCCGACCGCATCGAGACCGGCACCTTCCTGTGCGCGGTGGCCGCCACCGGCGGCGACGTGGTGCTGCGGCGCGCGCGCGCCGACCACCTCGATGCGGTGATCGACAAGCTGCGCGAGGCCGGCGTCACGATCGAATCGGGCGACGACTGGATCCGCGTGAAGAACACGAAGCGCCCGCGCGCGGTGGGCTTCCGCACCAGCGAGTACCCGGCCTTCCCGACCGACATGCAGGCGCAGTTCATGGCGCTGAACTGCATCGCCGAAGGCTCGGCCAAGGTCACCGAGACGATCTTCGAGAACCGCTTCATGCACGTCAACGAGCTGGTGCGGCTGGGCGCGAAGATCGAGGTCGACGGCCACACCGCGGTGATGAACGGCGTCGAGCGCCTGTCGGGCGCGACCGTGATGGCGACCGACCTGCGCGCCTCGGCCAGCCTGGTGATCGCCGGCCTGGTGGCCGACGGCGAGACGGTGGTCGACCGCATCTACCACCTGGACCGCGGCTACGACCAGATGGAAGCCAAGCTGCGCGGCATCGGCGCCGACATCGAAAGAGTCAAGTGATGCTGACCCTTGCACTGTCGAAAGGCCGGATCTTCGACGAGACGCTGCCGCTGCTGAAGGCGGCCGGCATCGAGGTGACCGAAGACCCGGAGAAGTCGCGCAAGCTGATCCTGGGCACCAACCAGCCCGAGGTGCGCGTGGTGCTGGTGCGCGCGACCGACGTGCCCACCTACGTGCAGTACGGCGGCGCCGACCTCGGCGTGGCTGGCAAGGACATCCTGCTGGAGCACGGCGGCCAGGGCCTGTACCAGCCGCTCGACCTGCGCATCGCGAAGTGCCGCATGAGCGTCGCGGTGCGCGCCGATTTCGACTACGCCGCGGCCGTGAAGCAGGGCTCGCGCATCCGCGTCGCGACCAAGTACGTCGGCGTGGCGCGCGACCACTTCGCGGTGAAGGGCGTGCACGTCGACCTGATCAAGCTGTACGGCTCGATGGAGCTCGCACCGCTGACCGGCCTGGCCGATGCGATCGTCGACCTGGTGTCGACCGGCAGCACGCTGAAGGCCAACCACCTGGTCGAGGTCGAGGAGATCATGCAGATCTCGTCGCGCCTGGTCGTCAACCAGGCGGCGCTGAAGCTCAAGCGCGAGCCGCTGCGCCGCATCATCGATGCCTTTTCCACTGCCATAGAGTCCCGACCATGAGCGTGAAGATCCGCCAGCTCGCCACCACCGCCCCCGGCTTCGAGGCCGATTTCCAGCGGGTGCTGCATTGGTCGGCGGAGACGGATCATGCGATCGAGGAGCGCGTCGCCGCGATCCTGGCCGACGTGCAGGTGCGTGGCGATGCCGCGGTGCTGGAGTACACGCAGCGCTTCGACGGGCTGGCGGCCGCGTCGGTCGCGTCGCTCGAGATCACACGCGACGAGTTGCAGGCCGCACTGCAGGCGATCACGCCGGCACAGCGCACGGCGCTCGAAGCGGCCGCGCAGCGCGTGCGCAGCTACCACCAGCGCCAGCTCGAGGCCTGCGGCCGCTCGTGGAGCTACCGCGACCAGGACGGCACGCTGCTCGGCCAGAAGGTCACGCCGCTCGACCGCGTCGGCATCTATGTGCCGGGCGGCAAGGCGGCCTACCCGTCGAGCGTGCTGATGAACGCGGTGCCCGCGAAGGTGGCCGGTGTCGGCGAGATCGTGATGGTGGTGCCGACCCCGAAGGGCGAGCGCAACGCGATGGTGCTGGCCGCGGCGGCGATCGCCGGCGTCGACCGCGCGTTCACGCTGGGCGGCGCGCAGGCCGTCGCCGCGCTGGCCTACGGCACGGCCAGCGTGCCGGCGGTCGACAAGATCACCGGCCCCGGCAATGCCTACGTTGCGAGCGCGAAGCGCCGCGTGTTCGGCAAGGTCGGCATCGACATGATCGCCGGGCCGAGCGAGATCCTGGTGCTGGCCGACGGCAGCACGCCGCCCGACTGGGTCGCGATGGACCTCTTCAGCCAGGCCGAGCACGACGAACTCGCGCAAAGCATCCTGCTGTGCCCCGATGCGGCCTACATCGCGCGCGTCGCCGAGGCCATCGATCGGCTGCTGCCCGACCTGCCGCGCCGCGACGTGATCCGCGCATCGCTCGAAGGCCGCGGCGCGCTGATCCACACCCGCAGCATGGAAGAGGCCTGCGAGATCAGCAACCGCATCGCGCCGGAGCACCTGGAGGTCAGCTCGGCCGAGCCGGCGCGCTGGGAGCCGCTGCTGCGCCATGCCGGTGCGATCTTCCTCGGCGCGTTCACCAGCGAGAGCCTGGGCGACTACTGCGCCGGTCCGAACCACGTGCTGCCGACCTCGGGCACCGCGCGCTTCTCGTCGCCGCTGGGCGTCTACGACTTCCAGAAGCGCTCCAGCCTGATCGAGGTCAGCGAGGCCGGCGCGCAGGTGCTGGGGCCGATCGCGGCCGAGCTGGCGTATGGCGAAGGCCTGCAGGCGCATGCCCGGGCCGCCGAACTTCGACTGAAAGGGAACAAGGCATGAGCGCCGCGCTGGAACAACGCATGAAACGGGTGATCCGCCAGGACATCCAGTCGATGCACGGCTACGCGGTGCAGCCGTCGGCGGGGCTGGTCAAGCTCGACACGATGGAGAACCCGTTTCCGCTGCCGCCCGCGCTGCGCGAGGCCCTGGGCAAGCGCCTGGCCGACGTCGCGCTGAACCGCTACCCGGCCGAGCGGGGCGACCTGCTGCGCGCGAAGCTCGCAGAACACGCCGGCATGCCGGACGACTGCGACATCATGCTGGGCAACGGCTCCGACGAGCTGATCTCGCTGCTGGCGCTGGCCTGCGACGTGCCGGGCAACAGCGTGCTGGCGCCGCTGCCGGGCTTCGTGATGTACGCGATGTCGGCCAAGCTGCAGGGCCTGCCGTTCATCGGCGTGCCGACCACGGCCGACTTCGAGCTCGACCTGCCGGCCATGCTGTCCGCGGTGCGCGAGCACCGGCCGGCGCTGGTGTACCTCGCCTACCCGAACAACCCGACCGCGAACCTGTGGGACGACGCGGCGATCGACGCGATCATCGAGGCCGCGCCCGGCCTGGTGGTGATCGACGAGGCCTACCAGCCGTTCGCCGCGCGCGATTCGATGGCGCGCCTGAAGCGCCACGAGCACGTGCTGCTGATGCGCACGATGAGCAAGTTCGGGCTGGCCGGCGTGCGCATCGGCTACCTGATCGGGCGCAAGCCGCTGGTCGCCGAGGTCGACAAGCTGCGCCCGCCGTTCAACATCAGCGTGCTGAACTGCGAGGCGGCGCTGTTCGCGCTGGAGCATGTCGACGAGTACGCGCGCCAGGCCGCGATCATCCGCAGCGAGCGCGACCGGCTGCTGGCCGCGCTGCGCGAGCTGCCCGGCGTGCAGCCGTTTCCGAGCGAGGCCAACATGATCCTCGCGCGCGTGGCCGATTCGGCCGCCGCGTTCGCCGGCATGAAGGCGCGCGGCGTGCTGGTGAAGAACGTCGCCGGGCTGCACCCGCTGCTGGCCAACTGCCTGCGCCTGACGGTGGGCACGCCCGACGAGAACGTGAAGATGCTGCAAGCCCTGAAGGAAAGCCTCTGATGAGCACCGTGGAACGCAAGGCGGAGGTGGTCCGCAACACCAACGAGACGCAGATCCGTGTCGCGCTGAACCTCGACGGCACCGGTGCCGCGAGCTTCCACACCGGCATCGGCTTCTTCGACCACATGCTCGACCAGATCGCCCGCCACGGGCTGATCGACCTCGACATCGACGCCAAGGGCGACCTGCACATCGACGGCCACCACACGGTGGAAGACGTCGGCATCACGCTCGGCCAGGCGATGGCGAAGGCGGTGGGCGACAAGAAGGGCCTGCGGCGCTACGGCCATGCCTACGTGCCGCTCGACGAAGCGCTGTCGCGCGTCGTGATCGACTTCTCCGGCCGCCCGGGGCTGCACATGCGCGTCGACTTCAAGAGCGGCATGATCGGCGCGCTCGACACCCAGCTGGTCTACGAGTTCTTCCAGGGCTTCTCGAACCACGCCGGCGTCACGCTGCACATCGACAACCTGCATGGCGAGAACGCGCACCACCAGTGCGAGACGATCTTCAAGGCCTTCGCGCGGGCGCTGCGGATGGCGCTGGAGATCGACCCGCGCGCGGCGGGCGTGATCCCGTCGACCAAGGGATCGCTGTAAATGGCACGCACCGTCGCGGTCGTCGACTACGGCATGGGCAACCTGCGCTCGGTGTCGCAGGCGGTGCTGCACGTGGCGCGCGGCGAAGGGGTCGACGTAATCGTCACGTCGAAGCCCGACGAGGTCTACGCCGCCGAGCGCGTCGTGCTGCCCGGCCAGGGTGCGATGCCGGACTGCATGCGCGAGCTGCGCGAATCGGGCCTGCAGGAAGCCGTGCTGCACGCCGCCGCCAACAAACCGCTGATGGGCGTGTGCGTTGGCATGCAGATGCTGCTGTCCAGCAGCGAAGAGGGCCCGACCGACGGGCTCGGGCTGATCCCCGGCGCGGTGCGGCGTTTCCAGCTCGCCGGGCAGCTGCAGCCCGACGGCAGCCGCTTCAAGGTGCCGCAGATGGGCTGGAACCAGGTCTGGCAGCGGGCCCGGCCGCGCGTGCACCCGATCTGGGCGGGCGTGCCGGACGGCTCGTACTACTACTTCGTCCACAGCTTCTATGCGCAACCGGCCGATCCGGCCGACAGCGCCGGTGAAACCGATTACGGCGTTCGCTTTACCTGCGCGCTGGCTCGGGATAACATTTTCGCCACGCAGTTCCATCCCGAGAAAAGTGCCGAGCACGGGCTTGCCCTGTACCGCAACTTCCTGCATTGGATTCCTTGAACGCTGGTCAGCGTCACCTTTGCGCCTTCTCGGTCCGACCGATCATCCACCCCACCTCCTTGATTCGGCCATGCTGCTGATCCCTGCCATCGACCTGAAAGACGGTCACTGTGTCCGCCTGAAGCAGGGCGACATGAACGACTCCACCATCTTCAGCGAGGACCCGGCCGCGATGGCGCGACGATGGGTCGACGCCGGCGCGCGGCGCCTGCACCTGGTCGACCTGAACGGCGCGTTCGCCGGCAAGCCGGTCAACGAGGCGGCGATCAAGGCCATCCTGGCCGAAGTCGGCGACGACATCCCGGTGCAGCTGGGCGGCGGCATCCGCGACCTCGACACCATCGAGCGCTACCTCGACGACGGTCTCAGCTTCGTGATCATCGGCACCGCCGCGGTCAAGAGCCCCGGCTTCCTGAAGGACGCCTGCAGCGCGTTCGGCGGGCACATCATCGTCGGGCTCGACGCGAAGGACGGCAAGGTCGCGACCGACGGCTGGAGCAAGCTGACCGGCCACGAGGTGGTCGATCTCGCGAAGAAGTTCGAGGACTACGGCGTCGAAGGCGTGATCTACACCGACATCGGCCGCGACGGCATGCTCAACGGCATCAACATCGACGCGACCGTCAAGCTGGCGCAGGCGCTGTCGATCCCGGTGATCGCGTCGGGCGGGCTGTCCGACCTGACCGACATCGAGCGGCTGTGCGCGATCGAGGACCAGGGCGTCGAAGGCGTGATCTGCGGCCGGGCGATCTACACCGGCAACCTCGACTTCACGCTGGCGCAGAAGCGCGCCGACGAGCTGAACGGCAACCGAAACGGCGCCTGATGCTTGCCAAACGCATCATTCCCTGCCTCGACGTCACCGGCGGACGGGTCGTCAAGGGCGTCAACTTCGTCGAGCTGCGCGACGCCGGCGATCCGGTCGAGATCGCCGCCCGCTACAACGAGCAGGGCGCCGACGAGATCACCTTCCTCGACATCACCGCCACCAGCGACGGCCGCGGCCTGCTGCTGCACATGATCGAGGCGGTGGCCTCGCAGGTCTTCATCCCGCTGACGGTGGGCGGCGGCGTGCGCACGGTGGACGATGTCCGCACGCTGCTGAACGCCGGGGCCGACAAGGTCAGCTTCAACTCGGCCGCGGTGGCCAACCCGCAGGTCATCCGCGATGCGTCGGCCAAGTACGGCGCGCAGTGCATCGTGGTCGCGATCGACGCCAAGTCGCGCGAGGACGGCCAGCCCGGCTGGCAGGTCTACACCCACGGCGGACGCCGCAACACCGGGATCGACGCGGTCGAATGGGCGCGCACGATGGCCGAACACGGCGCCGGCGAGATCCTGCTGACCAGCATGGACCGCGACGGCACGCGCATCGGCTTCAACCTGCCGCTGACGCGGGCGGTCAGCGATGCGGTCGACGTGCCGGTGATCGCCTCGGGCGGCGTCGGCACGCTGGACCACCTGGTCGAGGGCATCCAGCAAGGCGGTGCCGATGCGGTGCTGGCGGCCAGCATCTTCCACTACGGGCAGCACACGGTCGGTGAAGCGAAGGCCTTGATGGCCGCACGCGGGATCCCGGTTCGCCTGTGAGGGCCGCGAAGCGGGGCACGACCGCCGCGAAGGTCGAGACGCCGGACCAGGCCGGCAAGCCGGGCAAGGCCCCGGCGCCGAAGGCCGGGCTGCCGCGCGAGGTGCGGGTGATCGGCGGCGTGTGGAAGCGCAGCAAGCTGCCGGTGGCCGATGCCCCGGGGCTGCGGCCCACGCCCGACCGGGTGCGCGAGACGCTGTTCAACTGGCTGGGCCAGTCGCTGGACGGCTGGCGCTGCCTGGATGCCTACGCCGGCAGCGGGGCGCTCGGCTTCGAGGCCGCGTCGCGCGGCGCGGCCGAGGTCACGATGATCGAGCGCGACGGCCGGCTGGCGCGTGGCCTGCGCGAGGTGCAGGAACGGCTGAAGGCGGTGCAGGTGCGCGTCGAGGCCGCCGACGCGCTGGCCTGGATGGCGCGCAGCGCGCCGGGCCGCTTCGAGCTGATCTTCATCGATCCGCCGTTCGACGCCGATGTGTTCCTGCCGGCGCTGAAGGCCGCGGCACCGCTGGTCGTCGACGGCGGCTTTGTCTACCTGGAGGCCGACCGGGCCTTCGCGGAGGCCGAGCTGGCGCCGCTCGGCCTGGTCCTTCAGCGCCACGGCCGCGCCGGCGCGGTGCATTTCCATTTGCTGCGCCGCAGCTACACTGCGCCGCAAACGCCCGTGGAAACCGTGTGAGCCCGATCCGAAGGAGCCTGTCTTGACCTCTGTGACCCGCCTCACCGCCGTCTACCCCGGCACCTTCGACCCGATGACGCTCGGGCACGAAGACCTGATGCGGCGCGCCGCGCGCCTGTTCGAGCGGCTGATCGTCGCGGTGGCCGCCGGGCACCACAAGCGCACGATGTTCACGCTCGACGAGCGGCTGGAGATCGCGCAGGAACTGGCGGCCAAGCACCCGAACATCGAGGTGATCGCGTTCCGCGGGCTGTTGCGCGACTTCGTGGTCTCGCACGGCGGCAAGGTGGTGGTGCGCGGGCTGCGCGCCGTCAGCGACTTCGAGTACGAGTTCCAGATGGCCGGCATGAACCGCCAGCTGATGCCCGACGTGGAAACGGTGTTCCTGACGCCCAGCGACCACTACCAGTTCGTTTCCGGCACCTTCGTGCGCGAGATTGCCACCTTGGGCGGTGATGTCTCGAAGTTCGTGTCACCCTCGGTGCTCAACCGACTTCAACAACGCGTCAAACCCGACGCCTGAGCTCTCGCGGGACCCGTGCCATGGCCTTGATGATCACCGACGACTGCATCAATTGCGATGTGTGCGAGCCCGAGTGCCCGAACCAGGCGATCTCGATGGGGCCGGAGTACTACGTGATCGACCCGGGCAAGTGCACCGAATGCGTCGGCCACTTCGGCGAGCCGCAGTGCGTGCAGGTCTGCCCGGTCAGCTGTATCCCGGTCAACCCGGAACACGTCGAGACGCAGGAGAGCCTGTGGGAGAAGTACCGGCGGCTGCAGGCGCAGGCGGCCGGCTGAGCGATACCTCAGGTCACTTCGCCGGCTTGCCCTTGGTGGGCGGCACGATGATTTGCACCTCGTCGTCTGCGGTCTTGGTGCCCTTGGCGGACCTGGCCTTCGTTGATTTGCCCTTTGCGGGCTTGGCCTTGGGCGCCGACGCGGCATGCGCGACTGGCGCGAGGTTCATCGCGCTCGACGGCCGGACGGCTGCCTCGCGTGCGAGCCGGTCCTGTTCCATCTTCGCGCCGGTCTCGGCCTGCTTGTGGGCCGCCGCCTCGGCCTCGGCGCGCTGCTTCGCGGTGCGCCCGTCGCGGGCGTCGACGGCCTCGCCATCGGTGCACGGCAGCTGCGAGTAGACGTTGCGGTCGGGGCCGCAGCGGTAGACCGTCGGCCCGGCCATCGCGCTGGCGCACGCAACGGTCGACAGCAGTGCGATCAACGGGCGCTTCATTCGGTCTTCTCCGCGGCGGGAGCGTCCGGTGCCGCAGGCCGCGTCGGTTTCGGGCGCGGGGGCTTCGCGTTCAGCTTCATCGTGGCCTTCTCCATCTCGCCGGCGGCGATCAGGTCGAGCACGCTCATCGTCTTCGCGATCGTCTCCCCGATCGCGTCGCGCGCCTCGGGCTTGGGCTTGCGCAGCACGTAGTCGATCACCTCGGCCTTCACGCCGGGGTGGCCGATGCCGAGGCGCAGGCGCCAGTAGTCGGCGGTGCCGAGCTGTGCATGGATGTCGCGCAGCCCGTTGTGGCCGGCATGGCCGCCACCGCGCTTGAACTTCGCCTGGCCGGGCATCAGGTCGAGCTCGTCGTGGGCGACCAGGATCTCGTCGGGGGCGATCTTGAAGAAGCGGGCGAGCGCCGCGACCGACTTGCCCGACACGTTCATGTAGGTCTGCGGCTCCAGCAGCCAGACCGGTCCGTCGGGGCGGTTGACCCGCGCGACGAGCCCGAAGTAGCTGCGCTCAGGGACGAGCGAGGCCTTCCATTCGCGCGCGACCGCATCGATCCACCAGAAACCGGCGTTGTGGTTGGTCGCTTCGTATTCCGGCCCGGGGTTGCCGAGGCCCACCATCAGTCGAATCATCCGCGGATTATCGACTGGGGGCCCGACGCGCCGGACCGGTACAGGTTTACTTCACCAGCGGAGCGACGCCGTTCGCGAACGGCCAGCCCTGGGTCTCGTCGGTGCCGATCTCCCAGTCGAACGCGCCGCGGATCGTCGGGTGGTTGGCCTTGACCTGGTTCCAGGTGTCGATCGCCTGCTGGCGCGTCATGTAGTTCGTGACGCCGGCGTTGATGCCGAAGCCGACGACCACGTGCTCGGCGCCCAGCAGCCCGACCCATTCCTTGATGCTGTTGACGACGTAGGCCGGGTCGGCCAGGTTCGGGCCGTCGTAGTACTGCGGCGCGCAGTAGTCGATCGCACCGGCGTCCACCATCGACTTGCAGAACACCTTGTCCACCGAGTTCCACGGGGCCGGCGGGGCGCTGATGACGAAGCCCGGGAACTGGCGCTTCAGCTCGAGGCTGATCCAGATCATCTCGTTGGTGTCCGGCGCCTGGCTGCCTTCGAAGGTGTTCCAGTCCATGCCGTCGAGGCCGCCGAGCTGGTTCGCGATCCCGACGATGCTGTTGACGAAGGTCTGCGACTTCGTGCGATTCGGGAAGCTCATGCCGTTGCCGGCACCGCCGACCGACAGGATGATCTTGCGGCCTTGCGTCGTGCGGGCGTACTGGATGTCGGCCTTCAGGTTGGTCGCAGCGCCGCGGCCGTCGCCGGGCGCGCTCCAGGTGACCGCGCCGGTCGTGCCGGGCGAGCCGCCGACCGGGCGGGCAGCGAACAGGTAGACCAGGTTGTAGTTCGCCGGCAGGTCGCGGATGCGCAGCGGCGACGGCTTCCAGTCGGGGTAGTAGCCGCCGGCGACCTTGGCCGGCAGGCCTCCCGGGTTCCCGGTGCCGCCGCCGCAGGTGGTCGGTTGCCAGTACCAGGTGCTGATTGTCGGATTGGTCGCGTCGCTGCCGTTCGCGGTGACGTTGACCAGCTTGTAGTAGTTGCCGTTCGGCACGTAGCGCACGACGGTGCCGACGGTTCGGTAGATGGTGCCTTCGACCCAGTCGACGGCACCGCAGCTGGCGGCCTGCGTGACCTTGTACGACGAGACGAAGTCGTTGAAGCCCAGCGGCACCAGGTTGGCGTTGTCGGCGGCGAGCTTCAGCGAGCGGCCGCCGTAGTTCGAATGCTCGAACAGCTCGACCTGGTAGCCGCTGCGCACCTTGACCGACGACGCGCGGTCGTTCCACGCGCTGCCGATCCAGCCGCTGCTGGCGCCGCTGCAGGTCGACGCGCCCTGGTAGTTGACGTGCTCGTACAGGCACACCGCGTCGGCGTCGGCCGCCTGCGCGGCAGGGGCGAACGCGGCCCCCAGTGCTAGCAGCGCGGCCCAGCCGGCGCGCTGCAATGAATGGGTGATGGAACTCGGCATGCTTGCTCCCCGGGTGGTGATGGGGCTGCACGGTAAGTCCATCGGCGGTCGCGAATCGTGTCTCAAACGTGACGACTGAAACCGCTTTCAATTCCCGTGCTTCGCTGAAAGCAAAAAGCCCCGCCAAGGCGGGGCTTCGTGCAAGCAGCAGGCCGGAGGTCTTACCCGCGGTTCTGCTTCTCGCTCTTCTTGGCCTTGGTCGGGGCCGCGGCCACCGGGGCCACCACCACCGGAGCGGCTTCTTCTTCGGCCGGCACCGAGGTCGAGACGATCACCGGGTTCGGCTTGCCCTGCGTGACGACCTTGATGCCGTCGGCCAGCTTCAGGTCGCTGACGTGCATCGATTGGCCCTTGGCCAGGTTGGCCAGGTCGACGGTCAGGAACTCGGGCAGCTGCGAGGCCAGGCACTGGATCTTCAGCTCGGTGACGACGTGGTTCACCAGGCAGCCATCGGTCTTGACGGCCGGCGAGCCTTCTTCGTTGATGAAGTGCAGCGGCACCTTCTTGACGATCTTGGTGGTGGCATCGACGCGTTGGAAGTCGATGTGCAGCACGATCTGGCGGAAGGGGTGCATCTGGTAGTCACGCAGCAGCACCTGTTCGGTCTTGCCGGCCAGTTCCATCTCAAGGATCGACGAGTGGAAGGCTTCCTTCTTCAGCGCATGGAACAGCGCGTTGTGATCGAGCTCGATCATCGAAGGGGTGCCGGCGCCATAGACGATGCCGGGAACTTTGTCAGCCAGGCGCAGGCGGCGGCTCGCTCCGGTCCCCTGCAGCTTGCGCTCGAATGCGACGAATTTCATGTGGACTCCAAAAATTGGAAGACACCCGCGACCAGGTGTCGAAAACAGGGTCTTGCGACCCTGGCGATCGTGGCCGGCGCCCGAGGGCTACGGCCTTTGCTTGCGGATCAGAAGTTGCTGTTCTGCTCCGCGAACAAGGAAGTCACCGATTCACCGTCGGAGATCCGGCGGATGGTTTCGGCGAACAGGAATGCCACCGACAGCGGACGCACCTTCGAGCAGGTCTTGCCCTCGTCGCTGAGCGGGATGGTGTTGGTGATGACGACTTCGTCGAGCTGCGAGCCCTTGATGCGCTCGATCGCCGGACCGGAGAACACCGCGTGCGTGCAGTACGCATAGACGTTCTTCGCGCCGCGTTCCTTCAGCACCTCGGCCGCCTTCACCAGCGTGCCGGCGGTGTCGATCATGTCGTCCATGATCACGCAGTTGCGGCCGTCGATGTCGCCGATCACGTGCATGACCTCGGAGACGTTGGCCTTCGGGCGGCGCTTGTCGATGATGGCCAGGTCGCAGCCGAGCTGCTTGGCCAGCGCCCGGGCGCGCACCACGCCGCCGACGTCCGGCGACACCACCACGAGATCCTGGTAACGCTTACTCTGCAGGTCGGACAGCAGCACCGGCGACGCGTAGATGTTGTCGACCGGGATGTTGAAGAAGCCCTGGATCTGGTCGGCGTGCAGGTCCATCGTCAGCAGGCGCTCGACGCCGACGGCCTCGAGCATGTTGGCGACGACCTTGGCGCTGATCGGCACGCGCGTCGAGCGCGGGCGGCGGTCTTGCCGGGCATAGCCGAAGTAGGGGATCACGGCCGTCACGCGGCGGGCCGAAGCGCGCTTCAGTGCATCGACCATGATGCACAGCTCCATCAGGTTTTCGTTCGTCGGCGCGCAGGTGGGCTGGACGACGAAGATGTCGCGGGCGCGGACGTTCTGCTGGATCTCGATGGCGACTTCACCGTCGGAGAAGCGGCCGACCGAAGCCTTGCCGAGTTCGATGCCGAGATGCGATGCGATTTCCTGCGCAAGGGCGGGATTGGCATTGCCGGTGAACAGCACGGTGTTGAAAAGCACGTTTCCTCCGTCGACGCTCTGGCGGGGTGCGTTGCGGGGTGCGAGCAAGGGCGCATTCATGGTCCAGCGCACCCACCCTTCCGTTTCAGCCCCGCGTGCGCTGGTGTGAGCACCGGGAAACAAGGCACATCAAAGAATTTGGCAGGGGAGGAAGGACTCGAACCCTCGCATGTCGGAATCAAAATCCGATGCCTTAACCAACTTGGCGACTCCCCTACACCGGTTGACCGCAGCCATCGGACCGCGATCCACCTTCAACTTGTCTCAGTCAGCGCACCAGCCCTGCAAGGGATGCTGCACCAGACTGCGGCACATCCGACCCACCCAACCCGACGGCAAGTCCGTCGGCATTGTCGCCGTGGGCGAGTCAGCCATGCCAGCTCTCGAAAACACCGCGCTGCCGGAGCCCGTCATGCGGCTGTTGCCGAAGCGGGCCTCGAGCAGGCGGGCGGCTTGCGCCACATCGGGACACTGGCTCTCGGCCGGGGGCTGCAAATCGTTGCGACCGAACCCGTGCTGAAGCTTTTGTATCCCACCGTCCTCAAGGAAGCCTGCGACTATAACAGCATCTGTGTCGCGAACGAGCAGCGGGCTGAGAAAGATGCCACGGGTTTCGATGCTCGCGGCCGGTTTCACGACCGCCAGCCACTGCGCGGGCAGGTCGAGCGGCGTCAGTTTCTCGCCGATGCCCTCGACCCAGGCGCTGCCCTTTTTCGAATTCGCAAGGAAGAACGGCACGTCGGCCCCCAGCGTCAGGCCGAGCGCCATCAGCCGGTCGCGCGGCCAGTTCAGGCCCCACAGCCGGTTCAGCGCAAGCAGCGTGCTGGCCGCGTCGGAGCTGCCGCCGCCCATGCCGGCGCCCCACGGCACCTGCTTGTCGATCGAGATGTCGGCCCCGAGCGAGGTGCCCGACGCCGCCTGCAACGCCCGCGCGGCACGCAGGCACAGGTCGTCGGCGGGCAGCGCAGCGCTCAGGTCATGGCGCGCGAGCTGCCCGTCGCGGCGCAGTTCGAGGTGCAGCGTGTCGGCCCAGTCGATCAGCACGAACGCCGACTGCAGCAGGTGGTAGCCGTCGTCGCGCCGGCCGACGATGTGCAGGAACAGGTTCAGCTTGGCCGGCGCGGCCACGTCGTACAGGGCGGTCAGGCTCATCGGGCGAGAAGGCAGGTCAGGGGCGATCGATGCGCGCACGCACGACCACGGCCGGCGCCTGCGCGCGTTGTGCAACCACCCAGCCTTCGTCGAAGCGGGCGAGGTTCACGTCCCAGCCCAGTTGCTGGAAGCCCGCGTCGGCCGGCGGCACGGTCGCGCGGCTCGGCGCCCCGGTCCAGGCGCGGCCACGCAACCAGTCGAACAGCGCGACGATCGGCAGGCTCTCGCCGAGCATCTCCTGCGTCAATGCATCGAGATCGGGGTAGCTGCGTTGCTCGCCGCCAGTCGTCAGCAGCGCCTTGCGGCCGGACCAGCGCGCCTGCGCGATCGTCGTGCCGAGCGGCGTCGACAGGTCGAGCCGGCCATCTTGCGGCGTGCCTTGCAGCTCGAAGCTCGCGCTGACCGAGCGCGCCGGCGTCGATGGCGTCGCGTCGACCTTCACCGACATCCGCCCCGAGAGCGACTCCGACGATGCGGTCGGCGCCAGCGGCTGCAGCGTCGTGCAGGCGCTCAGCAGCGCGCCGGCCAGCAGCGTCGCGAGGGCGCGCCGGCTCACAGGTCGACCCGCAGCCGTGCGAGCGTTTCTTTCAGCACGTCGTTCGCGTTGTCGCGGGTGCGGGCGTCGCGCAGCACCTTGCGGGCCTCGTCGCGCTGGCCGCTGATCCACAGCACCTCGCCGAGGTGGGCGGCGATCTCGACGTCCGGCCGCGAGCGATAGGCCTGCTGCAGCAGCTTCAGGGCTTCGCTGCGGTTGCCCAGTCGGTACTCGACCCAGCCGAGGCTGTCGGTGATGAAGGGTTCGCCCGGTGCGAGGTCGAGCGCCTTGCGGATCAGGTCGCGCGCCTCGGGCAGCCGCTGGTTGCGCTCGGCCAGCGAGTAGCCCAGCGCGTTGTACGCATGGTGGTGGTCGGGCTTCAGCTCGATGACGCGGCGCAGCAGGCGCTCCATCTCGTCCATGCGGTTCAGCTTCTCGGCCATCATCGACTGCTCGTACAGCAGGTCGGGATCGTTCGGGAAGCGCTGGTTCGCCTTCGCGAGCACCGTGTTGGCCTCGCTCCACTGCTTCACGTCGCGCAGGATCTGCGCTTCGGCGAGCAGCTTGGCACGCGCGTCTTCGGTCGTCTTCTCGGGCGCCTTGCGGATCAGGTCGCGCGCTTCCTTGACCTTGCCCTGGCGGGCCAGCAGCGACGCGCGCCGGGTCTGCACCTCGAGCGCACGCTGCGGGCTGTCGACCTTCTTCAGCCAGGCCTCCGCGCCGGCGTAATCGCGCTGCTGCTCGGCGGCCTGCGACAGCAGCAGGTAGGCCTGCACCAGGCCCTGGTCGGCGGTCGGCGGCGCCTCGTCGTCATCGTCGTCGCCGCCGGGCGCCACGGGCGCAGCCGGCGCTGGCGCCTGCGCGAAGCTGCCGTTGCCGGCCCGCTGCACGTACTGCATCAGCGCGGCCTGGGCTTCCTTCGGGTGGCGCAGTTCGAGGTGCAGCGCGCCGAGCGTCAGCCACGGCGTCGGCAATTGCGGCTCGGCGCGGGTCACCGCTTCGAGCTGCGGCACCGCATCGGCATAGCGTTGCGTGGAATTGAGCACCCGCGCGTAGAGCAGGCGGAACGAGCTGCTCTTCGGCTGGGCTTCGAGGTAGTCGGCGATCAGCGGCTCGACCGGTTGCCCGGCCGCCAGCAGCTCCAGCGCCAGCAGCGCCGGGCCTTCGGCGGTGCGGTCCAGCGTGTGCGCCTGCTGCGCCAGCTCGAACGCGCGCTTCGCATCGCCGGCCGCGAGCCAGGCCCTGCCGATCGCGACACGGGCCGCGGCGCGCGTCTCGGGCACGTCGAGCGACGGTTCGAGCCAGGCCTGCAGCTGGGTCGCGGTCTGCGTCTTGTCGGTGGCGCGGGCGAACAGCCGCGGCAGCGATGCGATCAGCGCACCGCGCTCGGCCAGCGGCGTCGCGGCGAGCATCGCGCGCAGCGGTTCGTCGGCCTCGGCCTGCCGGTTCAGCGCGATCAGCAGCCGCACCTGGTAGCCCATCGACTCCACCGAATCGGGGATCGCGCTGCGCCAGGCCTGCGCGGCCGCCAGCGCCTGGTCGCCGGCGCGCGCCTGCAGCGCGATCTCGGTGGCACGGCGGAACAGCTCGGGGTCGCGCGTCTTGCGGGCCGCGTCGAGCAGCACCTGGTAGGCGGTGCCGACCTCGCCGGAGCGCAGCTCCATCTCGCCGATCAGCAGCTGGTAGAACAGCGGCGCGTCGATCGTCGAGTTCTCGAACGGTTCGGGGGCGACGCCGCTGGCCGCTTCGGCGGCCGGCGCGGGCAACGCATCGTCGCGCGGGGCCGGCACCTGGGCCTGCGCACCGGTCATCAGTGCCAGCGCACAGGCCACCGCGAGCGCCGTGCGCGCTGCGTGGGGAACGAGGGAAAGGGCCGGCATGCAATGCTCCTGAAACCGTGAATGATTCTAGGGTCTGGTGAGCGCCGCCCGAGAAGACCCCGGGCGGGTCCGGACAAGCGGCACAAGCCCCCGAAGCCGGTCCGACCCGGGCGCGTCGCGATAATTCCCTGCATGCCAGAACTTCCGGAAGTCGAGGTCACCCGACAGAGCTTTGCCGAGCGCATCGCCGGTGCCCGCGTGACCGCCGTGCGCGTGGGCAAACCGCTGCGCTGGCCGCTCGGCCACGAACCGCAGGCGCTTGTCGGACAGCGCGTCGGCGATGCGAGCCGCCGAGGTAAATATTTGTGGCTGCCGCTGTCGGCCGATGTCGACGGCCGGGCCGGCCTGCTGATGCACCTCGGCATGTCGGGCTCGCTCGCGTTCAGCGACCAACCCGGCCCGCCGGGGGCGCACGACCACTTCGACCTCGCGACCACCCGCGGCACGCTGCGCCTGACCGATCCGCGGCGCTTCGGCGCGGTGGTCTGGTCGGAGGCGCTCGACGACGGCGCGGCGGGCAAGCTGCTCGCCGGCCTCGGGCTGGAGCCGTTCGATCCGGCCTTCACCGGCGCCTACCTGCATGCGGCGCTGCAGCGGCGGCGCGTCGCGGTCAAGCTGGCGCTGCTCGGCGGCGACATCGTCGTCGGCGCCGGCAACATCTACGCCTGCGAGGCGCTGTTCGCCGCCGGCATCAACCCGCGGCTGCGCAGCGACCGCCTGAGCCGCCCGCGCGCCGAGCGGCTGGCCGCCGCGGTGCGCGACACGCTGGCGCGGGCGCTCGCGCTCGGCGGCTCGACGCTGCGCGACTTCCGCGATGCGCACGGCATGGCCGGCGCGTTCCAGCTGCAGGCCGGCGTCTACGGCCGCGAGGGCGAGCCCTGCGGCGTGTGCGCCACGACCATCCGCCGCATCGTGCAGGGCCAGCGCTCGACCTTCTTCTGCCCGCACTGTCAACGCTGAGCGAGCGCTTCAATCCCCAAGGAATCGACACTTCCCGCGGGGCTCGGGTGTCGAGATGTTTCGACCGGCGGTCGTCCGACGACCTTGCGCTACCATGAAAGCGCGGCGCGCCACTTTCTTGCGCGCCCGCCCACCCATGTCAACTTCCTTTGCTAGCAGTGTCGATGAGCTGGGCCAGTGGCGACAGTCGATCGGACGTCGGCTCGACGAATACAGCCGCTTCCTGACCGACAACGACCTGGCCGATCCCGCGGCCAGCGAAGCGCTGGATGCACTGCGCCGCAACCTGGTGGGCGAGAAGCTCGTGGTGGCCTTCGTCGCGGAGTTCTCGCGCGGCAAGTCCGAGCTGATCAATGCGATCTTCTTCTCCGACACCGGCCGCCGCGTGCTGCCGGCCACGCCGGGCCGCACGACGATGTGCCCGGTGGAACTGGGCTACGAAGCCGGCGAGGCACCGGCGCTCGCGCTGCTGCCGATCGCGACCCGCCTCGAAGGCCTGTCGCTGGCTGAACTGCGCGGGCAGCCGAAGGCCTGGGGCCACATCCCGCTCGACATCCAGTCGCCCGACCAGCTGACCGAGGCGCTGCGCGAAGTGATGCGCACGCAGTGGGTGTCGGTCGACGATGCGCGTGCGCTCGGCTTCTGGAGCGACGACAACGGCGAGGACAACCCGCCGACGAACGACGCCGGCGAGGTCGAGGTGCCGGCCTGGCGCCACGCGATGATCAACTACCCGCACCCGCTGCTGCAACGCGGCCTGGTGGTGCTGGACACGCCGGGCCTGAACGCGATCGGCGCCGAACCCGAGCTGACGCTGAGCCTGCTGCCGGCGGCGCACGCGATCGTCTTCATCCTCGGCGCCGACACCGGCGTCACCAAATCCGACATGACGATCTGGCGCGACCACCTTGGCTCGCCGTCCAGTTCGGCCTTCGTCGTGCTGAACAAGATCGACGCGCTGCTGGACCCGCTGGCCACCGTCGAGCATGTGCAGGGGCAGATCGAGCAGCAGCGCCAGTCGACCGCGCGCACGCTCGATGTCGCGAGCGAGCGGGTGTTCCCGCTGTCGGCGCGCCAGGCGCTGGCCGCGCGCATCGACGGCGATGCCGCCGGCCTGGCGCAGAGCCGCCTGCCGTTCCTCGAAGAAGCGCTCGGCGCGCAGCTGCTGCCGCAGCGCCGCGAGGCCTTCCAGCAGACGGTGATGGAATCCGCCCAGCGCATGGAGGCGCAGGTCAACCGGCGCCTGGGCGACCGCCGCCGGCAGATGGCCGAGCAGGTGCTCGAGCTGCGCGGGCTGCGCGGCAAGAGCGGCGCCAAGGTGCGCATGATGCTGGAACGCGTGCAGGCCGAGACCGCCGAGTTCGAACAGTGCACCGCGCGGCTGCAGGCGATGCGCATGGTGCACAGCCGCATGCTGAAGAACGCGCTGCTCGACCTGACCAGCGACCGCCTGCGCCAGGAAGTGATCGAGATGCAGAACGCGATGACCGCGTCGCTGCTGCACCTGGGCGCGAAGAAGGCCTTCATCGCGCTGTGCGGCCGCCTGCGCGAGCTGCTCGAAGCGGCGCAGGTGCGCGGCGCCGAGATCCACGACATGCTCGGCGCGTCGTTCGCGAAGCTGAACGCCGAGTTCGGCTTCAGCCTGGCGATCACGAAGGCGCCGGACTTCGGGCGCTTCATCAACGACCTGACGCTGATCCAGCGCAACTACGTGCAGTACCTCGGGCTGACGCAGGCGCTGCGGCTGTCGCAGCCGAAGTTCATGGAGCAGTTCCGCCGCATGCTGGTGTCGAAGCTGCGCGTGGTGTTCGAGAACGCCAGCGGCGAATTCGAGCTGTGGAACAAGACCGCATCGGCCCAGGTCGATTCGCAGCTGCGCGAACGCCGCCGCGGGTTCCGCCGGCGCCGCGAGGCGCTGGAGCGCATCCAGTCGGCCGCAGGCGACCTGGAGCAGCGCCTGGCCGAGCTGGAAGCACAGGATGCGCAACTGCAGCAACTGCAGACGCGCAGCACCGAACTCGGCAACCGCCTGAAGCAGCAGGCGCAGCGCGAGCTGACCGGCACGGCGAGTGCGTCACCCAGCGGCGCCATGCCGCTGTACGCGGCCCAAGCTTGAATTGACGCTGCAGGACAGTTTCGCGAAACCGCTGATCGCGTGGCAGCGGACGCACGGCCGCCATGCGCTGCCGTGGCAGCAGTCGCGCGACCCGTACCGCGTGTGGCTGTCCGAGATCATGCTGCAGCAGACCCAGGTCACGACGGTGCTGGGCTACTACGCGCGCTTCCTCGAACGCTTTCCCGATGTGCAGGCGCTGGCCGCGGCGTCGCAGGACGACGTGCTCGCGCTGTGGAGCGGCCTGGGCTACTACAGCCGCGCGCGCAACCTGCACGCCTGCGCGAAAGCGGTGGTGGCCGAGCACGGCGGCGCGTTCCCGCGCAGCAGCGCGGTGCTGCAGCAGCTGCCGGGCATCGGCCGCTCGACCGCGGCGGCGATCGCGGCGTTCTGCTTCGGCGAGCGGGTCGCGATCCTCGACGGCAACGTCAAGCGCGTGCTGACGCGCTTCCTCGGCTTCGACGGCGACCTGGCCGAGGCGCGCCAGGAGCGCGCGCTGTGGGACGAGGCGACGCGCCAGCTGCCCGATGAGGGCATCGAGGCCTACACGCAGGGGCTGATGGACCTCGGCGCCACCGTCTGCGTCACGCGCTCGCCGAGCTGCCTGCTGTGCCCGGTGCAGGCCGGCTGCCAGGCGTTGCGCGACGGCGCGCCGGAGCGCTACCCGGTGAAGACGCGCAAGCTGAAGCGCGGCCGGCGCAGCAACACCTGGCTGTGGCTGCAATGGGGCGAACGGCTGTGGCTGCTGCAGCGGCCCGGCAGCGGGGTGTGGGCCGGGCTGTGGAGCCTGCCGGAGTTCGATACGCCCGACGCGCTCGACGCGGCATCGGCCGACTGGCCCGGCACGCCGCAGGGGCTGCCGATGTTCACGCACGTGCTGACCCACCTCGATTGGACGCTGCAGCCGGTGCGCTGGACCTTGCCGGCCGATGCCACCGAAAACGAGGTGGCCGCGATCACCGCGACGCTGGCGGACGGCGAGCAACGCGGCGACTGGGTCACGCTGCCCGAGGCGCTCGCGATGGGCCTGCCGGCCCCGCTGCGCAAGCTGCTGACGACCACGCCGCCCGCTTGACGGCGCCTACTTGACGACGCCCTTGCTGCGCAGGAATTCGTCGACCAGCTGAAGCCGCACCACGGCGTCGGGCAGCTCCATCAGTTTCTGCTTGGCGGCCAGCGAGATCGGCAGGATCTCGCACCAGCGGTTCGCGACCCAGCCGGCGTTGTCGAACAGGAAGGGCTTCAGGAACGGTTCCGCGCCCTGCTGCTTCAGCGTCGCGATCGCGTTGGCCAGGCCACGCACCGTCTCGATCATCGCGTCGACCGGCAGCGAGGCCTCGTCGTCGGCCAGCATCTCGACCTGGGCCAGCCACAGGCCGTCGGCTTGCTGGCGCATCCGGTTCACCGCGAAGCGCCGGGTGCCGCGGCAGCGCACCTGCAGGATGCCCGGCTGCGCGCTGTCGACCTCGATCAGCTCGGCCAGCGTGCCGGTCTCTTCGAGCGCGACCGGTTCGCCGGGCTTGCGCACCTCGCCGCCCTGGCGCAGCGCGACGACACCGAACGGCGTGTTCTCGCGCAGGCAGGCGCTCATCAGGTCGAGGTAACGCGCTTCGAACACCTTCAGGCTCAGCAGCCCGCCAGGAAACAGCACCGCCTGAAGCGGGAACAACGGAATGTCGATGGTGGAGGTGTCGGCAGTCATTCAACGGGGCGGCCGGGTGGGCCGCGTTCTCAATCGCGGGCGTCGAGCTCGCGGTGGCGAATCAATGTACCGCTGCGCGCGGCAAATCGCTTCGCCAGGGATTCGGTCAGGTAGACCGAGCGGTGCTGGCCACCGGTGCAACCGATGGCCACCGTCAGATAGCTGCGCTGGTCGCGTTCGAACGACGGCAGCCAGCGTGCGATGAAGGATTCGATCTGCGCCAGCATCTCGGCCACTTCGGGCTGGGCCTCGAGGTAGGCCGCGACTTCGGGATCGCGGCCGGTCTGCGGGCGCAGCTCGCGGATGTAGTGCGGGTTCGGCAGGATGCGCACGTCGAAGACGAAATCGGCGTCGAGCGGCACGCCGTGCTTGAACGCGAACGACTCGAACACCAGCGTCAGCCGGTGCGCCATCGCCTTCACCAGGTCGCGCATCCACAGCCGCAGCTGGGCCGGGCGCAGCTGGCTGGTGTCGACGACGGTGGAGACCTCGCGCAATTCGGCCAGCAGTTCGCGTTCGAGTTCGATCGCCTCGGTGAGTGCGCGGTGGCCGTCGGCCGCGCGGTCGTCCTTGCGGCGGCCCGGCGACAGCGCCGACGCCTCTTGCGACAGCGGGTGCGGGCGGCGCGATTCGGAGAAGCGGCGCACCAGCGTGTCGGTGTTCGAATCGAGGAACACCGAGCGGATCGCGGTGCCTTCGGCGCGCAGTTCGGCGATCAGCGGCAGCAGGTGGGGCAGCGAGCCGGCGCTGCGCACGTCGACCGCGATCGCGACGCGGCGCATCGAGCGCTCGTGCTCGAGCCGCAGGAAGTCGCGCAGCAGCTCGGGCGGCAGGTTGTCGACGCAGAAGAAGCCGGCGTCTTCGAGCGCATGCAGCGCGACCGACTTGCCCGAACCGGAGATGCCGGTGACGAGCACGACCTCGTGCGGCGCGACGGCGGGCGGCGTCGGCTCGGCCGCCGGTGCGGCCGGCGCGATGTCGGGCGTGGCGTCGGGCGGGAGCGCGCTCATGGCTTCTTGCGGCCGCGCGGTGCGGGCGCGATCGTGTCGGCGGCCACCGACAGCATCTCCTGCGCATGCGCGAGGCTGGTGTCCGACAGGCGCTCGCCGCCCAGCATGCGCGCGATCTCGGCGACGCGCACCTCGCCGGCGACGGCATCGATGTCGCTGTGCGTGCTGCCGGATTCGGTGCGCTTCGAGACGACGTAATGGTGATCGGCACAGGCGGCGACCTGCGGCAGGTGGGTGACCGCGAGCACCTGGCGGTCGCGGCCGAGCTGCTTCATCAGCCGGCCGACGGTGTCGGCCACCGCGCCGCCGACGCCGGAATCGATCTCGTCGAAGATCAGCGTGCCGGCGGCATCGCCGCCTTGCGACAGCTGGCTGGTCGTCACCGCGATCGCCAGCGCGATGCGCGACAGCTCGCCGCCCGACGCGACCTTGCCCATCGGCCGCGGCGTGCTGCCGGCATGGCCGGCGACCAGGAACTCGGCCGATTCGAGGCCGAAGGACTGCGGTGCTTCCTGGGCGGTGAGGGCGACCTCGAAGCGGCCGCCGGCCATGCCGAGCTGCTGCATCGCCTGCGTGACGGCGGCGGCCAGCTTCGGCGCCGCCGTCTTGCGCGCCGCGGACACGCGCTTCGCCTCGGCGCTGAACGCGGCATGCGCCTGCGCGAGCGCCGCGTCGAGCGCGTCGAGGTCGGTGGCGGCGTCGAGCGTGCGCAGCTCGCCCTTCCACTGGTCGAGCAGTGCCGGCAGCTCGGCCGGCGCGCGGCGGTAGCGGCGTGCCAGGCTGACCCAGGCGGACAGGCGCTCGTCGAGCTCCTGCAGCCGCTCCGGCTCCAGCTCGGTGTGGTGCAGGTAGCCGCTGAGCGTGTGCGCGGCGTCCTGCAGCTGCGCCTGCGCGCTCTGCAGCACCTCGGCCACGCCGGCGAGGCGGGCGTCGAATTCGGCCATGTTGCCGAGCGCATCGGCGGCGGCGCTGGTCAGCGATTCGGCGTTGACCTCGGCCTCGCTGAGCGCGTCGAGCGCGTGGCGGGCGGCGTCCATCAGCGCCTGCGAGTTCGACAGCCGCTGGTGGTCGGCATTCAGCGTCTCCCACTCGTCGGCTTCGGGGCCCAGCTTGTCGAGCTCGCCGATCTGCCAGGCCAGGCGCTCGCGCTCGCGTTCGAGGTCGGCCTGCTGGCTGCGCGCCTTGTCGAGCGCATCGCCGGTGGCCTTCCAGCGCGACCAGACGGCGCCGAGCGGCGCGACGTCGACACCGGCATAGGCGTCGAGCAATGCGCGCACCGACGCGCTGCGGGTGAGGCTCTGCCAGGCGTGCTGGCCGTGGATGTCGACCAGGTGATCGGCCGCCTCGCGCAGCTGTGCGACGGTGGCCGGGCTGCCGTTGACCCACGCGCGGCTCTTGCCCTGCGCATCGATGACGCGGCGCAGCAGCAGCGTGTCGGCGCTGTCGAAGCCGGCGTCGTCGAGCCAGGCCGCGAGGCTGGCGGGCGCGTCGAACTCGGCCGTGATGTCGGCGCGGGCCGCGCCTTCGCGCACCACGCCGGCGTCGCCGCGGCTGCCGAGCGCGAGCTGCAGCGCGTCGATCAGGATCGATTTGCCGGCGCCGGTCTCGCCGGTCAGCACCGAAAAGCCGCCGGCCAGTTCGACCTCGAGCGAGGTCACGATGACGAAGTCGCGCAGCGCGAGTCGTTTCAGCATGATGGGGTCACAGTCCGGCGTTCCAGTGCAGTTTGCCGCGCAGCGTGGCGTAGTAGCTCCAGCCGCGCGGGTGCAGGAAGCGCACCTGGTGCGCCGAGCGGCGCACGACGATGCGGTCGCCGTGCAGCAGGCTCGCGAGGCTTTGCATGTCGAAGCTGACGCTCGCATCGCGGCCGGCGAGGATCTCGATGCAGATCTCGCCGATGTCGGGCAGCACGATCGGGCGGTTGGAAAGGTCGTGCGGCGCGATCGGCACCAGCACCCAGCCGGCGATGCCCGGGTGCAGGATCGGGCCGCCGGCCGACAGCGCATAGGCGGTGGAGCCGGTCGGCGAGCCGACGATCAGGCCGTCGGCCCGGTGGTTGGCGACGAATTCGTCGCCGATGTCGATCTTCAGCTGCACCATGCTGGCGGTGGCGCCGCGGCTGACGACCACGTCGTTCATCGCGATGCCTTCGAAGATCACCCGGCCATCGCGCCAGACGCCGCCTTCGAGCATGGTGCGGCGTTCTTCTTCGTAGTCGCCGGCGATCATCGGGGCGAGGGCTTCCTCGAACTGGTCGATCGGCAGGTCGGTGATGAAGCCCAGGCGGCCCTGGTTGATGCCGACCAGCGGCAGGTTGAAGCGGGCGAGCTGGCGAGCGATGCCGAGCATCGTGCCGTCGCCGCCGACCACCACCGCGAGGTCGCAGTGCTGGCCGAGCTGTTCGGGCGTCAGCGCCGGGTAGTCGGTCATGCCGGTGTTGAGTGCCGTTTCGGCTTCGAGCGAGACCTCGAGGCCTTGCCGGCCCAGGAATTGCGCGATGTCCTGCAGCACCCCGCGCATGCCGAGGGCCTGGTACTTTCCCACCAGCGCTGCGTGTCGAAAACGGGTCGGCATGCGCGGGATTACACCACAGCGCCCCCTGGAAACCGGGGCGCAAACCGGCCTCGCGCCTACAATGAAACCATGCTGGACGAGCGAGCCAAAACACTGCTGAAAGCGCTGGTCGAACGCTACATCGCCGACGGACAACCGGTGGGGTCGCGCACGCTGTCGCGGGCTTCCGGGCTCGACCTGTCGCCGGCCACCATCCGCAACGTGATGGCCGACCTGGAAGAACTGGGGCTGATCGCGAGCCCCCACACCAGTGCGGGGCGCATCCCGACGGCGCGTGGTTACCGCCTGTTCGTCGACACGATGCTGACCGCGCAGCCGCTCGACCTGGCGCGTGCGACGCCCGCGATCGAGCAGCCGCAGCTGCAGCCCGACCAGCCGCAGCGGGTGATCGCGAACGCGGCGCAGCTGCTGTCCAGCCTGTCGAGCTTCGTCGGCGTCGTGACGGCGCCGCGCAAGGCGAGCGTGTTCCACCACATCGAGTTCCTGCGGCTGTCGGAGAAGCGGGTGCTGGTGATCCTGGTGGCGCCCGATGGCGACGTGCAGAACCGGGTGATCTTCACCGCGCAGGATTACACGCAGAGCCAGCTGATCGAGGCGAGCAACTACCTGACGGCGCAGTACGCCGGCCTGACGATCGAAGAAGTGCGCGAGCGGCTGAAGAGCGAGGTCGATGCGTTGCGCGGCGAGATCGCGGCGCTGATGCAGGCGGCCGTGCAGGCCGGCAGCGAGGCGATGGCCGACAGCCAGGAGCAGGTGGTGATCTCCGGCGAGCGCAACCTGCTGACGGTGCAGGACTTCAGCAGCGACATGGGCTCGCTGCGCAAGCTCTTCGACCTGTTCGAGCAGAAGACGCAGCTGATGCGCCTGCTCGACGTGAGCAGCCGCGCCGAAGGCGTGCGCATCTACATCGGCGGCGAGAGCATGGTGGTGCCGTTCGAGGAGCTGTCGGTGGTGTCCGCGCCGTACGAGGTGAACGGGCAGGTGGTCGGTACGCTGGGGGTGATCGGGCCGACGCGGATGGCGTACGACCGGATGATCCAGATCGTCGACATCACGTCGCGGCTGGTCAGCAATGCGCTGAGCCAGAAGTAGGTCCGTTCGGCTGCACAGCGGCGCGAGCTGCACACCTACAATCGGCGCTCCTTTCCCGAGGGGCCGTTAGCTCAGTTGGTCAGAGCAGAGGACTCATAATCCTTTGGTCGTTGGTTCAAGTCCAACACGGCCTACCAACGCGATCGAGGACTTGGCACTGTTCGGCCGGGAGCCTCGATCTTCCGGTGTAGTCGCCGGAGCTCAGCCTTCCACGCCTTCGTGTTGACCTGGTCGATCGGCCGGCCGACGTGCGACCATGCCGGCGTGAACGGTGCATCAACCCTCTGCCGCGTGGCTTGCGCGCGCTGCCTGCGGCCGCAGGTGGCGTGCCTGTGTGCGCTGACAAGGGCGACCGCCCATCGAACCGAAGTGCTGGTCCTGCAGCACCCGCGGGAACAGCGGCAGGCCAAGAACAGCGTCGCGCTGTTGCGTCTGTCCCTGGCGCATTGCGAAGTGGTCGTTGGCGAGCGCTTCGAGCCGGGGGCGTTGGCGGCGCTGTTGCAGAGGCCCGGGATGGACACGCGGCTGCTCTACCCGGACGTGCCCATGGCCCCGGCGTCGTCGGCCGCCGGGACGGCGGCGGGTGCGTCGGTGCGCCTGGTGGTCATCGATGCGACATGGCGCAAGAGCCTGCGCATGCTTCTGGAGCACCCGGCCCTGGCGGCGCTGCCACGGCTGTCGCTGGACGCGCCAGCGCCGACCCGTTACAGGGCGATTCGCGCGGCTCGGCGAGCCGACCAGGTCTCGACACTGGAGGCTACCGTGCAGGCGCTGGCGACGCTGGAGGGCCGGTCCTTCGACGCCGGGCCACTGCTCGACGCATTCGGCCTCTTCGTCGCGGGGGTTGCGGCCCGTCAGAGGCCCCAGGCGAAATCGGCCGAGACGCAGCAGGCATGACGACCGTCGACCTCAGCGCAGGCTTCAGCATTCACCAGATCGCCCATGGTGCATTGGCATTGCCGTATGCCGCCCCGCGGCACGAATTGCAATGGCCACCACGTCATGTGGCTGCAGTTGCGGCATGCAACCGGGACTGATGTGCGAGGTTCAAGCGCTCGCGCACGGCGGCAAGGTGGTCCGCCCTGACCCGCCGCAGAACGAAGTCGCGGTAGTTGGTGCTGCTGAGTTGGCTCCAGGCCTGCGCCCGGCCCACCGCGGATCGCTGCGCGCGCGATGCGAGAACCGCTTCGTCCGGAATGGGAGCGTTCGCGTCGGTCATGAATTCATAGCCGTAGGAGCGCATGTGCTCCGTCGCCACCGTTTCGATGACCTCGATTTCGTCGACGCTCAGCTGGCTCTTGAACTTGTCCCGGTTTGCCGGGATGGGACCGAAGCAGTTGGAGGACCACAGATCCGACAGCTTCGACATCTGCCGTGCTTCAGTGGAAGCTGCCACGTCGAGCATCTGCGGCAGGAAGTCCAGGCCGATGAAGTCGCAGATGCCGCGCAGCACCAGCTCCTGGTCGGCGAGGAAATCCTCGTACCGGATGGTGAGCACGCGCTCTGGATGCGTGTGGACGAGGCGCTGGGCCGCATCATGCGCGGCGACCCACGTCATCGCATTGAGCGTGCTGTCGAAGTCGTGGATGATCGCGCGGTTCATCGACGCCACCTGGGCGCGCGGGTCCCGCACCACGTTCAGGAACAACATGTCCGGGAAGAGCTCCATCAACTCGGCGGCGTAGTGGATGCTGTCGAGGGACTTGTCCATCACGACGCGGGCGTGCTGCTGTTCGCCGCTGCGCAGCAGCAGCTCCCACACCACGCGATGCACGCTGCGCTTCTCGTCCTTGATGGCGTCGAAGATCTCGCCCGGATCGAACGCGACGTCGGGCCACTTCACCATGCTGGCGGCCTGCAGGCCGACGACGTCCACGACGAGCTGGAAGTAGTTGCGGTCCTCGGCCAGGTCGCCGTAGAGCGGAACCAGCGGCATGAAATCGACGATGTGCAGCGGATACGGCGAATAGAACCCGTCACTGAAATTCAGCCGGAGTCTCAGCGCATGGCTGCCGCATCGACGCAACGGCACCATCAAAAGCGGGCGAGGGCGGCCCGGATGGGACGTGGAGGTGGCTGGCTGACGGGTCATGATGGTTTCCCTGTGATGTGATTTGAAAAGTCGGCGATGAACTGCTCCAGTTCGGTCGCCGGCAGCCGATCGATGCCGGCGGCCGCATGCCGTCCACCGCCACCCGGATAGAGTCGGCACAACGCTTCCGCCGGCCTGCACTGCGCAGGCGATCGGACGCTGACCAGGAAGTGGCCGTCCGAACGGCGCGTGAGCACCGCGAACGACCTGTGCGGCTCGTCGCGCGAGAGGCGGTTCGCCAGCGTTCCGGAAAGCCGCCGGGCCCATGCCGTACCCGGCAGCAGGTAGACGTCGCCATCGGTGCTTCGCCAATGGGGCTCGAGCGTTTCGAGGTGATGCTGATCGTCGGCGCGGCCGGCGGCCAGGTGGCGGTATTCGTCCGCATCGGCGATGAAACCGAATGGGCTCTCGAAGTGGTGCACCGCCCGGTAGAGGTCGATCGGCGGGAAGTGCAGGTCTTCCACGGCTTCGCCGTAGGCGTTGTAGTTCAGAAGCTGCCCCAGCTGCTCGAGGCTCGCCGTCTCGTTCGTGCCGAGACCGCGCTGCGAGGCAAGACGGCGCGCAACCTCGAACAAGCCGTCGCCGAAGGCTCCCACGACGGCCCACTCGCGAAAGCGGCCGCCCAAGTGGCGGTCTGCCAGCAAGGCCGTGCAGACGTCCGCGGAAGGATCGATGTGGCTTTCCAGGCGCGGGTGGCAGAACAGGCTGCGTGCCGAATGGTGATCGAAGTAGCGCACGCGCCCGCCGGCCTCCAGTGCGCGGCGCACGCCGACTTCGTTCCTGTCGAACGACACGTCCAGCACGGTCAGGTCGCTGGGCGGGTTCGAGTCGCCCCATTGCCCCAGCAGATCGATGTCGCGCTTGACGCCACTGACGAGCTGCGCTGCACGCGGCTCGGCCATGCGCAATTGGTGCAGGCTGCAGATGCCGTCGGCGTCGCCATTGAACAGGTCCACCGCCGGCAGGTGGCCCGGGCGGTCCGACGATGCGAATGGCTGGATCGGCGTCATGACACGATGGCGCAGCGACCGACAAGAAAGTCCATCAGCTTCTCTGCTGATTGATCGGGGCTGTGCAGGTCGGTGTCGATGCGCAGCGCGGGAGACTGCGGGGTCTCGTACGGTGCCGACACGCCGGTGAAATGGGGGATGGCGCCCGCGCGGGCCTTTTCATAGAGACCTTTCGGGTCCCGTGCTTCGCAAACGGCCAGCGCCGTGCTGACATGGACTTCGATGAACCTCGCGTCGCCGATGATGGACCGGGCTTGTTCCCTGTCTTCCTGCCGCGGCGAAATGAGCGCGGTGAACACGATCAGCCCCGCGTCGTTCATCAGCGCGGCAACTTCCGCGACACGCCGGATGTTCTCGCGCCGTTCTGCGGGCGAGAAGCCAAGATCGCTGCTGAGGTGGTGGCGGATGTTGTCGCCGTCCAGCACGAATCCCAGGTGCCCCTGGGCATGCAGCCGGCGCTCCACCGCATAGGCCAGGGTGGATTTGCCTGCGCCGCTGAGGCCTGTCAACCAGACCGTCGCCGGCTGCTGGCGCAGCAAGGTGTGCCGCTCCGTCGCCGAGACCAGGCTCGGGTGCTTCACCACGTTGAGACATGTCGCGCCGCGTGCCACCGCAGGGGCATCGGCGTCGACATGGCACGGACGCGCCCGGACAAGGGAATGCGTGGAAGGAGTCATGGCGCGAGCAAGCCTCTCAGGACGGCGAACGTTCATTGACCAGCAATGCCCCGCTGGTGCGATTGGTCGCCGGGTCGACGATGATCAGCGAGCCGCCGACGCGGTTCGACTCGTACGCCTCGACCGGCAGCGCCTGCTGTGTCTCGACGATCACGTGGCCGATCTCGTTGACGGCCAGCTGGTGCGCTTCGGTCGCTTCCAGCGTGTGGATGTCGAGCCGGCTCTCGATCGCGGTGATGCGTGCCTGCACCCAGCGGTTGCCGTGGCGCACCCAGTACTTGCGACCGACGACGGCCGGCTCGGTGTCGAGCCAGGCGAGCGTCGCGCTGAAGCGCTGCGTCTCGTGGATGGTCGACGGCGTCGCGATCCAGTCGCCGCGCGAGACGTCGAGCTGCCGGTCGAGCACGACGCCCGCCGACTGGCCGGCCTCCACCACGTCGGCCACATCGCCGGCCAGCCGCACCTCGGCCACCACCGCGGTCTGGTTGCTCGGGAAGACCTGCACCGTGTCGCCGGCCTTCACSCGGCCGTGGGCCACGCGGCCGTACAGCGTGCGCGGCTGGTTGCCGGTGCCTTCGCCTTCGCGCGACACGTACTGCACCGGGATCAACAGGTCACCGTCCTTGCGCTCCTGCAGTGCCGGCAAGGCTTCCAGCAGCTGCAGCAGCGACGGGCCGTCGTACCAGTCGGCGGCCAGCGGCTGCGTGACGTTGTCGCCGCGCAGCGCCGACACCGGGATNGGCAAGGCTTCCAGCAGCTGCAGCAGCGACGGGCCGTCGTACCAGTCGGCGGCCAGCGGCTGCGTGACGTTGTCGCCGCGCAGCGCCGACACCGGGATCACGCCGGCCACCGCRATGCCGGCCTGCTGCGCGAACGCCAGCAGCGCGGTCTTCGTSGCSGCRAAGGCCTGCGCCGGGTCGCTGACCGCRTCGAGCTTGTTGACCGCGAACACGATGCTCGGCACGCGCAGCAGGTGCGCCAGCAGCGCATGGCGGCGCGTCTGCGCCAGCAGCGGCATCGGGCTGGCGTGGGTGTCGAGCTTGGTGATGTCGACCAGYACSACGGCCGCATCGCTGCCGGCCGCGGCCGTCACCATGTTGCGGGTGTACTGCTCGTGGCCGGGGGCGTCGGCGATGATGAACTTGCGCTGCCGGGTCGCGAAGTAGCGGTAGGCCACGTCGATCGTGATGCCYTGCTCGCGCTCGGCCTCCAGCCCGTCGGTCAGCAGCGACAGGTCGATCGGCGCSCCGGCGGCGCGCTTCTCCAGCGTGTCGAGCTGGTCGGCCAGGATCGCGCGGCTGTCGAACAGCAGCCGGCCGATCAGCGTGCTCTTGCCGTCGTCGACGCTGCCGGCGGTSAGGAAGCGCAAGGCGCGGTGGTCTTTCACTTGAACTTGCGGGGTGCTCATCAGAAGTAGCCCTCTTTCTTGCGGCGTTCCATCGACGCRTCSGASGTGCGGTCGTCCATGCGGGTCGCRCCGCGTTCGCTGACCGTCACCTTCAGCGTCTCGGCGACGATCTCGGTCGCGTTGGCGGCCGGGCTCTCGACCGGGCAGGTGCAGGTCATGTCGCCGACSGTGCGAAAGCGCACCTCGGCGGTCTCGACCACCTCGCCGGCCTCGGGCGGCGTCACCTCGGTCAGCGGCACCAGCAGGCCCTTGCGGCGGATCACCTGGCGGTCGTGCGCGTAGTACAGGTTCGGCAGCGGGATGTTCTCGCGGGCGATGTACAGCCACACGTCGAGTTCGGTCCAGTTGCTGATCGGGAACGCGCGCATGTGCTCGCCCGGCTTGATGCGGGTGTTGAACAGCGTCCACAGCTCGGGGCGCTGCTCCTTCGGCTGCCATTGGCCGAAGCTGTCGCGGTGCGAGAAGATGCGCTCCTTCGCGCGGGCCTTCTCTTCRTCGCGGCGSGCRCCGCCCATCAGCACGTCGAAGCGGTGTTCCTCGATSGCTTCGAGCAGCGCCACCGTCTGGTGGCCGTTGCGCGACTCCAGCGGGTGCGACAGGCGCACCGTGCCGCGCTTGATCGAGTCTTCGAGGTGGCCGACCACCAGGCGCTCGCCCATCTCGGCGATGCGGCGGTCGCGNTCCAGCGGGTGCGACAGGCGCACCGTGCCGCGCTTGATCGAGTCTTCGAGGTGGCCGACCACCAGGCGCTCGCCCATCTCGGCGATGCGGCGGTCGCGAAACTCGATCACTTCCGGAAAGTTGTGGCCGGTGTCGACGTGCAGCAGCGGGAACGGCAGGCGGCCCTTGAACTCACCATCGGCGCCYTTGGTCTTGAAGGCCTTCTCGGCCAGGCGCAGCACCACGCAGGAATCCTTGCCGCCCGAGAACAGCAGGGCAGGGCGCTCGAACGCGGCGACGGTCTCGCGCAGGATGAAGATGGCTTCTTCCTCGAGCCAGTCGAGGTGGGATTGATCGAGGTGGGCTGTCACCCGCTCGGGCACGGCGCGCGAACGGGGACGCTCGCGTTCGAGTGGCCCGCCGGCGGCCGCTTCGTCCGGGAGCACCGCAACGAGATCGCAAAGGGAGGGGTCGTCATGTCGTTTCATGGGGTCCTTCGTTGCCGGGCGTCCGCGCTCAATGGATGACGCGGAGGCCGGCAGTCAACAGAGACACGCACAACAACCCGCGTGTCACCTTTTCCGGCAGGGATCTGATCAATCGCGCGCCCAGCCAGATGCCGGGCAGGGATCCGACCAGCAGGCTGGCGAGCAACGGCCAGTTGACGTTCCCGAGGGCCGCATGCCCCAGGCCCGCGACAAGCGTGAGCACCGCCGCATGGGCGATGTCCGTTCCGATCAGGCGTTGGATGGGAAGTCGCGGGTAGAGGACGAGGGTCAGGGTCGCGCCGATCGCGCCGGCGCCGATCGAGCTGAGCGACACCAGCACTCCCAGCAGCAGCCCGGCGACCACGGTCAACGCGCGCTTGCGCGATGTCGTGAGCAAGGCATCGAGCTTCAGGCCCACGGTGTGGCAGAAGGGACGACAGGCCACCGCGGCCGCGGTCATCAGCAGGGCCACGCCCAGCACCTGCATCATCAGCAGGCTGACCCCCTTCGTCATGCCGGTATGGCGCATCAGCACGATCGTTGCGATCGTCGCCGGGATGCTGCCCAGCAGCATCCACCCGACGATGCCGTAGTCGACGTGGCCTTGGCGGTGGTGGGCGACCGTTCCGTTGGCCTTGGTGATGGCCGCGAACCACAGGTCGGTGCCGATGGCCACCGGCGCACTCAGGTTGAAGACGCCCATCAGCAGCGGCGTCATCAGCGATCCGCCACCCACGCCGGTCAAGCCGACGATGGCACCGATTGCAAACCCACTCGCCACTGCCAGCCAGTCCATGACATCCCCATCTTGAGGTGCCGGCGGGAGCCGGCGCGGTGGATAGCGTTCCAACCGATGCCCAGGCGGCGTCGGTCGCGACCGGCAGCACTGCTGCTGCGCGGTCGTGTCGATTCAAGCGTTGTGGCGGCGCGTGGAGTCCAGGCGGAACCCGGACGTCGAGCCCTGCCGTTGTCTAGGCGAAGCTGTGCTGCGGCGCGGCATCGTTGCCGGCGACGCGAAACACGGAGATCGCCACCGACAGCTTCTCGGCCTGTTGACGCAGGCTCTCGGCAGCCGCCGATGTCTCCTCGACCAGGGCCGAGTTCTGCTGCGTGGTGTCGTCCAGCTGCGCCACCGCCTGATTGATCTGGCCGACGCTGGAGCTCTGTTCCGAGCTGGACTGCGTGATGTCGGCGATCAACTCGCTCACCTTGCGAACCTGTTGCACGGCCTCGTCGATGGTCTTGCGCGCCGCATTGACCTGCACGGTGCCGGCGTCCACCTTTTCCACGCTGCTCGTGATCAGGCTCTTGATCTCCTTGGCCGCGTCCGCCGAGCGCCGGGCCAGGTTGCGCACCTCGCCCGCCACCACGGCAAAGCCGCGTCCTTGCTCGCCGGCGCGCGCCGCCTCCACCGCGGCATTGAGTGCCAGGATGTTGGTCTGGAAGGCGATGCCGTCGATCACCGTGATGATGTCGGAAATCTTGCGGCTCGAATCCTGGATGCCTTCCATGGTCTCGACCACGCGCTCGACCGCGCCGCCGCCCTGCCCGGCCACCTCGGACGCCTTGCCCGACAGCAGGTTGGCTTCACGCGCATTGTCGGAATTCATCTTGACGCTGTCGGCCATCTGCTGCATCGACGCGGCGGTCTGCTGCAGGCTCGAAGCCTGCGACTCCGTGCGCGAGGACAGGTCGAGGTTGCCATGGGCAATCTGCGTCGCGGCGGTCACCACGGTGTCCACGCCGACGCGCACCGTGCTGACCATGCTGGACAGATTGGTCGTCATCAGATTGAGCGAGCCCAGCAGTTCGCCGATCTCGTCCTGCGACCCGATCGGCGCCTGGCGCGTCAGGTCGCCTTCGGCCACTGCCCGGGTGATGGTCACCGCTTCGGTCAGCGGTCGGGTGATCGACCGCGTGATCGCCAGGGCTGCCACCACACCCACCAGCATGGCCGCTGCCGCCAGGCCTCCCAGCGTCCACAGCACGGCCTGGTAGGTTTCCCGGCCTTGCTCGATCATGCGCTGGGCATTCTCATCGCTGTGCGCCAGCCAGGCGTCCTTCGCCTTGATGAGGTTCATGTTGTCCACGCGGGCCTCGCCCAGCATGATGCCGACGGCGACGTCTCGCTGTGCCGGATCGTCGAGGATGGCGCGCGACGCCGCCATGACCTTCTCATTGGAACGCACGAAGGTCTCGAACCTGGCCTTCACTTCCTGCCAATTGGCGCGGTCCTGATCGTCCTGGAACAAGGCGCGCGAAGAATACCCCTCGAGCACATTGCGTGCGGAGTCGACCGATTTCGCGGTCATCGATTCGGCCTCTTTTTTCTGCTCCAGCTTGCCGAGGATGTGGAGGAACGAGCGGCGTCGCGCATCGTCGGCGCTGCGCATGAACTCGGTGACGAGCTTGTAGGACGCCATGATGTGGCTGTCGTAGTACTCGGTGTGTGCCTGCAGGCGATCGGCCTGCACCTTGGCCGTGAAAGCCAGGACCGCCAGCATGGCCAGCAAGACGGCGAAGCCCGCACTGAGGCGCGTGCCGATCTTCACTTTGGACAGGAATTTCATCCTTTTGCTCCCTGAGATAGACGCTGAAATGTGTCACTACTATCGACACGATGGGAAATTAATAGAGTCGGAAAAGACCGGAAATCCACTCCCAATTGCGTCGTTGAATGATCGTCTTCGATTTATTGCGCCGCGCAATTGACACCAATCAATGATGATCAATTGGCCCCTCGGCATCAACATGTCGCCGTCCCGGCGAACGTGAAAATATCCGCGCGATGCCGCAGATCGAATTGGCGGGCGACTCGCAGCAATGAGCGCTGGGAATTATCCGACGCGGGTGGCGCGTACTGCGTCACGGCGAGGCGGTTGGAGGTGATCGGAGTCATCTATCCGACAAGCAATGCGGTCGCGGTAATTGGGATGCTTTTCCACGCGCGCACCACCCTGTGAACTGTGCCGATTTTTCGCCGGCCGGCACTGCGGGGGCGAAGGCTCTTTATGCATTCTTTATGCGCCGAGCCCGAATCTATATACCGATTTGATGCGGCGATCCCTACGCTTGCAGACATCCGAATCACCCCGTGAGGAGTTCATGGACGTTCTGTTTCTGGGCGCGGTCGCCGCGATGTTCATCGCCATCGTCGGCATGACCATCGGCTGCGATCTGTTGGGAGCACGCCAATGAGTTGGCTCTACTGGCTCGCGGGCCTGGCCTCGCTCGGCCTGCTCGCCTACCTCGTCTTTGCATTGCTGAAGGCGGAGGACTTCTGATGAACTCGCAAGCCTGGATTCAGCTGGCGGCCTTCCTGGCCGCCCTCGTGCTGCTCGCGTGGCCGCTCGGCCGGTGGCTCGCCGCGGTGGCAGAGGGGCGCTTCCCGCGCTGGCTCGCGCCGTTCGTGAAGGCCGAGCACGGCCTGTACCGGCTGGCCGGCGTCGATGCCGCGGCCGGCATGGGCTGGCGCCGCTACGCGATCGCATTGATGGTCTTCAACCTGCTCGGCGTGCTGGCGGTCTACGCGCTGCAGCGCCTGCAGGGCGTGCTGCCGCTCAACCCGCAGGGGATGGCCGCGGTCAGCGCCGACTCGGCGTTCAATACCGCGATCAGCTTCGTCAGCAACACCAACTGGCAAGGCTATGCCGGCGAGTCGACGATGAGCTACCTGACCCAGATGCTCGCGCTGACGGTGCAGAACTTCTTTTCGGCCGCCACCGGCATCGTCGTCGTGATCGCACTGGTGCGGGGCTTCGCGGCCCGCTCGTCGGCGTCGATCGGCAACTTCTGGGTCGACATCACCCGCGTCACCGCGTATGTGCTGCTGCCGCTGTCGCTGGTGTTCGCGATCTTCCTGGTCGGCCAGGGCGCGATTCAGAACGTCGACGCCTACCAGGACGTGAACACGCTGGAGAGCACGAGCTACCAGTTGCCGAGGAGCGGTCCCGATGGCCAGCCGCTGAAGGATGCCAAGGGCAACCCGGTGATGGACGACCTGAAGACCGACAAGCAGACGCTGGCCATGGGTCCGGTCGCGTCGCAGGAGGCCATCAAGATGCTGGGCACCAACGGTGGCGGTTTCTTCAATGCGAACTCCGCGCATCCGTACGAGAACCCCACGCCGCTGAGCAACCTGCTGCAGATGCTGGCGATCTTCCTGATCCCGGCCGCGCTGGTGTTCATGTTCGGCCGCATGGTCGGCGACATGCGCCAGGGCTGGGCGGTGCTGGCCGCGATGACGGCGATCTTCATCGTCTCGGTGGTCGTCGTCACCGCACAGGAACAGCAGGGCAACCCGCTGCTCGCACCGCTTGGCGTCGACCAGGTCGCGAGCGACACGCAGCCGGGCGGCAACATGGAAGGCAAGGAGGCCCGCTTCGGCATCGCCGCCACCGGCCTGTTCGCTGCCGTCACCACCGCCGCATCGTGCGGCGCGGTGAACGCGATGCACGACTCGTTCACGCCGCTCGGCGGCATGGTGCCGCTGGTGCTGATGCAACTCGGCGAAGTCGTCTTCGGCGGCGTCGGCACCGGGCTGTACAGCATGCTGATCTTCGCGATCCTGGCGGTGTTCATCGCCGGGCTGATGATCGGCCGCACGCCCGAGTACCTGGGCAAGAAGATCGAGACCGGCGAGATGAAGATGACCTCGATCGCGATCCTCGTCACGCCGATCCTGGTGCTGGCCGGCGCCGCCATCGCGGTGCTGGCCGATGCCGGCAAGGCGGGCATCGCCAACCCCGGCGCGCACGGCTTCTCGGAGATCCTGTACGCGCTGACCTCGGCCGCCAACAACAACGGCAGTGCCTTCGCGGGCCTGTCGGCGAACACGCCGTTCTACAACACGCTGCTGGCGGTGGCGATGTGGTTCGGCCGCTTCGGCGTGATCGTGCCGGTGCTGGCCATCGCCGGTTCGCTCGCCGCGAAGAAGCGCCTGGCCGTCACGGCCGGCACGCTGCCGACGCATGGGCCGCTGTTCGTCACCCTGCTGATCGGCAGCGTGCTGCTGGTCGGCCTGCTCAATTACGTGCCGGCGCTGGCCCTCGGGCCGGTGGTCGAGCACCTGATGTTGTGGGCCCCGAAGTGACCACACCGCAGAGCCACGACAGGACACCCTCATGACAACCGTCCAGAATTTTTCGATGTTCGACCCGGCGCTCGTGAAGCCGGCCGTCGCCTCGGCCTTCGCGAAGCTCGACCCGCGCGTGCAGTGGCGCAATCCGGTGATGTTCGTCGTCTACGTCGGCAGCATCATCACGACGCTGCTGTGGCTGCAGGCGCTCGGCGGACAGGGCGAGGCGCCGCAGGGCTTCATCCTGGCCGTGACGCTGTGGCTGTGGTTCACCGTGCTGTTCGCCAACTTCGCCGAGGCGCTGGCCGAAGGCCGCAGCAAGGCCCAGGCGTCGTCGCTGCGCGGCATGAAGCGCAAGACGATCGCGAAGAAGCTGGAGCGGCCGTTGCACGGCGCGGCCTGGCACCCGATGGAAGCCGACGAACTGCGCAAGGGGGCTGTCGTGCTGGTCGAGGCAGGCGACGTGATTCCGCTCGACGGCGAGGTGATCGAAGGCGTGGCCTCGGTCGACGAGAGCGCAATCACCGGCGAGTCGGCCCCGGTGATCCGCGAATCCGGCGGCGATTTCGCATCGGTCACCGGCGGCACCCGCGTGCTGTCCGACTGGCTGGTGGTGCGCATCGGCGTCAACCCGGGCGAATCCTTCCTCGACCGCATGATCGCGATGGTCGAGGGTGCCAAGCGCCACAAGACGCCGAACGAGATCGCGCTGACGATCCTGCTGGTCGCGCTGACCATCGTGTTCCTGGTCGTCACGGTGACGCTGCTGCCGTTCTCGATCTTCAGCGTCGACGCGATGAAGCTCGGCACGCCGGTCACCATCACGACGCTGATCGCGCTGCTGGTCTGCCTGATCCCGACCACCATCGGCGCGCTGCTGTCGGCGATCGGCGTGGCCGGCATGAGCCGCATGATGGGCGCCAACGTGATCGCCACCTCGGGCCGCGCGGTCGAGGCGGCCGGCGACGTCGACGTGCTGCTGCTCGACAAGACCGGCACCATCACGCTGGGCAACCGCCAGGCCTCGGCCTTCGTGCCTGCCAAGGGCATCGCCGAGCAGGTGCTGTCCGACGTGGCGCAGTTCGCGTCGATGGCGGATGAAACGCCGGAAGGCCGCAGCATCACCGTGCTGGCCAAGCAGAAGTTCAACCTGCGCGAGCGCGACCTGACGAGCCACAAGGTGGCGTTCGTCGCGTTCACCGCGCAAACGCGCATGAGCGGTGTCGACATCGACAACGGCGACGGCACCGTGCGCCAGCTGCGCAAGGGCGCCGGCGAGGCGATCCGCAAGCACGTGGAATCGCTCGGCGGCAGTTTCCCTGCCGATGTGAAGGCAGCCACCGAAGAGATCGCGCGCAAGGGCAGCACGCCGCTGGTGGTGGCCGACGGCGCGCGGGTGCTCGGCGTCGTCGAGTTGAAAGACATCGTCAAGGGCGGCATCAAGGAGCGCTTCGCCGAGCTGCGCCGCATGGGCATTCGCACGGTGATGATCACCGGCGACAACCGCCTGACCGCCGCAGCGATCGCGGCCGAAGCCGGTGTCGACGATTTCCTCGCCGAGGCCACGCCCGAAGCCAAGCTGAAGATGATCCGCGACCACCAGGCCGACGGCCGCCTGGTCGCGATGACCGGCGACGGCACCAACGACGCCCCGGCGCTCGCGCAGGCCGACGTGGCGGTCGCGATGAACACCGGCACGCAGGCCGCGAAGGAGGCCGGCAACATGGTCGACCTCGACAGCAACCCGACCAAGCTGCTGGAGATCGTCGAGACCGGCAAGCAGCTGCTGATGACGCGCGGCTCGCTGACCACCTTCTCGATCGCCAACGACGTGGCCAAGTATTTCGCGATCGTCCCGGCGGCCTTCGCCACCACCTACCCGCAGCTCGCCGCGCTGGACGTGATGCGGCTCACCAGCCCGTCGTCGGCCATCCTGTCGGCGGTGATCTTCAACGCGATCGTCATCGTGTTCCTGATCCCGCTGGCGCTGAAGGGCGTCAGGTACCGCGCGATCGGCGCCGCCGCGCTGCTGCGCCGCAACGTGCTGGTCTACGGGCTGGGCGGGCTGATCGTGCCGTTCATCGGCATCAAGCTGATCGACCTGCTGCTGTCGGCCCTGCACCTCGTCTGAACCCGGCCTGAAGGAGAACTCCATGCATTCCACCATTCGCCCGGCCCTGGTCGTGTTCGCGGTGCTGACCGCGCTGACCGGCGTCGCCTACCCGATCGTCGTCACCGGCATCGCCCGCGTGGCCTTCCCCGAAGAAGCCGCCGGCAGCCTGATCGCGCGCGACGGCAAGCCGGTCGGCTCGGCGCTGATCGGCCAGGGCTTCAGCGACCCGAAGTACGTGTGGGGCCGTCCGTCGGCCACCGCGCCGATGGCCCACAACGCCAGTGCCTCCGGCGGCTCCAACCTGGGGCCGCTGAATCCGGCGCTGGTCGATGCCGTCAAGGGGCGCATCGACGCGCTGCGCGCCGCGGACCCCGGCAACGCGGCGCCGGTGCCGGTCGACCTGGTCACCGCGTCGGCCAGCGGCCTCGATCCCGAGCTCAGCGTGGCCGGCGCGCAGTTCCAGGCTGCGCGGGTCGCGAAGGCGCGCGGCCTGTCGACGAAGCAGGTGCAGGACCTGATCGCGCAGCACACCCAGGGCCGCTGGCTCGGCTTCCTGGGCGAGCCGCGGGTCAACGTGCTGCGCTTGAACCTCGCGCTCGACGCGACGCGGGGTTGAGAATGCACGCATGACCGACGACCGGCGACCCGACCCCGACGCGCTGCTGGCGCAGATCCACGCCGAACAACGGCGGGACGGCCGCGGCCGGCTGCGCATCTACTTCGGCTCGTCGGCCGGCGTCGGCAAGACCTGCGCGATGCTGGTGGCGGCCCGCAAGCTGCGGGCCGAAGGCGTCGATGTCGTCGCGGGGGTCATCGAAACCCACGGGCGCAGCGAGACCGCGGCGCTGCTCGACGGCCTGCCGGCGCTGCCGGTCCGCCAGGTCGAGTACCGCGGCCGCCGCCTGGGCGAGTTCGACCTCGATGCGGCGCTGGCCCGGCGCCCCGGGCTGATCCTGGTCGACGAGCTGGCCCACTCCAACGTCGCCGGCTCGCGCCACCCGAAGCGCTGGCAGGACGTGGAGGAACTCCTGGCCGCCGGCATCGACGTCTACAGCACGCTGAACGTGCAGCACCTGGACAGCCTGAACGACGTGGTCGGCGGCATCACCGGGATCGTGGTGCACGAGACGCTGCCCGACACCTTCTTCGACCGGGCCGACGAGATCGTGATGATCGACACGCCGGCCGACGAGCTGATCGAGCGGCTGCACGCGGGCAAGGTCTACCTGCCGGCGCAGGCCGAGCGCGCCGCGAAGAACTTCTTCCGCAAGGGCAACCTGATGGCGCTGCGCGAGCTGGCGCTGCGGCGCACGGCCGATCGCATCGAAGACGACGTGCAGGCGTACCGGACCGACCGGTCGATCGCGAAGGTGTGGAAGACCGAGGGGGCGCTGCTGTGCTGCATCGGCCCGCAGGAAGGATCGGAGCACGTGGTCCGCAGCGCGGCGCGCCTCGCGCAGCAGCTCGCCGTGACCTGGCATGCGGTCTATGTGGAGACGCCGGCCCTGCAGCGGCTCCCGGCCGCGCGCCGCGAGGGCATCCTGCAGGCCGTGAAGCTGGCGCAGGACCTGGGCGCCAGCGCGGCGGTGCTGTCGGGACAGGATGTCGCGCAGGCGTTGGTGGCGCATGCGCGCGGGAACAACCTGGCCAGGCTGGTGATCGGGCAGGGCGGACGCTCGGGGTGGTTGCCGCGGCGTTCCCTCGGCCAGGCCTTGTCGCGGATGGCGCCGGACATCGACCGTTTCGAGGTGGGGCAGGACCACCGCCCGCGGACCGCCGCGTCGGCGCGGCCCGAGGTGGACGAGGCGGCGGCGGGTGCCGCCCTGCAGGCTCGCCGGTACGGGCTGGCGGCCGCGGTGTGCGGCGTCACGGCGCTGCTTACTCACCTGATGGTGCCGTACTTCGACCTGGCGAACATCGTGATGGTGTTCCTGCTGAGCGTGGTCTGCGTGGCGGTCTGGCTCGGGCGCGGGCCGGCCGTGCTGGCGGCGTTCGTCAGCGTTGCCGCGTTCGACTTCTTCTTCGTCGCGCCGCGCATGTCGTTGGCCGTGTCCGACGTGCAGTACCTGCTGACCTTCGCGATCATGCTCACCGTTGGCCTGGTGACGGGCCAGCTGACGGCCGGCCTGCGCTTCCAGGCGCGGGTGGCGACGCACCGCGAGGCGCGGTCGCGGGCGCTGTTCGAGGCGGCGCGGGACCTGTCGAACACGCTGACCCAAGAGCACGCGATCGAGGTGGCGCAGGCGGTGATTGCACGCGAGTTCCGCGCGCAGGTGGCGGTCTATGCGCTGGACCTGGCCGATCGGCTTCAACCGCCGCTGGAGCCCGCCGCGGGCCTGGACCTCGGCACGGCGCAGTGGTCGCTCGATCACGGCCAGGCGGCGGGACTGGGAACCGACACGCTCGCCGGCAGCGCCTGGCTGTACCTGCCGCTGAAGGCGACGATGCGCTCGCGCGGCGTGCTGGCCGTGCAGCCCGGCGAGCCGCGCTTCCTGCTGGTGCCCGAGCAGCGGCAGCAGCTGGAGACCTTCGCGGCGCTGACGGCGATGGCGCTGGAGCGCGTGCACTACGTCGAGGTCGCGCAGGGCGCCACCGTGCAGATCGAGTCGGAGCGGCTGCGCAATTCGTTGCTCGCCGCGTTGTCCCACGACCTGAGGACGCCGCTCGCGGCGCTGGTGGGGTCGGCCGACATGCTGGCGGCCAGCGAGCCGCCGCTGGCGCCTGCGCAACTGGCACTGGCGCACGGCGTCGGCGAGAAGGCGCTGCGCATGGCCGACATGGTGACGAACCTGCTCGACATGGCACGCATCCAGAGCGGCGAGATCCGGTTGCGCATCGAATGGCAATCGGTCGAGGAGATCGTCGGGGGATCCGTGAAGGCCGCCCACGGCGCCCTGGGCCCGCGCCCGCTCGCGATCCGGATCGATCCGGGCGTTTCGCTGGTGGAATGCGATGCCGTGCTGATCGAGCGGGTGATGGTCAACCTGCTGGAAAATGCCGGCAAGTACACGCCCGCCGACACCTGCGTCGAGATCCTCGCGGCGCCGCGTGAAGGCCAGGTCGAGATCAGCGTGCGGGACCACGGCCCCGGCGTGCCGAAGGGCCGGGAAGACGCGATCTTCGAGAAGTTCACGCGCGGCCAGGCTGAATCCTCCACCCCGGGCGTCGGGCTCGGGCTGGCCATCTGCCGCGCGATCGTCGAAGCCCACAAGGGCCGCATCCGCGTGCAGCCGACCCATCCGCACGGCGCGACCTTCTCGTTCACCTTGCCCGTGGGCACACCACCCGTGATCGACCTGACCGAAGATGCGCCGTGCTCGCACGCCGCGATGGGGCCGCAGGAGGAACGCTGATGTCGATGAACAACCCGATCGCCCTGGTGCTGGAGGACGAAGCCGAGATCCGCCAGTTCGTGTGCAGGTCGCTGAGCGCGGAGGGCTGGCAGGTCTTCGAAGCGGCGACGTTGAAGCAAGGCCGCATCGAGGTCGGCACGCGCCGGCCCGACCTGGTGATCGCCGACCTCGGGCTGCCGGACGGCGACGGGGTGGACTTCGTCCGCGAACTGCGCGCGTGGTCGGGCGTCCCCATCATCGTGCTGTCTGCACGCACGCACGAAAGCGAGAAGGTGGCGGCGCTCGATGCCGGCGCGGACGACTACATCACGAAGCCGTTCGGCGTGGCGGAGCTGCTGGCGCGCACCCGCGCCAACCTGCGGCGCATCCGGGCCGGACGGTCGACGCCGGAGCTGAGCTTCCGGTTCGGCGACGTCGAAGTCGACCTGGCCGCGCGTTGCGTGCGCAAGGCGGGCGCCGAGGTCCACCTGACGCCCATCGAGTACCGCCTGCTGGCGCTGCTGGTGGCCAACGCCGGGCGCGTGCTGACGCATCCGCACCTGCTGCGCGAAGTCTGGGGACCGGGGCATTCGCAGAGCACCCCCTACCTGCGCGTCTACATGGGCAACCTCCGGCAGAAGCTGGAGGCGGATTCGGCGCAGCCGAAATACATCCTCACGGAAACGGGCGTCGGCTACCGGCTGCTCGCCGACTGACCGCGTGGTGGAGCTGGGGACGCGGGTGCAGATCCAGGGCGCCTGCCGCGGGTTGCCCCGGCGTTCACGGCGCGCGGCGCGCCAGGTAGGTGATCCAGTCGTTGCCGTCACGCCCCACGCTGTCCGCGTCCCAGCTGACCGACAGACCGGCTGCGGCGAGCCGTTCAGTGAAGCGCTCGCGCGTCCAGCACACGGTGTGGTAGTCGCCCGTCGTCTCGCCTTCGCCCTCGCGCATCGCGGCGAGGAACGCTCCGCCCGGCCCCAGCGCGTTGTGGATCTTGCGCAGCACGGCGTCGGTCTGGTTCCGCTCGACATGGATCAGCACGCCCATCGCGAGCACGCCGTCGTAAGGCCCTCCGAGTTCGTCGGTCACGACGTTCAACAGCTCGGCACGCTTGCCGCGCTCCGCCATCAGGTCGATGAAGGCCTGGGTCGCGTCGGTGCGCCGGACCGCCAGTCCGAGCGACTCCAGGACGTCGGCGTCGCGACCCGGCCCCGAGCCGATCTCCAGCACCCGTCCTCCGGGCGGCACGGCCTCGACCAGTTGCCGCAGCGCCTTCAGGATGTGCGCAGGCCGTTGCGGGTCGACGAGCGTGTCGTACTCCCGTGCAGAACCTTCGTAGGACTGGAGGGTCTGGTGCATGCGGGCATGGGCAGTGGTGCTCGGCTTGGTCATCGTGCTTCCCGGTGGTCGACACCCTGAGCGTAGAGCAAGGGCACGGCCATGGCCATCGTCATGAGATCGGCGGGTGCGACACTTGGGCCATGACATCGCTGCATGACCACGCCATGGGTTTGCCACGTGATGCCGACGCGCACGCTGCCGCTTCAGGCGGTGCTCTTTCAGATCACACAGAAGGCCTGCCGATGCATCAAGGCTCTTGCCATTGCGGCGCCGTCCGCCTCACGCTCCCCTCCACACCGGAAGTCGCCACGGACTGCAATTGCTCGCTCTGCCGCAGGATCGGCGGTCCGTGGGTGTATTTCGAGTTCGGGACGGTGACCATCGAAGGCCATCCCGGCTCGACCGAGGCCTACGTCCAGGGCGACAAGACCCTGCGCACGATCCGCTGCCGGCATTGCGGCTGCGTCACGCACTGGGAGCCGATCGACGTGAAGGCCGGGGCGAGACATGGCGTGCACCTCGGCAACTTCGACCCGCGGTTGATCGCCTCGGTGCGAGTCCGCAAGTTCGACGGCGCCGACACCTGGAAATTCCTCGACGAGTGAGTCTGCATCCGGGCGGTTCCGACCTGCGCGAGCGGCATGCCTGCCGCGCACGGCGTCTTTCAGGCGACCCAATGCACGCGGGTCCGGTTCGCGGCGCCGGGCAGCGGCAGCGATTGCGCTTCGGCCGTGACCGCGTCGCGCTCGGCGGATGACATCGGTTGCCACGGCTGGACCGTGACGTCGCGGCCCGCGCGGCGCCAGGTGCCGACAAGTTCGCCGTCGAGCATGACGGCGCCGGGCCAGACGCGGGAGGTCCACAGCGCAGCGCGGCGGTCCGCCTCGGGAACCAGCAGCTCGCGATCCGCGCCCTGGAGGAGGAAGTACGCGTCCCCGCTCGGCAGCAGCCGCACGCCGTCGGCCGGCCCGGCGTCCGCCCGGAACCCGGCCTCCTGCTCCGCGAGGATCCATGCGTCGCCGAGCGGCGTCCGCACGGGAATGAGGCCTGGCGCGAGTGCCTTGTGCGCTGCAAGTGCTTCGGCCTTTGCGATCCCGGCCCACGCGGCGAAGCCCTCGGCCGTCGAGGGACCGAACACGTGCAGGTGCCGGCGTGCCAGCTCGAGTCGTGCCTGCGCCGGATCGATCGCCGGCCGCTCGACGGTGCGGACGGTCGGCCGTTCGGCACCGTCCCAGCGAATCAGGACGGTACCGGTCGCTGCCGCATAGCGCAGCGAGTTGGGCGCGACGCCCATCCCTCGTCCGGCCTCGCTGTAGGGCATCGCCCGCCCGTCGAGCCACTGGTGCAGCCGACCGGCAAGATCCTCGGCCCTGCGCCGCTGCGCGCCGCCGGCCGGAAGCCTGCCGAGCGAGAAGATGGCTCGATCTTCGGCCGCCACCGCGTACGCGCTGAACCGCGGGCCCCAGAGCTGGACAAGGGACGAGTGCGACCAGGCTTCGGGCGTCGTGCCGGTGACCCGGGCATGCAACGACAGGACGGCCGCTCGCGGCATGCTGTCCTGCAGGCCGGCCAACGCTGCGCGTCGCACCGCTGCCGCGCCGGGCGGCAGCCGCCTGAGCAGTCCGTTGGCATCTCGACGATGGGTCAGGATCTGCTGCCGTGTCAGCTCGAGAGGCTGCCGTTTGTGCATGCCTGTCATTGTCCACCGGGGTCGCGGAGGGGGGTCATACCTGGGTCATGCCGCCATCGGCGAACAGTTCGACGCCGTTGACGAAGCTGCTTTCGTCGCTGGCAAGGAACACCGCCGCCTTGGCGATCTCGTCGGTCGTGCCGACACGGCCCAACGGAATCGTCCTGGACTGCATCTCGATGAACCCGTCGAGCTGATCTCCCTTGAGACCCAGCAGGTCGTAGGCCGGCGTCGGGACCACGCCGGGACTGAGGACGTTGATGCGGATCCCCGCGTCCTTCAGGTCCAGCATCCAGCTTCGCGCCAGGTTGCGCACGGCCGCCTTGCTGGCGCTGTAGATGCTGAAACCCGGCGTTCCCTTGATCGATGTGGTCGAGGCATTCAGCACGATGGTCGCGCCCTTGGGCATGAGCGGCAGCGCCTTCTGCACCGTGAACACCAGGCCGCGCACGTTGGTGGCGAAGATGCTGTCGAAGTGGGCCTCGGTGATCTGCCCCAACGGGGCCACCTGGCCGCCACCGGCATTGGCGAACAGCACGTCGAGTCGGCCCTTTTCCTTGCGGATCGTGGCGTACAGGCGATCGAGATCGCCCAGATCGGCGACGTCGCTGCGCACGCCCGTCGCGTTGCGCCCCAGTTCGCTCACGGCCGCGTCGAGTTGCTCCTGCCGGCGGCCGGTGATGAAGACGTGAGCGCCTTCAGCGACGAAGCGCCGCGCGGTCGCCAGGCCGATGCCGCTGGTGCCGCCGGTGACGAGGGCGATCTTGTCGGTGAGTCTGGAAGTCATGAGGTCTGCCTTGAATGCTCGTTGAGAAGCAATGCAGTTTGGGAGCGCAGCCACCTTGAACCAAGACCGGGAACGGAACCGGTCTTTTTCCAATCCGCTAATAATTCCCGATGGACCAGATCACCGCCATGCGCGTGTTTGCCCGCGTTGTCGAGGCCGGCAGTTTCACGCGCGCCGCCGACCAGTTGCAGATGCCCAAGCCCAGCGTGACCAAGCTGGTCCAGCAGCTGGAAGCGCGCCTGAAGGTCAAGCTGCTGCAGCGCACGACCCGGCGCGTGACGGTGACGCCGGAGGGCGCGGCCTACTACGAGCGCACGGCGCGCGTGCTGACCGAACTTGACGAGATCGAATCCGACCTGACCCAGGAGCGGACCCATCCCAGGGGTTGCGTGCGCGTCGATGTGGGATCGGTGGTGGCCAATCTGATCCTGATGCCCCAATTGCCCGCCTTCTGCGAGCGCTATCCGCACGTGCAACTGGCGCTGGGTGTCAGCGACAGGCCGGTCGATCTGGTGGGCGAAGCGGTCGATTGCGTGATTCGCGGCGGCGCGATGACGGACCAATCCCTGGTGGCGCGCCGAATCGCGCAGATGGCGTTCGCCACGGTCGCGTCGCCGGCCTATCTGAAGCGGCATGGCACCCCCCGCAGGCCGGAAGACCTGCTGGAGGGTGGGCATGCGATGGCCAGCTATTTCTCGGCCGGAACCGGCCGGATCGTGCCGGCCCCGTATGTGCGAGGCGAGGAGCGGTTCGAGATCACCCGCCAGGGTCCGATCGCCGTCAACGAGAGCACCGCGCATGTGAACGCCGCCTTGACCGGCCTCGGTCTGGTGCAGACTTTCGCGCCCATCGTGCAGCCGCACCTGGCGAGCGGCGCCTTGGTCGAAGTGCTGGCCGACTGGGCACCGCCCCCCATGCCGTTCTACGTGGCCTACCCACCCAACCGCCACCTCAGTGTGAAACTGCGGGTCTTCGTGGATTGGGTGGTTGAGGTCTTCGAGCCCTACAACACCGGACACTGAGCCGGGCGCGCTGCAGATCGGGCGCTGACGGGTGTCGATTCGGCCTCCTTCCGTTCGTCGATGAAGTACGGGGCGCTCTCCTCTCTATACCGGGAGCGCCGACCGCCAACCCAACAGGAGTCAAGCCATGTCCTACATAGACGGTTTCGTGATTGCGGTTCCCACGGCCAACAAGCAGAAGTTCATCGAGCACGCGCGTCATTTCGACTCGCTGTTCATCGAGCTCGGCGCGACCCGTGTGATCGAGGGCTGGGGCGACGACGTCCCCGACGGCAAGGTCACCGATTTCCGCCGTGCGGTCCAGGCCACGGCCGAGGAGACGGTGGCCTTTTCCTGGGTCGAATGGCCGGACAAGGCCACGCGCGACGCCGCCATGAAGAAGATGATCGAAGACCCGCGCATGGACCCGTCCACACCCGGCAATCCGCCGATGCCCTTCGACGGCAAGCGCATGATCTTCGGCGGCTTCGAACAGGTGGTCGAAGTGAAGGCTTGAGTGGCGCAGAGCCATCACGATGCCCTCGGCTTCGGCCGCCGCCATTGAACTCACAGTGCACGGCGAAAACGAAGTTGCGCAGGCGTTGTATGGAAAATTCGGATTCGCTCGCGAAGGAACACACCGTCGAGGCTGGTGCCTCGATGGCCGTCACTCCGATGTGCATTTCATGGCGCGCGTGCAGCCGTACGGAGGATTTCCTTGAACAGGAGAATCGTGGAAATCGCACCATACAACCCGTTGTGGAAAACAATGTTCGAACAGGAGCGGCAAGCGCTGGAGAGCGTTCTTGGCCGACACGCCCGGATCCATCACATTGGCAGCACATCCGTAGTCGGGCTTGCTGCGAAGCCCGTCATCGACGTCCTTGTCGAGGTTCCTCGCGTGGAGCGGCTCGACGCATTGACTGCCGCCTTCCTCCGGATTGGCTATGAGCCGCGCGGAGAGAACGGAATCCCTGAGCGTCGTTACTTCGTCAAGGGATCCTCGAAGCGAACCCATCAAGTTCATGCGTTTCGCACTGGATCCCACGATGTCCGTCGTCATCTCGCGCTGCGAGATTTTTTGCGAGCGAACAGCGAAGCGCGCGAAGCATACGCTGCGGTCAAGCGCCGGGCTGCCGCCGAATGCGGCAACGATGTCCATGCGTACACGACACTGAAGGATGAATTTGTCCGGCTGCTTGAATCTCGCGCTCTGACCGCTTTCCGATAGCGTTCGGGGGGGCGCGTCCGAACGCTTGCATTCTGTCGTTCGCCGACGATTCAGCGCGTGGACCTGAAGTCGGCAAAGGCCGTCACCTCGCTCCTCTGGCGAAGACAGGTCTTTGCACCCGGGAAGTCGTTGAACAACCGTTCGTGACCGGCGTGCGAGCTTGAACCCTCTCGCGTTCTGTACGTCTCCGACCAGCTGAGCAAAGCTTTGAATGACTCATCCGTTCCGCCCCGTCGCACTCCGCGCCGCTTGAGGTTGACAGCGCATTCGGACTCATCGAGGCAGAGCCAGATCAGCGCCGTTGTCATCGAGGCGACCTCGCGCGCGAGCCAGCCGTAGATGCCTTCGATGACCCAACTGCGTGATCCCGTTGCGGCCTCTCTTGCCAGTTCGATCGCACGCTCCCTGCTCCGCGCAACGTCGGATCCGCCTGGCTCCCAATGAATCAGATCGAGATCGATGTGCGGTGCCTGGAGAGAACCGGCAATCCGCTCGGCAAGCCAACTCTTTCCAGAGCCCGAATTCCCGATGATGAGAGTTCTTGTGAGGTTCATGTCGGACGCAGGGAGATCGTGGGTCAGAGGAACAAGCGCGGGTTCGATCAATCTCTCGTGCAGTATCCCGCGGTTGCCTTCGATGACTCGCCGAGATTCGAGATGCTCGCGCGTCGCCATGCCGAGCACCTTGTCGTCCCGGACCAGCCATCAGGACCAGCGGTGCCAGCCTGTCACCCCCACAGCGGCCCGATGGCATCGAGCGTGTTCTTCAGCACGAGTGCCATCTCGGTGTCGCCCTCCATCACCAGCTGGCGTTCGAAGAAGAGCCGGTCGGCATCGTCCTGTCCTGCAAGGAGGCGCCAGAAGGACGGCGCCGCCGCGGCGATGCGCAGCACGGCGGGCCCCGCGCCCGCGACGCCGAACCCGCCGGCGCCCAGCACGATCCCCAACGACAGCCCGAGGTCGGTCACCTCCACCGCGACGCGCCGGTTCGACAAGGCCTCGCGCGCGTCGCGAGGCAGCCGCGGCAGCAGCAGGCGATTGAGCGATGACGCCAGCAACTGCGCCGGTGGCGCCATCGGCAGCCGCGACAGCAGCGGGCGACACCGGGCGGCGATCTCCAGCCCGAACGGCACGAGCGTGGCCTTCACCGTGCGGCGCTCCAGTCGATGCCCGGCTGCGCCAGCGCGAAGCCGTTGACGAGATCGATCGACGGCGTCAGCGCCTGCACGGCGGCCAGCGCCTCGGCGGCATCGCCGGCGCGGTTCATCACCTGCTGGAACGCCTCGATGACCGCGAGAAAGCCCGTCGACATCGGCGACAGGCGAAGCCGCGACACGCCGGCCGCCACCAGCGCGGCCCGGTTCGCGATCAGGCACTGGATCGCCGCCGACTGGGTCTGCACGCCGTTCAGGGCCAGGAAGGGACGTCCGTCCGAGGTCGACAGCAGCAGTCCGTCCGCGTCGTCGCGGCACCTGAACTCGCATGCGTCCTTGCTCAGCCGGTGGTGCCGCGCGGTGAAGCACCGGGCCGAGACGGCCAGCGGCATCCGCCCGTAGGCGAACACCTCCGTCGCCGCGGCGCTGCCGCCGTCATTGACGATGCCCACCGTCGCCAACGGCAACTCGATCGGCGCGACCCATCGGCAGGCGCCCATCCGCAGGTACTGGCGCAAGGCCTCCCGGTTGTACACGTTGATGTGCGGCCCCAGCACGAAGGGCCGCTTCATCCCGGTGAGGACGTTGAGGGCCGACGCATCGCCCGCTTCGACGCAGAATTCCGCCTGCTCCGCGATGCGGCGGAGCGCGCGCAGGTCGGCCTCCGACTCGATGAGGGTCTGCGTCGCCAGGACGACCTCCTTTCCGCACGCGTGCAGGTCCCGGGCCAGCGCCAGCCAGTCGGCGGTCTTCATCTCGTGCCGTCGCGCGCACACGACCTCGCCGAGCACCACCGTGCCGGCACTCGATTCCGCCACGCCGGCGTAGAAGTTCATCAGGTCGGCGCGGGGCCAGTAGTACTGCACGGGTCCCACGGTCAGCTCGAAGCTGCCGGCCGCTGCGGCGTCGGAGCTCATCGCCATGGCCGGTCGTACGCGCCGAGCGTGTGGTGCTGCCCTTCGGACAGGTGCGCCAGCGTCGAGGTCCACGCCGGATCGACCCGGTAGCGGCGGCCGTCGGCGACCGACGCGTCGATGGCCTGGCGCCACACGCGCGTGACCTGTTCGACATAGGACGGGCTGCGCTGGCGACCCTCGATCTTGATCGCCCGCACCCCCATGCGCACCAGGTCCGGCAGCACGGCCAGGGTGTTCAGGCTGGTTGGTTCCTCGAGCGCGTAGTCGCGTGCGCCGTCGACCTCGAAGCGCCCCTTGCACAGCGTCGGGTACCCGCGCGGTTCGCCGGGTGCGTAGCGGTCGATGAGCAGGCCGTTCAACCGGGCTTCGACGGCCTCCGCGCTTTCCACCCAGCGCACCGCCGACGGCGGAGAACAGACGCCGGCATTGTTGGGCGATTGCCCGGTCGCGAACGATGACAGCGCACAGCGGCCTTCGACCATGACGCACAGGCTGCCGAAGCCGAAGACCTCGATGTCGACCGTGCTGTGGGCGATGACGCTGGCGATCTGCGAGAGCGTCAGCACCCGCGGCAGCACCGCGCGCCGGATGCCGAAGTGGCGTTGGTGGAAGGCGATCGCCTCGTGGCTGGTGGCCGAGGCCTGCACCGACAGGTGCAGCGGCAGGTCCGGGTGCTTGTCGCGGGCATGAGCCATGACCGCGATGTCCGCCGCGATCAGGGCATCCGCGCCCAGCGCGGCGGCCGTGTCGACGGCCCGCTGCCAGGTGTCGACCTGGCTCGCTTCGGCGTAGGTGTTCAGCGCCATCAGCACCTGGCGGCCGCGGGCGTGCGCGTACGCGACGCCCTCGCGCAGCTGCGCATCGTCGAAGTTCAGCCCGGCGAAGTTGCGGGCGTTCGTCGCATTGCGCAGCCCGAGGTACACCGCGTCGGCGCCGGCGTCGACGGCCAGCTTGAGGGCCCGCAGCGAGCCGGCCGGACACACCAGCTCGGGGGCGCGGGGAGGGGGGGGCTCGTGGTTCTGCGGTTCAGGGTGCTGCGGCATGCCGGCACGGTACGCCGTTGGCGCGGCTGCGCATTGACCCGACACAAGCTTGGGTCACAGCGCCTCGCACATCGCCGTCGGGCGAGGACGGCTTGGGGGTGGGCGCTCATGGCATTCCGGTCGGACGGGGGAGGGGCTCCACCATAGGCCGCGACCGGCAGGCGGTCCTTGATGCCGCGCAAGCGCGGCGCTCAGCCGCCGTTGTCGCCGGCCAGTTCCTGCAGCCCCGACAGATCGATGATGCTGACCTGCCGCTGCCGGACGTCCAGCACGCCGCGCTCGTGCAGCCGCGAGAAGCTGCGGCTGACCGTCTCCAGCTTCAGGCCGAGGTAGGTCCCGATCTCTTCGCGCGTCATGCGCAGCACCAGCGATGCGGCCGAGTAGCCGCGGTTGCCGAGCCGCCGTGCCAGGTTCAGCAGGAAGGCGGCCAGGCGCCGGTCGGCATGCACGTTGGACAACAGCAGCAGCACCGCGTGGTGGCGCACGATCTCGCGGCTCAGGATGCGGTGGAACTCGGCCTGCAGGTCGGGGAACTGCTGGGCCAGTCGCTCCAGCGTCGGGTAAGGGACGACGCACACCTGCGAGTCCTCCAGCGCCAGCGCGTCGCAGGCGTGCACGCCGTCGCCGATGCCATCCAGCCCGAGCAGGTCGCCGGACATCTGGAAGCCGGTGATCTGGTCGCGCCCGTCCGGCGACGACACCCGGGTCTTGAAGAAGCCGCTGCGCACCGCGTACAGCGACTCGAAGCGGCCGCCCTGGCGGAACAGCGCCTCGCCGCGGCGCAGCGAGAGCCGGGTCGCGACCAGCGTGTCGGGGTGCCACGACGGCGGCGCATTGGACGGCGGGGTCAGGCACAGGTCGCGCAACACGCAATGCGCGCAAGCCGCCGATGGCGCGGTGGAAAGGGCAGCAGCGGGTGGACGGTCCATGGCAAGGCAGGCGGCGAGGGTGCGCCATTGTTCGGCCCGACCCCCGCCACCGCCTTGCGATGGATCAACGGCGGCGGGCCGCTAGCCGCAACTGCCCAGGTGGCCGCAGGCGGTGCAGAACAGGCAGCCGTCGCGGTGGATCAGCGAGGCATTGCCGCATTCGGGGCAGGGCGCGCCGTGCGGGGCGGCCGGCGCCGCCGCGCTGGCCGCAGCCGCCGGCACTTGAAGGATGCCCATGCGGTGGACCGGATGGCCGTCCTCGTCCAGCACGCCGAGCTGCGTGTAGCGGTGCAGGATCAGCCGCGCCATGTACGCCACCGTCGACGGCCAGGTCTGCTGTCGCTGCCGGTCCGGCGCGGTGCCGGGCACGAAGGCCATGAAGTGCCCGAGCGGCTCGGCATAGTTCAGCAGCTTGCGCAGCTTCATGCCGATCCAGGCCGGGTCGAGCACCCGCATGTCCAGCGACAGCAGACGGGCCAGCCCGTCCATCGCGCGCGGGTAGTTGCCCGACAGCCCGACGCTGCAGGGCCGGGTGGTCGTCGCGCCGTGCCCGTCGGGCACCACCACCTCCTTCAGCGTCATCGTGAACTGCTCGTCGCTCGCCGGGTTGTGGATGTCGACCGACCAGGCCAGCGTGCCGTTGGGGCCGGTCTGCGGTTCGCCCGCGCTGAACAGCGAGTCCATCACCGGCGTCGCCGCCGCGCCGTCCGTCGCCGACCACAGGCCGAGCTGCTCGCAGCGCCAGCGGATCACCGCGGCGGTGGCCGCGACGACGCCGGGGAAGCGGCGCGGCGCGGCGTCCGGCGGAAACGGCATGTCGAACGTGCGTTCTTCCTGCACGGTGGCCAATTGATCGAGCTTCAGGCGCACCCAGGCTGCATCGCGTGCCCGCAGGTCCATCGACAGCGTCTTGGCGAGCGCGCCCAGCCCGCGCGGCTGCTCGGCCCCGTTGACCCAGACCTCGAACGGCGCCAGGCGGGCGGTCGCCTCGTCCACCGGCAGGTCGCCGACGAACAGCGCGAACTCGCCGTGCGGGTGGCGCACCATGTAGCACCAGGCCTGGTTGCCCGCCGGCAGCGGCGGCCGCCCCGGCCAGCGCAACGACGCGAGCACCGCCGGGCGGGTGCGCTCGAGCGCCAGGCGCCGGTTCACCGCGTCGGCCTCGACCGGCAGCGGCGGCGCCTCGACGCTCAGCACCGAACCGAGCACCGCGTTCGGGCGGTAGGTGGCCAGCCCCTTCAGGCCGGCCCGCCAGGCCTGCAGGTACAGGTCCTGGAAGTCGGCGTAGGGGTAGTCCGCCGGCACGTTCACCGTCTTCGAGATCGACGTGTCGATGCACGGTGACACGGCGGCCACCATCTGCGCATGTGCCGAGGCCGAGATGTCCAGCGCGGTGACGAAGGCCGGCGTCAGCGGTGCATCGTCGCCCTTCAGATGGCGGTACAGGCGCCAGGCGTGGTCCTGCACCGCATGCGCGACGACGCTGCCGTCGGCCATCCGCTTCTTGCGCGTGTAGGTCCACGAGAAGGCCGGTTCGATGCCGTTGCTGGCGTTGTCGGCAAAGGCCAGGCTGATGGTGCCGGTCGGTGCGATCGACAGCAGGTGCGAGTTGCGCAGGCCCCCGGCGCGGATGCGCTCCTTCAGCGCCGCTGGCAGGCGCGACGCGAAGCTGCCGCCGCCGAGGAACAGGTCGGCATTGAAGAGCGGGAACGGCCCGCGCTCCGCGGCCAGGTCGCAGGAGGCCGAGTACGCCGCGTCGCGCATCACCGCGGCGATGCGGCGCGCGGCCGCGCGCGCGTCGGCGCTGTCGTAGCGCAGGTTCAGCATCACCAGCGCGTCGCCCAGGCCGGTGAAGCCGAGGCCGATGCGGCGCTTGCCGGCGGCCTCGTCGGCCTGCTGCGGCAGCGGCCAGTGGCTCAGGTCGAGCACGTTGTCGAGCATGCGCACCGCGACGCGGGCCTGCTCGGCGAAGCCGGCCTCGTCGAAGCGCGCGGCGGCGCTGAACGGATCGGCGATGAAGCGCGTCAGGTCGATCGAGCCGAGGCAGCAGCAGCCATACGGCGGCAGCGGCTGTTCGGCGCACGGGTTGGTGGCGGCAATGTGTTCGCAGTAGGCCAGGTTGTTGTCGGCGTTCATGCGGTCGAGGAACAGCACGCCGGGCTCGGCATGGTCGTAGGTCGACTGCATGATCTGCTCCCACAGCGCGCGCGCCGGCAGGCTGCCGTACACCCACAGCCCGTCGCCGCGCTGGTGGGCGCCTTCGCGCAGCCGCTGCGGGCCCGGCTCGGCGCGGTGCACCAGGTCGATCCCGGCGTCGCGCTGCACCGCCTCCATGAACGCATCGGTCAGGCCGACCGAGAGGTTGAAGTTGCTGAGGTCGCCCCGGTCCTTCGCATGGATGAACTCCTCGATGTCGGGGTGGTCGCAGCGCAGCACGCCCATCTGCGCGCCGCGCCGCGCGCCGGCCGATTCGACCGTCTCGCAGGAGCGATCGAACACCCGCAGGTACGACACCGGCCCCGAGGCGCTGGAGCGCGTGCTGGCGACCCACGCGCCGCGCGGGCGGATGCGCGAGAAGTCGTAGCCGACGCCGCCGCCGCGGCGCATCGTCTCGGCCGCCTCGGTGAGCGCGGTGTAGATGCCGGGGTGGCCCTCGTCGTCGGTCGCGATCGAATCCCCGACCGGCTGCACGAAGCAGTTGATCAGCGTGGCCGCCATCTCGGTGCCGGCGGCCGAGTTGATGCGGCCGGCGGGCACGAAGCCATGGCGTTGCGCATCGAGAAAGCGCTGTTCCCAGTGCAGCCGCGCCTCCGGCGCCTCCGCCTGCGCCAGCGCGCGTGCAACGCGCCGGCGCACGTCGTCGATGCTGCGCTCGTCGCCCTTGGCGTACTTCTCGAGCAGGATTTCCTCGCTGATCGGCTGGGGTGGCAGCAGGTGGGGAGCGGTGTCGGCAGCGAGCGTGTCGGTGGTCATGGGCGGTCGGGTGATGAAGTCGTGCATGACGGTAGCGGCGCGTTGCGGGCAAGGCTTTGACCCGCGTCAGCGAGCGGTCGAACTCCGGCCTGCAGCAGCCAGGCGCCGCAGCGCACGGACCAGGTCGTCATGGCCGCCGCCCACAGGGCGGCCGCGAGCGGCAGCAGGGTCGTGCCGGCCACCGGCCACAGCGAGGCGGCCACGCGCGCGACGGCGGCGGCCTGCAGCAGCAGGAACAGGCCGAGCGTCGCGCCGTCCGCCGCCAGCGACCGACCGCCGTGGGTGGCGGTGATGCGCGTGACCATCGCGATCAGCAGGCTGCCGGCGTGCCCCATGGCCAGCGCATGCAGCGCGGCCCGTGCGGTGCCCGCGGGCAGGCCGGGCAGGTGGGCGGCGGCGCCGAGCGCCAGCGCGACGGCCAGCCAGGCGAAGCCGGTGAACAGCATCGCCACCAACCGGCTCGGCAGGCCATGCCGCCGCCACCAGCGCCAGGCGGTGACGGCCAGCCAGGCCGCGACCCCCGCTTCGGCGAGGGCGACGCCGTCGGCCAGCCACGGCGTCGCCGGCCGCCACGCGCCGACGACGGCATCGCCGCACCAGGCGACCACCACGGCGGCGGCCAGCCAGCCGCCCGACCTGCGAGGAAAGAACGGCAGCATCCGGTGCGATGCGGCGGTGAACACCGGCAGCACGAAGCCGCCCAGCGCGAGCGGCGGGGCCGCGTCCAGCGCGGCGGCATGGCCGGTCGCCAGCGCGACGGCGGCGAGCGCCATCGCGGCGGCGCCGACGCTGCACGCGGCCAGGATCGCGGCGGCATGCGCCTTGTCGGCCGCCCGGCTGGCGCACAGCAGCGACGCGAGGCGCAGGCACAGGCTCGACCAGCCCGCGGCCACCGAGGCCATCCCGGCGGCCGCGAAGGTCGCCTCCAGCGGCATGCCGGCCAGCACGACGACCCAGCCGGCCCCCATCGCGGCGACCGGCGCGAGCAGCCGCCGCGCCGGGAGCGCCGGCACCTGCAGCCAGCGCGGACCGGCGGTGAACAGGAAGCCGGCCATGTAGAGCGGCAGGAAGCCGAGCGTCATCAGCAGCCCGTGGGCATGGCGCGGGGCCACCGCCCAGTGCGACGCGATGCCCGGCGGCCCCGCCAGCAGCGCCAGCCACCCGAGCGAGGCGACCGCCAGCAGCAGGCCCGCGGCCGCGAAGCACAGCCGGTGCGGTGCGTCCAGCAGGCGCCGCACCCCGGTGCTCAATCGGTTGTGGCGGCGACTGCGGGTGCGATCGCGGGGGTGGCAGCGGCGGGTGCGGGCGTCAGCAGCCGCTCCATCAGCTCGTGCACGCTGCGGATCTCGCTGCCGAACGGCAGCCGCCCGACGCCGCGGAAGAACAGGCCCTTGCGCACGTCGCCGCGCAGCGCGGCGGCGAGCTGCGTGTCGATGCAGAACTGGCCCCAGTCGGCCAGCCCGTCGCGCAGGCCGCACTGGGCCAGGCAGTCGAAGGCCAGCGTGCAGCGCGGCTTGACCTGCGCGTTCTCCTTCAGCCGCGGCTCGGCCTTCAGGTAGTTGCGCAGCCACGGCGTCGCGACCGCGCGGGCCGGCAGGCCGGCCACGCTGGTGAACTCGACCAGGTCCTCGTCGCGTGCCTCGGCCAGCACGCGCTTGAAGCCCGCATGGGCATCGCCTTCGGTCGTGACGGCGAACGGCGTGCCCAGCTGCACCGCGGCCGCGCCGAGCGACTGCAGTCGCGCGATGTCGGCGAAGCTGCGCACGCCGCCGGCGGCGATCAGCGGGATCTCCTTCTCGACGCCATGCTCGCGCAGGAAACCCAGCACCTGCGGGATCACGGTGTCGAAGTCGAAGCGCGGGTCGTGCAGGTCGCTGATGCGCGCGGCGCCGAGGTGCCCGCCGGCCAGGCCCGGGTGCTCCAGCACGATGGCGTCGGGCAGGCGCTGCTTGCGCTCCCACTTGCGCAGCAGCAGCTGCACGCCGCGGGCGTCCGACAGGATCGGCACCAGCAGCGTGCGGGGATGCTCGCGCGCCAGCTCCGGCAGGTCCAGCGGCAGGCCGGCGCCGACGACCACCGCGTCGATGCCGCACTGCAGCGCGCAGGTCACCGAGGCCGCGTACTCGCCGACGGCGCGCATCACGTTGATCGCGAGCAGCCCGCGCCCGTTCGCGAGCGCGCGCGCCGCGTGGATCTCGCGGTCCAGCGCCACCAGGTTGGCTTCGTTGATGGCCGCTTTCGCCGCGGCGGTCGCCCACGCGGTGCCGATCGGCAGGTTGTGCGTGCGCTCCATCAGGTCCGGGTGCAGGCGCCGCAGGTCGACCGACGAGATCGTGCCGAGCGCGCCCAGGCTCGCCACCGTGCCCGCCAGGCGGTGCGCGGAGACGCCCACGCCCATGCCGCCCTGGACGATCGGCAGCAGCGAGCGGCCGCCAAGGCGCAGCGGCGCAAGGCCACTGCGTGCGAGGGAGTCTTGCAGTGTGTCGGCGGGGGCGGTGGAAGGGTGCATGGCGATCGGGAGGGTGAGGGGTCGACGATAGCCAGCGCCGGCGAAGCGGGGCTTGATGGGGGTCAAGCACGGGGCGCTTGCGCACGTGGCTTGACGGCGCTCAAGTCGTGCAGGCGGCGGTGTTCCGCCTGGCCGGCGCCTGAGCCAGGGCCTGTTGACGCTACGCGAGCGACAGCACCCCGAGCGGGCTCTTGGTGATCGCGACCGACACGATGTAGCCGAAGCACAGCAGCGCCGCGATCCACGCGGCGGCGCGCCAGCGCCACGGCAGCCCCGGGCGCAGCGCGACGACGCCCAGCCCGATGTAGAGCACGAGGCCGGCCACCTTGGCGGCCAGCCAGGGCGCCGAGCCGGGGTGGATGCGCAGCATCCACGCGAGCGTCAACGCCGACAGCAGCAGCACCGAATCGACCAGGTGCGGCAGCGAGCGCGCGGCGCGGCCGCGCACCCAGCCGGCGCCGGCCAGCGCGGCGATGCCCCGCACGAAGAAGCCGGCGAACGACAGCGCCACGGCACCCTGGTGGATCAGCTTGACGGTGGCGTAGTCCATGGGGTCAACCGGCACGGCCGTCGAGCCGCGCACGAACGAGGAACGGTGCGTAGTGAATCACGAACAGCCCGAACCCCGCCGACCACAGCGCGGCCGAGGCCAGCACCGCCGCCAGCGTCCACGCCGGCCAGGCCCACGGCAGCAGCACGCGCAGCAGCGCGGCGCCCAGCACCAGCAGGTAGCAGGCGACGTCGATGCGGTCGGCGCGCAGCGGCCGGCCGGTGTGGCCGCGGCTGGTGCGGGTCATCATGCCGATCACCAGGCCGCCGAGGGCGCCGGCGGTCAGCGCATGGGTCGCGAGCGACGGGCTGGTCCAGCCGAGCGCGGCGCAGGCGCGCAGCGCCAGGTGCAGCGGGATCCACGCATACGCGGCGTGCAGCACCCACACCAGCGGCGTGCGCAGCGTCTTCCACGGCCGCCACAGCGCCCAGCGCAGCGCATGCGCCAGCGCGCCGAGCAGCGCGACGCCCACCAGCGCGAGCGGCGGCAGCGGCAGCAGGTCGACCACCAGCAGCGCCAGCACCGCGCCCAGCGCGACCCGCTCGACGCGCGGCTCGCGCTGCGCGCCGGCACCCGGCACGCCGTTGTTGGTGAACATCGGCACCACCCGGCCGGCCATCACCGCCATGATGAACAGCATCGCGTCGAGTGCGACCTGCAGGCTGCCGAGCGCCGGCCGGTCCAGCAGGCCGAGCTGCGACAGGTGCATCGAGAAGTTCGCCGCGCCCAGCAGCAGGAGCAGGCCGACGAAGAAGTAGTTGCGCCGGTTGCGCGCGGCATGGAACGGAACGGCCAGCGCGATGGCCGCGGCCGGCGCGAACGCGCTGTCCACCAGCGCGGCGGTCCAGCCGAACGGCGTCAGCACCAGCACGCGCCCGGCCACCCACAGCAGGGCCAGCGCGGCCAGGCCGCCGCCGGTCGGGGTCGGCCGGTCGGTCCAGTTGCGGCCGGCGGTGAACAGGAAGCCCACCACCACCGCCAGCGCGAAGCCGAACAGCATCTCGTGCGCATGCCACACCGGCCCGGACAGGTAGGGGCGCGGCAACCAGCCGGCGAACTGCAGCGCCCACAGGCCGATCGACAGCGATGCGAAGCCGCCGGCCAGCAGGTAGAACGGCCGGAAGCCGAGCGCCCACAGCGCGAAGCTGCGCGGGTCGACGCGGGCGGTGCGGGGATCTTCGAGTGGAATCAGCGGCATCGTGGCCTCCGATGCAAGGGGCGGTGCCAGGCCAGTGCCGAACCGGCCAGGGTCACCATGAACAGCGCGAGCGCGGCGGCATTCAGGGCCGTGCCGACGCTGCGCCAGGAAGGATCGACCAGGCTGCCCGGCAGGCGCAGCAGCAGCGAGCCGTGCAACAGGGCCAGCGGCAGGTAGAACCACGGGCCGAAGCGCAGTTTCACCCGCGCGACCGCCGGCAGGATCACCGGCGCGTGGCCCATCACCATGCTGAAGATGAACCCCAGCCCGAGCGCATGCAGCGCCCAGTCGCGGCCCGGGCAACCCCAGGCGACGCCGATCCATGCCACGCCAGCCACCGCGAGCCACACGTAGCCGGCCAGCAGGCTCACCGCCATGTAGCGGGCCAGGCCATGCGCATGCCAGGTGCGGCGGGCGATGTCGTAGCGCAGCAGCCACAGCGCCAGCGCGACCAGCGTGCCGCCGTACAGCACGCCGGCTTCGAACGGCCGGCGGCCGGTCAGGGCCGCGGCGGCCAGCAGGCTCAGCAGCAGGGCCACCAGCACGGCCTGCGCCGCCGGGCGGTGGCGCATCAGCCGGGCCATCTCCAGGCGCTCGGCCGCGACGGTCAGCACGATGAACGCAAACCACCACGGCAGCGTCGCCTCGGTGGGCTGGCCGAGCGCGAACAACAGGTTGCCGACCAGCCACGCAACGGCCGCGGGCAGCAGCAGCGCCGAATGCACGGCCCACTGGCGTGCCGACACCGCGGTGCTGGCGCCGACGAACACCGCGGCCGCGGCCACGCCCAGCCAGCCGCCCACGGTGTCCAGGCCGGCCAGCAGCGCGAGGCTGCCCAGCCCCGAGGCCCACGGCGCGACGAAGGCCCAGCCTTGCTTCAGCGCGACCGCACGCTCGATCGCGATCGTGGTGCCGAGCAGGCCCGACAGCATCAGCGCGGCATGCTGGCCGAGTGCCAGCCGCCCGAGGCCTTCCGGCAGCCAGGCCGCCTGCAGCCAACCGGCGCGCAGCAGCCCGGCGGCCACCGCGGCCACCAGCGACACCGCGACCAGCAGCGCCAGGCCCAGCCGGGCGAGACCCGATGCCTGCGCGTTCACCGCTGCAGGAAGCGGCGGGCCCGCTCGCTCATCCGGTCCGGTGTCCATGCCGGTTCCCAGCACACCTCGACCGCGATCGCACAGCCGGCCGGCAGCACCCGGTCGAGTTCGTTCTCGACGTCTTCGACGATCAGGTCGATCACCGGGCAGGCCGGCGACGTCATCGTCATCCGCACTTGCGCGCCGGCGTCGTCCACCTGCAGACGGTAGACCAGGCCCAGGTCGGTGATCGACAGCGCGAGCTCGGGGTCGACGACCCGCGCCAGTGCGGCCAGCAACGGCTCGCGCAACGCCTCGGGGCCGTCGAAGTCGATGGGGGCGGCGTTCATGCGCACCCCGCCTGCAGCGCGGCGGGCGGCGACCGCACGAACAACACCTCGGCGAGCGCCGGCGCGTTGCGGACCAGGTCGGCCAGCGTGCTGCGGTCGAGCGCGGCGTAGAAGGCCTCCAGCGCGTCGTGCAGCACGCCCCGCAGCGCGCACACCCGCGCGATGCGGCAGGCGTCGGGCTGCTGGCCGAAGCAGTCGCCAGGGCGGGTCTGGGCCTCGGTCGCCCGCACCACCGTGCCGACGCCGATCTCGGCGGCCGGCCGGCCCAACGCGATGCCGCCGCCGCGTCCGCGCACGGTGCTCAGCCAGCCGTGCTGGCCGAGGAACCAGACCACCTTGGTCAGGTGGTGGGCCGAGATGCCGAACGAGCCGGCGATCTCGCGGATCGTGACCTGCCGGCCGGGCTTCGCCGCGAGGTAGATCAGCACGCGCAGGCTGTAGTCGGTGAAGCCGCTGAGCCTCATGGCCGCACCGCCCGCGCGGACGGCACGGCCGCCGCGTCGGCGGCCGGGCGGCGCAGCAGCCGCCACGCATACACCGCCAGCAGCAGCGCGCCGCCGGCGAACACCACGTCGCCGGGCACGCGCAGCCACACCAGCGTTTCCATCACCTTCGAATGCACGACGGCCGGCGAGCGCGCGAACCACATGCCCTGGTCGATGCTGGCCCAGGCCTGCCAGATGCCAGCCGGCAGCAGCGACAGGAACACCATCATCGCGAGGCCTGCATTCATGCCCCACCACGCCGGTGCCAGCAGGCGGTCGGCATGCAGGTGCCGCGCATACAGCCCGCGCAGGCAGAACAGCATCAGCCCGATGCCGAGCATGCCGTAGACGCCGAACAGCGCCGCATGCCCGTGGGCGGCCGTCATGTTCAGGCCCTGCACGTAGTACAGCGAGGCCGGCGGGTTGATCGCGAAGCCGAGCACGCCGGCGCCGACCGTGTTCCAGAACCCCACCGCGACGAAGCACATGATCGGCCAGCGGTAGGCCGCCAGCCACGGCGCGCGCTGCGAACGGCGCCAGGTCTGCAGGGCCTCCAGACCGAGCATCGCGAGCGGCACGACCTCGAGCGCGGAGAACACCGCGCCGACGGCGATCACCGAGGTCGGCGTGCCGGTGAAGTACAGGTGGTGCAGCGTGCCCAGGATGCCGCCGAACAGGAACACGATGGTCTCGGCGACGATCGCGCGGTTGGCGCTCGCGGCGCAGACCAGGCCCAGCCGCGTGAAGATCAGCGCGACCACCGCGGTGGCGAAGACCTCGAAGAAGCCTTCGACCCACAGGTGCACCAGCCACCAGCGCCAGTACTCGACCATCGAGTAGTGGGTGTGCTGGCCCCACATCAGCGAACTGGAATAGAAGCCGCCGATGCAGGCCGCCGACAGGAACACCATCGCGATCAGGCCGCGGGTCTCCGACGGCTTCTTCAGCGCCGGCCACAGTGCGCGGCCGAGCAGCAGCAGCCAGAACAGCAGGCCGACGAACAGCAGCAGCTGCCAGACGCGGCCCATGCTGGTGAATTCGAGACCCTGGTTGCCGATCCAGAAGCTGAAGTCCACGCCGCGGTGCTGCAGCGTGCCGAGCCAGCCGGTGGCGGTGGAGCCGACCACGATGGCGATCAGCGCCCAGAACAGCACGTCGACGCCGAGCTTCTGGAAGCGCGGTTCGGCGCCGGACAGCAGCGGGGCGATGTACAGGCCGGTGGCCAGCCAGGCGGTGGCGATCCAGAAGATGCCGACCTGCGTGTGCACGGTGCGGCTCACGACATACGGCAGCACCTCGGCCAGCGGGAGGCCGAAGAACGCATCGCCCTCGACCGCGTAGTGGGCCGTGATGGCGCCCATGCCGATCTGCAGCAGCAGCAGGCCCACCACCGCGAAGAAGTACTTGCGGGTCGCCTTCATCGACGGGGTGGCCGCCACCTGCAGGAAGGGGTCGGCGGCCGGCGGCACCGGATCGGCCTCGTGCTCGCGGCTGCCGTGGAACCAGACCATCGCGGCGATGCCGGCGATCAGCAGCACGATGCTCGCCATCGACCACATGGCCGCGGTGCCGGTCAGCGTGTTGCCCACCAGCGGCTCGTGCGGCCAGTTGCTGGTGTACGACAGGGCGGTCTCGCCGGGGCGGTCGGTGGCCGCGGCCCACGAGCTCCAGAAGAAGAAGGCCGTCAGCGCCTGGCGGTCGGCGGCGTCGGGAACGCTGCCGGCGCGCATCGCGTACTGGCTGCGCAGCCCGGCCAGCGCCGGGTCGCTGCCGAACAGGCTGTCGTAGTGGCTCGCGACGCGCCGGATCGCCAGCGCGCGGTCGTTCGACACCTTCAGCACGCCGCTCGTCTCGTCGTAGCCGTTGTGCCGCATCTCCTCGCGCAGGGTGACGCCGATCGCGGCGCGGTCCGCGCTCGACAGCGTCGGTTGCGCCTGCACGTGCTGGTCGAGGCGAAGCGCCTGCAGCGCCGACGCCTCGCGGTGCAGCCAGTCGGCCGACCAGTCGGGCGCCACGTAGGCGCCATGGCCCCAGACCGTGCCTTGCTGCTGGCCGCCCGAGGCGAGCCAGACCTGCTGGCCGGCCTGGATCTGCGCGCCGGTGAACAGCGTGCGGCCGTCGGCATCGACCACCGAGGCGGGAATGGGAGGGGCCGCCAGGTGGATCTGGTAGCCGAGGAAGCCGAGCGCGCCGAAGGACAGCACGAAGATCAGTGCCAGCCAGCGCCACAGGCGATGCGAGGGGTTCATGGAATGCTCCTTGGGGAAACCTGGGGAGGGATCAGGCCGCGCCGCCGCAGCCGCCGCAGCAGCCGCCGGCGGCATGGCGGTCCGGCACGGCCTGCCGGGTGATGCGCACGCGCCAGAGGGCGGGACCCGCCTGCACGTACTCCCAGCTGAAGGCGCCGGGCATCTCGGCGTGGAACTGGTGCTGCAGCGGCTGCGGGTCGTGGTCGTTCACCAGCTGCATCGACCTGCCGACCGGCAGCTTCCTGAAGGTCGAGAAGATCAGCGCGTGGCGTTCGTGCCGCGGGATCGGGCGGACGTCGATGACGGCAAGGGACGGGGCGGAAACCTGGGACGGGGACATGCGGGAATCTCCTGGCGTGGATGCGTTGCACGATAGATGCATGGCAGATGCATCTATCGTAGGAGGGCGACCGCGGCAGGGTCTTGACGCAAATCAATGCGGCATCGACGACGCGGCCGCTGTCGCCTTCCTTGACGGAACACAAACCCTCGCCGGCGACGCGCCCCTACTGTCATGCCGTCCCGATGGAGGGACGCATCCGTACCGGATCACAGCATGACCAACATCCTCAAGACAGCGACGGCCGCCGCACTGCTGGCCTGCACCCTGGGCCTGGCGCACGCCGCGGGCACGGCGCAGAAAGCGGTGCCGAAAACCGGCGACTTCGGCCCGCCCCAGGGCGCGCCCATCCACGCGGTGCTGACCAGCCCGCCCAACGTGCCGCCGCCGATCCATCGCAGCACGCCCGCCAAGGTCATCGTCGAGCTCGAGGTGATCGAGAAGGAGATGCAGATCTCCGAAGGCGTGTCGTACACGTTCTGGACCTTCGGCGGCACCGTGCCCGGCAGCTTCATCCGCGTGCGCCAGGGCGACACGGTGGAGTTCCACCTGAAGAACCACCCGGGCAGCAAGATGCCGCACAACATCGACCTGCACGGCGTCACCGGCCCCGGCGGCGGGGCGGCGTCCAGCTTCACCGCGCCGGGCCATGCGTCGCAGTTCACGTTCAAGGCGCTCAACGAAGGCATCTACGTCTACCACTGCGCCACCGCGCCGGTGGGCATGCACGTGGCCAACGGCATGTACGGCCTGATCCTGGTCGAGCCGCCGCAGGGGCTGCCGAAGGTGGACCACGAGTACTACGTGATGCAGGGCGACTTCTACACCGGCGGCAAGTACCGCGAGAAGGGGCTGCAGCCGTTCGACATGGAGAAGGCCATCGACGAGCGGCCGACCTACGTGCTGTTCAACGGCGCCGAAGGTGCGCTGACCGGCGACAAGGCGATCACCGCGAAGACCGGCGAGACGGTGCGGCTGTTCGTCGGCAACGGCGGGCCGAACCTGGTGTCCAGCTTCCACGTGATCGGCGCCATCTTCGACGAGGTGCGCTACGAGGGCGGCAGCAACGTGCAGAAGAACGTGCAGACCACGCTGATCCCGGCCGGCGGCGCGGCGGTGGTGAAGTTCACGACCCGCGTGCCCGGCAGCTACGTGCTGGTCGATCATTCGATCTTCCGCGCGTTCAACAAGGGTGCGCTGGCGATCCTGAAGGTCAGCGGGCCGGAGGACAAGTCGCTGTACTCCGGCAAGGAACTCGACTCGGTGTACCTGGGCGACCGCTCGCAGCCGAACATGAACGCGGTCGCCACCGCGACGCAGGCGGCCGCCGCCGGCACCTTGACGCTGCAGGACCAGGTGCGTGCCGGCGAGTCGCTGTTTGCCGGGACCTGCTCGGTGTGCCACCAGGCGAACGGTGCCGGCCTGCCGGGCGTGTTTCCGCCGCTGGCACGGTCCGACTACCTCGCGTCCGACCCGGCGCGCGCGATCGGCATCGTGCTGCACGGGCTGACCGGCAAGCTGAAGGTGAATGGCGGCGACTACGACTCGGTGATGCCGCCGATGATGCAGCTCAACGACGACGAGGTCGCCAACATCCTCACCTACGTGCTCAACAGCTGGGGCAACCCGGGCGGGCGCATCCTGACCGACGACGTGAAGCGGGTGCGCGCCGCCAGGCCGGTGGCGGCGACGGTCGCCGAGCACTGACGTGGGCACGACGGCCTGGATCGCCGCCGGTGCCTGCTGCATCGCGCTGCCGTGCGCGGCGCAGACGGTGGCGTATGTCGACATTCCGGCCGGCACGCTCGCGAGCGTGCTGGCACGCGATGCGCAGCAGCAGCCGCAAGCCATCGCCGCCTTCGCGATGCGCGCGACGCCGGTGACGGTGGGCGAGCTGCAGCGCTTCGTCGTCGCGCAGCCGCAGTGGCAGCGCGGGCGCGTCGCCACGGTCTTCGCCGATGCCGACTACCTGAGCGGCTGGCGCGACCCGGTCACGCCCGGCGACGGCTGGCGAGCCGACCAGCCGGCCACCGGGCTCAGCTGGTTCGCCGCGCAGGCCTTCTGCGAGGGCGAGGGCGGCAGGCTGCCCAGCTGGCCCGAGTGGGAGTACGTGGCGGCGGCCGACGAGACCCGTGTCGATGCGCGCGCCGACCCCGCGTGGCGCGCGCGCATCCTGGCGTGGTATTCGCGGCCGGCGACGCAGGCGCTGCCGGCCGTCGGCGGCCCACCCAATGCGTATGGCGTGCGCGATCTGCACGGCCTGGTGTGGGAGTGGGTGGACGACTTCAACGCGCTGCTGGTGAACCCCGACAGCCGCTCCGCCGACGACCCCGACAAGCTGCAGTTCTGCGGCGCCGGCGCCATCGACCTGCAACAGCGGGAGAACTACGCGGTGCTGATGCGCGTGGCCCTGCTGTCATCCCTCGACGCCTCGAACAGCACGCGCAGCCTCGGCTTTCGCTGCGTGCGTCCGCAGGCCCCCGTTCTGAAGGAGAAACACTGATGTTGAGAAGAACCTTGCTGGCCACGCTGCTGGCCTGTGCCGCCTCGGCGGGCGCCGCGCCGCGTTGGCCGGGCGATTCGGTCTACCAGCTCGACCTGCCGCTGACCGACCAGGACGGCCGGGCCATCGCGCTCGATGCCGGCCAGGGCCACCCGATGCTGGTCACGATGTTCTACACCTCGTGCCAGTTCGTCTGCCCGATGCTGGTCGACGCGCTGCGCGACACGCAGGCGGCACTGGCCCCGGCCGAGCGCGAACGCATCGGCGTGCTGATGGTGAGCTTCGACCCGGAACGCGACACCGTGCAGGTGCTGCGGCGCACCGCCGACGAACGGGGACTCGATGGCGCGCACTGGACGCTGGCCCGCACCGACGCGGCCGGCGCGCGCAAGCTGGCCGCGCTGCTGGGCATCCGTTTTCGCGCGCTGCCCGACGGCGACTACAACCACACCAGCCTGCTGGTCCTGCTGGATGCGCGCGGCCGCGTCGCCGGGCGCACCACGCGGCTGGGCAGCGCCGACCCGGCCTTCGTGCGGCGGATCCAGGCGCAACTGCGTTGAGCCTCAGCGTGCGGTGGCGGCGCCGGCTTCGGCCTGCGCCGCCTGCTCGGCCTTCGGCACCTGCTGCCCCGGCGTGTCGGTCGGGGCCTCGCCGGGCGGGATGTGCGGCAGCCGGTGCGCGATGCCCTTGTGGCAATCGATGCAGGTCTTGTCCTTGTTGGCCAGGTGGGTCGAGTGCATGGCCTGCGCGCGCACGCTCTGGCGCGTGAAGTCCATCGAGTCGTAGTTGTGGCAGTTGCGGCATTCCAGCGAATCGTTGGCCTTGAAACGGGCCCATTCGTGGCGTGCCAGCTCCAGCCGCTTGGCCTGGAACTTCTCCGGCGTGTCGATGGTGCCGAACACCTTGCCCCAGACCTCCTTCGACGCCTGCATCTTGCGGGCGATCTTGTGGGTCCACTCGTGCGGCACGTGGCAGTTCGAGCACACCGCGCGCACGCCGGAGCGGTTGGTGTAGTGGATGGTGCTCTTCAGCTCGGCGAACACGTTGTCGCGCATCTCGTGGCAGCTGGTGCAGAAGGCCTCGGTGTTGGTGGCCTCCATCGCGGTGTTGAAGGCACCCCAGAACGTCACGCCGGCGATGAAGCCGGCCAGCAGCAGGACGCCCAGGCTGTAGTGCACGCTGGGGCGGGCGAGGATGGTCCAGAAGCGGATCAGCAGGTGGCGCACGGCGGGCCTCCGGTCAGCGGTGGGCGGAGGAGGCGGCTGCCTTGCGCAGCACCGTGTCGACGTCCTCGAAGGTGTTGGCCACCAGCGCACGCACCGGCTCCTGCGCCACGTGGCACTGCTGGCAGAAGTAGCGGCGCGTCGAGATCTGCGCCAGCACCTTGCCGTCGCGGTCGATGTAGTGCGTGACGCTCACCGGCACCGCCTGGCTGAATTCGGTGCGGGCGCGGGCGTGGCAGTCCAGGCACTTGTTGAAGTTGCGGTCGACCTGGTAGCCGTCGACCCGGTGCGGGATGATCGGCGGCTGCATGTCGTAGTTGCGCATGCGGCGCTGGTCGTCGTTGACCGCATTGGCCAGCCGGGGCGGCACCGCGTCGTCGAGGATCGGGGTCGGGCCGCGCATCGCGTCCTGCAGCAGCGGCGGGGCCGCGGCGACCGCCGCGCACGCCAGCGCGCAAGCCAGGGCGCATGACCGCGCCAGCATTCGGAGTGCATTCATGGGTTCTCCCTGCGCCTCACACCGCGGCGACCTTCGCGATGCGCACCGCGCACTTCTTGAAATCGGTCTGGAACGAGATCGGGTCGGTGGCGTCCAGCGTGACCTTGTTGATCAGCTGGCTGGCATCGAACCACGGCACGAACACCAGCCCGCGCGGCGGCTTGTTGCGCCCGCGCGTCTCGACCCGCGTGCGCATCGCGCCGCGGCGCGAGGCGACCTCGATCTCGTCGCCGCGCCGCACGCCCAGCGCCTTCGCGTCGTCCGGGTGCATGAAGCAGACGGCGTTCGGCACCGCGCGGTGCAGCTCGGGCACCCGGCGCGTCATCGAGCCCGAGTGCCAGTGCTCCAGCACGCGGCCGGTGGACAGCCAGAACGGGAAGTCCTTGTCGGGCACCTCCGGCGGCGGCTCGTACGGCAACGCGTAGATCACCGCCTTGCCGTCCGGGTTGCCGTAGAACTGCCAGTCGCTGCCCGGCTTCACGTAGGGGTCCGAGCCTTCCTTGTAGCGCCAGCGCGTCTCCTTGCCGTCGACCACCGGCCAGCGCAGCCCGCGCACCTGGTGGTAGCGGTCGAACGGCGCCAGGTCGTGGCCGTGGCCGCGGCCGAAGGTCGCGTACTCCTCGAACAGTCCCTTCTGCGGATAGAACCCGAAGGCCTTCGCCTCGTCGTTCGCGTAGCCGGCCTCCACCTGCGAGGCCGGGAAGGCGTTGACCTGGCCGTTCTCGAACAGCACCTGGAACAAGGTCTTGCCGCGGTACTCCGGCTTCTTCGCGATCAGCTCGGCCGGCCAGACCTCCTCGATCCTGAAGCGCTTGGAGAACTCCATCAGCTGCCACAGGTCGGACTTCGCCTCGCCGGGCGCGCCGACCAGCTGGTGCCAGAAGTGCGTGCGCCGCTCGGCATTGCCGTAGGCGCCTTCCTTCTCGACCCACATCGCGGCCGGCAGGATCAGGTCGGCCGCCAGCCCGGTGACGGTCGGGTAGGCGTCGGACACCACGACGAAGTTGTCGGGGTTGCGGTAGCCCGGGTAGCCTTCCTGCGTCAGGTTGGCGCCGGCCTGCATGTTGTTGTTGACCATCACCCAGTAGGCGTTGAGCTTGCCGTCCTTGAGCATGCGGTTCTGCAGCACCGCGTGGTAGCCGGGCACGTCGGGGATGGTGCCGTCGGGCAGCTTCCAGATCTCTTCGGCGTGCGCGCGGTGCTTGGGGTTGGTGACCACCATGTCGGCCGGCAGCCGGTTCGCGAAGGTGCCGACCTCGCGCGCGGTGCCGCAGGCCGACGGCTGGCCGGTCAGCGAGAACGGGCTGTTGCCCGGCGTCGCGATCTTGCCGGTGAGCAGGTGGATGTTGTAGACCATGTTGTTCGCCCAGACCCCGCGGGTGTGCTGGTTGAAGCCCATGGTCCAGAACGACATCACCTTCACCTTCGGGTCGGCGTACAGCTCGGCCAGCGCCTGCAGGCGGTTCTTCGGGACGCCGCTCAACTTCGCGGTGTACTCGAGGTCGTAGGTGGAGACGAACTTCGCGAACTCGTCGAAGCTCATCGGCTTCGAGCCGCCGGCGGCGTTGGCGTTCTTCGCCGCCTTCTGCAGCGGGTGCTCCGGCCGCAGGCCGTAGCCGATGTCGGGGTTGCCGAGCCTGAACGTGGTGTGCTTCTCGACGAACGAGCGGTTCACCCGGCCGGTCGAGATGATGTAGTGCGCGATGTAGTTCAGGATCGCCAGGTCGGTCTGCGGCGTGAAGGTGAGGTCCAGGTCGGCCAGCTCGTACGAGCGGTGCTCGAAGGTCGACAGCACCGCCACCTTGACGTCCTTGCCGGTGAGGCGCCGGTCGGTCACGCGCGTCCACAGGATCGGGTGCATCTCGGCCATGTTCGAGCCCCACAGCACGAACGCGTCGGCGGCCTCGATGTCGTCGTAGCAGCCCATCGGCTCGTCGGCGCCGAAGGTGCGCATGAAGCCGACGGCCGCCGAGGCCATGCAGTGGCGGGCGTTCGGGTCGAGGTTGTTCGAGCGGAAGCCGGCCTTCATCAGCTTCAGCGCGGCATAGCCTTCCCACACCGTCCATTGCCCGGAGCCGAACATGCCGACCGCGGTCGGCCCCTTCTCCTTCAGCACCCGCTTGAACTGCCGCGCCATCTCGTCGAAAGCCTGGTCCCAGGAGACGTGCTGGAACTCGCCGTCCTTCGCGTACTTGCCGTCCTTCATGCGCATCAGCGGGCGCGTCAGCCGGTCCTCGCCGTACATGATCTTCGACAGGAAGTAGCCCTTGACGCAGTTCAGGCCCTTGTTGACCTCGGCCTCGAGGTCGCCGTGCGTCGCGACGACGCGGTTGTCCTTGACCGCGACGGTGACGCCGCAGCCGGTGCCGCAGAAGCGGCACGGGGCCTTGGACCACTTCAGCTCGGCGTTGTCGGTCGGGGTGGCCGCCAGGCCGGGCAATGGCAGGCCGGCGACCGCACCGGCGCTAGCCGCCGCCGTCTGCCGGATGAAGTCCCTGCGGGCGATCGGCATCGGAAATCTCCTCGTTCATGGAATCCAGGGTGTCGGCATGCTGGTAGACCAGCGCTGCCGACAGGACGCCGTCGGTGCGCTGGATCTGCTGCACCAGCGCGACCATCTGCGCGGCGCCGTCGGCTTCCAGCGTGACGACCAGCTTGCCGTTGGCGCCCACTGCATGGACGACGGCCTGCGGCAGGGTCGACAGCGTCGCCGCCAGCGCGGCGGCGCGAGCCGGCGTCGAATGGACGACCAGGCTCGCGATGTGAAGCTCGGGGGGGTGCACGCTCAACTCCCGGGCGGGCCGGCGAAGAGCTGGTAGATCCACACGAGGAAGCCGTAGCCGCCGACGACGCCGACCGCCAGCACCGGTGCGATCACCGCCAGCGACACGAGCAGCACGGTGCGCTCCTGCCGCTTCGTCGGGACGTCGGAAGCCTTGTTCATGGTGTTCTCCCTCGTCCGGCCGGCGCCTGCCGGGCCGCCCGCGTGAACGGCTGCGGGTGTACTCCCGCCGATCGGGCTTGTCAATTTCATCCGCACGAGGATAGGCAGGAACACCGATGCGCCGTTTGACGAATGTCAAAGGAACACCGATCCGCCGCTTGATGAAAGTCAAGCTTTCCCGCCACGCCCACGTGCCGCATCGCGGCGTTGACGCGCATCAAGGCACGTCGGCCGGCGCGGCGCGAAGCTGGAGGCCTTACGTCGGCCGGGACCCTGCCATGCAACACGCTGCCGTGCGCGTCATCCTCGAAGAGCACAGCGCCATGTCGGCGATGCTGCGCTCGATCAGCCTGCTGCTGGCCGACCACCGGCGCCGCGGCAGCCTGCCGGACTTCGGCGTGCTGCGCGCGATGCTGTTCTACGTCGACGAGTTCCCCGAGCGCCTGCACCATGCGAAGGAGAGCGAACTGCTGTTCCCGCTGCTGCGGCAGCGCACGACCGAAGGCGACGCGGTGCTGGACCGGCTCGACCGCGAGCACGCCGACGGCGAGCGCGCGATCCGCGTGCTGGAGCACGAACTGCTCGGCTTCGAGATGATGGCCGACACCGTCCAGTTGAGCGTGCGCCGCGATCGCTTCGAGCAGGCCATGCTGCGCTACATCGACTTCTACCTGGCGCACATCCGGGCCGAGGAGGCCGAGGTGCTGCCGCTCGCCGAGCGCGTGCTGACGGCCGATGACTGGGCCGCGCTGGACAGCGCGTTCTGCGCCAACCGCGACCCGCTGACCGGCCATCAACCGGATGACCACTACCGCCATGTCTTCAAGAAGATCCTGTGGGCCCTGCCGCCGCCGCTGGGCATCGGGCCGGCCATCTGCGACAACCACGGCCACGGCCACCGGCCGCCCGGCGGGCGCTGACGGGGTGCGGCGCCTGCTCGGCACGCTGCTGCTGGCCGCCGGGCTGGCCGGCTGCGCCGCGCCGTGGCCGTCGCCCGCGCCGGCCGCGGGCTTCGCGGCGGCGGTGAGCCGCGGCGGCGCGTTCGCGGTCGGCGTCTACGGCATCGGCGCGGACGATGCGGCGGACGCCGACGAGGCCTCGCTGCCGCGCGGCGACGAACTCGCGCCGTGGAGCACCGCCGAGCTGCCGGCGCGCATCGGCGCCGGTTTCTTCATCGACGAGGGCGGGGCGGTCGTGACCGCCGCGCACGTGGTGGCCGGTGCCGGCCAGGTGCTGGTGAAGCTGCCCGACCAGCGCGTCAGCGCGGCGCGCGTGCGGGCGATGGACCGCGACATGGACATTGCGCTGCTCGAGCTGGCTGCGGCGCCTTCCGTGGCACCGGTGTTCGCGCGCTCGGCCGCGCTGCGCGCCGGCGACTGGGTGCTCGCCATCGGCGAGCCGTACGGCCTGAACCGGTCGGTGGTGGCGGGCATCGTCGGCGGCCGTGCGCGGCATTTCGCGGAGGACGGCGAGGTGCTGTTCATCCAGAGCGACCTGACGCTGAACCCCGGCAACTCCGGCGGGCCGCTGCTGGATGCCCGCGGCGCGATCGTCGGCATGAGCCTGCGCACGGTGGTCGGCCCGTACGGCACCTCGGGCGTCAGCCTGTTCATGCCGATCGAGGTGGTGCAGCAGGTGGTGGCCGAACTGCGCAGCGACGGTGCCGCGCCCCGGCCGCGGCTGGGCGCCGGCTTCGAGGACGTGTCGCCGCTCGCGGCCTGGCACGCCGGCCGGCCGGATGCGCGGGGGGCCTTCGTCAACGCGGTGGCGCGCGGCAGCGTCGCGGCGTCGCTCGGCCTGCGCGTCGGCGACATCGTGGTCGGCATGAACGGCCGGGCCCTCGGCGACAGCGGCGACTTCGTGCGCGCGCTGCTGTCGTGGCGCACGCTGGCGGGCACGCGGCTGACGGTGTTCCGCGCCGGCGGCTACCTGGAGCTGCGCAGCGCGGCACCGCGCTGAGGCCGTGCGGTTCCGCAGGCGGGCAGGGGGCTCGGCCACGACTCCGCCGCGTATAGTGCTGCGGGCGGCTGGGAGGGCAGGCCGCCGACCGCGCAGCAAAGGGGCATTTCGTGACATCGCAGGGGGTTCCGCAGCACATCGCCGTGCTGGACGACGAGGTGGACATCACCCAGTTGCTCGCCAACTACCTCGGCGGCCAGGGTTTCCGCGTCTCGCAGGTCCACCAGGGCCGGGCGCTCGATGCCCTGATGTCGCTCGATCCGCCGTCGCTGGTGCTGCTGGACCTCGGACTGCCGGGCGAGGACGGTTTCGCGATCGCGCGCCGGCTGCGCGAGCACCACCAGTGCGGGCTGATCATCATCACCGGCCGCGGCGATGCGGTCGACAAGGTCGTCGGGCTGGAGATCGGCGCCGACGACTACGTGACCAAGCCGTTCGACCTGCGCGAGCTGCTCGCGCGGATCAAGTCGGTGCTGCGGCGCGTCGCCGCCCCGGCGGTCGCCGCCGTCGCCGCGCCGGCCGCGGCGCCCGCGGCCGCGCGAGGGCCGGCCGAGCGCCTGCGTTTCCTCGACTGGGAGCTCGACCTCGCCGCGCGCCGGCTGGCCAACCGCGCCGGCGTCGAGGTGGCGCTGACCAGCGGCGAGTTCGACCTGCTGAGCGTGTTCGTGCGCCACCCGGGCCGCGTGCTGTCGCGCGACTTCCTGCTCGAAAGCACGCGCGGGCGCGAGGCGGCGCCGTTCGACCGCACGATCGACGTGCAGGTCGGGCGCCTGCGCAAGAAGCTCGAAGCCGATCCCGAAAGCCCGCAGCTGATCAAGTCGGTGCGCAGCGCCGGCTACATGCTCGCGGTGCCGGTGGTGGGCGCCTGAACGACGGAGCCTTGTCATGCCACCGCACCGCCCGCCGCCGACGCCCGAAGAAGGGCGCCTGTTCCGGTCGCTGTTCTCCGCCTATCCCGATGCGCTGCTGCTGGTCGATGCGCAGGGTCTGATCGTGCGGGCCAACCCGGCGGCAGCCGCGCTGCTCGGCTACCAGGTGGAAGAACTCGTCGGCCTGCCGGTCGATGCGCTGGTGCCCGACAGCATCCGCCCGCGCCATGCGGCCTACCGCGGCGCCTACGGCATGAGCCCGAAGCCGCGCCCGATGGGCACGCAGCTGGAGCTGACCGCGCGGCGCAAGGACGGCAGCGAGGTGATCGTCGAGATCGCGCTGAGCCCGGTGCAGGACGACGGCCTGCCGTTCGTCGTCGCGGCGATCCGCGGCATCGCTGCGTACCCGCGGGTGCAGCAGGCGCTGCAGCAGGCCCGCTACAGCGAGCACGTCGCCAAGCTCGCGCGGCTGGCCGTCGACACCCGCGACCCGCAGGCGCTGCTGCGCCAGGTGCCGCAGATCGCCGCCGAGGGGCTGCAGGTCGAGACGGCAGTGGTCTACCTGCTGGAGCCGGACCGCATCGAATTCCGGCTCGCGGCCGGCGTCGGGCTGGGCGGCGACGAGGTCGAGGGGCGCCGCGTGCCGAACCGGCCCGACACGCCGCCGGGCTTCGTGCTCTGCGAGGGCCGGCCGGTGGTGGTCTCCAACTATGCGCGCGAGACGCGCTTCAAGGTGCCGCCGGACTTCCTGGCGAGCGGGCTGGTCAGCGGGCTGGGCGTGCCGCTGTCCGAACGCGGCAGCATCGTCGGCGTGCTCGCGGTGCGCAGCCGCGAGGCGCGCCGTTTCGGCGACGACGAGCTGCGCTTCCTCGATTCGCTGTCCAGCCTGCTGGCCGCCAGCCTGCAGCGCGTGCAGACCGAGGACCAGCTGAACCATGCCCAGCGCATGGAAAGCGTCGGCCAGCTGACCGGCGGCATCGCGCACGACTTCAACAACCTGCTGACCGTGATCCAGGGCAACCTGCAGGTGCTCGAGTACGAGCCGCAGGTCGCCGACGAGCCGCGGCTGCAGCAGATGCTGGGGGCCGCCACGCGGGCCGCGAAGCGCGGCGCCGAACTCACCGGCAAGCTGCTCGCGTTCTCGCGCCGCCAGCGCCTGGTGCCCACGCGCGTGGAGCCGGCGCTGCTGCTGCACTCGCTGGCCGACATGCTGCACCGCACGCTCGACGAGCGGGTGCAGATCGTCGTCGACGCGCCCGACGGCTGCCCCGGCTGCCGCGCCGACCCCGGCCAGCTCGAATCGGCCTTGCTCAACATCGCGATCAATGCACGCGATGCGATGCCCGACGGGGGCACGCTGTCGTTCGCCTGCCGTCCCTGCCGGCGCGTGCCGGCGCCGCTGGTGGCCGAGCTGGGCGAGGCGGCGCGGCGCGACGACGGCTTCGTCGAGATCAGCGTCTCGGACACCGGGCACGGCATGTCCGAGGCGGTGCGCGACCGCGCCTTCGAGCCGTTCTTCACGACCAAGGAGGCCGGCCGCGGCACCGGGCTCGGACTGAGCACGGTGTACGGCTTCGCCAGGCAGTCGAACGGCGCGGTGGCGCTCGATTCGGCGCCGGGCGCCGGCACGCGGGTCACGCTGTACCTGCCGCGCTTCGACCTGCCGAGCCTCGCCGAGGCGCGGGGCGAGGCGCCGGCCGCGTTGCCGCCCGGCCTGCGCGTGATGGTGGTGGAAGACGATCCGGAGGTGCTGGCGGTGTGCCGCAACTTCCTGCTCGCGCTGAAGTGCGAGGTGACGGCCCACGCGAGCGCCGAGCCGGCGCTCGCCGCGCTGGAGCAGGCGCAGCCGATCGACCTGCTGCTCAGCGACGTGATCCTCGGCGCCGGCCTGCGCGGCACCGACCTCGCGCGCCGGGCGACCGTGCTGCGGCCGGCGCTGGCAGTGCTGCTGATGTCGGGCTATTCGTCCGAGGCGATGGTCGGCGACGGCCTCGGCCTGCCGTGGGAGCTGCTGCGCAAGCCCTACTCGCGCGAGGAGCTGTCCGACGCGATGGTGCGTGCGTTGGTCCGGGCCGCGGTCACTGCAGCACCCGCGACGCCGGCGTCATCGCCGCCTGGATGAACGACGCGAGCGCCTCGGTGCTCGCGATGCACAGGTCGCGCCGGCCCTTCTCGGTGAAGCGGATCACGTTGCTGCGCGCCATGCGCGACAGCGCGCGGCTGACGCTCTCGAGCGTCATGCCGAGGTAGTTGCCGATCTCGGCACGCGTCATGCGCAGCGTGATCTGGTCGGCGCGCAGGCCGCGCTGCGACAGCGACTCGGCCCAGTAGCGCAGGAAGTCGGCGACGCGCGCATCGGCCGGCAGCGTGCCCAGCGACAGCAGCGAGTCGCGGTCGCGCGAGATCTCGCGGCTCATCGCGGCGTGCAGCAGGCCGAGCAGCGCCGGCTGGCGGGCCGCGGCGAGCAGCAGCGTGTCGTAGCGCACCGACCAGACCTCGCCGGTGTCCATCGCGATCGCATCGCAGCCGTACTGGCCGTGCGCGATGCCGTCGAAGCCCATCCAGTCGCCCTTGAAGTGCAGGCCGACGACCTGCTCGCGACCGTCGGCCGCGACGTTCAGCGTCTTGAAGAAGCCGGAATTGATGATGTAGAGGCACTGGAACCCCTGACCGCCCTGGAACACCGTGTCGCCGGCATGCACGATGCGGCGTTGCACCTCGACCGAGTCGGCCAGCAGCTTCAGCGATTCGTTGACCCGGGCGCACACCGTGCCGGCATCGGGGCGGGCCATGCTGCGCGAGGGCGCCGGCAGGGCGGACGTCGTCGGCATCGGCGGGCGGCTGGCGGACTCGGCGTGCAGCGTGGCGGTGTGCATGGAAGGTTCCTGGCTTGTTTCGTGGAATGAGCGAGAGCTTAGGAATCGCCTGTCAATGCAGCGCGACCGGGCGGGATCGCTGGGTATCGCTGGGTAACAGCGCGTGAACCGTTTGTGTCCGCTCGGTATCAGGCGCGCTGGCGATGCGCGGCACGGCGCCTGACGCGTCGATGGCTTGACGGGCATCAAGGCCGGCGCGGCCGTCCCCACTAGGCTGACTGCCTGCCCGATCGAGGGCTTTTGCAGGAGGTCGCCATGTCCACCGTCGTTGCCCCCCCGCCGCCCCGCCGGCGCCTGCCGGCCGCTGCAGGCGCGTCCGGCCGCGGGTTGCCGCTGGGGGCCCTGGCGAGCCTGGTGATCGGCTCGATGATCGGCTCGGGCGTGTTCTCGCTGCCGCAGAACATGGCGGCCGGCGCAGGTGCCGGCGCGATCCTGATCGGCTGGGGCATCACCGCGCTGGGCATGCTGTCGCTCGCGACGATGTTCCTGCAACTCGCGCAGGCCGAGCCCGGCGTGGCCGGCGGCGTGTACGGCTACGCCCGGGCCGGCTTCGGCGATTTCATCGGCTTCCAGTCGGCCTGGGGCTACTGGCTGTCGGCGCTGATCGGCAATGCCGGCTACCTGATCGTGATCGTCGCGGCGCTGTCGAACCTGCTGCCGGCGCTGGGGCTGGGTGCGGGCAACACCGGGGTGGGCGTCGCGCTCGCGTCGGCGCTGCTGTGGGCGTACCACGCGCTGGTGCTGCGCGGGGTGCGCACCGCCGCCGCCGTCAACACGCTGGTGACGCTGTCGAAGCTCGTGCCGCTGCTGATGTTCGTGGCGCTGGTCGCGCTGGCGTTCAAGGTGCAGGCCTTCTCGCTGTCGATGTGGGGCGATCCGAAGCTCGGGCCGGTGTTCGAGCAGGTGCGCTCGACGATGCTGGTCACGGTGTGGGCCTTCATCGGCATCGAGGGCGCGTCGGTGTTCTCCGGCCGCGCGCGCAGTGCCGGCGATGTCGGCCGCGCGACGATGATCGGCTTCGGCGCGACGCTCGCGCTGTACATGGCGATCACGCTGCTGTCGCTGGGCGTGGTGCCGCAGGCCGCGCTGGCGCAGATGGCCAACCCGTCGATGGCCGGCGTGCTGCAGCAGGTGGTCGGGCCGTGGGGCGCGGCGCTGGTGAACCTCGGGCTGCTGGTCTCGGTCGGCGGCGCGATGCTCGCGTGGACGCTGCTCGGCGCCGAGGTGCCGTACAGCGCCGCGAAGGAAGACGTCTTCCCGGCCGGCCTGGCCCGCGAGAACCGCCGGCAGTCGCCGGTCGCCGCGCTGTGGTGGAGCAACGGCATCGTGCAGGCGGTGCTGCTGCTGTCGCTGTTGGCCGGCAACGCCTACCTGGCGCTGATCAAGCTCGCCACCTCGACCATCCTGCTGCCTTACCTGCTGTGCGCGCTGTTCGCGCTGCGGCGCGGCACGGCCTCGCGCGGGCTGCTGCTGACCGGCGCGGTCGCGACGGTCTACAGCGCGTGGCTGGTCTACACGGCCGGGCCGGTGTACCTGTTGTTGACCGCCCTGGTGTACGCGCCGGGGCTGGTGGTGCATGCGCTGGCGCGGCGGCGCCGGGGCCTGCCGGTGTATTCGGGGGCGGGCGAGCAGGTGGGGGCCGTGCTGCTGCTCGCGGTGGCGTTCGTGACGCTCTGGCTGATCGCCGGCGGCACGCTGGACCTGCAGAAGATCTGAGAGGCGTGGACAAGGCGATGAACTGGGGCGTGCATTCGGAAATCGGGAGGTTGCGCAGCGTGCTGGTGTGCCGGCCGGGGCTGGCGCAGCAGCGGCTGACGCCGGACAACTGCCGCGCGCTGCTGTTCGACGACGTGCTGTGGGTCGAACGCGCGCAGCGCGACTTCGCGCACTTCGTGTCGGAGATGACGCGCCGCGGCGTCGAGGTGCTGGAGCTGCACGACCTGCTGGCCGAGACGCTGGCGCAACCCGAGGCCCGGCGCTGGGTGCTGCAGCAGCGGGTCGTCCCCGACAGCGTCGGCCTGGGCATGCTGGACGACCTGCAGGCGGCGCTCGCCGAGTTGCCGCCGGCGCGGCTGGCGGAGCTGCTGATCGGCGGCATGACCAAGGCGGAGCTGCCGTTCCGGCCGAACGGCTTGCTGGGCCCGTACCTGGACCTGCACGACTTCGTGCTGCCGCCGTTGCCGAACAGCCTGTTCACGCGCGACGCGAGCAGCTGGCTGTACGGCGGCGTCGTGCTGAACCCGATGTTCTGGCCGGTGCGCCGGGGCGAGACCTTGCTGAAGGCGGCGGTGTACCGCTTCCATCCGCGTTTCGTGAATGGCGGCTTCGAGACCTGGTGGGGCGGCGAGGTGCGCGACCACGGGATGGCGACGCTGGAAGGCGGCGACCTGATGCCGCTCGGCCGCGGCGTGCTGCTGGTGGGCATGGGCGAGCGCAGCAGCCCGCAGGCGGTGGTGCAGCTGGCGCACCGCCTGTTCGAGCACGGCGCGGCGCGGCGGGTGATCGCCGCGCAGATGCCGCGGGCGCGGGCGGCGATGCACCTGGACACGGTGTTCACGCCGTGTTCGCGCGAGGTGGTCACCTATTTCCCCGAGGTGGTGGACCGCATGGTGTGCCACGAGCTCGAGCCCGGCCCGCGCGGCGGGGCACCGCGCATCCGAACGCTGGCCGGCCAGCACCTGCTGGACGTGGTGAGCGCGGCGCTGGAGCTGCCGGCGCTGAACGCCATCGCGACCGGCGGCGACGACTTCGAGAGCGCGCGCGAACAGTGGGACGACGGCAACAACGTGCTGGCGCTGGAGCCGGGCGTCGTGATCGGCTACGACCGCAACACGCACACCAACCGGCGGTTGCGCGCGGCGGGGATCGAGGTGATCGAGATCCCGGGCGGCGAGCTCGGGCGCGGACGGGGCGGGGCGCACTGCATGAGCTGCCCGCTGAGCCGCGATGCGGTGGTGTTCTGAACGCGCAGGGAGACGCAACATGGCCTACAACCTGAAGAACCGCAACCTGCTGTCGCTCGACGAGCTGAACGCCCGCGACCTCCAGCACCTGCTGGAGATGTCGCACGAGCTCAAGCGCGCGAAGGCGGCCGGCACCGAGCAGCCGACGCTGCGCGGGCGCAACATCGCGCTGATCTTCGAGAAGTCGTCGACGCGCACCCGCTGCGCGTTCGAGGTCGCGGCGCATGACCAGGGGGCGCACGTCTCGTTCATCGGCCCGGGCGATTCGCAGCTCGGCGAGAAGGAGAGCGTGAAGGACACCGCCCGGGTGCTGGGCCGGCTGTACGACGCGATCGAGTACCGCGGCTTTGCGCAGCAGACCGTGCAGGAGCTGGCCGCGCATGCGGGCGTGCCGGTCTACAACGGCCTGACGAACGAATTCCACCCGACGCAGGTGCTGGCCGACCTGATGACGATGCAGGAGCAGTGCGACAAGCCGCTGCGCGAGATGCGGGTGGCCTACCTGGGCGACGCGCGCTACAACATGGGCGACTCGCTGCTGCAGGGCGCGGCGCTGATGGGCATGGACCTGCGCATCGCGGCGCCTCGCGCGCTGTGGCCGGCGGCCGCGATCCAGGCGCAGTGCGAGGCGCTGGCGCGGGTCAGCGGCGCGAAGCTGAGCTTCACCGAAGCGCCGTTGCAGGCGGTCGAGGGCGTCGATTTCATCTACACCGACGTGTGGGTGTCGATGGGCGAGCCGGAAGCCGCCTGGGCCGAGCGGATCGCGCTGCTGAGGCCCTACCAGGTGAATGCGCGGCTGATGGCGGCGGCGGGGAACCCGGCGGTGAAGTTCATGCATTGCCTGCCGGCCTTCCACAACCGGGCGACGCGGCGCGGCGAAGAGATGTTCCAGCGCTTCGACCTCGACGGGATGGAGGTGACCGAAGAGGTGTTCGAATCGCCGGCCTCGATCGTCTGGGACCAGGCCGAGAACCGCATGCACACCATCAAGGCGCTGCTGGTGGCGACGCTGGCATGAGGATCGTCGCAGCCCTCGGCGGCAACGCACTGATCCGCCGCGGCCAGCCGATGTCGGTGCAGGTCCAGCGCGACAACCTGGTGACCGCCGCCCGCGCCCTCGCACCGCTGGCCGCCGACCACGACCTGGTGATCACGCACGGCAACGGGCCGCAGGTCGGCTGGCTCGCGCTGCAGGCCGCCGCCTGGCAGGACAGCCGCGCCGGTGCCGGCGCCGACGCCACGCCGCTCGACGTGCTGGGCGCCGAGAGCGACGGCATGGTCGGCTACCTGGTCGAGCAGGCCCTCGCCTGCGAGCTCGGCGGCCACCCGATCGCGACGCTGCTCACCCAGGTGCGCGTCGATGCCGACGACCCGGCCTTCTCGGCACCGACCAAGCCGGTCGGCCCCGGCTACCGCCGGCCCGAGGTGCAACTGCTCGCCGCGCGCGGCTGGCAGTTCGCGCCCGACGGCGAGCTCTGGCGGCGCGTCGTGGCGTCGCCGCAGCCCCGGCAGATCGTCGAGCTGCCGGCGATCCGCCACCTGCTGAAGGCCGGCGTCGTCGTGGTCTGCGCCGGCGGCGGCGGCATCCCGGTCGTCGAGCGCGACGGGCTGCTGCACGGCATCGACGCCGTCATCGACAAGGACGCCGCCAGCGCCTTGCTGGCCCGCGAACTGCAGGCCGACATCCTGCTGCTGCTCACCGACGTCGACGGCATCCAGCTCGGCTTCGGCACACCGCAGGCGCACCGCCTCGCCGCCGCCACGCCGCGCTCGCTGCGGCGGCTCGTGCTGCCCGCCGGCTCGATGGGCGCGAAGGCGCTCGCCGCTGCCGGCTTCGTCGAGACCACCGGGCGGCGCGCGGCGATCGGCCGGCTCGACGACGTCGCCGCGCTGCTGGCCGGCACCACCGGCACGCAGGTCACGCGCGACGAGACCGATCTCGGTTGAGGTGCATCAACATGCCGCGGCGGCAGCGGCGTACCGTGGCGGCATGTCGCAACGCCTTGCCACCGTGAACCCGGTCCGCTCGATCCTGATGCTCGCGGACACCTCGCCGCGCACCGTCAGGCGGCTCACGGTGGCGCGCGAACTGGCCGAGCGGCACGACGGCGAGGTCACCGCGCTGTTCGCGGCGACGCCGCTGCACGCCGAATCCGACGGCCGCTTCGGTGCCGTCGCCGCGGCGGCCGCCACGCTCGCCGAACCCGACACGCGCCAGCTCGCGCGCGAACGGCTGCTGCAGGACCTCACCGGCGGCGAGGAACTCTCGCGCGTGCGCTGGGCCGAGGTCGTGCGCGAACCGGTGCTGCAGGCCGTCGTCCAGCATGCGCTGTGCACCGACCTGCTGGTGCTCGGCCAGCGCGACCCGTCGACCGCGGGGCACGACCTGCCGGCCGGCTTCACCGAATCGCTGCTGATCGAGAGCGGCAAGCCCGCGCTGATCGTGCCCGACCGCGGCATCGCGAGTTCCGCGCCCGACTGCGTGCTGATTGCGTGGAAGCCGTCGCGCGAAGCCGCCCGCGCCGTCGCCGCCGCGCTGCCGTTCCTGGCGCAGGCGCGCGAGGTGCACGTGGCGAGCTGGTCGCGCACCGCCGTCGTCGGCGCCGCCGGCGGCCTGGACATCGTCGGCCACCTGAAGGCCCACGGCATCGCGCCCGTCATGCACCAGCGCGGCCACGAGCCGCGTTCGATCGGCGACGAACTGACGGCGCTGGCCGCCGGGGTCGGCGCGCAGTGGCTGGTGATGGGCTGCTACGGCCACGGCCGGCTGCGCGAGCAGGTGCTCGGCGGTGCGACCCGCTCGCTGATGCACACCGCGCGGCTGCCGCTGCTGATGGTTCACTGAGTTCGACCCGCTTCCACCACCCCAAGGAGAGAGACCATGAAGATCCTGCTGGCCGTCGACGGCAGCGCCTGCACGAAGCAGATGCTGGCCTACCTGGCCGCCCACGACGAATTCCTCGGCGCGGGCCACGACTACACCGTGCTCACCGTCACGATGCCGGTGCCCGCCCATGCCAAGGGCTTCTTCGACCGAGAGACGGTCGCGAACTACTACCGCGCCGAAGCCGAGGACGTGCTGAAACCGGTGCGTGCCTTCGTCGCGCAGCAGAAGTGGAACGCCAGCTTCGTCGACAAGATCGGCCATGCGCCGACCGTGATCGGCGAGCTGGCCGACAGCGGCCGCTTCGACCTGGTCGTGATGGGCTCGCACGGGCACTCCAGCTTCGGCTCGATGGTGCTCGGGTCGGTGACGACCCGCGTGCTGAGCCAGTGCAAGACGCCGGTGCTCGTCATCCGCTGACCGGCGGCGCCTGCAGCGGCAGCACCAGCCGCAGCGCGTCGCCGTCGCCGCCTCGCTGCTCGAAGCCGAGGCGCTGCATGAAGGCGCGCATCGCCAGGTTGTCGTGCAGCACCAGCCCCACCAGGCGCTGCGTGCCCTGCGCGGCCTGGTAGGCGATCAGCTTGCCCATCAGCAACCGGCCCAGGCCGCGGCCCTGCAGGTCGCTGCGCACGACGACGGCGAACTCGGCCTCCTGGTTGTCCGGATCGACCGCGGCCCGCGCGACGCCCAGCGTCTCGCTCGTGCCGTCGGCGCTCGTGCGCACCGCGACGAACGCCATCTCGCGGGCGTAGTCGATCTGCGTCAGCCGCGCAAGCTCGCTGTGCGCCAGCTCGCGCCGCACATTGAAGAAGCGGAAGCGCAGGTCGTCCGGGCTCAGCTGTTCGACGAAGCGGCGGTGCGCCGGCTCGTCTTCCGGGCGGACCGGCCGCAGCGTCAGCGCCTCGCCCTGCCACGGCAGCGTCTCGACCAGGGCATCGGGGTAGGGCCGGATCGCGAAACGCGCCGCGCCGGCGACCGGTTCGCGGCCCAGGCGGATGCGGGCGTCCAGCGCCAGCACGCCGGAGCCGTCGGCCCACAGCGGGTTGATGTCGAGCTCGGCCAGTTCCGGCAGGTCGGCCAGCATCTGCGACACCGCGATCAGCACGTCGCCCACGGCGTCGAGCCGCGCGGCAGGGTGGTCGCGGTAGCCCGCCAGCAGGCGCGACACCGCGGTGCGCGACACCAGCTCGCGCGCGAGCGCCCGGTTCAGCGGCGGCAGCCCGATCGCCCGGTCGGCCAGCACCTCGACCGCGGTGCCGCCGTGGCCCAGCATCAGCACCGGGCCGAAGCTCGGGTCGATGCTCGCGCCGACGATCAGTTCCTGCGCCATCGGCCGGCTCGCCATCGCCTGCACGTTGAAGCCGCCGACGCGGGCCTGCGGGCGCTCCCGGCGCACCGTGTCGAGCATGCGGGCCGCGCCCGCGCGCAGCGATGCCTCGTCGGCCAGGCCGAGCGCGACGCCGCCGACGTCGGACTTGTGCGTGATGTCGGGCGACGCGATCTTCAGTGCCACCGGGTAGCCGATGCGGCCGGCCGCTTCGGCGGCGGCGTCGGCGTCCGCATCGACGCGCAGCGTCCGCACCACCGGGATGCCGTAGGCCGCGAGCACCGCCTTCGCTTCGTGCTCCTGCAGCAGCTCGCGGCCGTCGGCCCGCACCGCGTCGAACACCCGGCGCGCCGCGGCGAGGTCGGGTGCGGCGTTGCCGCTGGCGGTCGGCGTCTCCAGCAGCGTCGCTTGGTTGTGCCGGTAGCAACGCAGCATCGAGAACGCGTTGACCGCTTCTTCCGGCGTCGCGTAGTCGGCCACGCCGGCCTCGGCAAACAGGGCGCGCGCCTCGGCCACCGCGCCGTCGCCGAGCCAGCAGGCCATCAGGCGGCCGGTGGCCTCCCGGGCCAGCGGCAGCAGCGAGCGCGCGATGTCGGCGCTCGGCACGATCGCGGTCGGCGCATGCATGAACAGCACCGCGCCGGCCTGCGGCTCGGCCAGCACCGCCTGCAGCGCGTCGACATAGCGCTGCACCGGCGCGTCGCCGATGATGTCGACCGGGTTGCCGTGCGACCAGGCGGCCGGCAGCACCGCATCGAGCCGGGCCTGCAGCGCGGGCGTCGGCTCGGCCAGCGTCACGCCGCGGCGCGCGGCCGCATCGGCGGCCAGCACGCCGGCACCGCCGCCGTTGGTGACGAGCGTCAGGCGGTCGTCGCGGTTCGCACCGAAGCGCGCCAGCGTCTGCGCCGCGACGAAGAGGTCCTGCAGCGTGTCGACGCGCAGCATGCCGGCGCGGCGGATCGCCGCATCGAACACGATGTCGGAACCGGCCAGCGCGCCGGTGTGCGACGCCGCCGCGCGCAGGCCGTTGCCGGCGCGGCCGGCCTTCACGACGATGACCGGCTTGTTGCGCGCCGCCGCGCGCGCGGCCGACATGAACTTGCGCACGCTGCTGGGGGATCCGCCGATCGATTCGATGTACAGCAGGATCGCGCGCGTGTGCCCGTCGCTCGCCAGGTGGTCGAGCAGGTCGCCGAAATCGACATCCGCATGCTCGCCGAGCGACACCAGGTGCGAGAAGCCGATGCGGCGCGCACGGGACCAGTCGAGCACCGCGGTGACCAGCGCGCCCGACTGCGAGACGAAGGCCAGGTTGCCGGGCAGCGCGTCGGTGTGCGCGAAGCTCGCGTTCAGCCCGAGGCGCGGCGTCAGCAGCCCGAGGCAGTTCGGGCCGAGGAGGCGCAGCATGTGCGGCCGCGCGGCCTCGAGCACCGCCTGCTTCTGCGCGTCGGTGAGCCCGGCGGTCATCACGATCGCCGCGCGCGTGCCGAGCCGGCCGAACCGGTCGACCAGGTCGGCCAGCGTCTCGGGCGGCGTGCACAGCACCGCCAGGTCGGGCGGCGCCGGCAACTGGTCGGGGCGTGCGAAGACCGGCTGCCCGTCGAGCGTGCGCAAGCGCAGGTTCAGCGCGTGCAGCGGGCCGCGGAAGCCGGCCCGCAGGTTGCGCCAGACGGTGGCGCCGACGCTGGTGGGGCGGTCGGAGGCCCCGGCGACGGCGACCGATCGGGGTTCCAGCAGGCGGTCGAGGTGGCGGATGCTCATTCGTCAGTGTGACATCGACAGGCGCCATCACGGCGCGCTCGCAGGCTCGTGGTCGAGCGGCTGCATTGACGCACCGCAAGATCGCCTCGACGAGCGGAGCGGACAGTGCGACGACTTGTCAGGGAACCACCGATGAACGATGCCGATCCGGCGATGACGGGGCCCGAGGGCCTGAGCGATGCTGAAGCCGCCGCGCGCTTGCGGCAGGCGCGGCTTGACCGGCCAGTCGCCGCTGGCGGCATGCAGGTCGGTGTGGCACACGCCCGAGGCCTCGACCTTGACGAGGACCTGTCCGGGCGGCACGTCCGGCACCGGCACCTGTTCGATCTCGAGGGGCTGGCCGAATGCATGGACGACGGCGGCTTTCATCTGCGGCATGGCGCTTCTCCTGAAGGGGAACGCCACGATAGGCAGCATGCCGCGGGGGATGCTTGACGTGGCGCAAGCCGCGGCACGGGCCCGCACCGAAGAATCGAGCCATCCGATGAACCCTCGAGAGGACGACGGCATGGACCTGGATGGGAACTGCACGCGGCGCCGCTTCATCCGGCTCGTGCCGGCCGGGGCGGTGCTGCTCGCGCCGCTGGCGCCGGCGAAGCCGAAGCCGGCGCCGCCGCCGGACCCGTCGACCTACCCGCACCTGGACGAGCGCGACCCGCATGCGAAGGCGGTCGGCTACGTCGAGGACGCGACGCGCGTGGACCGCAAGGCCTACCCGAAGTTCAGGGCCGGCAGCACCTGCGACAACTGCGCGCTGTACCGCGTGGCGGCGCAACCCTGGTCGGAGTGCACGCTGTTCCCGCGCAAGCGGGTGGCGGCCGCGGGCTGGTGCGATGCCTACGTGCGGCGCGCGGCGGCATGACAATGCTCCGGATGACCCTTCCCGATCCGATCCTGTCCCGCGCCCGCACGCTGACCGAACTCTTCGAGGCGCGCGTGCAGCGCAGCCCCGAAGGCACCGCGTACCGCCGCTTCGATGCCGCGGCCGGCCGCTGGGGCGCGCTCAGCTGGCGTGAAGCCGCGGCCGCGGTGCAGCGCTGGACCTTCGCGCTCGCGGCGCTGCAGCTGCCGGCCGGCGCCCGCGTCGGGCTGCTGCTGCCCAATGGCGTCGACGCGGTCTGGGCCGACCTGTCGACGATGGCCGCCGGCTGCGTGCCGGTGCCGATGCATGCGCTCGACAACCCGGCGAGCATCGCCTGGATCCTCGGCGACAGCGAGGCGGCCGTGCTGATGGTGCAGGAGGCCGCGCAATGGGAGGCGATCCGCGCCACCGGCGTCGCGCTGCCGGCGCTGCGCTGCGTCGTCGTGGTGGGCGCGGCGGCGTCGGTGCCGGCGGGAGAGGGCGGCGCCGTTCCGGTGGTCGCCGCGGGCGACTGGCTCGCCGCCGGTGCCGGCGCGGCCGGGCAGGCGAGCGCCGCACCGCGCCCCGAGGACCTCGCCGCGATCGTCTACACCTCCGGCACCACCGGCAAGCCCAAGGGCGTGATGCTCACGCATGCCAACGTGGTCGCCAACGTGATGGCGGTGCTGGCGCACGTCGCGCCGGGGCCGGACGACGTCTTCCTGTCGTTCCTGCCGCTGTCGCACACGTTCGAGCGCACCGCCGGCTACTACCTGCCGATCGCCGCCGGCAGCAGCGTCGCGCATGCGCGCTCGGTCGCGCTGCTGGCCGAGGACCTGCGCACCGTGCGCCCGACGGTGCTGATCTCGGTGCCGCGCATCTACGAGCGCGTGCGCGCGCAGCTCGATGCGCGGCTGGCCGGTTCGCGCGCGAAGCGCTGGCTGTTCGACGCGGCACAGGCCGTCGGCTGGCGGCGCTTCTGCCGGCAGCAGGGCCTGCCCTGCGCGGCCAGCCCGTGGGCGGCGGCCGAGATGCTGGTGGCGCCGCTGCTCGATGCGCTGGCCGGCCGGCCGCTGCGGGCGAGCTTCGGCGGCCGGCTGCGGGTGGCGGTGAGCGGCGGCGCGCCACTCGCGCCGGCGCTCGCGCGCTGCTTCCTCGGCCTCGGGGTGCCGGTGCTGCAGGGCTACGGCATGACCGAGACCTCGCCGGTGGTCGCCGCCAACACGCTGGAGTACAACGACCCGGCCACCGTCGGCACCGCGCTGCAGGGCGTCGAGCTGCGCCTGGGCGAGAACCGCGAGCTGCAGGTGCGCGGCCCGAACGTGATGGCGGGTTACTGGAAGCGGCCGCAGGACAGTGCGCGTGCGTTCACCGACGACGGCTGGCTGCGCACCGGCGACCAGGCGTCGATCGATGGCGGCCGCGTGCGCATCCTCGGGCGCATCAAGGAGATCATCGTCACGTCAACCGGCGAGAAGATCGCGCCGGCCGACCTGGAGCTTGCGATCGCGGCCGATCCGCTGTTCAGCCAGGTCTTCGTGCTCGGCGAGAACCGGCCGTTCATCGCGGCGGTGGCGGTGCTCGACCGCACGCAGTGGCAGGCGTTGGCGCAATCGCTCGGCGTCGATCCGGCGCAGCCCGCGAGCCTGAACCTGCCGGCGGTGCAGCAGGCCGCGCTGCAGCGCATCGCGCGGCAGGCCGCCGCGTTCCCGCGCTACGGCGTGCCGCGTGCGGTGTGGGTGAGCCTGGACCCGTGGACGGTCGAGAACAGCCTGATGACGCCGACGCTGAAGCTCAAGCGCCACAACCTGCTGGCGCGCTTCGAGGCCGAGATCGACGGGCTGTACCGGCGCTGACGGCGGCCGCTGATCTGGATCAAGCCCGCGCGGCCGCGGGGTTCCCACACTGTCGCGGTGGCAGGTCGCCACGCCACCCGGGAAACCCATCATGTACCAACGCATTCTCGTGCCGATCGACGGCAGCGCCACCTCGATGCTCGGCCTGGACGAGGCCATCCGCCTGGCCAGGCTGACCGGTGGCCAGATCCGCCTGCTGAACCTGGTCGAGGACCCGACGCTGAGCGCCGGCTACGCGAGCTTTGCGGCCTATTCCGGCGAGGTGCTGCCGGTGCTGCGCCAGGCCGGCGAGGAGATCCTCGAGAAGGGGCGCGCCGTCGCGCTCGCCGCCGGCATCGCCGTCGACTCGCAGCTGTTCGAGGGCCTGGCCACGCGCCTGGCCGACGCGGTCGAGCAGGAAACGCGCCGCTGGGGGGCCGACCTGGTCGTGCTCGGCACGCACGGTCGCCGCGGCGCGAGCCGCTTCTTCCTCGGCAGCGATGCGGAGCAGGTGCTGCGCTCGTCGCCGGTGCCGGTGCTGCTGGTGCGCACGCCCGAAGCCGCCACGACGACTGCGTGAGCGTGTTGGTCGGCTGAGCCCGGCCGGCGGCGCGTCAGCCCACCAGCGTCTTCATCGCCGCCAGCGCGACCGCCGGGTCGGCGATCGCGTGGTACACGGCGGGGATCGGCCGTTCGATGCCGAGCAGGCCGTACACCGCATGCATCGCGCTGCGCACCGAATACTCGACGGTGAACACCACGTCCTCCGGGATCTCGACGTACTGGCCGAGCAGCGCGTAGTTCAGCGCGCCGCGCGGCACCACCTCCGGCCGGTCGCCGGCGCCGCGGCACGCGAACTCGCTGGTGATGTACGGCATCATCACCGGGATCGCGGTGCTGGTGGCCAGCAGCTGGTCGAGGATGTCGGTGAAGCCGAGGTGGCGCACCAGCTCCTCGAGGATCTCCCGGCCGGTGCAGTCGGCCATCGGCTTGTCGATGTAGTTGCCCGGCTTGTCGACGAACAGCCCGTAGCCCCACACCGTCCAGACGCCGTCCGGCTGGTTCGCGAAGTGCGGGGCGTGCGGCACGACGATCGACATCAGCCAGTTCGACGCCTTGAAGGTCATCAGCCCACCGGTGCCCGGCGCATTGCCGGAGAACTGGCGGATGCGCTCGATCAGTGCCGGGTTGCGCAGCGTCAGCGTGAACGACAGCCACTTGCTGAGGTCCACGTCGCCGCAGAAGGCCTGCGGGCGGCCGAAGCCCGGCGCCTTGTGCGCGAGCCGCTTCCACAGTGTCCACGCGCCTTCGAGCGGCTCGCGCACCAGCGTGGCCGCGCGGTCGTGGCCGCCGCGGCTCGCGTCGGCCGTCATCGAGCCGAGCGTCAGGAACACCTTGTCGTCGCGGGCGAGGTCGATCGCGAACGGCCGGCCGGCGCGCTCGCCATGCAGCCTCTCGATGCGCCGTCCGCCGCCCTCCTCGGCGAAATCGGCGTCCAGCACGCGGCTTGCGAGCTCGAACACCACGCCGTGCTGCGCGAGCCATTCCTGCATCGGCCGCACCACCGAGTCGTACTGGTTCAACGGCGTGCGGCGCACGCCGCCGAGCGTGTGGATGCGCGGGAATTCCTGCAGGAAGCGCAGCATGTAGCGGCGCAGCTCGACCGCGCTGTGCCAGTTCTGGAACGCGAAGGTGGTGCGCCACAGGGCCCAGAAGTTCGTCTCGAAGAAGTGCGGCGCGAACCAGTCGTCGATGCGGCGCGTGCCGAGCAGCCGTTCGGGCGTGACCAGCAGGCGCACCAGGTCGAGCCGGTCGTGCAGGTCGAAGCCGAGCGCGCTCGCGTCGAGGATGCGGTGCTCGCCGTCGATCAGCCGGGCTCCCGCGTCGGTGAGCACCTCGGCGTTGAAGGCCCACACCGCGTCCTTCACGCTGCGCGAGCGGTCGCCGGCGGCCGGCACGCTCGCGAGCACGTCCCACAGGCACACGTAGGCCTCCTCGGTCCACATGCGCCCGCCGCGGGTCAGGAAGCCGCCGATCGCATCGCCGCTGCCGTCGAGCGCGCCGCCGACGACCGGCAGCTCCTCGAGGATGCGGATGTCGCGGCCGCGCCAGCCGGCATCGCGGATCAGCAGGACGGCGGCGGACATTGCGGCGATGCCGCTGCCGACGAAGAAGGCGCGGGGAGAGGAGGGAAGGGGCATGGTCATGTCGAAAGGAGGATCAGGAGGTGGTACAGAAGAGCGCCGCGTCCGGCCACAGCCCGCGGCCGAGCGACCAGCCCGAGCCGAGCACCAGGCACAGGCCGGCGAGGCGGATGCCCCAGGCGAGCGCTTGCCGGTCGAGCCGGGTCCACAGCAGCGGAGCGCCCCACAGCGCGAGCGACGACGCGACGGCGAAGGCCGCCATCACGCCGGCGCCGGCCAGCGCGCCGTCGGCCAGCGCCGCGAGCACCAGCGCCGACTGCAGCAGCCCGCACGGCCACGCGACCCACAGGCTGCCGGCGGCACCGGCCTTCAGCGGCCCGGCCACCACCTGCCAGCCACCGGCGCGCGGCGCCTGCGCCGTCGCCGTCGCCGTTGCCGTTGCCGTTGCCGTTGCCGGTACCCGGCCGAGCTGCGCGAGCCAGCGCGGCTGCCGCCCGCTGGCCAGCAGCCACAGCCCGAGCGCGACGCCGGCGACGTGCAGCAGCGCCCACAGCGGGCGCAGGGCCGGCGTCGCCTGGGCCATCCAGCCGAGGGCCGAGACGCTGGAGGCGACCACGGCGCCGGCCAGCGCATAGCCGAGCAGGCGTCCGCCGTGGAAGGCAGCGGCGGCCCGCAGCGTGCGACCGCCCGCGCTGCCGCCGCAGGCGCGCACGACGGCGGCGCTGCTCGCGCCGCACATCGCCGCGCAATGCACCGAGCCGGCCAGGCCGAGCAGTGCGGCACCGGTGAACAGCGCAGTGCTCATCGTCGTCACAGCACGCGCGAGAAGCGCGCGCCGGTCGACGTGGTGCGGCCGCCTTCGCGCATCCGTGCGCGGGCGGCCTGCAGGTGGCGGTCGAACACCATCGCGATCGCACGCACCAGCAGCCAGCCGCGCGGGGTGACCCGCACGGTCGCGCCGTTCTCGATCTCGACCAGGCCGTCGGCGACGAAGACCTGCAGCGACGCGAGCTCGGGTGCGAAATACGCCTTGCCGTCGACCTGGTGCGACAGGCCGAGCGCCGCCAGGTCGACGCTGCCCTGGCACATCAGCGCCATGATCACGTCGCGGCGCAGCAGGTCGTCGGCATCGAGCGCGAGGCCGCGCACGACCGGGAAGCGGCGCTGCGCGAGCGCCTCGTAGTACTCCGGCAGCGTCTTCGCGTTCTGGCTGTAGCTGGCCCCCATGCGGCCGATCGCCGAGACGCCGAGGGCGACCAGGTCGCAATCGGGCTGCGTGCTGTAGCCCTGGAAGTTGCGGTGCAGCCGGCCGGCGCGGCGCGCGCGGGCGAGCGCGTCGCCGGGCAGCGCGAAGTGGTCCATGCCGATGTCTTCATAGCCGGCGGCGAGGAAACCGTGGATCGCGCCGCGCAGCATCGCGACGCGGTCGGCGCCGCCGGGCAGCTCGGCGGTGACGATGCGCCGCTGCGGCTTGAAGCGTTCCGGCAGGTGCGCATAGCCGTACAGCGCGACGCGGTCGGGCCGCAGCTCGGCGACCCGCGCGACGGTCTCGGCCATGCTCTGCGGCGTCTGTTTCGGCAGGCCATAGATCAGGTCGACGTTGATCGACTCGTAGCCCTGCACGCGCGCGGCGGCGACCAGCACGCGCACGTCCTCGAAGGGCTGGACGCGGTGCACCGCCTGCTGCACGTCGGGCTGGATGTCCTGCACGCCGAAGCTGATGCGGTTGAAGCCGAGGGTGCGGACGTGCGCCAGCCGTGCCGGCGTGACGGTGCGCGGGTCGACCTCGATCGAGATCTCGGCGTCGGGCAGCAGCCGGAAGGCGGCGCGCAGCGTCGACATCAGCCGCGTGAGTTCGGCATCGTTCAGGAAGGTCGGCGAGCCGCCGCCCAGGTGCAGCTGCGACACCGGCAGCCCGGTGCCGAGCGCGGTGACGTGCAGGTCGATCTCGACGGCGAGGGCGTCCAGGTATTCGACGGCGCGCTCGTGGTGGCGCGTGATCACCTTGTTGCAGGCGCAGTAGTAGCAGACCGATTCGCAGAACGGGATGTGCACGTAGAGCGACAGCGGGGCGCCGCTGGCGCCGCGCGCGAGCAGCGTGCGCTGGTACGCCGGCGCATCGAACGCCTCGCCGAAGCGGTCGGCCGTCGGGTACGAGGTGTAGCGCGGACCGGGCACGTCGAAGCGGCGCAGCAGGTCGTCGTCGAGCGGAAGGGAGGAGGTTGCAGAGGCCATGGCCGCACTGTCGCGCGGCGCGTGCCGCGGCGGTTTGCGCTGGATCAATCGGCGCCCGCGAGCGGCCTCCCACAATGGCTTCGATGAACCATTCCCCAGCATTGCCCGCCGAACCCGACTGCGCGCTGTGCGAGCGGCGCCACCTGTGCCTGCCGGTCGTGCGCGACGACCTCGTGTCGGCGGTGGCCGGCAGCGTGCGCCGGGTGGCGGCCGGCGACACGCTGTTCCAGCAGGACGAGGGCTTCGTCTCGCTGTATGCGGTGCGCAGCGGCAGCTTCAAGACCAGCGTCGGCACGCCGCCGCGCAACGGCCGCGTGACCGGCTTTGCCTTGCCGGGCGACCTGCTCGGGCTGGATGCGATCGATGCCGGGCTGCACCGCTGCCAGGGGATCGCGTTGCAGGATTCCGAGGTCTGCGAGCTGCCGTACGACCAGGTCGAGCAGGCGCTGGCGGCGTCGGGGGTGCTGCAGCGGCGCTTCCACCAGCTGATGAGCCGCGAGATCGTGCGCGACCATGCGCTGATGCGGCTGCTCGGCCAGCGCCAGGCGGGCGCGCGCATTGCGGCCTTCCTGCTCGGGCTGTCGGAGCGGGCGCAGGAGCGCGGGCAGTCGGCCGCCGAACTGCGCCTGCCGATGAGCCGCGAGGACATCGGCAGCCACCTGGGCCTGCGCATCGAAACCGTCAGCCACGTGCTGACACGGCTGCGCGCGTCGGGCTGCCTGCGGGTGCGCCTGCGCGAGATCGACATCGTCGACATGCCGGGCCTGCGTTCCGTGGCCGAGGGGCACGCTGCCTGAGTCGTGCGCGTGCGGATGCCGCTCCGCGAACCGTCGATCTGCTCGCTAGGGAGCGTCGCTCTCCAACAGCGCCGTCAGCGCCGACGACGTCGCGATGGTGCCCCAGAAGATCAGGAAGGTGACGCTGTAGATCGCGCGCGGCGACCAGCCGATCAGCGGGCCGCCGAACCACTGGAATTCATTCGGGTCGACCACCACGAAGACCAGCGCCTCCAGCACGCCCGCCATCATGAAGGCCGGCCACAGGATCGTGATGAAGCGGGTGCTGCGGATCATGGCGGCCGCTCAGGGTGCCGGCGTCGCGGCATGGTTGCGCGCCTGCTGCGCCGGCGCGGCCGCCGTCTTGGCCGCCGCGACGCGCGCCGCGGCGCTCGCCGGCTCGTCCAGCACCGGGTCGACGTGCGTCCAGGCCAGCACCATCGTCACGATGCCGGCCACCACCACGGCGGCCGGTCCGCTGATCACCAGCCACACCATCCTGTAGCGCCACCACGGCGGCGCGAGCGTCACGGTCGGGGTCATGCGTGTCTCCTTGTCGTTCAGCGTGGGACCATGAAGGTCGATTTCTCGTGCACCTCGGCGGCAGCGCCTTCGCCGCCCAGCCGCTCGATCTCGAACCGCATCGGGTGCGCGCCCGGACCGATCGCGGCCGCGCGCTGCGGCGGCAGCTGCACCCGCACCGCGAACCAGCGGGCTTCGGTGGGGCCCACCTCGACCTCCGGGGGGCTCGCGATCGTCGCCTGCTCGATGCCGCTCACGCGCACGCGGTAGCGTTGTGCCGATTCGGTCGCGTTCATCACCTGCAGGCGGTAGACGTTCTCGACGCGACCGTCCTCCACCTGGCGGGCCAGCGTGCCGCGGTCGCGCACCACGTCGACCTTGAACGGCTGGCGCAACGCGATGCTCGCGACGAAGCCGGCCGAGATCGCGACCATCACCGCACCGTAGACCAGCACGCGCGGACGCAGCACGCGGCGCAGCATCTGCGCCTGCGTCCAGCCGCCGGCCATGCCGTTCTCGGTCGCGTAGCGGATCAGCCCGCGCGGGTAGTTCATCTTGTCCATCACGCCGTTGCACACGTCGATGCAGGCCGCGCAGCCGATGCACTCGTACTGCAGCCCGTTGCGGATGTCGATGCCGGTCGGGCAGACCTGCACGCACAGCGTGCAGTCGATGCAGTCGCCCTTGCCGAGCGCCTTCGCGTCGGCGCTGCGCGGGCGCGAGCCACGCGGCTCGCCGCGCTTCTCGTCGTAGCCGATCACCAGCGTGTCGCGGTCGAACATCGCGCTCTGGAAGCGCGCGTACGGGCACATGTACTTGCACACCTGCTCGCGCATGTAGCCGGCGTTGCCGTAGGTCGCGAAGCCGTAGAACAGCACCCAGAACCATTCCCACGGGCCGAAGCCGAGCTGCAGCGCCTCGCCGGCGAGCACGCGGATCGGCGTGAAGTAGCCGACGAAGCTGAAGCCGGTCCACAGCCCGATCGCGATCCAGGCGGCCTGCTTGCCGCCCTTGCGCAGCAGCTTGTTCGCCGACCACGGCGCGGCGTCGAGCTTCATGCGCGCGATGCGGTCGCCTTCGAGATGGCGCTCGACCCACAGGAAGATCTCGGTGTAGACCGTCTGCGGGCACGCATAGCCGCACCACAGCCGGCCGGCCACCGCGGTGAACAGGAACAGCGCATAGGCGCTGAGCACCAGCAGTCCCGTCAGGTAGATGAAGTCCTGCGGGTACAGCACCAGGCCGAAGATGTAGAAGCGCCGCGCTTCCAGGTCGAACAGCAGCGCCTGGCGACCGTTCCAGGTCAGCCACGGCAGCCCGTAGAAGACCAGCTGCGTGGCCCACACCAGCACCCAGCGCCAGGCCGCGAACAGGCCGTGCACCGCGCGCGGGTAGATCTTCGCCTCGCTCGCGTACAGCGAGACGGTGGCCGCCGCGTCGGCGGCGACCGGCTTGATCGGGATCACCCGCTTCGTGTCGCGCCCGTTCATCTCGGCCATCGGGTCAGGGCGTCGCCGCCGGGCCGCGGTTCGACAGGCTCCACACGTACGACGCCAGCACGTGGATCTGCGCCTTGCCGAGCCGGTCCTTCTGCGCCGGCATCACGTTCAGCTTGCCGTTGTTGATCATCGCGGTGATGGCCTCTTCGCCCCAGCCGTGCAGCCAGATCCTGTCGGCCAGGTTGGGCGCACCGAGCGCCTGGTTGCCCTTGCCGTCGATGCCGTGGCAGGCGGCGCAGGCCATGAAGCGCGGCTTGCCGAACTGCGCGGTCGGGTCGTGCGCGCTGCCCGACAGGCTCAGCACGTACTGCGCGACCTCGTGGATCTCCTGCGGGCCGCCGATCGCCGCGGCCATCGGCGGCATCATGCCCTGGCGTCCCTCGGTGATCGTCTCCTCGATCTTCTCGGGCGTGCCGCCGTGCAGCCAGTCGCCGTCGGTCAGGTTCGGGAAGCCCTTGCTGCCGCGCGCGTCCGAGCCGTGGCAGGCGGCGCAGTGGTTGATGAACAGCCGCTCGCCGATCGCCATCGCCTGCGGCTCGGCCGCCAGCTTGTCGGCCGGCATCGTGGCGAAGCGCTCGTACAGCGGCGCCATCTCGGCCTGCGCGGCGCGCTGCTCGGCGTCGTACTGGCCGAGGCTGGTCCAGCCCAGGCTGCCGGCGGCGCTGCCGAAGCCGGGGTACAGGAACAGGTAGGCCAGCGAGAAGACCACCGTGAGCACGAACATCACCACCCACCACATCGGCAGCGGGTTGTTCATCTCGCGCAGGTCCTCGTCCCACACATGGCCGGTGCTGTTGTCGGCGGCCATCACCTCGCGGCGGCTCGCGATGAACAGCAGCACCAGGCAGGCCAGCAGGCCCAGCAGCGTCACCGCGCCGATGGTGATCGACCAGCCCTGGCTGAAGAAGTCGCTCATCGCGCATCTCCTTCGCCGCGTGCATTCTCGTCGCCGAACGGCAGGCGTGCCGCTTCGTCGAACCGCGACTGGTTGCGCCGCGACCAGGCCCAGGCGGCAATGCCCAGGAACACCAGCATCGACAGCACCGTCACGCCACTTCTGAGGTCGTTGACATCCATGGGGTCCATTCCTTACTTCACCGAGGTGCCGAGCACCTGCAGGTAGGCGATCAGCGCATCGATCTCGGTCCTGCCCTTCACGGCCTCGCCGGCGGCGGCGATCTCGGCATCGGTGTAGGGCACGCCGACGCGGCGCAGCGCAGTCAGCTTCGGGGCCATCTCGGCCGGGTCCAGCGCGGCCGTCGTCAGCCACGGATAGGCCGGCATGTTCGACTCGGGCACCACGTCGCGCGGGTTGAACAGGTGCACGCGGTGCCATTCGTCGCTGTACTTGCCGCCGACGCGTTGCAGGTCGGGGCCGGTGCGCTTGCTGCCCCACTGGAACGGGTGGTCGTAGACGAACTCGCCGGCCGTCGAGTAGTGGCCGTAGCGCAGCGTCTCGGCGCGGAACGGCCGGATCATCTGCGAGTGGCAGTTGTAGCAACCCTCGCGGATGTAGACGTCGCGACCGGCCAGCTGCAGCGCGGTGTAGGGCGCGAGGCCCGGCGTCGCCTGCGTGGTGGAGCGCTGGAAGAACAGCGGCACGATCTCGACCAGGCCGCCGACCGCGATCACCAGCAGGATCAGCACGATCATCAGGAAGTTGTTGGTCTCGATCTTCTCGTGCGAGAAGCCGGGGGTGGTGTGGGTATCAGCCATGGGGTGGTCTCCGCGGGCTCAGGCGTGGACGGGGCGCAGTGCAGGCACCGGCACCGGTGCGTAGCGACCCGAGGTGGCGGTCTTCACGACGTTCCAGGCCATGATCAGCATGCCGGCCAGGTACAGCAGGCCGCCGGCCAGCCGCACCACGTAGAACGGGAAGGTCGCCTTCACGCTCTCGACGAAGCTGTAGACCAGCGTGCCGTCGGGGTTGACCGCGCGCCACATCAGGCCCTGCATCACGCCGGCGATCCACATCGCGGCGATGTACAGCACGATGCCGACGGTGGCGATCCAGAAGTGCAGCTCGATCGCCCGCACGCTGAACATCTTCGTCTGGCCGAACATGCGCGGCACCAGGTAGTACAGCGTGCCCATCGAGATCAGCCCGACCCAGCCGAGGGCGCCGGAGTGCACGTGGCCGATGGTCCAGTCGGTGTAGTGGCTGAGCGCGTTGACGGTCTTGATCGACATCATCGGCCCCTCGAAGGTGCTCATGCCGTAGAACGACAGCGAGACGATCAGGAACTTCAGGATCGGGTCGTCGCGCAGTTTGTGCCACGCGCCCGACAGCGTCATGATCCCGTTGATCATGCCGCCCCAGCTCGGCGCGAGCAGCACCAGCGAGAACAGCATGCCCACGCTCTGCGCCCAGTCGGGCAGCGCGGTGTAGTGCAGGTGGTGCGGGCCGGCCCACATGTAGGTGAAGATCAGCGCCCAGAAGTGCACGATCGACAGCCGGTACGAGTACACCGGCCGGCCGGCCTGCTTCGGGATGAAGTAATACATCATCCCGAGGAAGCCGGCGGTCAGGAAGAAGCCGACCGCGTTGTGGCCGTACCACCACTGCACCATCGCGTCCTGCACGCCGGCATACGCCGAGTAGCTCTTGCTCAGGCTGACCGGAATGGCCGCGCTGTTGACGATGTGCAGCAGCGCCACCGCCAGGATGAAGGCGCCGAAGAACCAGTTCGCGACGTAGATGTGGCGCACGCGGCGCACCGCGATCGTGCCGAAGAACACCACCGCATACGACACCCAGACGATGGCGATCAGGATGTCGATCGGCCATTCGAGCTCGGCGTATTCCTTGCCTTGCGTGATGCCCAGCGGCAGCGTGATGGCGGCCGCGACGATCACCGCCTGCCAGCCCCAGAACGTGAAGGCCGCGAGCTTCGGCAGGAACAGCCGCGCCTGCGAGGTGCGCTGCACGACGTAGTAGCTGCTGGCGAACAGCGCGCAGCCGCCGAACGCGAAGATCACCGCGTTGGTGTGCAGCGGCCGCAGGCGACCGTAGCTGAGCCACGGGATGCCCAGGTTCAGCTCGGGCCAGGTCAGCTCGGCCGCGATGAACACGCCGACCAGCATCCCCACCACGCCCCACAGCACCGCTGCGAGCGAGAACCAGCGCACGCTCCAGTCACTGAAGACGGGCTGCGGGGCCGCGGATTCCTGAGTCATAGATCGCCTCTTCTTTCACCATGATTGCTTCACGGGGATTCTTGGGGCGACCGGTCTGCGCGGGTTTGCGCTTGATCAAGGGCAGCGTCGTCCGGGCCGAGGATTCGGCGGCCTTCGTCGTCCAGGTCGTCGAATTGGCCACGGTTCAGGGCCCAGCCGAACACGCCGAGCAGCGCGAGCACCAGCAGCGCCGACAGCGGGATCAGCAGGTACAGGATGTCCATGGAGCGTTCAGCGCGCGAGGCGCAGCGAGTTGGCAATGACCAGCAGCGAGCTGAGGGCCATGCCGAGCCCGGCGGCCCACGGCGGCAGCCAGCCGGCCAGCGCGAGCGGGATGCAGGCGGCGTTGTAGAGCGCCGCCCACGCGAGGTTCTGCCGCACCACGCGCACCGTGCGGCGGGCGGTGCGGCGCGCGGCGTCCAGGCCGTCGAGCCGGTTCGAGACGACGACAAGGTCGGCATTCGAGCGCGCGACCAGCGCGCCGTGGCCCATCGCGAACGACACGTCGGCCTGCGCCAGCACCGGTGCGTCGTTGATGCCGTCGCCGACCATCGCGACGCACCGGCCGGCCGCCTGTTCGCGCTGCACCGCGGCCTGCTTGGCCCCGGGGTCGGCCGCGCCGATCGCCGCGTCGGCGCCGACGCGGCGGGCGATCGATTCGACCCGCCGCGGCGTGTCGCCCGACAGCAGCACGCGCCGCCAGCCGGCCGCGCCGAGCGCGCGCATCGCGTCGACCGCGTCGTCGCGCAACTGTTCGTCGAATTCGAGGCGCAGCAGCGGCTGGCCGGCACGGCCGAGCCAGAGGCGCAGCACGTCGTCGCCCGCGGGCGCTGCCCCGACCCAGCCGGCGGCGCCGAGCCGCCATTCGACGCCGTCGCCGTCGCGTGCCGACAGGCCGTGGCCGGCGTGCTCGCCGACCTCGGACCACGCGATGCCGTCGTGCGGCACCAGCGCGGCCACCGCCTGCGACAGCGGGTGGCGCGACCAGCGCGCGAGCGCCGCGGCGCGCTGCAGCAGCGCGGCCTCGGGTTCTGGCGGGCTGCCCAGCACCCGCACTGCGGTGCAGCGCGGCTGCTGCTGCGTCAGCGTGCCGGTCTTGTCGAGGAACACCGTGTCGACGCGAGCCAGCACCTGCAGCGCCTCCAGCCGTTGCAGCAGCACGCCGTGCCGCGCCAGCCCGCGCGCGGCGGCGACGAACGCGGCCGGGGCCGCGAGCGACAGCGCGCACGGGCAGGTGACGATCAGCACCGAGACGACCACCCACACCGCGCGCGACGGATCGAGCAGGCTCCACGCCGCGCCGGCCCCGGCCGCCAGCAGCAGCACGCACCACAGGAAGGGCGCGGCCCAGCGCTGCGCCGCATCGGCCGCCGGCGACCGGCCGGCCAGCGCCTCGTGCATCTGCGCGACGATGCGCTCGTGCCGCGTGTCGCCGCCGCTGCGCTCGACCCGCATCACGACCGGCGCGCCGATGTTGAGGCTGCCGGCCACCAGCGTCGCGCCGGGCGGCTTGTCGACCGGCCGCGCTTCGCCGCTCAGCAGCGATTCGTCGGCCTGCGTGCGGCCTTGCAGCACGTCGCCATCGGCCGCGAAGGCCTCGCCGAGCGCCACCTGCACGCGGTCGCCGGGCCGCAGCGCGTCGCGCGCGACGCGCTCGGTCGAGCCGTCGGCGGCGAGCCGCAGCGCGGTGTCGGGCAGCGCCGACAGCGCACCGTCGAGCGCCTCGGCCGCCCGGTGGCGCGCCTTCATCTGCAGCCAGCGGCCGCCGAGCAGGAAGCTGACGAACATCGTCAGCGAATCGAAGTAGACCTCGTGGCCGAACGGGCCGCCGGGCTCGAACGCGGCGCCGGTGCTGGCGACGAAGGTGACGGCGATGCCGAGCGCCACCGGGACGTCGGCGCCGATGCGGCCGCTGCGCAGGCTGCGCCACGCGCCCTGGAAGAACGGCGCGGCCGACCACCACAGCACCGGCAGCGTCAGCACCCAGGCGCCCCAGTCGAGCAGCTGCTTCATGTCGGGCGCGAGCTCGCCGGGCGCCGCGACGTAGTGCGGCGTCGCGAGCATCATCGTCTGCATCGTGCAGAAGCCGGCGACGAACAGCCGCCACAGCGCGGCGCGCGATTCGCGCCGGCGCAGCGCGCGCGCCGGCGCGGGGGCGTCGGGCGCGGCGTCGTAGCCGGCACGGCGGATCGCGCCGATCAGCGCGTCGAGCGAGGTGCGGGCCGGGTCCCAGGTGATGCTGGCAGCGTGCGTCGCGGCATTCACGCTGCACCGGCCGGCACCGTCGACCGCGAGCACCGCCTGTTCGATCAGCCCGGCGCAGGCGCCGCACTGCAGGCCGGCGAGCTGCAGGCCGGCGCGTTGCGTCGCGGCGGTCGCGCCGGCGGCGGTGTCGCGGGCCGCGCGGTCGCGGGCGGTCGTCAGTGCAATGTCCACAAGGCGGAAGTCTGCTGCGTACGCCGCGCCGGCGACTTGATCCGGATCAAGCGGCGGGCCGGTCCGGGCGATCGGTCTTCAGAGCCCGAAGCGCGCCCGCCACGCACGCGGCAGCGCCGCATCGATCGCCCATGCGACCAGCATCGATGCGCCGAGCAAGGGATGGAGCAGCCCCAGCACCACCGCGATGGCGATGACGGAGCGCGCGAGGCGGTCGCCGTCCTTGCGCTCGGGCGCGGCCAGCCTGCCGCGAGGGCGGCGCTTCCACCACATCACGGCCGACGTGACAGCCAGCGCGACGATGGCCAGGCAGCCGGCCAGCATCACGAGCTGGTTCGGCAGGCCGAACTGGCGTCCGGTGTGCAGGCTGATTCCCCATTCGGTGGCCTTGCCGGCCACGCCGTAGTCGGCATAGCCCACGTCGATCAACGGCTGGCCGCTGTACTGATTCAGGTGGATGACGCGTTCGTGGGTGACGTCGTCCGGGAACAGCATCGCGGTGTAGACGCCGCGCGGGCCGTCGGGCAGGTTGACGCTGTAGCCCGCGGCGAGATGCAGCCGCTCGAAGGCCGTGATGGCGGCGTCGAGGCCGATGGCGCCCGGCGAGGACGCCGGCAGCGGTCCGCCGCCACCGTGCCCCGCGTGCTCCGCATGGGGGTCCCCCGCAGGCGCGGACGACAGCGGAACGGTCGCCTGGCCCAGCGTCCACGGCACCTCGCCTTGCTGCGCCATCGGCACCGTCGATGGCGGCGCCTTGCTCCACACGTACGCCGGGACGCCGATCCCCCAGGCGTTGGTCAGCGCGCCGAACTGGTGGCCCCAGAAGGCCGACCACGGCAGGCCGGTGACCGCGAGGAACAGGATGGCGATGGCCGCGAACGCGCCGGTGACGGCATGCAGGTCGCGCCACCACAGGCGCCTGGCCGGCGAACCGCGCACGCTGATCACGCCGCCGGTGCGGCCGCGCGGCCACCACAGGTATGTGCCGGTCACGACGAGCACGATGGCCCAGCCGGCGACGATCTCGATGCCGTGGTTGGCGACCGTCCCGGCGATGACGAGCGAATGGATGCGCTTGACGACGTCCATCGGCTTGCGGTCATCGCGCAGGTGGCCGAGGACCGCGCCGGTCGACGGATCAAGGTACATGGTGATGCGCTGGCCGCCGGCGGCCGCGATGCCGACCTCCACGCTGCGACCCGCCGCCGGGGCGGGCACGTAGCGCCTGACCTGGCCCGGAACGGCCGCGACCGCCCGCGCGACCAGCGCCTCGGGTGCCAGCGCCGTCGAGCTGGCCGCCGGCACCTGGAGCAGGTCGCGGTAGACGACGGCGTTGATCTCGTCGCGGAACAGGTACAGCGCGCCGGTGACGGCCATCATCACGAGAAAGGGCAGGCACAGCAGCCCGGCGTAGAAGTGCCAGCGCCACACGGCGCGGTAGAGGCTGCCCGACCGGGCAGCGATGTCGACGCCGGTGTCGGCGCTCGACTCGGAACGGGATGCGAGGTGATTCATCAAGACTCCTGGCGGCCGGCGCGACGGCGACGGCGCATGTGCAACGACGGTGGCCCGGCGGGGCGCCGGCCATCACGATCGGTGGGCTCAGGAGAGCGGCGGTGGCGCCCGCGACTGCGCACTCCGCCAGGCGACCGCGGTCGCAGGGGCACGGAGGAACAGCGCCGGGGCCTGGAACTGCAGCGAAGGAGGCCGCAGCTCGGCCGCCGAGGTCGGCGGCAGGCCCGGTGCTGCAGCGTGGACGCTGCAATACGGGCAATGCTCGAAGGCCTGTTCAGCGGGCGCGGCGGGGCTGCGCGGGTCGCGGGTGTCGTCGTCGACGCGCACCCGCTTCGCACCGAGCGCGGAGCAGATCTCCGCCCAGCCGCCCGACGACCCCATGCCCCGTGCCACGGCCTGGGAGATGGCCGGCGCCAAGGCGGCCATCAGGATCGCGAGACTGGCGATCCATGCGATGAGGCGTCTGGCCGAAGGGGCGCGTGGCATGCGCGGATGGTCGCACACCGCCGCGCGTTGCCGCGCGGATCAGTCTTCGCCGCTGCCCGCGTTGGCGTCGAACGTGCGGCGTCGTTCCGCCAGCGCGTCGTCGGGCATGGCGGCACGATGGCGCGGCGAGAAGCTCAGTTCATGCTCCAGCGCGCCGAGCAGTCGAAGCAGCTTGCCCGATCCGAATTCGGCGACGCCGCCGGACTCGAAGCGCGCGAGCGTCGACGGGGCCATGCCGCTCAGCTCGGCCAGGGCCTTTTGCGTCAGTCCTCGGGCTTGCCGGAGGCGGGCGATTTCTCGACCCAGTGATGGCAGGTTGTCCATGTGCTGTACTCGCGATGCGACCGGGTCGCGCTGCAGGGGTGAGGCCGTGAAATCAGCAACGAAGATATGCCATCTGCGGCATGAATGCGAGCTTCATTTCACCGCGGCGAGCAAGCCCTGAACCTCTTCGTCGCTCGTCTGCGCGAAGTCCTCGTACCAGCAGCCCACCGCACGGAACGGCTCGGGCAGCGTCGCGCAGACGAGTTCGTCGGCCTCGCGGCGCAAGGCCGCGCAGGTGCTGCGGGCGCCGGTCGGCACCGCGATGACGAGGCGCGCCGGCGCCATCGCGCGCAGGGCGCGGGCCGCGGCCCGCATCGTTGCGCCGGTGGCGATGCCGTCGTCGACCAGCAGCACGGTGCGCCGTGCGATCGCCAGCGCGGGGCGCGCATCGCGGTAGAGCCGCTCGCGCCGCGCCAGTTCGAGGGCCTCCGCCTGCGCGACCGCGTCGACCTGCGCCGCGCCGATGCCCAGCATGCGCACCACGCCGTCGTTCATCACCCGCACGCCGCCGCTCGCGATGGCGCCCATCGCGAGCTCCTCGTGGTCCGGCACGCCGAGCTTGCGCACGATGAACACATCGAGCGGCAGGCCGAGCGCCTGCGCCACCGCATGGCCCACCGGCACGCCGCCGCGCGGCAGCGCCAGCACCAGCGCGTCGGACCGGCCGCGGTAGGCCGACAGGCGCCGGGCGAGCACCTGCCCCGCATCGCGGCGATCGTGGAACAACGGCTCCTGCATCGACGACTCCTTCGTCAGCAGGGCCCACTGTGCCGCGGCGTCACTTCTTCTGCCAGACCTTCACGTAGTCGACCTCCATGCTGACCGGGAAGATCGTGTCGTCGACCGAGCCGCCCATGTCGCCGCCGATCGCCAGGTTCAACAGCAGGTACTGCGGCTTGTCGAACGGCCAGCTGGCGCTGCCCTGGTGCTTGTTGGCGTAGGTGTGGAACGGCTTGTTGTCGACGCCGATGACCAGGCTCTCGGGCGTCCAGGTCAGCTGGTAGTTGTGGAAGGCGCTGCAGGCATCGTTGATCCGCGTCTCGCCGCCGTCGCCGAAGGTGCCGGCCGTCGACGTGGTGTGGATCGTGCCTTCGATCGCGGTCGGGTTCTTGCCGACCTGTTCCATGATGTCGATCTCGCCGCCGGCCGGCCAGTCGCCGGTGGTGCCCAGCATCCAGATCGCCGGCCAGGTGCCGCGCCCGCACGGCAGCTTGGCGCGGATCTCGAAGAAGCCGTAGGTCCAGCTGGCCTTGCCGTTGGTGATCAGGCGGGCCGAGCTGTAGTCCTGGCCGCCGTAGTCCTTCGCGCTGGTCAGGCGCTCCTTGCGCGCGGTGATGACCAGCTTGCCGTCGCTGATCTTCGAGTTCTCGGTCCGCGCGACCGCGTAGTACTGCAGCTCGTTGTTGTACCAGCCGGTCGCGTTGGCTTCGGTGTCGTAGACCCACTTGCCTGCGTCCGGCAGCGTGCCGGTGTCGAACTCGTCGGACCAGACCAGCGTGTAGCCGGCGGGGGCGTTGCTCGGTGCGGGGGCTGGTGCCGGTGCCGGGACTGGCGCGGGAGCGGGAGCGGGGGCCGGGGCCGGCGACGGAGCCGGTGCGGGCGCTGGGGCCGGCGCTGGTGCCGGGGCCGGGGCAGGTGACGGAGCGGGCGCAGGAGCAGGTGCGGGTGATGGAGCCGGCGCGGGTGCGGGTGCGGGTGCGGGTGCAGGCGACGGTGCTGGCGCGGGGGCCGGGACCGGGGCCGGCGAAGGCGCCGAGCTGACCGGCGGCGGCGCTGCCGCGTCGTCGTTGCCGCCGCAGGCGGTCAGCGCGAGCACGCCGGCGCACAGCGCTGCCAGGCGGGCCATCGAATGAAGTCGGGTGATGTTCAGGGTCATGATTCTTCCTCCGGCGCGGAGCATGCCTCGCGCAGCGCCCACCACCCGCAAGCCCGGCGTGACGATCGCTACATGTTGTAGCTGCTCCCGTACCATACGAGTGCCGAGATCGCTCATATTAGTAATCCACCCGCCGTCGACATGCCCGCCAAAGCGCCGCCGCCCACCGAGCTCGCCCGCCGCGTCACGATGACCGATGTCGCGACGCAGGCCGCGGTGTCGCAGTCGACCGTCTCGCTGGTGCTCAACGGCATGACCGGCACCAAGCTGTCCGACGAGACCCGCGCCCGCGTGCTGCGCGTGGCCGCCGAGCTCGGCTACCGGCTGCCGGACCGCCGCGGCACGGCCGCCGCCCCCGGGCGCCGCGGCCGGAACCGCGCGGCGGCTGCGTCGACGCCGCTGATCCTCTACCTGGTCGACGAGGTCTCCACCAGCCCGCACCCGGTGCTGTCGATCGACGGCGCGAAGGACGAGGCCTGGAACCAGGGCGCGCTGGTGGCGGTGTTCGCGACGCGCTCGAATGCCGGCATCGAGGCCGCCGTGCTGTCGACGATGCTGGCCAACCCGGCGCTGATCGGCGTCGTCTACTCGACGATCTTCACGCGCCAGGTCAGCGTGCCGCCGCAGCTCGGGCGCGTGCCGACGGTGCTGCTGAACTGCAGCGAGGCCGAGCCCGCCGCGGGTGGCGAGCCGCGCTTCTCGTCGGTCGAGCCGTCCGAGGTGCTGGGCGGCTTCGTCGCCACCGAATGCCTGCTCGACGCCGGCCACCGCCGCATCGCGTTCATCAACGGCGAGCCGTGGATGGACGCCGCGCGCGACCGGCTGAAGGGCTACCGCCGCGCGCTCGCCAGCGCCGACATCGCCTACGACGCGGCGCTGGTGCGCGAGGGCGACTGGCATGTCGCGTCGGGCCACGACCACACGCTGGCGCTGATGAAGCGGCCGAAGCCGCCGACCGCGTTCTTCTGCGCCAACGACCTGATGGCCGTCGGCTGCCTCGAGGCGCTGCGCCAGCTCGGCAAGCAGGTGCCGCACGACGTGGCGGTGATCGGCTACGACGACCAGGAGATCGCGCGCCACACCAGTCCGCCATTGACCACGCTGGTGCTGCCCAACTACGAGATGGGGCGGCTGGCGGTCGAGATGCTGCTGGCGCAGGTCGCCGCGCCCGACGGCCGGCGCCGCCGTGTCAAGGTCGACGGGCGGCTGGTGCCGCGCCAGACGGTCGGCTGAAGTCCCCCCTCCTCACACGGCCTTACACCTGCGCGGTTGACGCGCAGGACCCGCCGTGCGCCTAATATTAATCAAATATTAGCGATGGCCGCGCACTGGCGCGAGCCGTCCGTCATCGGGCTGGTGCCGCAAACATCCCGTTCCGAGGCGACCGAAGGAGACACGATGAAGACCACCCACCGGCGATGGCTGGCGAGCCTGCTCGTCCCGTTGCTCACCGCGGGTTGTGGCGGCGGCAGCGATTCCGCCGCTGAACCGCTGCAGCAGGCGAACCCCTCCCACGAATCCGCCCAGGCCGTCAGCGCGCGCCTGACGACGCCGTGGACCGCGGCCGCGCAGCAGGCCGCGGTGCCGTTGCCCGAGTACCCGCGCCCACAGCTGACGCGTGCCGACTGGCTGAACCTGAACGGCACCTGGAGCTACAACGGCGGCAGCGCCGCGCCGAACGCCGACAGCCCGCCGGCCACCGCACCCGGCTTCCCGGCCAACCCGGAGCAGATCAAGGTGCCGTACCCGGTGGAGTCCTTCCTGTCCGGCATCCAGCGCATGAACGACCGCAACCTCTGGTACAAGCGCACGTTCACCGTGCCGGCCGGCTGGAGCGGCAAGCGCGTGAAGCTCAACTTCGGCGCGGTCGACCGCAAGGCCACCGTCTACGTGAACGGCCAGCAGGTCGGCCAGCACAGCGGCGGCTACGACGCGTTCAGCTTCGACATCACGCCCTACCTGCGCAGCGGCAGCAACGACCTGGTGGTCGGCGCCTTCGACCCGACCACCGGCGACGACATGCTGGGCAAGCAGACGCTGAACCCCGGCGGCATCTTCTACACGCCGAGTTCCGGCATCTGGCAGACGGTGTGGCTGGAGCCGGTGGCAGCGCCGCACATCACGCGCCTCGACATGACGCCCGACCTGCCGAACAACCGGCTGCGCATCATCGTGCGCGGCAGCGGGCTGGCCGGCCAGGCGATCGAAGCCATCGCATCGAGCGGCGGCACGCAGGTGGGCGTGGCCGCCGGCAGCGCCGACGCCGAGTTCAGCGTGCCGGTGCCGAACGCGCACCTGTGGTCGCCCGACGATCCGTTCCTGTACGACCTGAAACTGCGCGTGCGCAGCAACGGCGTGGTGGTCGACGAGGTCGGCAGCTACTTCGGCATGCGTTCGATCGCGGTCGGCACCATCGACGGCGTGCCGCGCCCGCTGCTGAACGGCAAGTTCGTGTTCCAGTACGGCCCGCTCGACCAGGGTTTCTGGCCCGACGGCCTGTACACCGCGCCGACCGACGACGCGCTGAAGTCGGACCTGCAGGCCATCAAGGACCTGGGCCTGAACATGGTGCGCAAGCACATCAAGGTGGAGCCGCAGCGCTGGTTCTACTGGGCCGACAAGCTGGGCCTGCTGGTGTGGCAGGACATGCCGCATGCGTGGGACGCCGAATCGAGCGCCGCGGTGCGCGCCAAGGTCGAGGCCGAAGACCGCGAGATCGTCGACGAGCACCGTTCGTCGCCGGCCGTCGTCACCTGGGTCATCTTCAACGAGAGCTGGGGCGACTTCGACATGGTCCGCATGGCCAACCAGTTCAAGGCCTGGGACCCGAGCCGGCTGACCGACACCCACTCGGGCATCAACTTCGCGCCGGGCGACCAGGGCACCGGCGACCTGATCGACAACCACGACTACCCGGGCCCGAGCGCGCCGGCGTACCAGCCGAACCGGATCTCGGTGCTCGGCGAGTTCGGCGGCAACGGCTTGCGCGTGGACGGCCACATGTGGAACCCGGCGTCGACCTGCTGCTACACGCTGTACCCCGATGCGGCGACGCTGACCAACGTCTACCTGGAGCAGGTGAACGGCCTGCGCGAGCTGGCGGTGTCGCGCGGGCTGAGCGCGGCGGTCTACACCGAGATCAGCGACGTCGAGGACGAGCTGAACGGTTTCCTGACCTACGACCGGCAGGTGCGCAAGATGGACTTCGCGCGGCTGAAGACGGCACACCAGGCGCTGATCGGCGGCGAGCCCTACCCGCGGCGCGGCACGTCGTATTCGTTCCGCACCGTGACGCCGGGCGTGACCAACCGCTACCTGCGGCATGCCGACAGCCTGGGCGTGACCGAGGTGGTCGATGCCAACAGCAGCGAGCTGCTGAAGAAGGACACGTCGTGGAAGGTCGTCAACGGGCTGGCGGACACCAGCTGCCTGTCGTTCGAATCGGTCAACCAGCCGGGGCAGTTCCTGCGCCACCAGAACTTCCGGCTGCGCATCGACCCGAGCGACGGCAGCGCGCTGTTCCAGGCCGATGCCACCTTCTGCCCGCGCAAGGCGCTGGACGGTGGCACGGGGTTGTCGCTGGAGTCGAAGAACCTGCCCGGCCACTATGTGCGGCATGCCAATGCGCAGGTGTGGCTGAACCCGTTCCAGGACACCAGCGGCTACCGCGCCGATGCATCGTGGGCGCCGGCCACCGGCTGGTGGCGCAGCAGCGTGCTGATCGGGGCGAACACGCTGCATTCGCTGCGCGTGCTGACGCCGGGCTATGACAACCGCTACCTGCGGCACCAGAACGCGCTGGCCTACACCGAGGTCGTCGCCGCGGCGAGCGATGCCACGCTGAAGGCCGACGCGAGCTGGCGCATGGTGCCGGGGCTGGCCGATGCGAGCTGCTACTCGTTCGAGTCGCGCAACTTCCCCGGCGAGTACCTGCGGCACAGCAACTCGCGCGTGCGCCGCGATCCGCTGCAGGACAGTGCGCTGTACCGGGCGGACGCGACCTTCTGTGCGCAAGGCACCGCCGACGGCAGCGCCGGCACGCGCTTCGCGGCATCGAACTTCCCGAACCGCTACCTGCGCCACTACGCGGCCGAGGTGTGGATCGCCGACGGGCAGGGCGGCAGCAGCTGGAACACCTCGGGCAGCTTCGATGCGGACACGAAGTGGGCGGTGGAGAACGCCTGGGCGCCTTGATGCGGCAAGGGCGGGCAGTCAACTAAACTGCCCGCCCTGACCGACGATGGAGCGCCAGCGCATGAAGCCGAAGCCGTTTTCGATGATCCGCGAGTTCCACCTGGCCGACTGGTTCACGCTCGGCAACGCCGTGTCGGGCACCGGGGCGCTGTTCTCGATGATGTCCTACCTCGCGAGCGCGAACCCGGTGCACATCCATTTCGCCTGCGCGCTGGTGGTCGCCGCGCTGGTGTTCGACATCCTCGACGGCCGCGTCGCCCGCTGGCGGCAGAAGGCATCGGCGCTCGGCCGCGAGCTCGATTCGCTGGCCGACGTGATCTCGTTCGGCGTCGCGCCGGCGATCATTGCCTACGGTTGCGGCATGCGCGGGCTGTACGACCGCATCGTGCTCGCCTACTTCGTGGCCTGCGGCGTGTCGCGCCTCGCGCGCTACAACGTCACCGCGGTGGCGATGTCGGACGAGAGCGGCAAGGTCACGCACTTCGAAGGCACGCCGATCCCGACCTCGATCGTGCTGGTGCTGATGCTCGGCGCGGCCGCCTGGTTCGGTGCGCTCGGCCCGGACCTGTGGTTCGGCGAGGTGATGATCGGCGCCCACTACTTCCACCCGCTGGTGCTGCTGTTCGGGCTCTCCGGCTCGCTGATGATCAGCCGGATCAAGATTCCGAAACCCTGATCGTCGTGCACGCTACCGCGCGCGCCGGGTGCGCGGCGGCTTCAGTTCATGCGGCTCCAGGAAGAACGCCGCATTGCCCGCCACCCGTTCCACCACCAGGTCGATGAAGGCGCGCACGCGGGCCGGTTGCGCGATGCGGCTGCCGTAGTACAGGTAAAGATTCAGGTGTTCGGTGACGTGCTCGGTGAGCACCGGCACCAGCTGGCCGCTGCGCACCCGCGCCGCCGCCGACACGCCCACCAGCTGCCCGATCGCGTGGCCCGACAGCACGGCATCGGCTTCCAGCTCGACGTCGTTGGTGCAGAACACCGGCGCGAAATGGCGCGACACGATCTCGGAGCCGACGCGGAACTCCCATGGCGCCACCTTGCCGGTGGCCGGGTGCCGGAAGCCGCTGCAGCGGTGCTGCGCGAGATCGTCGATGCTGCGCGGCGTGCCGTGGCGGGCCAGGTAGGCCGGCGTCGCGCACACCACCAGCTGCAGCGGGAGCAGCCGGCGCGAGATCACGCCGTCGGCCGGCGGCGTGCCGGCGCGGAAGCCGACATCCACCCGGTCTTCCACCCAGTTGCCGAGCCGGTCGTCGAGCTGCACGTCGGGCTCGATGTCGGGATGGCGGCTGCAGAATTCGTCGAGCACCGGCCACAGCACCGGCAGCATCAGCGAGCGCGTCGCGACGATGCGCAGCGGGCCGGCGATCTCTTCGCGGCCGCGGCGCGCGCCGTGCAGCGCACGCTGCAGCGTCGACAGCCCCGGCTGTGCCGCCTCGAGGAAGCGGCTGCCTTCCTCGGTCAGGCTGAGCCGGCGCGTCGTACGGTGGAACAGCCGCACGCCCAGGTGCGACTCCAGCTGCGCAAGCGCCTGGCTGGCCGCCTGCGGCGTGATCGCCTGGGCCGCGGCGGCCTGGCGCAGGCTGCCCAGTTCGGCGGCCCGGATGAAGGTGGCGATTGCCCGGAGTTCGTTGAAGGCCATGGTGGGATTGTCACGATTGGCTTGCGAATGTCGCCAGCGATTGTGGGCTAGTTCGATCGCAATCGGCTGCCTAAAGTGGCGTCACTCCATCTCCACATCAAGGACATCACCATGGCAACCTCTTCCGATTTCAAGCGCGTCTGGTTCATCACCGGTGCGGCACGCGGCATCGGCGCGCGCATCGTCGACGCGGCACTCGCCCAGGGCGATGCGGTCGTCGCCACCTCGCGCGATGCGAGCACGCTGGAACAGCGCTTCGGCGCGCAGCCCGGCCTGCTGGCGCTCGCGCTCGACGTGACCTCCGAGGCGCAATCGGCCGCCGCCGTCACGGCCGCGCTGGCCCGCTTCGGCCGCATCGACGTGCTGGTCAACAACGCCGGCTACGGTCTGCTCGGCGCGGTCGAAGAGGCGAGCGCCGACGAAGTGCGCCGCCTGTACGAGACCAACGTGTTCGGGCTGCTGAACGTCACGCGGGCGGTGCTGCCGGCGATGCGTGCGCGCCGCAGCGGCCATGTGATCAACCTGTCGTCGGTCGGCGGCTACCGCTCGGGCGCCGGCTTCGGCGTCTACTGCTCGACCAAGTTCGCGGTCGAGGGGCTGACCGAGGCGCTGCATGCCGAGCTGCAACCGCTGGGCATCCATGTGACGGTGGTCGAGCCGGGTTACTTCCGAACCGAGTTCCTCGAGCAGTCGTCGCTGGTGGTGTCGCCGCGCGTCGTCGACGACTACGCGCCGACGGCTGGCCAGGTGCGCGAGGCCGCGAAGCGCATCAGCCTGAACCAGCCGGGCGATCCGCAGCGCCTCGCGCAGGCGATGCTCGCGCTGGTCGAATCGGCGACGCCGCCGTTGCGCCTGCCGCTCGGCACCGACACGCTGCAGGCGATCCGCGACAAGAACGCGTTCGTCGAAGGCGAGACGAAGGCTTGGGAGCGGCTGTCGGCGTCGACCGATTTCCCGCAGGGCGCCTGAGCGGCAAGCAGGGGTGATGCATCTGTCGGACACTGCGGCCCTCGCCACTCCGAAGATGCCCATGGACCGCACGACCGTCACCCCCTGGACCGTTGCCGTGATGGGCGCCGGCGCTGTCGGCTGCTACTTCGGCGGCATGCTGGCGCGCGCCGGCCACCACGTGACGCTGATTGCCCGGCCGCAGCATGTGGACGCCATTGCGCGCGACGGACTGCGCATGCAGACGCGCACCTTCGACGAGCGCGTGCGGCTGCAGGCCAGCACCGAGGTGGCGGCGGTGCAGGGCGCGCAGCTGGTGCTGTTCTGCGTGAAGTCGACCGACACCGAAGCCGCCGCCGCGGCGATGTGCCCGCACCTGTCGCCCGGCGCACTGGTGCTGACGCTGCAGAACGGCGTCGACAACGACGAGCGCGTGCGCAGCGTGCTGTCGAACGAGGTGGCGGCCAGCGTGGTCTACGTCGCCACCGAGATGGCCGGGCCGGGGCACCTGCTGCACCACGGACGTGGCGAGCTGGTGATCGCGCCGAACGGCGTCTCGGCAAGTCTTGCCGGGATGCTCGCTGCGGCCGGCGTGCCGGCGACGATCTCCGACAACGTGCGTGGCGCGCTGTGGGCCAAGCTGGTCCTGAACTGCGCCTACAACGCGATCTCGGCGATCGGCCGCGTGCCGTACGGCCGCTTCGTCGACCACCCGGGCGTGCAGCAGGTGATGCACGACGTGATCGCCGAATGCCGGGCGGTCGCGCAGGCCGAAGGCGTGCAAGTGCCGGGCGATATCGAGGCCACGGTGTTCGGGCTGGCCGCGACGATGCCGGGCCAGTTCTCGTCGACCGCGCAAGACGTGATGCGTGGCAAGCCGAGCGAGATCGACCACCTGAACGGGCTGGTCGTGCGGCGCGGCGAGCGGCACGGCGTGCCGACGCCGGTCAACCGCGTGCTGCACACGCTGGTCACGCTGATCGAGGCGAATCCGCGCTGACGTTCAGCGGGCCGGCACGCACGGGTCGAACCCCGTGGCCAGCAGCGACGCGAGCGGCGCGAACAGCGGCTGCGGCAGCGCCGACCTGTCGAACCACTGCCAGCCGTCGCACTTGTCCGGTTCCAGCGTTGCCGGCTCGCCGAGCGTGTGCCGCGCCACCACGAAGACGGTCAGGAAGTGCTGGCGGACCTCGTCGAACACGTCGCTGGTGTAAGGGCCGCGCTCGCACGGGCCGAGCACCAGCCCGGTCTCTTCCAGCAGTTCGCGGCGCGCGCAGTCTTCGATCGACTCGCCGTACTCCAGCCGACCGCCCGGGGCCGACCAGGTGCCTGCGCCGTGCGAGCCGCGACGGCGGCCGAGCAGCAGCTTGCCGTCGCGCAGCACGAGGATGCCGACGCCCACGCCGATGCGCGGGGCAGGAGCAGGGGAGGTCGTGGGGGCGGTCATCGCACCGCGATTCTCCCCGCTCCACCGCACTTCACCCCGTTCGGGACCCTGCGGCGTATCAGCAAGCCTCTCCACCCGTGAAGGCCTGCCATGCCCGCCCTTGTGTCCACCGCGTTCCGAACCGTGCCCGGTCTGCTCGCTTCGCTGTTCCTGCTCGGCGCTGCCGCCGCCGAATCCCGCATCGCCCGCGTGACGGTCTACGCCGGCAGCGCGACGGTCGAGCGCGTCGCGCGCGCGCCGGCCGGCAGCCGCACGCTGAGCTTCGACTGCCTGCCGGCCGGACTCGACGTGCAAAGCCTGCAGGTGTCGGCCGACGCGGGCGTGCGCATCGGCGAGACCTCGGTGCTGATGCTGCCGCGCGCCAGCGCCCCGCGCTGTGCCGCCCATGCGCTGGACGGCCGCATCCGCGAGCTGGAGGAGCGCAAGGACGCACTGCAGGCCGAAGCCGAAGCGCTCGGCTTCGTGACCGGCTACCTGAAGGACGTGTCGGCCGGCAGCGGCGGTGAACCGGCGGCGCGCCGCGGCGCGCTCGATCCGAAGACCGTCGTCGGCAAGGCCGACGCGCTGCGGCGCACCGGCCAGGACGCGCTGCTGCAGCAGAGCCGCATCGCGCGCCGGAAGGCCGAGCTCGAACGGGAGCTCGCACCGCTGCAGGCCGAGCGCGCCCGCAGCCAGGGGTCCGGCGGGCAGGTGGCCACGGTGACCGTGACGCTCGCGACGGCGAGCGACGCCGATGTGACCTTGAGCTACCAGGTGCGTGGCCCGGGCTGGACGCCCAGCTACCGCGCGTTGCTGGACAGCGCGAGCCGCCAGGTGCGCATCGAACGCCAGGCGCTGGTGGCACAAGCCACCGGCGAAGACTGGCGCGGCGTGAAGTTGCTGTTGTCGACCGGGCAGCCGCGGCATGAAACCACCGGCCGCCTGCCGTCGCCCTGGCGGCTCGGCATCGAGGCACCGCCCGTGCCGCAGGTGCGCAACCAGCTCGCCCGCGACAAGATGGCCGGTGGGATGCTCGCCGCGCCGGCGGCCGCACCGATGGCCACCGAGATGGAAGCGCGCCAGCCGTTGCCGCAATTCGATGCCAGCGTGTTCGACGGCGCGTTCGCGACGCAGTTCAGCGTGCCGCAGCCGATCGACGTGCCGTCGAGCGGCGAGCGGGTCACGATGACGCTCGGCCAGCACGAGGACCGCGCGACGCTGGCGGTGCGCACCGCGCCGCAGCTGGACGCCAGCGCCTTCCTGGTCGCCGACCTGCCGGTGCCCGCCGGCGTGTGGCCGGCCGGGCCGATGCAGCTGTACCGCGACGGCGCCTTCGTCGGCCAGGGGCGCTGGGATGTGTCGGGCGCGGCGCGGCTGTCGTTGTCGTTCGGCCGCGACGACCTGGTGCGGGTCTCGGTGGCGCCCGAGCGCGATACCCAGGGCAGCAGCGGCTTCACTGGCAACCGCAGCGAGCGCAAGCTGGCGCGGGCCTACACGATCGAGAACCGGCACACCACGCCGATCAGCCTGCAGGTGCTCGAGGCGGCCCCGGTGTCGGTCGACGAGCAGGTGAAGGTGGCGGTGCAGTTCGCGCCGCAGCCGGCCGATCTCGCGTGGCAGGGGCAGCCGGGCGTCGCGTCGTGGACGCTCGACGTGCCGGCCGGCGGCAGCGCGCGTGTCGCGGCGGACTACGTCATCAGCCACCCGAAGGAGCTGCGGCTGACCGAGCGCTGAGCCGCGGCGGCACTTCGGCAAACCGTGCACCGCATCGCACGCCGCGCCGTCCGCGCACCGGACGGCGCGCAGCATGGGAACCACAGGCCCTTCCAGAAAGAACCGCCATGAGCATCACCGTCAGCGCCGCACCGTCCCCGCTTGCCTCGTACCGGTCGATCGGACCGATGCCGTTGCAGCCCGGGCAGTCCGCCTTCCAGGCGGCTTCGATCGGGGCCTTGCGCCGCCCGGCCGGCGATCCCGCCATCGAGGCGCCCGCCGCGAAGCCGGCCGAGCCCGGCGTCGATCACACGACGCGCAGCCCGGAACTCGTCGAGATGTTCGACTTCATGCTGCAGCAGCACATGCAGCAGCAATGCCAGAAGTCGCCGCTCGACGAGCACAAGTCCGAGGGCATCGCCGTCGAACTCGCGCAGGACAAGGTCAGCGAGCAGCGCAACTACGCGAGCCACCCGCACCTGATGCTGGCGGTCTGATCAGTCGCTGATCAGCTTGGTGCCGTAGAACGACAGCGTTTCGTTGAAGCGCATGCACGACTTGGCGGTGACCGTCGGCGCCATCTCCTGGTCGTAGCGGTCCTTGAAGCGCACGAACAGGCCGAGCGCAACGTCCTTGGCCTGCGCCGGCGTCACGCTGCCGGAGGCCAGCGCGTGCTTCTCGATGCGATCCATCGAGCTGACCAGCAGCGCGGCATGCGATTTCTCCCAGCGCTTCTGCGCCGCCATCGACGGGTAGCCGAGCTGGTCGCATTGCTCCGCGCCCTTCATCGCGAACGCGAAGTGCATCAGGTTGCTGGCAGCGTCCTTCTCGGTCATCGCGAACGCGGCACTGCCAGCCAGCTGCAGGACCGCGGCCAGGGCCACGGTGCGCAAGGAATTCAGCTTCATCGGTGGACCTCCCGGTCGCAAAGTTTGCGCGGCGATGGTAGCGCTGTCAGGCGAGCGCATGCAGGGCCGGGGCGGAACGGGTTCCACTAGAATGCGAACAATTCTTATTTGCTAATCCTGAGAATCCCATGAACCGTTGTACGCCGATCGCCTGCGTCACCGCGCTGGCCTGCCTGATGCCTGCCGTGCAGGCCCAGACTGCGCCCACGGCGCCCGAGGCGGCGGCCAGCGCGCCGGTGACGACGCTGCCCACCGTGAACATCAGCGCGAGCGCCGATGCGTCGGCCGCCGGGCTGACCAGGCCCTATGCCGGCGGCCAGGTGGCGCGTGGCGGGCGTGCCGGCATCCTCGGCACGCGCGACAACATGGAGACGCCGGTCAGCATCACCAGCTACACCAACGACCTGATCCAGGATCGCCAGGCGCGCGGCGTCGGCGAGGTGCTGCAGAACGACAGCGGCGTGCGCATCGCGCGCGGCTTCGGCAATTTCCAGGAGGCCTATTTCCTGCGCGGCTTCCTGCTGAGCTCGGACAACGTCGCCTACAACGGCCTCTACAGCCTGCTGCCGCGCCAGTACATCGCCACCGAACTGTTCGAGCGCGTCGAGGTGCTGCGCGGGGCGTCGGCCTTCCTGAGCGGCGCGAACCCGGGCGGCGACGGCATCGGCGGCTCGATCAACCTGCTGCCCAAGCGTGCCGCCAACCAGCCGCTGACCCGCGTGACGGCCGGCGTCAGCGGCCGGCAGGGCACGCTGTCGGCCGACGTCTCGCGCCGCTTCGGTCCGGACAATGCCACCGGCCTGCGCGTCAACGCGATCTACCGCGACGGCGAGACCGCGGTCGACGACGAGAAGGCCGAGCTCGGCGTGCTGTCGGTCGGGCTCGACTGGCACAGCCGCGACGTGCGCGTGTCGGGCGACATCGGCTACCAGGACAACCGGCTGAAGGCGCCGCGTCCGAGCGTGTCGCTGTCCGGCCTCGCGTCGCTGCCATCGGCGCCCGATGGCACGACCAATGTCGCGCAGCCCTGGTCGTACTCCAACGAGCGCGACCTGTTCGGCACGCTGCGCGCCGAATGGGACCTGGGCGACAGCGTCACCGCATGGCTTGCCTACGGCCTGCGCCGCAGCGACGAGTCGAACTCGCTGGCCAACCCGACCGTCAGCGCGCTCGACGGCACGGCCAGCGCCTACCGCTTCGACAACGCCCGCGAAGACCAGGTCGACACCGGCGAACTCGGCCTGCGCGGCAAGCTGCGCACCGGCCCGGTCGGACACGACTGGGTGGCGTCGTATTCGGCGTTCCGCCTCGACAGCAGGAATGCCTACCGCTTCGACGACCTGCACCCGTTCGCGACCAACCTGTACGCCCCGGTCAGCCATCCCGAGCCGGCCTTCAGCGCCGGCGCCGGCTTCGGCGGCACGCTGGCCGCGCCGATCACCACCGGCCTGACGAACCTGCGCAGCATCGCGCTCGGCGACACCTTGTCGCTGCTCGACGACCAGCTGCTGGTCACGGTCGGCGCGCGCCACCAGACGATCGACACCAACAGCTACGACTACAACACCGGTGTCGAGAACGCGTCGTACGTGCGGTCGCGCCTGAGCCCGATGCTGGGTGTCGTGGCGAAGGCCGGACCGGGGCTGTCGTTCTACGGCAACTACGTCGAAGGCCTGTCGAAGGGCGACACCGCGCCGAGCTTCGACCCCGACCCCACGCAGCTGCCGCTGAACGCCGGCCAGTCGCTGGACCCGTACGTGTCCAGGCAGAAGGAGATCGGCGTGAAGTTCGACGGCGGCCGCCTCGGCGGCAGCCTCGCGCTGTTTTCGACCACCAAGCCGCGCTCGTTGAAGAATGCGGCCCGCGTCTTCACGTCCGAAGGCGAAGACCGCCACCGGGGTGCCGAGCTGAACGTGTTCGGCGAGGCCGCGCCCGGCGTCAAGCTGCTGGGTGGCGTGACCTGGCTCGATGCGAAGCAGCGGTCCACCGGCAACGACGCCACCGACGGCAAGCGCACGCTCGGCGTGCCGCGCGTGCAGGCCAACCTCGGCAGCGAATTCAACGTGCCGGGTGTCGACGGCCTGGCGCTGGACGGTCGCGTCGTCTACACCGGATCGAGTTACGCCGATTCGGCCAACACGCTGGAGCTGCCGGCGTGGACGCGCCTCGACGTCGGCGCCCGCTGGATCGTCGACCTGCAGCAGCGGCTCGTCACGCTGCGGCTGCGCGTCGACAACCTGACCGGCAAGGACTATTGGGCCTCGGCCGGCGGCTACCCGAACAGCGGCTACCTGGTCGTCGGTGCGCCGCGCACCGTCTCGTTCAGCGCCAGCGTCGACTTCTGACCATGCTGAGCGCCAGCGCCCTGAAGACCTGGTCGTGGTGGCACAAGTGGAGCAGCCTGGTCTGCACCGCATTCATGCTGCTGCTGTGCCTGACCGGCCTGCCATTGATCTTCCACCACGAGATCGACCACCTGACCGGCGGCGAGATCGAGGCGCCGCCCATGCCGCCCGACACGCCGCGCGCCAGCCTCGACACGGTGCTGGCCTCGGCACGTGCGCTCTACCCCGAGCGCATCGTGCAGTTCGCGTCGCAGCCGGAAGACGACGACCGCCTGTGGCACGTCACGCTGACGCCGACGCCCGCGCCGACGCAGGACTTCAAGTCGATCGCGGTCGACGCACGCACCGGCCGGGTGCTCGGCGAGGTGCCGGTCAACACGGGCTTCATGAGCGTGATGCTGCGCCTGCACGTCGACCTGTTCGCCGGGCTGCCGGGCAAGCTGTTCCTCGGCGCGATGGGCCTGCTGCTGCTGGTGGCCATCGTCTCGGGGCTGGTGCTGTACGCGCCGTTCATGCGCAAGCTGCGCTTTGGCGAGGTGCGGCGCGAGCGTTCGAAGCGCATCAAGTGGCTGGACCTGCACAACCTGCTCGGCATCGCCACGCTGACGTGGGCGCTGGTGGTGGGCGCGACCGGCATGATCAACACCTGGGCCGACCTGCTGATCAAGCTGTGGCAGTTCGACGCGCTGACCACGCTGCTCGCGCCGTACCAGGGCCAGCCGCTGGTCGAGGAGGGCGCCCGCGCGCCGACGCAGCGCATGCTCGAGGCCGCCAGGGCGAGGGCGCCGCACATGCGCGTCGGCTTCATCGCGTTCCCCGGCACCGGCTTCTCGAGCCCGCACCACCACACCTTCTTCATGCGCGGCACCGAGCCGCTGACGGCGCGCCTGCTGCAGCCGGTGATGGTCGATGCGCAGACGGCGCAGGTCACCGCGTCGCCGCCGGTGCCGTGGTACATCGCGACGTTGCTGCTGTCGCAGCCGCTGCACTTCGGCGACTACGGCGGCTGGCCGCTGAAGGTCGTCTGGGCGCTGCTCGACATCATCACGATCTTCGTGCTGGGCAGTGGGCTGTACCTCTGGTTCAAGCGCAGGCAGCCGAGGTCGCTGCTCGACGAAGCCGGCGTGCGGCTCGCGGAGCCGTCGCAGGACTTGCCGCAAACCTGACCGCAGGGCGCCCGGTTGGCGACCGGCGGCGGCGGTGCGCCCGGCTCGATCACCGGATCCGCCGGGTGCGGCGACGGCGGGTCGTCGATCTCCGGCAGCGACGGCGGCACCATCGGCGGCGGCGGTGGCGTGGCCGGCGGTTCCGGCACGGTGTGCAGCAGAAGCGGCCGAATGGAGGTCATGGCGAGGCCCGTGTGCGTTGACGACGCAGGCCCCGGGGCAATCGGCATACCTTGTGCCGATGCCCGCCCCTTCAGCACCTCATCGGGGCGCCCTCAAGGCAGCGTGAACAGGTTCAGGTTCACCGCATTCGCGATGGCCGCATTGCCGGCGGTGTTCGGGTGCAGGTGGTCGCCGGTGTCGTTCGCCGGCAGCATGCGCGCCGGGTTGGCCGGGTCGCGGGTCGCGAGGTCCTGGTCGATCACGCCGTCGCAGCCGCTGGCGCTGCTCTTGACGAAGTCGTTGTAGGCCTGCCGCGTGGTCTCCTGCGACGGCGTCCAGACGCTGTCGCTGTACGGCGTCAGCGTCGAGCACAGGAATTTCACCTGCCGCGCATGGGCCTTCGCGATCATCCGTTGCAGCGGGCCGAGCAGCTGCTCCAGCGTCGGCTGCGGGTTGCCGCGCAGGTCGTTGATCGGGTCGTCCGAATAGATCACCCACTTCACGCCGGCCTGGCCGAGCACGTCGCGGTCGAAGCGGTTCTCGGCGCTCGGGCCCGCGCCGTCGCGCAGGCTGCTGTTGCCGCTGATGCCCTGGTTCAGCACCCCGACGCCGATGCCGGCCGCGTTCAGCCGGTTGGCCAGCACGTTCGGCCAGCGCTGGTTGGCGTCGAAGTTCGTGCCGACGCCGTCGGTGATCGACGCGCCGAGCGTCGCCACGCTGCCGCGCAGGCTGCCGTTCGACACGTCGAGGTTGGTCAGCAGCCGGTAGCTGCCGCTGGTCGCGCTCGGGTTGATCGTCGCGTTGCCGCTGACGTTGCCCGCCGCCACGTAGTTCGTCTGCAGGCCGGTCTGGTGCTCGGTCGTCACCGTGGTCGCGTTCGGCAGGTAGAAGCTGATCGCGACGTCGGACAGCGCGGCGACGTTGAAGTCGACCGAGTCGCTGACCGCCTCGCCGCCGGCCGGGATCACGACCGTCGCCTGCCCGCCGAAGCTGACCGCGCGGTCGCTGGCCGCGACGACGGCCGACCCGCTCGCGCGCTGCGCGATGTGCACGTTGGCCACCGTGACCGGCTGGTTGCCGAACACGTTGGACAGGTGCACGCGCGCGGCCGCGCCGCCGACGCTGGTGTGCACGATCTGCCGCAGCGTCTGCTGGTTGAAGCTGGTGTTGCCACCCTGCGGCGATGCGCCCCAGGTGCCGACCCAGATGCCGGTCGGCGGCGGCGGTGTGTCGCCGGCCGGCAGCGGGGTCCAGCGCTGGTTCGCGGCCCCGAGGCAGTCCCACTGGTGGATGCGCGCGCCGGGCAGCGTGCTGACGCCGCTCACGTCGACGCAGCGGCCGCTGTGGCGGGCCGCGATGCGCAGCGCGCCGGCATCGTCCGACACGACGAAGCGCTGGTTCGCGCCGCCGCCATAGGCCCATTGCTGGATCAGTGCGCCGTTGTCGAGCGAGATGTCGCTGACGTCCAGGCCCTTGCCGCTGTTGACGTTGACGAAGCTGTAGGTGCCTTCGGCGGCCGGCTGCACCTCGAACTGCTGCCGGTCGCCGGCGCTGCAGGCCGCCTGGGCCGTCTTCGCGCCGTTGTCGAGCGCGCCGTTCTCGACGTCGATGCACAGCCCGGAATGCACCGCCTTCAGCGCATAGCGGCCGATCGCCAGCACGCCCCGGCCGCTGGTCGACACCGGGTACAGCAGGAACTGCTGCGCACCGCTGGCGCTGCAGCCGGCCTGGCGCAGGCCGGCGCCGTCGTTCAGCGAGCCGCCGTCGATCGCGACGCACTTGCCGCTGCCCGCGTTCACCAGCGCGAAGCGGTTGCCCTGGCTGCGCTGCAGCACGAAGCGCTGCGCGCTGGTGTCGTTGTTGGTCCACTGGTGGATCAGCGCGCCGTCGGCGGTCGAGCTCGCGGCCAGGTCCATCACGCGGCCGGTGCCCACCGCGACCAGCTTGTGGCTGCCGCCGGCCTGCACCGTCAGGTCGAAGGCCTGCGTGGCGGCGCCGCTGCAGGGGGTCTGCACGAAGGCGCCGCCGTCGCTGCCGGGCGGCACCGCATCGACGCATTTCGCGCTCTGCACGTTCTTCAGCACGTAGCGGCCGGCCGGAACGGCAGGCACCGCCAACGCGGCCGCCTGTTCATGGGACGCGGCGGCTTCGGCGCCCGCGGAAGGCGCTTCGCCGCCGCCGCAGGCGGCCAGCAGCAGCGGCAAGCAGGCGAGCGCGGCCCGGTTCAGCGTGTTCATCTCGTCCCCTCGTGTCGTGGTGTGAGGGCCGAACTCTATGGAAGCGTTTCCACTTCAGGCAAGCACACGACTCGATACAAGCACTGCGGCGAGGGCATTTGCGCGGCGACACCCAGCCATCGGCGCACCCGATGGGGTTGTCACGCGACGTCGGATGGACAGGCGTCAGGGCCGCTCGTCGGCGCCATCGGGGCGCCGCGCGAAGCGTTGCGGCTCGGGGCCGTGCACCGGCGCGTTGTCTTTCCAGGGCCATCCGCCGAAGCCGGTGCGCCGGTAGTCGGTGAAGGCCTGTTGCAACTCTTGCTGAGTGTTCATCACGAACGGGCCGTATTGCGCGACCGGCTCGCCGATCGGCCGGCCCTGCAGCACCAGGAACTCGGCGGTGTCGGCCCCGTTGACGAGCTCGACCGCGGCGCCGGCGCGCAGCTCGATCGCCGCATGGCGGTCGACCGCGACGCCGTCGACCGTCACCGCGCTGCCGACGAAGAAATACAGCTTGCGCCGCGTGCCGTCGCCCTGCGCGGCCGGCAAGGTCCAGCGCGCACGCGGTGCCATCCGCAGCGTCCAGATCGCGAGGTCCGCATCGGCCTGCGACGCCCATGAATCGGGCGGCGGCGCGAGCGGGGCCGCCACGTCGTCCATCCGGCCGGCGATGCAGACGACCTCGGTCTGCCGGCCGCCGTCGTCGGTGTGCACCCGGTGCGGGATCTGCTCCGACCAGAACATCGTGAAGTGGGGCGGCACCATCTTGCTGCGCGCCGGCAGGTTCAGCCAGATCTGGAACAGCTCGAGCCGGTTCGGCGCGTCGCGCTTCAGCAGCGGGAACATCTCGGCATGCACGATGCCGCGGCCGGCGGTCAGCCATTGCACATCGCCGCCGCCGAAGCGGGCGATCGCGCCGAGCGAATCGGAATGGTCGACCAGCCCGTGGCGCACGATCGTCACCGTCTCGAAGCCGCGGTGCGGGTGCGACGGGAAGCCCGGCACCGTCATGCCGTGGTACATGCGCCAGCCGTCGAGGCCGGCGAAGTCCTGGCCCATGTCGCGGCCGGTCAGCAGCGCGTCGGGGCCGAACTGCGCATTGCCGCGCGGGTAGGCGTCGTCGTGGTGGACGCAGAACAGGAACGGGTCGAGGGTTTCCCACGGAAAACCGAGGGCGCCGACATGGAGGATGGCTTCACCGGGCATGGCGCGCAGTGTCCCTCAATCCGTGCCGGCGCGTCGTTCAGGCCGTGCTGGTCGCCTGCCGCGTCAGCCGAACGCCGTTCTGCGCGATCGTCATCGTGCCGTCGGCATCGACAGCCACCGGCCGGCCGTCGGCCAGGCGGTATTCCGATTCGCCGGTCGGCTCCCAGTCGCCGCCGAGGCCGGGGGCCGCATCGAGCCGGGCCAGGTGCTCGAAGCCGTGCACCACGTAGTCGCGTCCGTCGTCGCCGTGCAGGCGCAGGGTTTCCAGTTGGTGAAGCCGCTTTTCCATCGAGGTCTCCTGGAAGGTGGATCGTCGGCCGATTGAACTGCAAGGCGGCGGCACAAGCCACCCGGGGCGGCAAGGCCGTGGGGCGGGAAGGGTTTCGACATGGCGCGCACGCAGCCGCAGTTCGAACCCGTGATCCGGCGATCGGTCGCAGCGGGCTTCGGCAGCCGGCGCGACTCCCTAAGATGCACGCATGTCCGACACCCGCGCCATTCCCCAGCCTGCCGGCGGCACCGCGCGCCGCACCGACTGGACGCCGTGGCTCGTCTATGCGGCCGGCTGCCTGCTGTCGTGGCTGCTGTACGTGCTGGCCGGCACCGAGTTCCAGCGCGGCCTGTGGCAGCTGTGGGAGGCGGTCTACCAGGCAACGTTGCAGCTGTGGCCGGCGATGCTGCTCGGCGCGGTCGTGCTGCCGTGGGTGCGCTGGCTGCAGGACCGCATGCCGCGCCCGGCCGCCGCGATGGCGCTGCATGCCGCCTGCGCACTGCTGTTCGGCGCGCTGTGGCAGGCGCTCGACTTCGCGACCTCGCTGCTGCTGTTCGGTGCCGACCATGCGTTCGCGGTGTTCGCGCAGACGCTGCTGTGGCGCGCGATCTGGGGCGCCGTCGTCTACGCCGCGATCGCGACCGGCTTCACCGCGCTGCTCGAAGCCCGCCGTGCGCGCCGCGCCGCGCTGGCGGCCGCGCAGGCCGAATCGGCGCTCGCGCAGGCCGAGCTGGCGGCGATCACCGGCAAGCTGAACCCGCACTTCCTGTTCAACACCCTGAACACGCTGATCGCGCTGACCCGCAAGGACCCGCAGGCCGCCGAAGCGGCGCTGATGCGCTTTGCCGGCATGCTGCGCTACGTGCTCGACACCAAGCGCAGCGCGGCCGACCGCGTCGCGCTGGCCGACGAGGTGGCCTTCGTGCGCGACTACCTGGCGCTGGAGAGCCTGCGCCTGGGCGGGCGGCTGCAGATCGACTGGCAGCTCGACCCCGCGACCTTGCAGGACGAGATCCCGCCGCTGAGCCTGCAGCCGCTGGTCGAGAACAGCGTGCTGCACGGCGTGGCGCCGCGGCTGCAGGGCGGCTGCATCCGCATCGTCAGCGAGCGCAACGGGCTGAACCGCGGGCTGGACCTGACGGTCGCCGACGACGGCCCGGGCTGCGATCCGGCGCGGGTGGCCGATCCGGCCGAGGGACAGGCGCCGCGCACCGGCATCGGCCTGAACGCGCTGAAGCGCCGCTTCGCGCTCGACTACGACGGACGCGCCCGCCTGCGCGTGCATACCGCGCCCGGCGCCGGCTTCCGGGTGGACTTGTGGATACCGCAATGAACGACATGACGACGACCCGCGTGCTGATCGCCGAAGACGAACCGCTCGCCGCCGAGGCGCTGGCCGACTGGGTCGCGCAGATGCCGCAGCTCACGCTGGTGGCCACCTGCGCCGACGGCGTGTCGGCGCTCGCGCAGATCCGCGCGCTGCGGCCGCAGCTGGTGCTGATGGACATCCACATGCCGGGCCTGAGCGGGCTGCAGGTGATGAAGGCGCTGGCCGGCGACGGGCCCCGGCCGGCCGTCATCTTCACGACGGCGTACGACGAGCATGCGCTGGCCGCCTTCGAGCTGCATGCGGTCGACTACCTGCTGAAGCCGTTCGCGCGCGAGCGGCTGGTCGAGGCGATCGAGCATGCGCTGGCCTCGGGCGCGGCGCAGGCGCAAGAGGTGCAAGAGGCGACCGCGCAGGCGGTGAGCGCGCTGGAGCAGGCGCCGACCGAGCCGCTGACGCGCGTGCTGGTGCGCGACCAGGGCAAGATTTTTCCGCTGCACGTCGACCAGATCGAGTACCTGCGCTCGGACACCAAATACACCGCGCTGGTCAGCCGCGGTCGCAGCTTCCTGGTGCGCCTGCCGATCGCCAGCTTCGAGCCGCGGCTCGATCCGGCGCGTTTCATCCGGCTGCACCGCGGCTGCATCGTCAACCTCGATTTTGTCGACGCGATGGCGCCCGACGAGAACTCACAGCTGGTGGTGCAGATGCGCGACGGCAGCCGCATCACGGCCAACCGCGACGTGTCGCGGCGGCTGCGGGAGCAGTCGCTGTGAGGGCGCTGCGGCGGGTGATGGCGCGCGCGCTGACGGGCGCGCTGTTGGGTGGGGTGCTGGCGCTCGCCGGCATGGGAGCGCAGGCACAGCCGGCCGCCGCGCCGGTCGGCCGCGTGGTCGCGCCGGGCGCCTTCGACCGGATCGAGATCGACGGCAGCGCGCGCATCCGGGTCACGCAGGGCGAACGCGAGCAGGTGTTCATCCCCGGCGACGAGTCGGCGCAGCGCGGCGTCGAGGTGGACCTGGTCGACCGACGGCTGCGCATCCGCGCCGGTGACGGCTGGAAGTTCTGGCGCGAGGACCGGCCGACGATCGACGTGCAGGTGCGGCAACTGACGCACGTGACGATGTCGGGCGCGGGCGAGGTGCAGGCGCCGGGACCGGTCCGCTGCGACCAGCTGGTGATCGGCATCTCGGGCTCGGGCAGCGTGCGCTTCGACGAGCTCGCCGCGCGGCAGTTGCGCTTCGACATCTCGGGTGCGGGCGACGGGCAATTGGCCGGACGCGTCGAGCAGTTCGAGCTGAACGTGTCGGGCCGCGGCAAGCTGATGGCCGACCAGTTGCGTGCGGCGCGCGCGAAGGTGGCGATCAGCGGCGTCGCGACGGCCGAGCTGTGGGTGATCGACGACCTGCAGCTCGCGATCTCGGGCGCCGGAAAGATCGACTTCTGGGGGCACCCGGTGGTGCGGCGCGCGGTGTCGGGGATGGGGAACATCACGGCGCGCGGGGACAAGCCTTGACGCGCCGGCCCTCCAAAGACAAAGCCCGCACGAACTGGTGTTCGTGCGGGCTTGCTGTTTGGTGGCGCTTCAGGGATTCGAACCCCGGACCTGCGGATTATGATTCCGTCGCTCTAACCGACTGAGCTAAAGCGCCTGAGCCTCACATTATAGCCAGGGTTTTGATCACTTCCGGTCGACTCGGCACACGTTGTCGTGGGACCCTTCACACTCTCGCCCTCACCCGACCGACCCGCCCCGAATGTTCAGCTTCTTCAAGAAAAAGCCGGCCCCGTCCGATGCCGCGCCGCCGCCCGCCGTCGTGCCGCCGGTTCCTGCATCGCCGATTGCCGCGCCGCCGGCGGCTGTCGCAACCGCCACGCCCGCCACGCCCGCTACGCCCATCACCCCGGCAGCCGAACCCGAGCGCCGCAGCTGGGTCGACAAGCTGCGCGGCGGCTTGCGCAAGACCGGCTCCAGCATCGCGCAGGTCTTCACCGGCACGCAGATCGACGACACGCTCTACGAAGAGCTCGAGTCGGCGCTGCTGATGGCCGACGCCGGCGTCAAGGCCACCGAGTTCCTGCTCGACGACCTGCGCCGCCGCGTGAAGGAGGCCAAGGCCGGCGATCCCGCGCAGGTCAAGACGCTGCTCGCCGCGGCGGTGGCCGACCTGCTGCGCCCGCTCGAGAAGCCGCTGCGCGTCGGCGAGCACGCACCGACCGTGATGATGGTCGTCGGCGTCAACGGCGCCGGCAAGACCACCAGCATCGGCAAGCTGACGCGCCACCTGGCCGACAGCGGGCAGAAAGTGCTGCTGGCCGCGGCCGACACCTTCCGCGCCGCCGCGCGCGAGCAGCTCGCGGTGTGGGCCGAACGCGCGGACGTGCCGGCGCAGCAGGCCGGCTCGGTCGAGATCGTCTCGCAGGCCGATGGCGATCCGGCCGCGGTCAGCTTCGACGCGGTGGTCGCCGGCAAGGCGCGCGGCTGCGACGTCGTCATCGCCGACACCGCCGGCCGCCTGCCGACGCAGCTGCACCTGATGGAGGAGCTGAAGAAGATCAGGCGCGTGATCGCGAAGGCGCAAGGCGGCGCGCCGCACGAGGTGCTGCTGGTGATCGACGGCAACACTGGCCAGAACGCGCTGGCCCAGGTCAAGTCCTTCGACGATGCGCTCGGCCTCACCGGCCTGATCGTCACCAAGCTCGACGGCACCGCGAAGGGCGGCATGCTGGCGGCGATCGCGCGCGAGCGGCCGATCCCGGTCTACTTCATCGGCGTCGGCGAGAAGCTCGAGGACCTGCAGACCTTCAACGCGCGCGAGTTCGCGCAGGCGCTGCTCACGTAGCCCGGATGCCAATCCGGGGTTGAACGGCGGATTGGCCTCGGGATCGCGTCAACGGATGCGCGGGGAGCTGCCGGAGCGGGGAATGCCCGCAGGCGGCGCGGCCGGCGCCAGCGGTGCCGGCGCCGAATCGATGTCGTCGAACCACGTCGACGGCGGCGGTTCGCGCATCTCGAGGCCGTCGTCTTCGTCGGCCTGGTGGCGGCCGACCGGCTGGTAGCCGGCGGTCGTCGACGGCGCGTGGGTCGACGGCGTGCTCTCGCTCGACTTGTTGCCGATGATCGCGTTGCGTGCGCCGGTGGCGCTCGGCAGCGCATCCTCGCGCCAGACGTGCAGCGGGATGCCGGCGGCCTCGAGCACGCGGTCCATCCGGTTGTGGCGCTGCGAGGTGCGCTCCTTCTCGTGCGCCTCGGGCGCGCGGATGTCGACCACCGCGATCACCTGCGAGCTGCTGTCGCAGACCACCAGGTCGGCGCACAGCAGTCCGACGCGGCGCAGCCACTCCGAATACGAATGCCGCGTCGGCACCTTGACGAAGCGCGCCAGCGGCACCTGCGCCAGGATGATGTGCTCCGGCAATCCGCCTCGCAGCGCGAGGTAGGCCTTGCGTTCGGCGGTGGTCAGGATGCGCGTGGCCTGCGGCTGCCACGACTGCAGCGTGTCCAGTGCCTCCAGCGAGCGCGGCTTGTTGCGCTTGGCGGCGGGCTTGGCGCTGCGCGTGCTCATCTTCCAGATCACCAGGCCGCCCACCAGCACCAGGGCGGCGATCAACAGCAATTCCATCTCGGGGTCCAGGTCCGTGTTGGGGGGCAGCGCGGACCTTATCGGGCCGCGCGCGCGGGGTCAATCATTGTGCCGCCTGCGGGCCGGTTGCAGCGAGTTACCTGCCCACCGGTTCGGGGTGGGATGTGACAAGTCGTCTCAAATGCGCGTCTCAGACGCGCGTTTCAGCGCAGGCCGCCCGGGCCGCCCAGGCCCTTCAGGCCGCCCATGCGCTTCATCATCTTCATCAGGCCGCCGCCCTTCATCTTCTTCATCATGCCCTGCATCTGCTCGAACTGGTTCAGCAGCCGGTTGACCTCCTGCACCTGCACGCCGGCACCGGCGGCGATGCGGCGCTTGCGGGTGGCCTTCAGCAGCTCGGGCTTGCGGCGCTCCAGCGGCGTCATCGAGTTGATGATGCCCTCCATCCGACGCACGTCGCGCTCGGCGCGGTCCATGTCGGCCTGGCCCAGGTTGCCGGCCTTCGCGGTCATCTGGGTCGGCAGCTTGTCCATCAGGCCCGACAGCCCGCCCATCTTCTTCATCTGGCTGATCTGCGACAGGAAGTCGTTCAGGTCGAAGTTGTCGCCGGACTTCAGCTTCTCGGCCAGCTTCTGCGCCGCCGCGACGTCGACGCCCTTCTGCACCTCCTCGACCAGCGCGACGATGTCGCCCATGCCCAGCACCCGGCCGGCATGGCGCTGCGCGTCGAACACCTCCAGCCCGTCGATCTTCTCGCTGACGCCGGCGAACTTGATCGGCGCGCCGGTCACCTGGCGCACCGACAGTGCCGCACCGCCGCGCGAATCGCCGTCGGTCTTGGTCAGCACGATGCCGGTCAGCGGCAGCGCTTCCTTGAAGGCCTTCGCGACGTTGACCGCATCCTGGCCCTGCATCGCATCGACGACGAACAGCGTCTCGACCGGCTTCAGCTCGGCATGCAGCGTGCGGATCTCGTTCATCAGCTGCTCGTCGATCGCCAGGCGCCCGGCGGTGTCGACCAGCAGCACGTCGAAGTAGTGGCGCTTCGCGTGGTCGAGCGCGGCGCGCGCGATGTCCAGCGGCTTGTCGTTCGCGCTCGACGGGAACCATTCGGCGCCGGCCTGCTTCGTCACCAGCTTCAGCTGCTCGATCGCGGCCGGCCGGTAGACGTCGGCCGAGACGGTCAGCACCTTCTTCTTGCGCTTCTCGATCAGGTGCTTGGCCAGCTTGGCGGTGGTGGTGGTCTTGCCGGCGCCCTGCAGGCCGGCCATCAGGATCACCGCCGGCGGCTGGGCCGCGAGGTTGATGTCGGAGACGCCGTCGCCCATCGTCGCCGCCAGCTCGCGGTTGACGATGCCGACCAGTGCCTGCCCGGGCGACAGCGAGCCCACCACCTCGGCGCCGAGCGCCTTCTCCTTCACGCGGGCGATGAAGTCGCGCACCACCGGCAATGCGACGTCGGCCTCGAGCAGCGCCATGCGCACCTCGCGCAGCATGTCCTGCACGTTGCTGTCGGTGATGCGGGCCTGGCCGCGCATCGTCTTGACGAGCCGGCTCAGGCGATCGGTGAGGGTGGAGGCCATGGGGCGAAGCGGGCGCGAAGGACGCGGCCCGCGAAAGTACACTGTGGACCATGAGTTTATCGCCCAGGGTTGCAACGCATTGAGCTCGCCGTCGACATGGATGCTGTGGGTGCCCAGTGCCGCCGCCCTGCTGGCCTACGCCGCGGCGGTGCTGCTGGGCGAGCGTCGCACCGAAGCCGCCGGCCCCGGCGCCGCGCCGCGCCGCGCGCTGATCGCCGGCTGGATCGCGCATGCGCTGGCCATCGTGGTCGACATGGCCGGCATCGGCAGCCCGATCTCCGGCGCGCGCTTCGGCTTCGCGCCGGCGCTGTCGGCCACGCTGTGGCTGGTGATCGCGGTCTATGCCGTCGAGAGCCGCTGGGTGCCGTTGCCCGGCGTGCGCCGCTGGCTCGGCCTGCTGGGCGCCGCCGCGGTGGTGCTGGCGGCGATCTTCCCCGGCGAGTTCCGCCCGAAGGCGGTGTCGGCCTGGGCGCCGTTGCACTGGGCGCTCGGCATCGCGTCGTACGGCCTGTTCGGTGCCGCGGTGCTGCACGCGGTGATGCTCGACACCGCCGAGCGCCGCATGCGTTCCAACCTGCGCGCCGCGTCGCGCACCGGCATGCCGCTGCTGCAGCTCGAGCGCCTGACCTTCCAGTTCGTCACCGCCGGTTTCGCGCTGCTGTCGGCCACGCTGCTGCTCGGCTGGTGGTTCACCAACCCGTGGCGCTGGGACCACAAGGCCACGCTGTCGGTGCTCGGCTGGATCGTGTTCGCCGGGCTGCTGATCGGCCGCCAGCTGCTCGGCTGGCGTGGCCGGCATGCGATCCGCTGGCTGTATGCCGGCGCGTTGCTGCTGCTGCTGGCCTATGTCGGGTCGCGCTTCGTGTTCGAGGTCGTGCTGCACCGCACGGTCGCCTGAGGTCCGCATGGGAAAGTTGATCGTCCTGCTCGTGGTGGTGTTCCTGATCGTCTGGCTGGCGCGCGGCGGACGCCCCGGCCGCTCGGCGCCCCCCTCGCCGACGCCTGCGAAACCCGCTGCGACGCCCGACACCATCGTCGCCTGCGCGCACTGCGGCCTGCACCTGCCGCAGGCCGATGCGCTGCCCGGCCGCGGCGGCGTGTTCTGCGGCGAAGCCCATCGTGCCGCGTTCGAGCGCGCACAGCCGCCGCAATGAGCAGCGCACCGCCGAAGCCCGAGCGCCGTCGCAGCGACCGCCGATCCAACGCGCGCGCGACCACCCGCCCCAGCCAGGAATCGTGGTTCGGCGCGCTCGGCGAGGACACGCAGGCGCGTGAAGGCTGGGCCGAGGACGAGTCGCGCTACGACGGCAACTGGCAGGCCGCGCAGGCGGCGCAGGCCGACAGCAATTTCCTGACGCGCCAGGCGCGGCGCCTGATCGGCTCCGGCCAGACCGCCTTCCAGCGCATCTACGGCGCCTTCATCAGCGCGCGCGCGGCGCTCGGCGTCGCGCTGGTCGCGACGATGGTGGTCGCCGCGTTGTTCGGCGTCAGGCCGCCGTGGCCGGTGGTCGCCGTCAGCATCGCCTACGCGGCGCTCTCGCTGTCGATGTGGGTGCTGCCGCGCTATCGCCGCTCGGCCGCCCCGCGCGAGCTCGCGCGGCTGCGCAGCCCGCAGTGGATCTCGACGATCGGCGTCGACATCGTCTGTTTCGGCGCGCTGCACTGGATGTCGCCGGCCTCCGGGCTGAACTACGTCGCGCTGCTGGTGCTGCCGGTGCTGATGGCCGGCGTGCTGACGCCGCGCCTGATGGCGCTGGCCACCGCGGCAGTCGTCACGCTGGCGCTGCTCGGGGTCGCGTGGCTGTCGGTGCTGGCCGGCGGGGCCGACGTCACCGCGCTGATGACGCAGGCGGGCCTCGCCGGCAGCGGCTTCTTCGTGATCACGCTGCTGGCCGGCGAGCTGGCCGGGCGCCTGGCGCGCGAAGAACTCACCGCGCGCGGCAGCCTCGAACTGGCCCGCCAGCAGGCGCAGCTGAACCGGCTCGTCATCGAGGAGATGCAGGAGGGCGTGCTGGTGGTCGACCGGCGCGGCCGCGTGCGCACCGCCAACCCGGCCGCGCGTGCGCTGCTGGCGCCGAGCGGCGTGTCGCGCGAGGCACCGTTCCAGCTGCAGGGCGTCGAGGCGTGGAACGCGCTCGTCAAATCGGTCGAGCGCGCCTTCGCCGAATCGACCTGGCCCGAAGGCGGGCGCGACGTGCTGCTCGATTTCGATTCCGCGCCACCGCGCACGCTTCGGGTGCGGGTGCGCTTCACCCGGCGCCAGGCGCCCGATCCGAGCGAGGAGCTGTGCGTGCTGTTCGTCGAGGACGTGCGCAGCATGCAGGCGCGCACCCGCCAGGAGAAGCTCGCCGCGATGGGCCGGGTGTCGGCCGGCATCGCGCACGAGATCCGCAACCCGCTGGCCGCGATCTCGCAGGCCAATGCGCTGCTGTCCGAAGACGTCACGACGCCGGGCCAGCGCCAGCTGACGCAGATGGTCACCGAGAACGTCGGCCGCCTGAAGCGCATCGTCGACGACGTGATGGAGGTCGCGCCGGGCGAGGTGCAGGACGGCGGCCCGATCGATGCGACCGCGCTGGTCGCCGCCGTCTGCAGCGAATGGGCGCGCACCGCCGGCATGCCGATCGGCGGCGACAGCCTGCTGCGGGTGCGGCTGCCCGAGGAGCCGCTCGGCGTCGTCTTCGACCCGGAGCACCTGCGCCGCGTGATGGTCAACCTGCTCGACAACGCCAAGCGCCACGCACAGCAGATGCCCGGCGGCGTGCGGCTGACGCTGTCGGCGCGCGACGAGGTGCACGTGGTGCTGAGCGTCACCAGCAACGGCGAGCCGATCCCGCCGGAGGTCGAGCGCTACCTGTTCGAGCCTTTCTTCTCCACACGCAGCCGCGGCACCGGCCTGGGCTTGTATATTTGCCGGGAACTGTGCGAGCGCTACGGCGCGCGCATCGATTACCGGCTGCGCGCCGCCAGCGAGCCGAACCGCAACGAATTCTTTGTCGCGATGCGGCGCAAACCGCTGGCGGGCATCGAAGCGCCCGAGACCCGACTGCACCTCACATCATGAGTTCGCCTTCCCACTTCAGCCTGCTGGTCGTCGACGACGAACCGGACCTGCGCACCTTGTACGAGCTGACGCTGCTGCGCGAGGGCTATGACGTCGAGACGGCAGGCACCGTCGACGACGCGCTGCTGCACCTGAAGGACCGCACGTACAGCGCCGTCATCACCGACATGCGGCTGCCCGACGGCACCGGGCTCGACCTGCTGCGCCGGCTCGAAGAGGGCAACCGGCGCGAGAAGGCGATCGTCATCACCGCCTACGGCTCGGCCGAGAACGCGGTCGAGGCGCTGAAGGCCGGCGCCTACGACTACCTGACCAAGCCGGTCGACCTGAAGCAGTTCCGCGCGGTCGTCGCGTCGGCGCTCGGCCGCAGCGCGGCCACGGTGCCGACGATGGTGCCGTCCAGCCTGCCGTCCGAGAACGGCGGGGCGGGCGCGTCTTCCGGCCCATCCGCCGCCCGGCCGGTCGCGCCGGCGCCGGCCGCGCCGCCGGTGCAGGCCGGCCCGGTCAGCCAGGCGCTGATGCGCATGGCCGGCCAGTCGCAGGCCATGCAGCAGGTGCGCCAGCTGATCGACAAGGTGGCGCGCAGCATGGCGCCGGTGCTGGTGAACGGCGAGTCCGGCACCGGCAAGGAACTGGTCGCGCGCGCCATCCACGAGATCAGCCCGCGCACTGGGCAGCCCTTCGTGCCGGTCAACTGCAGCGCCATTCCCGAGCAGTTGCTCGAGGCCGAGTTCTTCGGCTACCGCAAGGGCGCGTTCACCGGCGCCGCCGAAGACCGCGAAGGCTTCTTCCAGGCGGCCAACGGCGGCACGCTGTTCCTCGACGAGATCGGCGACCTGCCTCTCGCGATGCAGAGCAAGCTGCTGCGCGCGATCCAGGAGCGCTCGGTACGGCCGGTCGGCGCGGTCGTCGAGCAGGCGGTCAACGTGCGGCTGCTCAGCGCGACCCACAAGGACCTCGGCGCCGAAGTGCAGGCCGGCAAGTTCCGCCAGGACTTGTACTACCGCCTGAACGTGATCCAGATCCGCGTGCCGCCGCTGCGCGAGCGCCTCGAAGACCTGCCGTCGATCTGCGACCGCGTGCTCGACCGCATCGCGCGCGATGCCGGCGTGTCGCCCGCGCCGCGGCTCACGCGCGACGCGATGGTGCAGCTCAGTCGCTACAGCTTCCCCGGCAACGTGCGCGAACTCGAGAACCTGCTGCACCGCGCGGTCGCACTGACGGTGGGCGACGTGATCGACGTCGCCGACCTCGGCGTCTCCGAACTGGTGTTCAGCGACAGCGAGGCGTCGGAGTTCGACGCCTCGCCGGTGGTGTCGGCCAAGCCCGTTGCCGCTGCGGCTGTCGCCGAAGCCGCGCGCGCGCCGGCCGCGCCGGTGCAGGCGCCGCTGCCGAGCGATCTCGCGGCCTACCTCGACGACATTGAGCGCGACGTGCTCGAACGCGCGCTCGAGCGCTACCGCTACAACCGCACCGCGGCCGGTGCGAGCCTCGGGCTGTCGCTGCGCCAGATGCGCTACCGGATGGCTCGCCTCGGCGTCAACGTCGGCGGCACCGACGACCCGGTCGATGTCGAGCGCGGCGAACCCGGCTGAAGCGGCCGGCACGCCGGCGCAGGACGACCTGTCCCCGCTCGAGATCGGCGCCGACGGCTGGTGCGCGCAGGCCCGCCGCTGCGAATCGCCGAACTTCGGCCCGCGGCCGGCGGGGTGCGCGGTCGAGCTGGCCCTCATCCATTCGATCAGCCTGCCGCCCGGCGAATACGGCAGCGATGCGATCGAGCGCCTGTTCGCCAACCGGCTCGACTGGGACGCGCACCCCTATTTCCAGCAGATCCGCGGGCTGCAGGTCTCGTCGCACTTCGTCGTGCGGCGCAACGGCGAGCTGCTGCAGTTCGTCTCGTGCAACGAGCGCGCGTGGCATGCCGGCCGCTCGGCCTGGCGCGGGCGCGAGGGCTGCAACGACTTCTCGGTCGGTGTCGAACTCGAAGGACTCGAAGGCGAGCGATTCGAGGACGCGCAGTACGCGCGGCTGCTGCCGCTGCTGCGCGCGATCGCGCGGCGCTACCCGCTGCAGGGCGTGGCCGGGCACGAACATGTCGCGCCAGGCCGCAAGATCGATCCGGGCCCGGGCTTCGACTGGCCGCGCGTGACCGGCGGGCTGCGCTGGCACGGTCGGTATTTTCCCGAGGGACTGCGCGCGCCGCGCTGACCCGTCGCGCCGATGCACGCATCCGTGCGTCGCGACAAGCCAGTTCTCATCGGGCTCCCGGGCGCAAATCGCGCGGAGCGCAAGGCTGCTGGCGGATGCACCGATGCAGGCGCAGCGCTGGTGGGCGCCGAGGCCGGGCGATGCACTTTCGCGATGCGTGGCGGCGCCACGGCGGAGCACCCCCCTTGTTTGGCAGGACGCTACAGCTAGTGCTTGAAGGGTGGCGGACCCCCAGATATAGTGTCCTCGTGGTATCCTCTTGTCTCAGCAGCTTCAGACCCATGCCCGCCCTTGCCACCTGGAATCCAGGGGCCTGCGCAGCAGGCGGCATCGACGAAAACACGTCACGACGGAATCGTCAGGGCGCCACGTCATCAGGCATCCGGGTCGCGCATGTTGGCAAGCCGTTCCACAGCCTCAACCATCGCGCTCGTCCTTCGTTCTTCATCGTTCCTCTCATGCGTCACCGGCGGCTCAGCGCCGGGGGCGCGCCGCAGTCCATGGGCTGCGGGGTGGTCGGCGTGAACATCGGGCATTGAATCCATACCGCGTCGACAGACCACAAGAAGGGGTATCCATGCAAGCAGTCAGCAACGTCACTCCCAACGCCGCCTCCACGTCCACCAGCACGCCGCGCAGCGGCACCGGCCCGGCGGCTTCCGCGTCGGCCTACCAGGGCTACCAGATCATCCGCCGCAACGGCGCGGTCGTGTCCTTCGAACCCAACAAGATCGCCGTCGCGCTGATGAAGGCCTTCCTGGCCGTGCACGGCACGCAGGGCGCGGCCTCGGCCAGCGTGCGCGAGACCGTCGACGGCCTGACCGAATCGGTCATGCGCGCGCTGCTGCGCTCGCGCCCGGGCGGCGGCACCTTCCACATCGAAGACGTGCAGGACCATGTCGAGCTCGGCCTGATGCGCGGCGGCCACCACGAAGTGGCGCGTGCCTACGTGCTGTACCGCGAGCGCCGTTCGCAGGAGCGCTCGAAGCAGGGCACGGTGGCCGAGGCCGCTGCCGAGCCGGTGCTGACGGTGATCGACCGCGGCCAGCGCGTGCCGCTCGACTTCGCCCGCCTGCAGGTGCTGATCGAGTCGGCCTGTGCCGACCTGGGCGCCGACGTGAAGCCCGACCCGATCCTGGCCGAGACGCGCCGCAACCTCTATGACGGCGTGCCGATCGACGAAGTCCACAAGGCCGCGATCCTGGCCGCGCGCACGCTGATCGAGAAGGACCCCGGCTACACCCGCGCCACCGCGCGGCTGCTGCTGCACACGATCCGCAAGGAAATCCTCGGCGAGGAAGTGCTGCAGGGCGAGATGCCGGCGCGCTACGCCGACTACTTCCCGGGCTTCATCAAGAAGGGCGTGCAAGCGGAACGGCTGGACGAGAAGCTGCTGCAGTACGACCTGCCCCGCCTGGGCGCGGCGCTGAAGGCCGAACGCGACCTGCAGTTCGACTACCTCGGCCTGCAGACGCTGTACGACCGCTACTTCCTGCACATCAACGAGGTGCGCATCGAGATGCCGCAGGCCTTCTACATGCGCGTCGCGATGGGCCTGGCGCTCAACGAGATCGACCGCGAAGCGCGTGCGATCGAGTTCTACGAAGTGCTGTCCAGCTTCGACTTCATGAGCTCGACGCCGACGCTGTTCAACGCCGGCACCCAGCGCTCGCAGCTGTCGAGCTGCTACCTGACGACCGTCGCCGACGACCTCGACGGCATCTACGAGGCGCTGAAGGAGAACGCGCTGCTGTCGAAGTTCGCCGGCGGCCTGGGCAACGACTGGACCAACGTGCGCGCGCTCGGCTCGCACATCAAGGGCACCAACGGCAAGAGCCAGGGGGTCGTGCCGTTCCTGAAGGTCGTCAACGACACCGCGGTCGCGGTCAACCAGGGCGGCAAGCGCAAGGGCGCCGTCTGCGCCTACCTCGAGACCTGGCACCTGGACATCGAGGAGTTCCTGGAGCTGCGCAAGAACACCGGCGACGACCGCCGCCGCACGCACGACATGAACACCGCGAACTGGATTCCGGACCTGTTCATGCGCCGCGTGATGGAAGGCGCCGACTGGACGCTGTTCTCGCCGTCGACCTGTCCCGACCTGCACGACAAGTTCGGCAAGGCCTTCGAGGAAGCCTACACGCGCTACGAAGACAAGGCCGCGCGCGGCGAGATCAAGCTGTTCAAGAAGATCCCGGCCAAGGACCTGTGGCGCCGCATGCTCTCGATGCTGTTCGAGACCGGCCACCCGTGGATCACCTTCAAGGACGCCTGCAACGTGCGCTCGCCGCAGCAGCACGTCGGCGTCGTGCACTCGAGCAACCTGTGCACCGAGATCACGCTGAACACCAGCGAGACCGAGATCGCCGTGTGCAACCTGGGTTCGGTGAACCTGGTGCACCACCTGAAGCAGGTCGACGGCGTGGTGCAGATCGACCACGCGAAGCTGAAGAAGACCGTCGCCACCGCGATGCGCATGCTCGACAACGTGATCGACATCAACTACTACGCGGTCAAGAAGGCGCGCGATTCCAACCTGCGCCACCGCCCGGTGGGCCTGGGGATCATGGGCTTCCAGGACGCGCTGTACGAACTGCGCACGCCGTATGCGTCCGACGACGCGGTGTCGTTTGCCGACCGCTCGATGGAAGCCGTCTGCTACTACGCCTACTGGGCCTCGACCGAGCTCGCCGCCGAGCGCGGCCGCTATTCGAGCTACCGCGGTTCGCTGTGGGACAAGGGGATCCTGCCGATCGACTCGCTCGACCTGCTGGCCGAAGCTCGCGGCGGGTACGTCGATGTCGACCGCAGCACGACGCTCGACTGGTCGGCGCTGCGCGGCCGCATCGCCGAGCACGGCATGCGCAACTCCAACTGCGTGGCGATCGCGCCGACCGCGACCATCTCGAACATCATCGGCGTCAGCGCGTCGATCGAGCCGTCGTTCGGCAACCTGTCGGTGAAGTCCAACCTGTCGGGCGAGTTCACGATCGTCAACGAGTACCTGGTGCGCGACCTGAAGAAGCTCGGCCTGTGGGACGACGTGATGGTGATGGACCTGAAGCACTTCGACGGCTCGCTGCGCCGCATCGACCGCGTGCCGGCCGACCTGAAGGCGCTGTACGCGACGGCCTTCGAGGTCGAGACGCAGTGGCTGGTCGAGGCCGCCGCGCGCCGCCAGAAGTGGATCGACCAGGCGCAGTCGCTGAACATCTACATGGCCGGCGCGTCGGGCAAGAAGCTCGACGAGACCTACAAGCTCGCATGGACGCGCGGCCTGAAGACCACCTACTACCTGCGCACCGTCGGTGCCACGCACGCCGAGAAATCGACGGTGAAGTCGGGCCAGCTGAACTCGGTGTCGAGCGGCGATGGCGGGTCGTCGGTGATGGCGGCGCCGGTGGCTGCCACCGTGTCCGCGGCCATGACCGCGGCGGCTGTCGCGCCGGTGATCTCGGCATCGCAAGAGCCTGCGACCGACATCAAGTTCTGCGCGATCGACGACCCGACCTGCGAAGCCTGCCAGTGATGCGTTGAGCATCGAACGCGTGCTCCGATGAGCACGCGTTTTTTTCGATGCAACACAGCAACAGCGAAGTGCTCGCGATGTCAATAAGTGCTTGGTGTTTCAACACAACACTCTCATAATTCAACGCGTCAAGGAAGTCCACCATGTTGGTTTGGGAAGAAGACCTTAAACCCTCGATCTCTCACAAAGCGAGTCCCGCGCAGAGCCTGCCCTCTCAAGCGCGTGCGGTCGCTCCGTCTCCGGACTTCGATGCTGCCATCGCAGCACCTGCCTCCCTCTTGAACGACACCTCCTCCAGCATTTCCAGCACGACAACCCCCGCTGCCGCGCAACGCGTGAAGGCTGCCGACAAGCGCATCATCAACGGCCGCACCGACGTCAACCAGCTGGTGCCGTTCAAGTACAAGTGGGCGTGGGAGAAGTACCTCGCGACCTGCGCGAACCACTGGATGCCGCAGGAAGTGAACATGTCGCGCGACATCGCGACCTGGAAGGATCCGAACGGCCTGAGCGAAGACGAGCGCCGCATCATCAAGCGCAACCTCGGCTTCTTCGTCACCGCCGATTCGCTGGCCGCCAACAACATCGTGCTGGGCACCTACCGCCACATCACGGCGCCCGAATGCCGCCAGTTCCTGCTGCGCCAGGCCTTCGAGGAAGCGATCCACACGCACGCCTATCAGTACATCGTCGAGTCGCTCGGGCTCGACGAGAGCGAGATCTTCAACGCCTACAACGAGGTGAAGTCGATCCGCGACAAGGACGAGTTCCTGATCCCGTTCATCAACGCGATCATGGATCCGAACTTCAACACCGGGACGCCGCAGAACGACCAGACGCTGCTGAAGTCGCTGATCGTGTTCGCGTGCCTGATGGAAGGCATGTTCTTCTACGTCGGCTTCACGCAGATCCTCGCGCTCGGCCGCCAGAACAAGATGACCGGCGCGGCAGAGCAGTACCAATACATCCTGCGCGACGAGTCGATGCACTGCAACTTCGGCATCGACCTGATCAACCAGATCAAGCTCGAGAATCCGCACCTCTGGACCGCCGAGTTCAAGGCCGAGATCAAGGCCTTGTTCATGACGGCCGTCGAGCTCGAGTACCGCTATGCCGAGGACACCATGCCGCGTGGCGTGCTGGGCCTCAATGCATCGATGTTCAAGGGTTACCTGCGCTACATCGCCAACCGGCGTGCAACGCAGATTGGTTTGGAAGAGCTCTTCCCGAACGAGGAAAACCCGTTCCCGTGGATGAGCGAAATGATCGACCTGAAAAAGGAGCGCAATTTCTTCGAGACGCGCGTCATCGAGTACCAATCCGGTGGCGCCCTCTCGTGGGACTGACGCTTCGCTGACTGCATACACGAGATCAGCAACAGGTCATGGACGAGATCAAGATTCGCAGGCCGTCAAGAGATCACCGTCAAGCATGCGGTGGCCAACGGTCTGCAACCCCATTCACCGTACCGGGGCGTCCCTCCTGGGCGACTTCGGACAGTGAATAACTGCCTCGCATCGGCATCCCGCCGGCGCAGGGCAGTGCTCTTTCAACTTGATCAAGGAGAAATGTAATGGCAACTGCAAAGAAGGCTCCGGCCAAGAAGGCGGCAGCGAAGAAGGCTCCGGCAAAGAAGGTCGCGGCGAAGAAGGCCCCGGCGAAGAAGGCCGCAGCGAAGAAGGCTCCGGCCAAGAAGGTCGCTGCCAAGAAGGTCGTCGCCAAGAAGGCGCCGGCGAAGAAGGCGGCAGCCAAGAAGGCGCCGGCGAAGAAGGTTGCAGCGAAGAAGGTCGCGGCGAAGAAGGCTCCGGCGAAGAAGGCCGCTGCCAAGAAGGCCCCGGCGAAGAAGGCTGCTGCCAAGAAGGCGCCTGCCAAGAAGGCCGCTGCGAAGAAGGCGCCTGCGAAGAAGGCTGCGCCTGCGAAGAAGGCTGCGAAGCCGGCTGCGAAGCCCGCTGCCAAGAAGGCTGCGAAGAAGCCTGCAGCGAAGAAGGCGGCACCCGCGGCGCCTGCTGCGCCTGCTGCTGCGAAGCCTGCGGCTGCTCCTGCAGCCAAGACCGCACTCAGCCCCGCGGCTGCGTGGCCTTTCCCGACGGGCAACAAGCCCTGAGGCCGGAAGGCATTCAGACAAAACCCGGCCTCGGCCGGGTTTTTTTTATCCAGCTACATCGGCTGCGTGTCGGCGAATCCGTTCGGGGGCAGTGCGGGGCCGCCATCGCCGGCTGAGCGGCCGGTGGCCATCGGCAGGTCGACGTCGAGTTGCGACTGCATCACCGCCTGCAGGTCGCTGCGCTTTTGCTGCAGCACCGCCATCTGCTTGTGCAACTGCTCGATCTGCTTGCGCGCCTGCTGAGCATGCAGGCCGGCGACATGCCGCGCCTTCTCCATCTTGTCGACCCGCTGCTGCAGGATCTTCAGGCGGCGGCCGTACCACCAATGGCAGGCACCCCACGTCACCGCGCACAACGCGAGTGTCGTGAAGGCCAATATGAGTGACTGGAAAGCCTGCATCGTGTTCCCTTTGCCGGCTCTCTCAGGACGAGGAGCCAATCCACCCAACGAAGGTATCAACATTTGTCTGACGCAGGGCGTGAAGATATCCCGGAAACCCCGATGGGTCACCCCCTCACTTCGGGAACTCCCGCTTCACACGCCGAGTGCCGTGCGATCGATCACATGGTTCTGGCCGCCGCGGCTGGCGATCTTCAGGGCGCCGATGCGGTTGCCCAGTTCGACACAGCGCTCGAGCGACCAGCCGCGCTCCAGCCCGTACAGCAGCGCGGCGCGGAATGCATCGCCACAGCCGGTCGGGTCGAGCACCTCGCTCGCCGGTACGCCGGGCACCAGCGTGCGCACGCCTTGCTGCCACAGCTCGCAGCCTTCGGCACCCAGCGTCACGACGACGCCTTTCAGGTGCGATCGCGACATCGCCTCGATGCTCAGCCCGGTGCGCTCCGCGAGCATCCGCGCCTCGTAGTCGTTGACGGTGACCCAGCTCGCCTGCGCGATGAAGCGGTTCAGCTCGGCGCCATCGAACATCGGCAGGCCCTGGCCCGGGTCGAAGATGAACGGGATCTGCGCATCGGCCAACTGCTGCGCATGCTGCAGCATCGCGTCGCGGCCGTCGGGTGCGACGATCGCGATGCGCACGCCGCGGTCGGTCGGCACCGTGGTCGTGTGCGCCGCCTGCATCGCGCCGGGGTGGAAGGCGGTGATCTGGTTGTTGTCGGTGTCGGTGATGATGATGGCCTGCGCGGTGTAGCTGTCAGGCACGTTGCGCACGAACTCGGTGCTCGCGCCCCACGACGCGATGCGCGCGCGGTACTCCTCGTCGTCGGCACCGACCGTCGCCATCACCAGCGGCTCGCCGCCCAGCTTGGCAAGCGTGTACGCGATGTTGCCGGCGCAGCCGCCGAACTCGCGGCGCAGCGTCGGCACGAGAAAGGACACGTTCAGGATGTGCACCTGTTCCGGCAGGATCTGCTGCGCGAAGCGACCGGGAAACATCGTGATGGTGTCGAAGGCGAGGGATCCGCAGATGAGGGCTGACATGGAAGCTCCAGGAAAGAAGGGACGCCGCAGACGCGGCGCGAGCGCTCGGGCTCAGGGGTAGAAGATCTCGACGGTGTAGCCGCTGACGCGGCGCCCGTCGGTGGCCAGCAGCAGCTGCAGGCTGCTCTCGGCACCGGCCGCGACGACCGGTGTCGCCACATGGAAGTCCGATGGGGCGAGCGCGCGCCGCGCGACCAGCTGGCCGCTCGGGTCGCTCAGGCTCAGGTCGATCGACGGCATCGCGAGCGCCAGCGCGCTGCGGTTGCGCAGCACGATCGACAGCTTGTAGGCCGCGCCGCCATTGGCCGGCGCCAGCGCGCTGCTCTCGACGACGAGGTCGTCGATGCGGCGCGGCGCGCCGATCTCGCACTGCCATTGCTTGCAGGCCATCGCGAGCCACGGCTTCGTCTCGGGCCATTGCGCGGCGACGGTGTCGCGGAAATGCAGGGCCGCCTGGCCGGCCAGGCCGGCCAGCAGCGCGAGCGCCGACAGCGACAGCAGGCCACGCACCCACGGGCTGCGCCAGCGTTCGCGCTGGCGGGCCTCGCGCACGAAGCCGGGGGCTGCGGGTTTCGGCGGCGTCCGGACAGCCGGCTTCGACGGCTTGGTCGACTTCGCGGCCGGCTTGGCGGCCGGCTTCGATTTGCGCGGCGGTGCCGGCGGCGGCGCACCGCCGTGGACCTCGCTCTCCAGCAGGTCCATGTTGAACTGCGCGTCCGAGAAGTCGACCCGGTCGCGCTGCGCCACGCCTTGCGCCGGCGTCTGCGCGACGTCGGGCTGCTCGGGGTGGAAGAAGCGCGAGTGGATGCGGTCGTCTTCGCTCAGCTGGAAGATGTCGTCATCATCTGGCGGCTCGGGCAGCGGCTGGAACGACGGCGTGGCCGGCACCGGCACGGCAGCGATCGGGGCCGGCGCCGGTGGCGTCGGCGGGCGCCACTCGGGCGGCGCATCGCGCTCCAGGTCGAACAGGCCTTCGAGCGCATTGAAGACCTCGTCGCAACGCCCGCAGCGGACCCAGCCTTCGGAGACCTTGAGCTGGTCCTGGACGACCCGGAAGACGGTACCGCAGGCAGTGCAACGAGTGGCCAGGCTCATGGCGAAATCATGCCATGGCCTTCTTCCGCGCCGTCATCAGGATCCAGCCTTCTTCCTGGTCGCTGACCTCCAGCGTGCACCAGGGCGCGTAGGCCGCCTTCAGCTCGTCGGCCTGGCGTTCGAGGATGCCGGCCAGCACCAGGTCGCCGCCGGCCGCCACGTGGCCGCACAGCAGCGGTGCCAGCAGCTTCAGCGGGGACGCCAGGATGTTCGCCAGCACCAGCGGGTATTCGCCGCGGGCCGCGTCGGGCAGGCCGGCGTCGAGCGCGACGCCGTTGGCATCGGCATTCGCGCGCGTCGATTCGACGGCAGCCGGGTCGATGTCGACCGCGTCGATGCCGCGGCCGCCGTGCAGCGCGGCGCCGATCGCGAGGATGCCGGAGCCGCAGCCGTAGTCGAGCACGCGCTGCCAGCCGGCCGCGCGCGCCGGCGCCTGCGTCGCGATCCAGCGCAGGCACATGCGCGTCGTCGGGTGCGTGCCGGTGCCGAACGCGAGGCCCGGGTCGAGCCGGATCACGGTGCGCGCCTGGGCCGGCGGCTCGTGCCAGGTCGGCACGATCCAGAAGGTGTCGGTGACTGGCACCGGCGCGAACTGCGATTGCGTCAGCCGCACCCAGTCCTGCTCCTCGACCTTCTGCAGCGCCTGCAACTGCACGCCGGTCGCCCACGCCTGCGCGAGCAGCAGCGCGCCCGCTTCGTCGGCGGTGTCTTCCTCGGCGAACAGCGCCTTCACGACCGAGCGCTGCCAGCCGCCGCGCGGTGCCGGCATGCCCGGCTCGCCGAACAGCGCGTGCTCGGCGTCGGTGTCGGCATCGGCGTCCTCGACCGAGACCGACAAGGCCTGCAGCTCGTCCATCAGCGCATCGGACACCGGCTCGACCAGGTCTTCAGGCACCAGCAGCAACAGCTCGTACATCGGGATGCCTCAGCGCTTGTGCTGGCTCATCCAGCCTTCGAGGTAATGGATGCTGGTCCCGCCCTCGACGAACTTGGCGTCGGCCATCAGCTCGCGGTGCAGCGGGATGTTGGTCAGGATGCCTTCGACCACCGTCTCCGACAGCGCGATGCGCATGCGCGCCAGCGCCTGCTCGCGGGTGTCGCCGTGCGTGATGATCTTGCCGATCATCGAGTCGTAGTTCGGCGGCACGAAGTAGTTTGTGTACGCATGCGAATCGACGCGCACGCCCGGCCCGCCCGGCGCATGCCAGGTGGTGATGCGGCCCGGCGACGGCGTGAACTTGTACGGGTCCTCGGCGTTGACGCGGCATTCGATCGCATGCCCGCGCATCTGGATCTGGCGCTGCTGGAACGGCAGCTTCTCGCCGGCGGCCACGCGGATCTGCATCTGCACGATGTCGATGCCGGTCACCAGCTCCGTCACCGGATGCTCCACCTGCACGCGGGTGTTCATCTCGATGAAATAGAACTCGCCGTTCTCGTACAGGAACTCGAAGGTGCCGGCGCCGCGGTAGCCGATGCGCTTGCAGGCGGCGGCGCAGCGGTCGCCGATCTTCTCGATCACGCGGCGCGGGATGCCCGGCGCCGGCGCTTCCTCGATGATCTTCTGGTGGCGGCGCTGCATCGAGCAGTCGCGCTCGCCCAGCCAGACCGCGTTCTTGTGCTCGTCGGCCAGCACCTGGATCTCGATGTGGCGCGGGTTCTCGAGGAACTTCTCCATGTAGACCGCCGGGTTGCCGAAGGCCGCACCGGCCTCGGCGCGCGTGGTCTGCACCGCGTGGATCAGCGCCGCCTCGGTGTGCACGACACGCATGCCGCGCCCGCCACCGCCGCCGGCCGCCTTGATGATCACCGGGTAGCCGACCGCGCGGCCGGCCTTGATGATCTCCTTCGGATCGTCGGGCAGCGCGCCTTCGGAGCCCGGCACGCAGGGCACGCCGGCCTTGATCATGGCCTGCTTGGCCGAGACCTTGTCGCCCATCGTGCGGATCGCGTCCGGCGTCGGGCCGATGAAGACGAAGCCGCTCTGCTCGACGCGCTCGGCGAAATCGGCGTTCTCGGACAGGAAGCCGTAGCCCGGGTGGATGGCCTCGGCGTCGGTCACCTCGGCGGTCGAGATGATGGCCGGCATGTTGAGGTAGCTCTGCGCCGACTGGGCCGGGCCGATGCACACCGCTTCGTCGGCCAGCTTGACGTACTTGGCGTCGCGGTCGGCTTCGGAATAGACGACGACCGACTTGATGCCCATCTCGCGACACGCGCGCTGGACCCGCAGGGCGATCTCGCCCCGGTTCGCGATCAGGATCTTCTTGAACATGCGGAGCGCCTTATTCGATGATGAACAAGGGCTGGCCGAACTCGACCGGCTGGCCGTTGGCGCACAGGATCTTCGTGACGGTGCCGGACTTGTCGGCCTCGATCTCGTTCATGATCTTCATCGCCTCGATGATGCAGATCGGCTCGCCTTCCTTGATGGTGCTGCCCACTTCGACGAAGGGCTTGGCGCCCGGGCTGGCGGCGCCGTAGAAGGTGCCGACCATCGGCGACTTGACGGTGTGGCCGGCCGGCGCGGCGGGAGCCTCGGCCGGGGCGGCGGCTGCCGCAGCGGCGACCGGTGCAGCGGCCACCGGGGCCAGCACGGGCGCCGCGTAGGCCACCGGGCCTGCCGCGACGAGGTTCGGGTCGGCCTTGACGATCCGGACCTTGCCGTCCGCTTCGGTGATCTCCAGCTCGGAGATGTTCGATTCGGAGACGAGATCGATCAGGGTCTTCAGTTTGCGCAGGTCCATGGGTTCTCCAACTTCTGTCGTCTTTGTTGTCGGGCTTGTTGCCGGTCTCGGGCGTCGCCGGCCCGGGTCGGGCCGTCGGCGCCGTGGGGTCAGGCCGTCCGCTGGGGAGGGCGCTTCACGTCACGTTGCAGCACGTGGCGCAGGGCGCAGGCATAGCCGTCCGCGCCCAGGCCGACGATCACGCCGTCGGCCAGGTCCGAGAAATAGGAATGGTGGCGGAAGGCTTCGCGCCGGTGCACGTTCGACAGGTGCACCTCGATGAACGGGATCGCGACGCCGGCCAGCGCATCGCGCAGCGCGACGCTGGTGTGCGTGAACGCGCCCGGGTTGATCAGGATGAACTGCGTGCCGTCGAGCCGCGCGGCGTGCACGCGGTCGATCAGCGCGCCTTCATGGTTGCTCTGGAAGCTCACCAGCGTCGAACCGGCCTTCGACGCGATCTCGGCGAGATCGGTATCGATCTGCGCCAAAGTCGTCGCGCCATAGACCTCCGGCTCGCGGGTGCCGAGCAGGTTCAGGTTCGGGCCGTGCAGGACCAGGATGTGCATGAAACGCGGATGGGGTGCCTGCGGCAGGCGGCCCGGAATTTTGCAAAGGCTGAACTTTACGCGCTTTAGGGTCCGAAGACTGCAATATAGAAAAATCTCGGCCGGATGGCCTGAATCGAGGCGTCAAGCGAGCCGTTGCACCCAGGCGGCCAGGTCCTGCTCCGCGATGCTGCCCAGTTTGCGCGCGATGACGCGCCCATCGCGGTCGAAGACCGCGCTGAACGGCAGGCCGCCGCGGTCATTGCCGAGCGAGCGGGCCAGGTCGACGCCGGTCAGCCCGGCCAGCCCGATCGGGAACGTGACCGGCAGCTTCTGCAGGAACTCGCGCACCGGGGTCGGGCTGTCGACCGCGAGGCCGACCACGCGCCAGCCGGCCGGCTGGTGGGTGCGCTGGAAGGCGTCGAGCAGCGGCATCTCCTTCACGCAGGGTGCGCACCAGGTGGCCCAGAAGTTCAGCAGCAGCGGCTGGCCGCGCAGGCTGGCCAGCGGCAGCGAGCCGCCTTCGGGTCGGTCGAACTGCAGGGCCCACAGCGCCCGTTCGGCGTCGGGCAGCCGTTCGCGCCACCAGCCGACGCCGGCGCCTGCGGCGAGCGCGACGCCGCCGACACCGATCGTCAGCGCATGGCGGCGGTTCATGACGGCGCTCCGTCGGACTGCGCGAGCAGCCGGCGCAGCCCGGCCAGGTCGCCGCGTTCGCTGCGGCCGCGGCTGTCCGGCTTCAGCGCGCCGCGCAGGTCGTCGCGGTCCAGGATGGTCAGGTGCACGGTCACTTCCTCGCCGAGTGCAGCGCTGGGGCTGCTGACGGTCAACACGTCGATCGGCTCGCCGCGCGGCCCGTCGAGGCTGCCAACGTCATACGAGACACGGCGGTCGATCAGCGCCAATTCGGCCTCTTTCGAGTCGTCGCAGAACAGCTCCAGCCGCACGCTGTTCAAGCGCGTCGCGGTGCCGCGCCAGACGGCGCCATACAGGTGGGGACGGAACGCTTCGAGCCGCTCCATCCACAACAGCGCGACCTCGCGCAGCGCGCGCAACTCGCCCGGCTGGGTGTCGGCGCAGAAGAGCACGATGTAGGCCCGCACCTCGTCCTCGACCCGGTCGTTGTCGGGCAGGTCGACCTGGCGCGTGCTGCGCTTGCCGAGGTCGCGCGCTGCGCGGCGTTTGGCCGGCCCGTACTCCATGCCTTCCTCGACGATCAGCCGTGCAGCCGCGCTCGCCAGTTCGTCGGTCAGAGAGGTCGTCATCCGAAGATTCTAGGCGCGGCGGGTGTGCGGGCTCGGGGCACCGGGGTGCTCGGGGACTGGACTGTCCCCCGCCCTTGGTCCGCCTGTCGGCGACCCAAGGGCTCCTCCTTTACGTCCTGTCCCCGAGCACCCCGGCGCCCCGAGCCAAAACGTTTCCGCTGGCGTGGAGGTGTGTGTACGGAGATCTTCGCGCGAGGCAACCCGGGCGAGGGATGGCGGGTGCTTCGGGGAGGGACGTAAAGGAGGAGCCGGTGGACTGCCGCGAGGCAGTCTGCCGGCGGGGGACAGTCCCGCCCCGGAGTGCCCGCCGTCCCTCGCCAGCCATCAAAAAGAATCAAGGCAGGTCGACCGCACCCATCCGGGCAGTGACCGTCCCGGCCCGTCCGACGACGTAAGGCGACCCCGGCCGCTTCTCGAATCGTTTCGGCGCCGGCAGCATCACCGCCAGCCGCGCCGCCTGCATTGGCGCAAGCTTCGCGGCGTCGACGCGGAAGTAGTGCCGCGCCGCCGCCTGCGCGCCGAACACGCCCTCCCCCCATTCGACGTTGTTCAGGTAGATCTCGAGGATGCGCTGCTTCGACAGCAGGCCTTCCAGCATGAAGGTGATGACGAACTCCTGCGCCTTGCGGGGCAGGCTGCGCTCGCTGCCGAGGAACAGGTTCTTCGCCAACTGCTGCGTGATCGTCGAGCCGCCGATGATCTTCGGCTCGGCCCGGCGGGGCGGCGCGCCATGGGCCTTCGGCGGGCGCTGCTCCAGCCGGTCGTTGATCCGGTCGGCCCGCGCCTCGGCGCGCTGGTTCTTCTCCCAGGCCTTCTCGACCGCGTCCCATTCGACCCCGCTGTGCTCGATGAAGCTCGCATCCTCCGACGCGATCACCGCCCGCTTCAGCGTGTCGGCGATGTGGTCGTACGGTTGCCACTCCTGGCTCCACGGGACCTGGTGCTGCTCGGTCAGCAGCCGCCACGCTTCGGAGCGCTGGAAGGTCGTCGATTGCGGGTCGACGACCGCCATCAGCGCGACCCGCGCCAGGAAGTACAGCTGCAGCGCGAGCGCCGACAGCACCAACAGCGCGATCAGCCGCGCGACCTGGCGGAGCGCGGTCTTCATCGGCCGGCGCCGGACAGCAGGGCCTGCAACTCGGCCAGCACCGGCGCGGTGTCGGGGCGCACGCCGCGCCAGACGAAGAAGGCTTCGCCGGCCTGCTCGACCAGCATGCCCAGGCCGTCGCGGCCGACCGCGCCATGCTGCGCGGCCCAGGCGACGAAGTGCTGCGCGGCCGGGCCGTACATCATGTCGAGCGCCAGGCTGCCGGCCCGCAGCACGCGCGGCGACACCGGGATGCCGGCGCCCTGCAGGCTGCTCGCGCTGGCGTTGACGACGATGTCGAAGGCCTCGCCGCAATCGGCCAGGCCGGTGGCTTGCAATTCGGCACCGGCCGCGCGGGCCGGCGCCGCATGACGCGCCACCAGCGCCTGCGCCTTGTCGACGCTGCGGTTCGCCAGCACCAGCTGCGCCGGCCGCGCCGCCAGCAGCGGGCCGAGCGCACCGGCCGCGCCGCCGCCGGCGCCGATCACCAGCACGCGCTGCCCGGCCAGCGCATGGCCGGCATTGCGTTCGATGTCGCGCACCAGGCCGCAGCCGTCGGCGTTGTCGGCCAGCCAGCCTTCGGCGTCGAAGCGCAGGATGTTGGCGGCCCCAGCCAGCGTCGCGCGGTCGGTGCGGCGCGCCGCCAGCGCGAACGCATCGAACTTGAACGGCACCGTGATGTTGCAGCCGCGGCCGCCGTCAGCGGCAAAGCGGCGCACGGTGTCGGCGAACCCGTCCAGCGGGCACAGCAGCCGGTCGTAGTGCAGCGCCTGGCCGGTCTGCGCGGCGAAGCGGGCGTGGATGAACGGCGACTGGCTGTGCTCGACCGGGTTGCCGGCGACGACGTAGCGATCCATCGCGGTCCTTCAGCGCTGCTCGGGCGCGCTCAGCGTGGTCTCCAGGCCTTCTTCCCGCGTGAAGCGGAAGCGCGAGGTGATCACCAGCTGGTCGGCGCGCTTGCGCATCTCGGTGTTGAACTGGCCGAACGGCGCGGCCGCCCGCACGATCGCCTGCGCGCGCTTGTCGAGCAGCGGCGACTTCGACGGCCGCACGATCTCGGTCTCGAGCACGCGGCCGGCGGCGTCGATCGTGATCACCATCATCAGCTCGCCGTAGATCTTCTTGCCCTGCGACTCCGGGAAGTTGCGGGTGCCGCGGTCTTCGATCTTGCGGCGCAGCGAGTCGTAGTAGATCGCGTACAGCTCTTCGCGCGTGGCCGGGCTGATGTAGCGCTTCTTGGGCCGCGAGTTCTCTTCGTTGATGCGCTTCTCGATCTCGGCCAGCAGTTGCATCAGCTGGCGGCGGCGCTCTTCCTGCGCGCGCGCGGCCGGGTCGCCGCGGTCGCGCTTCGGGTCGGGCGCCGGCAGGTAGGCCAGCTCGCGGCGCACCTGCGCCAGCAGTTGCTGCTGGGTTTCCTGCAACTGCTCGATCTGCTTGTGCGCCTCGTCGGCCGAGTCGCCCAGTTCCATCATCGGCGAGGCCGGCAGCGGCGAGGTGGCGCGGCCGCGGTCGGCATCGCCGCCGCCGGCCAGGTTGCGCTGCGCGATGGCCTGCGCCTTGGTCGGCGCCTCGGCCGAGCTGCCGTTGACGAGGATGACCTCCAGCGGCGTGTCCTGGAACACGCGGTTGAAGCCTTCGGGGTCGACGAAGCGCACCACCAGCAACAGGGCATGCACGCCGATCGACACCGCGAGCGCGATCTGCAGGGTGGAGAACTTCTTCAGCATCGATCCCTCAAGCGGCGGGAGTGGTGGCGGCAGCGTCCGCCGGGGCATCGGCATCGTCGGCCTGCACGTCGATCGCCAAGGTCAGCGGGCCGGCAGTGACTTCTTCGTTCTCGGCTTCGGCGTCTTCGACGACCGCGTCATCGGCCGTGGTGTCCGGATCGTCGATGCGCGACAGCACGCTCGCATGCACGTCCAGCGTCAGCAGGTCGGTGCCGGTGATGCGCACCTTCACGCGCGCACCGCGCGGCAGCCGCTCGGCACCGACGGCGCGGAACACCAGCGGCAGCGTGTCGGCGCGCACCAGGCCTTCCTTCATCACCGCGGCGTCGAGTTCGTCGATGCCGTTCTGCTCGAGGTACTTCAGCGTCCAGTAGCGCTCGATGCCCGACTGGAAGCCGTTGTAGGCGCTGTACGCGGCATCGAAGCTGGAGATGACCGAGAACAGCGCGGCATCCTTCGGCTTGAACGGCGCGGCCAGCGCCGCGGTGCGGCCATGGCGCGCGCAGGCGACGATCTGCCACTGGTTCAGCAGGTCGACATAGCGGCGCAGCGGCGACGTGGCCCAGGTGTACTGCGCGACGCCCATGCCGGCGTGCGGCGCGGCCCGCGTGCCCATGCGCACCTTGACGCCCGGCGCCATGCTGGCCTGGCTGCGGTAGATGCCCGGCACGCCCAGGTCGTTGAGCCAGCCGCCCCAGGTGCTGTTGGCCAGGATCATCGCCTCGGCGACGATCAGGTCGAGCGGCGAGCCGCGCTGGCGGGTGCCGATGCTGACGCGCTCGTGGCCCTGCGGTTCGGCGCCGTCGTTGCCGTCGAGCTTGAAGTTGTAGTCGGCCCGGTTGAAGAGCTCCGGCTTGCCGCGCACCTGCTCGCGGCCGGCCTTCAGGTGGCGGGCCAGGCGGAAGCAGAACGCCAGTTCGGGTGCGAACTCATAGCCGGCCGGTGCGTCGCCGAGCAGCGTGGCTTCGGTGATCACCGCGTCGAGCTGGTCGTGGCGCAGGTTGGCCGCGATCGGCACGCGCTCGAGCTTCGTCTCGCTGCCGGTCACCTTCAGCGTGGCTTCGTCGAAGCTGACGTACAGCGACACCGCCGGGCAGTCGCGCCCGGCCTGCAGCGTGTAGGCCTGCACCACGTCGTCGGGCAGCATCGTCAGCTTGTAGCCCGGCATGTAGACGGTCGACAGCCGGTCGCGCGCGACCTTGTCGACCGGGCTGTCGGGCGCGATCGCGAGGCTCGGGGCCGCGATGTGCACGCCGAACACCACGGTGCCGCTGCCCAGGCCTTGCACCGACAGCGCGTCGTCGATCTCGGTGGTCTGCGAATCGTCGATCGAGAACGCCTGCACGGCCGCGAGCGGCAACTCGTCCTTGATGGCCGGGGCCGACAGCGGCGGGAAGCCGGTGCCCTTCGGGAAGTTCTCGAACAGGAAGCGCCGCCAGTGGAACTGGTACGGCGAGTCGATCGCGCCGGCCGCCGTCAGCAGGTCGAGCGGCGCCTTCTGCGCGCGGCGCGAGGCTTCGACGACGGCCTTGTACTCGGCGGCGTTCTTGTCGGGGCGGAACAGGATCTTGTACAGCTGCTCGCGCACCGGCGCCGGGCACTGGCCGGCCACCAGTTCGGCGGCCCAGGCGTCGATCTGCGCGGCCAGCTGCTTCTTGCGCTCGATGCCGAGCAATGCGGCCTTCACGATCTCTTCCGGCGCCTTCTTGAACTGGCCCTTGCCGAGGCGGCGGAAGTAATGCGGCGCCTCGAACAACCGGAACAGCGCAGCGGCCTGTTTCTCGACGCCGGCCTTGCTGTCGAAGTAGTCGCGCGCCAGGTCGGCGAAGCCGAACTCGCCTTCGGGCGCGAACTCCCAGGCCAGGTCGAGGTCGATCTCGCGGGCGAGCCGCTGGCCTTCGGCGATCAGCTCGGCCGGCAGCGGCTTCTCGAACTTCAGCAGCACGTTGGCCGCCTTCACCTTCACGCGCTTGCCCGAGTCGAGCTCGATCTGCATCGAGCTGTCGGCTTCGGTCATCACGCGGCCGGCGAGGAACTTGCCGGCGTCTTCGAACAATGCATACATGGGTGGGGATTGTCGCGGAAAGCTCGGTCGTTCCCGGTCACGGAGAAGGCGCGAGCTGGAGGAAGTGCATCAGGTGCGGCAGGTGTTCGTCGAAGCCGCTCAACGCGTGGTCGCTGCCCTCGACGATGCGCAGGTGGGCGCCGCGGTAGCGCTCGCTCATCTCGCGCCAGTCGAGCACCTCGTCGCCGGTGGCGATCACCGCGAAATAGCGCGACGGCCTGGCCAGCGCGCCCGGCGTCATCGCGCGCAGCTGGTCGACGTAGGCCGGCAGGAAGAAGAAGCGCTCCTCGCTGTGCCAGGCCTTGGTTTCGCCAAGGTGACCGGCCAGGTCGCGGGCCGGGTCGACGGCCGGGTTCAGCAGCACGGCCGGGCAGCCGAGCTGCTCAGCCAGCACCGTCGCGTAGAAGCCGCCGAGCGAGCTGCCGATGATCGCCGTTCGCCCGCGCGGCCACCACGCCAGCTCGGCCCGCAACCCGTCGATCGCCTCTTGCGGCGATGGCGGCAGCTGCGGGCACCACCAGCGCACGCGCGGTGCGTGGCGCCGCACCCAGGCCTCGACCTGGCGCGCCTTGGTCGAGCGCGGCGACGAACGAAAACCGTGCAGGTAAAGGAGGTGGGTGATCATGAAGCGTGAGGAATGCACATCCGGTGCAGCGCTGGCGGGCGGCGTGTGTCCGATCGATGGAAGGCACGGAACCTGCAAAGCGCGACGGAGTCTAGCTCGGCGTTTCACGGGGTGGACGCCCGGTGCCAGGGCTCTACACTTTGTTTCTGCACGGCCTCCATCCGACAACCCGTATCGGTCCGATCGCTTCCACAAGTCGCTCCCTCGTTCCTCCCACCAGGACATCACCAGGACACCGTTGACGTGAATGACTCCCTGAATCTCCCGAGATCCGTGGCACCCGCCGGCCTGTCGCTGGTGCTGGCCGGCCTGCTGCAAGGCTGCGTGACGACCGTGACGCCTGCCGTCCCGCCGGTCGTCGTCATTGCCCCGAACGGGGCCGCATCGGCGCCGGTCAGCGCCGCAGCGTCGGCGGCCGCCGCGTCGGCCGCAGCGGCTGCTTCCGCACCGGGCGCCACCGTGGTGCGGCTGGACCCGACGGCGCCGAAGCCGTTCGACGAGGTCATCAAGGGCGCGACCCGCCAGGACGGCTTCGTGCCGGTGTGGCGCAAGGACGAGAAGACCTGGCTCGAGATCCCGGTCGAGCGCCTGGACCAGCCGTTCATGCTGTCGATCAACATCTCGAACTCGATCGGCGAGCGCGGGTTGTATGCCAGCCAGATGGGGCCGCAATGGCTGGCCAGCTTCCGCAAGATCGGCAGCAACCTGATCCAGCTGGTGGCGCTGAACAGCAACTACGTCGCGACGACGCCGGCGATGCGCGCCAGCGTCGAGCAGGCGTTCTCGAACAGCCTGCTGGGCGCGGCCGCCATCGTCAGCGCGCCGCACTCGCAGCGCAAGTCGGTGCTGGTCGACGCCAACTTCCTGCTGTCGGACATGCCGGGCTATTCCACCGCGATCGAGACGGCGTTCCGCCTGCCGTACGCGCTGGACCGCGGCAACTCGTATTTCGAACAGATCCGGGTGACGGACGACCTGACGACGCTGAACGCGCGCATGCACTACGCGACCGCGCGCATGCCGGCGCCGCCGCTGACGCCGAGCCCGGTGCCGACGCCGCCGCCGCCGCAGACCACGCCGGACCCGCGCAGCATGTTCGTCGGCTACGTCTACAACTTCGCGAAGCTCGGCGAGCCGATGGCGCCGCGCAAGACCGACCCGCGGCTCGGCCATTTCTTCGACGTGGTCACCGACCTGACCAGCGACACCAAGGCCAACCCGCGGCTGCACTACGTGACGCGCTGGCGGCTGGAGAAGCAGGATCCGCAGGCCGCGTTGTCCGAACCGAAGCAGCCGATCGTCTACTGGCTCGACAAGAACATCCCGGTGCAGTACCGCGGGGCGGTCGAGGCCGGCGTGCTGGAGTGGAACAAGGCCTTCGAGCGCATCGGCTTCAAGAACGCGATCGTCGCGAAGCAGCAGCCCGACGATGCCGACTGGGACAACATGGACGCGCGCCATGCGTCGATCCGCTGGTTCACCGGCGCCGACGTCGGCTTCGCGATCGGCCCGAGTCATTCCGACCCGCGCACCGGCGAGATCATCGATGCCGACATCGGCATGAGCGACGTGTTCGGCCGCGGCGCGCGGCGCTTCCTGGTCGAGGACGTCGGCCGCGCGGCGCCTGTCTCTTCGTCCGGATTCGCATCGCCGGCCTTCGCCGCCTGGAGCAAGTTCGGCGGGGCCGACTATTGCAACTACGCGCAGGAGGCCGCCGCCGAGATGGACTTCGCGATGGACCTGCTGGAGGCACGCGGCGAGATCGCGCCGGACGGCCCGGAGGCCGATGCCTTCGTGCAGTCGCGCATCAAGGACGTCGTGATGCACGAGGTCGGCCACACGCTGGGGCTGAAGCACAACTTCAAGGCCTCGACGGTGGTCAGCCGCACGCAGCTGCAGGACAAGGGCTTCACCGAGAGCAAGGGCATCTCGGGCTCGGTGATGGACTACAACGCGTACAACCTGGCGCTGGCGGGCGAGCGCCAGGCGAGCCTGAACAACACGGCGCTCGGGCCGTACGACTACTGGGCGATCGAGTACGCCTACAAGCCGATCGCGCCGGCCGACGAGACGGCGGAGCTGTCGCGCATCGCGTCGCGCAGCACCGATCCGCTGCTCGCGTATTCGGACGACGCCGAAGCCGGCGGCCAGCGCGGCAACGACGGCATCGACCCGCTGGTCAATCGCTTTGACCTGGGCGACGACCCGCTCGCGTACTACGAGAAGCGGCTGCAGTTGTCGCGCGAGCTGTGGCAGCGGGTGCAGGACCGCACGCCGCAGCCGGGCGACGAGGCCATTCGCCAGCGCCGCGTGCTGCTGAGCGGCTTCCAGCAGCTGAACCGCGCGGCCGACCTGGTCGGCAAGTACGTCGGCGGCATGAACACCGTGCGCGACCTGCCGGGCTCGACCAACCGGCCGGCCTATGCGCCGGTGGCGCCGGCCAAGCAGCGCGATGCGCTGCAGTTCCTGGCCAAGGGGCTGTTCAATGCGGACAGCTTCCGCTTCAAGCCGCAGTTCCTGTCGAGCCTGTCGCCCGACTACAACGAATGGGAGCGTGGCGGCCCGGTGAGCATCCCGGCGGCGGTGCTGCAGGTGCAGGTCACCGCGCTCGACCGGCTGATGAGTGCGGGCACCGCGTCGCGGCTGCTCGACCTGCCGCTGTACGTCGGCGAGACGAACAAGCGCAGCATCATCTCGCTGGCCGAGGTGTACGGCACGCTGCAGGGCTCGGTGTGGAGCGAGCTGAAGACCGGCAGCGACATCGACCGGCTGCGCCGCAACCTGCAGCGCGAGCACCTGCGTCGCGTGCAGGCCTTGCTGATCCGCGGTGCCGGCACGCTGCCGCCGGATGCGCTGAGCCTGGTGCGGATGGAGGCGGTGGAGCTGCAAGGGCAGCTGCGCGGAGCGGTCAATGGGCCGAGGCTGTCGGTCGAGAGCCGGGCGCATCTGCAGGACAGTCTGTCGACGCTGAACGAGGCCCTGAAGGCGTCGATGCTGCGGAGCTGACGTTTCGTGCTTCGGTGTTTTGCGGAAGGCACGTGCGGGGAGGCTGTGGCGCGCCGTCGGGGGCGGTCCTCGGCCCCCTTGGGGGCCGAAGACTGCCCTCCGCTGACTGGCTTCATGGCCCGTCGCCGAAACTCCCTCCGCTCACTTCGTTCGCTGTGGTCAGACAGTCGGCGACAGTCAGATCACGAAGCGTGCTGCGCACGCGGGCCATGAAGCCAGCCAGCTCCGGCGCCCCCTCCTCATTGGCGCGCCACAGCCTCCCCGCACGCGCCTTCTGCCACCGCTCTGCCTTGGGGAGGTGACAAGCGAACAAGTGAAGGTTGATCCCCGGGTTCGGACCCGGGGCGCCATGCGTGTTTTGTGCGCATCGAGCCACCGCTTCGGCAAAGGCGCGGGCGGGGGGTGTGGGGAGCGCCAATCAGGACGGGGCGCCGGAGCTGTGCAGTTKGATGGCCCCGCGCGCAGCGCGWTCGTCAACTGACTGTCGCCGACTGTTTGACCACAACGAACGAAGTGAGTGGAGGGAGTTTCGGCGACGGGCCATCCAACTGCGCAGCGGAGGGCAGTCAGCATCCCGCCAGGGATGATGACCGCCCCGTCCGGCGCGCCCCACACCCCCCGCCCGCGCCTTTGCTCGCGCCAACCACCCAACCCAGCCCTACGAACGGCCGAACACGCGCTTCAACCCCAGCCACTGCTGCTGCCAGAACCCCTGCCCATACTCGCGCCCCCCCGATTCGGGCAACTGGTCGCGGATCCCCGTCGGGTCGTAGCGGTCCTCGAAGTTGCCGGTGCGGAACAGCACATCCCACACCGGAAACAGCACCGCGAAGTTGTGCCCGCCGAGCGTGCCCTGCCCCGCCGTCTCGTGCCCGAGGCCGATGCTGTGGTGCAGTCGGTGGAAGCGCGGGCTGACGAACACGCGCTCGAACACCATGCCGAAGCCGGTCCGCAGGTTCGCGTGCGACAGGCTTTCGAGCAGCTGCGTGCAGGCCACCACCGCGATGAACTGCCCCGGCGGGATGCCGATCAGCCGCGCGACGATCACGATCACGCTGTCGCGGATCAGGTCGTCGATCAGGTGGTTGCGGTTGTCGCTCCACATCGTCATCTGCCGCTGGCTGTGGTGCAGCGAATGCAGGCCCCACCACCAGCGGAACTGGTGCTGGCCACGGTGGATCCAGTAGTCGACGAAGTCGAACACCAGCAGGTAGGCGACGAAGCTGAACCAGGCGCTGTCGGTGACACCCGGCCACCACGGCGCGAACCATTCGTCGAACTGCCAGGTCGGCAGACCCGCCAACCGCGCCGCACCGAAGGCCTCGTCGAACAGCGGATCGACCGCGAAGAACAGCCCGACGCGGAACAGCCCCAGCCGGTGGATCAGCGTGTACAGCACGTCGGTGCGCACCGCGCGCCGGTCCGTCACCGGCTCGACCGGGCGCCAGCGCTCCAGCGTGCCGATCACCACCAGCAGCACGACGATCTGCAGCAGGCCGACCAGCAGCCAGCCGGTCGCGTCGAACGCATCCTCGACGACGTTGCCGAACCCGAGCCGGAACGCGAGCGGCTGCACGACGCCCTCGAACAAGGCCTGCTGCACGCGGCCGAAGGCGTCGGTGAAGGCGAGCAGCAGCGAATCGATCATCTTGGCGTTGTCGAAAGAATGCGCCTCAGCGGAGCGCGGCGTCCCGGAAAGACGGGTCGTCGCGCAGCGTCGCGAAGCAGAAGCCGCGCTGCTTGAGCCCCTGGATCAGCGGCTCGAGCACCGCCGGCGCCCACGGATCCTGGCGCGACCAGATGCCCAGGTGAGCCAGCATCACGTCGCCCGGACGGATGTGATCCAGCGCGCGCTGCAAAAGTTGCGCGTTCGGGTAGCGGTCGCTCGGCAGTTCGTCGCCGAGGAAGCCGGCCGCGCTCCACGGCACATGCGTCCAGCCGCAGGCCTTCGCGGCGGCCAGCAGCGCAGGCGAGGTCTTGCCGCCCGGCGCGCGGAACAGGTGCGGCATCGCCTGGCCGGTCATCGCATGGAAGCGGTCGGCGGGACGCTGCAGTTCGGCGCAGTACTGCGCGGCGGTCCAGGTCTGCAGGCGACCGGCGTCGGGGCCCGCGCTCGGGCGGACCTTGAAGCGCGTGCCCTTCGGGTCGGCCGGGTCCTTCACGTCGGCCACCCAGTAGACGTGGTCGAAGGTGTGCGAACCGAACAGGTGCCCTTCGGCGGCCCGCGCCTTCCACCACGGCGCCCACTGGTCGTCGAGGCTCGCGCCGCCGGTCAGCGTCTTCTCGTTCGCGAGGAAGAACGTGACCTTCACCTGTTCGCGGTTCAGCACCTCGGCCACCAGCGGGGCCACGCCCATGTGGCCGGTGTCCAGCGTCAGGTAGACCGGCTTGCCGCAGCTGGCAGCCTGGGCCGGGCCGGCGAGCAGCGCCGCGACGACAAAGGCGCTAGCGGCGCGACGCATGGTCGAGCGTCCACACGCCGTGCGGCGAGCGGCCCACCGCCACCTGGCGGATCACCTGCTTCTTCTCGATGTCGATCAGCGTGAGCTTGCGCGCCCAGCGCGAGCTGACCAGCAGCGTCTTGCCGTCGGCCAGCACGTCGATGCAGTCCGGCCCGCCCGGGGCCGGGTAGGTGTCGACGACGCTCAGCGTGCGGGTGTCGATCATGCTGATGGTGTTGGCCACGCGGTTGCTGACGAACACATGCTGGCCGTCGCCGCGGCTGCGGAACGCGTGCGCGCCGGCGCCGGTCGGGATGCGCTTGACGAGCTTGGGCTGCGGCTGGCTCACGTCGTAGACCTCGACGAACTCGTCGCCGGTCAGGCCGACCAGCAGCAGCTTGTCGTCGGGCGTCAGGTACACATCGGCCGGCAGCTTGCCGACCGTGATCTTCCAGCGCGGCTTCTGGGTCGCGATGTCGATCGCCATCAGCTCGTCGCTGTCCTGCATCGACGAATAGATCACCGTGCTCTTGCTGTCGATCGACAGGTGGCTGGGCGTGCGCGACGCGGCCACGCGGCCGGCGAGCTTCATCGGGTTGGCAGCGTCGGCCGGCTCCCAGCGGTAGATGTCGATGTGGTTCAGCCGGTTCGCGGCGGTGACGAACCACTTCATGTCGGGCGAGAAGCGCAGGTGGTACGGGTCGGAGATCTTCGTGATCGTGCGCTGCACCTCGGCGGTGACCGGATCGACCATCGTCAGCGAATCGCTGAGCGCGTTGGCGACGATCAACGACTTTTCGTCGGGCGTCAGGTAAAGGTGGTGCGGTTCCTTGCCGGTCGGGATCCGGCGGACCTCGGCGAATGTCGTCGGGTCGACCACGCTGATCGACGCATCGAGCGAGTTCAGCACGAAGATCGGCGGCTTGGCGGCGGCGCCCGCGGCCTGCGCCGCCTGCAGGGCGGTGGCCAGACACAAGGCCGACAGGACGAGCGACGGGAGGCGGGGCAACGCAGACAGCAGTTTCAAGACCAGATACCGGCAAGAGAAACCGGCATTTTAGGCGGGCGCAGCGTGCGCCCACCTTCAAATTGGCCTGCGAGCGTCTTTCTGTTCTGCGTTTCGTCAAGCCAGGCTCAGTCGTCATCCCCTCCGAGGATGCCGCCGAGCAGGCCGCCGCCGGCGAAACCGCCGAGCACCGAGCCTTCTTCACGGCGTCCGCCGTTCTGCGGTGCGGCCGCAAACACGCGCGACGCGAGGCGCGAGAACGGCAGGCTCTGCAGCCACACCGTGCCCGGGCCGGTGACCTTCGCGAAGAACAGGCCTTCGCCGCCGAACAGCGCGGTCTTGATCTTGCCGACGTACTGGATCTCGAAGTTCACGTTGGGCGTCAGCGCGACGATGCAGCCGGTGTCGATCAGCAGGGTCTGGCCGGGCTGCAGCTCGCGCTTCATCACGGTGCCGCCGGCATGCACGAAGGCGAGGCCGTCGCCCTCGAGCTTCTGCATCACGAAGCCCTCGCCGCCGAAGAAGCCGACCGACAGCTTCTGCTGGAAGAAGATGCCCAGCGACACGCCCTTGGCGGCGCACAGGAAGGCATCCTTCTGGCAGATCAGCGTGCCGCCGAGCTGGCGCAGGTCCATCGGCAGGATCTTGCCGGGGTACGGCGCCGCGAACGCGACCTTGCGCTTGCCCTGGCCCTGGTTGGTGTAGACGGTGGTGAACAGCGACTCGCCGGTGATCAGCCGCTTGCCGGCGCCGAGCAGCTTGCCGAAGATGCCGCCCTGGCTGGCCGAACCGTCGCCGAAGACGGTGTCCATGCCGATGCCGGCATCCATGTACATCATGCTGCCGGCCTCGCCGACCGCCGCCTCGCCCGGGTCGAGCTCGACCTCGACGAACTGCATCTCCGAGCCCTTGATCTCGTAGTCCACCACGTCCATTGCCACGTTCATGCTCCTGGTTGAGAACGGGCGGATTCTGACATCGTCGGGGACAGGGCCCACGGCATCGCGTGCCGCCACGAAGGCGGCATACGGTCGCAACGGGCTCACGTCGTCAGCCTGGAGCGCTCCTTCGCGACGCGCACCGCGCGCCGCAGGAAGAAGCCGGTCACGTCGAAGCCCGTGCCGCCCTTCGAGAACTCCTGCTCCGGTCCCTCGCACAGCCGCACCGATCGCCACGCGACACCGTGGCGCGGCGGATAGGCCGGCAGCAGGTTCGCTCCGAAGCCGACGTACTCGGCCACCAGCGTGCCGCGGCGCCGATCGAACAGCTGCAGCTGCACCCGCGCGACCCAGTGGCTGCGGTCTTCCGCGGTCGAGACGTCCTGCACCGTCAGCAGGTAGCGCGCGGTGCTCTCGCGCACCGGCCCTTCGACCCACTGCAGCAGGTCGTAGTGCGCCAGGCGCGCGAGGAACTCCTCGGCTTTTTCCGGCTGCAGCAACGTGCGCCCGGTGGATTCCCACCACAGCCGGTGCGCCGTCACCGTGATCGAGCCGCGCAAGGTCATGCGCCGGTCCTGCTCGACGAAATCGAATTGCGACGACGCGAGCACCTGGGGCACCGCCGGCGGATCGAACCACTCGACCGGCGGCAGGTCGTCGGCCGACGGCCGGCGCAGCGGATCGATGCCGAGCAGCACGCCCTGGTTCGGGAGCACGCGGTCGGCGTCGCTGGCGACCGTCAGCCGGCGGTCGCTGTCGCAGCGGCGCACCAGGTAGGCCAGCGCGTCGATCACCATCGCATCGTTGGTGGCTTGCAACCGGGCTTGGGCAGCCCGGTGCCGCACGGCGTCGATGGCGAGCCAGCCGAGCCCGTGAGCCGCCGCCAGCGCCACCATTGCCAGCACGAACCCGATGCGTCGGCGGCGCGTCCCGCGCGGCATTCGGCTCAGCACGCCGAGCGCGAACGACGCGCCCACGAGCAGGGCGATCGCCCCGAGCGCCAGCAGCACGGGCGCGTTGGTCCAGGTCTCGAGGACCGTGAAGGTGCCTGCGACGGCGTCGGGCACGGTATCGGAAGCGAATGAGGTATCGGTGGGGGACGGCATGCGCCCATCCTTTGCAAGAAAAGGGGTTCGTCGGAACTGATCGGAGAGATCGAAGACGTCGGACCAGAAAGCCCCCGGGTGTCAAAGGCCGGCCGCGTCGAATACCTGCAGTGTGTTCCACCGCCCTATTCACCTATGCTGACGCATGCGGTGAATGCATACTTTTGAGGGCTTGCCGATACAGTCGGGCCCAAATCCGCGGCTCCGCCTCCGCATCAACCCTGGTTTTCACGCCCCATGGACCTCGAAAAAGATCTGAGAACGATTGCCCGACAAGAAGATTGTTTTCGACTGAAACACTTCAATGCCGACACCGCGTGGGCCTTGGGCGTGCGACTGAAGGAAATGGCCGAAGCGCGCGGTGTCGCGATCACGATCGAGGTGCGGCTGGCGAAGGAAACGGTGTTCTTTTTCGCGATGCCGGGCACCTCGCCGTCGAATGCCGACTGGGCGCGCCGCAAGCGCAACACGGTCGAGCTGCTGCACCACAGTTCGTACCGCGTGGGCCTCGACCACGCGCTCAACGGCGGCACGCTCGAGTCGAAGATGGGCCTGCCGATGCGCGACTACGCGGACCACGGCGGCAGCTTCCCGATCGCCGTGGAAGGCAGCGGCTGCATCGGCGTGGTGACGGTCTCGGGCCTGCCGCAACGCGAGGATCACGCGCTGGCGGTCGAGGCGCTCGCGGCGCTGTGCGGTGCCTCGCTGGAAGGGCTGCGCCTGGATTGAGGGCGGCGCTCAGCGTTCCGATTCAAAGTGGAACAGCTGCACCAGCCGGCCCGACTCCGGGCGGTCGCCGAACAGCTCGGTGATCGCGTGGAAGAAATCGCTGCGGAAGACGATCAGCCGGTTGAAGCGCATCGGCACCTCGAACAGGAACTCCCAGGTCGCGTCGCGCTGCCGCTGCCATTCGGCGAACGGCAGCCGCCGGTTGATCGGCAGGTGGCGCTTCTGGAAATCGAGGAACGACGCATGCCCCATGCCGGCCAGCGCGGCATCGTCCGGCCGGCGGTCCCAGCCGGTGGCGCGGTGCCGGTAGAAGCGCGTGCCGCCGCGGCAGTCTTCCGGCCGGCTCAGGTACAGCACGCCGCCGAAGATGTGCGGCAGCGTCGGGTTGTCGACATGCACGTCGGCCCGCGCATCGTCGGCAGCCAGGCTGACACGCAGCGCGCCGTTGTCCGGCGAATCCCACTTGATCGCGCGGCCCAGCATGTCGGCGATGCGCTGCATCGTCGTGCCGGCCGGCAGCGGCGGCGTCTGCACGCCGGGGAAGTTGCCGTTCGGCGAGCGCTGCGCCTGCGTCGCGCACAGCCGCAGCGCCTCGGCGCGGAAGGCCTGGGGATCGGGCAGGAAATCGTCGACGACGAGCAGGTCGCGCTCGGTGCACGCCCACTCCAGCGCGGCCGCGTCGAGGGCGGCCGACGCATTCAGCAGCAGCGCCGGCGAGGCCTGCGGCGACGGTGACGTGACGCGCGCGAAGCCCATGTTCAGCCGGTCGGCCAGGCGCGGCGCCAGCGCCAGCGCCTGCTGCGCATGCGGCATCGCCTCCGGCATCGCCCAGCGCAGGTAGCGCAGCCGGGCCAGCGCCTCGTGCCAGTGGGCCTGGTCGGGCTGCAGGGCCACCGCCGCGGCATAGCGGCGCTCGGCCTCGTCGAAGCGCTGCAGCTGCACGCACAGCCCGCCGAGCATCGCGAGGCTCGGCGCATCGTCCGGCCGCAGCTCGCAGGCGACCTGCATCTCGGCCAGCGCTTCGGGCGCCTGGCCGAGCTGCAGCAACGCGGTCGCCAGGTTGAGCCGGTAGTCGGGCGCCTCGGGCCGGCGTGCAATCGCACGCCGCACGAAGGCGATGCCGAGCGCCGGCTGGCGCAGCCCGAGGTAGGCCACGCCGAGCAGGTGCAAGGCCTCGGGGTTGTCGGGCTGGGCGGACAACGCGGCCTGGTACAGCGAGAAGGCCTCGGTCAGCCGCCCCTGGGCGTGCAAGGCGCGGCCCTGCGCCAGCGCAGCGTCGGCATCGACCGGATGCGCGGCGGCCGGCGCTGCCCTGACAGGCCGGTGGGAAGTCTTGTTCATGGAATCGGAAGCGGGAACCGATGCGGCAAGGCATCGAAGGCCGCCATCAGACAGCGCTTGCCGAACATGCGCTCGCGCAGGGTCTTTCACACGGCGACATCCCCCGACATGGAGGCGTGCGCAACGCCGTTGGCTTGATCTATATTGCAACGCCCAGGTCCCCGAGAGCCGACCGATGAACAAGCGCGAGATGCTGCACGCGATGGCCGCGGGCCTGGGATCGCTGCTGTGCGCCGTGCGGGCCCGTGCTGCCGTGCCGGAGGCGGCCGCGATCGATGCGGTGGTGCGGCACTACGCGGTGCTCGTCCAGGCCTGCTACAGCGACAGCCTGGCCGCCGCGCTCGCGATGCAGCAGGCCGTCACCGCCCTTCTTGCACAGCCCTCGGCCGACCGCCAGAAGGCCGCGCGCACCGCCTGGCTCGACGCCCGCGAGTGGTACGGCCAGACCGAGGCCTTCCGCTTCTATGCCGGCCCGGTCGACGACGGCAAGGGACCGGAGCAGCGCATGAACACCTGGCCGGTCGACGAGTCGTACATCGACTACGTGCGCGACCGCCCCGGCAGCGGCCTCGTCAACAACCCGAAGGCCGTGCTGACGAAGGCGGCGCTGGCCGCGGCCAACATCCGCGGCGGGCTCGAGAACGTCTCGACCGGCTGGCATGCGATCGAGTTCCTGCTGTGGGGCCAGGACCTCAGCGAGACCGGCCCGGGCGAGCGGCCGTTCGAGGATTTCGTCGACGGCAAGGGCGTGCACGCCGATCGGCGCCGCCAGTACCTCGCGGCCGTCACCGAGCTGCTGCTCGACGACCTGCGTTACCTGATCGCCGCGTGGGCGCCCGGCGCGAAGGCGAACTACCGCGCGAAGTTCGAGCGCGGCGGCCTCGAATCGGTGCGCCGCATCGTGATCGGCATCGGCGCGCTGTCGCGGGCCGAACTGGCCGGCGAGCGCATGGAGGTCGCGCTGAACACGCAGGACCAGGAGGACGAGCAGTCCTGCTTCTCCGACAACACCCACCGCGACATCGTCAACAACGCGCTCGGCATCGAGAACGTCTGGCTGGGCCGCTTCAAGCGGCGCGACGGCAGCCTGCTGCAAGGCCCGTCGCTGCGCGAGCTGGTGGCGGCCCAGGATGCGGCGCAGGCCGAGCGCACCACGCGGCAGATCGCGACGTCGATTGCCGCCGCGCAGGCGATCCAGCCGCCGTTCGACCGCGAGATCCGCGGCAGCCGCAGCGCACCGGGGCCGATGCGCGTGCGCGCGACCATCGACAGCGTGCTCGCCCAGTCGCGCGAGCTCGGCGCCGCCGCCAATGCGATCGGCATCACGCGCTTGAACATGGTGAAGCCGTGAAGCCACTGCGACCAGGCCTGCTCGCGCTGCTGGTCGGTGCGAATGTCGTGCTGCTGCAGGCTGCATCCGCCGACGACGCGCTGGCGCCCGACGAGCAGACCGGCGGCGCGACCACGGTGGCCGCGACCGGCCGCAATGCGTTCTCGTTCGCCGCCGCGACCCTGAACGACGACGAGCGCACCCGCTTCGCGGTCGGCAATTCGTTCTTCCGGCGCAACTGGGTCGAGGCGCCGTCGTCGACCGCGGCGCGCGACGGGCTCGGGCCGCACTTCATCGCGCGCTCGTGCGGCGGCTGCCATGTGCAGAGCGGCCGCGGCGCGCCGCCCGACTACACGAAGCCGCTCGACGCGCGCGGCGAGCCGCCGGTCGCGCTGCTGCTGCGCCTGTCGATCCCCGGCGAGGGCCCGCACGGCGGCCCGCGGCCCGACCCGATCTACGGCGACCAGCTGCGCACGCTGGCGGTGCCGGGCGTGCGCGTCGAGGGCCGCGTCGCGCTGCAGGTGCGCACGCTGCGCGGGACCTTCGCCGACGGCACGCGCTACACGCTGCGCCAGCCGCGCTTCGGCATCGCCGGCCTGGCGTACGGGCCGGCCTCGAACGACCTGCAGGTCAGCCCGCGGCTCGCGAGCCAGCTGATCGGCATGGGGCTGCTCGAAGCGATTCCGGAGCCGGAGATCCTCGGCAACGCGGCGCGGCAGGCCGCCGCGCCCGGTCCGGTGAAGGGGCAGCCGAACCGGGTGTGGGACGCGTTCGAGCAGCGCATGATGCTCGGCCGCTTCGGCTGGAAGGCGAACGTCGCGACGCTGGCGCACCAGACCGCGGCCGCCTTCGTCGGCGACATCGGCATCACGTCGAGCCGCTTCCCGGAAGAGTCCTGCACCTTCACGCAGGACGACTGCCGCGCCGCGCCGCGCGGCGCCAAGGGCGAGGCGCCCGAGATCGACGACCGCACGCTCGGCGACGTGGTGTTCTACCAGGCGAGCCTCGCGCCGCCGGCGCGCCGCCAACCGGGCGATGCGCAGGTGGTGCGCGGCCGTGCGCTGTTCGAGCAGGCGCAGTGCGCGGCCTGCCACCGGCCGAGCTACGTGACCGGCGACAGCCCGCTGCCGGCCTTCGCGAGCCCGGCGCTGAAAGGCCAGACGATCTGGCCGTACACCGACCTGCTGCTGCACGACATGGGCGACGGCCTGGCCGACGGGCGCCCCGATTTCGGCGCCAGCGGCCGCCACTGGCGCACGCCGCCGCTGTGGGGCGTCGGGCTGATCCGCGACGTCAACGACCACCAGCAGTTGCTGCACGACGGCCGCGCGCGCGGCGTGCTCGAAGCGGTGCTGTGGCATGGCGGCGAGGCCGACGCGAGCCGCCGGCAGGTGCTGAAGATGACGGCGGCCGAGCGCGCGGCGCTGGTGCGCTTCGTGGAATCGCTGTGAACGGCGGCGAGCGCTGGACGCGGCGGCGCTGGCTGCAGGCGTCGGGCGCCGCGGCGTTCGCGGGCGCGGCCGGCACGGTCGCTGCGGCGCCCTCCTCCCACCCCGGCACCGCGCTGGCCGCCGCGTGGCAAGGCCGCGACGGCGCCTGCGTCGGCGTGCTGCACCTGCAGGGCCGGCAGCTGCGCGTGCACCGGTCGATCGCCGTGCCGACGCGCGCACACGGGCTGCTGCAGGAACCCGGCGGCACGCTGCTCGCGGTGGCACGCCGACCCGGCGACTGGCTGATGCGCTGGGACCGCGACGGCCGCGTGATCGCGCTCGCGTGGATCGAACCGAATCGCGCGTACAACGGCCACGTGATCGCCGATGCGTCGGGCGACACGCTGTACACCAGCGAGACCGACCTCGACAGCGGCGCCGGCCTGGTCGGCGTGCGCGATGCGCGCACGCTCGACAAGCGCGCCGAATGGCCGACGCACGGCCGCGACCCGCACATGCTGCTGTGGGACGCGCACGCCGCGCCGTTCACGCGGCTGGTGGTCGCGAACGGCGGCATCGAGATCCGGCCCGAGACCGGCCGCATGAAGCTCGATCTCGACCGCATGGATTCGTCGCTGGTGCGGCTCGATGCGGTGCAGGGCGAACTGCAGGGCCGCTGGCAGCTCGACGATGCGCGCCTGAGCCTGCGCCACCTCGCGTGGCATGGGCACGGCAGCGACGCGGTGCTCGGCATCGCGATGCAGGCCGAGCACGGCGATGCCGCGCTGCGCGCCGCCGCGCCGGTGCTGGCGCGCTTCGACGGCCACGCGCTGCAGACCGCTGCATCGCCCGCACTGGCCGGCTACGGCGGCGACATCACCGCGGACGACGAAGGCTTCGTGATCGGCTGCCCCCGCGCGCAAGGCCTTGCACGCTGGCAAGCCGATGGCCGTTGGCAAGGCCTGATGCCGCTGCAGGAGGCATGCGCTGTTGCACTTGATGCATCTCGTGCGTTGTGGGCCGGGGGACGATCGGAAGCGCAGCGATCGCGCACAAAGATATCTGACGCAAAAAATGACGATCGGTCGCATGTTGGTCTTCCAACTGGTCTGCAACTGGACAACCATTGGTTGGTGCTTCGAGACGTTGCGGCGAAAGAGGGGTAACGCCCCGTAAACCTTCGTCCGCAATTGCGGCTCCTTCGCTATCGTTTGCGGACAACACGACAGGGGGATCCAACCCATGAACCGAGTGCTCTCATGGCCTTTGCTGCCGATCCTCGCGCAGCATCTCGAGCAAGTCGCCCGCAGCCGCCACGTCGCGGTGATATCCGACAAGCAGGCCGTTCGCATCACCCTTTCCTTCGGCAGCGTCGAGATGCTGATCGCGCCGAACCAGCAGCCGATGCTGCCCGGCACCGAGGTCTATGTGTGGTTCAAGGGCGGCGGCTTCCTGTGCGGCCCGAAGCGCGAGATCGACCTGGCCGAGCGCGAATCGCGCCATGCGCTACGCCGCGTGAAGGCCGCGCGGGCCGCGCTGGCCGCGAGCCGCGCCGAGCGCGCGGCGCGGCTGGCCGCCGACATCGACATCCTGCTGCCCGAGCTCGATGCGGCGATTCCCGACAACGGCGACAGCGACCTGGCGCCGTTCGATTCGTCACCGCTGCCACTCGACACCGCGCCCGGCGGCCTCGACGAGCACCAGGCGAAGCCGGCCGACGCCGGCCGCGCCGAAGCGGCCGGAGAAGCGAGACGTCACTGAGGCTTCAGCTTGTGGTTGTGCGTCTGCAGGTACAGCGCCGCATTGCCATAGGCCGCCGGGAAGTGCCCCCACTGCTGCTGCAGTGCCGCGATCTCCGGTGCCACCGGCTGCTGCTGCAGCAGGTTGGTCGACGGCTTGTCCGACAGGATGTCGAACAGCGCCGGCGGTTGCCGGTCGACCAGCAGGTGCGTGCCGACCAGCACGCCCTGCTGGCGCGGCCCGGTGAACTGGAACTCGAACGCGACGCGGCTCGCATCGAACTGCGGATCGAGCAGGTCGCGGCCGAGCGTGGTGTTGCGGTAGCCGATGCCGGCCAGCGACGCGAGCGTCGGCAGCACGTCGACCTGCTGCGCCCAGTGGTCGATGCGGCGCGCTGCCACATGGCCGGGCGAGTAGACGAGAAACGGCGTGTGGCCCTGCGTGATCGCGAGGTCGTGCCATGACTTCGGCAGGTGCGGGCCGGTCACGCCGATGATGCCGTGGTCGCCGATGAACGCGAAGAGCGTGTTCTTGAAGTACGCCTCCTTCTTCGCCTGTTCCATGAAGCGGCCGATGCACCAGTCGAGGTAGGCGAACGCGCGGTACTCGTCGACCGAGATGAAGCCGTTGTCCTCCAGCTGCGCATCGGTCGGCGTCGGCGGCTGGAACGCCGCCTTGTCTTCATCGGGGATCGTGTACGGCCGGTGGTTGCCGCTGGTCTGGATCAGCGCGAAGAACGGCTTCTGCTGGGCGCGGAACATCTCGTTCGCCTCCAGGAAGAGGTTCTTGTCGGAGACGCCCCACACGTCGACCACCGGCGACTTCAGCCGCGTCTGCTCGACGATGTCGACGTCGTCGATGCTGGCCGTCAGCACGCCGCGCACGTTGGCCCACGAGGTGCTGCCGCCGATGAAGTAGAACTTCTTGTAGCCGGCGAACTCGTTGATGATCGACTGCTGGTTGCTGGCCGCCGGGTTGCGCGACGCGGTCGATTCGACCGACACGTCGGGCATGCCGGTGACGGTGGTGAACACGCCGCGCGCGGTGTGGCCGTGCGCGCTCATCATGCGGGTGAACAGCAGGCCGTCCTTCGCCAGCGCGTCGTAGTTCGGCGTCGCGCCCAGCGGGCTGCCGATCGCGCCGACCTTGTGCGCCGCGAAGCTCTCCAGCAGCACCAGCACCACGTTCATCGGCGGCTGGCCGGCCCGCTCGGGCCTGGGCGGCACCGTGCGCAGGAACGAGATCGGCTCGCCCGGCTTCAGTGCCGGCAGCCCGACGAACGCGCGGATCGCATCGGCGTCGGGGCGCATCTCGGCGTCTCCCAGGCTCTGCGCACGGAAGGTCCAGGTGTCGTACAGGTTGTGCAGCGGGTTCAGCGACAGCGCTTGCGCGAACGCGTTCTGCAGCTCGATCGAATCGCTCCAGCGCAGCGGGTACTGCGAGAACTTGCCGTGGATGCCGAACACCGCGAGCAGCACGACGGCAGTCTCGGCGACTCCCACCTGCCAGCGTTTGCGGGGTGCCTGCGGCTGCGGCATCGCGATGCGGCGCCACAGCCAGCCGAAGATGACGTGGCACAGCACCAGCCACGCAACGACTGCGAGCGCGATGCGGCCGACCGGGTAGGTCTGCATGACCATGCCGGTCGCCTCGCCGACATCGCGTGCCAGCGAGATCACGACGGCCGTCAGCCGCTGCGCGAGGTACGCGAAGTGACCGGCATCGAGCACCACGCCGAGCGCCCAGACCAGCGCCACGAGCATCCAGTACGTCCACCAGAAGGCCCGGGCGCGCGGCGGGCGCAGCCAGCGGCCGACCCACGGCAGCGTGGCCAGCAGCCATGCAAGCAGCACGCTGTCGAGCGCGACGCGCAAGTCGAAGCGCGCGCCCAGCCACAGCGCGGCGGCCCAGTCGCCCATCGACATCGCCGCGTCGGGCGGCACGAACCAGAGGCCGAAGACGGCGCGGCTCACGGTGCCGACGACGACGAGCACGGCGGCCATCGCGAGCGCGAGGCGAAGATGCGGGCGCAACAAGGACATGGTGGATTTCGATCAGGAAGTCGGCGCGCCCGCGGCACGGCCACGCCGCCGCGCGGACACGACAGCAAAAGCGAGCGCCACGCAGCGTGCCAGTGCCCACAGCCACAGCAGCGGGTCCAGCAGCGCGTCGAACAGGTTGCCGGTCGGCAGGCGCGTCACCGCATGGAAGGTCAACGCCAGCAGCACGGCCCAGCCGGCCGCGGCCTGCCGGCCCCGCACGATCACCGCGAGCGCCAGCACCGACAGCACGACGCCGGCCACCGGCGCGCGCGGCGCCTCGAAGCCGCCGGGGTAGAGGCCGAGCGACAGCGCGCCGACGGCATCGGCGTACAACACCAGCCCGCCGGCCACCAGCGCCGCCGCCAGCGCGAGCGGCAGCGTCTGCTGGTCCGGGCGGAGGGCGAAGCGCTTCCAGACCGAGACGCCGCACAGCGCCGCGAACAGCGCGCTCGGTTGCTGGAATGCGAGGCCCAGCCACCAGGCCGCAGACGCGGGTCCGGGCAGCCACATCGCGACGAACGCGAGCAGCACGGCCGCGCCGCGCGCCTTCATGCCGCGCACCGGCAGCAGCGACAGCAGGATGGCTGCCGCGACCACGCCCCAGGCCAGTCGCGCCCACACCATCTGATCGCCGAGCTCAGGCAGCGTCATGGCGCGCTGGCCCCGATCATCCTGAGCCTGTCGAAGGACAAGCTCAGCCCGAACGGGTTCTGTGCATCCGCCGGATCACGCCAAGGACCTCGCTTCACTTCGCGCCCTCCCCGTCCTCGATGTCATAGACCTGGTGGCCGATCGCCTGCCGCTGCGCGGTGTAGGTGACGTGCAGCTGCCGGCCGAGCTGCTGCACGCTCGGGTACGAGAACTCGTCGCCGGCCTGGCCGCGCTGCACATCGAGCGCCGGCGTCCAGGCCACCGCGTCGGCCGAGGTCGACAGCCGCAGCCACTGGCGCGGCGACCCGCCGGGCAGCATGTCGTTGTGCAGCAGCACGTAGCCGCCGTTGGCCAGCCGCAGCGCGGCGACCGAGTCGTCGCGGTTCGGGGTGTCGAGCGGCGGCAGGTCTTCCCAGTGCCGCCCGGCGTCGTGGCTCACCGCCTGCTGCACGCGGTGCGACGGGCCGATGTCGCGCATCAGCGCGCGCAGCTCGGTGCCCGACACCGGCAGCAGCGCCGGCTGCAGCGCGGTCGTCGAACGGCCGATGCGGCTCAGCCAGCGCGGCGTGCCGTCGGCGTCGAACGCGATGACCATCGGGTACTTGTTGCGCAGCTCGAAGTAGGCCGGCAGCAGCCAGCCGCCGTCGTCGAGCCCGACCGGGTTCGTGCGCACCAGCACGCTGGTGTCGGCCAGCGGCGTCAGCGGCAGCAGGCGGCGCACCGAGAAGCTGTGCGCGGCGTCGGTCGATTCGAGCTGCACGATGCGCGCCGCGGCCCAGCCGCCCAGCCCGGTCGCGACCATGAAGACCTGCACGCGGCCGTCCGGCGCGACCCAGGCCGACGGGTTGCCGATGCGGCGCACGCCGAAGCCGAGTTCGCGGCCCAGCCCGGCGCGGTCGACCACCTTCTGCGCGGCGCTCCAGCGGCCGTCGGCCCAGCGGGCAAGGTAGAGGCTGACATCGGGCGCGCTCTCGCGCGACCCGGCCCACCAGAACGCGAGCAGCTCGCCGTTCGGCAGCACCGTCAGCGCGCTCGCATGGGCGGCCGGCACGCCCTCGGGCATCGGGATGCGTTGCGACGAACGCGGGGTGAGCTGCGGTGGCTTCGCGGGGCCGTTCACCGGCTTCGCGGCCTTCACCGCGAGCCGCGGTTCGCGCGCCGTCGCACCGATGGCCGAGGCACGCTGCCATTCGGCGGCCGCACCCAGCATCACGCACGCCAGTGCCAGCACCAACATCCTCGACGACCGCTGCGCCACCATCATGCCCCGCCTTTCATCCTGCGCCCGTGCCCTTGATCGAAAGGCGCAGATTGTGACAGCCGAGGGACCGCCGAGCGCGTTCCCGCCCGAACATGCAGAATGCGGCACGCGAAGGAGGCAGCATGTTCCCTCAGTCCCCCGCCAGCCGACGGGCCGCCGACCTGGCGTCGCCGCAGCACCTGCAGGCGATCGCGCAATCGCACGCGCGCTGCGCCGCCCTCGGGCTCGACGAGGCCGCGGTGCCCGAGCTGAACCGCGCCTCGGCGGCGCGCCTGCACGAAGCACGCGAGCGCCACCGCCGCCTGCACGAGCAGGCGACGCCGGTGATGGAGCTGCTGTTCGACCAGATCGCGTCGTCGCACAGCATGGTCGCGCTGACCGACCCGAACGGCGGCATCCTGTCGAGCCTCGGCGACGACTCCTTCCTCGAACGCGCGCAGCAGGTGGCGCTGTCGCCGGGCGTCAACTGGTCGGAGCCGGGCAAGGGCACGAACGCGGTCGGCACCGCGCTGTTCACCGAGGCACCGACGCTGGTGCACGGCGACGAGCATTTCCTGCGCGCCCACCGCTTTCTCACCTGTTCGGCCGCGCCGATCTTCGACCATGCCGGCCGCGTGATGGGCGTGCTCGACGTCAGCGGCGACCAGCGCTCGTACCACCCGCACACGCTGGCACTGGTCGACCTGTCGGCGCGGATGATCGAGAACCAGTGCTTCGTCGACCGCTTCCGCAGCGGGCTGCGGCTGCACTTCCATGCCGAGCCGGCCTGCATCGGCACGGTGCGCGAAGGGCTGCTGGCCGTCGACCCCGACGGCGCCATCCTCGGCGCCAACCGCAGCGCGCTCGCGCAGCTCGGGCTGAGCATCGGCGCGCTGCGCATGCTCGGGCTCGAAGGACTGCTGGGCCTTGGTGTCGGCGCGCTGGCCGACCATGGCCGCCAGCACGGCGACACCCCGCTGACGCTGCGCCCGGTGCTCGGCCCGGCGGCCGGTGCGCCGCTGCACATGCGGGCGGTGTTCCAGTGGCCGGCATTCTGGTCGGCCGCGGGCGTGGTCTCGCGGGCGACGCTGGCGCCAGCGGACCTGCCGACCGGGCTGGGACGGGCGCCGGATGCGATGCCGACATCGGCCCCCGCGCCGGCGACGCTCGAAGCGCTGGAGACCGACGCGATCCGCCGCGCCGTCGCCGCCGCCGGCGGCAACGTGTCGCTCGCAGCGCGGCAACTCGGGGTCGCGCGCAACACCGTCTACCGCCGGCTGCGCGCGGCCGGCCCGGGGTGATCGAGCCCCGACCGGGCGTGCAAATCAGCCCTTGTCCTACACTCCGCGCCCGCATCCGTCCCTACGATCGGCGATCGCTGTCCCGCTCACCTGAATGACCGACTCCACCGCCGCCCGCCCGGTTCCCGTCGCCGACCCGCCCGATGCGGCCCACGTGGCGGTGCTGCAGCCGCGGCCCGACCTGGTGATCTGCGAACAGTGCGATGCGGTGCACGCGCGCGTGCCGCTGCAACCCGGGCAGACGGCGCACTGCCGCCGCTGCCGGGCCTTGCTCGGCCGCGGCCACCGGGTCTCGCTGCCCGGGCTGCTGGCGCTCGCGATCGCCGGGCTGCTGTGCTTCGTGATCGGCAACCTGACGCCGCTGGTATCGATCTCGGTGCGTGGCGCACCCGACCCGGTGACCTTGCCCGAAGCGCTGTGGCAGACCTGGGAGGCCGGCCAGCCGCTCGGCGCGATGCTGGCCGGCGCGACGGCGGTGGTGTTTCCGTTCCTCGTGATCGCGCTGCGCCTGTACCTGCTGTGGCCGATGAGCCGGCGCCGCCTGCCGCAGGGCTTCATGCCCGCGATGCGGCTGCTGCGCTTCGCGACCCGCTGGAGCATGGTCGAGGTCTTCATGCTGGGCACGCTGGTCGCGGTGGTGCGCGCTGCCGGGCTCGCGAGCGTGGTGCCGGGGCCGGCGCTGTTCGCGTACGGCGTGCTGACGATGCTGCTGACGTCGAGCAGCGCCGCCGGGCTGCACCGTCTGTGGCAGCTGGGCAGCGAGTGGCAGGGCGAGGCCGACGCGAAAGAAGCCGCGGCGGTGTCCCGATGAACGCCCGCTGCGCCCGCCTCTACAACTGCAGCGCCTGCGGGCTGGTGTCGCAGCGCATCGACGCCGGCGTGCCCGACGACCATGACGACATCGCGTGCCCGCGCTGCGGCACCGCGCTGCACCTGCGCATCCCCGACAGCCTGCAGCGCACCTGGGCCTGCCTGGCGGCCGCGCTGCTGCTGTATGCGCCGGCCAACCTGCTGCCGATCCTGGTCACTTCGAACGTGTTCGGCCGCGACAGCCACACCATCCTCGGCGGCATCGGCGACCTGTGGGATGCCGGCTCGTGGGGGCTGGCGCTGATCGTCTTCATCGCGAGCATCGCGGTGCCGATCCTGAAGATCCTCACGCTATCCTTCCTCGCGTTCACCGCGCAGCGCTGCAGCTGCGTGCGGGGCGTGCCGCGCACCCACCTGTACCGGCTGGTCGAGGCGGTGGGGCACTGGTCGATGCTCGACGTCTACGTCGTCGTGCTGCTGGTCGGCATGGTGAATTTCGGCGCGTTCGGCATCGTCGAGCCCGGGCCCGGTCTGCTGGCCTTCGGGGCGGTGGTGGTGCTGACGATGCTGGCCAGCGCCAGCTTCGACCCGCGCCTGCTGTGGCCCGACGAGGTCGACGACAATCCTTCCCCTGCCCATGGCTGACGACGCACCCCCACCTGCCCCCGATCCCGCGCCGGCGCCCGTGCCGCCGCCCCCGCCGCCGTCCCCGCCCCCTGCGCCGACGGTCGTCAGCCGCAAGCGTTCGCTGCCGTCGGTGGTGTGGCTGGTGCCGGTGATTGCGCTGGCCGTCGGGATCTCGCTGGTCGTCAACAGCCTGCTGCGGGCCGGCCCGCACATCACGATCGAGTTCCGCACCGCCGAGGGCCTGGAGGCCGGCAAGACCGAGGTGCGCTACAAGGAGGTGGTGGTCGGCCGTGTCGATGCGGTGTCGCTCAGCGAGGACCGCAGGCGGGTGATCGCATCGGTGCGGCTGGCGCGCTCGGCTGCGTCGCTCGCGGTGGAGGACACCAACTTCTGGGTCGTGCGGCCGCGCATCGGCGTCGGCGGCATCAGCGGCCTCGCCACCCTGGTGTCGGGCGCCTACATCGGTGCCGATGCCGGCGTGTCGACCGAAGACCGCAAGGCCTTCGTCGGGCTCGAGGTGCCGCCCTTCGTGCTGCGCGGCGAGCCCGGCCGCAGCTTCGTGCTGCGCGCACCCGACCTCGGCTCGCTCGATGTGGGCTCGCCGATCTTCTACCGCCGCACGCGGGTCGGCCGGGTCGTCGGCTACACGCTCGACGCCGAGAAGGACGAGCTGCTGGTGCAGATCTTCGTCGAGGCGCCGTACGAGCGGCTGGTCAACAACCGTTCGCGCTTCTGGAACGCGAGCGGCTTCGACTTCACGCTGAACGCCAGCGGCCTGACGGTGGACACCCAGGCGCTGACCTCGGTGATCGGAGGCGGCGTCGCGTTCGAGCATTCCGACCAGGCCACGCCGGGCGCGAAGGACGAGGCCGAGGCCGCCGCGGGAACGCGCTTCTGGCTGTTCAGCAACCGCAAGGCCGCGATCGCGCCGCCCGACGGTCCGCCGATGCGGCTGCGCTTCGTGTTCGACCAGTCGGTGCGCGGGCTGTCGGTCGGGTCGCCGATCGATTTCCTCGGGGTCGAGATCGGCGAGGTGCGCGCGATCCGCCCCGGCTATGACGCGCAGCACAAGCGCTACCCGATGGAGGTCACCGCCGACGTGCACCCGCTGCGGCTGGGCGCGGTGCGCGGTGCGCTGGTCGAGGACGGTGGGGGCCAGGGCCCGGCGCCGGCCCGGACGCCGGACCAGCGGCGGACCGAGCGGCGCGAGCTGAACCTGCAACTGTTCCAGCGCCTGGTCGAGAACGGCCTGCGCGCGCAGCTGCGCACCGGCAACCTGCTGACGGGGCAGATGTACGTCGCGCTCGACTTCATTCCGAAGACGCGCCCGGCCAGGCTCGCGATGGCCGATGGCGTGCCCGAGGTGCCGACGGTGCCAGGGACCTTGTCGGACGTGCAGCCGCAGATCGCCGAGATCGTCGCGAAGATCAACAAGGTGCCGTTCGACGACATCGGCCGCGACCTGCGCGCCACGCTGGCGCAGGCGCGCGAGGCGATCGCGAAGCTGTCGCCCGAAGCGCAGCAGTCGCTGGTGGAGGTGCGCAAGACGCTCGATGCGCTGCAGGGTTCGCTCGGCAAGTTCGACCGCAACCTGCTCGACCCCGACGCACCGGTGCAACGCAACGTGGAGCAGACGATGACCGATTTGCAACGGGCCGCGCAATCGCTGCGCGTGCTGACCGACTACCTGCAGCGCCACCCCGAATCGCTGCTGCGCGGGAAGCCGGCCGATCCGCCGCTGCCGTCGCTGGAGAACGCGCGATGAAGGCTTTGGGGACGGCTTCGCTGATCGCGATGGCTGCGGTCGCTGCCACGATCGCGGGATGCGCATCGCAGCCGCCGGTGCGCTTCCACAGCCTGCTGCCCGCGGTGTCTTCTGCGGCGGCGGCTTCCGCGCCGGCCGCAACGGCGCCGCTGGTCATCGAGCTGGGCCCGGTCACGGTGCCGGCCGCGGTCGACCAGCCGCAGTGGGTGCTGCGTGCCGGCGACGACAGCCTGCGCGTGCTCGAAGGCGAGCGCTGGGTCGCGCCGTTGCGCGACGAACTGCGGGCCGCGGTGATGGCGAGGCTGGCCGAGCGATTCAATGCGGTCGACGCCCGCATGCAGCCCGGCGCGGCGAGCGGCTGGCGCGTGCGCATCGAGGTGCAGCGTTTCGAGTCGGTGCTCGGCCGCGAGGCGTGGATCGACGCGGCATGGTCCGCGACCTCGGTCGCGACGCCGGTGCGCACCGTCGCGTGCACGAGCCACCTGCACGAGACCGCCGGCTCCGACGCTCCCTCGATCGCGGCGGCGCACCGTCGCGCGGTGCAGCGGCTGGCGGATCAGATCGGCGAGCGGCTGAGGGCGATGGAGCAGCAGGCGGGGCTGTCGGCCTGCTGAGCTGGGACTGTCGGGGGGGGGGGCGGCTGCGTGCAAAG
>NZ_LMDM01000004.1 GCF_001425825.1 Rhizobacter sp. Root1238
CGCGCGCCAGCGCGCTTCGTGGACTGACTCGCCGGCACTGTTTGACCACAGCGAACGCAGTGAGCGGAGGGAGTTTGCCGGCGCATCCCCAAAGCCGAGCTTCTTCGTGGAGTCGGCCGCCAGGCCGACCGCCCCGGCATGAGCCCCCAGCCCATCCCCCACCCGCCGCGACGCGCGACCGAACCGCGACAAAACAGCCTAGAGGTTGCTCTCTTTGATGATGAACCACTGCCCATCGATCAGCTGCCAGGTCAACGACTTGGCCGTGACGTCGGCATAGCCGTTCGAGCTGTAGCTCTGCTTGAAGCGGGTCTGCGTGACCGTGGGGCTCACCGCCTTCGCGTCGATGCTGTCGAGCTTCACGCTGATCGAGCCGCTCTTCGTCAGCATCGCCTGGCGGCGTGCCTTCCATGCGGCCACCGAGCCTTGCGCCGGCGTGAAACCGGGCGCGTAGAAGCCCAGGTAGCGCGGCAGGTCCTTGGCTTCCCAGGCCGCCGCCCAGCCGTTCAGGCGCGTCAGCGGGCTGCCGCCCGCAGCCACAGCTGCCGGTGCCACCACGGCGGCGGGCAGCGTCGAGACGCCTGCCGCGATCGGCGTGGCCGGGCCGGTGCCGCTGGCCGCGCGCCGCGACAAGGCTTCGAAATCGATCGGCGGCGACACGATGGCGTCGGCCGGACAGCGCGTCGGCGCGTCGCCGTCGACCGCCCAGCCGCTCGCGTCGTCCGGTGCCTCGGGCGCGGCCTGGTCGCGCGCCAGCCCGAGCTGCGCGCTCAGCTGGTTCATCGACGCCTGCGTGCGCAGATAGGCAATGCCCAGGTCGTATTCGGCATTCGCATACGAGCGCCGGGCGGTGTACAGCTCGTTCTCGGCGTTCAACAGATCGAGCAGGCTGCGCTGGCCGATGTCGAACTGCTGCCGGTAGGCGTCGCGCGCCTTCTCGATCGCGATCGTGTTGCGGTCGAGGTAGCTCAGCTGGTCGCTCAGCTTGCGGGTGTCGTTGTAGGCGATCGCCACCGTCTGGCGCACGTCGCGGCAAGCCTTGTCGCGCAGGTCCTCGGCCTGCGTCAGCAGCTTGGTCTGCTGGCGCACGCGCGCCTGGTCGGAGCCGCCGTTGAAGAGGTTCCAGTTCAGCACGATCTCGGCGGTGCTGTCGCGGCGCTGGTCCTGCACGCCGTCGAAGTTGCGGCCGGCACCGGCCCGCACACGGGCCTCGACCTTCGGCTGGTAGGCACTTTCGCGCACGCCGACCGCCGAACGCGCCGAGCGCAGCGATTCGACGGTGGCGCTGATGGTCGGGCTGCGACGGATCGCCTCGGCGGCTGCATCGTTCGCGCTGGCAGGAATCGCCGCGCGCAGCGGCGTGGGCAGCGGCAACGACGCCGGCGGCGCCTCGCCGACCACGCGCTGGTAGCGGGCCGACACGTCGTGCAGGTTCGACACCTCGGTCGACAGGTTGGATTCGGCCAGCGCCAGGCGCGCCGCCGCCTGTTCGAGGTCGACCCCACGGCCGACACCGGCGCGCACCCGCGAGTTGATCTGGTTGAACGCGCCGCGGTGCTGCACGAAGTTGTCTTCGGCCAGCGTCACCAGCCGGCGGTAGCGCAGCACGTCGTAGTAGGCGCGCGCGGCCTCGAGCGCGGTCTGCTCGGTGACGTCGACCACCTCGAAGTAGCGGGCCAGCCGCTCGTGGCCGAGGCGACCCACGTCCCTGCTGGTGGCCAGCCCGTCCCACAGCAGCTGCGTCAGCGTCAGCGCCGCGCCGCTGCGGCTGATCGACTGGCTCTCGGGCGTGCGCGAATCGATGCTGTCGCGGTCGCGGCCGACGTTGGCACTCAGGTCGAGCCGGGGGTAGAAACCGCCGCGCGAGGCGTCGATCGCATCGGATGCAGCGCGGTAGGCATTGAACCGGCCGGTGACGTCGGGGTTGGACGCGATGGCCTTCTGGGCAGCCGCCTTCAGGGCCTCGTTGCTCTGCGCGAGGGCAGGGCCAGCGCACACCAGTGCGGCAGCGGCGGCGGAGAGCAAGCGCTTGGTCTTCAACTGCATCGTCATCCTGTCTCTGAGCGAACCCATCGTGAAACCCGATGAGTGTAGTGGCCGCGCTACATCTGCTCACCCGCGCGGGCCGAGAGGACACCGGGGCGGGCAAAGTATTTCACGCAACCGGTGCGCGAAGAAGTGTTTTTGCAACAAGCTCTCACACTCTGCCGGGCTTCGGTGCGCCGGGATCTTGCACCTCAAGTCCTCGCGCGTCATGACGACATCCTTACGTCGGGCCCCACTTCATGGATGCACGTGCACAGCGCTGAATCGAATCCCGACGTGATGTATCGCCGCCGGCCCGGCCGCGGCGTCGTCGCGTGGATGCTTGCGCTGGCGCTCGTGTGCGCCGGCCTGCCGTCGGGCGCGTGGGACGCCGATCGCATGCTGGCCGCCGCGCAGCGCATCTCGCCGCGTGCCGTCGACGGGGTGCGCGCGCTGCAGCCGGTGCTGGCCGCCGCGCAGGCGCTGGACGAAGCGGCCAAGCTGCAGACCGTCAACGAGTTCTTCAACCGCCGCGTGCTGTTCCGCGACGACACCGAGGTCTGGGGCCAGGTCGACTACTGGGCCAGCCCCCTCGAGACGCTCGGCAAGGGCGCCGGCGACTGCGAGGACTACGCGATCGCGAAGTACTTCAGCCTGCTCGCGCTCGGCGTGCCGATCGCGAAGCTGCGGCTGGTCTACGTGCGGGCGCAGATCGGCGGGCCGGGCGGCATCGTGCAGGCGCACATGGTGCTCGCCTGGTACGCCGCCCCCGACGCCGAGCCGCTGATCCTCGACAACCTGATCACCGACGTGCGCCCGGCGTCGCGGCGCCCGGACCTGACCCCCGTGTTCAGCTTCAACAGCGACGGCCTGTGGCAGGGCGTCGGCGCGCAGGCCGCGGGCGACCCGTCGGTGCGCCTGTCGCGCTGGCGCGAAGTGCTTGCGAAGGCACGTGCCGAGGGGTTCCAATGAGTTTCCGAAAGAGGGAGAGAGCATGTCGCTGATTCGTCAGATCTGGTTGCTGCTGCTGGGCACGGTGCTGCTTGCCTTTGCCGGCAGCGTGACCGTTGCGGTCGAATCGGCGCGCGGCTACCTGCAGACGCAGCTGGGCGTGAAGAACACCGACAACGCGACCGCCCTGGCGCTGGCGCTCTCGCAGCAGCATGGCGACAAGGAACTGATGAACCTGCTGCTGTCGGCTCAGTTCGACAGCGGCTACTACAGCCGCATCCGCTTCGTCGCGAGCGATGGCAGCATCGCCTTCCAGCGCGAAACCTCCGGCGCCCCGCGCGAGGCGCCCGGCTGGTTCGTCCGGCTGGTGCCGATCAGCGCGGAGCCGGGCGTGGCCCAGGTGTCCGACGGCTGGCGCGCGCTCGGCCGCGTCGAGCTGATCAGCCAGAGCGGCTATGCGCACGACGAGTTGTGGCGCAGCAGCCTGTGGTCGGCGCTGGCGCTGGGCCTGGTCGGGCTGCTGGCCGGCGGCGTCGGCACGCTGATGATCCAGCGCATCCGCCGGCCGCTCGATTCGGTGGTGGACCAGGCGCAGGCGCTGGTGCGCGGCGAGTTCGTCACCGTGCCCGAGCCCGGCGTGCCCGAGTTGCGCCGCATGACGCAGGCGATGAACACGATGGTCGGCCGGCTGCGCATCACGTTCCAGGCGCAGGCCGAGCAGCTCGAAGGTCTGCGCCAGCAGGCCAACTGCGACCGGCTGACCGGCCTGTCGAACCGGGCGCACTTCCTCGGCCAGCTGGCGGTGACGCTGCAGCGCGAAGATGGCACGGCCGAAGGCGGGCTGGTGCTGCTGCGCATGCTCGACCTGGCCGACCTGAACCGCGCCCTCGGCCATGCCGAGACCGACCGCATGATCACCACCGTCGCGCAGGCGTTGCGGCCGTATGGCGACCGGGTGAAGGGCTGCTTCATCGGCCGCCTGAACGGCTCCGACTTCGCGCTGTGCCTGCCGGTCGCCGGCATGGCGCGCGAAACCGCCCAGGCCCTGGCCGACGCGCTCAGCCTGGTGCTGCCCAACCTCAGCGCCGAGGCTGGGGTCAGCGTCGGCGCGGTCGAACTGCGCCGCGAGATGACGATGGGGCAGGTGATGAGCGAGGCCGACGCCGCACTGGCGCGGGCCGAGAGCCGCGGGCCGTTCGCGGTCGAACTGGGCGGCGAGGGCGCGGTCAGCGTCGCGATGCTGGGCGAGGGTGCGTGGCGGCAGCGCATCCGCGACGCGATCGGCCAGCAGCGGGCCCACCTGGTCAACTTCCCGCTGGTCAACGTGCGCAAGGACCTGATCCATCTCGAATGCCCGCTGCGCCTGCAGCTGGAACCGAACGGCGCCTACGAGCCGGCCGCGCGCTGGCTGCCGCTGGCGATCCGCAGCCGGTTGACGGTCGACATCGACGAATGCGCGCTTGCGCTCGCGCTGCGCGATGCGGCGCGCGACGGCAAGGCGCGCTGCGTCAACCTGTCGCCGTCCTCGCTGGCCGACAGCGGCTTCTCGGCGCGGCTGCGCGCGCTGCTGTGGAATGCGCCGCAGGTGGCGCGGCTGATCTGGCTCGAGGTGGCCGAGAGCGCGGCCGTCGAGCACTTCGGTTTGTTGCAGGAGCTGGGGCGGCAACTGCGGCCGACCGGCATCCGGCTCGGGCTCGAGCATGCCGGCGAGCGGCTGGGCAAGATCCCGCGGTTGTTCGAGGCCGGGCTCGACTACGTGAAGCTCGATGCGGCCATCGTGCAGGGCGTCGGCAGCGACGAGAACCGCGCCGCCTTCGTGCGCGGCACGGTGACGCTGCTGCACGGGCTGTCGCTGCAGGTGTATGCCGAGGGCGTCAGCAGCGCCGCCGATGCGCAGCGCTTGTGGGACTGCGGCATCGACGGGGCCACCGGGCCCTGGATCAGCGAGAACGCCTGACCGCGCACATCCGTTCGCCCTGAGCTTGTCGAAGGGCCTGCTCGCATCGAGCCAGGGCTTCGACAAGCTCAGCCCGTCCCTTCGACAGGCTCAGGGCGAACGGAGCTGCTTCATCAGTCCACCACCAACTTGCCGCGCTTCAGCAGGTCGTCGAGCACCTGGTTGTCGTTCACGAACGTACCGACCAGGTTCAGGTTGCTGATCGTGATCACCTGGTTCACCGCGCCGGCGTTGTAGGTGCCGTTGGTGAAACCCCCGTTGGTGCTGACCTCGACCACCGTGTTGCCACCCACCACCGAGAAGTGCAGGTAGTTGCTCAGGTTGCCATGGTCGACGGTGATCGCGGTCGCGTTGTTGGTGCCGATGTTGGTCGCCGTCGTCACGCCGTTGGCCGTGTGCGATTCGCCGACCAGCAGGTCGCGCAGGTCGAGCACGTCGCCGGAGTTGTTCGCGTTGTCGAAATCGGTGATCACGTCGCGCGCCGGTGCCGCGGTTGTGCCCTGGTCGGCGAACTTCCACTGGAAGACGTCGTGGCCGGCGCCGCCGGTCAGCAGGTCGTTGCCCTTGCCGCCGATCAGCGTGTCGTCGGCCGCGCCGCCGTTCATCGAGTCGTTGCCGTCGCCGCCGATCAGCTTGTCGCGGGCGTCGCTGCCGGTCAGCGTGTCGTTGCCGACGCCGCCGTCCAGCGTGGAGCCGGTGCGGATCACGTACTGGCTGCCGCTCTGGATGATGTCCTGCGTGTCCGACAGCGTCGGCGCATTCGCATCGCTGAACATCGCGAAGCTGCTCGTGCCCAGCGTCTGGTAGCTGGTGTCTGCCGACCCTGTGGCCTTGATCTCGATCTTCAGCACCGAGTTGCCGCCTTGCTCCCAATAGAGCAGTTCCATCGCCGTCAGCCCGCCGGTGATCGGCACGCCGGTGTAGACGCGGGTGGTCGGCGACTGGATGTCGTCGAAGATCGCGACCTGGTGGCCGTCGAGCTTCAGGCGGAAGCCGTCGTCCGCGGTGACGCGGATGTCGTAGCTGCCGGCTGCCATGTACACCTCGCCGGTCAGGCGGATGCCTGCGTCGGTGGTGGTGCCCAGGCCGCTGCTCGGGCCGGACCCGCCGCCACTGCCCGCGCCGGTGCCGGTCTCGATCTTCAGCGAGGCGACATCGGGTCCGCCGGCGCCGGTGCGGTCGAGGAACTTGTACAGCGAGCTGTTGGCGTCGGTCAGCCCGGAGGTCGACCCGCCGGCGGCCACATTGGCGTTGGAGCCGAGCGAGTTGGTGACGGCCGGGCTGCCGCCGTAGTCGATGGTCTTCGCGAGGAAGCGTGCATCGACCGTGCCGGTGACGGCCGCGGTCGAGGTACCGAGGATGGCGTTGCTGCCGCCCATCGTCGCGTTGCGCGCGTTGACCAGCGTGTTGAAGTCGGCCACGCGGTCCAGGTTGCCGACGCTGCCGTCGTCGCTGTGGCGACGGTTGCCGTTGACGGCGTTTTCGTTGTAGCCGTAGTACTCGCCGTTCAGGCCCAGGGTGTTGGTGATCGTCGTCGTGGTCGGCGTGCCGGCGGTCAGCGTGTCGGCCTGGCCGGCGACGTGGACCGTCAGCGTGGTGTTCGACGTGGCGCCGCTCGGGTCCTTGACCTGGTAGGTGAACACGTCGTTGACCGTGGTGCCGGTCGCGACCGCATTGGCGTTGCTGGCCGCGTAGCTGTAGCTGCCGTCGCTCTTCAGCGTCAGCGTGCCGTAGGTGCCGGTGATGGTGGTGCCGGCCGCGCTGATGGCGGTCGCGGGGGTGCCGGTGCCGGCGGCCGCGAACGCGACGGTCAGGGCATTGCCTTCGGGGTCGGTGTCGGTGCCGGCCGGCGTGGCCGCCGACAGGATCACGCCGTTCGCTGCCGTGACGCTCAGCGTGGCCGCGGCGGTGACGCTGGCCTCGTCGCTGTGGGCCACCGGGGCGTCGTTGACGGCGACCACGCTGATGGTCGTCGTCGCGGTGGCACTGTTGCTGGTGCCGTCGTTGGCGACGACGGTGATCACGCGGTTGGTGGTGTCGGGCGTGTCGCTGGTGTTCGAGAAGGTGATCGCGCGGATCGCCGTCTCGTAGCTGGCGAGCGACGCGGCACCGCTGAGCGTGATGACGTTGCCCACGACGTTGGCGGTGATGCCCACCGGCAGGGTGCCGACGGTCAGCACGTCGCCACTCTTGGCGTTCGTCAGCGTGATGGTGGCGCTGGCCAGCGATGCGCTGTCGACATCGGTGATCTTGATGTCGGAATCGGCGATCGAGACACCCGAGCCGTTCTCGGTGAAGGTGGTCGCGTAGCCGACGCCTGTGGCGGTGGAGTTGTTCGAATCGAGGTCGATCGCCGGCGGCTGGTCGTTGTCGATGATGCTGCCGACGCCGGTGGCCACCGCGATGGTCGCGTTGGTGGCGCCGCTCAGCGTGACGTTGAAGGTCTCGGTGGCCTCGGCGAGGGTGTCGTTGGTGATCGGGACCGTGATGGTCTGGACGGTCGAGCCCGCGGCGAAGGTGAGCGTACCGGTGGCCGCGGTGTAGTCGGAGCCGGCCGTTGCGGAGCCGTTGGACGTGCCGTAGTTGACCGAGACGGCCTGGCCCGACGCGGCCGACAGCGTCACCGTGAAGGTGGCCGTGCCGGCGGCTTCGTTGACGGTCACGTTGTTGATCGACAGCGTCGGGGTCGGGTCGTTGTCGACCAGGGAGGTGGTCAGCGTGTTGTTCGTGCCATGCGGCGCGATGGTCTCGAATCCGCCACCGCTGACGGCGCCGATGGAGACCACGATCGATTCGTTCGGTTCGTCGCGGCCGTCGGCAGCCGTTGCGACGCTGAAACTGGCGCTGCTGGCACCGGCGGGGATCGTGACGGTCGCGACGCCGGTGTAGTCGGTGCCATTGCTCGCGGTGCCGGTGTAGTTCAGCGTGACGGTGACAGCGCTGGTGGAGGGGTTGCTCAGTGTCAGCGTGTAGGTGGCTGCGCCGCCTTCGGTGACGGTGCTCGATCCCGACAGGCTGACGGTGGTCACGTCGCTGTCGTCGGTGACCGAGGTGGCCACGGTCGACGAGGTGGTCAGCGACTCGAAGTTGCCGCCCGAGCTGGAGGCCACACCGACGGTGACCGTCTGCGTGCCCTGGGCATAGGCGTCGTCGGCGCGTGGCACATAGGCCAGGGCGCTGGCGCTGGACTGGCCGACCGGGATGGTGATGGTCTGGCCGTTGCTCAGGTTCAGCACCAGCGGTGTGCCAGTGACGGCGTGGTCGAGCGTTGCGGTGTAGGTGACGCTGCCGCCCTCGACGACGGAGTTCGCCGAACTGCTGAGCGTGACGGTGGTCGCGCTGGCGTTGTCGGTGACGGTGGTGCTGGCGGTGCTGGTGGTCGTCAGCGCCTCGTAGTTGCCGCCGCTGTGTGCGTTGATGCCGACGGTGACGGTCTGGCTGCCTTGGGCGTAAGCGTCGTCGGCGCGCACGTTGAAGGCGGCGCTGGTACCGCTGGTTTGGCCGGCGGCGATGGTGATGGTCTGGCCGTTGCTGAGGTCGTCGGTGACGGTGGTGCTTGCGGTGCTGGTCGTGGTGACGGCTTCGTAGTTGCCACCGGTTGTGCCGCTGATGCCGACCGAGACGGTCTGGTTCCCTTGGGCGTAGACGTCGTCAGCGCGCACCGCAGTGGCCGCGCTGCTCGCGCTGGACTGACCAACCGGGATCGTGATCGTCTGGCCGTTAGACAGCGTAACGACGAAGGGCGCACCGGTGACCGGGTTGTTGACGGTGGCGGTGTAGCTGATGCTGCCGCCTTCGGCGACGGACGTGGCCGAGGGCGTGAGCGTGACGGTGGTCGCGCTGGCGTTGTCGGTGACCGTCGTGGAGGCGGTCGACGTGGTCGTCAGCGCCTCGTAGTTGCCGCCGCTGTGTGCGTTGATGCCGACGGTGACGGTCTGGCTGCCTTGGGCGTAAGCGTCGTCGGCGCGCACGTTGAAGGCGGCGCTGGTACCGCTGGTTTGGCCGGCGGCGATGGTGATGGTCTGGCCGTTGCTGAGNGTGGTCGTCAGCGCCTCGTAGTTGCCGCCGCTGTGTGCGTTGATGCCGACGGTGACGGTCTGGCTGCCTTGGGCGTAAGCGTCGTCGGCGCGCACGTTGAAGGCGGCGCTGGTACCGCTGGTTTGGCCGGCGGCGATGGTGATGGTCTGGCCGTTGCTGAGSGTCAGTACCAGTGGCGAGCCGGTGACGGCGTGGTCGACGTTGGCCGTGTAGACGATGCTGCCACCTTCGGAGACSGAGGCSGCCGAAGCGGTCAGCGTGACGACGCTGGCGTCRCCGTCGTCGGTGACGGTGGTGCTTGCGGTGCTGGTCGTGGTGACGGCTTCGTAGTTGCCACCGGTTGTGCCGCTGATGCCGACCGAGACGGTCTGGTTCCCTTGGGCGTAGAAGTCGTCAGCGCGCACCGCGGTGGCCGCGCTGCTCGCGCTGGACTGACCGACCGGGATCGTGATGACCTGGCCGTTGGACAGTGTGATGACGAAGGGCGAACCGGTGACCGGGTTGTTGACGGTGGCGGTGTAGCTGATGCTGCCGCCTTCGGCGACGGACGTGGCCGAGGGCGTGAGCGTGACRGTGGTCGCGCTGGCGTTGTCGGTGACGGTGGTGTTGNTGTTGACGCTGGCGGTGTAGCTGATGCTGCCGCCTTCGGCGACGGACGTGGCCGAGGGCGTGAGCGTGACAGTGGTCGCGCTGGCGTTGTCGGTGACGGTGGTGTTGACGGTGCTGGTGGTGGTCAGCGCTTCGTAGTTGCTGCCGCTATGCGAGCTGATGCCGACCGAGACGGTCTGGTTGCCCTGGGCGTAGGCGTCATCGGCGCGCACGGCGAAGGCCGCGCTGGTGCCGCTGGACTGGCCTGCGGCGATGGTGATGGTCTGGCCGTTGCTGAGTGTCAGCACCAGCGGCGAGCCAGTGACCACGTGATCGACGTTGGCCGTGTACACGATGCTGCCGCCTTCGGAGACGGAAGCCGCCGAAGCGGTCAGGGTGACGACGCTCGCATCGCTGTCATCGGTGACAGTGGTGCTGGCCGTGCTCGTGGCGGTGACGGCCTCGTAGTTGCCGCCAGTTGTGCCGCTGATGCCGACCGAGACAGTCTGGTTCCCTTGAGCGTAGACGTCGTCAGCGCGCACCGCGGTAGCCGCGCTGCTCGCGCTGGACTGACCGACCGGGATCGTGATCGTCTGGCCGTTGGACAGCGTGACCACGAAGGGCGAACCGGTGACCGGGTTGTTGACGCTGGCGGTGTAGCTGATGCTGCCGCCTTCGACCACGGACGTGGCCGACGGTGTGAGCGTGACCGTGGTTGCGCTGGCGTTGTCGGTGACCGTCGTGGACACGGTCGAGGTGGTGGTCAACGCCTCGTAGTTGCCACCGCTGTGCGAGCTGATGCCGACCGAGACAGTCTGGTCGCCCTGGGTGTACGCGTCATCGGCGCGCACGGCGAAGGCCGCGCTGGTGCCGCTGGTTTGGCCGGCGGCGATGGTGATGGTCTGGCCGTTGCTGAGGGTCAGTACCAGCGGGGAGCCGGTGACGACGTGGTCGACGTTGGCCGTGTAGACGATGCTGCCGCCTTCGGAGACCGAGTTGGCCGAGGCGCTCAGCGTGACGACGCTGGCGTCGCCGTCGTCGGTGACCGTGGTGCTGGCCGTGCTCGTNTTGGCCGTGTAGACGATGCTGCCGCCTTCGGAGACCGAGTTGGCCGAGGCGCTCAGCGTGACGACGCTGGCGTCGCCGTCGTCGGTGACCGTGGTGCTGGCCGTGCTCGTGGCGGTGACAGCCTCGTAGTTGCCGCCAGTTGTGCTGCTGATGCCGACCGAGACGGTCTGGTTCCCTTGGGCGTAGAAGTCGTCAGCGCGCACCGCAGTGGCCGCGCTGCTCGCGCTGGATTGACCGACCGGGATCGTGATCGTCTGGCCGTTGGACAGCGTGACGACGAAGGGCGCGCCGGTGACCGGGTTGTTGACGCTGGCGGTGTAGCTGATGCTGCCGCCCTCGGCGACGGATGCGGCGGAAGGAGTCAGCGTGACGGTGGTCGCGCTGGCGTTGTCGGTGACGGTGGTGTTGACGGTGCTGGTGGTGGTCAGCGCTTCGTAGTTGCCGCCGCTATGCGAGCTGATGCCGACCGAGACAGTTTGGTCGCCCTGGGCGTAGGCGTCATCGGCGCGCACGGCGAAGGCCGCGCTGGTGCCGCTGGACTGCCCTGCGGCGATAGTGATGGTCTGGCCGTTGCTGAGCGTCAGCACCAGCGGCGAGCCGGTGACCACGTGGTCGACGTTGGCCGTGTAGACGATGCTGCCGCCTTCGGAGACCGAGTTGGTCGAAGCGCTCAGCGTGACGACGCTGGCGTCGCCGTCGTCGGTGACGGTGGTGCTTGCGGTGCTGGTCGTGGTGACGGCTTCGTAGTTGCCACCGATTGTGCCGCTGATGCCGACCGAGACGGTCTGGTTCCCTTGGGCGTAGAAGTCGTCAGCGCGCACCGCGGTGGCCGCGCTGCTCGCGCTGGACTGACCGACCGGGATCGTGATGAACCGGTGACCGGGTTGTTGACGCTGGCGGTGTAGCTGATGCTGCCACCTTCGACCACGGACGTGGCCGACGGTGTGAGCGTGACGGTGGTCGCACTGGCGTTGTCGGTGACGGTGGTATCGACGGCGCCGGTGGTCGTCAACGCCTCGTAGTTGCCACCACTGTGCGAGCTGATGCCGACCGAGACGGTCTGGTCGCCCTGGGTGTAAGCGTCGTCTGCGCGCACGGCGAAGGCCGCGCTGGTGCCGCTGGACTGGCCAGCGGCGATAGTGATGGTCTGGCCGTTGCTGAGCGTCAGCACCAGCGGGGAGCCGGTGACGGCGTGGTCGACGTTGGCCGTGTAGACGATGCTGCCACCTTCGGAGACCGAGTTGGCCGAGGCGCTCAGCGTGACGACGCTCGCATCGCCGTCGTCGGTGACGGTGGTGCTGGCGGTACTCGTCGTGGTGACAGCCTCGAAGTTGCCACCCGCGGTATTGGTGATGCCGACGGAGACGGTTTGGTTGCCCTGGGCGTAGAAGTCGTCAGCACGCACGGCGGTAGCCGCGCTGCTCGCGCTGGACTGACCGACCGGGATCGTGATCGTCTGGCCGTTGGACAGCGTGACGACGAAAGGCGAACCGGTGACCGGGTTGTTGACGGTGGCGGTGTAGCTGATGCTGCCGCCCTCGGCGACGGATGCGGCGGACGGAGTCAGCGTGACAGTGGTCGCGCTGGCGTTGTCGGTGACGGTGGTGTTGACGGTGCTGGTGGTCGTCAGCGCCTCGTAGTTGCCACCGCTGTGCGAGCTGATGCCGACCGAGACGGTCTGGTCGCCCTGGGTGTAGGCGTCGTCTGCGCGCACGGCGAAGGCCGCGCTGGTGCCGCTGGACTGGCCGGCGGCGATAGTGATGGTCTGGCCGTTGCCGAGCGTCAGCACCAGCGGCGAGCCGGTGACGACGTGGTCGACGTTGGCCGTGTAGACGATGCTGCCGCCTTCGGAGACGGAGGCCGCCGAAGCGGTCAGGGTGACGACGCTGGCGTCGCCGTCGTCGGTGACGGTGGTGCTGGCCGTGCTGGTCGTGGTGACGGCTTCGTAGTTGCCACCTGAGGTGTTGCTGATGCCGACCGAGACGGTCTGGTTCCCTTGAGCGTAGAAGTCGTCAGCGCGCACGGCGGTGGCCGCGCTGCTCGCGCTGGACTGACCGACCGGAATCGTGATCGTTTGGCCGTTGGACAGCGTGACGACGAAAGGCGAACCGGTGACCGGGTTGTTGACGCTGGCGGTGTAGCTGATGCTGCCGCCTTCGGCGACGGACGTGGCNTGGCCGTTGGACAGCGTGACGACGAAAGGCGAACCGGTGACCGGGTTGTTGACGCTGGCGGTGTAGCTGATGCTGCCGCCTTCGGCGACGGACGTGGCCGACGGTGTAAGCGTGACGGTGGTCGCGCTGGCGTTGTCGGTGACCGTCGTGGACACGGTCGACGTGGTCGTCAGCGCTTCGTAGTTGCCGCCGCTATGCGAGCTGATGCCGACCGAGACAGTCTGGTCGCCCTGGGCGTAGGCGTCATCGGCGCGCACGGCGAAGGCTGCGCTGGTGCCGCTGGACTGGCCAGCGGCGATAGTGATGGTCTGGCCGTTGCTGAGCGTCAGCACCAGCGGCGAGCCGGTGACCACGTGGTCGACATTGGCCGTGTAGACGATGCTGCCGCCTTCGGAGACCGAGTTGGTCGAGGCGCTCAGCGTGACGACGCTCGCATCGCTGTCATCGGTGACGGTGGTGCCGGCGGTGCTCGTCGTTGTGACGGCTTCGAAGTTGCCGCCGGAGGTGCTGCTGATGCCGACTGAGACGGTCTGGTTTCCTTGGGCGTAGACGTCGTCGGCGCGCACGGCAGTGGCCGCGCTGCTCGCGCTGGACTGACCGACCGGAATCGTGATCGTCTGCCCGTTGGACAGCGTGACCACGAAGGGCGAACCGGTGACCGGGTTGTTGACGCTGGCGGTGTAGCTGATGCTGCCGCCTTCGGCGACGGACGTGGCCGACGGTGTAAGCGTGACGGTGGTCGCGTTGTTGACGCTGGCGGTGTAGCTGATGCTGCCGCCTTCGGCGACGGACGTGGCCGACGGTGTAAGCGTGACGGTGGTCGCGCTGGCGTTGTCGGTGACGGTGGTGTTGACGGTGCTGGTGGTCGTCAACGCCTCGTAGTTGCCACCGCTGTGCGAGCTGATGCCGACCGAGACGGTCTGGTCGCCCTGGGCGTAGGCGTCATCGGCGCGCACGGCGAATGCCGCGCTAGTGCCGCTGGATTGGCCAGCAGCGATGGTGATGGTCTGGCCGTTGCTCAAGGTGAGCACCAGCGGCGAGCCCGTGACCACGTGGTCGATGTTGGCCGTGTAGACGATGCTGCCGCCTTCGGAGACCGAGCTGGCCGAAGCGCTCAGCGTGACGACGCTCGCATCGCCGTCGTCGGTGACGGTGGTGCTGGCGGTGCTCGTCGTGGTGACAGCCTCGAAGTTGCCGCCGGTTGTGCCGCTGATGCCGACCGAGACGGTCTCGTTCCCTTGGGCGTAGACGTCGTCTGCGCGCACGGCAGTGGCCGCGCTGCTTGCACTGGACTGACCGACCGGGATCGTGATGACCTGGCCGTTGGACAGCGTGACGACGAAAGGCGAACCGGTGACCGGGTTGTTGACGCTGGCGGTGTAGCTGATGCTGCCCTGGCCGTTGGACAGCGTGACGACGAAAGGCGAACCGGTGACCGGGTTGTTGACGCTGGCGGTGTAGCTGATGCTGCCGCCTTCGGCGACGGACGTGGCCGAGGGCGTGAGCGTGACGGTGGTCGCGCTGGCGTTGTCGGTGACCGTCGTGGACACGGTCGACGTGGTCGTCAGCGCCTCGTAGTTGCCACCGCTGTGCGAGCTGATGCCGACCGAGACGGTCTGATCGCCTTGGGTGTACGCGTCATCGGCGCGCACGGCGAATGCCGCGCTGGTGCCGCTGGATTGGCCAGCAGCGATGGCGATGGTCTGGCCGTTGCTGAGGGTCAGTACCAGCGGGGAGCCGGTGACGACGTGGTCGACGTTAGCCGTGTAGACGATGCTGCCGCCTTCGGAGACCGAGTTGGCCGAGGCGCTCAGCGTGACGACGCTGGCGTCGCCATCGTCAGTGACGGTGATGCTAGCGGTGCTGGTGGTGGTGACAGCCTCGAAGTTGCCACCCGCGGTATTGGTGATGCCGACGGAGACGGTTTGATTCCCTTGGGCGTCGAAGTCGTCGGCACGGACTGCCGTCGCGGCGCTGGTCGCCGAACTGGAGCCCACCGGGATCGTGATCGTCTGTCCGTTGGACAGCGTGACGACGAAGGGCGCGCCGGTGACCGGGTTGTTGACGCTGGCGGTGTAGCTGATGCTGCCGCCTTCGGCGACGGACGTGGCCGAGGGCGTGAGCGTGACAGTGGTCGCGCTGGCGTTGTCGGTGACGGTGGTGTTGACGGTGCTGGTGGTCGTCAACGCCTCGTAGTTGCCACCGCTGTGCGAGCTGATGCCGACGAAGGTCTCGGGGTGCAGGNATGCTGCCGCCTTCGGCGACGGACGTGGCCGAGGGCGTGAGCGTGACAGTGGTCGCGCTGGCGTTGTCGGTGACGGTGGTGTTGACGGTGCTGGTGGTCGTCAGCGCCTCGTAGTTGCCGCCGCTGTGCGAGCTGATGCCGACCGAGACGGCCTGGTCGCCTTGGGTGTACGCGTCATCGGCGCGCACGGCGAAGGCCGCGCTGGTGCCGCTGGACTGGCCAGCGGCGATAGTGATGGTCTGGCCGTTGCTGAGGGTCAGTACCAGCGGCGAGCCGGTGACCGCGTGGTCGACGTTGGCCGTGTAGACGATGCTGCCGCCTTCGGAGACCGAGTTGGCCGAGGCGCTCAGCGTGACGACGCTGGCGTCGCCGTCGTCGGTGAGTTGGCCGTGTAGACGATGCTGCCGCCTTCGGAGACCGAGTTGGCCGAGGCGCTCAGCGTGACGACGCTGGCGTCGCCGTCGTCGGTGACCGTGGTGCTGGCCGTGCTCGTCGTGGTGACAGCCTCGAAGTTGCCACCTGCGGTATTGGTGATGCCGACGGAGACGGTCTGGTTCCCTTGAGCGTAGACGTCGTCGGCGCGGACTGCCGTCGCGGCGCTGGAGGCAGAGCTGGAGCCCACCGGGATCGTGATGACCTGGCCGTTGGACAGCGTGACGACGAAAGGCGCGCCGGTGACCGGGTTGTTGACGCTGGCGGTGTAGCTGATGCTGCCGCCCTCGGCGACGGATGCGGCGGACGGAGTCAGCGTGACAGTGGTCGCGCTGGCGTTGTCGGTGACCGTCGTGGCCACGGTCGACGTGGTTGTCAGCGCCTCGTAATTGCCACCGCTGTGCGAGCTGATGCCGACCGAGATAGTCTGGTCACCCTGGGCGTAAGCGTCATCGGCGCGCACGGCGAATGCCGCGCTGGTGCCGCTGGATTGGCCAGCAGCGATGGTGATGGTCTGGCCGTTGCTGAGCGTCAGTACCAGCGGGGAGCCGGTGACCGGGTGGTCGACGTTGGCCGTGTAGACGATGCTGCCGCCTTCGGAGACCGAGTTGGTCGAGGCGCTCAGTGTGACGACGCTCGCATCGCCATCGTCGGTGACCGTGGTGCTGGCCGTGCTCGTCGTGGTGACGGCTTCGTAGTTGCCGCCGGTTGTGCCGCTGATGCCGACCGAGACAGTCTGGTTCCCTTGAGCGTAGACGTCGTCAGCGCGCACGGCGGTGACCGTGCTGCTCGCGCTGGATTGACCAACCGGGATTGTGATGACCTGGCCGTTGGACAGCGTGACGACGAAAGGCGAACCGGTGACCGGGTTGTTGACGCTGGCGGTGTAGCTGATGCTGCCACCTTCGACCACGGACGTGGCCGMCGGTGACCGGGTTGTTGACGCTGGCGGTGTAGCTGATGCTGCCACCTTCGACCACGGACGTGGCCGACGGTGTGAGCGTGACGGTGGTCGCACTGGCGTTGTCGGTGACGGTGGTATCGACGGCGCCGGTGGTCGTCAGCGCCTCGTAGTTGCCACCACTGTGCGAGCTGATGCCGACCGAGACAGTCTGGTCGCCCTGGGCGTAGGCGTCATCGGCGCGCACGGCGAATGCCGCGCTGGTGCCGCTGGATTGGCCGGCGGCGATGGTGATGGTCTGGCCGTTGCTGAGCGTCAGCACCAGCGGCGAGCCGGTGACCGGGTGGTCGACGTTGGCCGTGTAGACGATGCTGCCGCCTTCGGAGACCGAGTTGGTCGAAGCACTCAGCGTGACAGTCGTGGTGTCGACGGTATCGGCGATGGCCGTGACGGCCGGTGTCGGGTCGATCGACAGCAGGATGCCGCCGCCGCTCGTGCCCTGGATCGTCGCCGACACGCTGGTCGGGTCGACATACACGTCGTCGCTCGCGGCCATCGCCACCTGCGTGGTACCGCTCAGATGCCCGGCCTGGATCGTGATGCTCGCGCCGTTCGACAGGGTCACTGTCATGTCGCTCACCGGCGCCTGCGTCAGCGTCGCGGTGTAGGTGATGCTGCCGCCGGCCTCGGTCAGGCCCGGCGTGGCGCTCAGGCTCACGCTGGCCACGTCGTTGTCGACAATGGCGGTGGTGACGCTGTTCGCGCTGCCCACGGCCAGGCTCTCGAAGCCGCCGCCGCTCGCACCGGTCACCGTCACGGTGAAGCTCTCGGTGCCCTCGGCCAGTGCGTCGTCGATGGTCGCCAGGTTGAAGCCGGCGCTGCTGCTGCCGGCCGGGATCGTCACCGTCGCGACGCCGGTGTAGTCGCTGCCGTCGGCGGCGACGCCGCTGTAGCTCAGCGTCACGGTCACCGGCGTGGCGGCGACATGGTCCAGCGTCAGCGTGTAGCCGGCGCTCGCGCCTTCGGCGACGCTGCCCGCGCCGCTGAGCGACACCGTCGTCACGTCGGCGTCGTCGCTCACGTCCACCTGGGCCGTCGAGCTGCCGTTCACCGCCTCGAAATTGCCGCCGCTGGTGCCGGTGATGCCCACCGACACCGTCTGCGTCCCTTGCACATGCGCGTCGTCACCGCGCAGCACGAGGGCCGCGGTGCTGGCCGAGCTCTGGCCGACCGGGATGGTCACGCTCTGGCCATTGCTCAGCGTGACGCTGAAATCAGAGCCGGTCACCGCCTGGTTCAGCGTGACGGTGTAGCTGACCGCCGTGCCTTCGGCCACCGCGCCGGCCGAAGCCGTCACCGTGGCGACCGTCTGCGTGCCGTTGTCGGTGACGTCGGTGCCGACCGTGCTGCCGGTGTCCAGCGCCTCGAAATTGCCGCCGGTGTGCGAGCTGACGCCGACGTTCAGCGTCTGCGTGCCCTGCGCATAGGCATCGTCCGCGCGCACCGCGAACGGTGCCGTGCTGCCGCTGGTCTGGCCGACCGCGATCGTGATGCTCTGGCCGTTGGTCAGCGTCAGCACCAGGTCCTGTCCGCTCACCGCATGGTCCAGCTCGGCGGTGTAGACGATGCTGCCGCCTTCGGACACGGAGCTGCTCGACGCCTTCAGCGTCACCGTCGTCGCATCGGCGTCGTCGGTGACGGTGGTGCTGGCCGTACTGGCGGTGTTCAGCGCCTCGAAATTGCCGCCGGCCGTGCCGGTGACCCCGACCACCACCGATTGCGAACCCTGCGCGTCGACGTCGTCGGCACGCAGCACGACGGCCGGGCTGCTGGCACTCGACTGGCCGACCGGGATGGTGATCGTCTGGCCGTTGCTCAGCGTGATCACGAAGTCGGTGCCGGTGACGGCATGGTCGAGCGTCGCGGTGTAGTTGACGCCAGTGCCCTCGGCCACCGTGGCCGACGACGCCTTCAGCGTGACGGTCGTCAGGTCGCCGTCGTCGGTGACGGCGGTGCTGACCGTCGACGTGTGCGCCACGGCCTCGTAGTTGCCGCCGCTGGTCGCGCTGACGCCGACGTTCAGCGCCTGCGTGCCCTGGGCATAGGCATCGTCGCCGCGCACCGCGAAGGGCGCGCTGTCGGCGCTGCTCTGGCCGACCGGGATCGTGATGGTCTGGCCGTTGCTGAGCGTGACGACGAAGTCCTGGCCGGACACCGGCTGGTTCACCGACGCGGTGTAGACGATGCTGCCGCCTTCGGCCACCGATGCCGTCGACGCACTCAGCGTCACGGTGGTCGTGCTGGCGTTGTCGGTGACGGTGGTCGCCACCGTGCTGCCGGTGGCCAGGTTCTCGTAATTGGCACCGCTGTGCGACACGATGCCGACGTTCAGCGGCTGGTCGCCCTGCGCATAGGCGTCGTCCGGGCGCACCGCGAACGGCGCGCTGTTGCCACTGCTCTGGCCGACGGCGATGGTGATGCTCTGGCCGTTCGACAGCACCAGCACCAGCGGCGAGCCGGTCACCGGGTGGTCGACGCTGGCCGTGTAGACGATGCTGCCGCCTTCGGCGACGCTGGTTGCCGAGGCCTTCAGCGTGACCGTCGTCGTGTCGACGGTGTCGGCGATGGCGGTGACGGCCGCCGTCGGGTCGATGCTCAGCAGGATGCCGCCGCCGCTCGTGCCCTGGATGGTGGCGCTGACGCTGGTCGGGTCGACGTAGACGTCGTCGCCGGGCGCCACGGCCACCGTGGCGGTGCCGCTCAGCTGACCGGCCGCGATCGTGATGACCGCGCCGTTCGACAGCGTCACGCTCAAGTCGCTCACCGGCGCCTGGGTCAGCGTGGCGGTGTAGACGATGTTGCCGCCGGCCTCGGTGAGGCCGGACGTGGCCGACAGGCTCAGCGTCGCGCTGTCGTTGTCGACGATGCCGGTGGTGACGCTGCCGTTGGCGGCGCTGACGACCAGGCTCTCGAACCCGCCCCCGGTGGCCGAGGCCACGCTGACGGTGAAGTGCTCGCTGCCTTCGGCCACGGCGTCGTCCAGCGTCGGGATGCTGAAGGTCGCGCTGCTGCTGCCGGCGGGAATGGTGACGGTGGCGATGCCGGTGTAGTCGCTGCCGTCGGCAGCCGTGCCGCTGTAGCTCAGCGTGACGGTGACCGGGCCTTGCGCCGGGCTGGTCAGCGACAGCGTGTAGCCGGCGCTCGCGCCTTCGGTGACGCTGCCGCTGCCCGTGATGCTCAGCGTCGTCGTGTCGACCGAATCGGTGACCGTCGTCGTCGCGGCGGCGGCGCTGGGCGCCAGCTGCTCGAAGTTGCCGCCGACGGCGCTGGCGATGGTGGTCGAGACCGTGCCGCCGTTGACATAGACGTCGTTCGCCGCGGTCGCGTGCGAGACCGAGCCGCTGAACTGGCCGGCGGCGATGGTGATGGTGTCCCCGTTCGACAGCGTCACCAGCACCGGTGCCTGCGCCACGGCGCCGAGCGTCGCGGTGTAGACGATGCTGCCGCCCTCGACCACCGACGGCGTGGCCGCCAGCACGACCGTCGTCGCGTCGACGCTGTCGGTCAGCGTGGTGCTGGCCGCCGTCGGGTCGACGCTGAGGTTCTCGAAGTTGCCGCCGCTCGCGTTCGCGATGGTCGCGCTGATGGTGCCGCCGCTCAGGTAGACGTCGTTGGCCGGTGCGGCGTGGGTGACGCTGCCGGTGGTGGCGCCGGCGGCGATGGTGATGACGTCGCCGTTCGACAGGTTGACGGTGAGCGGCGTCTGCGCCGCCTGCGTCAGCGTCGCGGTGTAGGTGATGCTGCCGCCTTCGGTCACGCTGCCGCTGGCCGACAGGCTCAGCGTGGTGGTGTCGGCGCTGTCGGTGATGCTGGTCGAACGCGGCGTCGTGTCGACGTCCAGCTGTTCGAAGTTGCCGCCGGTGGCGCCGGTGATCGAGGCCGAGACCGGCGCGTGGCCGGCATAGGCGTCGTCGGCCGGGGCGGCGATGCTGACGCTGCCGGTGGTGGCACCGGCGGCGATGGTGATCGTCGCGCCGTTCGACAGCCTGAGGCTGACCGGCGTCTGCGCTGCCGCGCCGAGCGTCGCGGTGTAGGTGATGCTGCCGCCTTCGACGGCGCTGGCCGGCGCCGACAGCGTCAGCGTGGTGGCATCGATGCTGTCGCCGATGGCGGTCTGCGCCGGCGTCGAATCGATCGCCAGGTTCTCGAACTTGCCACCGGTCGCGCCGGTGATGGTGGCGCTGACGGTGCCGGCGTCGGTGTAGACGTCGTCGGCCGGGGCCGGGTGGCTCACCGAGCCGCTTTGTGCGCCGGCCAGGATGGTGATCGTGGCGCCGTTCGACAGCGTGACGGTCACGTCGGCCTGCGCCACCGCGGTGAGTTGCGCGGTGTAGGTGATGTTGCCGCCCTCGACCGCGCTGGCCGATGCGACCAGCCGGACGGTGGTGGTGTCGACGCTGTCGGTGACGAGGGTCTGAGCGGCCGTCGGGTCGACGGCCAGCTGCTCGAAGTTGCCGCCGCTGGCGTTGGCGATGGACACCGACACCGTGCTGCTGCCGGTGTACACGTCGTTCGCGGGCGCGGCATGGCTCACGCTGCCGGTGGTGGCACCGGCGGCGATGGTGATCACGTCGCCGTTGGACAGGTTGACCGTGACGGGGCCCTGGGCCGCGGCGGTCAGCGTCGCGGTGTAGGTGATGCTGCCGCCTTCGGTCGCGTTGGGCGTGGCCGCGAGCGACACGGTGGTCGTGTCGATGCTGTCGTTGACGGCGGTGACGGCCGGCGTTGCGTCGATGGTGATCGGGATGCCGCCGCCGGTGGCGCCCTGGATGCTCGCGCTGACGCTGCCCGGGTCGACGTAGACGTCGTCGCTGGCCGGCAGCGCGACGCTGGTGCTGCCACTCAGGTGGCCGGCCTGCACGGTGATGACCGCGCCGTTGCTCAGCGTGACGCTCAGGTCGGTGGTGGGCGCCTGGCTCAGCGTCGCGGTGTAGACGATGCTGCCGCCGGCTTCCGTCAGCGCGGGCGTGGCGGACAGGCTCAGCGTCGCGGTGTCGGCGTCGACAATGCCGGTGTTCACGCTGCCGCTGCCGGCGCTGATCGCCAGGTTCTCGAAGTTGCCGCCGGTGGCGCCGGCGATGCTGACGGTGAACTGCTCCGGCCCCTCGGCCGTGCCGTCGGTCAGCGCGGCGACGCTGAAGGTCGCGCTGCTGCTGCCGGCGGGGATCGTCACCGTGGTGACGCCGGTGAAGTCGCTGCCGTCGGCGGCGGTGCCGCTGTAGCTCAGCGTCACGGTGACGGCGGTCTGCGCCGGGCTGGTCAGCGACAGCGTGTAGCTCGCGGCCGCGCCCTCGTTGACGGTGTTGCTGCCGGTGATGCTGACGGTGGTGGTGTCGATCGAATCGGCGACGCTGGTCGTGGCCGGCGCCGGGTTCAGCGCGAGGTTCTCGAACTGGCCGCCGCTGGCGCTGCTGATCGTCGTGGAGACGGTGTTGGCGTTGGTGTAGACGTCGTCGGCGCCGGTGGCGTGCGCGACCGAGCCGCTGCTGGCGCCGGCGGCGATCGTGATCACGTCGCCATTCGACAGCGTCACGGTGACCGGCGTCAGCGCCGGTGCGCCGAGGCTGGCGGTGTAGACGATGCTGCCGCCCTCGACCACCGACGGCGAGGCCGTCAGCGTGACGGTGGTGGTGTCGACCGTGTCGGACACGGCGGTGGTGGCCGCGGCCGGGTTGACCGTCAGCTGCTCGAAGCCGCCGCCGGTGGCGCCGTTGATCGTCGCCGAGACGCTGCCGGCGTCGGCATAGACGCTGTCGGCCGGCGCTGCGTGCGCGACCGAGCCGCTGCTGGCGCCGGCGGCGATGGTGATGGTGGCGCCGTTCGACAGCGTGACCGTCACGTCGGTGGCGGCCGGTGCGCCGAGGGTGGCGGTGTAGACGATGCTGCCGCCTTCGGCCACCGCTGGCGTCGCGCTCAGCGAGACGGTGGTGGCGTCGGCATCGTCGGTGACCGAGGTCGACGGGCTGCCGACCGGCGTCAGCGACTCGTAGCCGCCGCCGCTGCTGCCGGCGATGGTGGCCGTGACGGTCTGCGGGCCTTGGGCCAGCACGTCGTCGGCGCGCACCGCGAATGGTGCGCTGCTGGCGCTGCTCTGGCCGACCGGGATCGTGATGGTCTGGCCGTTGTCCAACGTCAGCACCAGCGGCGTGCCGCTGACCGGGCTGCTGACGGTGGCGGTGTAGACGATGCTGCCGCCTTCGGTGACGCTGGCCGCCGACGCGCTCAGCACCACGGTGCTGTGGCTGCCGTTGTCCGTGACGCTGGTGCTGACCGGGGCCGCAGGCGCGAGGCCTTCGAAGTTGCCGCCGCTGGTGGACGCGACGCCCACCGTCAGCGTCTGCGTGCCTTGCGCGTAGGCGTCGTCGCCGCGCACCACGAAGGGCGCGCTGCTGGCGCTGCTCTGGCCGACCGGGATCGTGATGGTCTGGCCGTTGTCCAGCGTGATGACCAGCGGCGAGCCGGTCACCGGGTTGTTCAGCGTCGCGGTGTAGACGATGCTGCCGCCTTCGGCCAGCGTGGTGGCCGACGGGCTCAGCGTGAGGCTGGTGGCATCGGCGTCGTCGACCACCGTGCTGCTGGTGCTTGCGTTCGGGTCGAGCGACGCGAAGTCGCCGCCGCTCGCCTGGGTGACGCTGACGGCGACCGTCTGCGGACCTTGCGCATAGGCGTCGTCGGCGCGCACCGGTACTGGGGCGCTGCTGCCGCTGGTCTGCCCGACCGGGATCGTGATGGTGCTGCCATTGCTCAGCGTGATCACCAGCGGGCTGCCGGCGACCGGGTTGTTCAGCGTCGCGGTGTAGCTGAGGCTGCCGCCTTCGGTCACCGTGGCCGCCGACGCGGTCAGGGTGATGGTCGTGCCTTCGGGCGTCACCGTGACCGGCACGCTGACCGGCGCCGAGGTGCCGCCTTCGTTGTCGGTGACGGTGAAGCCGATGTCGGTCGAGCCGTGGTAGTTCGGATCCGGGCGGAACACCAGGTTGGCCGCGTCTGCCGCCGAAATGGGCGTGCCGGCGCTGACCGGGGTCGTGCCGTCGGGCAGGTACAGCGTGCCGTGCTGCGGCAGCGTGGTGACGGTGACGCTGGTCACGCTGCCGTCGATGTCGCTGCCGCCCAGGTGGACGGCGATCGCGGTGTCTTCGAGGCCCGAACCGGCCGGGACGCTGGTGGCAACCGGCAGGTCGTTGACCGGCGTGACCGAGATCGCGACGCTGGCCGGCGCCGAGACGGCGCCGCTGTTGTCGGTGACGGTGAAGCTGACGCCGGCATTGCCGTTGAAATCGGCGGCCGGCTTGAACAGCAGCCCGGCGGCATCGGCGGCGCTCAGCGTCTGGCCGGCGGTGACGACGGTGACGCCGTCGGCCAGCAGCAGGCTGGCGCCGGCCGGGATCGAGACGATCGTGACCGAGACCACGTTGCCGTCGGCATCGCTGCCACGCAGCGGCAGCGGCAGCGTGCTGTCTTCGAGGCCGCTGGCATTGCCGGCGATGGCCGACGGTGCGGTGTTCTGTGGCGCCGGCGGCGGGCCGGCCGGGGTCGGGGCCGGGGCCTGGGCCGGGGTGGCGGCAACGCCGTCGCCGGTCGGCGTGGTGGGCACGATCGGGGTCGTTGCGGGCGCCGGCGCGGCGGTGTCGGCGAGTTCGAGCGAGGCCGGCGTGATGTCTTCAGCGATGCGGTCGACGCGCAGGCCCGGGGTCAGGCCGCCACCGCCACCGCCGGTCAGGCCGGCCGCCGGGGCCGTCAGTGCATCGGGCTGGTTCAACTCGGCGATCACCCGATCGATGTCGGTGTCGGCCGGCGCGGGAACCTTCGGTGCCGCGGCCATCGTCGGCGCGTCGAGGTCTTCCAGCCGCACGATGCCGTCCTGCGTCGTCAGCACCACATCGCCCCTGTTCACCACGTCGCCGATCTGCAGCGCACGGACGTGGCCGTCGGGCGTGCGGATCAGGGCTGCACCCCACAGTGCAGACACCTTGCCGTGTTGGGTTTGGACGATGGTGGGCATGGGATTTCCTCGGACACAAAACTGGCCAGAACTTACCAGTCAGGATATCCAGAAACCCAGCGCTTATGTACAAACCTACTGCCGTGGTTCGTGACCTGAATCACCGAAACCGGCCCTTCGTGGGGCAATAAGCGAGATCGGTTTGGCCCGGCTCAAAGGGTTTCGGACGTGTTCGAAACTCCCGGCTGATCGGGTTTTCGACCTGCCGGAAGGGAACTTGAGAAATGAATGTCCGGCCGTTTGTTACGCAAGACCGGCGCCGGTGGATGCACTGCGAGCCCGAACCGTGGGGCAGCTGCCTAGCGTTCGCGCAGCGCGTTCGCCTTGATCTTCAGCACCGGCTTCAGCACGTAGGCGAGCACGGTCTTCTGGCCGGTCAGCACGTTCACCTCGGCCGTCATGCCGGGGATGATCGGCATCTTCTCGCTGAAGTTGGAGCGCGTGGTGCGCACCCGCACCAGGTAGAACGCGTTGCCGCGCTCGTCGGTGATGGTGTCGGGGCTGATGTTCTCGACCTGCGCGTCCAGGCCGCCGTAGATCGAGAAATCGTAGGCGGTGAACTTGACGGTGGCGGGCTGGCCCGGGCGGATGAACGCGATGTCCTTCGGCGCCATGCGCGCCTCGAGCACCAGGTTGTCGTCCAGCGGCACGATCTCGACGATGTCCTTGCCCGGCTGCACGACGCCACCCACCGTGTTGGCCAGCAGCCGCTGCACCCGGCCGCGCACCGGCGACTTGACCTGCGATTTCGCGACCTTGTCGGTCAGCGCGACCGCGCCTTCGTTCAGCGCATTCAGCTTGCCGGCCACCTCGGCCAGTTCCTTGCGCGCCTCGTTGCGAAAGCCGATCTCGGTCTCCTGGCTCTTGCGCTCGGCCTCGCCGATGGCGGCCTGCACCCGCGCGATCTGCGCCGCCGACTGCTCCGATTCGCCGCGCGAGCGCGCCACCTCGCGCTCCAGCCGCAGGATGTCGACCTCCGACACCGCGCCGCTGGCCAGCAGCGGGCGGGTCTTGTTGAGTTCCTGCTGACCGAGCTCGAGCCCGCGGTCGGCCGAGGCCTTGCGGGCGCGCATCTCGGTCAGCTCCTGCTGGCGCTGCTGCAACTGCTGGCGGTTGATCGACAGCAGCGTCTCCAGTTCGGAGCGCTTGGCCTCATACAGCTGCCGCTCGCCGAGCAGGATGCGCTGCTCGTCCGGATCGGCCGAGGTCGGCGGCGTGAACACCGAGCCGTCAGCCAGCGCCTGCAGCCGCGCCTGGCGGGCCTTCAGCGCCAGGCCGGTGGCGTTGCTCTCGCGCACGCCCGACGTGGCGCGCGTCTCGTCGATCTTCAGCAGCAGCTGGCCGGCCTCGACCACCTCGCCTTCGCGCACCAGGATCTCCGACACCACGCCGCCGTCGAGCGACTGCACCACCTGCAGCTGGCGCGACGGGATCACCTTGCCGTCGCCCTTGGTCACCTCGTCGACGTGGGCGAGCGCGGCCCAGACGACCAGCAGCACGACGATCAGCAGCGCCGCGCGCACGATGGATTGCGCATGGTGCGTGGCGCTGCGCGACATCACCTGGTCGGCCTCGGCCTCGAAGCTGCGGAAACCGGCGTCCGCGGCGTCGTCGCGCGTGGCCACCGGGCCGAGCAGGCGCCGGGTGATCGGGTCGAGCAGCACGCGGATGCACTCCAGCACCCACATCACGGCCAGGCCGGTCTTGATCAGCACGCGGTTCAGGCCGCCTTCCTGGCGCGCGCTCATTGGAGTACCTTCGTGCTGCGCACTGCGGTATTCGCCCTTGGGGCGGCCCGGCGTGCTCATGCGGCCCTCGCGATGCGCCCGCTCTGCAGCGCTTCCATGATGCGGTCGCGCGGCCCGTCGGCGACGATCTTGCCGCCGTCGATCACGATCACGCGCGTCACCATCGCGAGCAGCGAGGTGCGGTGCGTCACCAGCACCACCGTCTTGTTCTGCGCGAAGTTGCCGATGTTGTGCGTGATCTGCGCCTCGGTCGAGAAATCCATCGCGCTGGTCGGTTCGTCGAGCAGCAGGATCGGTGCGTTGTGCAGCACCGCGCGCGCCAGGCCGATGCCCTGGCGCTGCCCGCCGGACAGCGATTCGCCGCGCTCGCCGACCGTCATGTCGAAGCCGCGCGGGTGGCGGTCGATGAAGCCGCTCATGCCGGCCAGCTCGGCGGCCGCGACGATGGCCGAGTCGTCGGCATACGGCAGCCCGAAGGTGATGTTGTCGCGCAGGCTGCCGTAGAACAGCGTCACGTCCTGCGACACGTAGCCCAGGTTGCGGCGCACGTCGGCCGGGTCGAGCTGGCGCAGGTCGATGCCGTCGAGCAGCACCGCGCCGTCGTTCGGCTGGTACAGCCCCATGATCAGCCGCTCGATCGTCGATTTGCCCGAGCCCACCCGCCCGATCAGCGCGACCCGCTCGCCGGCCTGGATCTTGAAGCTGATGCCGTCCAGCGCGGCATCCTGCCGGCCGGGGTAGTTGAACCTGACGTTGCGGAACTCGATGTCGCCGCGCAGCTGCGCGCGCTGCACGAAGTTCTCGCCCGGCGGCCGCTCGACCGGCCGCTCCATGATCTTGTCGAGCGACTCCATCGCGGTGCGCGCGCCCTGGTACTGCATCAGCAGGCCGACGATCTGCCCGGCCGGCTGCAGCGCGCGCGACGCGAGCATCGACGACGCCACCAGCGCACCCATCGTCAGCTCGCGCTGGCTGATCAGGTAGACGCCGACGATCACGATCGCGACCGTGACGCCCTGCGACAGCCAGTTGGTGCCGTAGTTGGCGGTCGACGACAGCGCCCGCATGCGCACGTTGGTGACCGCGAGGAAGGCGTTGGCGCGTTCCCACTTGGCCTGCACGACGCTTTCGGCGCCGAGCGACTTGATGGTCTCGATGCCGGTCAGGCTCTCGATCAGCGTCGCGTTGCGTTGCGCCGAGGCCTGGTAGGTGGTCTGCGACAGCTCGTGCAGCCGGTGCTGCAGCACGTAGCCGATCACCAGGATCAACGTGAAGGCCGCGACCACCGGCACCGCGAGCCACGGCGAGATCCACGCCAGCACCACGACGAACAGCAGCGCGAACGGCAGGTCGATCAGCGCGGTGACGGTGCCCGACGCGATGAAGTCGCGCACCTGCTCGAAGCCGCGCAGGTTCGACGCGAACGAGCCGACCGATTCGGGCCGGTTCTCGAGCCGCATGCCGAGCACCTTCTCCATCAGCGTGGCGGAGATCTGCACGTCGATGCGCGCGCTGGCCTCGTCGACGAAGTGGCTGCGCAGCAAGCGCATGAACAGGTCGCCGCACATGATCAGCACGACGCCGATGGACAGCGCCCACAGCGTCTCGACCGCGTTGTTCGGCACCACCCGGTCGTAGACGTTCATCGAGAACAGCGGGAACACCAGCGCGAACACGTTGACCAGCAGCGCCGCCCACAGCACGTCGCGGTAGACGATGCGCTGCTCGAGCACCGCGCCCCAGAACCAGTGCCGCTGGCGCACCGCGCGCACTTCGGGCGTGCGGGCATCGAAGCGGAAATGCGGGCGCACGAACAGCACCACGCCGGTGTAGCGCTGCTGCAGCTCGGCGACCGGCAGCACGATCGAGCCCTGGCCGGTTTCGGGCAGCAGCACGCGGGCCACCTTGCCGGCCTTGCCGCCGTTTTCGATGCGCAGCAGCACGCAGGCCTGGTTGTCCTTCAGGATCAGGATGGCCGGCAGTGCGGCGGCGTCGATGCGCGGCAACGCGAGGCGCTGCAGCTTGGTCGCCATGCCGGCACGCGCCGCGGCCCGTTCGGTCAGCTCGATGGTCAGCCGGCCCTTGCCGCTGGCACCGAGCGGCAGCCCGGCCGACAACGAGGCGCGTGAGGCCGCCTGGCCGTTCAGCCGGCAGATCTCGACCAGGCAGTCGAGCAGCGGATCGGGATGGATCAGGTCCTCGCGCAAGCGCAGCGGCGCGGCCTCCGCCGGTTTGTCGGAGGGGGCGTGGGCAGCAGCGGAGGGCAGGGGGCGAGGGTCGGTCATCGATGTCGCGGTTACTGCTGGATTCGAACGGCGACGCGGCGCGCCGTCAATCGATATCGGCCATATGAAAGCCGAATTGACCCCGGCGTCGATCGTCGAAGAAGCGCCTCAGGGTTTCCCTCACCGTGGGGAACGCGAGCTCGTCCCACGGCACGTCTTCTTCGCGGAACAGGCGCGCCTCGATCGTCTCGGGACCGGGCGCGAAATCGGTGTCGAGCAGGCGGGCGCGGTAGAAGAAGTGGACCTGCCCGACGCGCACCACGTTCAGCAGCGTGAACAGCGCCTGCATCTCGATGCGTGCGCCGGCCTCTTCGTCGGTTTCGCGCAGCGCGCCGGCGGCGGTGGTCTCGCCGAGTTCCATGAAACCGGCCGGCAGCGTCCAGAAGCCGTGGCGCGGCTCGATGTTGCGGCGGCACAGCAGCACCTGGTCCTGCCACACCGGCAGCGTGCCGACGACGTTCAGCGGGTTCTCGTAATGGATCGCCCCGCAGGCGCCGCAGGTGGCGCGCTCGCGGTTGTCGTCCGGCGGCACGCTGTAGGTGACGGCCGACCCGCAGTCCTTGCAGTGCTTGAAGCTTTGCGCTTTGAACATCCACCGAGTTTAGCCGTGAGGTTTCACACCTCATGGCATCATCCCGGCATCCCCCCAACTGACTCTCTGCGGAGTGCTTTCCATGAGCCACGTCGTGCCGGTTCCGGCCACCCCATCCGTGCCCGTCGTCGGCGCCCGACCCGGCGACACCTTCCCGGTGCGCCGCATCTACTGCGTCGGCCGCAACTACGTCGACCATGCGATCGAGATGGGCCACAGCGGCCGCGAGGCGCCGTTCTTCTTCATGAAGCCCGCCGACGCGGTGCTGCCGGTGGCCGAGGGCACGCTGGGGCAGATGCACTACCCGAGCGTCACGAAGGACCTGCACCACGAAGTCGAGCTGGTGGTGGCCATCGGCAAGGGCGGGCGCAACATCCCGGCCGCGCAGGCACTCGACCATGTGTACGGCTACGCGGTCGGGCTCGACATGACGCGCCGCGACCTGCAGGGCGAGGCCAAGAAGCAGGGCCGCCCGTGGTGCAGCGGCAAGGGCTTCGACGAATCGGCGCCGATCGGCCCGGTGCGGCCGGCCGCGCAATGCCATGTGGGCGCCGCGACGCGCATCGAGCTGAAGGTCAACGAGAGCGTGCGCCAGCACAGCGTGATCGGCAAGCTGATCTGGAGCATCCCCGAGATCATCGAGCAGCTGTCCGCGCTGTGGGAGCTGGCACCGGGCGACCTGGTCTTCACCGGCACACCCGAGGGCGTGGCCGCGGTCGTCGCCGGCGACACGCTGAGCGCGCAGGTCGACGGCGTCGGCGGCCTGCAGGTCCGGCTGGTCGCGCGCTGATGGTGGTCCGTTGAAAGGCGCCCGCGGCATGCAGCTCTACAGCTATTTCCGGTCGTCGGCCTCGTTTCGCGTGCGCGTCGCGCTCGCGCTGAAGGGGCTGGACTACGACTACGTGCCGGTGCACCTGGTCAAGAACGAGCAGACGCAACCGGACTTCGCCGCGCTGTCGCCCGGCCGGCTGGTGCCGGTGCTGAAGGACGACGGCGCGCTGCTGTCGCAGTCGCTCGCGATCATCGAGTACCTCGACGAGACCCATCCGCAGCCGCCGCTGCTGCCCGCCGATCCGCTCGGCCGGGCCCGCGTGCGCGCGCTCGCGATGGACGTGGCCTGCGAGATCCACCCGCTGAACAACCTGCGCGTGCTGCGCTACCTGCTGCACGACCTGGGCGTCAGCGAGGACGACAAGAACCGCTGGTACCGCCACTGGTGCGAGACCGGCCTCGAGACGGTGGAGCGCCAGCTCGCGAGCCAGCCCGAGACCGGCCGCTTCTGCCACGGCGACAAGCCGACGCTGGCCGACATCACGCTGGTGCCGCAGATCTTCAACGCGCAGCGCCTGAACTGCCGGCTCGACCACGTGCCGACGGTGATGCGCGTGTTCGACGAATGCATGCGGCTCGACGCGTTCAGCGGCGCGCAGCCGTCGGCCTGCCCGGACGCCACCTGATGGCCGCGTCGAACACCATTGCGCTGCAGGACGCGCTGCACCCCGACTGGGCACTGGCCCACGTGGGCGCGCTGATGAGCACCCGCCGCGGCGGGCTCAGCGCACCGCCATGGGACAGCCTGAACCTCGGCATCGCGGTCGGCGACGACCCGGAGGCGGTCGACGCGAACCGGGCCCGCTTCGCGGCGGCCACCGGCGCAGTGCCGGTCTTCATGAAGCAGGTGCATGGCACGAGGGTGCTGCGGCTGGTGCGGGCGTCGGTGAACGCGCCGCTCGAAGAGGCCGATGCCGCGATCACCACCGAGCGCGGCCTGGCCTGCACGGTGCAAGTGGCCGACTGCCTGCCGGTGCTGCTGGCGACGACCGGCGCGCCGGCCGTGCAGGCGGTGGGGGCGGCACATGCCGGCTGGCGCGGTCTGGCCGGCGGCGTGCTCGATAACACGGTGGCCGCGATGTGCCAGGCGGCGGGCTGCGAACCCGCGGCGCTGGTGGCCTGGCTCGGGCCCTGCATCGGCCCCGGGCGATTCGAGGTCGGGCCCGACGTGGTGCAGGCGTTCGGCGACGACCCGCAGCAGGCCGATCCCGCGCTGTTCCGCAGCCACGCGGCCGGCAAGTGGATGGCCAACCTGCCGGAGCTCGCGCGCCGCCGGCTGGCGGGCCTCGGCGTGACGCAGGTCAATGGCGGCGCCTGGTGCACCGCCGATGATGCGTCACGGTTCTTTTCGTTCCGGCGCGACCGCATCACCGGCCGGATGGCCGCCGCCGTCTGGCTGCGCTGATGCCGCCGCCGCGTCGGCCTGCCGTCGCGCGCGCCGGCGCGACGGCGTCCCCAGCAGGTACAGCACGATGGACAACGGCAGCACGCCATACAGCAGCAGCGTGAAGACCGCGCCGAGCACGGTGCCTTGCGAGCTGGTCGCTTCGGCGATGCTCATCATGACAACCACGTACATCCAGGCAATCGCGACGAGGTACATTTTTGAGGCCGCCCGGCGGCTGATGGCGAAGCATCGAGTGTGACCCGAAACCGAACCCGTCGAACGACACCACGGAGGCCCGCACGAGGCCGGCAAGGAGACCTGTGAAGAAACCAGCAGCGGTGCCCGACGCGGTGGCCAACGAGCATGCCGATGCCTTCGGCGCGACGATCGGCGATGTCTTCAAGTCGATGAGCGGGTTGAGCGTGCCGCTGCCGCAGCTCAGCGCGCTGCAGGCCGACTACATGGCCCAGGCGAGTGCGCTGTGGAACCAGAGCGTTGCTGCCGCGCCGTCGAACGGCGCCGCGCACCAACCCGAGCCGCTCGGCGATCGCCGCTTCAGCAGCCCGGCCTGGGCCGACAACCCGATGGCGTCGTTCACCGCGCGCATGTACCTGCTGAACGCCCGCACGCTGACGGCGCTGGCCGACAGCGTGCAGGGCGACGAGAAGACGCGCGAGCGCATCCGCTTCGCGGTGCAGCAGTACGTGGCCGCGGCTTCGCCCAGCAACTACCTGCCGCTCAACCCCGAGGCGCTGCAGCTCGCGCTGAAGACGCAGGGCGAGAGCATCCTGCACGGCGTGCAGCACCTGGTGCAGGACCTGCAGCAGGGCCACGTCTCGCAGACCGACGAGAGCGTGTTCGAGGTCGGCCGCAACGTCGCGACCACCGAGGGCAGCGTGGTGTTCGAGAACGAACTCTTCCAGTTGCTCGAGTACAAGCCGCTGACGAAGACCGTGTTCGAGCGGCCGCTGCTGATGGTGCCGCCGTGCATCAACAAGTACTACATCCTCGACCTGCAGCCGGAGAACTCGCTGATCCGCCATGCGGTCGCGCAAGGGCACCGGGTGTTCGTCGTCAGCTGGCGCAATGCCGATGCGAGCCTGTCGCACCTCGGCTGGGACGACTACATCGAAGACGCCGCGATCCGCGCGATCGAGGTGGTGCAGGAGATCACCGGCGCAGGAAAGGAAAACGGCAGTTTGAACACGCTCGGCTTCTGCGTCGGCGGCACCATCCTCGCCACCGCGCTGGCGGTGCTGGCCGCGCGCGGCAGCAAGCCGGCGGCGAGCATCACGCTGCTCACCACCTTCCTCGATTTCAGCAACACCGGCGTGCTCGACCTGTTCGTCGACGAGGCCATGGTGCAGCTGCGCGAGATGACGCTCGGCCCGGCCAGCCCGAACGGCGGCGGGCTGCTGAAGGGGCAGGAGCTCGCCTCCACCTTCAGCGCGCTGCGCCCGAACGACCTGCTGTGGAACTACGTCGTCGGCAACTACCTGAAGGGCGAGACGCCGCCGCCGTTCGACCTGTTGTACTGGAACAGCGACAGCACCAACCTGCCGGGGCCGATGTACTGCTGGTACCTGCGCAACACCTACCTCGAGAACAACCTGGTGAAACCGGGCCGCCTCACCGTGTGCGGCGAGAAGCTCGACCTGAACCGGGTCGACGCGCCGACCTACGTCTACGGCTCGCGCGAGGACCACATCGTGCCGTGGGACGCGGCCTGGCGGAACACCCAGGTGCTGAAGAAGGCGAAGACGCGCTTCGTGCTGGGCGCGTCGGGCCACATCGCCGGCGTCATCAACCCGCCGGCCAAGAAGAAGCGCAGCCACTGGATCGGCCCCGCCCAGGCATCGCAGCCGGCCAGCGCCGAGGCCTGGTTGGCGACCGCGAAGGAGCACCCCGGCAGCTGGTGGACCGACTGGGACGCCTGGCTGGCGGGCCATGCCGGCAGGCAGGTGCCGGCCCCGAAAAACCCTGGCAGCCGCAGGCACAAACCGATCGAGCCGGCGCCGGGGCGCTATGTGAAGCAAAAGGCCTGACGTCGAACGCCGCCCGCGCTTGACCGCGGCCCCGCACGGCACCACATTCCGACCAACATCCGTCAACTGGAGACTTTCATGTCCGACATCGTCATCGTCGCCGCCACCCGCACCGCCGTCGGCAAGTTCGGTGGCTCCCTCGCCAAGACGCCGGCTCCCGAGCTGGGCGCGTCCGTCATCGCCGAACTGCTGAAGCGCGCGAAGCTCAGCGGCGACCAGGTCAACGAGGTCATCCTCGGGCAGGTGCTCACCGCCGGTTCGGGCCAGAACCCGGCGCGCCAGGCCGTCATCAAGGCCGGGTTGCCGCAGGCGGTGCCGGCGCTGACCATCAACGCGGTCTGCGGCTCCGGCCTGAAGGCGGTGATGCTGGCGGCCCAGGCCATCCGCGACGGCGATTCCGAGATCGTGATCGCCGGCGGCCAGGAGAGCATGAGCCTCGCACCGCACGTGCTGCCGAACTCGCGCGAAGGCCAGCGCATGGGCGACTGGAAACTGGTCGACTCGATGATCACCGACGGCCTGTGGGATGTGTACAACCAGTACCACATGGGCATCACCGCCGAGAACGTCGCGAAGAAGTTCGGCGTGAGCCGCGAGGCGCAGGATGCGCTGGCGCTGGCCTCGCAGCAGAAGGCGGCCGCCGCGCAGGATGCCGGTCGCTTCAAGGACGAGATCGTGCCGTTCAGCATCGCGCAGAAGAAGGGCGATCCGATCGTCTTCGCGGCCGATGAATTCATCAACCGCAAGACCAACGCCGAAGCGCTTGCAGGGCTGCGCCCGGCCTTCGACAAGGCCGGCGGCGTGACGGCCGGCAATGCCTCGGGCCTGAACGACGGCGCGGCCGGCGTGGTCGTGATGAGCGCGAAGAAGGCCGACCAGCTCGGCCTGACGCCGCTCGCGCGCATCAAGAGCTATGCGACGGTGGCGCTCGACCCGGCGCTGATGGGGATCGGGCCGGTGCCGGCGTCGCAGAAGGCGCTGCAGCGCGCCGGCTGGAAACCGGGCGAGCTCGACCTGCTCGAGATCAACGAAGCCTTCGCGGCCCAGGCCTGCGCGGTCAACACCGAGATGGGCTGGGATGTCAGCAAGGTGAACGTCAACGGCGGCGCGATCGCGATCGGGCACCCGATCGGTGCATCCGGCTGCCGCATCCTGGTGACCCTGCTGCACGAGATGCAGCGCCGCAATGCGAAGAAGGGCATCGCCAGCCTGTGCATCGGCGGTGGCATGGGTGTTGCCTTGACGGTCGAGCGCTGAGCGCACGCCGGGCGTGAACATTAAGCCAGGGTGAGCCCAGGGCGAACCCCGGTTGACGCGGCACCCCGGCACGACGACGCTCGGGTGTCTGCATACCATTTCAGGAGAGAAAAGAATGACTCAGAAGATCGCCTACGTCACCGGCGGCATGGGCGGCATCGGCACCACGATGTGCCAGCGCCTGCACAAGGACGGCTTCCTCGTCGTCGCAGGCTGCGGCCCGAGCCGGGATTTCACGAAATGGCTGACCGAGCAGAAGTCGCTCGGCTTCACCTTCCACGCGTCGGTCGGCAATGTCGGCGACTGGGATTCCACGGTGTCGGCGTTCCAGAAGACCAAGGCCGAGTTCGGCTCGATCGACGTGCTGGTCAACAACGCCGGCATCACGCGTGACGGCATGTTCCGCAAGATGAGTCGCGCCGACTGGGATGCGGTGATCGAGACCAACCTGACCAGCCTGTTCAACGTCACCAAGCAGGTGATCGACGACATGCTCGAAAAGGGCTGGGGCCGCATCATCAACATCAGCTCGGTCAACGGCGAGAAGGGCCAGTTCGGCCAGACCAACTACTCCGCGGCGAAGGCCGGCATGCACGGCTTCACGATGGCGCTGGCGCAGGAAGTGGCCAGCAAGGGCGTGACGGTCAACACCGTGTCGCCGGGCTACATCGCGACCGACATGGTCAAGTCGATCCGCCAGGACGTGCTCGACAAGATCGTCGCCGGCATCCCGGTCAAGCGCCTGGGCACGCCGGACGACATCGCGTCCATCGTGTCGTGGGTGGCCTCCGACGAATCCGGCTTCGCGACCGGCGCCGACTTCTCGGTCAACGGCGGGCTGCACATGGGCTGACGCCCGCGCGCTCCACCGTTCGCTGTTCCCCGCAGCCCCGGTCGCCAGCACGCTGGCGGCCGGGGCTGTTTTCATGGTGCCTGCAACGATGTTCGCGAGGTACACCTGCACTTTCTTGCACCACGCTGAGCCAGCTCGGCATGGGCCATCGATTTCCCAGATGGCGCTATCGACAGAGGATATGGCCCGGCCCGCGAAAGCTCACTAGCATTCGCACCCATTCGCACCCATTCGCCACGCGCCGCCGGATTCACCCATCCGCAGGCGGCGGGGAACCCGGCCCATCGGCCTGCACGATTTCCCCGCAATTGAGACGCAAGCTGGCGCCCCGCCGCGATCGTCGCGCCGTTGCCGTCCTGCCGTCATTTCGTCGCTGCTGTTCTCGTCGCTGTTGTTTCGGCGCTGTTGTTCCCTTGCTGTCCTCCCCCGGTCCCGTCAGCGTGCAGAGCCCCCGCATGGAGCACTCCCAGCCCCCCGCCCACTCCCTCCCCGAGCCCGTGCTCGACCCGTCCGACGACAGCCGGCCGGGTTCTCGCCGACTCGAGTTGACGGCGCGCCGCCAGTCCGGATCGCAGGCCGTCGTCCAGGCGCTGGTCGACCGCGACGTGACGATGTTCTTCCTGTGCAGCGGCGGGGCCTTGATCGCTCCGCTGTGCGAGGCGCTCGGTGCGCGCGCCGGCGTGCGCGTCGTGCGCCTGTCGCAGGAGCGGGCCGCCGTGCACGCCGCCGAGGGTTACGCGAAGGCGACCGGGCAGATGGCCGCGGTGCTGGTGTCGGGCGGGCCCGGCGTGGCGGCGGCCGTCGCGGGGCTGATGAGCTCGATGGCCGACTCGGTGCCGGTGTTGTGCCTTGCCGGGCAGGTGGATTCGGCGCTGATCGGCACCGATGCGTTCCGCGAGTGCGATGCCCTGGGCATCACCCGCTCGGTGACCAAGTGGAGCCGGCGCATCGACCTGGCGCACGACGCGGCCGACATCGTCGACCGCGCGGTGCAGATCGCGCGCAACGGACGCTGCGGACCGGTGCTGCTCGAGGTGCCGATCGACGTGCAGCGCACCCAGGTGCCGGTGCGGCGGCCGGCAGCCGGGGGCGCGGCGGCGATGGCCGCGCGCAGCGGCTCGCGCGCGGGCCAGGTGCCCCGTTCGCCGCCCGACCGACGGCTCGTGCACTCGGTCGCGCAGATCCGCGCCGCCCGCCGGCCGGTGCTGTACGCCGGCGGCGGCGTGATCCGCTCCGGTGTCGCCGCCAGCGAGGCGCTGGCCGCATTCGCGCAGGTGGCCGACCTGCCGTGCGTGCTGACGATGTCGGCGCTCGGCGCGCTGCCGTCGGCCGATCGCCGCTGCCTGGGCTGTCTCGGCGAACAGGGCAGCCCGGTCGCGAACCTGGCACTGCGGAACGCCGACCTGGTGATCTGCGTCGGCACGCGCCTCGACGAGCGGTCGTGGCCGCGCGGCGAGAGCCTGCCCGGCGCGTTGATCCATGTCGACATCGACCCGACCAGCATCAACAAGATCTGCCCGGCCGCCACGCCGCTGGTCGGCGATTGCGCCGAGGTGCTGAAGGGGCTCGGGCAGCATTGGCTGCAGGCCCCCGGGTTTGGCGCCGCGACCGACGACGGTGCCGCCGCCCGGCTGCAGCCGTGGTGGCAGGCGATCGACGGCTGGCGCCACGAGGCCACGCCGGCCGACGCGCCGCAGCCCCGGGCGCCGATCGCCGACCAGGTGCTGCGCGCGCTGCGCGAGCCGCTGGCGTCGCTCGACGCCGTCGTGACCGTCGACGACGGCCTGGCGCAGGGGGCCGGTGCACGCCACCTGCAGCACCGCTTGCCGGGCCGCTGGCTGGTGTCGGCAGGTGTCGGCATGCCGGGCTTCGCGCTGCCCGCGGCGGTCGGCGTGCTGGCGGCGCAACCGCGGCGGCCGGTGGTGTGCCTGAGCGATGCGAACGCGCTGCTGCCGACGCTGCATGAACTGCAGTCCGTCTACGACCACGGCTGGCCGTTGAAGCTGATCGTGTTCCCGCCGCCGGTGGCCGACCTGCGTCGCAGTGCCGCGGCCTGTGCGGCGTCGCCGTCGGTGATGATCCAGCGCCCGGACATCGCGGCCGTCGCGCGCGCCTTCGGCTGGCGCATCCACCGGCTGAAGTCGGCCGCCGCGATCGAGCGGGCGATTGCCGAATGCCTCGCCAGCGATGAACCGTACCTGCTGCAGGTCGACCTGTCGCTCGCGGACCCGTTGCGGTTCGAGCCCGTGGACGGACCGGCGGTCGAGCCGGTCGCCGGACCCGCGGTCGACCCAGCGGTCGAACCGGCGGTCGAACAGGGACGGACCCGGCCCGCCCTGGCGCGCGAGCGCTGAACCCGCGACCGCGCGGCATGCGGCGCGGGTGGACGCCCCCCAGGAGGACGAGAAAATCGAGTTGAGACAGCTTCGCTACTTCGTGCGCATCGTCGACATGGGCAGCCTGTCCCGCGCGGCCGGTGTGCTGCACGTTGCGCAATCCGCATTGAGCCACCAGGTGGCCGCCCTGGAGGACGAGTTCAAGAGCCTGCTGCTCAACCGCAGCTCGCGCGGCGTGTCGCCGACCGAATGCGGACTGCACCTGTACCGCTATGCGCAGGCGATCCTGAAGCATGCCGACGATGCGCACGACGCGGTCACCAGCTGTTCGACCGAGCCGACTGGGCACGTCGGCATCGGCATGCCGCTGTGCATGGTCGCGCCGCTCGGCCTGCCGATCTTCAACGAGGTCCGCACGCGCTATCCGGCGATCCGGTTGCAGGTCTACGAGGAGCTGAGCGGCACGGTGCTCGAATGGGTCAAGAGCGGCCGCCTGATGCTCGGCATCGCGTTCGACGACGGCAACCTCGAAGGGCTGGACATGGTGCGCGTGATGGAGGAGCGGCTGTTCCTGGTCGTCAACCCCAAGTCGCAGCTGGCGCGGCGCAAGGTGATCACGTTGCGCGAACTGCAGGGCATCGAGCTGGTGCTGCCGGGGCTGGAGCAGGGCGTGCGCCACCGCGTCGAGCGGGTGATGATGCGCGAGGGCCTGTCGCCGCCGACCGTCATCGCCGAGATGAACTCGCTGACGCTGCTCAAGCAGGCGGTCGCGACCGACATCGCCGCGACCGTGCTGTCGTGGCCCAGCATCGAGCTCGAGGTGCTGCAGAGGAAGCTCGCGGTGATCGAGATCACGCGGCCGTCGATCACGCGCACGGTGTCGGTGTGCGCGACCACCGTCGTCAAGCAGACGCGTGCCGCCGAATGCGTGCTGGCGGCCTCCACCACGGCGATCCGCCATGCGGTGCGCAATGCGTCGTGGCGCGGCGTGCGCCTGTTGAGCGTCGGTGCATGACCCGTGCGGCTGCAAGAAATTGCAGTTGCGCGGCGCCGGTCGGTGGCCGTGATCGCTGCAGCAGATGGCGCGTTCTCGAAAAGCTATGGCAATGCCGGCGCGCTCGCGGCGATTCGTCGCTAGTCTTCCCACCTCGCCGAGCGCCGGCCAACAGGCGCCGTGTTCACCATCGTCTCAGAGAGGACCACATGATCGATCTTGCGACTGCTGCCGCCGCCTTTGCGGCCCCTCCCGCGACCGTCCTGACGGGGGCGCCGATCGCGCTGCTCGACGCGTTGCGACACCGCTTCGGCCTGCGTTTCAAGCTCGGCCGCTCGATGCGCGAGCAGCATGGCTGCGAGGCGTCGCCGTCCGACACGACGGCGCCCGACGGCGTGGTCTTCGCCCACACGACCGAGGAGGTCGCCGAGATCGTCCGGCTGTGCGCGATGCACCGGGTCGCGGTGACCGCCTTCGGCATGTTCTCGTCGCTCGAGCGGCATGTGCTCGGCCATGTGGGCGGCATCTCGATCGACCTGTCCGAGATGGACGAGGTGATGACCATCAATGCGCAGGACCTGACCGCGACGGTGCAGGCCGGCGTCACCCGCGAGCAGCTGAATGCCGAGGTGAAGGACACCGGGCTGTTCTTCCCGATCGACCCCGGCTCGAAGGCCTCGCTCGGCGGGATGGCCGCGACGCGCGCCGGCGGCACGAGCGCGGTGCGTTACGGCACGATGCGCGAGAACGTGCTGGCGCTCACGGTCGTCACCGCCGAAGGCCGGATCATCCGCACCGCGCGCCGGGCCAAGAAGTCGTCGGCCGGCTACGACCTGACGCGCATCTTCGTCGGCAGCGAGGGCACGCTGGGCATCATCACCGAAGTGACGGTGCGGCTGTACCCGCGGCCCGAGGCGATCGCGACGGCGGTGTGCACCTTCTCCGATGTGCGCAGCGCGGTCGACACGGTGATCCAGACCATCCAGACCGGCGTGCCGCTGGCCCGTGCCGAGTTCATGGATGCGCTGGCCCTGCGCGCCGTCAACCTGCACGCCGACACGCTGTTCACCGAGCGGCCGACACTGTTCCTGGAGTTCCACGGCACGCCGGCCGGCGTGGCCGAGCAGGCCGAGATCGTGCGGGACATCGCGCGCGAGCATGGTGGCGACGATTACGACTGGGCCGACCAGCCGGAAGACCGCACGCGCCTGTGGAATGCCCGCCACACCGCCTTCAGCGCCTGCGAGCTGCTGCGGCCGGGCTGGCGCACGTTCACGACCGATGCCTGCGTGCCTTTGTCGCGGCTCGCGCAGTGCATCGAGGAGACCATCGAGGACACGCGGCGGTCATCCCTGCTGTGCCCGCTGTTCGGTCATGTGGGCGACGGGCACCTGCTGTGCCTGATCATTGCCGACCCCGACAACCCGGCCGAGATGGCCGAGGCCGAGCGCCTGAACCAGCGGATGATGAGCCGGGCGCTGCGCATGGAAGGCACCTGCACGGCCGAGCACGGCATCGGTGCGCAGAAGGTGGTGCTGCTGACCGAGGAGTTCGATGCCAACGCGGTGCACCTGATGCGCCAGCTGAAGCGGGCGTGGGATCCTCTGAACATCCTCAACCCCGGCAAGGTGATCGCCGTTCCCGAGTGAATCTCGATCTCGGTTGCGCGATTGTCGCGAGCAAAGGCGCGGGCGGGGGGTGTGGGGCGCGCCGGACGGAGCGGTCAGCATCCCTGGCGGGATGCTGACTGCCCTGCGCCATCTGCTTTCATGAACCGTCGCCGAAACTCCCGCCACTCACTGCGTTCGTTGTGGTCAAACAGTCGGCGACAGTCAGTTGACGAAGCGCGCTGGCGCGCGCGGTTCATGAAAGCAGACGGCTCCGGCGCCCCGTCCTGATTGGCGCTCCTCACACCCCCCGCCCGCGCCTTTGCCGAAGCGGTGGCTCGATGCGCACAAAACACGCTTGGCGCCCCCGGGTGCGAACCCGGGGATCAACCTTCACTTGTTCGCTTGTCACCTTCCCAAGGCAGGGCGGTGGCACAAAGGCGCGGGTGGGGAGGGTGTGGCGCGCCAATCAGGGCGGGTCGCCGGAGCTGGCTGGTTTCATGGCCCCGCGCGCAGCGCGATCGTGAACTGACTGTCGCCGACTGTTTGACCACAGCGAGCGAAGCGAGCGGAGGGAGTTTCGGCGACGGGCCATGAAACCAGCCAGTGGAGGGGAGTCAGCGCCCCGCCAGGGGCGGTGACCGACCCGTCCGGCGCGCCACACCCTCCCCACCCGCGCCTTTGCAGCACACACGACACGCTACGTAATCGCGTCCAGCAGCTCGCTCTCGATCTCGATCTGCGCCCGGTTCTGCTGCAGCGCCGAGCCGTCGATCAGGAAGGTGTCTTCGACGCGCTCGCCGAGCGTCGTGATCTTCGCGAGCTGCAGGTTGATGTGGTGCCGCGCCAGCACCCGCGAGATCGCGTACAGCAGGCCGGAGCGGTCGCTGGTCGACACCGACAGCAGCCAGCGCTGGCCGCGTTCGTCGGGGCGCAGCAGCACCCGCGGCGTGATCGGGAACGACTTCACGCGGCGCGACAGCCGGCCGCGGCTCGGGTCGGGCAGCGGCCCGTCGGCCTTCAGCGCGAGCGCGGCCTGCGTCTCCACCAGCGAGATCAGGTCGCGGTAGTGGTGCTCCATCTGCGGGCTGATCACCTGGAAGGTGTCGAGCGCATAGCCGGCGCGCGTGGTGTGGATCTTGGCGTCCAGGATGTTGAAGCCGGCGCCGTCGAAGTAGCCGCAGATGCGGGCGAAGAGGTCAGGGCGGTCGGGTGCGTACACCAGCACCTGCAGCCCTTCGCCGACCGACGACAGCCGCGCCCGCACGATCGGCTCGGTGCTGGTCACGTGGCGGAACAGCGAGCGTGCATGCCAGGCGATGTCGCCGGCATCGTGCCGCGCGAAGTAGCTCAGCTCCAGCGTCTTCCACAGCGGCACCTCGGTGCCGGGCAGCAGCGAGTACAGGTTCAGCGTGTGCCGCGCGTCCTGGCGGCGGGCCTCGATCTCGGCGTCCATGTTCGGCGTCGCGCCGCCCAGCGCGCGCAAGGTCAGCCGGTACAGGTCCTCGAGCAGCTTGCCCTTCCAGGCATTCCACACCTTCGGGCTGGTGCCGCGGATGTCGGCCACCGTCAGCAGGTACAGCGCAGTCAGCCGGCGCTCGGTGCCGACCAGCGTCGCGAAGTTCCCGATGACCTCGGGGTCGCTCAGGTCTTCCTTCTGGGCGATGCGCGACATCGTCAGGTGGCCCTTGACCAGGAACTCGATCAGCGCGGTGTCGTCCTTGTCGATCCCGTGGTCGCGGCAGAAGCGCCGCGCCTCGACCGCGCCCAGGTCGGAGTGGTCGCCGCCGCGACCCTTGGCCACGTCATGGAACAGCGCGGCGATGTACAGCACGTACGGCCGGTCCCAGGTGGAGGCGAGCTGCGAGCAGAACGGGTACTCGTGCGCATGCTCCGGGATGAAGAAGCGCCGCACGTTGCGCAGCACCATCAGGATGTGCTGGTCCACCGTGTAGACGTGAAACAGGTCGTGCTGCATCTGCCCGACGATGCGCCGGAACACCCACAGGTAGCGGCCCAGCACGCTGGTCTGGTTCATCAGCCGGAACGCATGCGTCTGGCCTTCGGGCTGGCGCAGGATCTGCATGAAGGTCGCACGGTTCGCCGGGTCGCGCCGGAACTCGCCGTCCATCACCTCGCGGGCGTTGTACAGCGCCCGCAGCGTGCGCGCCGACAGCCCCTTGATGCCGGGCGTCTGCTGGTACACCAGGAAGGCTTCGAGGATGGTGTGCGGCTCGCGCTCGAACAGGTCGTCGCTCGCGACCTCGAGCATGCCGGCACGGTCGAGGAAGTGCGGGTTGATCGGGCGCATCGGCGCGTCCTGCGAGCCGTTGATGCGCTCCTCGATGTTCAGCGCCAGGATCTGGTTCAGCTGCGTCACCGCCTTCGCCGCCCAGTAGTAGCGGTGCATCAGCTGCTCGGACGCGCGGCGCGCGTGCGTGGTCTCGTAGCCGAAGCTCTCGGCCACCGCGGTCTGCAGGTCGAACACCAGCCGGTCTTCGCGGCGGCCGGCCACCATGTGCAGCCGGGCGCGGATCAGGCGCAGCAGGCCTTCGTTGCGCTGCAGCTGCTTCACCTCGAACGGCGTGATCAGCCCCTTGGCGGCCAGCTCGGTCCAGGTGCGGCCGAGGCCGGCCGCCCGCGCGATCCAGATCACCATCTGCAGGTCGCGCAGGCCGCCGGGGCTTTCCTTGCAGTTGGGTTCGAGCGAGTAGGGCGTGTCCTCGTACTTCTGGTGGCGCTGGCGCATCTCGAGCGTCTTCGCGCGCAGGAAGGCCTTCGGGTCCATCGCGCCGGCATTGGCACGCCGGAACGCGTTGAACAGGCGCTTCGAGCCGCACAGGTAGCGCGATTCGAGCAGCGCGGTCTGCACCGTGACGTCGCCGTGCGCCTCGGCGACGCATTCGTCGACGGTGCGCACGCTGGAGCCGATCTCCAGGCCCAGGTCCCAGCAGGCGGTGATGAAGCCCTCGACCGAGGACTTCAGCGCATCGTTGTCGGAACCCGGCGCGCCGATGCGGGCGTTGTGCAGCGCGTCGCCCGGCGGCAGCAGCACCAGCACGTCGACATCGGAATGCGGGTACAGCTCGGCGCGCCCATAGCCGCCGACCGCCAGCAGCGCAGCCCCCGGCGGCATCATCGCGTGCTCCCACAGGCCGAGCAGCGTCTGGTCGACGTGGCGGGCCAGCGCCCGCACCAGCCGGGTCGCGGCCGGCGCGGTGGCACGCGACTCGCTGAAGTGGGCCATCAGCGCCGCCTTGCCCTCGCGGAAGCGGCTGCGCTGTTCGGCCAGGCTGCGCGCGGCTGCAGGCGTCGGTGTGTCCACCGCGATCGCCATCGACGACACCGTCAGGCGGTGGTGGAGGCGGTTGCCGATGCCGCCGCGGCAGCGACGGCGAAGGCCGGCGGCGGCGGGCTGCCGGCCGACAGCGTCAGCACTTCGTAGCCGGTCTCGGTGACGAGCACCGTGTGCTCCCACTGGGCCGACAGCGAACGGTCTTTCGTGACGATGGTCCAGCCGTCGCCGGCCTCGCGGATGTCGCGCCGCCCGGCGTTGATCATCGGCTCGATCGTGAACACCATGCCCGGCACCAGCTCTTCGAGCGTGCCGGGGCGGCCGTAGTGCAGCACCTGCGGTTCTTCGTGGAACTTGCGGCCGATGCCGTGGCCGCAGAACTCGCGCACGATCGAGAAGCCGGCGTTCTCGGCGAAGGTCTGGATCGAGTGGCCGATGTCGCCCAGGTGGATGCCGGGCTTCACCTTCACGATGCCCTTCCACATGGCGTCGTAGGTGATCTGGCACAGGCGGTTGGCCGCGATGGAGCCGTGGCCGACGACGAACATCCGGCTGGTGTCGCCGTGCCAGCCGTCCTTGATGACGGTGACGTCGATGTTGACGATGTCGCCGGCCTTCAGCGGCCGGTCGTTCGGGATGCCGTGGCAGACTTGGTGGTTGATCGACGTGCAGATCGATTTCGGGTAGGGGGTGTAGCCCGGCGGCGCGTAGTTCAGCGGGGCCGGAATGCCTTGCTGGACGTCGACGATGTGGTCGTGCGCCAGCTTGTCAAGCTGCTCGGTGGTGACGCCGGGCTTCACGTGCGGCGTGAGCATGTCCAGCACTTCGGAGGCGAGCCGCCCGGCGATGCGCATGCCGGCGACATCCTCGGCGTTCTTGATCGTGATCGTCATGGGGCGGAATTATTGCACCGACCCCCGTAAAATCCCGGGTTTCCACCGGCAGTCCCTGAACACGACCCGGTCTCCAGAACCCGAAGCTGGCCCCCCACCGTGACGTCCACACCCAAGCATCTGCTGCACTTCGAGGGCGGCAACGCCTTGTCCGCCTTCCGCGCCCAGGCCCTGCTGCCGCGGCTGCAGGCGATCAGCCCGCGCATCGCCGCCGTGCACGCCCGGCATGTTCACTGGGCCTGGAGCGACCAGCCGCTGGCGCGCGACGCCCACGACAAGCTCGCCGCGCTGCTCACCTATGGCGATGCCTACGCCGGGCCCACCGACGGAGCGCTGGTGCTCGTGGCGCCGCGCCTGGGCACCGTGTCGCCGTGGGCCAGCAAGGCCACCGACATCGCGCACAACTGCGGCCTGGCGATCCGGCGCGTCGAACGCGTGACGGAATACCGGCTGGTGCTGAAGACCGGCCTGGCCGGCCTGCTCGGCGCCGCGAAGCCGCTCGAGGCCGGCGAACTGCAGCAGGCCGCCGCGTTGCTGCACGACCGCATGACCGAGAGCGTGCTGCTGCAGCGCGACGATGCCGCCCACCTGTTCGACGAGCAGGTCGGCAAGGCGATGGCGCATGTCGACATCCTCGGCTCGGGCCGCGCCGCGCTGGTGGCCGCCAACAAGGACTTCGGCCTCGCGCTCAGCGACGACGAGATCGACTACCTGGTCGCCGCCTTCACCGGGCTGAAGCGCAACCCGACCGACGTCGAGCTGATGATGTTCGCGCAGGCCAACAGCGAGCACTGCCGGCACAAGATCTTCAACGCCGCCTTCACGATCGACGGTGTCCCGCAAGAGCGTTCGATGTTCGGGATGATCCGCAACACGCACCAGCTGGCGCCGCAGCACACGGTGGTGGCCTACAGCGACAACGCGTCGGTGATGGAAGGCGGCACGACCGAACGCTGGCTGCCGCAGGGCTACACCAACGCGCCGCTGTACGGCCCGCGCGAGGACACCGTGCACGTGCTGATGAAGGTCGAGACGCACAACCACCCGACGGCGATCTCGCCGTTCCCGGGCGCGTCGACCGGTGCCGGCGGCGAGATCCGCGACGAAGGCGCGACCGGACGCGGCTCCAAGCCCAAGGCCGGCCTGACCGGCTTCAGCGTCTCGAACCTGCACCTGCCCGGCACGAACGAGCCGTGGGAGCAGTCGCCCTACGGCAAGCCGGAGCACATCGCGAGCCCGCTGCAGATCATGGTCGACGGCCCGCTCGGCGGTGCGGCGTTCAACAACGAGTTCGGCCGGCCCAACCTCGCCGGCTACTTCCGCGTCTACGAGCAGACGGTGGACGGCCAGCGCCGCGGCTACCACAAGCCGATCATGATCGCCGGCGGGCTGGGCAGCATCTCCGACAGCCAGACGCACAAGGTGAAGTTCCCGGCCGGCACGCTGCTGGTCCAGCTGGGCGGCCCCGGCATGCGCATCGGCATGGGCGGCAGCGCGGCCAGCTCGATGGCGGCCGGCGCCAACGCGGCCGAGCTCGACTTCGATTCGGTGCAGCGCGGCAACCCCGAGATCGAACGGCGCGCGCAGGAGGTCATCAACCACTGCTGGGCGCTGGGTGAGTCGAACCCGATCCTCGCGATCCACGACGTCGGCGCGGGCGGCATCTCGAACGCCTTCCCCGAGCTGGTCGACGGTGCCGGCCTCGGCGCGCGCTTCGACCTGAGCCAGGTGCCACTGGAAGAGAGCGGCCTCGCGCCGAAGGAAATCTGGTGCAACGAGAGCCAGGAGCGCTACGTGATGGCGATGTCGCCCGACGCGCTGCCGATCTTCCGCGCGATGTGCGAGCGCGAGCGCTGCCCGTTCGCGGTGGTCGGCGTGACGACCGAGGCGAAGCAGCTGGTGCTCGACCACTCGGCCACCGACACCGACCCGCAGCAGCGCCCGATCGACATGCCGATGGACGTGCTGCTCGGCAAGCCGCCGAAGATGCACCGCGACGTGAAGCGCGTCGCGCGCACGCTGCCGGCGCTGCAGCTGACCGACGTGTCGCTCGACAAGGTGGCCTTCGACGTGCTGCGCCACCCGACGGTGGCGAGCAAGCGGTTCCTGATCACGATCGGCGACCGCACCGTGGGCGGCCTGAACCACCGCGACCCGATGGTCGGCCCGTGGCAGGTGCCGGTGGCCGACTGCGCGGTGACGCTGGCCGATTTCCGCGGCTTCCGCGGCGAGGCGATGAGCCTGGGCGAGCGCACGCCGCTCGCGACGCTCGATGCGCCGGCCTCCGGCCGCATGGCGGTCGGCGAGGCCATCACCAACCTGCTGGCCGCGCCGATCGAGCTCGAACGCATCAAGCTCAGCTGCAACTGGATGGCCGCCTGCGGCGAACCGGGCGAAGACGCTGCGCTGTACGACACCGTGAAGGCGGTCGGCATGGAACTGTGCCCGGCGCTCGGCATCAGCGTGCCGGTCGGCAAGGACAGCCTGTCGATGCGCACCCGCTGGAGCGACGACGGCGTGGGCAAGCAGGTCACCGCGCCGGTGTCGCTGATCGTCACCGCGTTCGCGACGCTGGCCGACGTGCGCGGCACGCTGACGCCGCAGCTGCAGCCGGGCGACACGACGCTGGTGCTGATCGACCTGGGCCGGGGGAAGAACCGCATGGCCGGCTCGATGCTGGCGCAGGTGCTGGACCAGTTCGGCGACGAGGTGCCCGACCTCGACGACCCGGTGCTGCTGAAGTCGCTGGTCGCCGCGATCAACCAGCTGCGCAGCCAGGGCCGGCTGCTGGCCTACCACGACCGCAGCGACGGCGGCCTGTGGGCGGCGGCCTGCGAGATGGCCTTTGCCGGCCATCGGGGCCTGAGCCTGAACGTCGACATGCTGGTCACCGAAGGCGACGGCATTGCCGACAGCCGCGCCGACCACGGCGACTCGAAGAACTGGGCCGGACAGGTCGGCGCACGCCGCACCGAGCTGACGCTGAAGGCCTTGTTCAACGAAGAGCTGGGCGCCGTGATCCAGGTGCCCACCGAGTTCCGCGACGAGGTGATGCAGGTGCTGCGCGAGCACGGCCTGGCCAGGCACAGCCATGCCATCGGCAAGACCAACGAGCGCGGCGTCGTCGAGGTCTGGCGCGATGCGAAGGCGGTGTTCAGCGCGCCGCTGCGCGACCTGCACCAGGCCTGGGACGAGGTCAGCTGGCGCATCGCCCGGCTGCGCGACAACCCGGCCTGCGCCGATGCCGAGCATGCGGCCGCCGGCCGCGTCGACGACACCGGGCTGCACCTGCAGCTGAGCTTCGATCCGGCGGCGCCGGTCGCGCCTTACGTCAACACCGCGCGCCCGAAGGTGGCGATCCTGCGCGAGCAGGGCGTCAACAGCCACCTCGAGATGAGCTACTCGATGGCGCAGGCCGGCTTCGACACCTTCGACGTGCACATGAGCGACCTGCAGACCGGCCGCGCGCGCTTCGACCAGTTCCAGGGCTTCGTCGCCTGCGGCGGTTTCAGCTACGGCGACACGCTGGGTGCCGGCGAGGGCTGGGCTCGCTCGGTGATGTTCAACCCGGTGCTGGCCGAGCAGTTCGCGGCGTTCTTCGGGCGCAGCGACACCTTCGCGCTCGGCGTGTGCAACGGCTGCCAGATGATGGCCGCGCTGTCGCCGATGATCCCCGGCGCGCAGGACTGGCCGAAGTTCACCCGCAACCGCAGCGAGCAGTTCGAGGCCCGGCTGGCGCAGGTCGAGGTGCTGGACAGCCCGTCGATCTTCTTCGGCGGCATGGCCGGCAGCCGGCTGCCGATCGCGGTGGCGCACGGCGAGGGCTTTGCCGATTTCTCGCAGCGCGGCGACGCGGCCAAGGTGAAGCGCGCGATGCGCTTCGTCGACGCCGCCGGCCGACCGACCGAGGCCTACCCGGCGAACCCGAACGGCAGCCCCGACGGCCTGACCGCGGTGACCACCGACGACGGCCGCTTCACGGTGCTGATGCCGCACCCGGAGCGGGTGTTCCGCAACGTGCTGATGAGCTGGACGTCGGGCGACATCGGCGCCCACAGCCCGTGGATGCGGATGTTCCACAACGCCCGCCGCTGGATCGGCTGATCAGGGTTCCTTTCGGAGACATCGATGCACAGCAAACCCGTGCGGTATCTGGTCCTGATCGACGCCGCTGGCGCGTCGGTGGCGCGACTGTTCGATGAACAGCTGCACCAGCTCAACGAGATCGACGGCGGCTCCGAAGAGATCGCGGTGATGCTGCGCGGCCTCACGCCGGCGCACTCCGCCGCCGACCCCGCGTGGGCACAGGCGCTGCGCGGCCACAGTGCCGCCGAGCGTGCCGCGGCCCATGTCTACACGCTCGACGTCTGAGAACGATCCATGCCCCATTGCATCCTCGAGTGCACGAAAGCGGTCGCGGCCCAGGTGCCGGTCGAGCGGATGATGCGCGCCGTGCACGACGCCGCGCTCGCGAGCGAGCTGTTCACCGTCGGCGACGTGAAGATCCGCGTGCTGGTGCACGAGCACAGCCTGGTCGGTGGCATCAACGCCGACTTCGTCCACGTCTTCGCCTATGTGCTGACCGGCCGCAGCGAGGCCGAGCGCAAGACGCTCTCGGCCGGCATCGTGCGCGGGCTGGCGGCGCTGATGCCGGCGGTGCAGGCCGTGTCGTGCGACGTGCGCGAGATGGACCGCGCGACCTTCAGCAACCGCCGCAACGCCGGCATCGACTAGCATCGCGGCACCATGACCCATCACACCGTCCGCTCGCTGCTCGTCGACCTGTCGACCCCGATCGAGCGGCGCTGGGCGGGCGGCGATGCCTTCCTGACGGCGTTCTTCAATGCGCTGTCGATGAGCTTCCCGGTCGGCGAGCAGTTCTTCATCGATGCGGTGCGGACGGCCGCGAAGGCCTTGCCGGCCGATGTGCAGGCCGGCTTCGCCGACGAGGTGCAGGGCTTCGTCGGGCAGGAGGCGACGCACCGGCGCATCCACGGGCTGTTCAACGGCCAGCTCGAAGCGCAGGGCCACCGCAACACCTGGGGCCCGCGGGCGGCGCGCCGCATTGCGCGCTTCGAGGGTGGCGACCCGCGCCATGCCCTGGCGGTGACCGCCGGCTACGAGCACTTCACCGCGATCATGGCCGCGTGGATGCTGCAGCACCCCGAGGTGCTCGACGGCGCCGAGCCGCGGCTGCGCACGATGTGGATGTGGCATGCGGCCGAGGAAACCGAGCACCGCAGCACCGCGTTCGACGTCTACCGCGCGGGCGGCGGCGACCAGCGCTGGCGCATCCGCTGGTTCCGCGTCGTCACCTTCTTCTTCGTCACCGACGTGATCCGCCAGACGCTGCGCAACCTGTGGCACGACGGCGCGCTGCTGCAGGGCCGCACCTGGCGCGGCGCGTGGCGGCTGCTGTTCGCGAAAGGCGGGCTGGTGCGCGACACCTTCAGGCCGTGGCGGGCGTACTTCCGGGCCGATTTCCATCCGCAGCAGCAGGAGGAGCCGCGGGCGGCTGTCTGGCTGCGCGACAACGCGGCGCAGTTCCGCGAGGTGTAGCGCCGGCCTCAGGCTGCTTCCAGCACCCGCATTTCGATCCGCATGCCGGCAGCAGTCGCCATGTTGACGAGCGCATCGAGGGCGAACAGGTTGATCTTTCCCCGCACCAGATCCGAAACGCGTGGCTGTGTCACGCCGAACAGTGCGGCCGCTTCGGATTGACTCATGCCCCTGCGAGCGATGTGCTCGGAGATGGCGCTCATCAGCACGGAGCGCAGTTTCATGTTCTCGGCGTCCTCCGGCGTGTCTTCGATGGCATCCCAAACGCTGGTAAATCGTTGCTTGCTCATTGACTCAACTCCGTGATGCAGATCGGCATTCTGTATTGACCGGTAGTCCCGCTTTCTGAGCAAAGCGTGTCCTTGAAGGAACCCGGCGGTCGCAAAGAAACACCGCTCGCCCTGAGCCTGTCGAAGGGTCGGACTGAGCCTCTCGAAGGCCTTGGGTGCGTGGTGCGCAACCCTTCGACAGGCTCAGGGCGAACGGATTGGCGCTGCTTCTTGAGCTGCAACTGTGCAACTCAGCAGGGCATCACCCGCACCGCGGTTCCGCCCAGCACCGCATTGCCCGACAACGGGTCCCGCAATGAATCGTCCAGCACCGCATTGAGGTTCGCGCCGGGGCGCTCGCCGGCCACCGCCAGGCGTGCGCCGGGCAGCGCGTGGCCCCAGCCGTGCGGCAAGCTGATCACGCCGGGCATCATCTCGTCGCTGACCTCCACCTGCACCTCGATCGATTGGTCCGCCGCCCGGGCGATGCGTGCCTGGCCGCCGTGCTGCAAGCCCCAGCGGGCGGCGTCCTGCGGGTGGACCAGCGCGGTGCAGCGGAACGGGCCTTTCGCGAGCGTCGGCAGGTTGTGCATCCAGCTGTTGTTCGAGCGCACCTGGCGCCGGCCGATGATCACCGCGTCGTCGATGCCGGCCCGCGCATCGGTGGCCACCCGCTGCAGGTCGTCGAGCAGCGATGGCGGCGCGAGTTCGATGCAGCCCGACGGCGTGCGCAGCAGCTCGGGCACGCGCGGCGCCAGCGGACCGAGGTCGATGCCGTGCGGCGCGGCCTTCAACTTGTCGAGCGTCAGGCCGTCGGGCTTGCGGCCGAAGCCGTCACCGAACGGGCCGCTGCGCAAGGCCAGGTCGAGCAGCCGCTCCGGGCCTCGGTGCGCCGACACCATCTGCATCACCGCATCGGCCTGCTCGCCGGCCCACTTGCGCACGTCCTCGGCCACCAGCGCGTCGTCCAGTGCGCCGATGTCGGCCTGCGCGCCACGCCCCTGCAGCAGCGCGGCCAGCCGCAGCAGCGTCTCCCATTCGGCCGGTGTGCCGGCCGGCGGCGGCAGCACCGCCGGGCTGTAGCGCGCATGGTTGCGCACGCTGAACTGCGGGAACGCGACGTCGTAGTGCGTGTCCTCCAGCGGCGAGAGCCCCGGCAGGATCACGTCGGCATGGCGCGTCGTCTCGTTCAGGTAGATGTCCAGGCTCAGCATGAAGTCGAGCCCCTCCAGCGCCTTCGCCAGCCGCGGCCCGTTCGGTGCCGACAGCACCGGGTTGCTCGCGATCGTGATCAGCGCCTTCACCTGGCCCTCGCCCGGCGTCTCGATCTCCTCGGCCAGGCAGGTCATCGGCAGCTCGCCGTACACCTCCGGAGCGCCGCTGATGCGGCTGCGGTGCCGGCCGGTGACGATGCCGCGCCCGCGGCCCGGCGTGCCGGCGGTGTTGGCCGCGAAGGCCGCCGCCTGCGGGAACATCGCGCCGCCCGGCTCGTCGAGGTGGCCGGTCAGGATGTTCAGCACGTCGATCAGCCACGAACAGGTGGTGCCGTAGGCCTGCACGCAGGTGCCGAGGCGGCCGTAGACGCAACCGCGCGCGGCCGCGGCGAGTTCGCGCGCGAGGCTGCGGATCGCGTCCGCCTCGATGCCGCAGCGCGCGGCCATCGCGTCGGCGCCGAACGGCTGCACCGCGTCGCGCAGCGCGTCCAGCCCCGCCAGATGCGACTGCAGCCGCCCGAGCTTCACCAGCCCTTCGGTGAACAGCGTGTGCACCATCCCGAGCAGCAGGAACACATCGCCGCCCGGGCGGATGAAGTGGTGCGCATCGGCGAGCGCGGCCGTCTCGGTGCGCCGCGGATCGATCACCACCAGCCGGCCGCCGCGCGCCTTCATCGCCTTGGCCTTGCCGCGGAAATCCGGCACGGTCCACAGGCTGCCGTTGCTCGCCATCGGGTTCGCGCCGAGCACCAGCAGGAAGTCGCAGCGTTCGATGTCGGGCACCGCCATCGTCAGCCAGTGGCCGTACATCAGCCCGTTCGACAGCTGCTTGGGCATCTGGTCGAGCGTCGACGCCGAGAAGAAGTTGCGCGTGCCCAGCGCCTTCAGCAACCGCGGCATGTACAGCAGCAGCCCCATCTTGTGGGCCGACGGATTGCCCAGCGTCAGCGCGACGCTGTCCTTGCCATGCGCCTCGCGCAGCGGCAGCAGGCGGCGCTCGATCTCGGCGAAGGCCTCGTCCCAGCTCGCCTCGACGAAGCGCGCGCCGCGCCGGATCAGCGGCGTGCGCAGGCGGTCCGGGTCCTCGTGCAGGTCCTTCAGCGCGACGCCTTTCGGGCACAGGAAGCCGGTGCTGAACACGTCGGCCGCGTCGCCGCGGATCGTGCCGATGCGGCCGGCGTCGTCGACCTGCACCTCGAGGCCGCAGCAGGCCTCGCACAGGGGGCAGATGCGCAGGGCGGTTCGTGAAGTCATCGTCGTCTCCTTGCGCGGATCGTTGCCGCGACTTCGCCTTTATCCTCCGGTCGGCGCCGCCTGTCCGTCACCGAGGCGACGCAGCAGCTGCGCCGTCGCCGCATCGGCCGGGAAGAAGGTCTCCAGCGCCAGCTCCGACAGCGTGATGTCGACCGGCGTGCCGAACACCGTGGTCGTGCTGATCAACGACAGCACGCCGAGAGAACTGCGGATCTGCAGCGGCACCGCCACCGCGCTCCCGTCCTCGCCACCCGGCGGGCTGTCGTCGCCAGGATAAGCCTGCAGCTCGTCGAGCAGCGCGGCCAGCACCGGGTCGCCGCTCGCCAGGACTTGCGTGCGCAGCCGTGCGAACAAGTGGGTGCGCCACGCGTTCAGGTTGACGATCTTCGGCGCCGCGCCCTCGGGGTGCAGGCTGAGCCGCAGCACGTTGACCGGCGGCGCGAGCAGGTGCGGCGCGATGCCGTCGAGCAACAGCAGCATCGACCGGTTGTGGGCCAGCAGGTTCCAGTGCCGGTCGACGGCCAGCGCCGGGTGAGGTTCATGCGCCCGCAGCACCAGCTCGACGGCGTCGCGCGCGGCCTTCAGCGCCGGGTCGTCCAGCGTGCGCTCGCGGTACAGCGGCGCGAAGCCGGCGGCCGTCAGCAAGGTGTTGCGCTCGCGCAGCGGGACATCGAGCGCCTCGGCGAGGTGGGGCACCATCGCGCGGCTGGGCGCCGCGCGGCCGGTCTCGACGTAGCTCAGGTGGCGGGTGGAGATGTCGGCACCGTTGGCCAGGTCGAGCTGGCTCAGGCGCCGGCGTTGCCGCCATTCGCGCAGCAAGGTGCCGACCGGCGGCGGGCTGGAGGGCAAGGCAGTGTGCATGCGGCGCACGATAGCGCAGCGGCTGCGTGGGGGCCATGACCTCGCCGGTCATGCGAGCAGGTCGTCAAAGTTCAGACTGGTGGCGTATGCCGTTGGCATCGATCCGGCAGCACCACTTGACGTGCGCGGCTCAACCTGACGACTGATTGGCTTCCACGACGCCTGACGCAACCAAGTTGTCCGACTGACCTTGTTCGTCCGAATCCTCCATGAACACGATCACTTCCTGCCCGTTGCGTAGGCGAACCATTGCGCCGTCAGAGGCAATCTTTGTGTCGGTTGCGGACAGCAGCACAAGATCCGGCTCCAACGTCTCGTTGAAGTCAACGCAAAACAACATAGTCAGTCCTCAAAAGCCCCGGAGTGTGGGCGGCACGGGGTTTGGAACGGTGGGAGAAAAAAGTCGTTCCCAGCTGTCAAGCAAGCTTGAACCCAGTACTACAAGGGCCGGCGAATTCAACGTGCGCCGCCCTTCTTCAACGAGCTTGTTGGCTAGCGCCTCGCGCTGGGCATCGCCGAATGCCCATGCAGGAGTAAAGACTGCACTCGAAATGGCTTGACCGGGTTCCGCTAGCAGCGCAAGTAGCTGATCAACGACACGCTCCTCGACCCGCCCCAACAAATACAGTCGGCGATCCTGATCGTCGTCCCACGCCACAGCTTTGAAGTAGTGGGCGAAACCACTCTCGACTCCCCGCACGAAGCCTTCAGTAGGCCCGTCATAGAACCCGAGAGCAACTAGCCTTGGACTTGATGCCTTCATACTGGCTCGCTCCTTACTGACGACCGAACGCTTCGTTGAAGGCTCGCGCGCGCTCAGGCGTCACAGGCTTCGGAAGTTCGACCGTGTGGTGATTCGGGTCGTTTCGGGTCGGGGTGTGACGTACGTTCATGCCGCGTGCTTCAAGGGCTGCGCAACTTGCCGAAGAGCAGGCAGTACCCGCTGGCGGCTTTGTTGCATAGCCATCAGTTGAAGTGCCAATGAGGAACGAACTGTTCCGCAAGATGACATTCCTTGCGGCGGCGCGCCTTGATAAAACTCGGGCAATGGTCCTTCTTCCGAGGGTGGCCTCAAAGCTGACGTGCAACGCCGAGCAATGAGTAAAGGCGGCGCACTTCAGGCTTGAGGTCGACTTTGAAGGCACGCCCCTTTGCGGCAACTACTCAGCCTTCTCTTGCCATCTTCTTCTCGCAGAGTTCAGACTCTCATGGTTCGCACCACCCGCGTAGTCTGGATCCGCAGATTGCACCGGGTCATCCTCCCAGCCGCAGACGTCGCAGATTTCATAACTGCCTAAGGCGCCTAACGCTCGAGAGCCACAGCAGGGACAGGGATGCAAGTCGTCGATAGCTGCGCTCATTGCTTGTTCCAGTAATTGATGCCGTCTGTCGGCCTAAACATTGTCTTTGGTGCACTGTCCGCCCCTCTAACCAAAAAGGTGTTGGTGGCTTGGTCGTACATCAAGGTTTCCGCTCCACGCGCCTTCGTCAATGCGCGGGCAGGTGGATGCGCTGCCAACGAATGAGCCGCTTCAACGTATTGCTTCGAATTCGCCAGTTCCGGGAACGGCTCCACCGTCTGCTTGATCGGCGTGCCGTACGCGTCGTACTCGTAGCTCACCGTGCGCGTCACCGTCTGGACGGCCGTCTGCGCATGAGACACCGAACCGAGGGCGGCAAGCACCGGCAACGACACAAGGAATCTGCAAGCCGTCCGGAGCGCAGCAATGCCGCAGCTCACCACGGCCGCGTGGTGTGTTCTGAACAAGAGAAGTCTCCAGGGAGGGCTGGACGTGACGGAATGCACCTCCCGCTTTTGTGAGCGGGTCGGGCTCGGGCGCATCAATCGATGCGGCGACCGTGGGTCGGCACGTTAACCAGTGTCGCGAGCCGCGTCAACGGCTCGACGGGCCAGTCATCGTCAAGATGAAGGAGGCGTCAAGCCGCCACGGCCTTGCGCTCGACGATCCGCGGCAGCCGCACCACCGCGCGCAGGCCGTGCGGCTGCACCGCCTGCAGCTCGACGGTGCCGGTGTGCCGCTCGACGATCTCCTTGACGATCGCGAGCCCCAGCCCGCAGCCGTTGCCTTCGTGCGTCGCGCGGGCGAAGCGCTCGAAGACCCGCTCGCGGTCGGCCTCGGCAATGCCCGGGCCGTTGTCCTCGACCTCCAGCACCGCCTGGCTGTCCTGCGCCGACAAGCGCACCGTCACGACGCTGCCGTCGCCGGCATAGCGGATCGCATTGTCGACCAGGTTCAGCAGCGACTCGCGCAGCAGCAGCGCATTGCCGTGGATCTCGATCGGCTTCTCGTCGCCATCGTCCAGCCCGAGGTCGACGCCCGCGTGCCGGCCGCGCGGCACCAGCTCGGCCGTCACCTCGCTGGCGAGGCGCCGCAGGTCGACGCGGGTGCGCCCCTGCGCCGCCACCGATTCGGGCTCGGCGCGCGCCAACGTCAACAGCTGGTTGATCAGGTGGGCGCTGCGCGTCGCGCTCTCGTGCACGCGGCGCAGCCGCGCCTGCAGCGCGGGGTTGTCGGTCTCGGTCAGCGCGAGTTCGGTCTGGCTCTTCAGCCCCGCCAGCGGCGTGCGCAGCTGGTGCGCCGCATCGCTGATGAACCGCTTCTGCACCGACACGTTCTCGTGCACCTGGGCCAGCAGGCTGTTCAGCGCCTTCACCAGCGCACGCACTTCCTCGGGCGCGGCTTCGAGCTTGATCGGCGCCAGGTCGTTCGGCGCGCGGTCCTCGACCTCGGCGCGCAGCCGCGCCAGCGGCGCCAGGCCGGTGCGGATGCCGCCCCAGACGATCACCGACATCAACGCCACCAGCCCCGACAGCGGCAGCGCGGTGTCGACCAGGATCTGGCGGGCGAGTTCTTCGCCGCTGGCGCGGCTGCGCGCCACCTGCACCAGCATGCGCTGCGGCGCGTTCTCGTCGCCGAACGACAGGTACATCGCCGCGACGCGGATGCCCAGCTGCTGCGTCTTTTCCTGCGGAGTCCGCTCCTTCATGCTGCCGTTGTAGAAATAGGTCTCGCCCAGCCGCGCATCGGTGACCGGCGGCGGCGGCAGCTTGTTGTTGCCGAGGATGAACTCGCCCGGCGGCGTGCTGACCATGTAATACACCCGGTCGTCCGGGTCGGCCTCGATGATGTCCTGCGCGGCCTTCGGGAAATCGATGAACAGCCCGTTGCCGATCGGCTTGACCTGGCGGGCGAGCGAGCGGGTGGCGGTCTTCAGCGCGGCGTCGATCGCGCGGTTGGCGTAGCGGTCGGCGACGTTGTAGGTGACGTAGGCGGCGGCCAGCCACAGCACCAGCTGCGGCAGCAGCAGCCACAGCAGCAGGTGACGGTGCAGCGAGCGGGTGCCGGGCGTCACGCCGGGCACGCGGCGCAGGGCCAGCTTGAACGGGGAGAGCATCGACGCCGGGCCGTTCCAGTCAGGCCGCTTCGGCTTCCAGCAGGTAGCCCAGCCCGCGCACCGTGCGGATCGCGAGGCCGGACCCATCGAGCTTGCGCCGCAGCCGGTGGATGTAGACCTCGATCGAACCGGCGTTCGCATCGCCGCGCTCCACCGCCCAGGCCTCGGCGATCTGCTCCTTCGTCACCACCTTGTCACGTTGCGTGAGCAGCAGGTCCATCAGCATCCATTCGCGCGGCGACAGCTCCATCGCCTCGTTGTCGATCGCGGCGCGGCGGGTGTCGCGGTCGAAGCTCAGGCGCCCCATCTCCTGCGCCGACGCGGCCGCCGCGCTGCGGGTGCGGCGCAGCAGTGCGCGGATGCGGGCTTCCAGTTCGGGGAAGTCGAAGGGCTTGGTCAGGTAGTCGTCGGCGCCGGCGTTCAGCCCGGCGACGCGGTGGTCGAGCCCGTCGAGCGCGGTCAGCACCAGCATCGGCAGCGTCGGCCGGGCGGCGCGCACGCGCTTCAGCACCGTCAGGCCGTCGACCAGCGGCAGGCCCAGGTCGAGCACGCCGAGGTCGAACTGCTGGCGCAGCAGCAGGTACTCGGCGACGGCGCCATTCGGGGCCACGTCGACCTCGAAGCCGGCCAGCGCCAGGTTGGCGCTGAGGGCATCGGCAAGGATGGCGTCGTCTTCGGCGAGCAGCAACTTCATGGGCGAAGCTTACCGACTTCAGTGGCGAATCCGCATCGCCGGATACCCGAACGGCCCTGGCTGCTGGCACACTGTGGCGAACCTCGACTGCCCCGGTGGCCCGCATGCACGACCACGCTGCACTGATCCAACGCTTCTACGAAGGCTTCTGCCGCCGCGACTGGTCCGCGATGGCCGGTTGCTACCACCGCGAGATCCACTTCACCGACCCGGTGTTCGACCTGCACGGCCCCGACGCCGGGATGATGTGGCGGATGCTCTGCACCAACGGGCGCGACCTGCGGCTCGAGTACACCGGCATCCAGGCCGACGACCGCCAGGGGGCTGCGCACTGGGAGGCGAGCTACACGTTCTCCGCGACCGGGCGCAAGGTGCTGAACATCATCGATGCGAGCTTCGAGTTCCGCGACGGGCTGATCGTGCGGCACGTCGACCAGTTCGATTTCTGGGCCTGGTCGCGGCAGGCCCTGGGAGCGCCGGGGTGGGCACTGGGCTGGTCCGGCTTGCTGCAGAACAAGATCAAGGCGAAGGCGGCCTTCAACCTCGCCCAGTTCAAGGCCAAGAACCCGAGTTGATGACCACCCCTCGGTCGATGGGTACATCGACCGATCCCCCAGGGGGATCCGGGCCGGCTTGGGGCGGCCCGGCGCTCGACCCGGTCAGGCCATCCCGCCGTTGATGCCGATCACCTGCCCGGTGATGTAGCCGGCCTCGTCTCCCGCCAGGAACCCCACCAGCGCCGCCACCTCGTCGGCCTTGCCGGCCCGCTTGGCCGGCACCAGCTGCGCGATCGTCTTGTCGTCGAAGGCCTGCGCCGCCATCGGCGACGCGATGATGCCCGGCGCGACCGCATTCACCGTGATGCCGCGGCTCGCCAGCTCCAGCGACAGCGCCTTGGTCGCGCTGTTCAGCGCGCCCTTGGCCGCCGCGTAGTTCGTCTGCCCGCGGTTGCCCATCACGCCGGCCACCGACGAGATGTTGATCACCCGGCCCCAGCGCGTGCGGATCATCGGCATCACCAGCGGCTGCGTCACGTTGAAGAAGCCGTGCAGCGACACGTCGATCACGCGGTGCCATTGCTCGTCGCGCATCGCCGGGAACACCGCGTCGTCGTGCAGCCCGGCGTTGTTGACGATCACCTGGATCGCGCCGGCCTCGGCCAGCGGCAGCAGCACCGCGTCGCAGGCCGCGCGGTCGGTCACGTCGAAGCAGACCGCCTCGGCCGAGCCGCCGGCGGCCTTCAGCTGCAGCGCCAGCAGCTCGACCGCATCGGGCCGCGAGTTCGCATGCAGGATCACGTGGAAGCCGTCGCGCGCCAGCCGGCGTGCGATCGCGCTGCCGATCTCGCCGCTCGCGCCGGTGACCAGCGCGCGCCGCAGGGCAGGGGTGTCGCTCATGAGGGGTCTCCTGGTGTCGATCCTGAGGCGAGCGCCGGGTTCAGCACGACCGCGGCCCGCCCGTCGGCCACCGGCTCGCCCGCATGCTGCACGCGGAACGCATAGAGCAGCTGGTGTGCATCGCCGGCGACCCGCTCGGCCACCACTTCCAGCGCACCGGGCAGGTCGTGCAGGTGCAGCCGGTGGCAGTGCACGCCGCGCGCGCTCGCGAGGAAGCCGGGCGAGGGCGCCGTGCCGGTCGACTGCGCGAGCAACGCGCCGTGCAAGGCCATCGCCTGCGCGGCGTATTCGATGGCGTTCGTCGCGAGCAGGCCCGACGCCGTGCGCAGCGGGTGGCCGGCGGCGCGGTGGCCGGTGGCGCGGCAGCGGATGGTCTGCGCGTCCCAGGCCAGCAGCCCGTCGAGCAGGCACATCGACCCGGCATGCGGGATCAGCGCCGCGATGCCGCGCTGGTCGAGCAGCAGCGGTTCGTCGCTCACGGCCTCGACACGTCGACGCGCAACGACAGGCCCGTCTGGCAGTCGAGCACGACATGGCCCGCGCCGCCGCGGGCAATCAGTTCGAGCAGCGGCAGCGCGCGCGCCGCGGGAATCTGCTGGCGCAGCGCTTCGAGCCCGGCGTCGCTGCAGGGCGTCGACGCCTGCGGCGGCTGCGCGGCGAGGGTCAGCCGCGCGAGCGCGCCATCGCCCCGCGGCTGCAGCACCAGCGCGATGCCCAGGCTGTCGGGCAGCGGCCGTGTCGCGTTCAGCGGCTCGGGGTAGGGCGTGTCGCTCGCGACCAGCAGCACCGGCTGCGCTTGCGCCGGCGCCCGCCCATGCAACTGCCCGGCCGCCTCGATCAGCCCGGCCGCGAAGCTGGTGTCGAAGCCGCACAGGCTGGTCGACGCAGCGCGGCCGGCGACCGCGATGTGCCAGTAGCCGGCGGCGGCGTTGTGCACCGAGTTCGTGAAGCGCGTCGGCGACACCAGCCGGTCGCTGCCGGCCAGCGCCTCGCACAGCGCATGGCAGTTCGCGCCGTCGCCGCTCGACGATGCGAACACCGTGGCCGCCAGCGCCGGATCGATGCCGCCGCGCTGGCAGGCCTCGTCGGCCACCGCCAGCGCGATCTTGATCGCGGCGCCGGCGCGGCGCCGCTCGGCGGCCGGCAGGCGCGCCGGTGGCGGCACCGCGGTCGGCGTGCGCGTGTAGGCCAGTTGCCCGCCCAGCACCTGCGCGCCCTGCGCCCAGTCCGTCAGACCGGGGCCGCACAGCCCGATGCCTTGCACGAAGAGCGTGGCCATCAGGCGGCTCCGAGCACGAGGCTGGCGTTCGAGCCGCCGAAACCGAACGAATTGCTCAGCACGCGGCGCAGCGGCGCGGCGCGGCTGTGGTCGACGTAGTTCGACTGCAGCTCGGCATCCGGCTGCCGGCGGTTCAGCCCGCCCGGCAGCAGGCCGTGCTGCAGCGCCAGCAGGCTCAGCACCGCTTCGACGCCGCCGGCCGCGCCCAGCGTGTGGCCGGTCGCGCCCTTGGTCGAGCTGCAGGGCGTCGCCGGGCCGAACACCGTCTGCACCGCACGGTCTTCGGCCGCGTCGTTGTTGTGCGTCGCGGTGCCGTGCAGGTTGATGTAGTCGATGTCGCCCGGCTGCAGGCCGGCACCGGCCAGGGCCTGCTGCATCGCGGCGACCGCGCCGCCGCCGTCGGGCAGCGGCGAGCTCATGTGGAAGCCGTCGCTGCTTTCGCCGACGCCGAGCAGCCAGCCCTGCAGCTCGGCCCCGCCCGGCGACGGGCGCTCCAGCAGCGCGAATGCCGCGGCCTCGCCGAGCGACAGCCCGTTGCGGCCGGCATCCCAGGGCCGGCAGATCTGCGGCGACAGCAGCTCCAGCGAGTTGAAGCCGTACAGCGTCGTCAGGCACAGGCTGTCGACACCGCCGACCACCGCCGCGTCGATCCAGCCGAGTTCCATCAGGCGCGCCGCGGCCGCGAACACCTTGGCGCTGGACGAGCAGGCGGTCGACACCACCCACTGCGGGCCGTCGAGCTGCAGCGCGAGCGCGACGAAGCGCGCCAGCGAGCCGGTGTTGTGCGTCTCGGCGTAGTGGAAGTCGGCCGGCAGCGCGCCATCGGGCCCGCGGTGGCGGTAGGCATGCTCGGTCTGCAGGATGCCGGAGGTGCTGCTGCCGAGCAGCACCGCGACCCGCTGCGCGCCATGGCGCTCGCGCGCCGCACGCACCGCGGCCCGGAAGCCGTTCTGTTGCAGCCCGAGCCAGGCGAGGCGGTGGTTGCGGCAGTCGTAGGCTTCCAGCTCGGCCGGCAGCGCGATCGCATCGACGCCGGCGACCTCGCCGACGTGGCAGTTCAGCGCGACGTCCTCGAAGCGGCACGGCGCGAGCCCGCTGCGGCCGTCGCGCAGCGCCTGCAGGTGGGTCTCGTTGCCGGCCCCGAGCGCGCTCGTGACCGTCATGCGGGTGATCGCGACCGGCTTCATGTGGCAGGCGAGGTGTTGATTGCCGCGACCTGCGGCGGCGCGGTGCAGGCATCGTCCAGCCGCACGAAGCGCAGCCCGGCCTGCTGCGCCTGGGCGATCAGCGCGGGCAGCACGTCGAGCACCACCGGCCGGCCGTCGGGCGTGCTGGCGCAGTGGCCGTCGTGCAGCAGCAGGATGTCGCCGCCGCGCAGGCCGCGCGTCAGGCGCGCCAGCACGCGCTGCGCATCGCCGTCGCGGGTGTCGAAGCCGCGGCGCGTCCAGCTGGCCAGGCGCAGCCCCGCGCGGTGCAGCAACGGGCCGAGGAACACGTTGCGCAGCCCGGCCGGCGCGCGGAACAGCGTCGGCGGCTCGCCGGTCGCGCCGTGCAGGAACGCTTGCGCCTGCTGCAGTTCGCGCGCGATGCGGCGCGGGCCGAACACCGAGAACGCATGCGGATGCCGCCAGCTGTGGTTCTGCACGCCATGGCCGCGCCGCACGATCTCGTGCAGCAGGCCGGGGTGGGCCGCGGCGCGCTCGCCGATCACGAAGAAGGTGGCCTGCACGCCGGCCGCGTCGAGCAACGCCAGCACCTGCGGGGTCAGCACCGGGTCGGGCCCGTCGTCGAGCGTCAGCGCGATCTCGCCGCGCGCGGCGGCCGCGGCCGGCAGCCGCGTCAGGTTGTCGCCCAGCCAGTTCGACCGCGGCCACAGCCCGAGCAGCGTGATCGCGAGGTGGTTCAGCACGACCGCGCCGAGCGCCCAGGGCCACGCGGCGGGCGTGCGCAGCACCGCCAGCAGCGCCACCAGGTGCAGGCCGGCGCTGAGCAGCAGGAAGACGGGAACGGGCCAGGTCGTCACACGAAGCGAAGGCGGGGGCGTCGAACGGGGGAGCGACGTTGAATGCTGCAAAGGCGACATCGATTTTGGGGGCGAGGAGCTGTGCCGCCAGCAGGGGAAATCAGGGCCCGGATTGTCCCACACCGCCCGCGCGGCGGGCCCAGCTGGCGGACAGCAGCAGGCACAGCGCGGTGCCCGGTGCGACCACCTCGCCGAGCGCGACCAGCAACGGCACGCTGGAGGTGCACAGCAGCGCGAACGACGCGACGATGGTCAGGTTGGCAAGCAGCAGCGATGCGAGCGTCTCGGTATCGGCCTCGCGCGCATCCTGCTGCGCGAGCTGGTCGAAGAACAGCGCGTAGTTGGAGCCGACCGCCACCACCAGCAGCAGCCCGACCAGGTGCAGCACGCCGAGCGCGACGCCGGCGAGCGTGAGCCCGGCCAGCACCAGCACGACGCTGGCCGCGAGCGGCAGCGCGACGCGCCACAGCCGGCGCAGCGAGCGCAGCCCGGCGTACAGGATCAGCAGCACCGCCAGCGCGCCGAGCGCGCTCTGCCAGAAGGCCTCGCGCAGGTAGCGGGCGTACAGCGCATCGAGTTCGGGCTGGATCTCGACGACGCGGGTGTCCGGCAGGCCCTGCATCGCGTCGCGCAGCCGGGCCGCGGGCAGCGCCTGCGTGCCGGCGCGCAGGCTCAGCAACACGGTCCACGGCCGCCCCTGTGCCGCCGGCAGCAGCTGCGCCTGCAACGCCGTGGCGAGCGGCGTGCCGTCGTAGTCGGCGCGGGTCAACGGCCTGGCTTGGCGCTGCGCCTGCACGTCGGCAATGAAGGGCTCGAGCCGGTCGGCCGGCAGCAGGCCGTCGACGGTCGCAAGCTTCACCCGGGCGCGCAGCGTGTCGGCATCGGGCAGCGCGGCCCGGCGGGCGGCCTGTGTCGCCTCGGCCGGCAGCAGCCGGGTCGGCGATTCGTAGCCGGCAAGCAGGCCGGCGGCCACCAGCGGGTCGAGCCGCGCGCTCGCCTGCTCGGCGCGCTGCAGCGCGGTCGCTTCGTCGGGCGCCTCGATCGCGACCAGCGTGCCCAGTTCGGCCGCGCCCAGGTCGGCGCGCAGCGAGGCGTCGAGCGTCAGCGCCTTCGCCGACACCGGGCTCAGGTGCGTGAGCTGGCCGCGCCAGGCGCTCGGCAGGCACAGCAGCAGCGCCAGCGCCGCGGCACCGAGGCCGCCCCAGAACCAGCGCAGCCGCGGCAGCGCGGACGCCATCCGCGCGGTGGCCTGGCCGAGGCGCATCCGCAGGCCGAGGCCGGGCGCGCCGTCGGGCGCGAGGTCGACCAGCAGGTAACGGGTGGTCAGCGCCGCGGCCAGCAGCCCGGCCACCGAGAACACGCCGAGCTGGGCCAGCCCGCCGAAGCCGGAGAACACCAGCGCCGAGAAGCCGGCCAGCGAGGTCAGCAGGCCCCAGCGCACGGTCGGCCAGTTGTGCCGCCGCCAATGCAGCGCGCCGCCGCCGGGCGCGCTGCCGGCGGCCGGGCGTGCCTGCACCAGGTAGTAGATCGCGTAGTCGACCGCCTCGCCGATCAGCGTGGTGCCGAAGCCGAGCGTCATGCCGTGCACCTGGCCGAAGCCGAGGCTCACCGCGACGGTGCCGGCCAGCACGCCGCTGGCCACCGGCAGCAGCGCGACGCCGAGCGCCTTCAGCGAACCGAACGCGAGCAGCAGCAGCGCGAGCACGATCGCGCCGTCCCACAGCGCGAGCCGTTCGACCTCGGCCTTGATCAGCGTGCGCGACTGCACGCCGAGCACGCCGGCGCCGGACAGGTCGAGCGACAGCCCGCGCGCGGCCCACGGCGCGAAGGCCCGGTGCAGCGCATCGATGGCCTGCGCCTGGCCGTCGAGGTCGGAGCCGCCGGCGCGCGTGATCGCGACCAGCAGCGCGCGCGGCTGGCTGCGCGACACCCACACGCCGGCCTCGACGCGCGGCCCGCCCGACGGCAGCAGCGTCTCGGCGAGCCGCGCCATCTCGCCGGTCGGGTCGCGCCACAGCAGCGGCTTGATCCACGCGCCGGCCGGCGTGCCGAGCATGGCCGTGGTGTCGGCGATGCCGTCGCGCAGGCCGTCGACGCTGAAACGCTGCGCATCGACCGCCGGGCTCAGCAGGTAGCGGTGGCCCATCAGCAGTTCGCCGACCGCCTTCGGCGTGCCCAGGGCGTCGCCGTTGTTGACGCTGTCGAATTCGCCGCCGGTGCGCAGCGCGGCCGCCAGGCCGCGCGAGGCTTCGCCGCGCAAGGCCGCATCGCCACCGCGCACGCCGACCAGCATCACGCGCGCGGTGACGCCGTGGCGAAGCTGCTCGAGCAGCACGCGCTGCTCGGCACTCGGCGACGACGGCAGGAAGGCCGACAGGTCGGCGACGTACGTGGCGCGCGTCGCGAGCCAGGCGCCCAGCAGCATCGCTGCCAGCCACACCCAGGCCGCCGGCCGGCGCAACGCCTGAAGATTCATGGCGCCCGGCTCTCGACGATCTTCATCGTCGAGCGGTCGCCGCCGGCGAGCTGCACCTGCACCTCGGTCAGCGCGGCGCGCACGCCGCTCACCGTGACGCGCGCGACCTGCTCGCGCAACAGCGGTTCGCGCGGCACCATCTCGAGCGTCCACTGGTCGAGGCTGCCGCTGAACTGCAGCGTGAAATGGCGGTCGAGCAATTCGCGGTTGCCGGTCAGCGTGCCGCGCACCGCCTCGACCAGCACCTGCGCTTCGGGCACGGTGTCCAGCGGCACGCTGCGGCTGCGGCTGCCCTGGCTCATCGTCAGCGTGTTGCCGGCCACGGCCAGGCGCTCGCGGCGCGGCTTCAGCGTCTCGCGCACGAAGGTGTCGGGCGCCGCGAAGCTGAGCCGGCCGGACGATTCCAGCGTGCGCGTCATGTCCTGCAGCGTGACCTGGCGCTGTTCGGTGAACGTGGCCTCGCCGGATTTCACCGCGGCCAGCAGCGGCAGCAGGCTGCCCAGGTCGGCGGGCGCGGCGCCCGCGGCGGTGCTCACGAGTGCCAGCAACATCCAGACGAGCCTGCGCACGGGGGTCATGGTTTCCAGAAGTCGTAGAAGTTGAACCAGTTGAACGGCTGCTCGCGGCACAGCGATTCCAGCATGGCCACATAGCGGTGTTGCGCCTCGGCGATGGCCGCATCCTGCGCCTCGCGGCCGGCCGGCCGCTCGCTCAGGTCGGCCAGCGGCATGAAGCGCAGCTCGTAGCGGTTGCCGCCGAGGTACAGCCCGGTCATGAAGACGACCGGCCGGCGCAGCAGCGCGGCAAGCCGGAACGGGCCGTCGGAGAAGGTGGCGTCGTCGCCGAGGAAGGGCAGCCGGTGGCTGACCGAGCGCGCCGAGGCAGCGCCGGGCAGGCTGCGGTCGCCGAGCAGGCCGCCGACGCCGCCGTCGTCGAGCCAGCGGCGCAGCTGCAGCATCGATTCGAGGTGGCCGAGCGCGATGATGTGCAGCGGCGTGTCGGGTGCGATCGCCTTCAGCGTGGCATTGATCATCCGCGCATTCTCTTCGTACATCACCATCGCGACCCGCAAGCCCGCGCGCGACTGGCCGAGCGCGCGCATCACCTCGAAGCTGCCGAGGTGCGCGCCGATCAGCAGCGCGCCCTGGCCGCGCGCGAGCACCGCATCGAGGTGGTCGGTGCCTTCGATGCGGATGTCGAAGCCGTCGAAGCGCTGCTGCAGCAGGTAGACGCGGTCGAGCACGGTGGACGCGAAGGCGTGCAGGTGGCGCAGCCGCTCGCCGAACGACGGCGCGCGGCCCAGCACGCGCCGCAGGTACTGTGCCGAGGCGCGCGACGGCGCGCCGCCGAACAGCAGGAAGTACAGCGCGATCGGGCCGAGCAGCAGCCGCGCGACCGGGCGGCCGAGGCCGACCGCGATGCGGCGCATCAGCGCCAGCGCCCACAGGTTGCTGCGCTCGCGCTGGCTCGTCCAGGAGCTGTCGGCAGGCGTCATCGGGGCGCGGGCGACAGGTCGAAATGGCCGCTGGCGCGGCGCTGCGCCTGTCCGTCGACGACCTGGCCGACCTCGAAGCGCAGCCGTGTCGACGCGGCGTCGACCGCGTCCCATTCGATGCGCAGCTCGGCATCGGGGCCGACCGGCGCGACGAACTTGACCGCGCCGACCTGCAGCGGCGCCAGCGTGCCGCCGTGCGCCAGGATCGCCTCGACGACCTCGGCCAGCAGCAGCACGCCCGGCACGATCGGCCGGCCGGGGAAGTGCCCCGCGAAGGCCGGGTGCGAGGCCGGGATGCGAACGGTGGCGACAGGCATGCGGGTCAGGTGGGCAGGTGCTCGGCCGCGAGCGCGGCCAGCCGCTGCGCCGGCAGCTTGCCGGTGGCGTCGCGCGGCAGCGACGGCAGCAGCACGATGCGCCGCGGCAGCAGCACCGGGTCGAGCCGCAGCCGCAGCGCGGCCAGCAGTGCCTCGCGCGTCAGCGTGTCGGTGACGACGAAGGCCACCGGGCGTGCGATGCCCTCGACCGTGTCGGCCGGCGGCAGCCAGAACGCGCCGTCGCGCACGCCGTCGATGCCGTTGAGCTGGAAGTTCAGGTGCGACAGCGAGCTGCGCTTGCCGGCGACGTTGATCAGGTCGTTGCTGCGGCCGAGCAGCCGGAAGCGTGTCGGCGACAGCACCTCCAGCACGTCGGCGAGCCGCACCGGTTCGGGCACGTGGCCGCCGCTGACGATGCTGTCGGCGCCGTCGCCCGCCAGCCGCACGCCGTCGTAGGTGAGCCAGTCGGCGCCGTCGGTGGTGCGGCGCGTCGCGACCTGGCCGGCCTCGGTGCAGCCGTAGATCTCGATCAGCGGCGCCTGCCACGCCGCCTCGGCGCGGGCGGCCATCTGCGGCGACAGCGGCGCAGTGGCCGACAGCACCAGGTCGAGCGGCGGCAGCGCGACGCCGGCGTCGAGCAGCGTCTTCAGGTGGAACGGCGTGGTCACCAGCACGCGCGGCCGCGGCAACTGCGCCAGCCCTTCGGCGATGTCGGCCGGCAGCAGCGGCTTCTCGGCGGCGAACGACGCGCCGCCCAGCATCGCGAGCAGCACCGTCGATTCGAAGCCGTACATGTGGTGCGGCGGCACGGTGCCCAGCAGGCTGACGCCGGCGAGGCTGTCGCGGCCGAGGTGGTGCGCGATGCGCGCGGCTTCGGCGCGGAGGTTCTCGACCAGCAGGTCCCAGCGCTTGGCATGGCGCGTCGGCTGCCCGGTGGAGCCGGAGGTCAGCACCTGCGCGACGACGGTGTCGGGCGCGAAGCAGGGCGTTTCGGTGATGGAGTCGGCGCGGCCCGGGGCGACGTCGTCGAAGCGCAGCGACGGCAATGCGTGCGGGCCGGCGCCGGCTTCGAGCAGGCCGTGCGTGCGCGGGAACAGGCCGAGCAGGCGCTCGACCATGTCCGGCGTGTGGTTCGGCGGCATCAGGTTGAACTGGCCGCGCTGCATGGCCGCGCCGAGCGACAGCGCGAAGCGGTAGCGGTCGTTGCAGACGGCGAGCACCGCGTCGCCGTCGGGCAAGCGGCGGGCCAGCGCGTCGACGTCGGCGAGGTACTGGCGGCGACTGATCGGCACGCCGGCTCGCCACGCGAGCGGCGCGTCGAGCGGCGCGCCGGCCAGGAGTGGCAACTGCGGCGGCAACGGCGCGGCGGCGCTCATCGCGGGGTGTCGGCGGCAGCGCTCGCGCGGTAGGCGCGCACCGCGTCGAGGAAGGCGACGCGCTCGAACTCCGGGTGCAGCCGGTAGCGCAGCAGGTACTCGACGGCGAACATCGCGACCAGCGAGACCGGCGTCAGCACGTTGGCGAACAGCGACCAGGCGGCGAGCGATGCGAACGCGAACAGCAGGATGGAGCTGCCGGCGATCGCGACGAAGTAGGCGGTCCAGGCCACGGTGACATGACGGGTGTAGACCACCATCGTCGGCTGCATCGGATCGTGCAGCCGGCGTGCCAGTTGCGTGATGAAGGGTTCGCGTTGGTCGAACAGCGTGCGGCCGAACCACCACGCGAGCCCGAGGTGGATGCCGGCATGCTGGGCCAGGTACAGCCACGAGACCGGCAGCCGCGAGCCGTTCAGCAGCACCGCGACGGCCAGCCCCGCGAGCCCGAGCGCGACCAGCCGGTTGCCGGCGTGCCACAGCCCCCACAGCGCGGCACCGACCATCGGCCCGAGCAGCGTCAGCAGTGCCGGCACCGAGCCGGCGTCGCGGCTGACGAGGTGGTGCGCGAGCAGCGCATACGCCCCGAGGCCGACGGCGGCCAGACCCCAGCGGGCATGCACCTTCATGACATCAAACGGTTCGATGGGTCGCGATGTGGCCGGCCAGGCTGCGCAGCGACGAGAAGATGCGCAGGTTGTCCTCGTCGCCCGAGCGCAGCTGGAAGCCGTAGCGCTTGGACACGACGAGCGCCAGTTCGAGGATGTCGATCGAATCGAGGCCGAGGCCTTCGCCATACAGCGGCGCATCGGGGTCGATGGCGTCCGGGGCGATCTCCAGGTTGAGGGATTCGACCAGGAGCGTGCCGACTTCCGGCAACAGAGAGGTGTCAGCTGAACTCATGCAGTCTCGGGCTACTTGCTCGGTGGGTCTGGCTCGGAGCGTCTTGCGAGGGGACTGTGCAATGGGTCCGCACAATCAAAGTGCGCGATTTTAGCGGAGCCCGGGTTGCGGCATCCGTCACAGGCCGTACCATCGCCCGACCCTGGCCACCGTCTGCAGCCCATGCCCGACCGCGCTGACCGCGTTCCGCCCGCACGCTCCTCGCCCGAGTCGGCTGACGGCGTGGTGCACCTGCCGCACGGTGCGCTGACCGATTACTACCCCGACGGCGACAGGCAGGCGCGCGAGCGCTTCATCCGCTCGGCCTTCGACGACACCGCCGGCGACTACAACCGCCTCGAACGCATCCTCGGCCTGGGCACCGGCTCGTGGTACCGGCGCCAGGCGCTGCTGCGCGCGGGTCTGGCGCCGGGCATGCAGGTGCTCGACCTCGGGATGGGCACCGGGCTGGTGTCGCACGAGATCCTGCATGTCACGAACGAGCCGCAGCGGCTGGTCGGCGTCGACCCGAGCCCGGGGATGATGGCGCAGGCCCACCTGCCGGGCGAGGTGCGCTGCCTGGTCGGCCGGGCCGAGGCGCTGCCGGTGCCCGATGCCAGCATCGATTTCCTGGTGATGGGCTATGCGCTGCGCCACATCGAGGACTTTTCGGTCGCCTGCGCCGAGTTCCGCCGCGTGCTGAAACCGGGTGGCCGGCTGCTGATCCTCGAGATCACGAAGCCGGCCGGGCGCATCGCCACCGCGCTGCTGAAGCTCTACATGCGCGGCGCGCTGCCGCTGCTGGCGCGCTTCGTCTCGAAGGCAGAGGGCACGCCGCGGCTGTGGCGCTACTACTGGGACACCATCGCCGCCTGCGTGGCACCGGCCGAGGTGCTGGCGACGCTGCGTGCGGCCGGCCTGCACGATGCGAGCAGGTACGTCGAACTCGGCATTTTTTCGGAATACGGAGCCCGCGGCTGATGAACCTGCCTTCGCATCAACTGACCATGACGGTGCTGATGACGCCCGACATGGCGAATTTCACCGGCAACGTGCACGGCGGCAGCATCCTGAAGCTGCTCGACCAGGTGGCCTATGCCTGCGCGAGCCGTTATGCGGGGCGCTACGTGGTGACGCTGTCGGTCGACCAGGTCACGTTCCGGCAGCCGATCCACGTCGGCGAGCTGGTGACCTTCCTGGCGTCGGTCAACCACACCGGCAACACCTCGATGGAGATCGGCATCAAGGTGGTCACCGAGAACATCCGCACGCAGACGGTGCGGCATGCCAACAGCTGCTTCTTCACGATGGTCGCGATGGACGACGAGCGCCAGCCGGCCACGGTGCCGAAACTGGTGCCGGTGACGCCCGACGAGATCCGCCGCAGCAAGGCCGCCCAGGTGCGGCGCCAGCTGCGCCAGGAGTTCGAGCAGCGCGCCACGTCGATGAAGCCTTGACGTGTCGGATGAGGAATGCACCAATGCGCTCCTCATCAACGACAGAGGAGAGGCGATGAACCTGACGAAGCGGGCTGCGGCCGAACTGATCGGAACCTTCTGGCTGGTGCTGGGCGGATGCGGGAGCGCCGTGCTGGCTGCCGCCTTCCCGAACGTCGGGATCGGCCTGCTCGGGGTGTCGCTCGCGTTCGGGCTGACGGTGCTGACGATGGCCTTCACGATCGGCCACATCTCCGGCTGCCACCTGAACCCGGCGGTGTCGATCGGGCTGGTGGCTGGCGGGCGCTTCAAGGCGTCGGAGCTGCCGGCGTACATCGCCGCGCAGGTGATCGGCGGCCTGCTGGGTGCCGCGGTGCTGTACCTGATCGCCAGCGGCAAGGCCGGCTTCAGCCTGGCCGGCGGGCTGGCGTCGAACGGTTTCGGTGAGCACTCGCCGGGCGGCTATTCGGTGATGGCGGCCTTCGTCTGCGAGGTCGTGATGACCGGCATGTTCCTGGTGATCATCATGGGCGCGACCGACAAGCGCGCGCCGGCCGGCTTCGCGCCGATCGCCATCGGCCTGGCGCTGACGCTGATCCACCTGATCAGCATCCCGGTCACCAACACCTCGGTGAACCCGGCGCGCAGCACCGGTCCGGCGCTGATCGTCGGCGACTGGGCGCTCGCGCAGCTGTGGCTGTTCTGGGTCGCGCCGATCGGGGGCGCGGTGATCGGCGGCGTGCTGTACCGCTGGCTGGCCGGGGCCGACGACAAGGCCTGAGGCGACAAGGGCCGACATCGTTCTTTACACGCGGGCGGCCAACCCGCGGCCGGGCTGCGACGTTGCTCCAGGGCGGCGCCGCCTCCGGCGCCCGGAGATGTCGATGAACCCGAAGCTTGCGTTGACGCGGCTCGCGTTGCTGACCCTGGTGGGCAGCACCTTGTCCGGCTGCATCGTCTACCCACGGCCGTACCACGAGCGGCCCTACGGCCCGCCACCCGGGCCGCCGCCCGGAGCGGTCGTCGTGGTGCCGCAGGCGCCGCCGCCGCGCTATTCGTACAACGACAACGGCCGCGGCCAGGTCACCAACATCGAGGTGCTGCGCCAGCAGGAGCGCCCGACCGGCGGCGGCGCGGTGCTCGGCGGCATCGTCGGCGCCGCGGTGATCGGCGCGGTGATGGGCGGGCGCGGCGCGGGCGTGGTGGCCGGCGCGATCGGCGGTGCGGTCGTCGGCAACGAGATCGAGCGCAACCAGGCGCCGGCCTACGACGTGTTCCGGATCTCGGTGCGGCTGGACAGCGGCGTGTGGCGGCAATTCATCGTCTCGCAGCCGAACGGGCTGCGCGTGGGCGACGCGGTGCGCGTCGAAGGCCCCCGCATCTTCCCCGGCTGATCTACAATCCCGGCTCCCACGAGCAGCAAGGACCGAGGAAGGCAGCATGGTTATGACACCGCGAACTACGCCGGATTTCACGAAGGTTTAGTCGGCCGCGGCTCATCACGTCTTTACTCGTCATCTCTCTCGAAGCGCGGCTCACCCCCGCGCTTTTTTGTTTTCAGGAGCTCCTTTCATGATTTCAGTCCAGTTGCCCGACGGTTCCCGACGCGAGTTCCCCGGCCCGGTCACCGTGGCCGAGGTGGCGGCGTCCATCGGCACCGGGCTGGCGAAGGCGGCGCTCGCCGGGCGGGTCGGGCAGGGCGATGCGGCGCGCGTCGTCGACACCAGCTACCGCATCGAGGCCGACACCGCGCTCGCGATCGTCACCGACAAGGACCCCGCCGGGCTGGACGTCATCCGCCACTCCACCGCCCACCTGCTGGCGTACGCGGTCAAGGAGCTGTTCCCGGAGGCCCAGGTCACGATCGGCCCGGTGATCGAGAACGGCTTCTTCTACGACTTCTCGTACAAGCGCCCGTTCACGCCGGAAGACCTGGTGGCGATCGAAGCCAAGATGACCGAGCTCGCGAAGAAGGACGAGCGCGTCGAGCGCCGCGTGCTGCCGCGCGACGAGGCGGTGGCGTACTTCAAGAGCCTGGGCGAGGACTACAAGGCCGAGATCATCGCCAGCATCCCGTCCGATGAAGACGTCTCGCTGTACCGCGAAGGCAAGTTCGAAGACCTGTGCCGCGGCCCGCACGTGCCGAGCACCGGCCGGTTGAAGCACTTCAAGCTGATGAAGGTGGCCGGCGCCTACTGGCGCGGCGACCACCGCAACGAGATGCTGCAGCGGATCTACGGTACCGCCTGGGCCACCAAGGACGAGCTGCAGCAGTACCTGCACATGCTCGAAGAGGCCGAGAAGCGCGACCACCGCAAAATCGGCCGCGAACTCGACCTGTTCCACCTCGACGAGCACGCGCCCGGGTTGGTGTTCTGGCATGCCAAGGGCTGGTCGGTGTGGCAGCAGGTCGAGCAGTACATGCGCGCCGTCTACCGCGACAACGGCTACCAGGAAGTGAAGGGCCCGCAGATCCTCGACCAGGGGCTGTGGGAGAAGACCGGCCACTGGGGCAACTACCGCGACAACATGTTCGTGACCGAATCGGAGAAGCGCGACTACGCGCTGAAGCCGATGAACTGCCCCGGCCACGTGCTGATCTTCAACTCGCAGATGCGCAGCTACAAGGACCTGCCGATCCGCTACGGCGAGTTCGGCCAGTGCCACCGCAACGAGCCGTCGGGCGCGCTGCACGGGATCATGCGGGTGCGCGGCTTCACGCAGGACGACGGCCACATCTTCTGCACCGAAGACCAGATCCTCGAGGAGTGCGTCGCCTACACGACGCTGCTGCAGCAGGTCTACAAGGATTTCGGCTTCACCGACATCATCTACAAGGTCGCGACCCGGCCGGAACACCGCGTCGGCTCCGATGCGTTCTGGGACAAGGCCGAGTTCGCGGTGATGGAGAGCCTGCGCCGCTCCGGCTGCGAATTCATCATCTCCCCGGGCGACGGTGCGTTCTACGGACCGAAGATCGAGTACACGCTGAAGGACGCGCTGGGCCGGCAATGGCAATGCGGCACGATGCAGGTCGACTACAACACCGCCGAGCGCCTGGGCGGCGAGTACGTCACCGACACCAGCGGCCGCGCCCACCCGGTGATGCTGCACCGCGCGATCATCGGCAGCTTCGAGCGTTTCATCGGCATGCTGATCGAACACCATGCCGGCGCGCTGCCGGTCTGGCTCGCGCCGGTGCAGGTCGTGGTGGCCAGCATCACCGAAGCGCATGCCGACTACGCCCGGGAAGTCGCGAAAACACTTCAAAAACAAGGAGTTAGGGCGGAGAGTGATTTGCGCAATGAAAAGATCACGTATAAAATCCGCGAGCATTCCTTGCAAAAGGTCCCGTTCATCCTTGTCGTTGGCGAGAAGGAGAAGGCAATCGGGGCCGTTGCGGTGCGTGCCCGCGGCAACCAGGATCTCGGCGTGATGCCCTTGGACGACTTCGCAAAGAAGCTCGCCAGCGACATCGCCCACCGGGCCTGAAGCTAGGCAACTCCTGTCCGCCGGCATTCATCGACATCCAAAGTTTGGGCTCCGCTGCCTCGGGGTCCGGTGAAAGGTAAGAACCATCGCTACTTTTGCTGACCGTCGCACTCCCAATGTGGAGCGCAAGCACCGCCTCAATCGCGAAATCATGGCGCCAGAGGTGCGGCTCAACGGTGTGGAGAACGAACCGCTCGGGATCGTCAACATCCAGGAGGCCCTGCGCATGGCGGGCGAACTGGACGTCGATCTGGTCGAAATCGCTGCCCAGGCCGATCCGCCGGTCTGCCGGCTGATGGACTACGGCAAGTTCAAGTACCAAGAGCAGAAACGGGCAGCGGAAGCGAAGTCCAAGCAAAAAGTCATCGAGATCAAGGAAGTCAAGTTCCGTCCGGGCACGGACGAGGGCGACTACCAGATCAAGATGCGCAACCTGCGCCGCTTCATCGAGGAAGACGGCGACAAGGGCAAGGTCACGCTGCGCTACCGCGGCCGCGAGATCACCCACCAGGACATCGGCATGCGCCTGCTGGAGCGCATTCGCGACGAACTGGCCGATGTGGCCGTCGTCGAGAACATGCCGAAGCTCGAAGGGCGCCAGATGATCATGGTGCTCGGTCCGAAGAAGCGCTGAGACCGCAACAGCGTTGAGTTTTTGAGAGTTCAGCGCGCCGGTCTGGTCACCGGCGCGTTGCAAGAAGCCCCTCCAGGCCAACAAGACCGCAAGTTCTTTGCGGGCGCCTGGTGGAGCAACGAAAAAGGAGCAGTCATGCCCAAAATGAAGACCAAGAAGAGCGCTGCGAAGCGTTTCCGCGTTCGTCCGGGTGGCACCGTCAAGCGGGGCCAGGCGTTCAAGCGCCACATCCTCACGAAGAAGTCCACGAAGAACAAGCGCCACCTCCGTGGCTCTGTCGGCGTGCACGAGACCAACATGGGTCACATGGCTCAGATGCTGCCCTTCGCCGGGCTGTGATCTGCAGCGATTGATTCCACGGTCTCAGAAATACTTCTAGAAGGAGAAATCCATGCCTCGCGTCAAACGTGGTGTAACAGCCCGCGCTCGTCACAAGAAAATTCTCGCACTCGCCAAGGGTTACCGCGGCCGTCGCAAGAATGTGTTCCGCATCGCCAAGGAAGCGGTCATGCGCGCTGGGCAATATGCCTATCGCGATCGCCGCACCAAGAAGCGTGTGTTCCGCCAGCTCTGGATCGCGCGTATCAACGCCGCGGCCCGTGGCCTGGGCATCACCTACAGCAAGTTCATGAACGGCATGAAGAAGGCGTCGATCGAGATCGACCGCAAGGTTCTTGCCGACATGGCAGTCAACGATCCTGCCGCTTTCGGCAGCATCGTGGAGAAGGTGAAGGCCCAGCTCGCTTGATGTCGTGATCGCGCCGGTTTGCGCACATCCTGTGCATCCGGTGCCACGCAAGTCCCCGAAGGCTGTTCGCAGCCGTCGGGGCAAGCTCTCCAAGGCCGACCTCGTGTGCGGCCTTTTTTGTTTCTTGAACCGACCATCCACCCTCAACCGATGAACGACCTCGATCAACTGGTGCAGGCCGCGCACGCCGATTTCGCGCAGGCGACTGCACCCGCCGATCTCGAGAACGCGAAGGCGCGCTACCTCGGCAAGGCGGGGCGCGTGACCGAGCTGCTGAAGTCGCTGGCCGGGCTCGCGGGCGACGAGAAGAAGTCGCGCGGCGCCGAGATCAACGCGGCGAAGCAGGCCATCGAGGCCGCGCTGAATGCGCGCCGCCAGGCCCTGGCCGATGCCGAGCTGCAGGCGCAGCTGAAGGCCGAATCGCTGGACGTGAGCCTGCCCGGTCGCAAGCGCGGCGTCGGCAGCGTGCACCCGATCGCACGCACGATGGAGCGCATCGAGGCGATCTTCGGTTCGATGGGTTTCGACGTGGCCGATGGCCCCGAGATCGAGACCGACTGGTACAGCTTCACCGCGCTGAACAACCCGGAGAACCATCCGGCGCGTTCGATGCAGGACACCTTCTACGTCGACATGAAGGACGACGAGGGCCACTGGCTGAACCTGCGTCCGCACACCTCGCCGATGCAGGTGCGCCATGCCCGCGCGCATGCCGCGAAGTACGCCGGCCAGCCGCACATGCCCGACATCCGCGTGATCGCGCCGGGCCGCACCTTCCGCGTCGACAGCGACGCGACGCACTCGCCGATGTTCCACCAGGTCGAAGGCCTGTGGATCGGCGAGAACGTCAGCTTCAAGGACCTGAAGGCGATGTACCTGGATTTCATCCAGGCCTTCTTCGAGACCAGCGAGCTCGCGCTGCGCTTCCGCCCGAGCTACTTCCCGTTCACCGAACCGAGCGCCGAGATCGACATCATGTTCGAGAGCGGGCCGCTGAAAGGCCGCTGGCTCGAGGTCTCCGGCTCCGGCCAGGTGCACCCGCAGGTGGTGCGCAACATGGGGCTCGACCCGGAGCGCCATGTCGGCTTCGCGTTCGGCTCGGGCATCGACCGCCTTGCGATGCTGCGCTACGGCGTCAGCGACCTGCGCCTGTTCTTCGACGGCGACCTGCGTTTCCTCAGCCAGTTCAAGTAACCAGCGGAAGACCCATCAATGCAATTCCCCGAGTCGTGGTTGCGTGAGTTCTGCAATCCGCCCCTTGACACCGCCGCGCTGGCCGAGCTGCTGACCATGTCCGGCATGGAGGTCGAGGAGCTGCGCCCGGTGGCGCCGCCCTTCAGCCGCGTGGTCGTCGGGCGCGTCGTGTCGCTGGCGCGCCATCCGAATGCCGACCGGCTGAACGTCTGCCAGGTCGACGTCGGCAGCGGTGCGCTGCTCAACATCGTCTGCGGCGCACCGAACGTGGCAGCCGGCGTGAAGGTGCCGTGCGCGCTGGTAGGCGCGGTGTTGCCTCCTGGCGAGGACGGCAAACCCTTCGAGATCAAGCTCGGCCAGCTGCGCGGCGTCGAGAGCCAGGGCATGCTGTGCTCGGCCCGCGAGCTGAAGCTGTCCGAGGACCACGGCGGGCTGCTGATCCTGGCCGAAGACGCGCCGGTCGGCGAAGACATCCGCAAGCACCTGTCGCTCGACGACACGCTGTTCACGCTGAAGCTGACGCCGAACCTCGGCCACTGCCTGAGCGTGCTCGGCGTCGCGCGCGAGGTCTCCGCGCTGACCGGCACGCCGCTGAAGCTGCCGACCTTCGCGCCGGTGCCGGTGAAGCACCGCGACGTGCTGCCGGTCAAGGTCGAGGCGCCCGACCTGTGCGGCCGCTTCTCGGGCCGCATCGTGCGCAACGTCGACACCACCGCGAAGACGCCGGCCTGGATGGTCGACCGCCTGGCGCGCTGCGGCCAGCGTTCGGTGACCGCGCTGGTCGACATCTCGAACTACGTGATGTTCGAGCTCGGCCGGCCTTCGCACATCTTCGACCTCGACAAGATCCACCACGGCCTCACGGTCCGCTGGGGGCGCCCTGGCGAGCAGCTGAAACTGCTGAATGGCAACACGATCGAGGTCGATGCGGCAGTTGGCGTGATCGCCGATGCCGAGGCGGTCGAGTCGCTGGCCGGCATCATGGGCGGCGACGCGACCTCGGTGTCCGATGCCACGCGCAACGTCTACGTCGAGGCCGCGTTCTGGTGGCCAGAAGCGGTGGCGGGCCGTTCGCGCCGCTTCAACTTCACGACCGATGCAGGGCACCGCTTCGAGCGCGGCGTCGATCCGGCGCAGACGGTCGAGCACATCGAGCGCATCACGCAGCTGATCCTCGACATCTGCGGCGGCGAGGCCGGTCCGATGGACGACCAGACCACCCGGCTGCCGGCGCGCACGCCGGTCACGCTGCGCGTCGCGCGTGCAGCGAAGGTGATCGGCATGCCGATCACGCAGGCGCAGTGCGTCGGCGTGATGGAGCGCCTGGGCCTGCCGTTCACGCAGGCCGACGGCACGATCACCGTGACGCCGCCGAGCTGGCGCTTCGACCTGCTGATCGAGGAAGACCTGATCGAGGAAGTGATCCGCGTGCTCGGCTACCCGACGCTGCCGTCGACGCCGCCGCGCGCGGCGATCACCGCGAGCGTGCGCAGCGAATCGAAGCGCGGGCCGCATGCGGTTCGCCACCTGCTGGCCGGCCTGGACTACCAGGAGACCATCAACTTCAGCTTCGTCGAAGAGCGCTGGGAGCATGAACTCGCCGGCAATGCCGATCCGATCCGCGTGCTGAACCCGATCGCGAGCCCGCTGTCGGTGATGCGCTCCAGCCTGATCGGCGGCCTGGTCAACGTGCTGCGCTTCAACCTGGCGCGCAAGACCTCGCGCGTGCGGGTGTTCGAGTTCGGCCGCGTGTTCCGCCGCGATGCGGCGGTCGCCAACGGCGCGTTCAGCGTCGCGGGCATCGCGCAGCCGCTGCGGGTCGCGGGCCTGGCCTACGGCGGTGTCGATGCGCTGCAATGGGCGGCCAAGGAGCGGCCGGTCGACTTCTTCGACGTGAAAGGCGACATCGAATCGTTGCTCGCACCGCTGGCGGTCCGCTTCGTCGCCGACGAGCATCCGGCGCTGCACCCGGGGCGCTCGGCGCGCATCGAGGTCGACGGCATGGTCCTCGGTTTCGTCGGCGAGTTGCACCCGAAGTGGCGGCAGTCGTACGAGTTGCCGCAGGCGCCGGTGGTGTTCGAGCTCGATGCGTCGGCCCTGCTGCAGCGCCCGCTGCCGCAGTTCCAGCCGATCCCGAAGCAGCAGTCGGCCTGGCGCGACATCGCCGTGATCGCCGGCGAGCAGGTCACGCACGAGGCGTTGATCGGCACGATCATCGGCGTCGACCCGGGCCTGATCCGCTCGGCGCGCCTGTTCGACATCTACAAGCCGGTCACGCCGTCCGCCGACATGGCGGCCGGCGAGCGCAGCCTGGCGATCCGGCTCGAACTGCTGGACGACACCGCGACGTTGACCGACGAGCGCATCGAAGCCGGTGTACACCGGGTGCTGGACAGCCTGAAGGCCCGCCTCGGCGTGCGCCTTCGCGGCTGAGCGGAGGCCGCGATGGACGACCACAACGACGACAAATCCCCGCCGCGCGTGCTGCTGCCGACGCTCGAGACCCCGACGCTGACCAAGGCCGAACTGGCCGAGCTGCTGTTCGAGCGGTTGGGCCTGAACAAGCGCGAATCGAAGGACATGGTCGAGGCGTTTTTCGACATCATCCACGGCACGCTGGTGAAGGGCGAGGACGTGAAGCTGTCGGGATTCGGTAATTTCAACATCCGGCGCAAGGCGCCGCGACCGGGGCGCAACCCCCGTACCGGGGAATCGATACCGATCAAGGCCCGGAATGTTGTAACTTTTCACGCGAGTCACAAACTGAAGGGAGTTGTGCAGGGCGACATACCTGCGGGTGACGACTTCGAGTAAAGTCTTAGCTTTCTCTCTCGAACTCCTTGATTTCAATGGAGAAAGCGCTTCCCGCCATCCCTGCCAAACGCTACTTCACCATTGGTGAGGTCAGTGATTTGTGCGGCGTGAAGCCGTACGTGCTGCGCTATTGGGAACAGGAGTTCACGCAGCTGAAGCCGATGAAGCGCCGGGGCAACCGGCGCTACTACCAGCACCACGAAGTGCTGCTGATCCGGCGCATCCGCGAGCTGCTGTACGAGCAGGGGTTCACGATCAGCGGAGCCCGCAACCGGCTCACCGAGCTGGTCCATTCGCGGGCGTCGTCGTCTTCGCTGGCATCGTCCGCAGCGCCGGACAGCCAGGATGCGGAGCTCGACGGTGAACTGGATGCCGAACTCGATGCGACCGGTCCCGACTCCGAATTGCCGCTGGCGGCCGAGCCCGAAGATGCGCCCATTCCGCAACCGGTCGTGATCGTCGACGAGGTGTCGATGACGCAGATGCGCGAAGAGCTGATCTCGATCCGCCACCTGCTCGTCGCCTGACCGGAACCACCGGATTTCCACGCTATACTGCGCGGCTTACGTCGGGGTGTAGCGCAGCCTGGTAGCGCACTTGCATGGGGTGCAAGGGGTCGCGAGTTCGAATCCCGCCACCCCGACCATAGATTTGAAAGTTAGCGGTCATGTCCCAATGACCGGCACCGATGAAAGAGAGCCCGCCAAGGCATGCACTTGGCGGGCTCTTGTGTTTTCAGGCCTGCGAGTCCCTGCCCGGTGGCCCCAGCACCCGGTACGGCTTCGGAAACCATGCCCAGTGGTCGTCCAGCCACACCAGCCCGTCGTACGACGTGCCAGCGGATTGGCCCGGTTCGATCACCTTCCAGGCTGCCCACACGCGCTGCGGCTGCAACTGCGACGCGATGTGCCGATAGCCACCGGGCAGGTGCCGCGACAGTTCGTTGTCGTCGGCCAGCATGCCGGCCGGTGCGAGGTGCAGCACGATGCGGCTTTCGCGCGATGCGCTGCCCAGGCGGGGCGGCTGCGACCACAGCGCACCATAAGCCTGCCGCGCGGCCCGCGCCACACCCGGCACGAAGGCCTTGTCGAAGTCGTCGTCGCGAGGCCGCAGCGTGGCCGCCACCGCGCCTTGCGAGTCGCTCACGAGTGCGCGCAGCAAGGGCTGCAGCTGTTCCTCGATCAACTCGATCGACACCATCGCGGCCTGTCGCGCGAGAGGTTCCACCTGCCGGGCCATCGCCGCGTCGGCTGCCGTGGCCGCCTGTTGCACCGCGTGGCTCGCGTGCGTGCGCAGTGCCTGCAGGCGAGGGCGCAGCGCCAGCAGCGACAGCACGCGCGCCGCGAGCACGCCGCGCAGCAAGGTGCGTTCATCCGAGCTCCCGAGCCACGCGGCCACCAATTCATCGCCGACGATCGGCAGTTGCGAAAGGCTGTCCGCATCCAGCGCCGTCGGCGCATCCAGCACGCGCAGCTGGCAGACCGGGTTGAAGGTGTAGACGAGCTGCCCGCCGTCCGCGTGCGCAAAGCTCGCATGCTCCGGTTCGCCCGGCAGCAGCGGCCCCTGCGCCTGGGCCGAAACCGTCCAGCCTTGCGAGGCCAGCCGGCGCGACAGCGCCTCGAAGCCGCATCCCGGGTCGAGCACGCGAGAACGACGCTGCGTCGCGCCGGAGGCTGGGTCCACGGTGCTCATCACTTGCCCTCCCTGTCTTCGTCGTTGAAGCCCGGATCTTCGATCAATCGCACCAGGATGTCCTTGGTGGTGCGCAGCGGCTGCCCGGTCGACGGGTCCGGCGTGCCGGCCGGGATCTCGTTCACGATGCTGCCATGCCGGTCGAAGATGCGGATCGGGTCGGTCGCGGTGGCGGCCATCACCTTGTTCATGTCGTCGCCGAGCACCAGGTCGACCGGAAACTCGGTGGCGCGCAACTGCACCAGGTTGTCGCCGGTGCCCTTCAGGCCCGGCAGCAGCACGCCCGGCCCTTGCAGCAGCAGTTTGCCGTCATGCAGCCTTCCGGTGAAGACCACGCCGCGCTCCAGGTCCTCGCGCGTGGGCTTCATCGGGTTCGGCCGTTCGGGGTGCAGCGCGAGTCGCTCGAAGCCGTGCGTCTCGCGCATCCACATCACCTCGAAGCGCACATCGGGCCGGGTGGCAACGATGCGCCGAATCATCGACTGCAGCTCGCCGGCGAACACCCCACCCATGTAGAAGTCGACGATGGCGAAGGTCGACTGGCCCGCTGCGATGCGCGCACGGATCTCCGTCTCCAGGTGCGGGATGCGAAGTTCGATGTCGGCCTTGCCCGGCCGCTGGATGAGGGCTTTCGGCACCTGCACGGTCTCGGGGAAGCCGCTCACGCCCCTCGACAGCATCTCGGCCAGGAAGGCCCCGCCTCGCTTGACGCCCAGCACCGCATCGGGCTTCACCTGCGCGATGTGCTCGCGCATCATCTGCACCGCCAGCGCGTTCTGCTCCAGCACGCTTTGCGCCACCCAGGTCTCGAGCTCGCCGTAGCGCGGCGGCTGGCCATCGCGCACGCGGTTGCGCAGGCTGTCGATCACCTCCTGTGCATCGAGCCGGCGGCCGGAGCCGCCCAGGTCGTCGGTGAAGTGCCGGATGGCACGAGCCAGCTGGTCGACCGGCACGTCGAGCGCCGCGGCGACGGCACCGATGCGCTGGTGCAGGTCTTCGCCGGGGCCGACGCGGCCTTCCTCGACCGCAGCGCGCCGGGCCGCCGTCTCGATCGCGGCCGACGCCTGCCGCTCCTGCATCGCCTGGCGCTGCGCGGCCTCGCGCTCGGTCTTCAGCTGGCGTTGTTCGGCACGCTGGTTGCGTTCGAGGCGCTCCTGCTGCTTGCGCCCGGCCCGGCCGCTGCGGCCCTCGGCACGCTCCTGTTCGCTCGGGGCCCTGGCCGCGCTCGACGCCGTCGGGTTCGAGGAGGAGGAGGGCGGCGGTTCGCCCGCCGGTGCACCTTCGCGCACCTTGCGCAGTTTCACCACGTTGACCTCGGTCAGGTCCACGCCCATCTCGATCAGGCCGTGGCCCGAATGCGGCGCGACCTCGCTGCGCTGCTGGCGCTGCGCGGGCCCGACCGCCTCCAGCCGGAAGCGCTCGCCGGTGCCCGGGTCGGTCCACACCCGTCCCTGCAGCTTCGCCAGCTCGCCGGCGATCTCGCCCTCGTGGAACACCACCTCCATCGTCGCGCCGGGCTTCAGCGTGCGCAGCGCGTGCGGGCCCAGGTTGGTGATGCTCTCGATGCCGGCCTGCATCGCCATCGCGACCTCGAAGATGTTCTTGCCCGGGTGCGCCGCCATCTGGTGCGGGCCGATCGCCATCTCGCTGCCCTTGCTGTGCGGCAACGGGAAGCGCACGTGCATCTGGTCGACCGAGTTGTCCGGCAGGGATTCGCCGAAGCGCTCGCCGATGAAGCGCCCGCCGCCGGCCTCGAAGTGCTCGACCTCGCTGGCGGGAGGCGGGCGACTGGCCTCGGAGGTGACCACCTCCGCGCCCGGATGGCGCTGCTGCAGTTCCTGCGCGCTCTTCAGCGACGGGCCGGAGAAGGGCTCGAAGACGACCGGCCGCTGCTCCATCTTCGGTGAGGCTTCCTTCGAGAACAGCCGTGCCGGCTGGCTCAGCCGCTCGTTCAGCGTGTCGGCCTGCGCCGGCGTCCGGGCGGCACCGGCCGAGGTGATCTCGCCGAGTTCAGTCAGGCGTGCGCGCAGGTTGTCCAGCGTGTTGCGATTGCGGCCGGCCTCGAAGTCGCGCTGGTGCTGCTCGTCGAGGCCCTGTGGCGATTCTTCCTGCAACGAGCGGCCGATCTGCTCGTGCGCCAGGATTTCCAGTTCCAGCTTGTTGCGATACAGCTCGGTCTGCCGCTCCACGCTCAGCGAGTTCCAGCGCCGCATCTCGGCTTCGTCGTGCATCGCCACGCGGGCGCTGGTGGTCTCGTCGTGCGCCTGCACGAGGTGCGGGCCTTCGTCGGCCAGGCGCGAGATCGGCATGCCCTCGCGCATCACGACGTAGGGGCGCCCGTCCTGCATGAGCGTGACGGCCCCCGAGTGCTCGCTGCCGAACTGCCGGTTGTACGTGTGCTCCGGCAACACCTCGATCACGGTGTCGCCCAGTACCGCGTGCAACGCCTCCGGCACATGGCGCAGCAGGGCCTGCTGCATCTCGGCGGCATGCTGTTCCGGCTCGCTGGCCGAGGCCCGCAGGCCGGGTCGACCGCTGCCTTCCGGATGCTCCAGCGAGTAGACCCGACCTTCGGGATCGCGGATGGTCACGCCGGCGTTGTGCGCGTTCTGCAGCACCTCGCGCGGCACCGGCGTCAACTGCTCGGCCACCTGCAGCACGTACTCGCCCTGCAGCGTCCGCCCCGCCAGCCCGTTGGCATGGTTCGACGGCACGTCGGAGATCACCGCACCGCGCGGGTACTTCTCGATCAGCTCGTTGATGTAGCCGATCGCATGCGCCTCGCTCAGCTCGGCCAGCTGGGTGTACTTGCGCGAGATGATCTCCTCGCCCGGCACGTAGGAGTCGACCCGCACCCGCTTCCCATTGCTGCCGATGTCGATGTACACCTCGTTGTGCGGGTGGCGCACTTCCTGTTCGTTGTTGAAGGTGTTGCCGCGGTCCATGCGCGCCTGCTGCTCATCCACCTGCTGCTGGGTGCGGTCGAACAGGCGCTTGCCATCGGTCGACTCCGGCGGCTCGTGCGGCACGGTCGGGTGCGGCTCCTCGGTCTCGCCCGGTCGGGCCGGGCGTGCGTCGTGCTCATGCTCGCCTTCGTGCTGCTGTCGCACCGCCTGGATCTCTTCGGTGCTGAAACCGGCGTTGGCGCGCGGCGCGGACTCCTTCGAGAACAGCCGCGCCGGCTGTTCCAGGTACTGCGGCTTCGCGGCCGCGCCGCTCTCCATCGCGGCGCGCTGCTGCGGCCCGATCGCCTCCACCTCCACCAGCCGTTCGCGCAGGTTGCGCAGCGTGGTGTCGTTGCGTGCCTGCTCCAGCGCCGCCTGGCGCGGGTCGAGTTCGCCGCGTGCCACCGCCTCGTCGGTCGAACGCGCGATCTGCTCGTGGGCCTCGATCTCCAGCCCGACCTTGTTGCGGTACAGGTCCAGCTGCGCCTCCACCGGCAGCGAATCCCAGTGCGCCAGCGCCGCCTCGTCGAGCCTGGCGACGCGGGCCCGGGCCGGCCCTTCGTGCGCCTGCATCAGGTGCGGCCCTTCGTCGGCCAGGCGCGAGATCGGCGTGCCCTCGCGGATCACCACCGAAGGCTTGCCGTCGTGGATCAGCGTCACCACGCTGCCCGATTCGCTGCGCGTCAGCGCACGGAACTCGGCCTCGGGCAGCACGCGGATCGGCACCTCGCCGAAGCCCGCATGCAACTCGGGCGGCACATGGCGCAGCAGTTCGGCGCGCATGCTGTCGAGCACCACCGGCTCGGGATGCATCGTGGCGACGGTCGCGTGGATGCCGCCGTGCGTGGCCACGTGGTCCAGGTGGATCGCGCGCGCAAGCCCGTCGTTGCCGCCGGCCAGGTTCAGCAGCGCCAGGTCGTGCGCCGCCTCGGTCAGCGCCCGCGGCTCCAGCGGCTCCATGCCGCGGCCCTTGCGCTCGGCGCTGATGTCGGCCTCCAGCCTTTGCATCGACGCGTTGTGGAAGCGCTGGCCCACCGCCTCGGACGAGCCTTCGCCGAAACCCTGCACCGCCGAATGCAGCCCGGCCTTGCCCACCTCCCACAGCGCGTCTTCGCCGCGGCCATGGAACTTGCCGGTGGCCTTGTCGAACAGGATCTCGGTGCCCTTGCCGACCATGCCGCCGGTGCCGGCGATCAGCGCGCGGCCGGCCCCGCGCAAGGCGACGGCGCGCAGCGCGGCGGCCGGCCCGCCTTCGGCCGACAGCGCCTGCAGCTTCGGCCCGAGCCCGGCGCCGACCTCGATCGCCTGCGACACCGCGGCGGTCGCCGCCCCGGTCAGCGCGCCCTTGAGCAACGCCTCGAACAGCGCGCCCACCGCATGGCCCGGTCCCTTCTCCCAGGTCTGCTCCTGCAGTGCGGTGCTGCCCAGCGTGCCGATGCTGCTCGTGATCGCGCCGATGATGATCTGGTCGACCACCGGATTGCCGGTGAAGATGCGCGCCAGCGAGGTGATCATGCGGCTGGCCTGCGTGGCCGCCTGCGCGCCCTTGGAGGCCACCTGCGCGGCGGCGCCCAGCTGCGCGCCGACGCCAGCCGTCACCGCCTGCACCGCCGTCATGCCCAGGTCGACGGCCGCCTGCTCCCAGCCGTAGCGTCCGCCCTTGATCGCGTAGTTGGCACCCATCGAGGCCAGGCCCGCCACCACCGCGGCGGCGATCAGCGGTCCGGCCGCGCCGCCGGTGGCCACGGTGATCGCGGCGGCGGCGATCGCGCCCAGGATCGCGATGCCGGTGGTCGCGATGTCCGCATACGAATCGATGACCGCCTGGTAGTTCTGCGCCACCTGCAGCGCGTTGGCAGTGCCGGAGACGAACCTGTCCTTGTCCTTGCCGGTGTAGTTGCCGCCGTTGTCGAACAGCCCGCCGCCCTTCAGGTGGCCTTCGACCGTGAAGTCGCCGGGCTTCACGCCGGCCGCCTGGTAGAGGTTCTGCTCGGTCGCCTCCATCGACTTCTCGCCGTCGCTGCCCGACGCGAGGAACTTGCCCAGCAAGCCCGTTTCGCGCTTCTGCTGCTGGATGGCGAACACCGCGGCCTCGAGCTTCTCCTTGTCGTTGACCGGCACGCCGAGCATCGCGCGTTCCATGCGCAGCCGGTCGTCTCCCGACAGCTCGGAGAAGAACGGGCCCTTGCCGAACAGGCCCATCTCGGCGTCCAGGTCCTTGCCGGTATCGGTGCGGAACTGGGTCCGCATCTGTTCGATCTCCACGCGCGTCATGCGCTCGGAGAAGCGGAACATCAGTTCCTCGTTGGTGCCCCAGTGCGAGTACATCGCATGCTGCATCGCCAGCGAGTTGGTCGTGGCCGAGGGCCGCTCGTCCTTCATCAGGCCCTTGACCAGGTCGGCACCCAGCTTGTCCTCGCCGAAACGGTCGGTGAACTTCGCGCCGAGCTTCTCGCGCGCCTCGGCCACGCGCGGGTCGTCCAGCGGCCTGGCCGCGTCGGGCTTGAAGTCCTTCGGAGGCGCCTCGGCACCGGCGTATTTCTGGCCGGCCAGCAGCAGGATCTGCGCGCGCTTGTCGCGTGCCTGCGCGCGGCGCGCCTCGTTGTCGGCCTTTTCCTTCGGGCCGGCCTGCGGGTTGTCGGGCGTGAAGCGTTCGTCGAACACCGCGGTGTCGACGTTCAGCGCCTTCGGGTCGTCGCCCTTGCGCTCGATCTCGACGCCCAGGCGCGCAGCCTGCGCCTCGACGCTCTTGTTGCCGTGCAGCAGGATGGCGGTGGCCAGGTCCTTGTTGGCACCGGTGATGCTCATCGTCACCGGCTCGGGCGGCGCCCCTTCGCCGCCGCCGACGTAGACCTGGATGTCGCGCGTCACGTAGGCCGCCGCCCGTTCCTCGTCGCTCATCGCCGCCACGCCGTTCGGGCCGGCGGCCTGCGCCACGTCGGCGTCCGGCACCATCTTGCCCAGCGCCTTGGCGACCGCGGCGCGGTGCTTGTCTTCTTCCTGCTCGCGCTGCTCGGGGCTCATCTCCCCGAGTTCGCTGCGCTCCTCCAGGTCGCGCGAATTCCAGTCGCCGCCGCGCATGCTGGTGTACTCGGCCTCGGCGGCGTGCACGGCGTCGGCGTCGCCTTCGCGGCGCGCGTCGTCGATCTTGTCCTTCATGCGCAGCGCGTCGGCCGTCGCGGCATCGCCCTGCAGCAGCGCGTCGAACACCTTCAGGTCGGTGCCGTCCAGCGCATCGCGCACCTTGTCCTTCAACGCCGGGTCGGAGCGGGCGAGCTCGGCCGCCTCGGTGGGCGAGAGGTTGCGCATCGTGCTCTCGATGCGCGACTCCTCGTCGTTGTACCAATGCATGGAGGCCTTCAACTCCGCCTTCGCGCCGCCGACGGCGTCGCCGGCCAGGTACTTGATCGCCGCGGCGTAGTCGTCGCTGTTGACGCCGAGGTACCAGCCCAGTTCCCAGGTCAGCGTGCGGCCCTTGTTGATCGCGCCGGGGTGGTCCTTCACGTCCAGCGCGTGGCCCTGCGGTGCGGTCAGGCCGTGCAGCCCGCCGGTCACGGCTTCTTCCTTCACCGAGCCGGCGAAGGCGCCGCGGAAGGCGGCATGCACGTCGTTGCCGTGCTTGTCGAGCAGGCTGGCCACCTTGGCACCCATGTTGTCGAGTGCGGGCTTGAAGAGCTCATCGGCCTTGGCGGATTGCTCCAGCTGCTTGACCTCTTCGTCGCATTGGCCGGTGATGCCCTTGGGGCCGTCGCCGCTGCCTTTCTTGCCGTCGCTGCCGGGTGAATCCTTGCTGCAACTGGTGCAGGCCTCGCCGCCTCCGTCCTTGCCGTCCGGGTTTCCAGGCGGCGGCTTGGGCTGCACGCCGGTGAACACGCCGTCCAGCGAGGCCTGGGCCTGGGCCTGGCTTTTCGCGAGCGACTCCTTGAACAGCTTCTGCGGGGCCGCCATGCAGCTCTGCGCCGCAGCGGTGACGCTGTCGCGCAACTGGACGGCCGACTTGGCGAAGGCGGCGATCCGCTCGCCCTGTTGCTGCTCGCCGCCGGTGGCCGCCTGCGACATGCCTTGCAGCGTCGCATCGACCTGCGTGCTGCGGCTGGTCGCGAGGTCGTCCTGCTGCTGTGTCTGGTCGGCTTCGAAGCGTTCGCGGCTGCCGGCGCTGCGCTCGCGCACCGAGGCGCCGGTGGCGGCAAGGCCGCGCTGCAACGGGCCCGGTCCGGTCTGCGCGAGGCGGCGCACGGCGGCGGCACCACCGCTCAGGCCGGTCGCACGCAGGTTCTGGCCGAAGCCGTGCACGCTGCGCCAGTAGCCGGGCAGCGCGCTGCGGGCCGCGCCGTGGACCGAACCGACGGCCCCCTTCGCGCCGCGCAGCGCCCCGCCGAGCACGGCGCGGGCCTGCGCGGTCAAACGGCTGCGGGCGGCGCGCTGCTGCGCGCGCAGCTGGTGCAGCAGCGCGGCGCGCATCTGCCGCAGGTTCAGCTGCGCGGCGGCGAACTGCGTGGCCAAGCCTTTCTTCGCCTGCTTCAGGGCCTTGCCGACCGACTTGCGCCCGGCGTCGAAGGTCTGCTTGCGGTTCGAGTCCAGGCCGCCGCGGTAGCCGCAACCGGCGTTGCACAGCGTGGTGCTGCTGGTGCTGGTCCAGGCCTTCATGACCTCGGTGTTGTGCTTGCCCAGCTCGTCGATCTGCTTCTTCGCCAGCGGTGGGATGCGGGGCTGGTAGCGCTCGTTCTTCGCGCCCTGCAGCGCCGACGAGGCGCCCTGGATCGGGTACCGCGTGGCGCGCTGGTCCGACCATTTCTGGATCGAATCCAGCGTCGTCTTGAGGGCCGCCGAGGCGCGCCCGGTCTCCTTCGCGAAGCGCGCGTTGTGCGAGCGCTCGAGCGTGCCGACGTTGGCGGTGATCATCGCCGAGGCAGCGGCGTCGTTGGCGTTGATCGCTCCCCAGGCGCTGTTGGCCGCCCGCTGCAGGCTGGTGCCGGCGTCGAGGAAGCTCGACTGGAGCGCGAACTGCGCCTGGCTGGCCTGCGCGTCGGCTTCTTCGCAGAGGCGGTCGGACTGCGCATCGAGCTGCGAGATGCCCTCGACGTGCTGCTGCGTCACGGTGTCGGCGGTCAGGCCGTAGCGGTGCGTCATCCACGCGGCGACCTGGCCGGTCTCTGCGGCCAGTGCCGCCTGCTCGCGGTGCGCCTCGCGGTGCAGGTCGGCATAGGCACTGCGCGCCGCCTCGCGGGCCGCGTCGACCGCCTGCGGGTCGCTGTCCGGTGCGGACGGGTGGGTGGCGGGTCCGGGCGCGCGCTTGCCCTCGTCCTTCTTCTTCGGCTCGGCGGGCCTGGCGGCGCTGCCTTCGCGGCGCGGCAACACGTCGGCCGGCAACTCGGCGTCGGCCTGCCATTCCATCTCCAGCGCTTCGGCATCGAAGCTGGTGGGTACCGCGAGACCGGTGTCCTCCGACGGCCTGTCCGGATCGGGCTCGACCTCGCCTTCGGGCTGCTCCTCGCCGTCGCCTTCGAGCCTGCCAGCCAGGCCGCCGGCCGCGGCGCCCTTGGCGGTCTTGCCCTTGTCCTTGCCGTCGGCCTCGCCCTTGCCGGCCGGCTTGTCCCTGGCCTCGCCGGGGCCGCCGGGCTTGGCCGCGGCCTTCTTGTCCTGCTTCTTGTCGTCCTTCCCGTTGTCGGCCTTCTTGTCGCCCGGCGACTTGGCGTCTGCCTTCTTGTCTTGCGTCGGCGTGGCCGCAGGGGGCGTGGCAGAAGGCGGTGGGTGCGACGGCGTCGCAGCAGGCACGGTGGCCTTCGGGGGCGGCGCAGGCGGGGCCAGCGGCGTCAACGCGGCAACGGCTTCCGTGGCCGAGCTCATCGCGACCGGCGCCGAAGGCGTGCCCGGCGTGCGGCCGGGCGCGTCGTCGGCGGTCGGCATGCGGCGCGCCGGCCTGCCGACGGCGTCGGGCGGCAGCGGCGCCTGCCACGTCGCCCCCAGCGGTGCGGGCTGCGGCTGCAGGTAGCGCGGCAGCGGGGCCGGCGCCGCGGCCGGCCGTGGCGTGGCCAGGCCGTCCGGCGCGGGATCGGCCTGCACGTGGGCGGGGGCCGGTCGGCTCGGCGCGGCAACGCGCCCGGCGGGCGCGGGTGCACGGCGCGTCGCCAGCCGCGTCATGGGTTCAGCCCGGCGCGGCGTCGGGCACGACCAGCAGGCCGGCCGGCATCGCCCGGCCGAGCTTGCGGTACTCGGCCGACAGCGCCGACAGCAGCGCTTGCGCATCGATGCAGCCGCCGCCACTGGCCGCGCGGGCCGCCAGCGCCACGTTGCGGATGTGGCCGCCGGCCAGCTCGCAGCCGGCGGCCAGCCGGTTCAGCGCCGGCCCGGCCAGCCGGTGGGCCTCGCCCAGGTGCGCCAGCCAGAGCGCGCGGCGCTCGTCCGCACCCGGCGCCGGGAAGTCGACGATGGCGTCGAGTCGCCGCGTGAAGGCGGTGTCGAAGCGGCTGCGGCTGTTGCTGGTCAGCAGCACGATGCCGTCGCAGGACTCGATGCGCTGCAGCAGGTAGTTGGTCTGCTGGTTCGCGAAGCGGTCGTTGGCGTCCTTGACCTCGGTGCGCTTGCCGAAGAGCGCATCGGCCTCGTCGAACAGCAGCATCGCCTCGGCATGTTCGGCGCGCGCGAACAGCTCGGCCAGGTTCTTCTCGGTCTCGCCGATCCACTTGCTCGTCACAGCAGCCAGATCGACGCGGTACAGCGGCAGCGACAGCTGCGTCGCCAGCCAGCCTGCGCTCAGCGTCTTGCCGGTGCCGGACGGCCCGACCATCAGCACGCGCACGCCCGGCCGGTAGCGCGTGCGGCTGGCGGCGCCCAGGCCGTCGGACAGGCTGTCGCGCAGCCGGCAGCGCTGCAGCACACGCGCCAGTTCGTCACGCAGCGCCGGCGGCAGCACCAGCGCGGCGTCGGGCACGTCGTCGGGCAGGGCCTCGGCCAGGCTGCCCAGTTCGCTGCGGGCGTGGCGCAGCGCACCGTGCAGGTGGGCAGGCTGCAGCGGCCCGTCGCCTTCGCGCAGCCGCGCCTGCCCGGCCGCCTCGCACAGCTGCGCGATGCGCGCGGCGCTGTGGCGGTGCTGCGTGGCCAGTTGCCAGGCCAGTTCCACGTCGACATGGCCCAGGCGCCACAGCGCGGCGCGCTCGTCGGCCTGTGGCAGCGGCACGCGCCACGCCGGTGGCGTGTCGCCATCGCAGGACCAGGCGCCGTCGACGCCGCTGGCGACCAGCAGCGGACCGCGGTGGCCGGGCAGGGCCGGCACGCGCTGGCGCTCGCCGGGAGCGACCTCGCTGCAGAACACCGGTTGCGCCTGGTGCAGCGCGAGCCAGGCGGCGAGTCCCGCGGGCGGCGCGATGCCGTCGATGAAGGCGGCGCGCCGGCCGAGCGCCCGGGCAATGGCGGCGGCGGCGCTGCGGGCTTCGCGCGGGTGGCTGCCGCGCACGACCAGCACGCCTTGCGCAGCCAGGCTGCGGGCGCATTGCTCGGCCTGCCGTTGCAGGCTCGGCGGCAGCGCATCGGCGGCCTCTGCCAGGGTGACGCCCGGCCAGTGCCCCTGCGCGCCCGAGGCCGCCAGCACCACCGGCGCGGGCACGCGCAACGGTGCGTCGGGCAGCGTACGGCCGGCCGTGTCGAGCTGCAGCAGCCCGCTGCGCACGGCCATGCCGTCGACCAGCTGTGCCAGGGCCTGCGTGGCGCTGCCGTTCTCGTCGAGGTGCAAGGCGGCCACCAGGCCGGCCGTGGGGTGCATCTCGCGCAACGGGGCCTGCAGCCAGGCAAGTGCGCGCGAGACCATCGGATCGGTGTCGGCGGCCAGGGCCAGCGCGACGGCGCTGCACTCGACCGGCAGCAGGGCCAGGGCCTGCGCCAGCCGATGCAAGGCCCGATCGGCGGACGCCGGAGCAGCGTCCGGCGGCGGCGCTTCGCGGGTGCGCAGCGAGGCCAGCCACTGCGCCTCCGGCGCGGCCGTGTCGTCCAGCTCGACCGGTGCCAGTTGCGCCAGCGCCTGCTCGGCCAGCGTCAACGCGGCGAGCGCGGGCAGCAGGCGTTCGGGGGCATTCATGGTGCGTGGCGACGGCGGAAACCGTCGAAATGAAAGCCGACGACGCGGCCGTACCACGGCAGCCAGCCGGGGTCGATGTCGAGGCCGAGGCGTCGCACGCGCAGGTCGATGTCGTCCAGCGTGAAATGCAGGTCGGCATGCGTCGCGCTCACCCCCAGCCGGGCCGGCCGCAGCACCAGGCGCCGCAGGCCCAGCCGGCCGGCGCGCCACAGCCAGCGCCGGGCCTGCGCGAGCCACTGCTGCGCATCGGCATCGTGCGCGGGGTCGGGCAGCGCGAGTGCCAGTTGCCAGGCCGGGTCGTCCGCGGGCACCGGCAGCCGCCGCAGCGCTGCGTGCAATACGCGCTGCGGCAGCGCAGCGTCCGATGCCTGCCGTGCGGCGATCCCCAGCCGCGCCAGCACCGGCAGCAGGAACAGCAGGCCGCCGCAGGTCGTCGCTTGCAGCCAGGGGGCCGGATCGTGCGCGATCCGGCCGAGGTCCGGCGGCTCGCTGTGCTGCGGCGTCGGCGCCGCGAGGGTGGGGGCGTGGCCTTGCTGCGGGTCGAGGCGGGCCCGCGGCGCAGCGTCCTTCGATGGCGGGGCGGTTCCTTCCGGTGGGCGCGCAGGCGCCGCGCGGTGCGCTTCGCCTGGCGCCGACCCGGTCTCGGCCGATGCCGGGACGGCTCCCGCGACCTGCGCTTCGCCAGGCCGGACCGGCGTGGCCGTGGGCGTGGGCGACTGCGCTGCGGACTCCGCGGGCCGTGGCGGCGTTCGCCGCGACAGCGACGGGGCGCCGGCTGCCACGGCCAGCAGGCTGCGCAGCCAGCGCGGCAGGACGGCATCGGCCCGCAGGCCGTCGTGTGACGGCCTGGGCGCGTCGCGCGGCGGCGCCGCCGCGTCGCGATCGTCAACGAGTGCGATCGACAACTGCAGCAGCAGGCCCGCGCCTTCGTCGGCCGTCAGCGCGGCGGCCAGCGAACCCGCGGCTCCCGCGCGCACCATCGCGGCCACCCAGGCCGGCACCGCGCTGCGCGCTTCCGGCAGCGCCGCCAGCGCCAGCAACACGCGCCGCCACTGCGCGGCCAAGGCCAGGCCACGCTGGAACTCCGGCACCGCGAGCGGCCAGTACCAGGCATCGCACGCTGCGCCGCGCTGCAGGTGCGAGCCCAGCTGCGTGCGCGCGTCCAGCGGGCTCGCGAAGCAGACGACGTCCGCGTCGGCCGCCGGCGGTTCGCCCGTGGCCGCGGCGACCGCCGCCGTCGTCGCCGCCAGCTGCCGCTCGATCAGCATCGACAGGGCCTGCGGCCCGATGTCGTGCGCGATGCGCCCCAGCGCCAGCCGCCGCACGACCATCACGCGCGCATCGTCGCCCGGCAGGCTGGCGCAGCGCAGTGCGTCCTCCAGCCTCGGCAGCAGGCGCGCCACCGCGGCCTCGCTCGGGGCGCGCAGCTGCAGCCGGTGCACGGTGCGCTGGCTCATGGCACGCGGAACAGCGTGCGCGTGGAGGCCTGTGTTCTCAGGCTGACCATCGCGCTGCTGTCGAAATGCACCCGCACGTCGTCGCCCAGGTCCACCCTGTCGGCGGCCGTGTGGATCACGCGCGCCGAGATCTCGGCCGAGCCCAGGTCCTCGACCAGCGCGCGCGCCACCAGCGCGTCGTTGCGGTACAGCAGCGCCTGCATCCCCACGCGCAGCGGTGCGGCATCCAGCACCGCCAGCGGGATGCGCAGGCCGGTGCTGATGCCGGTCACCGGCCGCGCCATGCGCCCGCTGACGATGCGGTCGACCGGCGCATGGCTCGCGAGCAGCAGGCACATGCGCACCACGTCGTTGACCAGCGCCACCGCCTGCGGCACGTTGTCGACGATCTGCGCGAACAGCCAGTCGACATAGCCCTGCATCTGGCGCCGGTCGATGTAGCCGATCTCGGCCCAGCGCGGCAGGCTCGACAGGTTGCGCAGGTTGGGTGCGGCGTCGAACTCCGACAGCATCTCGGCCCATTGCAGCCGCAGCACCGCCGGGATGCCGGAGAACTCGGCATGCAGGCAGCTGACGACGCTGCGCATGTTCTGCAGCTCGGTGGCCGCCGCGCGCGCCACATCGGCCCGGCCATGCCCGCCCTCGGCCAGGTCGGCAAAGCTGACCACCGCCTCGGCCTGCACGCGCACCGCCTGCCAGGTGCTGGTCGCGACCGCCGCGATGTTGAAGCCCTGCATCGCGCTCAGGCGCGGCGCCAGGGCCTCGACCTGGCGCGTGGCGACGCGGGCGATGCCGAGCGCCAGCGCATTCGCATGGACGGCCGGCTGGATGAATTGCGGCAGCGCGATGCCCGACACCGCCCGCAACTGCGCGCTCTGCATCAGGCGCAGCATCGGTTCCAGCCGGTCCAGCTGCTGCAGGATCAGCGGCGCACGCACGAACCAGTTGCTCGGCGCCTCGCGCAGCACGCGCAGCATGTCCATCAGCTCGTCGGGCGTGTCGGGGTGCTCGCGCAGGCAGGCCGGCACCGGCGCGTCGAGCAGGCCCGGGTCGACCGAATGCGTCGGCGTGGCCAGCAGCGTGTCGGTCTCGCGCGGGCGGATGTAGGCAACGAACTTCACGTCCTCGTCCAGCACCTTGGCGCGCCGCGCGTTGACGGCGGCGATGCGCTCCTGCTCCTCGCTGATCAGCGCACGGGCCACACTGACGTCGTGGCGCGCCTCGGCCAGGTCGTCGGCCACCTCGGCGAGGCGGGCCCGGCTGGCGTCGTTCTCGGTCTGCAGGTCGTCGAGCGCGGCATGCGCGCGGGTCAGCGCATCGCGGTAGGTGACCAGTCGGGCTTCCAGCTGGCGCAGGATGGAGATGGTCACGTCCGACAGCGCCACGGTCTGCGTGAACATGGCCGCTTCGTCGACCGAGACGGCATTGGCCGGCGGCAGCACCAGGGGCGGCGGGCGCGTCAGCGCATCGAGCAAGGCCGGGTTGGTGCGGAACTCCATCAGCTTGCGGCTGGTGGCGTTGCTGCCGGCCAGGAACGGGTCGCCGGGCAGGCCGGGGATGTTGAAGCCGTCGAGCAGCGCCGGCACCTCGCCGCTGTCCTCGGTCATGAACTGGTCCAGCAGCGTCAGCAGCGAGTTGACGGTGTTGCGGCGATTCAGCAGTGCGTAGTCGCGGGCCTCGGGCGACGGCGGGTTGCGCAGCCGGTCGGCGATCGCGGTGGTGCGCACCTCGGACGCGCCGATGATGGGGGCCGAGTAGACGATGGGCAGCGGCGCGCGCGGTTGCAGCAGCACGCGGCCGGAGGTGAGGGGCCGCGACGAGAGCAGGTTGGAGCGGGGCGCCACGCGCACGTCCTCGAAGCTGCCGTTGATCGCCAGGTTGGTGTTGATGGCCAGGCTGCTCGCGGCGGCGAACACGGTCGGCGCCGACGGCGGGGCGGCGGAAGCGACGGTCGCCGCGTTCAGTGCCAGCCCCCGGGTCAGCGAGGCCGAGGCCTTGACGGTGCCGAGGTAGTCGCGGATCTGGTTCTGCACCACGATCGCGCTGTCGGACTTGGCGATGGCGGCGAGCATCGGCGACACCGCCAGCCGCGAGGCGTCGGTGGTGCTCATCGTCAGCTGGCGCATGCGGTAGATGTCGACCTGCATGTGGGCGAAGCCGAAGTCGGTGATGTCGTCGGCGCGGTCGATGCGCGTGCGCAGGTAGTCGGCAAAGCCGGACAGCCCGCGCAGCAGCAACTGCGACTGCTCGTGGCCCGACAGCTTCCTGATCAAGGGGTCGCTGACCAGCTCGGTGTAGATGCGCACCGTGCCGATGCGCGACGACGGCGTCGGCGTCAGCACGCCGAGGTTGTTCTGCGGCACCAGCGTCGCATTGAGCAGCGGCGAGTACGGCGGGGTGGTGGAGGTGCGGTTGACGATGCTCAGCGGCCACAGGCGCTGCGGCACCGTGGGCGTGGCGGCGGGGTAGCGCACGAGCTCGCTGAACGCGACGGCGCCGTCGAAGGCCAGCAGCCGCACGCGCACCAGCAGTTCGCTCGCGACCTCGGCGAATGGAGGCACCGGCAGCGTCAGCTGGACCCAGCTGCCCGATTGCGGCAGCGCTCCGGCGCGCTCGGCGGACGTCACCGACTTGAAGGCGCTGGACGTGGCTGCCAGCTGCGCCAGGTGGTTCTCTCCCCAGAAGGCGAAGCGCGTCGTCTCGGGGGCGGTCGGGCTGACCTTGCCGACCACCACCGAGAGCAGGGAGCGCGGTGGCGTCAGTTCGTCCAGGTAGACCCAGATGGAAAGGCGGTCGCTGCCGTTGGCGGCCAGCGTGACGCCGTTGAAGTCGCCCACCGTGTGGCCCCGCCAGCCGGCGGCGTTGGGATAGTCGATGTTGAAGCCGCTGATCGGCACGGCGCGCGTCTGGGTGCCGGGGGTGGAGAAGACGTCGCCGTCGGTGCTGCCCAGCAGCTCGGGCAGGCTCGGCACCACGCCGTCGTGCGGCTCGAAGGGTGCCCAGAGGTCGTTGGGGGTCAGCAGGTCCCAGGCTTCGTCGCCCTGCACGTGCGCGCCGAGCGGCAGGAAGTTGCAGAACCACTTGGTCCACTGGAAATCGGTGCGCGCGCCGGTGAGGCCATAGGCGGCACGGCCGCCGAACAGCATGAACGACATGCCGTCCAGTGCCTGGTTGGCCAGGCCGACCTTCTCGGCCGGGATCTTCAGCATCACCCACTGGCCGGCCGGCGGCAGGTCGCCCATGCGGGTGCGCGACACGGTGTTGGCGGTGCCCAGCTTGATCTGGTCGTCGCCCCAGTAGGCGCGGTGCTCCCAGTTGCCGGCCGTGTGCCACTGCAGCATCAGCTCGGTGGGCGGGTTGTCGGGGTCGAGGCAGACCCAGGTGAAGATCGACCAGCCGGCCGGCACCGTGAAGCTCGGGCTGGCGTTGTCGAAGAAGTGCTGGTGCTGGCCGACCGCGACCGTGCTGCGGTGGCCGCCGCCCGGTGGCGGTTCGCCCCAGGGTGTCAGCGCCTCGTTCTCGAGCGCGAGCGGATCGTCGCGGAACGGGGGCACCGGCTGCGACAGGCCGTTCAGCGCGTGCGCCAGCATCGCGGCCCGGTAGCGCAGCCCTTGCCGCATGCCGAGCGTGCGGGCGCGGCGCAGCAGGTTCTCGTCCAGCGTCTGCTGGAACAGCGGGTCGATGAGCTCGGTCTGCAGCAGCCGCGGTTCCCAGGATTGGAGCGGCACCGGCACCAGCAGCCGCACGCTCTCGGCGGCCGACGGGTTCAGCGGCGCGAGCGAGGCACTGGCGCGCACCGCGAGGTCGAGCTGCTCGATCGGTACCGGCACGGCGTCGACGTCGAAGCCGGCCGGGAAGAAACCGCTCCGCCGCTTGGCGGGCTCGAAGGCGTTCTTCGGCAGCAGGCCGACCGGCGGCAACCGCGTGCTGAAGGCGTCGGCGAGCTGGTCGGCCGCGGGCGAAGGCTCGCCGGCCGCGGTGATCTGCTCGGCGAGTTGCTCGATCTGCGCCTGCCACAGCGACGGCAGGCGGCTGTTGCAGCCGAGCGGGCCGCCCAGGCCCGCGGCGGGCGCAAACAGGCGCGCATCGCGCGCCCGGCCGCCGTCGCGCACGACGCTGGCGCGGTCCAGCCACAGCGGCAGCCGGGCGGCGTCGAGGTTCACCAGCGCGATCGGCACGCCCCAGTCTTCCCAGGGCAGGGTGGCGTCGACGTCGAGCTCGCTTTCGGCCTGGAAGATGCTCCAGGCGAGGGCGTTGCGCCACTGGGCCGCGGGCAGGTCCGGCAGCGGGCGCCACTCGGGCGGCCAGGCGAACCACAGCAGGCGCACCGCATCGGCGCTGCGCCAGTCGACATGCGACTCGGCGTTGTTGACCGTGCCTTCGTCGCAGGCGTTGTGCTCGCACGGGTCCGACGGGTCGAGCGGCGTGGTCTCGACGCGCACCGGCTGCAACAGCAGCACGCCGACCGGCGGCAGCGTCGCGAGCGAGGCCGCGGCCAGTTCGCCGAGCGAGATGCCGATCCCGCGCGGGCGCAGGCTGGGCGGCAGGTCTGCGTCGCCCGGACCGACGCCGCTGCCGTCGACGAAGAAGCCGGGCGGCGCGACCACCGGCACGTCGGCCAGCAGGCACTGGAGCGAGCGGGTCAGCACCACGTCTTCGCCGCTGGTGGCCAGGCCGCGGCCCGGCGACAGGTGCAGTTGCGTGGCGGCGAAGCCATCGCCGGTGACGGCCGGCTGCGCCATCAGCTCGAGGCCGTCGACGATGCCGGCGACCCAGTCCTGGCCGCGCTTGGCCAGGTGGCCCGCGGCCCAGTCCTGCGACTGCTGAAGCGCGTTCTGCGTCAGCGCACGGCCGGGGAAGATGTGCGGCCGCCGCAGCCAGGCCGCGGCGGCCTCGGCGGCATCGGCCGGCGACAACGCGATGACGCGCTCTCCGGGCACCGGGTCGCGAACGGGGGTGATGCTCACGGCAGTTCTCCTGGCTGGTCGGTTCGGGGCGGCGGCTCAGCGGCCGGTGCGCGGCGCCTTGGTCCTGGGCTTGGCCGTGGCGGCTTTGCTGGCAGCGCCCTTCTTCGGCGCGGCCTTGGCGGTCGCGGCCTTGGCGACGGCCTTCTTCGCGACCGGCTTCACGACGGCGGTCGGCGCCGTGACGATCACGCGGGGCGCGACGACCGGTGGCGGCGAGATCGGCGGTGTCACGACGGGGATCGAGACCGGCGGCTTGACGATCGGGGGCCGGGGTGCCGGTGGCGCGGTCGGCGTGGCAGGCGTTGCTGCGGGCGGCGCGGGCGCGGGTACGGGTACGGGCACAGGTGGGGGCGGGGGCACGGGCACCGCCGGGCCGGCCGGCGGTGTCGGCGTTGCCGCGTCGACCTCGGTCTCGGTCTCGGTCTGGGCCTTGGGCCCGGCGATGCGCGTCAGCCGTGCCGACAACTGCGGCAGCTGCCCGGCGGGGGCGCTGCGCGCGTTGGTGTCGAGCTTGCGCCAGGCGTCGTTGCCGGCCAGCGTGGCGAGGGCGCTCTTGCTGACCGCCCCGTCGGCGCTCTTCTCCAGCCGCAGCAGCCCGCTGCCCACGCTGCCGTTGCTGATCTCGGCGCCGAGGCTCAGCACCTTGGCCTGGTCGAGCCCGCCGGTCCCTTCGGTGCCGCCCGCCTGGGTCGCTTGTGCGGTCAAGGCGCCCAGCGTCGCGGCCGTCAGCGTCGGCGAGGCCGAGACACGCGGCGATGCCAGCAGCGAGATCACCGACGAGGCCGCCTTGGTGCTGGCGCTGCCCAGCACCTTGGCCAGCGACGCATCGAGGCCGAGCGAGCCGATGCGCGCACGCACCGCGGTCTCGATCGCCAGTTCGTTGGCGCCGGCCACCGCCACCGGCGCGCCGACCAGGTCGTCGCGGTACGCGAGGTTGCGCCGTCGCACGAACCACAGCGTCGGCAGCTGCGCCAGCCGTGCCCACTCGGCATCCGCCGGGTTCGCCGGGTCGACCGCCGGCAAGGGCAGCGGCAGGCGCAGGCGCTGCAGGATCTCCAGCGGCTTGCGTTGCGCGACCCGGTTCGGGGCGACCGGCTTCAGCGCGCGGCTGCGCGTCTGCAGCTTGGCCAGCACGCTGCGGAAATCGTTGCGCGGCACCGGCGCGAGCACCAGCACGGCGGTCAGGTCGAGCGCGGCATCGCTGGCCAGGAAGTCGATCGGCGGCAGCGCGAGCGACTCCTCCACCAGCGCTGGCAGCTCGTCGTCCGGGATGATCGAGAAGTCGACGTCGACCTCGGCCGGGAAGTAGCGCTGCGTGAAGTCGCGCACGTCGATGGTGCCCGGTGGCAGCGGGCCGGCCGGCGGCAGCGCGGGGAACTGCGTGGCGGCCGGGAAGCTGCGGCCGTGCAGTTGCGCCACCACGTCGGCCAGGTGCACCTGGTGCTGCATCAGGTGCGCAAGCCGCAGCGCGCGCGGCGCGAAGCCGAGGCCGGGCAGGTCGCCGCGCGAGGCGCCGAGCTCGCGCCGCACCAGCGCTTCGTCGACCCACACCAGGCTGTTCGCTTGCAGCGCCAGCATCGCCAGCGGCAGCACGTTGACGGAGGTGCTGTCGCGCTGCGACAGCGTGAAGATGGTGCGCGCCGCCTTGCCGCGCCGTGCCAGCAGGTCGTCGGGCGCACCATCGTCCTGGTAGGGAATCAGCACGATGGCCGCGGCTTCCAGCACGTCGCCGTCTTCCACGGTGCGCGGCCCGGTCAGCGAGCTCGGGTAGGCGCCGATCGGGTTGCCGGTGAACTCGACCGGGCGCAGCGCGAGGATGAACAGGCCGGTGCGGCTGCGCAGCGGTGCGGCCGGCAGGCGCGACAGCCCGAAGCTCACCGACAACTGCTCGGCCAGCGGGATGTCGGCCAGGTTCAGGTTCACCTCGTGCGGCAGCAGCACCAGTTCGCCGGCCGGCGTGATGCCCTGGCCGGCCGCGATCTTCAGCGACTGCGGGGTGGCGCCTGCATCGACATACAGGCCGCCGGCCACGCCGCTGCCGGCGGCCCGGCCGAGGTCGGCCTCGCGGGTCAGGAAGTACTGCTGGTCGCGGATCAGGTCGCGCGCCGCGAGGAAGCGGCCGTCGAAGTAGCGCGGCCGCTCGCGCCGCGGGTCCTGCACCAGCACGCCGCGCGAGCGCAGCTGGGGCACCTCGGCCGGGTCGACGAGTTCGCGCGCTGCGCCTCGGGTGAAGTTGATCGCCATGGCTGGAAGCTCCGTCAATGCAGGTCAGGCCCCGGCCCATTGCGCGAACAGCGCGGCGGGGGGAAGGAAGCGGCGTCCGAAGTTGTCGACCGCCGGCGCGCCGGCGCCGCGCACCGGCGGGTTGGCGTTGTCCACCGGCAGCAGCACGCGGGCGAGGAAGATCGCGCTGCGGTCGATGCCGGGCGGCTGCTCGGGCGAGGGCGCGAGGCCGCCGCTGCCGCCCGCATGGCCGCTCGTGCCATAGGCCGCGAACACCGCGTCCTGCAACGCGTTGCGGCGTGCCGCGGCGGCGCCGGTCGGGTCGCCCAGCACCTCGGCGGCCGGCGGCAAGGGCAGGCCGCTGTAGGCGTCGTCGAGGCCGGCACGCGGCAGCAGTTGCAGCTCGTAGGCGTCGCGCAGGCGCGAGGTCGACACCGCATTCAGCGCGTCGAACGGTCCGCCCGCAAAGCTGGGCGAGAGCCCGATCGGGCAGGCCGCGAAGCGCAGGTAGACGTCGGCCACCACCGCCCGCGCCGGCAGCGGCGTGGCCGCCTCGGTGAAGCGTTGCGAGACGAAGCGCCCGGGCGTGCCGTAGGCCGACGCGAACAGCAGGTCGCCGCCGTCGGCCGCCTGCGTCGCGGCGTACCAGGCGTCCAGCCGCACGCAGGCCGGCCGCACCAGCTCGACCAGCCGGCCGAGCCGGTCCACCGCGAGGCCGGGCTGCACGCGGATCTCCTCGACCTGGCCCGCCGCGGCCGGCAGGTGCTCCACCTGCAGGCCTGCCAGCGTGCCGCCGCCGGCCAGGAAGGCGAGCGCGCGGGCGAGCCGGCCGCGGTGGTAGGTCTGCTCGTCGGTGAAGTCCTGCGCGTCCAGCAGCATGCCGGTCGCGAACGCGGGGCGTTCGGCGCGGGGCTGTGCGTACAGCGGGTCGGCGTCTTGGGCTTGGAGGCTCATGGTGGGTGACCTTGATGAGGCGGAGGGGGTGGAAATTCAGGGCGGCGGCAGCGCGGTGCCGGCCAGCCGCGGGTCCAGCACGGCCCGGCCGATCGTCTGGTCGCCGTTGCCGAGCGACGAACGCTGCACCCGCACCGGTTGCGGCGTGCGCGGCGGGCCGAGGAAGGTGTCGACGCCGACCAGGCTGGACACGCCGACGAGCAGCGGCCAGCTCGCGACCGCGACGCGCACGTCGACGTGCGCCGGCGCTTCGAGCTGCGCGATGCGGCGGATCAGCGCCAGGTCCTGCGCCTCGACCTGCTGGTGCACCAGCACGGTGGCGCGGTTCGCCAGGCGTTCGTAGAAATTCAGCGCGGCGGCGTCTTCGGCGTTGTTGCCGACCGAGGCGTCGAACAGTGCCAGCAGCTCGACGCGCTCCTGGTCGCCGACGAACAAGGTGTCGCCGACGATCGAGTTGCCGCTGCGGCCCAGGCCCGGCAGCAGCGGGTCGTGTTCGTCGGACAGGTCGACGCCGAGCAGCGTCGCGAGGATGCGGCGCAAGCGGAAGTCTTCCACCACGACGATCGCACCGGAGCGCACGCCGCCGCCGGTGGCGACGTCGAGTGCCAGGCGCAGGCCGTTGCGCGTGCCGTGCCAGCGCGCGAGATCGGGTGCGGCGCGCAGCCAGTCGCGCCGGGCGCGGCTCGGCAGGGCCGGATCGAAGGCGACGCCGATCCAGCCGCCCAGCCACTCCAGATGGTCTTCGCCGGTGGCATCGGGGTCGCTGAGCAGGTGGGCCGACGCGACGCGGTCCTCCAGCTGCGTCAGCACGCCTTCGAAGTTGGCGAGCAGCCGCGCGTTGAAGTCCGACGGCGTCGCGCGCGGCCGGTAGAGGGCGATCGCGCCGGCTTCGAGCACCAGGCGCCACGCGAGGGCGCCGTCGCGCAGCAACCATGCCTGGCCGGCGCGCTCGACCGTGATGCGGGCGGCGTCGCCGAGGGTCACCGGCAGCAGCGCCAGGCGCTCGCGCAGCGCTGCGTCGGGCGCGCCGGCGGCATCGAGCGCGGCGCCGAAGCCGGCCTCGATCTGCCCGCTGGGCGTGCCGGGGGCCTGGGCCGCGTCGCCGAACAGGCTCTCGCGGTAGAGGCGCGGCAGGTAGCGGTCGACATACGACAGCCGGCTGCCCCAGGCCCGCAACGCGGCGATGCCCGGGCCGGTGCGGCCGTCGCCATGCAGCACGATGCGCACCCACAGGTAGCGGCCGACCAGCGAGCGGACCCGTCGGCGGCTGTCCTGGATCAGCACCGAGAACAGGCCGCGCACGTCGGGCTCGGGCTCGCCGCCGAGCAGGCCGGGGTGGTGCGGCAACTCGCTGGGCGCGCGGTCCCAGGCGGCGCGCGGCACGTGCGGGGCCTGCAGGGCCTCGTCCAGGCTCGCGATGTCGCGGCCGAAGCCATGCGGCTGCCACGCGACCCGGTCGTCGGCCGGCGGCGCCTGCAGCTCGTTGGTGGCGGCCAGCCACACGACGAAGCCGCAGTGGTCGGGGATGGCCGCCTCCGCCACCAGGCGGTGCCACACGGTGGTGGTGTCGCGGCTGTCGATCGCGTGGGCCACCAGGCCGGCCGGTGAAGCGGCATGGTTGGCGGCTTCGCCACGGCGCGCCAGCTGGTTCAGCGACAAGGCATGCAGCGGTTCGGCGCCTGCGTTGCCGGCGGGGTAGTGCGGCGGGGCGATGCTGCCGTTGGCGAACGGCGCTTCGATGGCGTCGCCGGCCAGCGGATAGACCTCGCCGAGCGGCATCAGCCGGCCATCGGCATCGGCGGCCGACAGGTCGAAGGCCGGTGCGTCCTGGCGGCCCGGAACGCGCAGCGCGATGCGTTGCGGCGCCAGGCTGGCGATGGCGTAGGCGAAGTTCGCGCCGCTGGCGATCAGCGGGGCGCCGAGCCGCCCGGTGTCGAGCTGCAATCGGCGCACGCAGGCCGTGCCGTCGATCCCTCGCCAGCTCAGCAGCAGCGGCGTGCCTGCGCTGTCGCAGGCCAGCGCGAGCGCCTGTTCGTCGGCGGGCCAGGCGAGCTCGCCGGCCAGTGCGAGCTGCGGCGCGCAGCCGTTCTCGGGGCTCGGGCGGAACACGCGGCCGTCGTAGTCGCCGGGCTGCGGCGCGGGGCTGCGCAGCGGCCGGCCGCGCAGGTGCGCGAGGCGGCCGCTGCCGCGCTCCAGTGCCCACAGCGTGCCGTCGGGCGCCGCGGCGAGCCGCCACGGCGCGAAGCCGGCCAGCGCGACCGGCGTGTCGGGCCAGCGTGCGCGCAGGTCGTGCAGCAGGATGCCGTCGGCCTGCGCGATGCACAGCACGCCGTCCGGCGTGCTGCACAGGTCCGTCGGGGCGGCCGGCAGCGGCAGCAGTGGCACGTCGCCCGGCAGCGCGCTGTGCACGCGCACCGCGCCGCTGTCCCAGCGGGCCACGCATTCGAGCGCGTCGATGGCGCGCGGTACCTGGTCCAGTGCGAGTTCGGCAGCGGCCTGCGCCGGGCCGGCCGGCAGCACGGCCTGCAGCGTGCGCTCGGAAGCCAGCCGCAGCAGGCGGCAGCCGGCATCCCAGGTGGCGTGCTGCAGCGCGGGGAAATGCGCCGCCTCCGCCAGCAGCCAGAAACGCAGGCCGTTGCTGTCCATCAGCAGAGCTCCGGCACGGCGGGCACCGCCACGGCGCTGGCGTCGGCAAACGGGTTGGGCAGCGCGCGCAGGTCGTTCGGCGCGCCGGGGCCGTCGACGGCGATCACCGACAGCAGCTCCGGCAGCTGCCAGGCCTGCAGCGTGAGGACCTGCGCACCGTCGGCGGCGATCGAGGGCAGGCGTTGCCAGTCGTTGCCGTTGCGCTGGAACAGGTTGAGGCCGCGCAGTTCGTCGACGCCGTCGACGCGCGCGACCTCCACCTCCAGCTCGCGGCTGCGCACCGCCCGGCCGAGCGGCCAGCCGGCCTGGCCGATGCCGCCGGGGGGCAGCGGCCACAGCAGCCGGCGCAGCGCTTCGCGCACGTCCAGCAGCACCTTGTCGCGCGCGAAGCCGTCGCGCAGCGTGACGGCCACCGAGAGGCCGAGCGCCACGTAGTCGCAGCCGATCACGTAGAGCTCGGTGGCGAGCGGCGTGCGTGCCGACAGGTGGGCGTGCAGGCGCTCGATGAAGGGCCGGTCGGGACGCGGGTTCGGCGCCGGGCCCAGCGGCGCGGCGGGCAGGGCCATCACGCTGACGACGCCCGGCACGCCGAAGCGGCGTTCGCGCGGCTTGAACTTCGGCAGCAGCTCGACGCGGCCGACGTCGACCGCCGGTGCGGCGAGGGCGAGGCGGCGGTAGTCGTCTTCGGTGACGGCGCGGTCGCCGTGGCGCAGGCGAGCGGGGATGCGGCGTTCGGCGAGTTGCAGGGTTTCGGCGTCTTCGCCGCCGGCGAGGGCGAGCGGCTGCAGCACCTTGATCGGCGGAGCGTTGCGGCCGTCGATCTGCAGCGCCTGCAATTCGGCCAGCGAGCCGGCGGGCAGGTTGCCGGCGCGGCCGCCGCCGAAGCGGCCGAAGGCCAGGCGCACGCGCATCTGCGCTTCCGGCAGGCGGCCGCGCACGCCGTCTCCGAAGCGCAGCGTGCCGGCTTCGGCGTCGAGCTGGTAGGCGGCGGCTTCGCGGGCGACGTCGGGGTCGGCGCTGATGGCGGCCAGGTCGTCGACGCGGGTCCAGTCCTGGTAGCCGCGGCCGGGCTCCTCGACCTGGATGCGCAGCGTGTCGGCGTCGACCGAGCCTTGCGGCAACGGGAACACCTGGTCGCCGGCGCCACTGGAGACGCCGAGCACGCGGCCGGCCAGGCTGCTGCGCTGGTCGATCTCGACGGCGTTGATGCCGAGCCAGGCGAGCGACAGGTGCTGGACCGGTTCGCCGGGCTTCGGGCGCAGGCGCAGCCACGCGACGAGGCGGGCCGCGCGGTCGGGGTCGTCCAGGCGCGGCGGCACGTCGCCGACGCCGGCGCGGGCGTTGACGCCGACGTCGTTCGACGGCGCCCAGATCAGGCTCTCGTCGGGCAGGCGCAGGCGCAGCGTGCCGGCTTGCGCGAGGCCGAGGCTGGTGTCGCTGCCGCCGTCGATGGCGAGCGTGAGGTAGTCGGTCTCGAAGTCGTTGCGGCCGCGGGTGGTGATCTCCCACAGCACCGGCACGGGTGTCGGCGTGCTGGCGACGGTGTCGAGCGTGGGCGTGGCGAGGGCGGGGACGATGCCGAGCGAGAGCAGGGCGGGCAGGCCGACATCCTGTCCGCCGAGGGCCGCCTTGACGGCGCTGTTCGTGGCGGGTTGGTCGGCGGGGGTTTCGGCGCGCGGGGCGAGCAGGGCGATCCACAGCGCGCGGTCGGCGCTGCTGCCGAACACGTCGATGCCGGCGGGCTGGGCGCGGCCACCGGCGAACACCGGCGTGGTCTCGTAGGCCTTGAGGGCGCCGCTGATGCGGTGGATGCGGGCCAGGCCCTGCAGCATGTCGCTGCGGCGCGCGGATTCGGCGGCGGACAGCGGGCGCTTCAGGTAGGCCTCGGCGCTGATCGGCAGCACGGTGGTTTCGGACAGGGTCTCGAACGGCAGGGCGGCCTTGAGGCGGCCTTGCGGCGCGAGCGTGCAGGCGCTGCGCTCGCTGTCCTGCGCGAAGGCGAGCGAGACGATGCCGCGCGCCGGGCGGGCCGGTTGCAGGCCCATGCCCAGCAGCTTCAGGAAGACCAGCCGCTGGCGTTCGGGGACCAGGTTGGCGCGGTACAGCAGCGCGTCGCCGAGCCAGGCGAACAGCTCGATGAGCGTGCGGCCGGGGTCGCCCAGTCGCGGGTTCGTCCACTCCGGCGTGTGGGCGGGGATGCGGGCGACCAGGTCGTCGACGAGGTCGTCGAAGCGACGGTCGTCGAGTGAGGGTGGAAGTATCGGCATGTCAGTGATCCATCGTCAGGGGCCAACATTCGGTGGGCGAGGCCTGCATCACGCCTCCAGGTCCACGGTGACGTTCATCGCCGACGGCGCCCCGGTGCGCGCGAGCCGGTAGCCGATCTCGACCCGCACCTGGCTCGGCTGCCCGTCGACCTCCCAGACCTCGACGCCGTCGAGCAGGATGCGGCCCTCCCAGCGCGCCAGCGAGTCGCGCACCAGGTCGCGCATCTCGCGCCGCGTGGCCACGGTGTTCGGCGAATGCAGCAGGCGGTCCAGCCCGCCGCCGAACTCCGAGCGCATCAGCTGCTCGCCGGGGCGCGTGCTGAGGATGATGCGGATCGCATCGCGCGCGCTCGTCGCGAGCTCCGGCCACTGCAGCCTGCCGTGTTCGTCGGGCAAGGGCAGCAAGGGCCATCCGATCAGCGGCTGCATCGCATCACCTCACTTGGGCGGAATCTTCGGGAACGGCAGGCAGATCTTCATGAAGAACAGCCAGCCGAACACCAGGTTGAACAGCGTCAGGAAAATGTTCAGCACGAGGAAGGCGCAGATCGTGATGATCGGGATGTTGAAGCCGCAGATCCACGTCAGCCCCAGCCCGCTGCTCGTGCCCTTGCCGTCCAGGATGTCCTTGGTCGCGCCCCCCAGCAGGCTCTGCAGCGACGGCGGCACCACGAACGCCACGTTCGGCTTCAAGGCGTTCATCAGGTTCTTGTCGCCCGGGTCGGGCAACGGGATCTGCACCGGAGCCGCACCGGCGCCCTCGTACCAGGGCGCGATCGTGAAAGGCTCGCTGGCCTCGCCCCAGACGATGCGCGACGGACACGGCCCGTCCGCCTTCAGCCGCACGAAGGCACGCAACACATAGCGCGCCGCCGGCTCGTCGAAGCGGCCCTGCTTGCCCTTCATCGCCGCGAAACGCGCCACCATCGCGGCATGCAGCGCGCTGCGCAGCGCGGCGGCCACCGGCGCCGGCAGGGCCGGCCAGGTCGACGGCATCTCCGCGCCGCCCGGCACGCTGCCACCCTGCAGCACGATGGCGTGGGCGCGCGCCAGGAAATCATCGGCCTGGACATGGCGCTGCGCCTCGCTGCCACGGCGCACCAGCGGCAACGCGATGCCATGCAGCGCCTGCTTCAGCGCGGCCACCTCGCTGCCGCCGTCGAACAGGTTGAACTCGGTGCCCAGCTGCCGCAGCAGCAACACGAAGCGCGCCAGCGTCGCGTCCGCACCGGCCGCCTGGCTGAGCGCGAACCAGCCCGGACTCAGCGGCTGGCCGGTGAACGGCAGCGCCATCGCCTCGCCATTCAAGGCCAGCACCAGGTGCTTGCGGAACGCATCCGACTGCGGCCCGAAATCCACCCCAGGCGCCGCTTCGAACACCGCGTCGGCCTCCGACAGCTCGCTGCTGATGGTCGGCACGATGCCGTAGAACAGCGTCTTGCCCGCATCGCCGCACACATCGGGCGGCGCCAGGTACATCGCGATCACGTGCTCCTCGAGCAGGCTGTCGTCGTTCAGCCGCGCGATCCCGGCCAGCTGCCGGTCGATGTCGGCCACGCCGCTCAGGCCCAGTTGCAGCCGCTGCGCGGCCACCGGGTCGCGGTCGGGCCCGCCCACGCGCGACAGCGGCAGCCAGCCGCGCACGCGGCCCTTCGATCGCATCCAGCCCTCGGCCCGCCCCTGCGCGTCCAGCCGGCGCACCACCATGCCGGCGCCGGCCACGCGGGCCGGGTCGACGCGCGGCGTGCCCGGGGTGTCGCACCAGGCCTCGGTCAGGGCGATGTGGAACTGGCGCTGGATCGGCTGGAACAGCTTCAGCTGCCCCTTCGAATCCCGGGCCTTCGCGGCCAGGGCCTGCAGCCGTCCCCGGCCGGCGGCGCTGCGCAGGTCGTCCAGCGTCGCGGGCAGGAAGTCCTCGTCGCTGCGCTGCAGGATCGCAGGCTTGGCACCGCGGCCGGGCAGGTCGCGCGGCGCGCCGATCAGGATGGTGTGGGTCGCATGCATGGGGGTCACCAGACGTTGCCCGCGCCGGGCGTGTAGCTGCTGCTGATCACGGCATTGGTGATCAGCGTCTCGCACTTGACGATGCCGGAGAAGGTGGAGAGCGCCGCATCCACCTTCACCATGCCGGCCGACACCTCGACGTTCGCCGCCTGCACCGTCACCTTGGCGGCGGCGTTCACCGTGATGCCGGCGCTTTCGAGCTTGATGCTGTTGCCGTTGCTGTCTTCCAGCGTCACCGTGCCGGGCCCGTCCTTCAGCGTCAGCTTCTGCCCGCCGGGGGTTTCGAGCTGCAGGGTCTCCTGGCCGTCCTGGTCGTCCAGCGTGACGACGATGCCGTTCTTCGACTTGATGCGCTTGTAGCGGTTGCGCCCGCCCGACTGGACGGCGGCCGGCGCCTTGGCCGCCCCGTTCCACAGCCCGCCGACCACCAGCGGGAAGCGTGCATCGCCCTGCACGAACAGCACCAGCACCTCGTCGCCCACGTCGGGCAGGAAGCAGCAGCCGCGGTCGTCGCCGGCGAACGGCGCGACCACGCGCGCCCACATCGGCGCATCCTGCTGCGCGACGTCGTCGAAGGCCAGCAGCCTGACCTGCACCCGGTTGGCATGCAGCGGGTCGTCGAGCGAGCTGACGGTGGCCAGCTGGCCGTTGCCGGCGCCGGCCAGCAGCGATGCCGGGGAGAAGGGCATGTCGCGCTTCATCGCTCAGCCCGCCAGCCAGGCGCACTCGGCGCTGAACTCGGTGCGGTAGCCCTGCTTCATGTCGAACAGGTGGCAGGCCTGCACCACGTAGAAGCTGTTGTCGAACTGCGGCGAGATGCCGGAGAGCCTGACGCTCGCGCCGACCCGCAACTGCGCGTTGCCCTCGGCCAGGCCTTCGGCGCGCACGAAGCGGCGCGCACGCTGGTCCAGTGCCGCCTCGGCCACCGCACGCGCCTCGGCAGCGCTGGCCACGGCCGGTGTCGACAGGTGCTCGGGCCGCGCGCCGAAGACGTCCTTCGCCCAGGCCAGGCCGCTCTTGCCGCGGCCCGGGCCGGCGTTGGCCAGGCTCGAGGCCTCGCCCTGGACGGCCGAGCCTTCGCGGGCGTTCCAGCCGGCGATGCTGACGGCGGTGGCCTGGTGCGCCAGGTCGGCGCAGACGCGCACGCGGGCCAGCTGGCTGTAGAGCGTCAGGTCGATGCTGCCGCGGCTGGCATCCTGCCGCGGCGCCACCTGCAGCTGCCGGCCCACCACCTGCAGGTCGGCATCGAAGCGCGCCAGCAGCCGGCGCAGGAAGCCGAGGTCGGTCTCGTTCAACTGCGCCCAGGTGGACACCGGCGCCGCGAGGCCGCTGACGCCGGCCGTCAGGCCCAGCCCGTCGGCGACGGCCTTCACCACGTCGGCCGGCGACATGTCGGCGTAGACCTTGCTGCGCCGGCCGCGCCGCGCGGCGGTCAATCCGTCCTCGGCCAGCACCACGAGTTCCGGCGGCGAGCCGTAGTTGCAGACCATCTCGAGCGCACTGACCAGGCCCTTGAAGATCTCGCGCGGGGTGGCCTCGTCGCCGCTGTAGACCGCGATCTCGGCGCCGAGCTTCAGCGTCGAATTACCGTCGAAGGCGAGTTCGGCCTTGCCGTCGCCGTTGGCGACCCATCCGACCAGGTGCAGCTCCAGCGTGCTCATGCCGCCTTCGGACTCTTCCATCCGCAAGGCCGTCATCAAGGTGCCCAGCCGCTCGTCGGGCTGCCCGCCCAGGCGCAGCGTCGGGCGGGCGCTGAAGATCGCGGATCGGCTGAGGCTGGTTTCGGACATGGCGGGCTCGGGTTCGTTCGCAGCGCGGGGGTCAGTCGGCACAGAGGCGGGCGAGGCGCTCGTCGCGCAGCCGCAGCCACTGCTGCAACGGCTCGCGCAGGTCGTCGGGCTGCGCGGCCGGCGCCGCAGGCGCCGGGGTGGACTCGGCCGCGGGGTCGCGCTGGATGTCGGCCGAGACGTGTTCAAAGGTGATGGCCATGGGGGTCAGGCTCCGAAGTTGATGCGGGCATGCAGGTCGGCATCGGCACCGACCTGGGCCGACAGGCTGCCGCCGCCTTGCACGACGGCCCGGCCGCCGGCCGTGAAGGACGCGGCGCCGGCCAACCCGGGCGCGGGCAGCAGCGCGGCGCGTGCATCGGACACGCTGACGCCGGGCGCGACGCCGGCGCTGACGCGCAGGCCGCTGAAGGACGCCCCGGCGGTGCTGGTCAGCGACAGGCCGGCGCTGCCGCCGATGCCGGCACCGAAGCTGCCGCCCAGCCCGCCGCTGATGCCCCCACCGACCGCGCCACCGATCCCGGCGCTGAGCCCGCCACCGATGCCACCACCGATACCGCCGCCGATGCCGCCGCCGATGCCCACCCCCGCGCTCGCGCCGATGCCGGCGCCGAGCGACAGGCCGGCACTGGCGCCCACCGAGAAATCCGCCGCCGCGGCGAGGCTGATGCTTCCGCCGACGTCGAGCGAGGCACCGGCGCCGAAGCGCAGGCTCGCCGCACCGTTGGCGCTGGCGATCGCACGCGCCGCCCGGGGGTCGCCGAGCGCATTCGCCACGTCGGCGGCACCGCGGCCCGGCGGCGCGCTCACCGGCTCCGGCTGGGCCTTGCGGTCCACCGCCGGGGCCGGGCTCTTGCTGCTCTGGAACTCGACCTCCTGGCTGGCCAGCGTCAGGCTGATGCTCGAGCGCAGCGGCACGCCGTCGGCCGAGAAGAAGTCGATCGTTTCCTTGAACTGCTCCACCACGCCGGCAAAGCTGTAGGCACCCCAGCCGAATTCGACCTTGGGCGCGAACTTCTTGCTGCCGTCCTTGGCCGGCTTCAGCAGGCCCGCGATGTTGGCGGTGACCTCGCGCACGTTGCTGCCGGTGTCGGTGGTGTCGAACACGAGCGTCATCGTCAGCTTGGCGCTCGACTTCTTGACGAACTGGCGCGCGCCGTTGTTCGCGTTGCGGTCGTCGAACTCGGTGCTGATGCTGTATTCCAGCGACGCCGGGTTGAACTGCAGCTTGAAGGGCGTGCCGCCGGCACCGCTGCCTTCGAGGATCTTGAAGGTCGCAGCGGCGATGGCGCGGGGAGCGGGAAGCCAGGGCATGGTCGTCCTCAGGCGAGCAGCAGGCGCAGGCCTTCGTGCGCCAGGTGGAGTTCTTCGATGCCGACGTCGGTGCCCTTGGCGTTCAGGTCGGCGGCCTTGAACTTGACGGGCAGGCAGCGGTCCAGCCCCCAGGTGATGACGGTGGCGCCCGCGCTGTTCTGCACCGCGATCTGGGCCGCGAGCCGGAAGGCATGGCCACCGGCACCGACCAGCTGGAACCAGGTGTAGAGGTCGCGCGTGCTGGTCATGCCGCGCTTGAGCACGACGGTCGCGAAGCTCACCGCACCGGGCCGCTGCGTCGAGCCGTAGTTGACCCCGCCGGACTTGATCAGCTTGGGCTCCATCGTCGCCTCCAGCCCGCTGCATTCGGCGAACGCGCCGCCGCACACCCTGATGGCGCCGGACTGGCCGCTGTCCACGCGCTTGAACGACAGCTCGAAGCGGAAGACGTGCAGCGGGGCTTCGGTCTCGATGCTCATGCCGCCTCCCTCAAGGCATCGGAAGCCGCGGCCATGTTGCCCAGGTTCAGCACGACGGTGATGCGTTCGATCGAAGCCGCAGGCCGCACGCTGATCTCGACGATCAATCGCCCGGCGTCCAGGTCGGCCTGGCTCATCGTGCCGCGGTCGCAGCGCACCTCGAAGGCCTCCGCGGCGCTGGTCCCGGCGAAGGCGCCCTCGTCCCAGAAACCCAGCAGCAGGTCCTCGACCTGGCGCTGCAGCTGCGCCCACAGCGTCGGGCCGTTCAGGTCGAAGGCCAGCACGTCGCCGTCGGCGCGCACGCTGCGGCGGATGGCACCGATCAGCCGGCTCGCGCCGCCGAAGCGCCAGGCCTCGCTCGGCGACGTGGTCACGTCGGACTGCAGCATCCAGCCGTCGGGCGCCTGCGCGAACAGGCAGACATGGCGTGCGAGCTGCACGTCCGGGTTGTCGTCGCCCAGCCCCCAGGCGGGCTGCGGCACGGCCGAGGCCAGGTCGCGCAGCAGCGGCAGCGAGCTGTCGCCCGCCACCGAGCGGAAGCAGCCGCGGCGCGTCGCCCCGCAAGCGACGAGCCCGGCCAGCACGCCGTCGGGCGACTCCAGCCCGCCCGGCAGGTCGCTGCCGGACGCCTGCGTGCGCAGCCACGGCCAGGCCAGCTGCACGAAGGCGCTGGCGGCCTGCGGATCGCCGGGCAGGCCGTCGGTGCGCAACACGCCGAGCCGCGTCAGCCACGCCGGCATGTCGGCCTGCGCGTGCACCAGGCCGCTGCCGCTGCCGCCTTGCGTGTCGAGGTGCGGCAAGGGCAGGGCACCGAGGAAGACGATCTCGCGCTGCCACGCGGCAAGGAAGGCGCGGGCCTGCGAGACGGCGCCCATCCATGCCGTGTAGCCGGCGAGGTCGAGCTCCGGCGGCGCCAGCCGTTGCAGCCGCGTGTCGACCGCCGCCGGCTCGTCGGTGCTGCATTCGACGAAACCCTCCGGCGCCGGCGCGACGAAGGGTGCCGCCTCGAGTGCGGGCGTCACGTGGCTGCAGGCATCGGCCAGGTCCGGCAACAGCAGCAGGCTGGTGTCGCGCAGGCCGTAGAGGTGCTGGATGCCTTGCCAGGTCGATGGTGCGTACGGCGAGAACGGCGGGTTGGCCGCCGAGATGGCCGGCAGCAGCCGCGCCAGCCGCGTGCCCGAGGCGGCCAGCCGTTGCGCCGCGCTTTCCAGGTAGTCCCACGGGTCGCCGACCCGCAGCACGATGGCGCGCCGCCCGCCGCGGGCGAAGAAGCTGCGCACCGCCGCACCCAGGTAGGTCGCGCAACGCTGCGGGCTGTCGGGCGAGAGCACGCGCCGGTCCCACGCGTAGAGCTGGTCGAACTGCTGCCAGCTGTCCAGCGCCACCGGCAGGTTCAGCAGGCTCTCGACCTGCGCCGCGGGCCGCTGCCACGGCCCGTCGATCCAGCCGGCCAGGCGCAACTGGTCGCGCAGCGTCGCCGGCAGCGGCTGGCCGGCACGCCGGGCGACGTGGCCGATGAAGCAGGCCACGTCGGCACGGCGCACCTGCGGCTGCAGCGCGGGTGTGGCAGGTTCGAAGGCGAGGCTCATGGTGCGGACCGTGGCGTTCAGACGCTGAGTTCCAGCGCCTCGGCCGACAGCACGACCTCTTCCATCGCGACGTCGCCGCCGCCCTTGCCGGCCAGCGTGGGCCCGGTGTACTTCATCGGGATCACGCCGCGCAGCACCCAGGCCTGCACCGGCTTCTGCGATTCGTCGAGCAGCGTGATGGTGACGCTCTTCTGCGCATCGGGTCCCTTGGTGCGGGCGGTGGCGATCCAGTCGAACAAGGTCCTGGAGTTCAGGATGCCGCGCTTGAGCGTGACGTCCGAAACCTTGTGGACCCCGGCGACCTTGCGCACGTGGTTCTCCTTGTCGTTGCCGAAGCGGTACTCGGACACCGTGACTTCGGTGCCCAGCCCCGACACGTCGGAGAAGCCGCCGAAGATCTCGCCGCCGTCGAAGTTGACGACGAAGTTGAAGGCGCCGTAGGGCGTGGTCCTGTTGGCCATGGTGAGGGGCTCCTGTGCGGATGGGGGACGTCGTCAGGACCGCGCGTCGGCGGTCTTCTGCCCGATGCGGAAGATGACGAACTCGGCCGGGCGGATCAGCGCCACGCCGATCAGGCAGACCAGGCGGCCGTTGTCGAGGTCGTTCTGCGTCATGGTGCTGCGGTCGCAGCGCACGAAGAAGGCCTCCTCGGCATTGGCGCCCAGCAGCGCACCGTTGCGCCACTCGTTGTAGAGGAAGTCGGAGATGGTCTGCCGCACGTTGGCCCACAGGCGCTCGCCGTTCAGCTCGAACACCGCCCACTGCGTGCCGCGGTCGATCGAGGCCTCGAGGTAGTTGAAATAGCGCCGGTCGGAGACGTACTTCCATTCCGGATCGCTGGACGCCAGGCGCGCACCCCACAGCCGGTAGCCGCGGCCCGACAGGTAGCGCAGGCAGTTGACGCCGAGCGGGTTCAGCAACTCCTGCTGCGCGAAGTTGATGTCCGACTCGAAGCGCAGCGCGCCCGTCACGACCTCGTTGGCCGGCGCCTTGTGCACGCCGCGCTGGACGTCGTTGCGCGCATAGATGCCGGAGACGAAGCCGGACGGCGGCAGCGCGATCTCCTTCGGGATGTCGTCGCGGCCCGGGCGGGCCAGCGGGTTGGAGACGATCACCCAGGGGTAGTAGAGCGCGGCGTACTTCGAGTCGATCCGCCCGCGTGCCACGCGCACGTCGCCCGGCGTCTGGCGCGCTGCGGAGTCGAGCACCGCGATGCGGTAGCTGCGGCGGCGCTCGGCATGGCCGATCAGCGCGGCCTGGATGGCCGGGCCGTCGGCGTAGGCGGTGGAGCCGGGCGCGGCGACGATGGAGACGTCTTCCAGGCCGGACAGCACGGCCAGCGCGGCAGCGTAGGTGCCCGCCGTGGTCTCGGCCCCGGCGATCGGGGCCGCGCCGTCGGTGCCGCCGGCCAGCGCCAGCGCGGGGCGCGGGTCGCCGCTGCCGGCCAGGGCGGGCAGCGCCATCGCGGCAGCCTGCAGTTCGAAGGCGCTGACGGCGGTGCCGACGTCGAACCAGACGATGTTGTTCAGTGCATCGTTGCGCGCCGGCGGGTTCAGCGACAGCAGCGCGCCGACATAGCGCGGGTGGGCGCTGCCGTAGCCGAGCTCGTCCCATCCCTGGACATAGCCGTCGGCATCGGCGAACTCGACCGACAGCGAGAGCAGCTCGGCGACCGCGCCGGCGCCGCCGGGCGTGGCCCCGGGCGGCAGCGGGTTGCCACCGTCGACCAGCGAGAGCGGGGCGGCGGCGCTGTCGGCCCAGATGCCGGCCGTCTTCAGGTAGAGCGTGGTGGCGCCGCCGACCACGATGCGCAACATGCTGCCGTCGGGCGCGGTGCCCAGTGACAGCACGGTGGCCGAACGGCCGCTCTCGCGCAGGCGCAGCGTGCCGTTGCCGGCCAGGCCGGCGATGCGGGCGCGCACGAAGACGTCTTCGGCGGCAGTGCCTGCGCCGTCGCGCAGCCGGCCGGAGGCGGAGGCGGCGCCGTTGGAGGTGCGCACCACGTAGAGCCGCGAGCCGCCGTTGTCGAAGTAGGCGCGCGCCGCATGGGCGACGAAGTTGAGCCGCAACTCGGCGGCCGCGACGTCGCTGAGTGCGAGGTTCTGCAGGCTGCCGTAGATGCGCTCGAAATCGGGCAGGCTGGTCACCAGCTCGGGCGTGCCGCCGATCGGGCCGCGGCGGGTCGGGCCGACGAAGGCGGTGGTGCTGGTGCCCACGCCCTCGATCGACTTGGCGCGGAAACTGGTTTCCTCAACGTATACGCCGGGTGCCAGGTATTCAGGCATGGCCTATCTCCTTTGCATGAAGGGGAACGTCTGACAAAACTGGCGTGCGGCCTTCATGGCAGTGCCAGCACAAGGGAAAGGGATTGGGAGCGGCCCGCCGCCAGCGCCAGCGCCTGCACGCTGCGCGGCAGCGCGGCGCGCTGGGCCTCGACGGCCTCGGGATCGATCCGGGGCAGCGGGCTCGGCGCGCGACCGGCCCGCAGTTGCGCAGCACTGGTGCGCGTGCCGCCGCTGCCGGGAAAGACGGCCTCGACCTGCGCATTGATCTCGCTGACGACCACGGCGCCGGGGGCGTCGGACCAGGTGGTCACCGGCACGCCGGGCACGGCGACCAGCGCTTCGCCGCGCCAGTCGCTCAGGCCGCGCGCCAGCGTGTTGCCGCCCGACGTGACGATCAGCAGCGTGCCGCCGAGCGCATCGCCGCTGATGCCCTCGCGCACCGCGATGCGCAGCACCGACCAGTTGGCGCCGACGGCCGCGGCCGCGGCGGGGTACAGCGGGACCTCGATGGCGCGGAACAGCGAATCGGGCTGCGCTGCGTTGGCGGGCAGCGGGTCGCGCGGCAGGGCGACCGAGAAGCTGCGCGCCAGGTAGCGGCCGGACGGGTCGTCGACGCGCAGCGTGAGGGTGACGCTGCCGGCCGCGGGGAGGGCGGGAGCCGCTTCGAACGCGTCGGCATGCGCGGCCAGTGCGGCGGCGTCGGCCTGCACGATGACGTAGAGGCCGCTGCGGTTGCGCTGCAGGCGGGCGCCGTCCATGCGGGCATCGAGCAGGCCGTCGACGCGCACGCGGGTGCTGGCGTCGACGAAGCTGACGGCGCCGAGCACGCGGCGTTCGACGCGTTCGATCTCGCGCATCAGCAGCGTGACCATCACCGCATCCCTGCCGGCGAGGCCGGGCCGTAGCCGAAGCGGCTGGCGACCACCGGGGCTGCGTCGGCGAAGCTGTCGGGATCCAGCCGCACCAGCCGCACGACGTACGAGACCGACAGGCGGTAGGCCGGCTCGAAGGCATCCCAGATGCGCATCATGTCTTCGGTGGACAGCTCGGACGGGATGATCTGGATGACTTCTTCCGGGCCCCATCCGGCTTCGGGCGACAGGGACGATGCATCGAGCAGCGGGTGCTGGTAGAGCTGGCGCATCGCCCAGGCGAGCGGCAGCAACTCGTCCTGGGCGGTGCCGGCCCAGGCGGTGAGCAGGAAGTGCAGGTCGAGGCCGAGCGGCGCCAGCTGGTCGGGCGACATGCGGTCGGGGCGTTGCTGGCGCTGGTGTTCGTTGACGGTCACGCGGTAGAGGTAGAGCGTGAGACGCACCGTGTCGTCCGGCGGCGCTTCGAGTTCGCCGGAGGACAGCAGCGCGAAGCCGCAGCCGGGCATGGGCAGGGCACCGACCGTGGCGGGATAGGTGTTGCGCAGGTAGGTCACGATCGAATGACCCACCGAGTGGATGGCCTGGATGTTCGCCATGCTGCTTTCGCATTGCCGCGGGGGCTGTCTCCGTCGAGGCGTTGTCGGGGCTGCCGGTCAGGGGGTGCTCGACGCGGCGGGGGCACGGTAGACCGCGCTTCCGTCCGGCAGCGTGTCGCGTTGCAGCCGGCCTTGCTGCACCAGCGCATCGAGCGCGAGTCGCAGGTCGGGCCGGGGCACGTGCACGCCCATGTCGGGCAACCACCATTCGTGGATGCCTTGTTCGGTGTCGGCGGCGGATGGGTGGCGTGCCAGCCAGGCCTCGATGGCCTGCATTGCGCGCCGTGTCCTCGGCCCCGCCTCGTCGAACAAGACATCTCCAACAGAGTTCCTGCACTTCATTGCGAGAGGCGTGCCATCGCTCGCCTGATCGCAAGTGATTGATTCGTCTGCTGTTTCTGGCTGGGTGGCGGGCGGGTGGGGCGGCGCCGACCCGTCTGTGGCGACCCACTGCGGCGGGGCTGACCCGCTGGTGGGGCCGGCGTGGACCGGCCCGGGTCAGGCGCCGGACGAAGGATGCAGCGGCGCGACGAGCGGGTCGTCCTTGATGCCGTGCTTCTTGAGCAGCTTGCCGAGCGAGCGCCGTTCCTTGCCCGCCAGCCGCGCCGCGTGCGTGACGTTGCCGTCGGTCGCCTGCATCAGCCGCTGCAGGTAGTCGCGCTCGAAGCACTGCAGCGCGCGCTCGCGCGCTTCGTTGAAGGCATGCACGGTGTCGTCGTGCGCATCCGCCGCCGCGGGCCGCGCCGCAGGCATCGCACCCGGATCGAGGAGCAGCTCCTCATCGTCCGACAACAGCAAGGCGCGCTGCACCCGGTTGTCGAGCTCGCGCACGTTGCCGGGCCAGGGATACGCTTCCAGCCAGCGAAGGCTTTGCGCATGCAGCCGGCGCAGCGGCCGGTCGTGCTGGCGCGCGTGACGCGCGATGAAATGGTCGGCCAGGATGCGGGCGTCTCCGGCACGCTCGCGCAGCGGCGGCATCTCCAGCAGCAGCACGTTGAGCCGGAAGGCCAGGTCGTCGCGGAAGGCGCCGGTGTTCAGCATCTCGTTCAGCCGCGGGCTGGCCGCCGCGATGATGCGCACGTCGCCCGTGCACTCGCGCGTGCCCCCCACCGGCCGGTAGCGGTAGTCCTGCAAGAAGCGCAGCAGCGAAACCTGCGCGCGCAGCGGCAGCGAATCCAGCTCGTCGAGGAAAAGCGTGCCGCCCACGGCCGCGGCCACCAGCCCGCTGCGCGCCTGCCTGGCATCGGTGAAGGCACCGCGCTCGCAACCGAACAGCTCGCTCTCGATCAGCGCCTCGGGCACGGCACCGCAGTTCAACGGCACGAACGGGCCTTCGCGTCGCGCCGAGTGGTAGTGGATGGCCCGTGCGGCGAGTTCCTTCCCGGTCCCGGTTTCGCCCTGGATCAACACCGGCGCCTCGCAGTGCGCCATGCGTTCCATCAACGCCAGCGCGTGCAGGAAGGGCGGCGATCGGCCGATGAGCTTGGATGGAGCAGGACTCAGCATGGCACGGGCACGGGTGCGTTCGTTGTCGTCGCGTGACGGGCGAAGCGCTCAGCGTGCCAAAGTGCTGCCATGGCGGTGGCGGTACGGATTGCGCGTGCGCCACGGATGCCCCCCGAGGCCATCCAGTGCGCGACGCAGGTGCCAGATCACTGAGTGCGAGCCTTCAGTTTAGGCGCCGGCTCCCCGCGCAAAATCCTTCACAGTAGGGATGAAGCGGCCCGCACCCCGTGACTGGGTGGGGCATCGAAAAAGCCGGCAACCTGCTGCCGGCTTTCGGGCACATGACCGTCGCGTGACGCTACTGGCTGGCCGCCGATGCCGCCGGTGCCACGATCAGCGCCGCACCCGAGGCGGTCGCCTCCGGCGCCGGCGCGCTCGCCGCCATCGTGGTCGGTGCCCCGTGCTGCTGCATCGCGTCGGCGGTGCTCGCGGCCATGCTGGCTGGCAGCAAGGGCACGATCAGCAGCGCGACGATGTTGATGATCTTGATCAGCGGGTTCACCGCCGGGCCGGCCGTGTCCTTGTACGGGTCGCCGACGGTGTCGCCGGTGACGGCCGCCTTGTGCGCATCGGAACCCTTGCCGCCGTGGTGGCCGTCCTCGATGTACTTCTTCGCGTTGTCCCACGCGCCGCCGCCGGTGCACATCGAGATCGCGACGAACAGGCCGGTGACGATGGTGCCCATCAGCAGCCCGCCGAGCGCGGCCGGGCCGAGCAGCATGCCGACCGCGATCGGCACGATCACCGGCAGCAGGCTGGGGATGATCATTTCCTTGATCGCCGCGGTGGTCAGCATGTCGACCGCGCGGCCGTACTCGGGCTTGCCGCTGCCGTCCATGATGCCCTTGATGTCGCGGAACTGGCGGCGCACCTCCTCGACGACCGCGCCGGCGGCCCGGCCCACCGCCTCCATCGCCATCGCGCCGAACAGGTACGGGATCAGCCCGCCGATGAACAGCCCGACGATCACGCGCGGCTCCGACAGGTCAAAGCTGACCGTCATGCCGCGTGCCGTCAGCGCATGCGTGTAGTCGGCGAACAGCACCAGCGCCGCGAGGCCGGCCGAGCCGATCGCATAGCCCTTCGTGACCGCCTTGGTCGTGTTGCCGACGGCATCGAGCGGGTCGGTGATGTCGCGCACGCTGTCGGGCAGCCCGGCCATCTCGGCGATGCCGCCGGCGTTGTCGGTGATCGGCCCGTAGGCGTCGAGCGCGACGACGATGCCGGCCATGCTGAGCATCGAGGTGGCGGCGATCGCGATGCCGTACAGCCCCGCCAGCGCATACGACACCAGGATCGCGATGCAGACGAAGACCACCGGCCAGGCCGTCGAGCGCATCGACACGCCGAGCCCCGCGATGATGTTGGTGCCATGCCCGGTGGTCGACGCCTGCGCGACGTGCTGCACCGGCTTGTAGTCGGTGCCGGTGTAGTACTCGGTGATCCACACCATCGCGGCCGTCAGCACCAGGCCGACGACGCAGGCGCCGAACAGCCGCATCTGCGTGCCCGCGCCGAGCGCGTCGTCGGGCATCGCGTACTTCGTGATGAAGAAGAAGCCGACCAGCGAGATCAGGCCGGCGACGATCAGGCCCTTGTACAGCGCCGGCATCACGTTCTTCATGCCGGGCGTCGCCTTCACGACGCTGCAGCCGATGATCGACGCGATGATCGAGAAGCCGCCGAGCACCAGCGGGTAGATCACCGCCTGCATCGGGGCCTGCGCGACCATCAGCGCGCCGAGCGCCATCGTCGCGATCAGCGTGACGGCATAGGTCTCGAACAGGTCGGCGGCCATGCCGGCGCAGTCGCCGACGTTGTCGCCCACGTTGTCCGCGATCACCGCCGGGTTGCGCGGGTCGTCTTCGGGGATGCCGGCCTCGACCTTGCCGACCAGGTCGGCGCCGACGTCGGCGCCCTTCGTGAAGATGCCGCCGCCCAGCCGCGCGAAGATCGAGATCAGCGACGCGCCGAACGCGAAGCCGAGCAGCGGCTTCAGCACCGCCGACAGGTTGTCGGGCGCGGCCGTGCCGTTCCCGGTGATGAACAGGAAGAAGATCGTGACGCCCAGCAGGCCCAGGCCCACCACCAGCATGCCGGTGATCGCGCCGCCCTTGAAGGCGACGTCGAGCGCCGGTGCCATGCCCTGCGTGGCAGCCTGCGCGGTGCGCACGTTGGCCTTCACCGACACGTTCATGCCGATGAAGCCGCAGGCGCCCGACAGCACCGCGCCGAGCACGAAGCCGATCGCGGTGGTGATCGGAAGGAAGATCGCGATCAGGATCGCGAGCACCACGCCCACGATGGCGATGGTCTTGTATTGGCGGGCGAGGTAGGCGGCAGCGCCTTGCTGGATCGCCGCCGCGATCTCCTGCATGCGGGGGTTGCCCGCGTCGCGGCTCAGGATCCAGCTTCGTTGCACGAAGCCATACACCACTGCGGCGATCCCGCAGGCCAGCGCAAAGTACAGCGCCAAGTTCGTGGACATCAGGTCTCCTTCCTCGTTCGTTCGTTGATGATCGGAATCGAGAGTCGTGCCCGACTGCACAGGGCCGCGTGAGCCCGCCGGGCCGCCAAGGGCGAACACCGGAGTGCGCAGCACGAAGGTACTCAAGCGAGCCCTGACGGGTCTGCGGCGCATGCTACGGGATGACCCGCCTTGAAGGCAACGAAACCCGTCATGGTGTTTTCCAGCGGACTGCGCCGTCAGCCGCATGAAAGGCGGGGGCAGGGCGCGCGGCTAAAATCCGGGTTATCCCTCGCGATCCCTGTCTTCATCAAGAGAACCTCATGAGCCTGCACAAAGTCCCCCCCGGCGCCAAGGCGCCCGAGCAGTTCAACGTGATCATCGAGATCCCGATGAACGCCGACCCGATCAAGTACGAGGTCGACAAGGAAAGCGGCGCGCTGTTCGTCGACCGCTTCATGACGACCGCGATGCACTACCCCTGCAACTACGGCTACGTGCCGCAGACGCTGTCCGACGACGGCGACCCGGTCGACGTGCTGGTCATCACCCCGTTCCCGCTGTCGCCTGGCGTGGTGGTCACCTGCCGCCCGATCGGCGTGCTGAAGATGGAAGACGAGGCCGGCGGCGACAGCAAGCTGCTCGCGGTGCCGATCGACAAGGTGCTGCCGATCTACACCCACTGGCAGAAGCCCGAAGACATCAACCAGATGCGCCTGAAGGCGATCCAACACTTCTTCGAGCACTACAAGGACCTCGAGGCCGGCAAGTGGGTCAAGGTGACCGGCTGGGAAGGCCCGGAGTCGGCCAAGGCCGAGATCAGCAACGGCCTGGTCGCGTACCAGAAGGCTGCCGCCGCGAAGGCCTGAGCCACACGCCGTCACGAACGGACACGACGACCAGGGGAGCCGCGTGCTCCCCTTTTGCATGGTCGTGGCCTTGCGGAACCTCCGCGGAGGAGGGCGCTCTACACTGCGCCCTTCGCTTCCATGAGCCGCCCATGCTGAATCGTTTCCTGCCTGCCGTTCTCGTCGTCGCCGGCGTCCTGCTGGTGCAGCCCGCTTCCGCGCAGGCCCTGCCGGCCGGCATCTCGAAGGTCCAGGTCGTCGAAGGCATCGCAGAGTACCGCCTGCCCAACGGCCTGCAGCTGCTGCTGATCCCCGACGATTCGAAGCCGACCACCACGGTCAACATGACCTACCACGTCGGCTCGCGGATGGAGAACTACGGCGAGACCGGCATGGCCCACCTGCTGGAACACCTGCTGTTCAAGGGCACGCCGAAGCACCGTACCGTGTGGTCCGAGTTCACCAAGCGCGGGCTGGCCGCGAACGGCAGCACCTGGTTCGACCGCACCAACTACTTCGCGAGCTTCTCGGCCAACGACGACAACCTGCGCTGGTACCTGGAATGGCAGGCCGATGCGATGGTCAACAGCTTCATCGCGCGGCGCGACCTCGACACCGAGATGACGGTGGTGCGCAACGAGATGGAGATGGGCGAGAACAGCCCCGACCGCATCCTGTTGCAGAAGACCGTCGCGACGATGTACGAGTGGCACAACTACGGCAAGGACACCATCGGCGCTCGGGCCGACGTCGAGAACGTCGACATCCCGCGCCTGCAGGCCTTCTACCGCCAGTACTACCAGCCCGACAACGCGACGCTGATCGTCTCGGGCAAGTTCGAGCCGGCCAAGGTGCTGCGCTGGGTCGGCGACGCGTTCGGCAAGATCCGCAAGCCCACGCGCAAGCTGCCGGTGCAGTACACGCTGGACCCGGCGCAGGACGGCGAACGCAGCGTGACGCTGCGGCGCTCCGGTGGCACGCCGCAGATCTTCGCGGCCTACCATGTGCCGCCGGCGGCGCACCCGGACTATCCCGCCATCGAGGTGCTCGACCTGGTGATGGGCGACACGCCGTCGGGCCGCCTGCACAAGCGCCTGACCGAGAAGCAGCTGGCCGCCAGCACCTTCGGTTTCGCGCAGGCGCTGGCCGAGCCGGGCTTCACGTTGTTCGGCGCGCAGCTGGCACCGGGCCAGGCGGTCGAGCCGGCGCGCGACGCGCTGCTGGCGACCATCGAGTCGACCGCTGCCGAGCCGATCACCGACGAGGAATTCAAGCGCGCCCAGGGCAAGTGGCTGAAGGCCTGGGAACAGGCGTTCACGAACCCCGAGACGGTGGGCGTGTCGCTCAGCGAATCGGTGGCCCAGGGCGACTGGCGCCTGTTCTTCCTGCTGCGCGACCGCGTGCGCGACCTGAAGCTCGCCGACCTGCAGCGCGTGGCCGACCAGCGCTTCATCGCGTCGAACCGCACGCTGGGCACCTACCTGCCGACCGACAAGCCGCAGCGCGCACCGGCGCCGGCCAAGGTCGACGTCGCTTCCGAGATCAAGAGCTTCAAGCCGCAGCAGGCCCTGGCCACCGCCGAAGCCTTCGACAGCTCGCCGGCCAACATCGACCAGCGCACGCAGCGCTTCCAGGTCGGCGGCATCAAGGCGGCGTTGCTGCCCAAGGCCTCGCGCGGCGGCACCGTGCATGCGACGCTGACGCTGCACTTCGGCACCGACAAGAGCCTGTCCGGCCTGAACGACGTGCCCGACATGACGGCCGCGCTGCTCGACAAGGGCACCGCGACGCTGACCCGCCAGCAGGTGCAGGACCGGCTCGACGCGCTGAAGACCGAGATGGCCGTCAGCGGCGGGCCGGGGCGCGTCAGCGTCGGCCTGCTGTCGCGCCGCGAGACGCTGCCGCAGGCGATCGCGCTGGTCGCCGACCTGCTGCGCAACGCCAGCCTGCCGGCCGATGCGCTCGACGAGCTGAAGCGCCAGACGCTCGCGGCCATCGAGCAGCAGCGCAAGGAGCCCGAGAGCGTGCTCGACAACGCGCTCGCCCGCATCGGCAACCCGTACCCGCGCGGCGACGTGCGCTACGTGCGCAGCTTCGACGAGATGGTGGCGGACGTCGGCGGCCTGAAGCGCGAGCAGCTGCAGGCCTTCCACCGGCGCTTCTACAGCGCGGCACACGGCGAGTTCGGCGCCGCCGGCGACATGGACGTGCCGGCCGTCAAGGCGGCGCTGCAGGCCGCGTTCGGCGACTGGCAGAACAGCGAACCGTATGCGCGTGTCGCCGAACCGCTGGTGCCGGTCCCGCCCCAGCGCGTCGTGTTGCCGACGCCGGACAAGCAGAACGCGACGATGCTGGTGCGCCTGGGCGTGCCGCTGCAGGACAGCGACGCCGACTACCCGGCGCTGATGATGGCCAACTACCTGCTTGGCTCGGGCGGCAACTCGCGCCTGTGGAAGCGCATCCGCGAGGCCGACGGCCTGTCGTACGACGTGCGCAGCCGCATCAGCTGGAACAACCAGGAGCCGCATTCCGAATGGCAGGCGAGCGCGATCTTCGCGCCGCAGAACCAGCCGAAGGTGGAGGCTGCCTTCAAGGAGGAGGTGGCGCGTGCGCTGAAGGACGGCTTCACCGCGCGGGAACTGGCCGAAGGCCAGCGCGGGCTGCTGGCCTTCCGCCGCCTGTCGCGGGCGCAGGACGGCAACCTGGGCGGCGCGCTGGCCAGCAACGAGGAACTCGGCCGCACCTTCGCCGTGTCGGCTCGCGTCGACGACGCGTTGTCGAAGCTGACGCTGGAGCAGGTGAACGCCGCGCTGCGCACCTACGTGAAGCCGGACGCCTTCGTCAGCGGCTTCGCGGGCGACTTCAAGCCCTGATCAGTCGGCCGCGCCGCCGGCTGGCGCGGTGGGCGCCTGCTTGAACGGCAGGCGCTCGTTCAGTTCGTCGATGTAGCCCTCGACCGCCGAGCCTTCGCGCTCGAGGAAGTCGCCGACCGCCTCGGCGAACTGCGGGTGCGCCAGCCAGTGGGCCGACCAGGTCTGGACCGGCAGCAGGCCCCGCGCCATCTTGTGCTCGCCCTGCGCACCGCCTTCGAAGCGGCGGAAGCCGTGCGCGATGCACCACGCGAGCGGCTGGTAGTAGCAGGCCTCGAAGTGCAGGCAGGAGATGTGCTCGGTCGCGCCCCAGTAGCGGCCATAGGCCACGCCGCGCGCGGCATCGACGCCGATCAGCGACACCGCGATGCGCTCGCCGTCTTTCCACGCGACGAACAGCACCCAGTTCTCGGGCATCGTGCGGGCCATGCGGGCGAAGAAATCGCGCGTCAGGTAGGGCGTCGAGTGGTGGGCGCGGTAGGTGCGGACATAGCAGCGGTAGAAGAAGTCCCACATCGCTTCGTCGATTTCGCGGCCCGCATGGGTCGTGAAGCTGACGCCGGCCTCGGCGACGTAGCGGCGCTCCTGCTGGATCTTCTTGCGCTTGTCGCGCTGCAGGCTCGCGAGGAAATCGGTGAAATCGGCGTACGGCTGCGGTTCGCGGTTGACCCAGTGGAACTGCACGGTGCTGCGCATCATCCAGCCGGTGTCGCGCGCTGCCTGCTGGTCGAGTTCGTCGAGGAACAGCACGTGGGCCGACGACAGCGTCGCGTCGTGCGCGATGCGCATCATCGCGGACAGCAGCGCGCGCCGCGAGCCGTCGTCGCGCGCCATCAGCCGCGGGCCGGGGACCGGCGTGAACGGCACCGCGCTGAGCAGTTTCGGGTAGTAGCGCAGGCCGTGGCGCTGGTAGGCGTCGGCCCAGGCCCAGTCGAAGACGTACTCGCCGTACGAATGGTCCTTCAGGTACAGCGGGCAGGCGGCCGCCAGCGTGCGCTGTTCCCCTTCGTCGGCCTCGATCAGCAGGAACTGCGGCATCCAGCCGGTCTCGGCCACCGCGCTCGCCGACGCATGCAGTGCCGCGAGGTACTCGTGCCGCATGAACGGCGCCGCCGAGGGCTGCGCATCGAGCAGCGCGTTCCACTGCGCGGCGTCGATCTCGCCGGGGTCGCCGGCGACCCGGATGACATAATCTTTCGAGCTCTTTTTCGCAGGCATATCGCGGGTCTATGGCATCAAACACGAGGGTTCGCGTCGCGCTGGCGCAGATCAACGCCACGGTCGGCGACCTGGCCGGCAACGTGCGCAAGATCATCGACAGCGCACGCCGTGCGCACGAGCAGGGGGCCCGCGTGGTGCTGACGCCCGAGCTCAGCCTGTGCGGCTATCCGCCCGAAGACCTGCTGCTGCGACCGGCCTTCATGCAGGCGTGCGCGCAGGCGCTGGCCGAGTGCGCGGCGGCGCTGGCGCCGCTCGAAGGTCTGCATGTGGTGGTCGGGCATCCGCATCAATGGGGTGAGCACGGCGATGTTAGGTCGAAGTCGATGGCCGTGCAGCAGCGCTTCAATGCGGCCTCGGTGCTGGCCGGGGGACGCGTCGTCGCCACCTACTGCAAGCGCGAGCTGCCCAACTACCAGGTGTTCGACGAGCGCCGCTACTTCGCGTCGGGGCGCGATGCCGGGCTCGACGCGGTGGTGTTCGAGGTCGACGGGCTGCGCTTCGGCATCAACATCTGCGAGGACGCCTGGTTCGACGAACCGGCGCAGCAGGCGAAGGCGGCCGGTGCCGACGTGCTGTGCGTGCTGAACGCCTCGCCGTTCCACCTCGGCAAGCTCGAGGAGCGCGAATCGTGGATGGCCGCGCGGGTGCGCAGCACCGGCATGCCGCTGCTGTATGCGCACCTCACCGGCGGCCAGGACGAGGTGGTGTTCGACGGCGGCTCGTTCGCGCTGGACCGCCAGGGCGCGGTGGCGGCGCGCTCGCCGATGTTCGAGGAAGACCTGCTGCTGGTCGACTTCGACGCCGCCGGGCAGCCGTCGGGCCCGGTGGCGCCGGTGCCGGAGATCGACGCGCAGGCGTGGGCGGCGCTGGTCACCGGCGTGCGCGACTACGTCGGCAAGAACGGCTTCCCCGGCGTGCTGATCGGGCTGAGCGGTGGCATCGATTCGGCGCTGGTGCTGGCGGTCGCGGTCGATGCGCTCGGCGCCGACAAGGTGCGCGCGGTGATGATGCCGTCGCCGTACACCGCCGACATCTCGTGGATCGACGCGCGCGACATGGCCGAGCGGCTGTCGGTGCGCTACGACGAGATCTCGATCGTGCCGATGTTCGAGGCGTTCCGCGCCAGCCTCGCGAGCGAGTTCGCCGGCCGGCCCGAAGACGCCACCGAAGAGAACATCCAGGCGCGCGTGCGCGGCACGCTGCTGATGGCCTTGTCGAACAAGTTCGGATCGATCGTGCTGACCACCGGCAACAAGAGCGAGATGGCGACCGGCTACTGCACGCTGTACGGCGACATGGCCGGGGGTTTCGCGGTGATCAAGGACGTCGCGAAGACGCTGGTCTACCGGCTCGCGAACTGGAAGAACGCGCAAGGGCGCGAGGTGATTCCCCAGCGCATCATCACGCGGCCGCCGTCGGCCGAGCTGCGCCCCGACCAGAAGGATCAGGACAGCCTGCCGCCCTACGAGGTGCTCGACGCGATCCTTCAGCGCTACATGGAAGACGACCAGGGCATCGAGCAGATCGTCGCGGCCGGTTTCGACCCTGCCGACGTCGAGCGGGTCACGCGGCTCATCAAGATCAACGAATACAAGCGCCGCCAGTCGCCGGTGGGCATCCGCATCACGCACCGCGCGTTCGGGCGCGATTGGCGATACCCCATCACATCGAGGTTCCGCGCTTAAACTACGTCGATCCCATCCCTCCGGAGACCGCCATGAAACAGATCACCGCGATCGTGAAGCCGTTCAAGCTCGAGGAAGTCCGCGAAGCCTTGGCCGATGTCGGCGTGACCGGCCTGACGGTGACCGAGGTCAAGGGGTTCGGCCGCCAGAAGGGGCACACCGAGCTGTACCGCGGCGCCGAGTACGTCGTCGACTTCCTGCCGAAGGTGAAGGTCGAGGTCGTGGTCAAGGATGGCGATGTCGACCGCTGCATCGACGCCATCGTCAAGGCCGCGAAGACCGGCAAGATCGGCGACGGCAAGATCTTCGTGACGGCGGTCGAGCAAGTCGTGCGCATCCGCACCGGCGAGACGGACGAAGCGGCCGTCTGAGCAGCCGCTGCACCAAGACAGGGCCCGCCGCGTGCGGGCCTTCTTCATGGCGGCGTCAGATCGCGCTGTAGTCGTCCGGCTGGTGTGCACCACCGGCCAGCGCGGCCAGGCGGGCCAGCAGCGCTGGTGCATCGTCCGATACCTGGAGCAGGTCCATCTGCGCCGTCGACAGGAAGCCGCGCTCCACCGTCTTGCCCAGGAAGGCCAGCAACTCGTCGTAGTAGCCCGCGACATTGAGCAGGCCGATCGGCTGATCGTGGTAGCCCAGCTGGCGCCAGGTCCAGACCTCGAACAGCTCCTCGAAGGTGCCGATGCCGCCCGGCAGCGCGAGGAACGCGCCGGCGCGCTCGGCCATCATCTTCTTGCGTTCATGCATCGTGTCGACCACGTGCAGTTCGGTCAGGCCGGGGTGGCCGAGCTCGCGCGACATCAGCGCATGCGGGATCACGCCGACCGCCGTGCCGCCGGCCGCCAGCGTGGCATCGGCCACCACGCCCATCAGCCCGGCCCGGCCGCCGCCGTAGACCAGCCGCCAGCCGTTGCGGCCGATCAGCGTGCCGACCTGGCGCGCGGCGGCTTCGTAGGCGGGGTCTTCGCCCGCGCGCGATCCGCAGTAGACGCAGACGGAGAAGGGCGCCGCCGTCATGGCGTGAAGCGGTGCCACAGCGCCGCGAGCCAGATGCCGCCGCACAGCATCAGCGACAGGAACACCGCGGCGCTGGCCAGGTCCTTGGCGCGTTTGGAGAGGTCGTGCAGTTCGAACGAGACCCGGTCGACCACCGCCTCGATGCCGGAATTCAGCAGCTCGACGATCAGCACCAGCAGGACCGATCCGGCCAGCAACGCGGTCTCGATCCAGGTGCGGCCGAGCCACAGCGCGGCGGGCAACAGCAAGACGGCGAGCCAGGTTTCCTGGCGGAAGGCGCTCTCGCCGTGGTAGGCCGTTTTCAGGCCTTCGATGGAGTAGCCGGTGGCGCGGATCACGCGTTCCAGACCGGTGCGTCCTTTGTAGGGATTCGTCATGGGCCGCGATTGTGCCCTGAGCCGATGACGGCCCGACGCGCGCTCAGGCCGGCCGGGCGGGAGGAGCCTCGGGCGAAGGGGCATCGACGAGGCGGGTGCCGCACAGCGCGTCATGCCAGAACTGGCGCTGCGGATGCAGCAGCGCGAGCAATGCGTACGCGACGATGCCGACGCCGATCGCGGCGAACATCTCCTTGCCGGCCCAGCCGTTCAGCCGCGCGAGCGCCCAGGCGGGCGCGATCCAGACCCAGCTGGCGAAGTAGCGAGCCAGCGCATGCCACTGCGTCAGCGGCCGCCCGTCGGCGACGACGACGCGGATGCGCCAGGTCTGCATCGGCAGCGTCTGGCCGCGGCGCGACCAGAACCAGGTGAAATACAGGCCGTAGATGATGAAGGCGATATAGCGCAACTCCACGCCGTGCTCATGGCCGGTGATGGCGACGAAGAGCGCGCCGATCGCGCCGGGGATCAGGCCGATGCCGAACAGGATCAGCGCCTCGTAGACGAAGCTGGCCATGCGGCGCTTCAGGCTGGGCGCGCGCAACGGCGCGGCGGCCAGCGCCGGCGTCGAATTCATCGGTGCGGCTTGCCGGAAGGCGGGGCCGAGGCTGCCACCGAGCGGGTCGCGGCGGCCTGCGGTCCGCGCTTGGGCAGCAGCGTCGCGCTGTCGACGAGGCCGGGCGCCGTCGCGATCTTCGGCAGGCCGGTCTGCTGGTGCGCCGGCGGGGTAGGGCGCTTGGAGATCAGGTTGGTGGTCGCTCCCGGCTGCGCTTGTGCGACCGTCGGTGCAACCGCCTTCGGGCGGGCCGCATAGGCGGTGTTCGGAACGATGCTCGACTTGGCTTCCGACGCGTCGCCGTCGGGCTCCCGGCCTGCCTTGGCGGCGGGCGCCTTGTTGCCGGCGCGGTCGGCCAGCTGCTTGCGCTGGTCGGGCGGCAGGGCCTTGTAGGCTTCCCACTGCGACTTGCGGTCCTGCGGCGCGACCTGCTGCGCTTCCTTGAAGTTCAGCCGGGCCTCGGCGCGCTCTTTCGGGGTCAGCTTCGCCCATTCGGCCATGCGCGACTGCACGCGGGCCTGCTCGGCCGGCGGCAAGCTGCCGAAACGCTCCGAGATCTCGATCCACTTGCGGCGGCGCGGTGCATCGATGCTGTTCCAGTCGCGCTGCAGCGGCGTCAATGCATGCTGTTGCGCCGGAGTCAGCGACGACCAGGCGGGACCCGTCCCCGCTGCCGGCGGCGCTTGCTGCGACCACGCCAGGCCTGCGCAGGCCAGCAATGCGCCGGCCAGCAGCGGCACGAAGCGGCGGCGCAGCGCGGTTGCGGCGGGGTCCTTGTCGAGGCGTCGAATCACGAGCGCCTCGTTCAGTCGCGGGGGGTCTTGAGGAATTCCACGAAGCCGGGATCGCTGTAGGCGTCCGGCGGCACGTCGTCGGACAGCAGGCTGGCGTCGATTTCAGCGGCAGCTGAAATCTGCGAGCTGCTGTGCCAGCGCTGGATCAGGATCAGGCCGGCGGCCAGCACGACCAGCGGCAGCACCGAAGCGATCTTGACGCCCCAGCCGCCCAGCAATGCGAGCGACGCGCCGGAGCGGGAGGTCGAGCCGGCGGTTTCGGCTGCCAGCTTCGTGCGGGCACGTTCGAGCGCCTGCTCGCGCGCGAAGCGCAAGCGTTCGGAAATGTCGGGGGAAACGGCCTGCGATTGCTCGGTCAGGCGGGCGGACAGGCGAAGTGCGAAGCGGGTCTGGAGGGCATCCAGTTCGGCGGCGGAGTGCGGTGCTGTCTGCGGTGCTGTCATTTGGCGGCTGTTCATAGTTCGATTCCCTTCGACTTGAGGGCGTTGGCCAGAGCATGCACGGCACGCGAGCAATGGGTCTTCACGCTTCCTTCCGAGCACCCCATCACGGCGGCGGTCTCGGCAACATCGAGTTCTTCCCAGTAACGCAGCAGAAAGGCTTCCCGTTGACGCGTCGGAAGCTGGCTCACCTGCGCCTCGATGGCCAGCAGGATCTGAGCCCGGGAAACCGAATCGGCAGCGCTTTCAGTGGCGGGGGAGTCGTCCTGGACCGCCAGAGTTTCCAGCAAATCGAAATCCCCGTCATCGCTTGCGGATTCGAATTCGGAGAAATTCCGCACCACCGCATTGCGCACCTTCTGGCGCCGGAACCAGTCCATGGTGGCGTTCGACAGGATGCGCTGGAAAACCAGCGGCAGTTCCGCGGCCGGGCGGTCGAAGTATTTCTCGGCCAGCCGGATCATCGAATCCTGGACGATGTCGAGGGCCGCATCGTCATCCCGCACGGCGTACACCACGCGCTTGAAGGCCCGTTTCTCGACGCTCTTGAGGAAATCGGAAAGTTCTTTTTCAGATGCCAAGGGAGATGTGCCTCGGGCCAGCCAGCCTGCCAAAACGGGGCGGATTATCTCACCGCCTCCCGGCAAGACGTCCCTTTCGCCGGAGATCGATGCGAAGCGATGCCATAATCGCCCGTTGCACAACATTTCGGTCTCGACTCAGCTGCCCGACCCCGGGCGTTGCAGTGTTTGACCGCGCAGGTACCACACCCGCCTCACGAGGGCGAGGAAAGGTGCACCGATGGTTTTTCGTCAGAGAAATTCACAAAGGTTCAACATGGACATGTCTGCCGCGGAAATCAAGCGTGCCGCTTCGGCACAACCGCACCCTTCTTCTCCCTCCGCCGAGCCCAACGGCTCCGAAATCCTCGTCCGCTGCCTGCAGGCCGAGAACGTCAAGTTCCTCTGGGGCTACCCCGGCGGCGCCGTCCTCTACATCTACGACGCGCTGTACAAGCAGGACACCATCGAGCACGTGCTGGTCCGCCATGAACAGGCGGCGATCCATGCGGCCGACGGCTATGCCCGCGCCACCGGCAACGTCGGCGTCGCGCTGGTCACGTCGGGTCCGGGGGTCACGAATGCCATCACCGGCATCGCGACCGCCTACATGGATTCGATCCCGATGGTGATCATCACCGGGCAGGTGCCGACGCCGGCGATCGGCCTCGACGCCTTCCAGGAGTGCGACACCGTCGGCATCACCCGCCCGATCGTCAAGCACAACTTCCTCGTGAAGGACGTGCGCGACCTCGCCACCACGCTGAAGAAGGCGTTCCACATCGCCCGCACCGGCCGGCCCGGCCCGGTGGTGGTCGACATTCCGAAGGATGTGTCGCAGAAGACCACCGCGTTTCACTATCCGCAGAGCGTCGAGATGCGCTCGTACAACCCGGTCCGCAAGGGTCACGGCGGGCAGATCCGCAAGGCGGTGCAGTTGCTGCTGGCCGCCAAGAGGCCTTACATCTACACCGGCGGCGGCGTCGTGCTGGGCAACGCGGCCGCCGAGTTGCGCGAGCTGGTCAACCTGCTCGGCTACCCGTGCACCAACACGCTGATGGGCCTGGGCTCGTTCCCGGCCAGCGACCCGAAGTTCCTCGGCATGCTCGGCATGCACGGCACCTACGAAGCCAACATGACGATGCAGAGCTGCGACGTCCTGCTGGCGGTCGGTGCGCGCTTCGATGACCGCGTGATCGGCAATCCGAAGCATTTCGCATCCGTCGAACGCAAGATCGTCCACATCGACATCGACCCGTCGTCGATCTCGAAGCGCGTCAAGGTCGACATCCCGATCGTCGGCGACGTGAAGGATGTGCTGCAGGAGCTGATCGCCCAGGTCCGCGAAGCCCAGGCGCGCCCCGACGTGCAGGCGCTGTCGGCCTGGTGGGGCCAGATCAACGAATGGCGCAAGCGCGAGTGCCTGTCCTACAAGGGCAGCGCCGACGTCATCAAGCCGCAGTCCGTCGTCGAGAAGCTCTGGGAGCTGACGAAGGACCGCGACACCTACATCACGTCCGACGTCGGCCAGCACCAGATGTGGGCCGCGCAGTACTACCGCTTCGACGAGCCGCGCCGCTGGATCAATTCGGGCGGGCTGGGCACGATGGGCGTCGGTTTGCCGTATGCGATGGGCATCAAGCTCGCGAAGCCCGATGCCGATGTGTTCTGCATCACCGGCGAGGGCTCGATCCAGATGTGCATCCAGGAGCTGTCGACCTGCCTGCAGTACAAGACGCCGGTCAAGATCGTCTCGCTGAACAACCGCTACCTCGGCATGGTGCGGCAATGGCAGGAGCTCGATTACGGCGGCCGCTACTCGCACAGCTACATGGACGCGCTGCCGAACTTCGTCAAGCTCGCGGAGGCCTATGGCCACGTCGGCCTGCTGGTCGAGAAGCCATCGGATGTGGAGCCTGCGCTGCGCGAGGCGATCAGGCTGAAGGACCGGACGGTGTTCCTCGACGTTCGCACCGATCCGACCGAGAACGTCTGGCCGATGGTCCAGGCGGGCAAGGGCATCAGCGAAATGCTGCTGGGGTCCGAAGACCTGTGACGTGCCGAACACCGGCCAGGGCGGCGCGTTACCGCGCGCCGTCGACCGCCGGTGGAATGCACGATCGCCGCTTCGGCCATTCACGTTCAACTTTCCATCATCGATACAGCGTGGCCAAGGCCCGTCGGTTACCGCCGCCGGTCTGAAGAGCGCGCTCCAACGACCATGAAACACATCATTGCCTTGTTGCTCGAGAACGAACCGGGTGCGCTGTCGCGCGTCGTCGCGTTGTTCTCCGCCCGCGGGTACAACATCGAGAGCCTGACGGTCGCGCCGACCGAGGATGCCTCGCTGTCTCGCATGACCATCGTGACCACCGGCTCCGACGAGGTGATCGAGCAGATCACCAAGCACCTGAACCGGCTGATCGAGGTGGTCAAGGTCGTCGACCTGACCGAAGGCGCCTTCACCGAACGCGAGCTGATGCTCATCAAGGTGCGTGCCGTCGGCAAGGAACGCGAAGAGATGAAACGGATGGCGGACATCTTCCGCGGCCGCATCATCGACGTCACCGAGAAGAGCTACACGATTGAACTCACTGGCGATGCGTCCAAGCTCGATGCCTTCATCGAAGCGATCGACCGCGGCGCCATCCTCGAAACCGTGCGCACCGGCACCAGCGGGATCGGTCGCGGCGAGCGCATCCTGCGCGTCTGATCGTCTCGATCAATCCAATCACCCCGCAAGACTGAACTGTTTTTTTTGGAGAAGACCATGAAGGTTTATTACGACAAGGATGCTGACCTGAGCCTGGTGAAGGGCAAGAACGTCACGATCATCGGCTACGGTTCGCAAGGCCATGCGCACGCGCAGAACCTGAACGACAGCGGCGTCAAGGTCACCGTCGGCCTGCGCAAGGGCGGGGCTTCGTGGTCCAAGGCCGAGAAGGCCGGCCTGAAGGTCGCCGAGATCGCCGATGCGGTGAAGGCCGCCGACGTCGTCATGATCCTGCTGCCCGACGAGCAGATCGCGTCGGTCTACAAGAACGACGTCGAACCGCACATCAAGCAAGGCGCCTCGCTCGCGTTCGCGCACGGCTTCAACGTGCACTACGGCCAGGTCGTGCCGCGCGCCGACCTCGACGTCTGGATGGTCGCCCCGAAGGCCCCCGGCCACACGGTGCGTTCGACCTACACGCAAGGCGGCGGCGTGCCGCACCTGATCGCCGTCTATGCCGACAAGACCGGCAAGGCGCGCGACCTGGCGCTGTCGTACGCGGCGGCCAACGGCGGCGGCAAGGCCGGCGTGATCGAGACCAACTTCCGCGAAGAGACCGAGACCGACCTGTTCGGCGAGCAGGCCGTGCTGTGCGGTGGCGCCGTCGAGCTGATCAAGGCCGGTTTCGAGACGCTGACCGAAGCCGGCTATGCCCCCGAGATGGCCTACTTCGAGTGCCTGCACGAGCTGAAGCTGATCGTCGACCTGATCTATGAAGGCGGCATCGCCAACATGAACTACTCGATCTCGAACAACGCCGAATACGGCGAGTACGTGACCGGGCCGAAGATCGTGACGGACGAAACCCGCCAGGCCATGCGCCAGGCGCTGAAGGACATCCAGACCGGCGAGTACGCGAAGAGCTTCATCCTCGAGAACCGCGCCGGTGCACCGACGCTGCTGTCGCGCCGCCGCCTGACGGCCGAGCATCCGATCGAAGTCGTCGGCGAGCAGCTGCGCGCGATGATGCCGTGGATCAAGAAGAACCGCCTGGTCGACCAGTCGAAGAACTGAACGGGCCCGAGCGAACCCCGTCGGAGAGGGCTGCACGCCGCGCGCGTGCGGCCCTTTTTCACAGGGGTGCTGCGGTATCCTCCACGCGATGAACATTTCCCCTCGGCCGCCGTGCGGCCCGGACCATGAGTGACGACGTGCACGACGGCGACCAACCCCTGCCCGATGCCGATGAGCTGCCCGTGCGGCGCCGTCGCAAGGGCATCTACATCCTGCCGAACCTGTTCACGCTGGCGGCGCTGTTCGGCGGCTTCTATGCCATCGTGATGGCGATGAACGGCCAGTTCGAGCAGTCGGCGATCGGCATTTTCTGTGCGATGGTGCTCGACAGCCTCGACGGCCGCGTCGCCCGCATGACCAACACGCAGAGTGCCTTCGGCGAGCAGATGGACAGCCTGTCGGACATGGTGTCGTTCGGTGCGGCGCCGGCTTTGATCGTCTACGAATGGGCGCTGAAGGGCCTGGGCAAGCCGGGCTGGATTGCCGCGTTCGTCTACTGCTCGTGCGCGGCACTGCGCCTGGCGCGCTTCAACACCAACCTGAAGGTGGTCGACAAACGGTTCTTCCAGGGGCTCCCGAGTCCCGCTGCGGCAGCGCTGGTGATGGGCTTCATCTGGTTGATGAATGACCAGGGCTTCGTCGTCGACGAGGAGGGCGCCTGGTTGATCTGGACGGCGTTCGGCTTCACGCTGTATGCCGGCCTGACGATGGTGACCAACGTGCCGTTCTACAGCTTCAAGGACGTCAGCTTCAAGCGCTCGGTGCCGTTCATCGTGATCGTCGCGATCGCCCTCGGCATCTCGCTGTTCACCTGGCACCCGCCGCTGGTGTTCTTCGGGCTGTTCGTCATCTACGGCCTCTCGGGCTATGGCGTCTATGCCTGGAAGCGCAAGAAGGGCAAGCCGGTCAGCGTGATCGCCACCTCGATGGACGAGCCCGACGAAGAAGGCCTGCACCGCTGACCGCACGCCGAGGCATGCTACATTCGCACCCCATGACGTTCCGCACCACGATCACGCTAGCGCTATTCCTAGGAGTACCCCGGGTGCGCTGATCGTTCACGTCCATCGTTTTCGTCTCAACGGCCCGATTGCAACCTGCAGCGGGCCGTTTTGCTTTTTGGAGTGCAGGTTGCGCCACACGACTCTCAAGGGATCGCCATGCTGAAGCAACCGAACACCAAGTACCGCGCCTTCCAACCCGTCGCCTTGCCCGACCGCCGCTGGCCGGATGCCGTGCTGGCGCACGCGCCGATCTGGCTCAGCACCGACCTGCGCGATGGCAACCAGGCGCTGATCGAGCCGATGGATGCGCAACGCAAGCTGCGCATGTTCGAGATGCTGCTGCGCATCGGCTTCAAGGAGATCGAGGTCGGCTTTCCGTCGGCCTCTCAGACGGATCTCGATTTCGTGCGGATGCTGATCGAGCAGGACCGCATCCCCGACGACGTGACGATCCAGGTGCTGACGCAGGCCCGCGAGCCGCTGATCCGCCGCACCTTCGAATCGCTGCAGGGCGCGCGCCGCGCGGTGGTCCACCTCTACAACGCGACGGCACCCGGCATGCGCCGCGTCGTGCTCGGCCTCGACGAGGACGGTGTCGTCGAACTCGCGACCGCGCATGCGCGGATGTTCAACGAGTGCGCCGCGGCCCAGCCCGGCACCGACTGGCGCTTCGAGTACTCGCCCGAGACCTTCTCCGACACCGAGCTGCCGTTCGCGAAGCGCGTCGTCGATGCGGTGACGGCGGTGTGGCAGCCGACGCCGCAGCGCAAGTGCATCATCAACCTGCCGACCACCATCGAGCGTTGCACGCCGAACGTGTTCGCCGACATGATCGAGTGGATGCATCGCCACCTCGAGCGGCGCGATTCGATCGTGCTGTCGGTGCATCCGCACAACGACCGCGGCACCGGCACTGCGACCGGCGAACTCGCGCTGATGGCGGGCGCCGAACGGATCGAGGGCTGCCTGTTCGGCAACGGCGAACGCACCGGCAACGTCGACCTCGTCAACATCGCGTTGAACCTGTACACGCAGGGCGTCGCGCCGGGACTCGATTTCTCCGACATCGACGAGGTGCGCCGCTGCGTCGAACACTGCAACCAGCTCCCGGTGCATCCGCGGCATCCGTATGCCGGCGACCTGGTCTACACCTCGTTCTCCGGCTCGCACCAGGACGCGATCAAGAAGGCCTTCGCGCAGCGCCAGCCGACCGACATGTGGGACGTGCCGTACCTGCCGATCGACCCCGCCGATCTCGGGCGCAGCTACGACGCGGTGATCCGCGTCAACAGCCAGTCGGGCAAGGGCGGGGTGTCGTACCTGCTCGAGACCGAGTACGGCGTGGAGATGCCGCGCCGCCTGCAGATCGAATTCAGTGGCGTGGTCCAGCGCGTGATGGACGACAGCGGCAAGGAGCAGACGGCGGCCGACCTGTGGGCCGTCTTCTGCGGCGAGTACGGCATCGACGAAGGCGACGTGCGCTCCCACCTGCCCGCGATCACGGCGCAGGCCGACGGCTCGGTTCACCTGCATGGCGCGGTCCGCCTGGGTGACCGCGAGCTGGTGCTGGATGCCGATGGCGCCGGGCCGATCGATGCATTCGTCAACGCGCTCAACGCGCACCTGGCCGCGACGGTGCGGGTGCTCGACTACCACGAGCATGCGATCGCCAGCGGCGCCGACGCACGCGCTGCCGCCTACCTGGAGCTTCGCGTCGGCGATGCAGCGACGCTGTTCGGTGTCGGCATCGATGCCAACATCGTCTCCGCGTCGTTGAAGGCCATCGTCTCAGGACTGCAGCGCGCGCTGCGTCGCGGCGAACTCGCGTTCAAGGCCGCCGAGCTCGCCTAAGATCCGTGCAGACCACCAGAACCGAGGAGTCCCCATGACCGACAAACTGATCATCTTCGACACCACCTTGCGCGACGGCGAGCAATCGCCCGGCGCCTCGATGACCAAGGACGAGAAACTGCGAATCGCCCGGCAGCTCGAGCGCCTGAAGGTCGACGTGATCGAGGCCGGCTTTGCGGCGGCGTCGAATGGCGACTTCGAAGCGGTGAAGGCGATCGCCCAAGCGGTGAAGGACAGCACCATTTGCTCGCTGGCGCGTGCGAACGACCGCGACATCGCACGTGCCGCCGAGGCACTGAAGGGCGGCAACTCGACGCGCATCCACCTGTTCCTCGCGACCAGCGCGCTGCACATGGAGAAGAAGTTGCGCATGACGCCGGACCAGGTGTTCGAGCAGGCGCGGCTGTCGACGCGCTTCGCGCGCAACCTGAGCGGCGACGTCGAGTTCTCGCCGGAAGACGGCTACCGATCCGACCCCGATTTCCTGTGCCGCGTGCTCGAGGCGGTGATCGCCGAAGGCGCGACGACGATCAACATCCCCGACACCGTCGGCTATGCGATCCCCGAGCTGTACGGCAACTTCATCCTGGACCTGCGCCAGCGGATCCCGAACGCCGACAAGGCGGTGTGGTCGGTGCATTGCCACAACGACCTCGGCATGGCGGTTGCCAATTCGCTGGCGGGCGTGAAGATCGGCGGCGCGCGGCAGATCGAGTGCACGATCAACGGCCTGGGCGAGCGTGCCGGCAACTGCTCGCTCGAAGAGGTCGTGATGGCGGTGAAGACGCGGCGCGACTATTTCGGCCTCGACCTCGGCATCGATGCGAGCCAGATCGTGCCCGCTTCCCGGCTGGTGTCGCAGACGACCGGCTTCGTCGTGCAGCCGAACAAGGCGGTGGTCGGCGCCAATGCCTTCGCGCATGCGTCCGGCATCCACCAGGACGGCGTGCTGAAGGCACGCGACACCTACGAGATCATGCGGGCCGAAGACGTGGGCTGGTCGGCCAACAAGATCGTGCTGGGCAAGCTGTCGGGGCGCAACGCCTTCAAGCAACGCCTGCAGGAACTCGGCATCGCGATGGAGTCCGAGGCCGACATCAACGCCGCGTTCGCGAAGTTCAAGGAACTGGCCGACCGCAAGAGCGACATCTTCGACGAGGACATCCTCGCGCTGGTGATGGACGAGGCGGTGATGGCCGAGAGCGAGCATTACCGCTTGCTCGCGTTGTCGCAGCATTCCGAGATGGGCGAGCGGCCGCACGCCACGATCGCCTTTTCGGCCGGCGGCGTCGAGCACCATGCCGAAAGCGACGGCAACGGCCCGGTCGATGCCAGTTTGAAGGCCATCGAATCCAAGCTGCAAAGTGGCGCCGAAATGCTCCTCTATTCGGTCAATGCCATCACCTCGGGAAGCACAGAATCTCAAGGTGAGGTGACGGTTCGACTGCAGCATGGTGGCCGCGTCGTCAACGGAGTCGGGTCTGATCCGGACATCGTGGTGGCTTCGGCCAAGGCCTACCTCGCGGCCATGAACAAGCTGCACAGCAAGAGCGAGCGCGTCGCCGCCCAGGGATAAGTCGATCTGATGACTTTGTCACAGACCTGACAGACCCTAAGGTATAGAAGGAGAAAGGGCGCGTAAGTTTTTGATCTTGCGCGCTTTTTTTCTTTCACCTACACTCGCGCCAGCGGCTGTCAAGGGGTTGTTGTGGCAAAAATGATGCAAGTTTCGGTATCGGCGATGATTCGCGGTCTGGTCACGTTGATCACGGCAGTTGCACTCCCGTTGGCCGCAGTAGCCGCTGACGGCACCGCCAAACCCACCAAGCGCAAGGTCGCTGCCAGCGCCAAGGCCTCGTCGGTCAAGTCCAAGAGCGTTCGCAGCAAGCGGGTCCGCACCGTCGCCTTCGTGCCGGCCCGCCCGTCGTTCGGACAGATCGCCGGCCTGCACACCACCATCGATCCGCTCGAACTGAAATCCAGCGTGGCCCTGGTGATGGACCAGGACACCAATGAAGTGCTGTTCAGCAAGAACTCCGCCGCCGTGCTGCCGATCGCGTCGCTGACCAAGCTGATGACGGCGGTCGTCGTCACCGATGCCCAGCTGCCGCTGGATGAAACCCTGACGATCACGCAGGACGATGTCGACACCGAGAAGGGCAGCCGCTCGCGCCTGACGGTCGGCACCCAGCTGACGCGCGAAGAGATGCTTCACCTGGCGCTGATGTCGTCCGAGAACCGCGCGGCCCATGCGCTCGGGCGCCACTATCCGGGCGGACTCGATGCTTTCGTCGCCGCGATGAACCGCAAGGCGGTCGAACTCGGCATGAACGACACGCACTACGTCGAGCCGACCGGGCTGTCCAGCCGCAACCAGTCGAGCGCGCACGACCTGGCGTCGCTCGTCAAGGAAGCGAGCACGCGTCCGTTGATCAGCGAGCTGTCGACCTCGCCGGAATACCAGGTGATGGTCGGTCGGCGCATGCAGGCTTTCCACACCACCAACGGCCTGGTGCGCAGCCCCGAATGGGACATCGGCATCCAGAAGACCGGCTACATCTCCGAAGCCGGTCGCTGCCTGGTGATGCAGGCCAAGCTGGCCGGTCGCAAGCTGATCATGGTGTTCCTGGATTCGGCCGGCAAGTATTCGCGGATCGGCGACGCGGAGCGCGTTCGCCGCTGGGTGAACCAGCTGGCACCGGTTCCGGCGGTGGTGGCTCCGGCCATGGCACCGGCCACCACGGTGGTCCATGAGGCGCCGAAGCTGACGTCCTGAACGCCGCCTCCTGCGGATGAAAAAGAGCCCGGTCACGCCGGGCTCTTTGCATTTCAGCTGCGATGCCCGAGCGCCGACGAGATCTGCGACGCGGTGGCCTTCAGCCGCTCGAGCCAGGCTTCTTCGAGCCGGTCCGCCGGTGCCGAGATCGACAGCCCCGCGACCAGCTTCCCCTGGTCGTCCAGAATGCCGGCGGCCATGCAGCGCACGCCCAGTTCCAGCTCCTCGTCGTCGCGCGCCGTGCCGTACTGCAGCACCTTCGACAGCTCGCGCTCCAGCGTGCCGACCTCGGTGATGCTGTTGCGAGTGTGCCCGGCGAGGCCGGTGCGGGTCGCATAGGCCCGCACGCGTTGCGGATCGTCATGCGCGAGGAACAGCTTGCCGACCGAGGTCAGGTGCAGCGGGGCCCGGCCGCCGACTGCGCGGACCACCTGCATGCCGGAGCGTTCGCTGTAGGTTCGTTCGATGTAGACGATTTCGTCGCCCTGGCGCATCGACAGGTTCACCGGCTGGTGCGTCAGCTTGTGCAGCTCGCGCATCGGGCCGAGCGCGGCGTCGCGCACGTCCAGGCGGGCCTTCACCAGGTTGCCCAGTTCCAGCAGCCGCATGCCGAGGCGGTAGCTGCCGGCCTCGGGCCGGTCGACATAGCGGCCGACCGTCAGGTCGTTGAGGATGCGGTGCGCGGTCGACGGGTGCAGCCCCGTCTGTTCGCTGATCACCTTCAGCGAGATCGGATCCTGGTGGGACGCCAGCAGGTCCAGCAGCGAAAACATGCGCTCCAGCACCTGGATCGCCGGCGTCTGGCCCTCTTTGCTTTTCATCGCGGCACTCTCATTCAGTTGCCCGCCATTTTGCATGGCGAAAACTGACTTGACCAGCGCCTTGCCCTTCAGCGGCCTTTCCAGTGGGTGCGGGCGGCGATCCACAGTTTGCGGATCGGCGTCAGCGACACGCGCTGGTGCAGCACCTGGAAGCCGCCGGCCTCGATCTCGCGCAACAGCGTGCGGTAGATGTTGGCCATCATCAGCCCCGGCTTCTGGGTCACGCGGTCCGCGTCGGGCAGCAGCGCGAACGCCTCGTCGTAGCAGCGGTGCGCCCGTTCGGACTGGAAGCGCATCAGCGCGGTGAACCGTTCGCTGTAGCCCCAGGGCGCGTTGCGCTTCAGCAGCTCGTGGGCTTTCACGTCGAACTGTTGCAGTTCGGAAATCGGCAGGTAGATGCGGCCGCGGCGCGCGTCGTCGCCGACGTCGCGGATGATGTTGGTCAACTGCATCGCCAACCCCAGCCTGTGGGCGTACTGCAGCGTCTGGTCGCTGCTGCGCCCGAAGATGCTGGCCGCGACCTCGCCGACGATGCCGGCCACCAGGTGGCAATAGCGCTGCAGCCCGGGGTAGTCGAGGTAGCGCGACTGCTCCAGATCCATCTGGCAACCCTCGATCACCGCGTTGAGGTGCTCGGCGCGGATGCCGAACTCGGCGGTGTGCGGCATCAAGGCCTGCATCACCGGGTGGCTGGCCTGCCCGGCGAACGCGCTGGCCACCTCCTTGCGCCACCATGCGAGCTTGGTGGCAGCGACCCCTGGGTCCTGCACCTCGTCGACGACGTCGTCCACCTCGCGGCAGAAGGCGTAGAACGCGGTGATCGCCGCACGGCGCGGCGGTGGCAGGAACAAGAAGGCGTAGTAGAAGCTCGAGCCGCTCTTGGCGGCCTTGTCCTGCACGTATTGCTGGGGCGTCATCGTCGGTCGTGATCAATTCAGCGCGCATTGTCGCTGTGTCCGCTCCGGCCGCTGATGACGCGTCGAAAGATGCCAGCGACGGTTTGACACCTGGGATTCACCCGAATACATTACTGACCGGTCAGTCAGTTGTACCGTAACTGACGTACCCCCCGATTCCAATTTTCCCGCCCCCGTCCACCGCCTCGAAGAGGATTCCGATGCGATCCACGCTGTTCATTGCCTTGGCCGGTTCGGCCGTCCTGGCTGCCTGCTCGAAGACCGAACCCGCCGCCGAGCCGGTGCGTGCGGTTCGCACCCTGACGATCACCAACGGAGCGGCGGGCGGCACCCGCGAGTACGCGGCCGAGATCAAGGCGCGCACCGAATCGAAGCTCGGCTTCCGGGTCGGCGGCAAGATCACGCGCCGCTCGGCGAACGTGGGCGACACCGTCAAGGCGGGCCAGGTGCTGGCCCAGCTCGATCCGCAGGACCTGAAGCTCGCACAGGAATCCGCGCGCGCGGCGCTCGCCGCGGCGCAGACCAACCTCGAGCTCGCGAACGCCGACTACAAGCGCTACAAGGACCTGCGCGACCAGGGCTTCATCAGCTCGGCCGAGCTGGAACGCCGCGACACCGCGCTGAAATCGGCGCAGGCGCAGTTCGACCAGGCGCGTGCGCAGGCCGGCGTGCAGGGCAACCAGGCGGCCTACGCGGCGCTGGTGGCCGATGCGAACGGTGTGATCACCGGCGTCGACGCCGAACCCGGCATGGTGGTGGCGGCCGGCACGCCAGTCGTGCGCCTGGCGCAGGACGGCCCGCGCGACGTGGTGTTCTCGGTGCCCGAGGACCACGTCGGCGACCTGCGGGCGCTGGCCCGCAAGCCCGGCGCGCTGAAGGTGCGCCTGTGGGGCAGCAACGAGGCGGTGTCCGCCTCGATCCGCGAGGTGGCCGCGGCGGCCGATGCCGCGACCCGCACGTTCCAGATCAAGGCCGACATCGGCGAGCTGCCGGCCCGCCTGGGCCAGACCGCCACCGTGCTGATCGAGCTGCCGCAGCAATCGGGCGTCGTGCGCCTGCCGCTGTCGGCCGTGACCGAGCTGCAGGGCCGCACGTCGGTGTGGCTGGTCGACAAGAATGCCCAGGGCGTGCTCAGCGTCAAGGCGCAGCCGATCCAGGTGGGTGGGGCCGATGGCAACACCGTGGTGGTGGCCGGCGGCCTCGCGCCGGGGCAGGTGGTGGTGACCGCCGGCGTGCACGTGCTGTCGCCCGGCCAGCAGGTGAAGATGTACGTCGAGCCGACCGCGCAGAACGGCAACCCGGCTGCGATGGCGCCCGCCAGCGCGGCGTCCCGCTAAGCCCCCGTGTCCGAGGCACCGCATGAGCTCCCACGACAACCACGACGGCTCGCACGACGAGCTGCCAGTCTCGCGTTTCAACATCTCCCGCTGGGCGCTGGAACACCAGCCGCTGACGCGCTACCTGATGGTGGTGCTGATGGTGCTCGGCTTCGCCGCGTACTTCCAGCTCGGCCAGGACGAAGACCCGCCGTTCACCTTCCGTGCGATGGTGGTGCAGGCCTACTGGCCCGGCGCGACGGCGCAGCAGATGGCCGAGCAGGTCACCGACAAGATCGAGAAGACGCTGCAGGAAGCGCCGTACGCCGACAAGATCCGCAGCTACACCAAGCCGGGCGAGTCGCTGACGGTCTTCAACATCAAGGACAACTCGCCGCCGAAGGAAGTCAACAACGTCTGGTACCAGACGCGCAAGAAGATCGGCGACATGCGCTCGACGCTGCCGTCCGGCGTGATCGGACCGGTGTTCAACGACGAGTTCGGCGACGTCTACGGCTCGATCTTCGCGCTGTCGGCCGACGGGTTCACCTATGAAGAACTGCGCCAGCGTGCCGAAGAGGTGCGCCAGAAGCTGCTGAAGCTGCCCGACGTCGCCAAGGTGCAGGTGTTCGGCGCTCAGCCCGAGAAGATCTTCATCGAGATCTCGCAGAAGCGCCTCGCGTCGCTGGGGCTGGACTTCAACCAGGTGATCGCGCAGATCGGCGCGCAGAACGCGGTCGAAGGCGCCGGCGTGCTGAACGCCGGCAGCGACAACCTGCAGGTGCGCGTGGGCGGCCAGTTCAACTCGGTCGAGGAACTCGCGGCCTTCCCGATCCGCGCGACCAACGCCAGCACCGGCACTGCCAGCACGCTGCGCCTGTCCGACATCGCGACCATCAAGCGCGACTACGTCGATCCGCCCGCCGTCAAGGTGCGCCACCAGGGCAACGAGGTCATCGCGCTGGGCATCTCGATGAACAAGGGCGGCGACATCATCCAGCTCGGCAAGGTGCTGAGGGCCCGCGTGTCGCAGATCCAGAAGGAGCTGCCGATCGGCATCGAGCTGTCGCAGATCCAGGACCAGCCGTCGGCAGTGACCACCTCGGTGGGCGAGTTCGTGCACGTGCTGATCGAGGCGGTGGTGGTGGTGCTGGCCGTCAGCTTCATCAGCCTGGGGCTGCACACGCGGCCGCTGCGCATCGACGTGTGGCCCGGCCTGGTGGTGGGCATCACGATCCCGCTGGTGCTCGCGATCACCTTCGTCACGATGTTCTACTGGGGCGTCGGGCTGCACAAGATATCGCTGGGCTCGCTGATCATCGCGCTCGGGCTGCTCGTCGACGACGCGATCATCTCGGTGGAAATGATGGTGCGCAAGCTCGAAGAGGGCTACGACAAGATGCGCGCCGCGACCTTCGCCTACGACGTGACCGCGATGCCGATGCTGACCGGCACGCTGATCACCGCGACCGGCTTCCTGCCGATCGGCCTGGCCAAGTCGACGGTGGGCGAGTACACCTTCGCGATCTTCGCGGTGACCACCGCAGCGCTGCTGATCTCGTGGGTGGTGTCGGTCTACTTCGTGCCGTACCTCGGCGCCAAGCTGCTGCACGTGCGCAGCAAGATGCATGGCGGCGAGGAGCACCACGAGCTGTTCGACACGCCGTTCTACGCGCGCTTCCGGCGCGCGGTGAACTGGTGCGTGCAGCACCGCTGGATCACCATCGGCATCACGATCGGCATCTTCGTGCTCGGCCTGATGGGCATGGGCAAGGTGCAGCAGCAGTTCTTCCCCGATTCGAGCCGGCCGGAGATCCTGGTCGACCTGTGGCTGCCCGAAGGCGCCACCATCCAGTCGAGCGAGGCGTTGGCCAAGCGCTTCGAGGCCCGCATGCTCAAGGAGCCGGGCATCGTCGACGTGTCGACCTGGGTCGGCAGCGGCGTGCCGCGTTTCTACCTGCCGCTCGACCAGATCTTCCCGCAGAGCAACGTCAGCCAGGTCATCCTGATCCCGAAGGACTTGACCACGCGCAATGAACTGCGCCGCAGGCTGCCGACGCTGCTGGCCGACGAGTTCCCCGATGTGCGCGGCCGCGTCAAGCTGCTGCCCAACGGCCCGCCGGTGCCGTACCCGGTGCAGTTCCGCGTGATGGGGCCGGATGCGGCGCAGGCCCGCGCCTGGGCCGACAAGGCCAAGGACATCCTGCGCACCAACACCAACATGCGCGGCGTCAACGACAACTGGAACGAGTCGGTCAAGGTGCTGCGCCTGGAAGTCGACCAGGACAAGGCCCGCGCGCTCGGCGTGACCAGCCAGGCGATCGCCACCGCGTCGCGCACCATCCTGTCGGGCAACACCGTCGGCCAGTACCGCGAGGCCGACCGGCTGATCGACATCGTCGTGCGCCAACCGCTGGACGAACGCAATGCCATCACCGACATCGGCAACGCCTACCTGCCGACCGCGAGCGGCCGCTCGATCCCGCTGACGCAGATCGCCAAGATCGGCTTCACCTGGGAGCCCGGCGTGCTGTGGCGCGAGGGCCGCGACTACGCGGTCACGGTGCAGGGCGACGTGGTGCAGGGCATCCAGGGCCCGACCGTGACGATGCAGATCTGGCCCGAACTCGACAAGCTGCAGAAGACCATGCCCGACGGCTACCGCATCGAGATCGCCGGCGAGGTGGAGGAGAGCAGCAAGGGAACCGGCTCGATCGCCGCCGGCGCGCCGCTGATGCTGTTCATCATGTTCACGCTGCTGATGCTGCAGCTGCACAGCGTGAGCCGCTCGATCCTGGTGTTCCTGACGGCGCCGCTGGGCATCGCCGGGGTGTCGGGGGCCTTGCTGCTGCTGAACCGGCCGTTCGGCTTCGTGGCGCTGCTGGGCGTGATCGCGCTGGCCGGCATGATCATGCGCAACTCGGTGATCCTGATCGACCAGATCGAGCAGGACCGCTCGCGCGGCGTGCCGGCCTGGGAGGCGATCGTCGAATCGGCGGTGCGGCGCTTCCGCCCGATCGTGCTGACCGCCGCCGCCGCGGTGCTCGCGATGATCCCGTTGTCGCGCAGCGTGTTCTGGGGCCCGATGGCGGTCGCCATCATGGGCGGCCTGATCGTCGCGACGGCCTTGACGCTGCTCGCTTTGCCGGCGATGTATGCGGCCTGGTTCCGCGTCAAACCGGCGGAAGCCGAAAGAGCGGCCGCAAGCAGCTAAACTACGCGGTTTACCGAATCGCCCAAAGGGAAGCTTCGGCTTCCCTTGTTTTCATTCCGTATAGGCAACACCGTGCGCGGGTGGCGAAATTGGTAGACGCACCAGGTTTAGGTCCTGACGCCAGCGATGGTGTGGGGGTTCGAGTCCCCCCCCGCGCACCAGCTAACGAAACCAGAGAGTCCAGACAATCATGGCTGTCACTGTAGAAACCCTCGAGAAGCTCGAACGCCGCATCACGCTCACGCTGGCGGCCGACACCATCACCAACGAGGTCGAATCGCGCCTGAAGCGACTCTCCCGCACGGTCAAGGCCGACGGCTTCCGCCCCGGCAAGGTGCCGATGAGCGTGGTGTCGCAACGCTACGGCTACTCGGTGCAGTACGAGGTCATGAACGACAAGGTCGGCCAGGCGTTCGCGCAAGCCACCGCCGAAGCCAAGCTTCGTGTCGCCGGTGCCCCGCGCATCAGCGAGAAGGAGACCGCGCCCGAAGGCCAGATGGCCTTCGACGCCGTCTTCGAGGTGTACCCCGAGGTCAAGCTCGGCGACCTGTCGACCGCCGAGGTCGAGCGCGTCAGCACCGAAGTGACCGATGCCGCGATCGACAAGACGCTGGACATCCTGCGCAAGCAGCGCCGCACGTTCGCGCAGCGCCCGCAGGGCGAGGCTGCCGCCGAAGGCGACCGCGTGACGATCGACTTCGAAGGCAAGATCGACGGCGTGCCGTTCGATGGCGGCAAGGCCGAGGGCTTCCAGTTCCTGATCGGTGAAGGCCAGATGCTCGAGGCCTTCGAGAAGGCCGTGCGCGGCATGAAGACCGGCGAATCGAAGACCTTCCCGCTGCAGTTCCCCGAGGACTACCAGGGCAAGGACGTCGCCGGCAAGGAGGCCGATTTCCTGGTCACGCTGAACAAGGTCGAGGCGCAGAACCTGCCCGAAGTCAACGATGCGCTGGCCAAGTCGCTGGGCATCAAGGAAGGCACCGTCGACGCGCTGCGCGCCGATATCAAGCGCAACCTTGAACGCGAGGTCAAGTTCCGCGTGCTGGCCCGCAACAAGTCGTCGGTGATGGACGCGCTGGTCAAGAGCGCCGAGCTCGACCTGCCGACCTCGCTGGTGAACGGCGAAGTCGAGCGCATGACCGAAGGCGCGCGTGCCGACCTGAAGAAGCGCGGCATCAAGGATGCCGACACCGCGCCGATCCCGGCCGAGATCTTCCAGCCGCAAGCCGAGCGCCGCGTGCGCCTGGGCCTGGTCGTCGCCGAGCTGGTTCGCGCGAACAACCTGCAAGCCAAGCCCGAGCAGCTGCAGGCGCACATCGAAGAGATGGCGCAGAGCTACGAGAAGCCGGCCGAAGTGGTGCGCTGGTACCTGGGCAGCCGCGAGCGCATGGCCGAGGTCGAAGGCGTGGTCATCGAGAACAACGTGACCGACTTCGTGCTGGGCAAGGCGAAGGTCACCGACAAGGTGCTGCCGTTCGACGAACTGATGGCCGGCTGATCGTTTCGACCGCCATGCGAAGGGCGCCGGGCTGAAAGGCCTGGGCGCCCTTTTCTTTGAACGCGGACTTGTCGCGACATAATCAAACCCAATCTCCGTGGGACTATCACGAACCTCCTCAAGGACGCAAGGACGATCATGAGCGCGCTGGAAACACAAAGTCTGGGCATGGTGCCCATCGTCATCGAGCAGTCGGGCCGCGGGGAACGGGCTTACGACATCTACAGCCGCCTGCTGCGCGAGCGGGTCATCTTCCTGGTGGGACCGGTCAACGACCAGTCGGCCAACCTGGTCGTGGCCCAGCTGCTGTTCCTCGAAAGCGAGAACCCCGACAAGGACATCTCGCTGTACATCAACTCGCCGGGCGGTTCGGTGAGCGCGGGCATGTCGATCTTCGACACGATGCAGTTCATCAAGCCCGACGTGTCCACGCTGTGCATGGGCATCGCCGCCAGCATGGGCTCGTTCCTGCTGATGGCTGGCGCCAAGGGCAAGCGCTTCGCGCTGCCGAATTCGCGCGTGATGATCCACCAGCCCTCGGGCGGCGCGCAGGGCCAGGCCACCGACATCGAGATCCATGCACGAGAGATCCTGAAGACCCGCGAGCAACTGAACCGGATCTATGCCGAGCGCACCGGGCAGACGATCGAGAAGATCCGCGCCGACATGGAACGCGATTTCTTCCTCGATCCGACAGAAGCCAAGGAGTACGGCCTGATCGACCAGGTGCTGACGCAGCGCACGCCGCCTGCTGCAACATGAGCTGACAGATCCGGCGACGGGCCTCGGGTAAAACCGGGGTGAAAACCGTACAAAGCTGTAGAACGGGGCCCATTTGGGGCCCTTTTCTACGGCCTGAGCCCGAATTCTTTTGCTCTATCATTGACTCAGCCTTCTCAACGCACAGCGCATCCATCCATGGCCGACAAAAAAGGCTCCTCCAGCGAGAAAGTCCTGTACTGCTCCTTCTGCGGCAAGAGCCAGCATGAGGTGAAGAAACTGATCGCCGGTCCGTCGGTTTTCATCTGCGACGAGTGCATCGAGCTTTGCAACGACATCATTCGCGATGAAGTGCCGGCCGACACCGCCGAGGCCCGCGCCACCAAGTCCGACCTGCCGGTGCCCAGCGAGATCAAGGCGAGCCTCGATCAATACGTGATCGGGCAGGACACCGCGAAGCGCACGCTGTCGGTGGCGGTGTACAACCACTACAAGCGGCTCAAGCACATGGCGTCGTCGAAAGACGAGGTCGAGCTGAGCAAGAGCAACATCCTGCTGATCGGCCCCACCGGGTCGGGCAAGACGCTGCTGGCACAGACGCTCGCGCGCCTGCTCAACGTGCCGTTCGTGATCGCCGATGCCACCACGCTGACCGAAGCGGGCTACGTCGGCGAGGACGTCGAGAACATCATCCAGAAGCTGCTGCAGAACTGCAACTACGACGTCGAGAAGGCGCAGCGCGGCATCGTCTACATCGACGAGATCGACAAGATCTCGCGCAAGGCCGACAACCCGTCGATCACGCGCGACGTGTCGGGCGAGGGCGTGCAGCAGGCGCTGCTGAAGCTCGTCGAAGGCACGATGGCCTCGGTGCCGCCGCAGGGCGGCCGCAAGCACCCGAACCAGGACTTCCTGCAGATCGACACGACCAACATCCTGTTCATCTGCGGTGGCGCGTTCGACGGCCTCGAGAAGGTCATCCAGAACCGCTCCGAGAAATCGGGCATCGGTTTCGCGGCGACCGTGCACACCAAGTCGGAACGCCGCGTGTCCGAGGTGTTCCGCGAGGTCGAGCCCGAAGACCTGATCAAGTTCGGCCTGATTCCCGAACTGGTCGGCCGCCTGCCGGTGGTCGCCACGCTGGGCGAACTGACCGACGACGCGCTGGTGCAGATCCTGACCGAGCCGAAGAACGCGCTGCTGAAGCAGTACCAGAAGCTGTTCGCGATGGACGGCGTCGAGCTCGAGGTGCGTCCTTCGGCGCTCGCCGCCATCGCCCGCAAGGCGCTGGCACGCCGCACCGGGGCACGCGGACTGCGCTCGATCATGGAGCAATCGCTGATCGACACGATGTTCGAACTGCCGACGCTCGACGGCGTCGCGAAGGTGGTGCTCGACGAGCACACGATCGAGGAAGACACCAAGCCCTTGCTCGTCTACCGAGAGCAGAAGGCCAGTGCCTGAACAGGGCCATCGCCAAGACAACGGATCCTGATGTTTGCCGGTGCGCCACACTGCGCCGGCTCCTTGCAAACGAATGCTTGAGCCCTAGATGGGCTTGAGAAAGAGAGGTTCCAATGTCCGGACATCCCGTTTTGCCCGCCGAGCCCATCACGATGCCGCTGCTCCCGCTGCGGGACGTGGTGGTGTTCCCCCACATGGTGATCCCGCTGTTCGTCGGGCGCCCGAAGTCGATCAAGGCGCTCGAAGCCGCGATGGAAGCCGGCCGGCAGATCATGCTCGTCGCGCAGCGCGCGGCCGGCAAGGACGAGCCCAAGCCCGACGACATGTTCGAAGTCGGTTGCGTCTCGAGCATCCTGCAGATGCTGAAGCTGCCCGACGGCACGGTGAAGGTGCTGGTCGAAGGCATCCAGCGCGCCAACACGCATTCGATCAGCGACAACGGCGAGCACTTCATGGCCGAAGTGACGCCGGTGCCGCCCGAGACCGAGGCCAAGCCCGAGGTCGAGGCGCTGCGCCGCGCGGTGACGCAGCAGTTCGACCAGTACGTCAAGCTCAACAAGAAGATCCCGCCGGAGATCCTGACCTCCATCGCGGGCATCGACGATGCCGGCCGCCTGGCCGACACGATTGCGGCGCACCTGCCGCTGAAGCTCGAGAACAAGCAGTCGGTGCTCGACCTGTTCGCGGTCGACAAGCGGCTCGAGAAGCTGCTCGAGCAACTCGAACATGAAGTCGACATCCTCCAGGTCGAGAAGCGCATCCGCGGTCGCGTGAAACGCCAGATGGAGAAGAGCCAGCGCGAGTACTACCTGAACGAGCAGGTCAAGGCGATCCAGAAGGAACTCGGTGACGGCGAAGAAGGCGCCGACATGGAGGAGCTGGAAAAGAAGATCACTGCGGCGAAGATGCCCAAGGAGGCCCGCAAGAAGGTCGATGCCGAGCTGAAGAAGCTCAAGCTGATGTCGCCGATGTCGGCCGAAGCGACTGTCGTGCGCAACTACATCGACACGCTGATCAACCTGCCGTGGACCAAGAAGACCAAGATCAAGCATGACCTGCCGAATGCAGAGGCGGTGCTGAACGAGGACCACTACGGCCTCGAGAAGGTCAAGGACCGCATCCTTGAGTATCTCGCGGTGCAGCAGCGTGTCGACAAGGTCAAGGCGCCGATCCTGTGCCTGGTCGGCCCCCCGGGTGTCGGCAAGACCTCGCTCGGCCAGAGCGTGGCGCGCGCCACCGGGCGCAAGTTCGTCCGCATGGCGCTGGGCGGCATGCGTGACGAGGCCGAGATCCGCGGGCACCGCCGCACCTACATCGGCTCGATGCCGGGCAAGGTGCTGCAGAGCCTGTCGAAGGTCGGCACCCGCAATCCGCTGTTCCTGCTCGACGAGATCGACAAGCTGGGCATGGACTTCCGGGGCGATCCTTCGAGCGCGTTGCTCGAGGTGCTCGATCCCGAGCAGAACCACACCTTCAGCGACCATTACGTCGAGGTCGATTTCGACCTGAGCGACGTGATGTTCATCGCCACGTCGAACTCGATGAACATTCCGCCGGCGCTGCTGGACCGGATGGAAGTGATCCGCCTGGCGGGGTACACCGAGGACGAGAAGGTCAACATCGCCCAGCGCTACCTGCTGCCGAAGCAACGCAAGAACAACGGCGTGCAGGACGAGGAGATGGAGGTCACCGAGTCGGCGATCCGCGGGATCATCCGCTATTACACGCGTGAAGCCGGCGTGCGTTCGCTCGAGCGCGAGGTGTCCAAGATCTGCCGCAAGGTGGTGAAGAGCATCCAGCTGAAGAAGCAAGTTGGCAAGATGGTCGTCAGCGAAGAGAACCTGAACGACTTCCTCGGCGTGCGCCGCTTCAACTACGGCCAGGCCGAGAAGCGCAACCAGGTCGGCCAGGTGGTCGGCCTCGCGTGGACGGAAGTGGGCGGCGATCTGCTGACCATCGAGACCGCGGTGATGCCGGGCAAGGGCAACATCATCCGCACGGGCTCGCTGGGCGACGTGATGAAGGAGTCGGTCGAGGCGGCACGTTCGGTGGTGCGCAGCCGGGCACGCCGCCTGGGCATCAAGGACGAGATGTTCGAGAAGCGCGACATCCACATCCACGTGCCCGATGGCGCGACGCCGAAGGATGGCCCGAGCGCGGGTGCTGCGATGACGACGGCCTTCGTGTCGGCGCTGACCAACATCCCCGTGCGTGCCGACGTGGCGATGACCGGCGAGATCACGCTGCGTGGCGAGGTCACGGCCATCGGAGGCCTGAAGGAGAAGTTGCTCGCGGCTCACCGGGGCGGCATCAAGACGGTGCTGATCCCGGAGGAGAACGCGAAGGATCTTCAGGACATTCCGGAGAACGTGAAGAACCATCTCGAGATCGTGCCGGTGAAGTGGATCGACCAGGTGCTGGAGATCGCCCTCGAGTCGGCACCGCAAGCGCTGGCTGACGAAGAGGTACCGAAGGTCGATGGCAAGGCCGAAGCTGCGGCCACGCCTGCGGCACCGGCCACTGCGCCTGCGACCGACGCGCTGAAGCACTGAAGAAAGTTCGAAAAAAAACGGCCGGTCTTGCGGATCGGCCGATTTTGAACATATACTGTGAGTCTTGGTTGATACAGCAAAGCAACTGCAGCGAAGCGAGAGCTTCAAGCAAGCAGAGCGAGTTGATCAAGGGATCGAAAGATCCGGCAAAGCGGGAGTAGCTCAGTTGGTAGAGCGCAACCTTGCCAAGGTTGAGGTCGCGAGTTCGAGCCTCGTCTCCCGCTCCAAATTCAAAGGGAAGCTTTCGGGCTTCCCTTTTTGCCTAGATGACGCACGAGCGTGACGCAAGAGCGTCAGGCAAGACAAGTTAAGCGGGGCGCGGTAGCAAAGCGGTTATGCACCGGATTGCAAATCCGTGTAGGTCGGTTCGACTCCGGCCCGCGCCTCCAAAGAACCTTAGTGAATCAAGCAGTTGGACGCCTCGCAGTGCGAGGCGTTTCTACTTCCAAGTGCCAACAATGACCACGAGTCGGCGCGCTGCTATCGCGTGTTGGTAGCAGCGCTGCCGCGCAACGGATCGGTCCTAAGGCGCGAGGCGCGCACCTACGGTAACCAACTCGCGGCGCTGCGGTCACGCGGCATCGTGCCGGCGGAGCTTCCACAGCGTGCGCGCGTCGGGATGTGCAGCGCGCCATCGAGCCGGCAGAAGCGCTGGAAGCTCATGCGGTCCAGCACCTGGTACTCGCAGTCTTCGTCGCTCCGGTTGTACAGCGACTGGATGCAGCAAGCGCACCATGATCTCGGTCGGGACGGAGGACGTCCGCCCTTGCTGCGATCCGATCGCGGGCAGGCCGCATCGACTGTGCGGCGATGGCGCCGCCAGAAGGTCGAAGGTTTGATGCGCGGGGTGATGATGCTCGCCATCCTGCCAGCTCAGCTGGGCAGGACGTGCGGGAGGTTTCGAGAAGTGCCCGTTGGTAAAAGGTGTAGTGAATTCAGTCGGCAGGTTTTTTGAGGTCGCGGGCCAGAATTTCGATGTCGGTGCCTGATGCAGTGGAATCTGTATTTGTCTTGAGAACCCGGTTGCCATTGACATACGTCACTATGTACTTCGAGATTTCCTTGTCCGGATACGCATAATATAATTCTCCCTCCATGCATCCGATTGATATTACTTTATCGGGAGAGAAATTCATGGGAAGCAGCTTTACCTTGGTATGCCTTTCGGTGCTGCTGACGGGAACATCAGGCAATACAAGCGAAAGAGCTTCCGCATTTTCCTCACCGCTGCACTGCACGAGGCTCACCTGCGATGAGTTGCTCATGACGATGGCGGTCTCCTTCTCGAGATCCTCCATTTGGCGCTTTCTTTCTGCACGGTCGGTCAGCGTCGCTATACGGTCATATTGCTGGGACAACAAAACCGGAGCAATGGCCCTAACGATCCCATGTTGTACGATGTCTTTATGGACCGAGGCCAGACGGCCAGCCGTTGCTTGGTCGAAGACTATGCACAGTTTGCCTGATCTCTTCACCAAATCTTTAACAGCTTCCTTGGGCATCGAGCGAAGTTCATGGGGGCTGACGTAAGGAATACCCAAGCGGTCCGCGAACTGTTTGGCCGAACTGGCGAGAACATCGTTGGTCGGTCCACCGCCGGTATTTGGAAGGTATGTCGAGAAACTTCGTTCGCCGACGCCTTGAACACTTTTAAACAGCGGGACGGAAATCGCGCCGCCGCACGGCGGTCCGATTCCGATGACACGCCGTCCGAAACCGGCTGAACTCAGCGTTCTACGTTTCAAATTCTGCATATTTCCCCCTGTCGCACGTGGTGGTCGATCAGCGTCGGGCGTCAGGTCCGCGACTCGACGCCTGACTATGTTCAGGCATACCGGCTGGCAGGAGGAAATTCGCCCTTATGGCGTCATGGCAGCGGCCTCTCAGGCTGCTTGTCTGTCCAGCCCCGGGAGATCATGAACGCGTTTGCGGAACAAGTGCGGTGAACGTTCTCGCCATTCATTCCCTCCCGTAGTCCGGCAGGGTCAACGACCATGCACAGCTTGGGAGCAGCGAAGCCCGTGATGGTGGGCAGGGACTCCAGTCCCGCTGTTACCCAGTGTATCGACGGTGTTGCCCTCCCAAAAGCGGCCTCCGGCGATCTTCCTGACATGGGAATGGCGCTGCTGTGCGCGAGCTTTGGCGCGGCTTGGAGGGCCAAAGTATTTCCCGCGACGGAGCTGCGCGACCGCGCCAATGCTCGCTTCTCTCCCGGGATTGTGATTCCTGTTGTCGTGGGTTCGAGTCCCATCAGCCAGCCACTTCTTCGCGTCTAACCGAGTCGCTGCGACCCGCGAGTTGACTGCCTCCCCACGCGGACCATCAGTTAGACAGCGGACGCGCGCAGGCGCTGCTGCTCTCGGTTGACGACCAGACTTCTAAGCAGGTGGTCGAGAGCGAGGCAAAAAAGAGTTGGCCAAGCCCGCTCCACCAATCAACCTGCCACGGCGGCATTGCCGATGCCTATCAAGTAGGACGTTGCTATCTCCGCATGGCCAAGTCTGGACCTCGATGCCGTCCCATTCATCCTCACCATGGTGGATGACAACTCGAAGCGTAGTGGCGATTGTTGAATGTCAGTCAACACCAATTTATGGGCCGGCACCATGGGAAGCAACTCAGCTGGACGAGTAACTTCACCTGCGTTCTGGAGCAGCGTTCCCGGAATCATCACTGCCATGGCAGCTTTCATTACTGCCGTTGGAGGCGCTGCAGCCATCTTCTTCCATCGCGAGGAAGGACGGGTAGTGGGTCCTCCAGGCGAGCCGCTTCGCCAGTTCAGCCAACGGGCTGTAGTCGAGCGGGAATCGTACAAGGTGCGTGATGACGATTTCGTCATGACGCTGCAGATCAAGGAGATCAAGGCAAGGAAGCGCGTGCTCAGAGTCGTGTTCTCAGCGCCCGGTATACCTGACAAGAACGCCCAGCTCAAGGAAGGCGAGTCTCCAATCGTCATGCTTGGCGCGCGCCAATACTCTCTCCAAGTTCATGACTTTCGGAGCCTCAAGGGCAACGACGTTGCAATCATTTCGCTTGCAAAAGTCTGAGGCACAAGGCTGTGCATCTTGTTGAAGGCAAGCCAAGCTCTACCGCGAGAAACGTGACATTCGGTACGTGTCGTTGTCGGGCGGCGTCGGGCATTCGTTCACTGTCACAGTATGGCGCCTATCGCTTCAGTGGCGTCCCGCGGGAGTGCAGCGGAAATCGTGGGAAGAATGCGCTCGTTCCAGCAAGTCGCAGCCAAGTGCTCCACTGGAGGAGCATTGCTTGAACTTGCTCACGAGAGCCACGACACGGGTTCGAGTCCCATCCGCCGGGCGCGCTCCGGCGAGCCCGTATCCTGGCAACGGTGCGGGGCCGTTGCCAAGCCATGCAGACTGACGAAGCGTTTTTAGTAGCGATGCCGGAGCCTGTCAGTAATTTTGTGTGCGAGGCATAGCATGACGACCAGGAGCATGTATGCCAAGCAAGACGAAGACGAAGAACGAGGCGATCGCTGCGAGGACGGCGGTGCTG
>NZ_LMDM01000005.1 GCF_001425825.1 Rhizobacter sp. Root1238
CGACTTCCTGAAGGCCAACCAGAACCCGAACGGCGTCTACGGCGACTGGAGCCACCTGACGCCCGAGCTGCGCGAGCGTGCGCAGGCCTGGCTCAACGACGTCGGCGGCAAGACCATCGCGTTCGCCGGCGGCGGCCGCGGCTCGCGCGTTTCGGGCGACCCGTCGAACCCGTATGGCGGTGAAGTCGGCGGCAAGAAGCTGCAGGCGCTGATGTCGGCACAGACCGCGAGCGCGGCCAACCTGCCGGCGGCGTTCACGAAGGAAGCCTTCATCGAACGCGCGCTGTTCGGCGTGATCCGCTGGATGGGTGTCAAGCAGTGGGARCTGGCCCACACCCATGGYCTCGAAGGCCGGCAGGACTGGCTGCACGGCTCGCGCGGCGCCAACGGGCAGTGGGTCGGCATCGGYGAGAAGCGCGGCTGGCCCTTCAGCTGGCCGAGCGTGTTCTACATGGCGCCGCACATGCTGTTTGCGCCGGCCAACGGCCGCGAGAACTACTTCTCGTGGGAGCCGCGGCTGGTGTCGTTCTACCGCACNGAGAAGCGCGGCTGGCCCTTCAGCTGGCCGAGCGTGTTCTACATGGCGCCGCACATGCTGTTTGCGCCGGCCAACGGCCGCGAGAACTACTTCTCGTGGGAGCCGCGGCTGGTGTCGTTCTACCGCACSAACCAGTGGTACCAGCTGCAGATGACGGTGAACCCGGGCTGGCCGGGTGCGTCCGAAGGGCCGATGGACTGGCCGTACCACATGGGCTTCACGACCGCGGTGGTCGACGACCTGATGACCGCGAAGGCGCCGGCGGCGGTGTCGGCCTCGCACCTGGCGCGCTACTTCCAGGTGCGMACCAAGCTCGCGCAACTGGCCAACACCGACCTGCCGTTCAACCAGCCGGACCCGGCSGCGCCGAGCGACCTGTTCCGCAACAAGGGGCACCAGAGCCGCGCGTCGCTGGCGATCCACAAGCTGGGYGTCGGCGAGGTGGTCGACCGCGGGCCGGACGAYTGGGAGAAGTCACGCTTCCGCCAGCTCGACGCGGTGACGCCGGGGCTGCACCTGATGTTCATCAACAGCTCGATCTCGCTGTACAACGCGCTGTATGCGAACACCACCTACGAGCAGTGGCGGCGTTGCGATCCGAATGCGCTGTTCGGCAGYGAGCCGGAGRTCAAGTCGGGCTTCCGCTTCTGCCTSGATCCGAAGCGCACGCCGCTGCCGTTGAACGGCAAGGGGCAGCCGCACCTGGTCGGCGGCTGGGTCGACTGGACCGGCGAGCAGTACATCACCTGGAGCGTGATGTCGGCGCGCAACCATGGCGCGGAGGCGCAGCGGCTGAAGACGTTCTCGGATTGGGCGGGGCGGATGTGGCGGTGTTCCGGGTCAGCGCGACGGTGGTATCCGCCTGACGTAGCCCGGATGCCAATCNTTCCGCTTCTGCCTCGATCCGAAGCGCACGCCGCTGCCGTTGAACGGCAAGGGGCAGCCGCACCTGGTCGGCGGCTGGGTCGACTGGACCGGCGAGCAGTACATCACCTGGAGCGTGATGTCGGCGCGCAACCATGGCGCGGAGGCGCAGCGGCTGAAGACGTTCTCGGATTGGGCGGGGCGGATGTGGCGAGAGTGAATCGCCTGTCCACACCTCACCGTTCGGGCTGAGCTCGTCGAAGCCTGCGAACAGCGCTTCGACAGGCTCAGCACGACCCTTCGACAGGCTCAGGGCGAACGGGTCTGTCCGTGACTGCCCTCAAGAGAACGCCTCGTCCAGCTGGCGGACCCAGGCCGCTTTCGCAGACTCATCCACGAAGCTCGCCTCGAAGCTGTTCTTCGCCAGCTGGTACGCCTGCCGCGCCCCCAGCGCCGGCAGCGCGTCGAAGGTCGCGAGGAAGTTCGCGTTCATGTACCCGCCGAAGTACGCCGGATCGTCCGAATTGACCGTCGCGCACAACCCCGCATCGAGCAGCGCGCCCAGCTGGTGCGCCGCCATGTCGGGGTAGACGCACAGCTTCACGTTCGACAGCGGGCACACCGTCAGCGGCACGCGCTCGGCGGCCAGCCGCTTCACCAGCGCCGGGTCTTCGACGCAGCGCACACCGTGGTCGATGCGCTCGACCTTCAGCACGTCGAGCGCGCTCCAGATGTAGGCGGGCGGGCCTTCCTCGCCGGCATGCGCGACGAGCCGCAGCCCGAGCTCGCGGCACTTCGCGAACACCCGCGCGAACTTCTCGGGCGGGTGGCCGCGCTCGCTGCTGTCGAGGCCGACGCCGATGAAGCGCTCGCGAAACGGCAAGGCTTCTTCCAAGGTCGCGAACGCCGCCTCTTCGCTCAGGTGCCGCAGGAAGCACAGGATCAGCGCGCTGCTGACACCCAGCTCGCGCTGCGCCGTCTCGCCGGCCCGCGTCAGCCCGTCGATCACCGTCTCGAAGCTCACGCCACGCTCGGTGTGCGTCTGCGGATCGAAGAACAGCTCGGCATGCACGACCTTGTCCGCCGCCGCGCGGCGGAAGTAGGCCATCGCCATGTCGAAGAAGTCTTCTTCCTTCAGCAGCACGCTGGCGCCGGCGTAGTAGATGTCGAGGAAGCTCTGCAGGTCGGTGAACGCATAGGCCTCGCGCAGCGCCTCGACGCTGGCATACGGGATCGACACGCCGTTGCGCTGCGCCAGCGCGAAGATCAGCTCCGGCTCCAGCGAGCCTTCGATGTGGATGTGCAGCTCGGCCTTCGGCATCGCACACAGCAGCGCGGGCAGGCGGTCGCGGGGGATGGCGTCGAGGTTCATGTCAGGGCTCCAAAACGGATGCCGCGTTCGTTCAGGAAGCGGCGGAAGGCGGCCGAGCTGCGGTCGGCCGCGCAATGGACCTCGCCGCCCGCGAGCGGCAGCCGCCGGGGCTGCTGCGACTCGAGCACCGGCTGGTCCTGCGTGAAGATGGTGTGCTGGAACGCGCGCAACGCGTCGTCGCTGGAATCGTGGTCGGTCACCGCGAGGCGGAACCAGACGCGGCTGTGCTCCTCGTCGAGCGGGCAGACGAACAGGCCGATCACATCGCGGTAGCCGTCTTGCGCTTGCGGCAGCTTCGTCAGCACCGCGCTGAACGGTGCCGTCAGTTCGTAGCGGTAGTCGACCCAGCTGCCTTCGGTCGACAGCCGGTTGCTCTGCGGCTGCCAGGCCTTGCAGCCGGTCGCGACGAAGCCGGTCGGCGTCGGCTGGACGGTGTAGTCGGTGGTCTGCGGCTGCGCGCGCTCACCGAGCCAGCCGTCGTGCACGAAGCCGAAGTGCGACAGGTCCAGGAAGTTCTCGACGATGCGGCCGGCGCTGGTCGCCACGTCGTACGGGCCGCACAGCAGCTTGCGCAGCCGCGGGTCGGTCTCGGCCTCGAAGGCGGGCAGGGCCGTGGTGCCGGGCTGCAGCCGCACCCAGACCAGGCCGTGCGCCTCCTGCGTGTCATGCGCGCAGGCGGCGTGGGAAGAGGGCGGTGAGAACGACGGCTGCGATGCGATCAGCACGCACGCGCCATCCGTCGCGAAGCGCCAACCGTGGTACGGGCATTCGAGCGCGGCCCGCCCGTCGTGCTGCACGACGCGGCCCAGTGACAACCGCGTGCCGCGGTGCGGGCAGCGGTCGGTGAACGCGCGGGCGTGGCCGCTCTCGTCCCGCCACAGCACCAAGTCGCGTCCAAGCAGGCACGCGGCCAGCGGGCCGTCGGTCAGCGCGATGCTGTCGGCCACCGGATGCCAGAGCGTCGCCTCTACCAAGCCATTCTCAGCATGCATATCGCCGCGCCAGCGCGCGATCCATCAAGCGGCCGCCGTGGAACCGGCTCCGCCGGGCCACTGGCGGCGCCCCCTTGAGGGGGAGGCGCGAAGCGCCTCGGGGGGGTGTGTCACTTGCCGCCGGGGACCTTGCCTTCGACGCCCTTGACGAAGAACTTGATGCCGCTCATGAACTTGTCATCGGCGACCTCGTCCTTCTTCAGCACGTCCTTGCCGTCGCTGCCGACGATCGGGCCCTTCCAGATCGTGAAGCTGCCGTCCTTCAGGCCGGCCTTGACCTTCTCGACCTTGGCCTTCAGCTCGGCCGGCACCTTGTCGGAGACCGACACCAGGTCGATCGCGCCTTCCTTGACGCCCCACCACGACGCGCTGTTGCCGGTCCACTTGCCGTCCAGCGCATCCTGCGTCGCCTTGATGTAGTACGGCGCCCAGTTGATGATGCTCGAGGCCAGGTGGGCCTTCGGGCCGTAGGCCGTCATGTCGCTGTCCCAGCCGAACGCATACTTGCCGGCCTTCTCGGCCGTCTGCAGCACCGCGCTCGAATCGGTGTTCTGCATCAGCACGTCAGCGCCGCCGTCAATCAGCGATTGCGCGGCCTCGGTCTCCTTCGGCGGGTTGAACCATTCGTTGACCCAGACCACCTTGGTCTTGATCTTCGGGTTCACCGACTGCGCGCCGAGCGTGAAGCTGTTGATGTTGCGGATGACTTCCGGAATCGGGATCGAGCCGACCACGCCCAGCGTGTTGGTCTTGGTCATGCCGCCGGCGATCACGCCGGCCATGTACGCGCCTTCATAGGTGCGGCTGTCGTAGGTGCGCATGTTCTCGGCCTGCTTGAAGCCGGTGGCATGCTCGAACTTGACGTCCTTCAGGTCGGCCGCCACTTTCAGCATCGGCTCCATGTAGCCGAAGGTGGTGCCGAAGATCAGCTTGTTGCCCTGGCCGGCCATGTCGCGGAACACGCGCTCGGCATCGGCCGCCTCGGGCACCTTCTCGACGAAGCTGGTGGCGATCTTGTCGCCGAATTCCTTCTCGAGCGCCTTGCGCGCGTTGTCGTGCGCGAAGGTCCAGCCGCCATCGCCGACCGGGCCGACGTAGGCGAACGCGATCTTCAGCGGCTCGGCCTTCGGCGCGGGGGCCGACGCGGCGGCCACCGGGGCCGGTGCCGGCGCGGGCGCCTCTTCCTTCTTGCCGCAGCCCACCACCAGCGCGGTGCCGGCCGCCAGCGTGCTCCACCCTGCGAGCTTCAGCAGGGCACGTTTGGAAAATGAGGTCATGGGTACTCCAGGTGAGGAACGCAGGAATTTATCAGCTAGCTGCCGGGGAAGAAGGGCTTGCCGAGCGACGCCGGCATGTTGACGCGGATCCAGCCCGCATTGCGCGAGATCAGCACCAGCACGACGATGGTCGACAGGTAGGGCAGCATCGTCAGCAATTGCGCCGACACCTCCACCCCTTCGCCTTGCAGGAAGAACTGCAGCATCGTGACGCCGCCGAACAGGTAGGCGCCGAGCAAGACGCGTGCCGGTCGCCAGGTCGCGAAGGTGGTGAGGGCCAGCGCGATCCAGCCCTTGCCGGCGATCATCCCTTCGACCCACAGCGGCGTGTAGATCACCGAGATGTACGCGCCCGACAGCCCGCACAGCGCGCCGCCGGCCAGCACCGCGGCCAGCCGGATGCGGCGCACCGGGTAGCCGAGCGCATGCGCCGATTCGGGCGATTCGCCGACCGCGCGCAGCACCAGTCCGGCGCGCGAGCGGTACAGGAACCACGCGAGCCCGGCCGTCAGCGCGATCGCCGCATACACCATCGGGTGCTGGCGGAACAGCGCCGGGCCGACGAGCGGGATGTCGGCCAGCCACGGCACCTGGAAGTGCGGCCGCTCGCTCAGCTTGGCCTGCACGTAGTTGATGCCGACGAAGGCCGAGAAGCCGCTGCCGAACAGGCTGAGCGCAAGGCCGGTCGCGTACTGGTTGGTGTTGAGCCAGATCACCAGCACGCCGAAGGTCGCGGCCAGCAGCGCGCCGGCCCCGGCCCCGGCGGCGAATGCCAGCCAGTCGTTGCCGGTGTGCACCGCGGTCGCGAAGCCGGCGATCGCGGCGATCAGCATCATCCCTTCGGCCCCGAGGTTGACGATGCCGGCGCGCTCGTTGATCAGCAGCCCGAGTGCGGCCAGCGCCAGCACGGTGCCGGAGTTCAGCGTCGCGGCGATCAGCAGGGCGATGGCGTCCATCAGGCTTGTCCTTCGGCCGGGGCCGGCTGCGTGGTGCCGGTGTCGGTGCCGGTGCCGGTGCCGGTGGGCGGCGCTTCGGCCGGCACGTGCGCCGGCTTCCAGCGCAGGCGGTAGTGGATCAGCGTGTCGCAGGCGAGCAGCGTGAACAGCAGCAGCCCCTGGAACACGCCGGTCAGCGATTTGGGCAGCCCGAGGCGCGACTGCGCCAGCTCGCCGCCGATGTAGAACATGCTCATCAGGATCGCCGAGAACACGATGCCGACCGGGTGCAGCCGGCCGACGAAGGCGACGATGATGGCCGCGAAGCCGTAGCCCGCCGGCACGTGCGGCGTCAGCTGGCCGAGCGGGCCGGCGGCTTCCAGGCCGCCGGCCAGGCCGGCCATGCCGCCCGACAGCAGCAGCGCCGTCCACAGCGCGCGCCGCGACGAGAAGCCCGCATAGCGCGCCGCCGCCGGCGCGAGCCCGCCGACCTGCAGCTGGAAGCCGGCATAAGTGCGGAACAGGAAGGCCCAGAACCCGGCCACCGCCAGCAGCGCGATCGGCAGGCCGATGTTGACGCGCAGGCCGTCGAACAGGCGCGGGATCTTGGTCGCCGCGAGGAAGGTGATGGTCTGCGGGAAGTTGTAGCCGTCGGGGTCCTTCCACGGCCCGTAGACCAGGTAGCCGAGCACCTGGTCGGCCACGTAGACCAGCATCAGGCTGACCAGGATCTCGTTGGCGTTGAAGCGGTCGCGCAGCAGCGCGACGATCGCGGCCCAGGCCATGCCACCGAGTACGCCGGCCAGCAGGATGGGCACGACGATCCAGCGCCCCGTGCCCGGCTCGGCCAGCATCGCGACGCCGCCGGCGGCGATCGCGCCGAGCACGAACTGCCCCTCGGCGCCGATGTTCCACACGTTGGAGCGAAAGCACACCGCGAGGCCGAGCGCGATCAGCAGCAGCGGCACCGCCTTCACCGCCAGCTCCGACAGCGCCTGCGCGCTCTTCAGCGGCTCGACGAAGAACACCTGCAGTCCGCGCAGCGGGTCCTTGCCGAGCAGCAGGAACAGCACGACGCCGATCAGCACCGTGATCGCCAGCGCCAGCAGCGGCGAGGCGACCGACATCACGCGGCTCGGCGCCGGGCGCGGCTCAAGTTTCAGCATGCGTCGCCTCCGGGTGGAACGCGGCGCCGCGCGGGCTCCACAGCCCGCTCATCCATTCGCCGATCTGCGGGGCGGTGGCCTGCGCGGTCGCGATCGACGGCGACACCCGGCCCTGCGCGATGACGACCAGCCGGTCGCAGATCTCGAACAGCTCGTCGAGCTCTTCGCTGACCACCAGCACCGCGCCGCCGTCGTCGCGCAGCTTCAGCAGCTCGCCGCGGATCTGCGCGGCCGCGCCGACGTCGACGCCCCAGGTCGGCTGCGAGACGATCAGCAGCCGCGGCGCGGCATCGATCTCGCGGCCGACGATGAACTTCTGCAGGTTCCCGCCGGACAGGCTCTTGGCCGGCGCGTCGGGGCCGCCGGCCTTCACGTTGAAGCGCTGGATCAGCCGGTTCGCGAGCGCCGCGACCTCGCCGGTGCGGATCCAGCCTTGCGCCGTCACCGCGGCAGTGCGCGTCAGCAGCGTGTTCTGCGCGAGCGACAGCGATGGCACCGCGCCGCGGCCGAGGCGTTCCTCGGGCACGAAGTTCAGGCCCTGCGCGCGGCGGCGGCGCGGCGACTGGCGGCCCACCGGCCGGTCGAACAGCACGATGCTGTCGGGCGCGGCGCGCGGGTCTTCGCCGGACAGCGCGGTCATCAGCTCCTGCTGGCCGTTGCCGGAGACGCCGGCGATGCCGACGATCTCGCCGCAGCGCACGTCGAAGCTGATGCCGTGCAGGTCGACGCCGAACTGGTCGCGCCGGGGCAGCGCCAGCTCGCGCACCGACAGCGCGACGTCGCCGAGCCGCGCCTGCACGTGCTGCAGCTGCGGCGGCTCGGCGCCGATCATCAGTCGCGACAGGCTGGCGTTGGTCTGCTGCGTTGGGTCGACCTCGCCGGTGACGCGACCGCCGCGCAGCACGGTGCAGTGGTGGCACAGCGCGCGGATCTCGTCGAGCTTGTGGCTGATGTAGAGGATGCTGCAGCCCTCGGCGGCGAGCTGGCGCAGCGTGATGAAGAGCGTCTCGACCGCCTGCGGCGTCAGCACCGAGGTCGGCTCGTCGAGGATCAGCAGCCTCGGGTTCGTCATCAGCGCGCGCACGATCTCGACGCGCTGGCGCTCGCCGACCGACAGCGTGTGCACCGGGCGCAGCGGGTCGACGTCGAGGCCGTAGACGCGGGCGACCTCGGCGATGCGCTGCGTCACCGCGGCGAGCGACAGCGACTTGTCCAGGCCCAGCCAGACGTTCTCGGCGGCGGTGAGGGTGTCGAACAGGCTGAAGTGCTGGAACACCATGCTGATGCCCAGCGCGCGCGCCTCCTGCGGGTTGCGGATCTCGACCGGCTGGCCGTTCCAGCGGATCACGCCGGCATCGGGCCGCACCGCGCCGTAGATCATCTTCATCATCGTCGACTTGCCGGCCCCGTTCTCGCCGAGCACGGCATGGATCTCGCCGGGCTTGACGCGCAGGTTGACCCGGTCGTTGGCCTTGACGGCGGGGTATTGCTTGCTGATGTCGGTCAACTCCAGGCGCAGCATCGGGTCTTCCTCACGCACTTCGGTCATACCGCTGAACTCCGTCTACCCAGGTCGACACCAGGTTGCGCTCGTCGCCGAGCGTCATCCACGCAAACACCCGCTCATGCAAGCCCCGCGCCACCTCCATCCGGCGCTCGGCGACCGGTCCCACGGCCCAGTCCCAGACGCACAGGTCGGCCACCCGCCCCACCTCCAGCGAGCCGATCTCGTCGGCCAGCCCGAGCGCATGGGCCGCGCCCCGCGTCGCCGCATGCAGCGCCTTCCAGGCCGTCAGCCGCTCGCCGGCCATCGCCTGCACCCGGTAGGCGTCGCTCGCGGCGCGCAGCAGGCACAGGCTGGTGCCGCCGCCGACATCGGTCGCCAGGCTCACCGCGCAGCCGGCGGCCTCGGCCGCGCGCCAGCCGAACAGCCCGCTGCCGAGGAACAGGTTCGACGACGGGCTGTGCGCGATCTGCGCGCCGGCCGCGTGGATCGCCGCGCGGTCGGCGTCGTCCAGCCAGATGCCGTGCGCCAGCACGCTGCGCGCGTTCAGCAGCCCGGCGCGGGCGTAGACGTCGAGGTAGCTGCGCGCCTCGGGGAACAGCTCGGCGACCCACAGCACCTCGTCGCGGTTCTCGGCCACGTGCGTCTGCATGTAGACGCCGGGGTACGCGGCGCACAGCCGGCCGGCCATCGCGAGCTGCGCCGGCGTGCTGGTCGGCGCGAAACGCACCGTCACCGCATAGGCCAGCCGGCCGTTGCCGTGCCAGCGCTCGATCAGCCCGATGCAGTCGCGCTCGGCCTGCTCGACGTCGTCGCGCAGCCCGTCCGGCGCATGGCGGTCCATCAGCACCTTGCCGGCGATCAGCCGCATGCCGCGCGCCTGCGCACCGGCCAGCAGCCGGTCGGCGCTGACCTTGTGCACGGTGGGGAACACCACCGCGCTGGTGGTGCCGTGCGCCAGCAGCGCGTCGAGGAAGCGTGCCGCGCCGCGCTCGGCCCCGCCGTCGTCGGCATAGCGGCGCTCGGCCGGGAAGGTGTAGGTGTCGAGCCAGTCGAGCAGCGCGGTGCCGTAGCTCGCGATCACGTCGAGCTGCGGGCTGTGCACATGGGTGTCGATGAAGCCCGGCATCAGCAGCCGGCCGCGGTGGTCGTGGCGCTCCCAGCCGGCGTCCGGCGTGTCGGACTGCGCGCCGGCGATGCGGCCGTCTTCGACCAGCAGCCAGTGGTCCGGGCGGAAGCGCACCGCCGGCGACCCGGTGTCGCCCCAGTCGGGTGCGGCGGTGAAGTCGAGCAGGTCGGCACGCAGCGCGATGCGGCGGGGTGTCATTCGGTGGTCCTCGGGCTGCGGCTGGGCCCACGAATTGCATTGCCACAGGGGTCGGACGCCATCGTATCCCGACCGCGGGCAAGGTTTACCCTGGCTCGGTCTGTCCTATGCTTGTGCTGCAACTCCCGGTGTGCCATGACCACTCAAGCCATCCGCTTCTTCCACCGCGGCCAGGTCGTCGAGGTGGGCGGCGTCCATCCGACGCGCTCGGTGCTCGACTGGCTGCGCGAGGATGCGCGCTGCACCGGCACCAAGGAGGGCTGCAACGAGGGCGACTGCGGGGCCTGCACGGTGGTGGTGGGCGAACTCGTGGATGAGCAGACCCCGCCGTCGCAGCGCGTCGGCGGCCTTGCGCTGCGCACCGTCAACGCCTGCCTCCAGTTCCTGCCGGCGCTGGCCGGCAAGGCGCTGTTCACGGTGGAGGACCTGAAGGACCAGGCCGGCGGTGCGCTGCACCCGGTGCAGCAGGCGATGGTCGAGTGCCACGGCTCGCAGTGCGGCTTCTGCACGCCCGGCTTCGTGATGTCGCTGTGGGCCGGCTACGAGGGGCACCGCGCCTGCGGCGAGGTGCCGACGCGCCAGCAGCTCGCCGACGAGCTGTCGGGCAACCTGTGCCGCTGCACCGGCTACCGGCCGATCCTCGATGCCGGCGAGCGCATGTTCGAGCTGCCGCCGGTCGCGCTCGACACCGCGCCGGCGGTTGCCGCGCTGAAGGCGCTGGCCAGCGGCAAGGACGGCCTCAACCATGCCGGCCTGCACTACGCCGGTTTCAACCGGCAGCGCGATGGCGGCCCGCGCGTCGACGACTGGTTCGCGCCGCGCACGCTCGAGGCGCTGGCGACGCTGCGCGAGCAGCACCCGAAGGCGACGCTGCTGGCCGGTTCGACCGACGTCGGGCTGTGGGTCAACAAGCAGTTCCGCGACCTCGGCGACATCATCTACCTCGGCGACGTGGCCGAGCTGAAGCGCATCGACGAACGCGACGGCCACCTGCACATCGGCGCCGGTGCGTCGCTCGAAGATGCCTGGTCGGCGCTGGCCCGGCGCATGCCGGCGCTGACCGAGGTGTGGCTGCGCTTCGCATCGCCGCCGATCCGGCATGCCGGCACGATGGGCGGCAACGTGGCCAACGGCTCGCCGATCGGCGACTCGGCGCCGGTGCTGCTGGCACTCGACGCCGAACTGGTGCTGCGCCGCGGTGCCAAGGCGCGGCGCGTGCCGCTCGCCGCCTTCTACGTCGACTACATGAAGAACCAGCTGCAGCCGGGCGAGTTCGTGCAGGAGATCGTCGTGCCGCTCGCGGCGGCGCAGCGGCAGATCCGCGCCTACAAGATCAGCAAGCGCTACGACTGCGACATCTCGGCGGTGTGCGCCGGGCTGTCGATCCAGCTCGCGGCCGACGGCACGGTCGCGCAGGTGCGGCTGGCGTTCGGCGGCATGGCGGCGATCGTCAAGCGCGCCGCGCAGGCCGAGGCGGCGCTGCAAGGCCGGGCCTGGGACGAGCGGGCGCTGCAGGCCGCGCAGGCGGCGCTCGCCAACGACTTCACGCCGCTGACCGACATGCGCGCGAGCGCGGCCTACCGGCTGCAGGTCGCGCAGAACCTGCTGCGGCGCTTCTGGCTGGAGACGCGTGCGGTCGACCCGCTGCCGCGCGAGGCGACGCGGGCCTGGAGCCTCACTGCATGAACAAGCCGCTCGATCCGTTCCTGCAGGCAGCCGGGCCCGAGGCCGAAGCGATCGCGCTGCGCGAGGGTGCGCGCGTCGGCATCAGCCGGCCGCACGAATCGGCGCACCTGCACGTCGCCGGCGAAGCGGCCTACATCGACGACCTGCCGGAGCTCGCCGGCACGCTGCATGCGGCGCTCGGGCTGTCGCCGGTGGCGCACGGCCGCCTGCTGGGCATCGACCTCGCGGTATTGCGCGCTCAGCCCGGCGTCGTCGCGGTGCTGACCGCGGCCGACATCCCCGGAGCGAACGACTGCGGGCCGATCCTGCACGACGATCCGATCCTGGCCGATGGCGAGCTGCGCTACGTCGGCCAGCCGGTGTTCGCGGTGATCGCGCTGACGCGCGACGCGGCGCGCCGGGCCGCGGCCCGCGCGAAGGCGGTGCTGCAGGTCGAGCCGCTGCCGCCGATCCTGACGCCGCAGGCCGCGCATGCGGCGGGCGCCTACGTGCTGCCGCCGATGCACCTGGTGCGCAGCACGCACGAGGGCGGCGCGCGGGCCGCGATCGACGCGGCGCCGCACCGGCTGCGCGGCACGCTGGAGGTCGGCGGCCAGGAGCAGTTCTACCTCGAAGGGCAGATCAGCTACGCGATCCCGAAGGAGGACCGCGGGCTGCTGCTGCACTGCTCGACGCAGCACCCGAGCGAGATGCAGCACCTGGTGGCGCAGGCGCTGCAGCTGAGCGCGCACCATGTGCAGGTGGAATGCCGGCGCATGGGTGGCGGCTTCGGCGGCAAGGAATCGCAGTCGGCGCTGTTCGCCTGCGTGGCCGCGGTGGCGGCGCAGCAGCTGCGCCGGCCGGTCAAGCTGCGCGTCGACCGCGACGACGATTTCCTGATCACCGGCCGGCGCCACTGCTTCTGGTACGAGTACGAGGCCGGCTACGACGACGACGGCCGCCTGCTCGGCAGCGAGGTCACGATGGTGTCGCGCGCCGGCCATTCGGCCGACCTGTCGGGCCCGGTGATGACGCGCGCGCTGTGCCACTTCGACAACGCCTACTGGCTGCCCGATGTCGCGGTGCACGGCTACTGCGGCAAGACGAACACGCAGAGCAACACCGCGTTCCGCGGCTTCGGCGGGCCGCAGGGCGCGATCGCGATCGAGAACATCCTGGACAGCGTCGCGCGCGCGCTCGGCAAGGACGCGCTGGATGTGCGGCGCGCCAACTTCTACGGCACCGAGACCCACCGGACCACGCCCTACGGCCAGTCGGTCGACGACAACATCCTGCACGAGCTGTGCGCGCAGCTGGAAGCAGACAGCGACTACCGCGCGCGCCGCGATGGGGTGGCGGCCTTCAACCGCACGAACCCGGTGCTGCAGCGCGGCATCGCGTTCACGCCGGTCAAGTTCGGCATCTCGTTCAACGTGAAGCACCTGAACCAGGCCGGTGCGCTGGTGCACGTGTATGCCGACGGCTCGATCCTGGTGAACCACGGCGGCACCGAGATGGGCCAGGGGCTGAACACCAAGGTGGCCCAGGTGGTGGCGCACGAGCTGGGTGTCGGCTTCGAGCGGGTGCGCGTCAGCGCGACCGACACGCACAAGGTCGTCAACACCTCGGCCACCGCCGCCTCCACCGGCAGCGACCTGAACGGCAAGGCGGCGCAGGACGCCGCGCGGCAGATCCGCGAGCGGCTGGCCGACGTGGCCGCGCAGCGGCTCGCCTGCCGCGCCGGCGAGCTGCGCTTCGCGAACGACGAGGTGACCGGCCCGGCCGGGCGCATCGGCTTCGCCGAGCTGGTGATGCAGGCCTACCTGGCGCGCGTGCAGCTGTGGTCCGACGGCTTCTACGCGACGCCCGGCCTGCACTGGGACGCCGCGACGCTGACCGGCCGGCCGTTCTTCTACTTCGCGTACGGTGCCGCGGTCAGCGAGGTGGTGGTGGACACGCTGACCGGCGAATGGAAGCTGCTGCGCGCCGACCTGCTGCACGACGCCGGCCGCTCGCTGAACCCGGCCGTCGACATCGGCCAGGTCGAGGGCGCGTTCATCCAGGGCATGGGCTGGCTGACCAGCGAAGAGCTGGTGTGGCACCCGCAGACCGGCGCGCTCGCGACGCATGCGCCGAGCACCTACAAGGTCCCGACCGCGAACGACTGCCCGGCGGTCTTCAACGTGCGGCTGTACGACGGCGAGAACGTCGAGGACAGCATCCACCGCAGCAAGGCGGTCGGCGAGCCGCCGCTGCTGCTGCCGTTCTCGGTGTTCTTCGCGATCCGCGATGCGGTGTCGGCGGTCGGCGGGCACCGGGTCGACCCGCCGTTGCGCGCGCCGGCGACGCCGGAAGCGATCCTCGACGCGATCGGTGCGGTGCGCGCGGCATGCGGATTGCCCTGAACGCAACCGAACGCAACGGAGCCGGCGAAACAGCGCAAGAGGGCTCCGATTCGTGCGGTATTCACGCACGAACCCCCGGGGCGAGGGAGACGGCGGAAGCACCGCCGTCGATATCCTTCAGTTCGATTCGCAGGCGTCCCCACCGGGCGCCGTTGTCCGGTCGATCCTTCGCGAGCTCCAGCCGTCTTCATGAGCGTCACTTCATCAGCCTTCGCCCCCGTTGCCACGCTGCCCGCTTCGCCGGTGGTGTTCTCGCGGGCGGCCGCCACCGACCGCCAGCTGATGAAAGGCTGGGACGGCCTGCTCAGCGACAGCGGGCATGTCTACCGCATCTACCAGTCGCCGGAGTGGTGGAACCACCTGGTGGCGACGCGCCCGGCCGACGACCTGCTGCTGGGCGTGCTGCCGGCGGCCGATGGCGCCGAGGTGGGCGTGGTGCCGATGGACGTGCAGCGCTACCCGCTCGCGTTCTCGCTCGGCCGCTGGACCTTCGCGTCGCTGAAGCTGCGTGCCGCGCACCTGCTGGGCGGTGCGCCGCTGGTGGCCGGCCGGCCGCAGGCGCTGGCCGACGTGGTCGAGCGGCTGTGGCGCGAGCGCCCCGACCTGGACGCGCTGTTCCTGAAGGGCATTCCGGCCGGTTGCAGCGCCTGGGCCGGCTGGGAGGCGCAACTGCGCCAGCGCGGCGGCTCGCTGCTGTACAGCGAGCACGGCAGGCGCCCGCTGTACACGATCGCGCTGCCCGACAGCTTCGACGCCTACCTGGCGCGCTTCGGCAGCAAGAAGCGCTACAACCTGCGCCGCCAGGTGCGGGTGCTCGAAGAGCAGATGCCGGGGCTGGAGCTGGTGCGGGTCGATGCCGAGGAGCAGGTCGCCGAGTTCGTGCGGCAGGCACAGCACATCGCGAAACGCACCTGGCAGCACCAGGCGATCGGCCCGCTGGGCATCGAGCGCGACGACATCGCGGTGCGGCTGGCCGACCTGGCGCGCCGCGGGCTGCTGCGCAGCTACGTGTTGCGCAGCGGCGGCCGGGCGCTCGCCTTCGTGCTCGGCTACCAGGGCCGCGGGGTGTTCCATTACGCCGACATCGGCCACGACGCCGAGCTTTCGAAGTTCAGCCCCGGCACCGTGCTGCTGTACCGGCTGATCGAGGACCTGATCGCGCACCAGCGGCCGCAGACGCTGAACTTCGGCATCGGCGTGTCGGAATACAAGCGCCAGTTCGCGACCGAGGTGCGCGAGGAGACCTCGCTGCTGATCCTGCGCGACACGCTGCGCAACCGGCTGCGCGTCGGGCTGCACCGCGGCTGGCGCGGGCTGCTCGCGCGGGTCAAGCCGCTGCTGCGCCGGCCCAAGCTGGTGCTGGCCGGCGCGCTGACGCACGAGGCGGTGTACGAGCTGGTGGGCACGGTGGTCAACACCTCGCTGCCGGTGCTGGCGGGCTGACCCCCACCCCGTTCGCCCTGAGCCTGTCGAAGGGTCGGGCTGAGCCTGTCGAAGCCGCGCACGCACGAGGTCGTCGATGACCGCGCTGCGCGACGCGGCGTGTGCGCTGCTCGACGCCGGCGTGCCGGCAATGGACGTGCAGGTGCTGTCGCACCGCGGCTCGGTGCCGCGCGAAACCGGCACCCACATGCTGGTGACGCCGGATGCGGTGCTCGGCACCATCGGCGGCGGCCACCTGGAACTGACGGCGATCACGCAGGCGCGACAGTGGCTCGATGCCGGCGACCCCCATCCTCATGACGTGCCGTTCGCGCTCGGGCCGACGCTCGGCCAATGCTGCGGCGGTGCGCTGACGCTGCGCACGCAGCGCCTCGGCGACGCGGTGCTGGCGGCCTGGCCAGCGCCCGCCCCGCGCTTCTTCCTGCAGTTGTATGGGGCCGGTCACGTGGGCCGGGCGATCGTCGCGCTGCTGTCGGGCATCGACTGCCGGGTGCAGTGGATTGACGAGCGCGAGTCCGAAATCCCGACGCCATCGCTGCCGCCGCACATCGAGCGCGTCTGCGTCGAGCCGGTGGAAGCCGAGGTCGCGCAGGCACCCGCCGGCGCGCACTACCTGGTGCTGACCCACAGCCACGACCTCGACCTGCGCATCACCGAAGCGATCCTGCGCCGCGGCGATTTCGCGTTCCTGGGCCTGATCGGCAGTCGCACCAAGCGCGCGCGCTTCGTGCATCGCTTCGAGGAACGTGGCGTGCCGGCCGACGCATTGGCGCGGCTGACCTGCCCGATCGGCGTGCCGGGCATCGCCGGCAAGGAGCCGGAGGTGATCGCGGTGGCGGTGGTGGCGCAGCTGCTGCAGCACTGACGCAGGCGGCCGGCGGGGCAGTGTCCTACAGGCAGGGCCGCTGCCTTCCGATGTCGGCCGGGGTGGATGCTTCCTACAGTGAAGGGATCCGCAACCCTGACCCCGAACGGAGATGGCCATGCTTCAGAAAGGCGACAACGACAAGAACGCGCGCGACGGCAAGTCCCTGCGCCTGGACGAGACCGCGCTGGAGGCGGCCCGCACGCGCGCCGAGGACGGGGCCGTGACGCCGAGCTACGGGCCCTGGCGCGACGACATCGTGAAGCTGCTGAACGACGCGCTGGCCACCGAGCTGGTCTGCGTGCTGCGCTACAAGCGCCACCACTTCACCGCGCACGGCATGTCGTCGCCGGCCATCGCAGCCGAATTCATGGTGCATGCGAACGAAGAGGCGGCGCATGGCGACCTGATCGCCGAGCGCATCGTGCAGCTCGGTGGCGAACCCGACTTCGCGCCGAACACGCTGCTCGAGCGCAGCCACGCGCAGTACGACGACTCGTCCGATCTGAAGGCGATGATCCGCGCGAACCTCGTGGCCGAACGCGTCGCGGTGGAGGCGTATCGCCAGATGATTGCGCTGATCGGCGACAAGGACCCGACGACGCGCCGCATGCTCGAAGGAATCCTCGCCGACGAGGAAGAGCATGCGGACGAGATGAGGGACCTGCTGGAGCAGTGAGGCGGCTCCCGGATGCCGCCGCGCTCCATCCGGGGACTCACATCACGAGCATCGCCCGGAAGTCGTTGACGTTCGTGAACGTCGGCCCCGGCACCACCAGGTCGCCGAGCGGCGCGAAGAAGTTGTACGCGTCGTTGCGGTCGAGGCAGTCCCGGGCACTCAGGCCCTGCGCACCCGCCCTCGCCAACGTGTCGGGCGCGACGATCGCGCCGGCGTTGTCCTCGACGCCGTCGATGCCGTCGGTGTCGGCCGCCAGCACGTGCACGCCAGGCTGGCCCTGCAGCGCAATCGCGCAACCCAGCAGGAATTCGGTGGCCCGTCCGCCGCGGCCACCCTTGCCCGCGACCGTCACGGTCGTCTCGCCGCCCGACAGGATCACGCACGGTTTCGCGAACGGCTGCCCGCGCCGCGCGACCTGCCGCGCGAGCGCCGCATGCACCTTGCCGACCTCGCGCGACTCGCCTTCGATCTCGTCGCCGAGGATGTGCGCCTCCAGGCCCGCGGACCGGGCGAGTGCGGCGGCGGCCTCCAGCGACTGCTGCGGCGTCGCGATCATCCGGACCTCGTGCCCGGCGAAGCGCGCATCGCCCGGTTTCGGCGTCTCGAACGCGCCGCTCTCCAGCCCGGCGCGCACCGCCGCCGACACCTCGATGCGGTAGCGCGCCAGGACCGCCAGCGCATCGGCGCAGGTCGTTGCATCGGGCACGGTCGGGCCGCTGGCGATCACCTCGGGCGAATCGCCCGGCACGTCGGAGATCAGCAGCGTCAGCACCTTCGCCGGCGCGCACATCGCTGCCAGCCGCCCGCCCTTGATCGCCGACAGGTGCTTGCGCACGCAGTTCATCTCGTCGATCGCGGCGCCGCTCTTCAGCAGCGCCTTGTTGATCGCCTGCTTCTCTTCCAGCGTGACGCCGTCGGCCGGCAGCGCCAGCAGCGCCGAGCCGCCGCCGGACACCAGGCACAGCACCAGGTCGTCGGCGCTCAGCCCGTGGGTCAACGCCGCGATCCGCTGCGCCGCCTGGCGCCCGGCGGCGTCGGGCACCGGGTGCGCGGCCTCGACGACCTCGATGCGCCCCGGCTTTGCGCGGTAGGCCGGCGGCACGTGGTCGTAGCGCGTGACGACCAGCCCCGACAGCGGCGCGTCCTGCGGCCACAGCGCATCGAGTGCCTGCGCCATCGCGCCGCCCGCCTTGCCGGCGCCGAGCACCAGCGTGCGCCCGCGCGGCGGCGGCGGCAGGAAGGCGCCGAGCGTCTGCGCCGGCAGCGCCCGCGCGACGGCGGCGTCGTACAGCGCGCGAAGAAATCCCCGGGGGTCGGTGTGCGGAGAAGGTGCAGTCATGGCCCAATTATCGAATGGCCATCGACATGCAGGCGGTGCTCGACCGCATCCACGACGAAGCGCAGCCCTTGCTCGAGCAGGGCGAGGTGGCGCGCTACATCCCCGAACTCGCGAAGGTGCCGAAGCACCGCTTCGGCATGGCGGTCAGCATGCTCGACGGGCGGCTGTACACCGTCGGCGATGCGCGCGAGGACTTTTCGATCCAGTCGGTCTCGAAGCTGTTCTCGCTGACGCTCGCGTTCCAGCTGGTCGGCGACACGCTGTGGGAGCGCGTCGGGCGAGAGCCCTCGGGCACCGCGTTCAACTCGCTGGTGCAGCTCGAGACCGAGCAGGGCAGGCCGCGCAACCCGTTCCTGAACGCCGGCGCGTTGGTCGTCACCGACGTGCTGAGCACCCGCTTCGTGCAGCCGGAGATGGCGCTGGTGGAGTTCGTGCGGCGGCTGTCGGGCAACCCGGCGCTGCAGTACGACGATGCGGTCGCGCGTTCGGAGCTGGCCACCGGTTCGCGCAACCGCGCGATGGGGCATTTCATGCACAGCTTCGGCAACCTGAAGAACCCGGTCGACGCGGTAATCGAGGCTTACTGCCGGCACTGCGCGATCCGCATGAACTGCGTCGATTTGGCGCGGGCGGTGGGCTTTCTCGCGAACGGCGGCGTGAGCCCGGTCAACGGCGAGCAGGTGCTGGACGCGAGCTCGGCCAAGCGGCTGTCGGCGCTGATGCTGACCTGCGGCACCTACGACGCGGCTGGAGACTTCGCCTACCGCGTCGGCATCCCGGCGAAGAGCGGCGTCGGCGGCGGCATCGTCGCGCACATTCCGCGCACGCTGGGCGTGTGCGTCTGGTCGCCGGGACTGGAGCACAGCGGCAACTCGCTCGCGGGCAGCTTTGCGCTGGAGCGGTTCACGTCGCTGATCGGGCAGTCGTTGTTCTGAGAATCCCAAGCCCATGAAGGGACCGGACGGCAGCAAAGAACCCCGTTCGCCCTGAGCTTGTCGAAGGGTGGGACTGAGCTTGGCGAAGGCCCTGTGCGCTTCGGGCACAACCCTTCGACGGACGGGCCCTCGGCAGGCTCGGTCCCTGCTCAGGGCGAACGGATTTCGTGCTGATCAATGGGTCAGCAGGCTGCTGACAAAATTGGACAGCGGGGCACAAAGAAACCGTTCGGACTGAGCTTGTCGAAGGCCGGCACGCTTCGGACGCAACCCTTCGACAGGCTCAGGTCCTTCGACAAGCTCAGGATGATCGGGCCCTTCGACAGGCTCAGGTCCTTCGACAAGCTCAGGATGAGCGGGCCCTTCGACAGGCTCAGGGCGAACGGCGTTGTGTGCTGTTTCTCGGGAAGTGAGCGCGTGTGACGAGGAAGCCCTGTTCGCTATTCGCGAATCGCGAATTCCGCCGATTCAACCCGTGTTCCGCAACCCCGCCGCCACCCCGTTGATCGAGATGTGGATCCCGCGCTGCACCCGCTCGTTCGCGGGGTCGCCCTCGCGGCGCTGGCGGTAGCGCCGCATCAGCTCGACCTGCAGGTGGTTCAGCGGATCGAGGTACGGGAAGCGGTGCTCGATCGAGCGCGCGAGCGACGGGTTCGACGCGAGCCGCTGCTTCTCGGCGGTGATCAGCGACACCGCGTCGCTGGTGCGCTGCCATTCGGCCTGGATCAGCCCGAAGATCTTCCGGCCCAGCTTCCGGTCCTCGACCAGGTCGACATAGCGCTCGGCGATGCCCAGGTCGCTCTTGGCCAGCACCATGTCCAGGTTCGACAGCAGCGTGCGGAAGAACGGCCACTGCTTGTGCATGCGCTGCAGCAGCACCAGCCTCTCCTTGCGCTCGGCCGGCGACTTGCCGAGGAAGCTCTCGATCGCCGAGCCGAAACCGCACCAGCCGGGCAGCGCGACGCGGCACTGGCCCCAGCTGAAGCTCCACGGGATCGCGCGCAGGTCCTCGATCGCCCGCGTCGCCTTGCGCGAAGCGGGGCGSGAGCCGATGTTCAGCTCGGCGATCTCGCGGATCGGCGTGGCCGAGAAGAAGTAGTCGGTGAAGCCCGGGGTCTCGTAGACCAGCTTGCGGTAGGCCGCCATGCTGGCCTCGCTGATCGCTGCGGCCGCGTCCAGGAAGCTCTTCGGCGCGCTCTTGGTCGGGTGCAGCAGCGTGGCCTCCAGCGTCGCGGCCACCAGCGTCTCGAGGTTGCGCCGGCCGATCTCCGGGTGCGCGTACTTCGACGAGATCACCTCGCCCTGCTCGGTCAGCCGGATCTGGCCGTTCACCGTGCCCGGCGGCTGCGCCAGGATCGCCTGGTAGCTCGGGCCGCCGCCTCGCCCCACGGTGCCGCCGCGGCCGTGGAACAGGCGCAGCGTGATGCCGTGCTTTTCGCCCAGCGATGCGAACAACGCCACCAGCGCGATCTCGGTGCGGTACAGCTCCCAGTTGCTGGTGAACGAGCCGCCGTCCTTGTTGCTGTCGCTGTAGCCGAGCATCACGTCCTGCTCCTGGCCCGATCGCTTGATCAGGTCGGCGACGCCTGGCAGCGCGTAGTAGTCACGCATGATCGGCTCGGCATTGCGCAGGTCGCCGATGGTCTCGAACAGCGGCGAGACGATCAGCTGGCACACGGCGCCGTCGTCGAGCGTGCCGGTCATCAGCCCGGTTTCCTTCTGCAGCAACAGCACCTCCAGCAGGTCGCTGACGTCTTCGGTGTGCGAGATGATGTAGTGGCGCAGCGCCTCGCGGCCGTAGCGGTCCAGCATCTTCAGCGCCGCCTCGAAGATCGCCAGCTCGCCGATGCTGTGCTCCGAATACGCCGCGCCGTGCACGCGCAGCGGGCGCGCGTCGTTCAGCAGCTTCACCAGCAGCATGCGGCGCGCCGGCTCGTCGAGTGCGCTGTAGTCGGCCTCGATCTTCGCGGTCTTCAGCAGCTCCGCGACCACCGCCTCGTGCTTGTCCGAGCTCTGGCGCAGGTCGACGGTGGCCAGGTGGAAGCCGAACACCTGCACCGCGCGCATCAGCGGGCGCAGCCGCGGCGCGATCAGCGCGTCGGCATGGTGCGAGCGCAGCGAGGCCTCGATCACCTGCAGGTCGGCGAGGAAATCGTCGCTGCGCCGGTACGGGTCCTGCGGCGCCACCGCGTGGCGCAATGCCTCGGTGCCGGTGAAGGCCTGCAGCGTTGCGGCCAGCCGCGCATACATGCCGATCAGCGCGCGGCGATAGGGCTCGTCTTCGCGGTGCGCGTTGTGGTCGGGCGAGCGCTCGGCCAGCGCCTGCATCGCGGGCGTCACCGGCGCGAGCGTGGCCGAGATCGACAGCTCGGCCCCCAGCTCGTGCACCTCGGTCAGGTAGAAGCGCAGCACCGTCTCGCTCTGCCGGCGCAGCGCCATCTGCAGCGTCTCGGCGCTGACGTTCGGGTTGCCGTCGCGGTCGCCGCCGATCCAGTTGCCCATGCGGAAGAACGGTGCGACCGGGTGGCCGGGCAGCGCTTCCTCGATTTCCTGGTAGAGCTTCGGGATCTGGCGCAAGAAGGTCGCCTGGTAGTAGCTGAGCGCGTTCTCGATCTCGTCGGCCACCGTCAGCTTGGTGTAGCGCAGCATGCGCGTCTGCCACAGCTGCGTGACGCGGGCGCGCAGCAGCGCCTCGTTGTCGGCCAACTCGCGCGCGCTGCGCAGTTCGTCGCGCTGGCCGACCAGCTCGGCAATGGCGCGCTCGGCGTCGAGGATGCTCTTGCGCTGCACCTCGGTCGGGTGGGCCGTCAGCACCGGCGAGATGAAGGCGCGCTGCAGCACGCCGGCGATGTCGGCGGCGCGCACGTCGGCCTCGGCCAGCCGCTCGAAGCTCATCGCGAGCGAGCCTTCCTGCAGGTGGCCCTGGCGCTCGTGGTGCTCGCGCCGGCGCACGTGGTGGCGGTCTTCGGCGATGTTGGCCAGGTGCGAGAAGTAGCTGAAGGCGCGGATCACGCTGACCGTCTGGTCGCCGCTCAGGCTCTTCAGCAGGCGGTCGAAGGTCTTGCCGGCCTGCGCGTCGCGCTTCAGCCGGTACGCCACCGACAGTTGCCGGATGCGCTCGATCAGGTCGAACGCGCCCTGGCCTTCCTGCTCGCGGATCACGTCGCCGAGGATGCGGCCGAGCAGGCGGATGTCGTCGACCAGCGGGCGGTTCTTGTCGGCGGCCTCGGCAGCGTTCCGGCGGGTGACGTCGGGGGCCGCCTTCGAGGCGGACTTGCGCGCTCCGGTGGAGGGAGCGGGCTTGCGGACGGCGGGCTTGGGGGCAGGTGTGGCGCGTGGCATCTTTGTCCTCAGGGCCTCGTCGAGGCTGTAACTTGGTTACGAACCGCGATGGTATCAGCGCGGCCGCGGGGATCGGCCCTGCCGTCAGGCAAGAGACGGGCCTGATAGCATTTGCCGATGTCTTCCCTGCAGTCATCGGCCTTGCCCGACCCCCTCGTCATCGCCACGCGCGAAAGCCGCCTCGCCCTCTGGCAGGCCGAACATGTGCGCGACCTGCTGCAACGACGCTTCGGGCTGCGCGTCGAACTGCTGGGCATGACGACCCGCGGCGACCAGATCCTCGACCGCACGTTGTCGAAGGTGGGCGGCAAGGGCCTGTTCGTCAAGGAACTGGAAGCGGCGCTCGAAGACGGCCGCGCGCACCTCGCGGTGCATTCGTTGAAGGACGTGCCGATGGACCTGCCGGACGGCTTCGAGCTGGCCGCGGTGCTGGAGCGCGAGGACCCGCGCGATGCCTTCGTCTCGAACCGCTTCGCGACGCTGGCCGAGCTGCCGCAGGGCGCCTGTGTCGGCACTTCCAGCCTGCGGCGGGTGTCGCAACTGCTCGCGAGCCGGCCCGACCTGCGCATCGAGCCGTTGCGCGGCAATCTCGACACCCGGCTGCGCAAGCTCGACGACGCCCAGTACGACGCGATCGTGCTGGCTGCGGCCGGGCTGAAGCGGCTGGGCCTCGCGCAGCGCATCCGTTCGGTGTTCGCGGTCGACGAGATGATTCCGGCGGCCGGGCAGGGCGCGCTCGGCATCGAGATCCGCAGCGACCAGCCGGCGCTGCGCGAGCTGCTGGCGCAACTGAGCGACCGGCCGACGTGGTGGGTCGCGCAGGCGGAGCGCGCGGTGTCGCGCTCGCTGGGCGGCAGCTGCAGCATGCCGCTGGCCGCGCATGCGGTGTGGGACGGCGCGCAGCTGCGCATCACCGCGGCGCTCGGGCATGTCGACGACCCGGCGCGCCCGCTGCTGCACACGGTGGCCGCCGCCACGGTGGCCGACGACCGCTCGGCGCGCGCGCTCGGCGAGCTTGCCGCGGCGCAACTGCGTGCCGCGGGTGCCGATGCCTACCTCGGTGCCGGCTGACGTCGACGCCGCGCTGCGCGTGCTCGTCACGCGGCCTGCGGCCCAGGCGCGCGAGTGGGTCGACGGGCTGCGCGCGGCCGGGATCGATGCGCAGGCGCTGCCGCTGATCGACATCCGGCCGGTCGACGATCCCGCCGAGCTGCACGCCACCTGGCATCGGCTGGCCGACGTTGGCCTGGTGATGTTCGTGAGCCCGAATGCGGCCGAGCAGTTCTTTGCGCATCGCCCTGCCGGCGCCACCTGGCCCACCGCGCTGCAGGCCGCTTCGCCCGGCCCCGGCACGACGCGCATGCTGCGCGCGCTGGGCGTGGCGCAGGTGGTCGAGCCGTCAACTGATGCGGCGCAGTTCGATTCCGAGGCGCTGTGGGCGCAACTGCGCACGCAGGACTGGTCGGGCCGCCGCGTGCTGGTGGTGCGCGGCACCAGCGGGCGCGACTGGATCGCCGACCGGCTGCGCGAGCAGGGCGCCGCGGTGTCGCTGGTGTGCGCCTACGGCCGCAGCGCGCCGCGGCTCGACGACGCCGGCCGTGCGCTGCTGCAGGCCGCGCTCGAGCGGCCGGCGCGGCACCTGTGGTTCTTCAGCAGTTCCGAAGCGGTCGACCACCTGGAAGCCCTGGCGCCGTCGGCCGGCTGGGCCGCTGGCCGTGCGCTGGCCACGCACCCGCGGATCGCGGCGCGCGCTCGGGCGCTCGGCCTCGGGCAGGTGCTCGAATCCCGGCCGTCTCTCGCGGAAGTGGTGGCCTGCATACAATCGATCGCATCGTGACCGACCCCGTCTCCTCCCCCAACGCCCTCGCCGAACCGGTGCAGACCGCGCCCGTGCCGGTCGTGGCCGTGCGCCGCCTGCCCGGCTGGCTCGCGCCGGCGGTGCTCGCACTGCTGGTGCTGCTGATCGTCATCGCGCTGGTGCAGGCCTGGTCGGCGCAGCAGCGCGTGCGCACGCTGGAGCAGGAACTGGTGCGCCGCCAGCAGGACAGCGGCAGGCAGTCCGGCGAAGCGCAGATGATGGCGCGCCAGGCCCAGGAGGTCGCGCGCGACAGCGCGGCCAAGGTCGCGCTGCTCGAGGCCAAGTTGGCCGAGGTCGCGATCCAGCGCAGCCAGCTCGAAGACCTGATCCAGTCGCTGTCGCGTTCGCGCGACGAGAACGTGCTGGTCGACATCGACGCCGGCCTGCGCGTGGCGCAGCAGCAGGCGGCGATCACCGGCAGCGCCGAGCCGCTGGTGGCCGCGCTGAAGCAGGCCGACGAGCGCCTCGCCCGCTACAGCCAGCCGCGGCTCGACGGCGTGCGCCGCGCGATTGCGCGCGACATCGATCGCGTCAAGGCGGTCGGCGTGGCCGACATCGGCGGGCTGTCGATCAAGGTGGACGAGGTGGTGCGGCTGGTCGACGAACTGCCGTTGCTGGCGCAGGCCGAGCCGCGGCGCGAAGCGCCGAAGCCGGCTGCCGCGGCACCCCGCACCAGTGCGCGCAGTGCGTCGCCGGTCGCGCAGGGCGCGCCGACGCCGGTGGGCGGCGGGCTGGCCGAGTTGTCCGATCGCCTGGGCGCGCTGTTCGACCGCGTCTGGGGCGAGACCCGTTCGCTGGTGCGCGTGAGCCGGGTCGACAACCCGGACGCGATGTGGCTCGCGCCGGAGCAGGCCTTCTTCCTGCGCGAGAACCTGAAGCTGCGGCTGCTGAACGCGCGGCTGGCGGTGCTGAGCCGCCAGTTCGATGCGGCGCAGACCGACCTGCAGAGCGCGCAGCAGGCGCTGGAGCGCTACTTCGACCGCAGTTCGCGCCGCACGACGGTGGCGATCGAGCTGGTGAAGCAGGTGGCGGGCGGCGCGCGCCAGGTCGTGCTGCCGCGCCCCGACGACACGCTCGCGGCGCTGGCCACCGCGGCGGCCGGACGTTGACCTGAGCGACCGGCTGCCGATGCGTGCTGTCATCTGGTTCGTGCTGTTGTTCGCGCTGGCGGTGGTCAGCGCGTCGGTGCTGGGCACCAACGACGGCCTGGCATCGTTCTACTGGGGTTCGTGGCGGCTCGACGTCTCGCTGAACTTGTTCCTGATCGCGCTGCTGGCGACCTGCTTCGCGCTGGTCGCGGTGATCCAGGCGGTCAATGCGCTGATCGGGTTGCCGCGCAGGGCGCACGAATGGCGGGTCGCGCGCCGCGACCGCACCGCGCAGGCGGCGCTGCGCGATGCGCTGTCGCAGTACTTCGGTGGGCGCTACAGCCGGGCCCAGAAGTCGGCACAGCGCGCGCTGCTGATCCAGAGCGACACGCCCGACCTGGTGCAGGACAACGAATTCACCGTGCTGGGCCACCTGCTGGCCGCCGGCAGCCTGCACAAGCTGCAGGACCGGGTGCACCGCGACGAGCAACTGCGGCTGGCGCTCGACCTGTCGAGCCGCAGCGGCCTCGCGCGGCCGGCCGAAGAAGGCGCGCGCCTGCTGGCCGCCGAATGGGCGCTCGACGACCGCGATGCCGCGCGTGCGCTTGAACTGCTCGGCGAGCTGCCGCCGGGGGTGGCCCGCCGCACGCATGCGCTGCGCCTGCGCCTGCAGGCTACGCGGCTGGCGCGCCAGCCGCACGAGGCGCTGAAGACCGCGCGGCTGCTGGCCAAGCACCAGGCCTTCTCGAAGGAGGCGGCGCAAGGGCTGCTGCGTTCGCTGGCGTTCGAGTCGCTCGACGGCGCGCGCGATGCCGACCAGGTGCGGCGGGTGTGGTTGTCGCTGGAGGCGGTCGACCGGCGCGACCCGTTCGTCGCGGCCCGCACCGCGACGCGGCTGTCGAAGTTCGGCGCGCAGGCCGATGCGCGCAATGCGCTGCGGCCGTTCTGGGAGCGGCTCGGCGAACTGGGCATCGACGAGCGCTGTGCGCTGGCCGAGGCGCTGGTCGCATCGATCGACGGCATCGGCGCCGACTGGCTGCCGCGGCTCGAGGCCTCGCTGCAGGCGTTCCCGCGCGAGCCGGCACTCGCCCATGCGGTGGGCCGCGCGCTGGCGCAGCGCGAACTGTGGGGCAAGGCGCGGCTGCTGCTGCAACAGGCGGCCGATGCCGAAGAGCTGCCGCTCGCCGCGCGCCGCGACGCCTGGGTGCTGCTCGCGCACCTGGCGGAGCAGCAGGGCGATGTCGAGCGCACCGCCGATTGCTATCGACACGCTGCAACGTTGACCGAGAACTGAAAAACTCGTGCTACACTGCGAGGCTCAGCGGCTGTAGCTCAGTTGGATAGAGTACTTGGCTACGAACCAAGGGGTCGTGGGTTCGAATCCTGCCAGCCGCACCAAAAAACAAGAAATGATTCAACGCCTTAGAGGTTTACGCCTCTAGGGCGTTTTTTCTTGCCGGGGGACTTTTGGGGGAGTGGCCGCCGAGCGCGCTGCCTCTTGCTCCATCCGCAGCGTGGCCAGGCTCTTGTTCCAGCGCCCCGAATCCTCCTTGATCTTTTCCAGCGCCGCATGCAGCTCCACGACCTGGGCCATGCTGTAGTGATGCGTCATCGAGCGGCTGGAGTGCCACAGTATGTCGGCGCAGCTGGCCTCGGACACGCCGGCCTCGCGCAGCCGCATGCCCGTGGTGTGCCTCAGGTCATGGACGTGCAGGTCCCCGAGGCCGGCTTCAGACCGTGCCCGCTGCCACGCCGTGTTGTTCATGGTTTCGATCGGGTGCGGCATTCCCTTGCCGGGGCTGCCGTCCTTCTTGAGCCGTTGATAGACGAACACGTACTCCGGATGCTGGCCGCGCACCGATTCGATGATGAACTGCGCGACCGAGTTGCAAACCAGCACGCGTGAGCGTCTGCGACCCTTCACATGCCCCGCGGGCACTTCAAACACGCTGATGCCCAGTTCTGGGATGCGGATTTCCCATTCCCACTTCAGGCTGCACACCACGTCATCGCGAACTCCGCAGTTCAGGGTGAAGAGTGCCATGCGGACGAGATGTGGCGGCAGGTGGCGCAAGAGAATGGCCTGCTGATGCCAGCTGATCGGCGTCGGCTCGCGTTGATGACCGACGAGGGGGAGCATGGTGATGTGGGGTGCCTGTTCGAGCCAGGTGTTGCCGTTCTCGTCACGCCAGCTCATGGCGCACAGATTCAAAATCCTGCGAACGATCCCCAGTTCTAGGTTGATGGTCTTGTGCTTCCGGCCGGCGGCGAGGCGCAGCTGCACGTGAGGTGCCAGGGTGCGGTCGTGCACCTGGTTGATCGGCAAGTCGCCGATCGTTGGCATGACGCTTTGCAGGTGATAGGCCTCGCTGACGATGGAGGCCTTGTCCTTATGCTTGAGCAAATAGTACGCGGCGGCTTCGCTGAACCGGCGCTCTGGACGCTCTCCGTGCAGCTCGGTGGCGCGCAGTTGTTCGAGGCGCTTGATCAGCCAGCCTTCCGCCTCCTCAAAACTTCCGAAGCCGCGCTGGCGAAGTCGAGTCGTGGCATACCAGCGATCGACCTGCCAGCTTCCGTTCTCGCCGAGGTAGATCCCGGTCGTTTTTCTTCCCATTCTTGATTTCCGTGTGGTCTTTGTTGTCGTGTGCTCGTCGAGGCGACGCGCGATGCGAGGGATGTCGCGGTCGGTGCGTGTGCAGCGTGCTTCTGCTGGAACTCCGCTTTCAGCTCGTCGAAGACTCGATCCAGGTCTTCGAGGTCGAAGATGAGGCACGAGCCTTGGGGCATGCAGACGAGCCGCGGTCTCCAGACGTCGTCGAACGTTCGGCGCTTCACACCGACGTATGCGATCGCCTGTTCGTAGGTGAAGCCGCGCTTCATCGAAATACCAACTGCCCGCACTCTGGTCGGTTGCTCAGTGATCATTGAGAGGTCGCAACGAGGTTTCCGAAATCGTCCATGTAGGCGTCGAGATAGATCTGACGCCCGCATGCGTCCATGCACACCCGCCATGCATCTGGACGTGATGAAAGTGATGACCCGCGCATGCGATACCAGACGTGGCCGTTGAGGCGACCGAAGTCGCTCGTCGGTCCGAAATAGATGAGATCGAAATCGTTCTTCACGTCGGATTGATGCCCGGCTACACGCGACGCGACGATGGGTGCCTTGCGCTGGCGGCGCAGCACTGGGTCTCGAATGCTGGTCTGGTATAGGGGCGCTAGGTTCTTGGGCGTGCCGTTGGGCGTGCTGCCGCGGATGGGTTTCATGGTTTTGGTCGGGGACTGGTGCTCAGCGCCCGAGTTGGCGCGCGTGTTGTTGGCGTTGGAAGTCGAGGGAGTCGGCGCGCTCGATGAACGCATTGCGCCAGGCGCTCCAGGGTGTGTCGCGGCAGGCCGGCGACATCAGGTTCACCCAGGTGACGGGCTGCACGCCGACGAGTACCGGCCATGGCGTGGTGGACGCCGGCAGCAGCTGGGTGCGCTCGGTCGCCAGCGCCATCAGGTCGGCCTGCTTGATCGCCTTGGCATGCGTGGCGTTGGCGACGTTGAGCGCGAAGCCATTGCGGATGACGCGTGCGAATCTGTTCTCCAGCGTGTGCCAGGTCGCGCCGACTTCGTCTTTCACCGGCGTTGAGAGGTCGTTGACGAAGGCCTCGTGGGCGTCGTGCATCAGCGCGGCGAACTGGCCGTGCACGTCGAGGTTGAACTCGCGCTCGACGATCTTGCAGACGAGCAGCGAGTGCTCGGCGACGCTGTACGGCCTGCAGGTGGCGCCCGTGAAGCGGTTGATGAGGCTGAGGTGGTGCGCGATCGTGCGCAGGTTGATGGAGCCGGGCTGCGGATGCTGCAGCGAGACCTCGGCGCCGCTGGCGGTGGTGATCCAGGTCATGGGTTGTCTTTGGTGAGTGGGCGAGGGCGGTGCGGGCTTCAGCTGCGCAGGCCGGCGAAGTCGAGGTACCGCGCGTCGGGGCCGCAGAGGCCATGCGCACCGCGCATCAGTTCCACCGACGTGGGCTCACGAAGGCCCGCGTCGGGACACATGCATTTGCGGTCGCCAGCGGCGTCGTACATGCCGTAGCGACACAGCACGCAGCCCCGAAGCGGCGGAACCTGGATCCAGCTGTCTCCGGGCTTCATGCGAGTCCCTTCCATTGGGCGCCGGCCGAGATCACGGCAATGAAGAACAGCCCGCTCACAGGGAAGCCGCAAACGAGGCCCCACCGCCAGCCCGACCAGAAGCCAGCGCGGCGTTGGGCGTCAATCTGGGCGGCAGCTTCGGCGCGCCCTTCCTCGCGTGCGAATGCAGCGACGCGCGTTGTGCGCGCCTGTTCCCTGCGCTCTCGCGAGAGGCGCGCCTCATAGGTGAGCCGTGCGGCAGCAGCGCGGTCGGCCTGGCGCTGCGCTGCGGCGGCGTCGGGGAATCCGCCCGAGAACGGGTCGAAGGATGTGGGGAGTGATTGGATGTGGAGTTGGCCGGCGCGCGTGGTTGTGGGCGCAGCATGGAGCGACTCCATAGGGGCGATGGCGTTCATGAAATCTCGGCTGTTGGAAAGTCAGGTTCGATCAGATGTAGCGACCGTAGCCGTCGCGCTGCCTTGGCTCGCCGCCCCGCCGCTTCTTGGCTGCGTAGATTTGGTCGCGGCACTTGGCAGTGCAGTACAGCGCTCGCCCAGACGCGAAACGCTGCTGGAACTCCTGACTGCAGCCGGCGCAGACTCGTAGAGGCCCCGGCACCAGTTTGCGAAGTGCTGTTGCCTTGCAGCGATGCTCGCGCGCCTCCGAGGATGTGTACCGGATGTAGCGTCCGCTCTGCTCATGGGCCTTGGCCAGGTAGGCATGGCGCGAGGCATCGTCCATTAGCGCAACGCCGCGCAAGGGACGCCGTTGGAGACCTACGAGCAAGAGCTGGAGAAGACTGACGCTAGCCAACTGGCGCTGCGCGGCAAGCACGGTCACCCGCTGCGCGCTGTGCCGCGCGGCGCCGTCAAGCTGGCGATCGGCGTGGACGTGCAGGGCGACCGCTGGGAACTGGTGGTGTGGGGCTTCGGCCGTGGCGAGGAGATGTGGGTGGTGGACGACCTGGTCATCTATGGCAACCCGGCCGACCAGCGCGAGTGGGATCTGAAGCTGGACCCGGCGATCAAGGCGACCTATCGGCACGTGTGCGGCGTCGAGATGTCGGCCGACGCGGTCGCCATCGACACGGGTGGTCACTTCACCCACCAGTGCTACGTCTTCGTGCGCAACCGGCCGAACCAGAACCTGTACGCGGTGAAGGGCGAGACGCGGCTGGGCCGGCCGATCAAGAGNCCACTTCACCCACCAGTGCTACGTCTTCGTGCGCAACCGGCCGAACCAGAACCTGTACGCGGTGAAGGGCGAGACGCGGCTGGGCCGGCCGATCAAGAGCGCGAGCGTGCTGGTCGACGTGAACGAGCGCGGCAAGACGATCCGCAAGGGCGTGCGGCTGTGGCACGTAGGCACCGACACCGCGAAGGACTTGCTGTACGGCCGCCTGCAGGTCAGCCAGCCAGGGCCGGGCTACGTGCACTTCGCGCGCGAGCTGATGGCCGAGTTCTACGACCAGCTCACGGCCGAGAGCCGGATGCTGGTGAAGACGGGCAGGGGAGAAGAACACCGCTGGTTGAAGCCTGCCGGCAAGCGCAACGAGAAGCTCGACTGCACGGTATACGCGCTGTTCTGCGCGCAGATGCTGGGGTTGCATACGCTCAGCGACAAGCTGTGGGCGCGGCTTGAAGCCGGGCTGGAGCCCGACCTGTTCGCTGGCGGCGGGGTACCCGCGCCGAATGCGGAGAGCGATCCTGCGCCAGTGCAGACGTCTGAACCACCGAGCGCAGTGGCAGCGGCACCGCCTCTACCAGCGCCGCCGACCGCTCGACCACCCGCCGTCCGTTCCACCGTCCCGAACACCTTCATCGTCAGCGATTCTTGGAGCAGCCGCCTGTGAGCCAACCCCTCTTCCAGCACCAGCAGCAACCCCTTCCCGATGCACACGAGATCAAGGCCGATGCCGCCACGCAATGGGTGTTCGACATGACCGAGATCCTGCGCGATGACCTGGCCTTCCAGGAACCATGGGCAAGTGCCATCGCGCATGAGATCGTGCAGGGCATGCGTGCGCGGTTCGGTGGTGACGATGTCTATGTGCCGGCGCCGGACAAGTCAGCGCGAGACGAGCGCGTGCGCGAGATGTTCAACGGCCGGAACATCAAGGAACTGATGCAGCTCTTCGGGCTGGCACGGTCTACGGTCTATCGCATCGTCGGTCAGCGGGGGCGGCCATGAGCGCAGGGTTGCATGGACAGCCGGCCGGGAATTCGGAGGCCGGAATGCGGCCGGTGCCGGGGTGCGCTCCACGGGCGGTGATCACCCGCCACAAAGACGAAAGCGTGGCCAAAGTTTCGCCTACTTGACGGACGTCACGACATAGCCCTTGCTGCCCTGAGCGAACTCGAAGTCCACCTTCTTGCCGATGGTGAGTTTGTCGAACAGCATCTTGTCCTTGACCTGGAAGCCCATCGTCATGGCCGGCCAGTTCATGGTCTTGACCGGTTCGTGCGCCAAGGTGACCACGCCGGCCTGGACGTCAACCTTCTTGACGACGCCAGTGGCCATATGTGTCACCTGAGCGCTCGGGGCTGCTGCCTTCGGTGCGCCCATGCCTTTCATGTCGTCCATCTTCTGCTGCGCGAATGCAGCGGATCCCGTCAGCATGGTGGCGAGAATGATGGGGGTGGTGGCAACTTTGATCATTGAAAACTCCTGGTGAGAGCGGTTGAGGGAAATCGGTGACCCGACGGAAGACGTCACGTCCGCCGGGTGGGTTGGGCGAATCGTTCAGGGCGCCGGGTCTGCCGCTTTGCGTTCACGCGCGCGCCGCATCAGCAGGTACGCGGCCGGGATCACGAACATCGACAGCAGCGGCGCGGTGATCATCCCGCCCACCATCGGCGCGGCGATGCGCTGCATGACTTCGGAGCCGGTGCCGTTGCCCGTCATGATCGGCAACAGGCCGGCGAGGATGACCGCGACCGTCATCGCCTTCGGCCGCACGCGCAGCACCGCGCCTTCGCGGATCGCGTCGAGCAGGTCGGCCGTGCTCGTCTGGCCGGCGTCGACGCGATCCTGCCAGGCGTGCTGGAGGTACAGCAGCATGATGACGCCGAACTCGGCCGACACGCCGGCCAGCGCAATGAAGCCCACCGCCCCGGCCACGGACAGGTTGTAGCTGAGCAGGTACAGCAGCCAGATGCCGCCCACCAGCGCGAACGGCAGTGCCGCCATGATCAGCAGCGCCTCGTCGAAGCGCCTGAACGTGAGGTACAGCAGCACGAAGATGATCAGCAACGTGAACGGCACGACGATCTTCAGCTTGGCCGTGGCGCGTTCGAGGAACTCGAACTGGCCCGACCAGGAGATCGAGTAGCCCGGCGGCAATTTCAGCTCCTTCATCACGGCGCGCTGCATGTCCTGCACGGCACCGCTCAGGTCGCGCCCGCGGATGTCGACGTAGACCCAGCCCGACAGCCGCGCGTTCTCGCTGCGCAGCATCGGCGGGCCGTCGGTGATCCGGATGTCGGCCACATCGGACAGCAGCAGCCGGGCGCCGCGTTCGCTGACGATCGGCAGCGTGCGCAGTTTGTCCAGCGAGTCGCGCAGCTCGCGCGGGTAGCGCACATTGATCGGGAAGCGCTGCAGGCCCTCGACGGTCTCGCCGATGTTTTCGCCTCCCACGGCCGACGAGATGACGGATTGCACGTCCGAGATGTTCATGCCGAAGCGCGCCGCGTCGTCGCGCCGGATGTTGACGTCGACATAGCGACCGCCCGTGAGCCGCTCGGCCAACGCGCTGGTGACACCGGGCACGTCCTTCAGCACGCGCTCGATCTCGCCGGTCAGCCGGTCGATCGTCGCCAGGTCGGTGCCCGCCACCTTCACGCCCACCGGGCTCTTGATGCCGGTGGCCAGCATGTCGATGCGGTTGCGGATCGGTGGCACCCAGATGTTCGAGAGACCGGGGACGCGCACGATGCGGTCCAGCTCCTCGACCAGCTTGTCCTGCGTCATGCCGGCACGCCACTGGTCGCGCGGCTTGAACTGGATCGTCGTCTCGAACATCTCGAGCGGCGCCGGGTCGGTGGCGGTCTCGGCGCGGCCTGCCTTGCCGTGGACGCTGACGACTTCGGGGACGGTCTTGATCAACCGGTCGGTCTGCTGCAGCAGCTCGGCCGCCTTGCCGGCTGACAGGCCCGGCAGCGCCGAGGGCATGTACAGCAGGTCGCCTTCGTCCAGCCGCGGCATGAACTCGCCACCGATGTGCTGCAGCGGCCACAGGCTGATGACGAGCACGATGGCGGCGCCCGCGATCGTGAGCCTGGGCCGGCGCAGCACCACGTCGAGCAAGGGCCTGTACACCGCGATCAGCAGGCGGTTCAGCGGGTTGCTCTGCTCGTCGGGAATCTTGCCGCGGATCAGGTAGCCCATCAGCACCGGGATCAAGGTCACCGAGAGGCCGGCGGCGGCCGCCATCGCATAGGTCTTGGTGAAGGCGAGCGGCGCGAAGAGCCGCCCCTCCTGGGCCTCCAGCGTGAACACCGGAATGAACGACAGCGTGATGATGAGCAGCGAGAAGAACAGCGCCGGACCCACCTCCGCCGCGGATTCGGCGATCACCCGCCAATGCTCATCGCCCCGCAAGGACTGGCCGGGGTGCTGGTGCCGCCAGTGCTCGATGTGCTTGTGCGCGTTCTCGATCATCACGACCGCCGCATCCACCATCGCGCCGATCGCGATCGCGATGCCGCCGAGCGACATGATGTTGGCGTTGACGCCCTGGTAGTGCATCACGATGAACGCGGCCAGGATGCCCAGGGGCAGCGAGACGATCGCGACGAAGGCCGAGCGCAGGTGAAAGAGGAAGATGAAGCACACCACGGCGACGACGACAAATTCTTCGATCAGCTTGTGCGTGAGGTTCTCGACGGCGCGCTCGATCAGGCTTGAACGGTCGTAGGTCGGGACGATTTCGACGCCCTGGGGCAGGCTGGCCTGCAGCGCCTTGAGCTTGTCCTTGACCGCGGCGATCGTCTCCAGCGCGTTCTTGCCCGAGCGCATCACGATCACGCCGCCGACGGCTTCGCCTTCACCGTCGAGTTCGCCGATGCCGCGGCGCATGTCGGGGCCGACCTGGATGCGCGCGACGTCGCCCAGGCGCACCGACACGCCGGCCTGCGAGGTGGTCAACGGGATCTTGCGGAAGTCGTCCAGCCCTTGCAGGTAACCGGAGGCGCGCACCATGTACTCGGCTTCGCCGAGTTCGAGCACCGATCCGCCGGTCTCCTGGTTGGCCTTCTGGATCGCGTCGACGATCCTGGTGTGCGGGATGCCGTAGGCCGCCAGCTTGTCCGGGTCGAGCACGACCTGGTACTGCCGCACCATGCCGCCGACCGAGGCGACCTCGGCCACGTTGGGCACGGTCTTCAGTTCGTACTTCAGGAACCAGTCCTGCAGCGCGCGCAGCTGGCCGGCGTCCTGGGTGCCGCCGCGGTCGACCAGCGCGTACTGGTAGATCCAGCCGACGCCGGTCGCATCCGGTCCGAGCGATGCCTTGGCCTGTGGGGGCAGGCGCGACTGAACCTGGTTCAGGTACTCGAGCACCCGGGACCGCGCCCAGTAGGGATCGGTACCGTCCTCGAACAGGACATGGACGAACGAGTCGCCGAAGAACGAGTAGCCGCGCACCGTCTTCGCGCCGGGCACCGACAACATCGTCGTCGTCAGCGGGTACGTGACCTGGTTCTCGACGATGCGCGGTGCCTGGCCGGGATAGGTCGTGCGGATGATGACCTGCACGTCCGACAGGTCCGGCAGCGCGTCCAGCGGCGTCTTCGTCACCGCGTGGATGCCCCATGCGGCGACCATCAGTGTCGCGAGCAGCACCAGGAAGCGGTTCGCGATGGACCAGCGGATGAGCCTGGCGATCATGGCTTGCTCCCCGCCTGTGTCGGCGCTTTCGCAGCCTTGGGTTCGGACGCGAGGGGGGTCACCGTCGTCAATTGCGGTAAGCCTTCAGAGTCGATGAAGAATTCGAAGCTGACGCGATCGCCTGCCTCGACGTTGCGAGGCACGCCACCAGGAGGCACCTTGAAGTCCATCGTCATCGGTCCCCACTTCATGCTCTCGATCGGGCCATGTGACAAGGTCAACGCGTCCTTGCCGATGCTCTCGACCTTGGCCTCGGCCCTGTGCCTGGGAGCACTCGCCGCCGCTGCAGCAGCGCTCGCAGCGGGGCTGGCTGGCGCGCCGTTCAAGCGCGACTCGATCCCTCGGAGACTCGCCTCGGAGTCGATCAGGAACTGCGACGACACGACCACCCGTTGACCCGCCTGCAAGCCGCGCTTGATCTCGGTCTGGCCACCACTCTCGATGCCCGCCTCGACGTCGACCGGTCGGAAGCGGCCGTTCTCCTCTGCCAGCATCACGACCGTGCGCTTGCCGGTCTGGATCACCGCCTCGGTGGGCACCAGCAGGCTCTTCTCCGGGCGCATGTCCATGAACTGCATCTGCACGAACATGCCAGGCACCAGGCGGCTCTTCGGGTTCGCGAGTTCCATGCGTGCCTTCAGCGTGCGGGTCGAGGCATTCACCTCTGGCAGGATGGCCTGCACCTTGCCTTCGAAGCTTTCACCCGGTGCCGCGGGGCTCCTGGCCGTCACCTTGGCGCCGATGCGCAGCAGCGCCGATTGGCTTTCAGGGACTTCGGCGTTCGCCCACACGCTCGACAAGCCGTTGATGCGGAACAGCGTCGTGCCGGCCACCACCGTCATGCCTTCCCGCGCCATCAACTCGACGACCACGCCATCGATGGGGGCTGCCAGCGTGGTGCGCGGCTGCGTCGTGCCGGTTCTCTCGACCAGGCGGATCTGCTCGTCGCTCATGCCGACCTGGCGCATGCGCTGGCGTGCGCCATCGATCAGCGGCGCCAGCTCCGTGCCCTGCATCCGCCGCACCGACAGGTATTCCTCCTGCGCTGCAATCCAGTCCGGCACGTACAGCTCGGCTAGCGGCTGCCCCTTGCCGACGCGATCGAGCGTCGCCCGGACATGCAGTCTCTCGACATACCCGGTCGCCCGCGCCTGCACGATCACTTGGTCGCGCTCGTTGAAGGCGATGCTCCCGACCGCGGAGACCTGCGGTGACAGCAGGCCCTCGACGACCTGGGCCGTGCGCACCCCAAGGTTCTGTTGGACACGCGGGCTGACGGTGACTTTGCCCTGGTCGCTGTCGCTGTCCGAGTACACCGGCGACATCATCATGTCCATGAACGGCGACTTGCCCGGCTTGTCGAACTTACTGGCCGGCACCATGGGGTCGTGGTAGTAGAGGATCTTCTTGCCCGTCATCGGGTCGGTGTCGCCGGCCTTCAGGCCGGCCTGCATGTGGCGCCGGGTTGCTTCTTCGCCTTCAGCCGCGCTGGGAGGACCGCCCGAGACGGTGCCTCCCGTGGAGCCAGTCGAGGCCGGAGAAGTCGCCTCACCGGCGCTCATGCCCATGCCGCGCTGCATGCCGAGCACGTAGAGGCCGTAGCCGCCGGCGCCGAAGAGCGCAGCCATCGCGAGAGAGATCAAAAGGGGTCTGGTTTTCATGGCGTGCTTCTTCGGATGTTCAGCGTGATGCAGGCGTGGTTGCGGCGTCATGGGCGGCCGGGATGAGGTAGTTCAACTGCGCCCACAGGCGTGCCGTGTCCATCTCGATGCGCAGCCGATCGATGCGCGTGTCGATCTCGTTGCGGCGCGCTTCCAGCACGGCGGCCAGCGAGCCCGTGCTGCCGCGGTAGGCAGCGACAGCGGCGCGCGTTCGTTCGGTGGCCAACGGGAGGATGGCGCTGTCGTAGCGGGTCAGCCGCTCGCGGTTGCCTTGCCATTCCTGCCACATGGCCAGCAACTCGGCCACGTGCATGCGTGTGGCTTCCTCGCGCTCGGCGCGCACCTGCTCCAGTGCGGCCAGCCTGGCCGCGACTTCGCGGTCCTGGCGGTTCTTCTGGTCCCACTGGAGGGGAATCGCCAGGTTCACCGACACCATGTTCGAGTAGCCTGGCCCGCGCTGGCTGTACATCAGCTCGACACTCGCATCGGTCTTCCTGTTGGCGCGGGCGACGTCGACCTCGGCCTGGGCCACTTCCTCACGCTTGGCCATGACCGCGATGTCGGGGTGGTGCGCGAGGCGCGTCTCGAGTTCGTCCGGATGGAAGCTCACCGTCTCCATCGCCGGTGCCGCGGACAAGGGATCGGTGGCCGCGGCGCCGATCCAGCGCGCGAGCTGTGTCTTGGCCGTGGCGACCTGCCGCTCACTTTGGGCGATGCGGTCTTCGATGAGCGCGACGGCCGCGCGGGCGGCGAACACGTCGGCCTGGGCGCCGCGACCGCCACGATAGGCAGCGTCGGCTGCATCGATCTGCAGTCTGGCCTCGTCGCGCTGGCTGACGAGCACCTGGCGCATGCGCTCCTGATGGAAGCGATCCAGCCACGCCACCGCCGTGTCGCGCTGGAGGGTGGTCAGGGCGAGCGCGCGGTTCGCCTCGGCCACTTCAGCCTCGCGCTCGAAGCGGGCTGCCCGGGCATTCAGCTTGCTGCCTCGCGTGAGCTCCTGCATGACGCCGATGGAGCGCATCGTCATGAAGTCGCGGGTCGTGCTGAACGCGTCCGGTCCGTTGATCGGCAGGTTGTTGATGCCGGCCTTCAGCGTGGGGTCCGGACGCTGCCCGGCGGCGACCGCCATCTGGCGGGCGGCATCGGCGGCGGCGTCCTGAGCCGGCAACTGCCGGGATCGGTCGCGAGCCAGCTGCAGCGCGGTGTCCAGGGTCAAGACGCCTTCAGCACGCGCGGGAAGCGCCGCGAGGCCAAGGGCGAAAGCAACTGATGCGCCGACGAGCTGGCGCCAGACGGACGAGGTCCGTAGGGGTGGGACAAGAAACATGAGATCTCCGAGCGAACGACGTGGGGTCGAAGCTGCGCTCGGTGGCGAGCGCAGCCTGCGGCCGAGCCGACGACGAGTCAGCTCAGCGCGCGCAGCGGCAGGAGATCAAATGCGGAAACAGCAGTGCCGAATCGCGATGGGCGGTGCCGTGGTGCGCCGCAGGAACGGCGGCTGCTCGGCGACCGGTTGCGGCGAGGCAAGGAGCGGTTCCAGCGGAAAGAGGATGGTCGAAATGAGAACGACCGCGGGTGTGACCGTGGGCGCCTGGGGCTTGTCGAGCGACGACTTGCCGTCTACGCAATGCGCATGACATAGGGCAGGGTTGCCGGCGTCGGGCTGATCACATCCAGGCATCGCAGCCATCGACGGCGCATCGACGACCATGCTGTCCAGGTCGCCACCGCTTGGCAACCCGGGACAGGTGTACGACGCCACTGCCGCCTGCATAAACAGCATGCTGAACAGCGCGATGAGCGCCGTCAGGATGCGGTTCTTGCGGGACAGTTTCATGGTCATAGTCTAAGTCGAGGGAGTCGATCCGGTCTTACGCCATCGGAATGCAGTTGCATCACAACCAAGGACCGAGATCTTCGCGAACTCTAAACGTTACCCCCGTGGGAATGTCAAGCAGAGGTGAACGCCATCGCCCGCATCAGTCCTCCGTCAGTGCTCGTGAACCGATCGCAGGTGGCTGCGTTCTCTGGACATTCCGCACAGGTCCCGAGATGCCTCGGAGATTCCAGCCAAGATACCGCATTGGTCGACGGTCCGCTCCGTGCCGCAGCGTTGGCGAAGTTCGATGAGCTGGGATTCGAGCTGCCGAAGCTCACTGATCCGGGTCGAGACATGCTGGATGTGCTGGTCCAACAATGCGTTCACGTCCGAGCATGCCGCGCTGGGGGTGTCTTTCACCAGGAGCAATGCTCGGACTTCGTTCAGGGACATGTCCAGTCCTCGGCAGTAGCGAATGAGTTGGAGACGCTCGAGGTGCTCGTGCTCATACTGCCGGAAATTGCCCTGAGAGCGAGGCGGTGCAGGCAGCAAACCCTCTCGCTCGTAGAAGCGTATGGTTTCGACAGCGGTCGAGGACGACGCAGCCAACTCGCCGATCTTCATGGACAGCCTCCTGAAATGCCTACGTGCAGTTTAAGGTCTCGCCGCTTGACTCTGTAGTCACTTCAGGGTTTCAAATCCTGCTCATGAGCAGAAATGATCCGGTGAGCGTTGTCCCGAACCCTGAACCCCAGCCCATCAGCGCTTCGAGCGGTTCCAGCTGCTGCGGTTCCCATGCCACCGTGGACGTGCCGCCGCCGACGCTGCGCCTCCATGTCCCGGAGATGGATTGTCCAAACGAAGCACGCCCCATCCAGGCAGCGATTGAACGCGTCCCCGGTGTGACCGGGGTGACGTTCGACCTGGCCAAGGGAACCCTGGCCGTCCAGGCGCCCGAATCCATCTGGGATCAGGTGATCGCGGCCGTCCGGGGATTGGGCTTTGCCACGCAGCCGTTCACTGGCAGCGCGCCGAAAAGCGCAGCGGCGCCGTTGCCGCCCGTCGACGCCTGCTGCAGCCCGGTCTTGGCCGCTCCGGCAACGGCCGTGGCCCGGGAACCGGCCGAGATCGCGGGTGGGCTGTTGCTGCGCATCCCGCAGATGGACTGCCCCACGGAAGAAGGACAGATCCGGCGCGCGCTGGAACGGTTTCCCCAGGTGGGCCGCCTGCAGTTCAACCTACCTGGGCGGACGTTGAGCCTGGAGGTGCCGTCGGCGTCGCAGGAGCCCGTCATCGCGGCAATCCAGGCGCTTGGATTCACCACCGAGACGCTGTCCGCTCCACCGGCCGTTGCGGAGACCGCCAAAGCGCAGCGGACCGAGTTCATCAGACTCATCGCGGCGCTTGTGATTGCCACCGCCGCGGAGGGTGTCAACTACTTTGCGCCGGAGACATCCTTCTGGAAGCTGGCGGGAATGGGCGTTGCAGCGCTTGCCATTGCGCTGTCCGGACTGATGGTCTTCAGGAAGGGCTTGTCGGCGTTGCTGCGTGGGCAGCTGAACATCAACGCGCTGATGAGCGTCGCTGTCATCGGGGCGTTCGTCATCGGGCAGTGGCCGGAAGCGGCGATGGTGATGGCCTTGTACTCGCTGGCCGAGCTTATCGAGGCGCGCTCGGTCGACCGGGCACGCAACGCGATCGCAGGCCTGCTCGCGTTATCGCCGCCTCAGGCCGAGATTAGGCAAGCAGACGGGACCTGGTTGACCACACCCGCCAACTCGGTGAATGTTGGAGCGGTTGCGCGGGTCAAGCCCGGTGAGCGATTCGCCCTGGACGGTCGGGTGACCACCGGCCAAGGTGCGGTGGACCAATCGCCCGTCACCGGCGAAAGCATCCCGGTGGACAAGGGGCCGGGCGATACCGTGTTCGCTGGAACCATCAACCAGAGCGGCTCGCTGGAGTTCGAGGTGACGAGCGATGCCACTGACACCGTCCTGGCTCGCATCATCCACGCCGTGGAGGAAGCACAGGGGCAACGGGCGCCGACTCAGCGGCTCGTCGACCGCTTCGCCGCGGTCTACACGCCGGGTGTGTTCCTCCTCGCGCTTGCGGTCGCCATCGGCACACCAATGCTCCTCGGCTGGGCCTGGATGGATGCCGTCTACAAGGCGCTGGTTCTGCTCGTCATCGCTTGCCCCTGCGCACTGGTCATCTCGACGCCGGTGACCGTGGTGAGTGGGCTGGCAGCCGCGGCGCGCCGCGGCATCCTGATCAAGGGCGGTGTGTACCTGGAGCAGGCACGCAAGCTGACGGTTCTGTGTCTGGACAAGACAGGCACGTTGACCGAAGGCAAGCCCAAACTTGTTGCCCATGTCATCGTGGCCAAAGAGGTGGTCGAAGAGCGTGTCGTGCGCATCGCCCGAAGCCTTGCTGCGCGCTCCGACCACCCGGTTTCCAAGGCGGTCGCGGCTGGCCTGAGCGGGTCGACCTCGGACGTGCTCGACTTCGGTGCGGAACTCGGCAAGGGGGTGCACGGGACAGTCGACGGGCAGCGCTATGTACTGGGCAACCATCGATGGATCCATGAGCGAGGCCAGTGCTCGCCGGAGCTTGAGGCCCTCATGCAAGATCACGAATCCCGCGGCAGGACGCTGTCGGTGCTGGCCAGTGACAGTGGCGCGTTGGCGCTCTTCGCGGTCGCCGACACGACCAAGGAAAGCAGCAAGCAGGCCGTGGCAGAACTGAAAGCGCTGGGTGTGCGGCCCATCATGCTCACTGGCGACAACCCGTCCACGGCGCAGGCCATCGCCAAGGAGCTTGGCATCGAAGACGTTCGCGCGGGGCTGCTGCCCCAGGACAAGCAGAAGGTGGTCGAAGCGCTCAAGAACGACGGCGAGCAGGTCGGCATGGTGGGCGACGGCGTCAACGACAGTCCGTCCCTGGCGGCCGCGGAGATCGGTTTCTCGATGGGTGCGGCCGGAACTGACACTGCCAAGGAGGCAGCCGACGTCCTCATCATGAACGATGACCTGCGCAAGGTGCCCGAGTCGATCCGCCTGTCCAAGCGGACCTACGCCATCCTCTGGCAGAACATCGCCATCGCGCTGGGCATCAAGGTTGTTTTCTTCGGCTGGGCAGTCTTCGGCAGTGCGTCCATGTGGATGGCTGTGTTTGCCGACATGGGCGCCAGCCTGCTGGTGGTGTTCAATGGCCTGCGTCTGCTGAAAACCCCTCGCTGAAACCACCCAAGGTCCGCTGCTCTGCGCGGGCCTTGTTTTTTATCCAGAATCAAGAATGAGTCTCACTATCTTCATCCGGCGCTTCGCCTCGACCCTTCTGTTGGGCTTCGTGGTGGCCTTCCTGCCGTCCGCCCATGCCAGCGAAGCGGACGTGAAACGCGTCTGGCAGATCCTCGACTACCTCGCGGTCGATTACGCCGGTGCGGTCAAGGACGGGAAGGTGGTCTCGGAGTCCGAGTACGCGGAGATGACCGAGTTCGCACGGACCGCGCGCACGAAGATTTCCACGCTCGATGCCAAGCCCCCGCAGGCCGAACTCGTGACTCAGGCTACGCAGCTCGAAGCCGCGATCAAGGCAAAGGCAGATCCTGCAGATGTGGCGGCGCGAGCGAAGTCGCTCGGTGCGCATTTGCTCGCGGCCTATCCGGTTCCGCTGTCGCCGACGAGCATTCCCGATGTCCAAGTCGGCGGCAAGTTGTACGCCGCCAATTGCGCGAGCTGTCATGGCGCCACAGGCAACGGTGATGGGCCGGTCGGGAAGGCGCTGGATCCTCCGCCCATCGCATTCACGGACAAGGAACGTGCTCGCCAGCGCAGCGTCTTCGCGCTGTACCAGGCCGTGACCCAGGGGATTCCGGGCACGTCCATGCCGGCGTTTGGCCAGCTGTCCGACCAGGAGCGTTGGGCGCTTGCGATCTACGCGGGGTCGTTCTCCCATGACAGGCAGCAGGTTGAACAGGGCGAGAAGCTCTGGTCCGCGGGAGGCAAGGTCGCAGCCGAGGTGAGCAGCGTCGAGCACTTCGTCAGCCTCACCGAGGACGACTTGGGCCGGGCTCTGGGCGCGAGTGATGCCGGCGCTGTCATGGCGTATCTGCATTTGCAGCCGCAGGCGCTCTCGAAAGCAAGCTCGAGCAGCCTGGCGTTGGCCCGTGAGCGCCTGCATGAAAGCCTGCTCGCCTACCAGGGTGGAGACGCCAAGAAGGCCCAGGACTTGGCGTTGTCCTCCTACCTCGATGGTGTCGAGCCGTATGAGCAGGCACTGGCAGCCCGCGACAGCGCGCTGAAGGACAGCATCGAAGTCCAGATGGGCCGCTACCGCTCATTGCTGGCCGGCGCAGGATCGCAGGACGAAACCAAGGCAGCCGCCGCATCCATCGAGCAGCTGTTCATCAACGCCGACAAGGCGCTAGCAGCCTCCCAGGCCGATTCGACTGCTGCCTTCTTCGGCAGCTTGACCATCCTCCTTCGCGAAGGCATCGAGGCGCTGCTGGTCGTGATCGCCATGATCGCGTTTCTGCGCAAGGCGGAACGCCCGGACGCGTTGGCATACGTCCATGCAGGTTGGATCGCTGCTTTGGCGGCCGGAGGCGTGACGTGGGTCGCAGCCACCTACCTGGTGACCATCAGTGGCGCCAACCGCGAGGTGACCGAAGGCCTGTCCAGCCTGTTCGCGGCGGCGGTTCTGCTGAGCGTGGGCGTCTGGATGCATCAGAAGAGCGTCGCAGGTCAGTGGCAGGCCTACCTGCGGGAGCGGATGTCTGCGGCACTGAACCGCAAGTCCGCGTTCTTCATGTTCGGACTGGCCTTCGTGGCGGTGTACCGCGAAGTGTTCGAGACCATCCTTTTCTACGCAGCGCTGTGGGGGCAAGGGAACAACGGGGCGATCCTCGCAGGCTTGGCCGCTGGTGTGGCCTGCCTGGTGCTCGTCACGGTGGTGATGCTGCGATTCAGCGCGAAGATGCCCATCGGGAAGTTCTTCTCAGCGAGTTCGTGGCTGGTGGCCGTCCTGGCGGTTGTCCTGACCGGCAAGGGGATCGCCGCGTTGCAGGAGGCAGGATGGATTGCGCCTAGTGGGCTGTCTGCGCCGAGGTTCGAGCTACTAGGGATCTATCCGTCTGCCGTCGGGCTGCTGGCCCAAGCCGCGGTGCTGGCGCTGATCTTGGGTATGTTCATTGGGAACGGACGTGCTGCGCGAGTGCGCGGGGGATGATGTCCTGGGGAAATCAGGCTTGATGCCCTTCAAGCGCCGATCGAATCTCGCGCTTTGATCGGTGGGCACAGCTAACGTACTTGGCTACTTGGGAGTCGCACTTTTGAGCGAGGCCCGGCCGGCCGCTTCAGGCTAGCTGCAGACAGTCGACGACATAGCGCCAACGGCAGCAACCGCAGCATTTCCGTCGCTCGGCCCGCAAGTTGCGTCGACTCCGGTGTTTTCCCTGCAGGAGGGTTGCCTTGATCATCGACTTGCATTTATTCATTAATTCCAATAAAGTAGAATGATGGAAGAAAATGAAGTGATCAAAGCGCTATCTGCCTTGGCGCAGCCATTGCGACTGCGTGTTTTCCGGGCGCTGGTCATCGTTGGCGAGACTGGGCTCACTCCTGGCGCAATCCAGGAAGCACTTGGGGTTCCTGCCGCAACTCTGTCCTTCCACTTGAAGGAGTTGGTCAATGCCGGGCTGGTGTCGCAAGAGCGGGCGAGTCGCAATCTGATCTACCGCGCGAACTACGGCGAGATGAATTCGCTCCTGACCTATCTCACTGAGAACTGCTGCCAGGGCGTCGCCTGTGCGGTTGAAGGTGCCACTTCTGGCACGTGCGCCTGCTGAGCAGCTTCCACCAAACCGGGCAAGACCATGACCTCCAAGATCTACAACGTGCTGTTCATCTGCACAGGTAACTCTGCGCGCTCGATCATTGCTGAGGGCCTGCTGAACAGCCTGGGCGTAGGACGCTTCAAGGCTTACTCAGCGGGAAGTCACCCAACGGGCGTCGTGAACCCCTTGGCGTTGAGGGCACTGGCCCAACTGCGCATACCCAGTGACGGATTCCGAAGCAAGAACTGGAGTGAGTTCGCAGCGCCCGGTGTGGTCCCGATGGACTTCGTGTTTACCGTCTGCGACAACGCAGCCGGCGAGGTCTGCCCCGTCTGGCCGGGCCAACCCGTGACGGCGCACTGGGGCGTGCCGGACCCGGCGGCAGCCATCGGCGCCGAGGATGCCAAGTTGCAAGCCTTCAAGGACGTGACTGTCACCCTGAAGCGCCGTATTGAGCTGATGTTGGCATTGCCCTTGACGTCGCTCGATGCCATGGCCATCCAGCGCGAGGTTCGAAACATCGGAGCCCGCTGAACATGAACCGTCGCGGACTCCTCGCGGGAATCTTGGCTGCACCTGCATCGGTGACATCAGCGCATGGCCAGGACGAGCGAGCTTTGGGCGAGGGACGGCGAGCATACGGGGAACGCGCGGTTGCAGTGCGCTCGCAGCGCTACTTCGCGTCCAGCATCACACCAGGGACCGGCGCCAGTCGAACGCCGTTGCAGGACACGCACGGGATCATCACGCCGTCGGCGCTGCACTTTGAGCGCCACCATTCGGGTGTGCCGGACATCGACGCCGATCGGCACGCGATCATGATCCATGGCCTCACGCATCGGGCTCTGAGCTTCAGCGTGGCAGACCTGCGCCGACTGCCTTCGGTATCGCGCATCCACTTCATCGAATGCGCTGGGAACAGTGGTCGTGAGCACAAAGGGAATCCAGGGGAGACTGCTCAGAAGAGCCACGGCCTCGTGAGCTGCAGTGAGTGGACGGGCGTCCTGCTCAGCACCTTGCTGACTGAAGCGGGAGTGCATTCCGAGGCTCGTTGGGTAGTCGCAGAAGGTGCCGATGCAGGGCGTCATTCGCGCAGCATTCCGCTTGAGAAGGCCATGACTGATGTGCTCGTGGCGTATGCGCAGAACGGTGAACCGATTCGGCCAGAACAGGGGTACCCGGTCCGGCTGGTCGTCCCGGGCTGGGAAGGCAACGTGAACGTCAAGTGGCTGCAGCGATTGCAGCTGGCCACTACGCCAGCGATGTCCCGCGACGAGGCGGCAAGCTACACAGACCTGATGCCCGACGGTCGTGCGCGGCAGTTCAGCTTCGAGATGGACGTGAAATCTGTGATCCTGCGGCCCAGTGGTGGGCAACGTCTGTCAGGGCCAGGCTTTCACGAGATATCCGGCCTTGCTTGGTCCGGCCGAGGCAAGGTGGCGAAGGTCGAAGTTTCCGCTGATGGCGGGCTATCTTGGCGCCTGGCGACGCTGCAGCAACCGGTGCTCGACAGATCGCTCACGCGCTTTACCGCGCCGTGGCAATGGGACGGCGGAGGTGCTCATCTTCTGTCTCGTGCGACAGATGAAACGGGCGATCGCCAGCCTGCGCGGGACGAGGTGATCGCAGTGCGCGGGATGAACGAAGGGCCGGACGGGTTCAATCACTACAACGGCATCAAGGCTTGGCATGTCTTGCCCGGTGGCGAGGTGTCCCATGTCTAGGAGGCGCGCCGCCGTCTTGGCCTTCGCCTGGGCATTCTTGATATCAGGCACCGCGGGAACACGCGCGAATGATCGGCCATTCGGAGTCGGCCGAGAGGTCCCTCGCAGCGAGGTTGCGCAATCGGATCTCACCGTGTTCCCGGACGGCGCCGGCTTGCCGAAAGGCAGCGGCAGCGTCCGAGAAGGTCGCGACGTCTATGCACTGCGTTGCGCGGGTTGCCATGGTCCCAAGGGGGAGGGTGACGACAACTATCCCGCCTTGGCCGGCGGGCGAGGGAGCTTGCGTTCGTCCCGGCCCGAACTCACTATCGGCAGCTACTGGCCGCATGCCACGACGCTGTGGGACTACACCCGACGAGCCATGCCGTATCCGCAGCCTGGCTCGCTGAGCGTCGGCGAGGTCTACGCCGTGACGGCGTACGTGCTGTATCTGAACGCCATCGTCAGCGAGTCGACAGTGCTCGATGAGCGGTCGTTGCCGAAGATCGACATGCCCAACAAGAACGGCTTCGTCCGTGACTCGCGTCCGGACTTCACTCCTAAACGGCCATGACGGACATCTGCTCCGCTTCGACATGACAACCAACATCCTGATCCTTTGCACCCACAACTCGGCGCGCAGCGTGCTGGGCGAGGGCATGCTGAATCACTGGGCGCACAAGCTGGGCAAGGATGTGCGCGCATTCAGCGCCGGCAGCGCGCCGAGTGGCCGCATCAACCCCTTCGCGCTCGAGGCGCTCGGTTCGGCCGGCGTCGACACGAGCGGCTACCGCAGTAAGAGCTGGGACGAATTCGTGGGCGAGGGCACTCCGAAGATGCGCATCGTGATCACCGTGTGCGACAGCGCGGCGGCGGAACAGTGTCCCTACTGGCCCGGGAGCCCGGTCAAGATGCACTGGGGCTACCCTGATCCCTCCAATGCCCCGGAGGCGGACAAGGCCCGGGCTTTCGAGTTGACCCGCCAGGCGATCGGCTATCGCATGCTGCAGCTGCTGCAGCTCCCACTGGGCACGATGAGCGACGCTGATCTGCAGCGCGCCTTGACCTCCATCGCGGAGAGCTGAGCATGAGCGCATCACCACTGGCGAATGGATCGGAGGCCAAGGCCGCGGCTCCAGCCATCTCCTTCTTCGAGCGTTACCTGACCGTCTGGGTGGCGCTGTGCATCGTCACCGGCATCGCGCTGGGCCAACTGCTGCCGGGTCTGTTCAAGGGCATCGCCGCGATGGAGGTCGCGAAGGTCAACCTGCCCGTCGGTGTGCTGATCTGGGTGATGATCATCCCGATGCTGCTCAAGATCGACTTCGCGGCGCTCGGCCAGGTGAAGGCGCACGCACGCGGCATCGGCGTCACGTTGTTCATCAACTGGGCCGTCAAGCCGTTCTCGATGGCGCTCCTCGGATGGATCTTCGTGCGCCACGTGTTCGCGCCATGGTTGCCGGCAGCGCAGCTCGACAGCTACATCGCCGGCTTGATCCTGCTGGCGGCGGCGCCATGCACCGCGATGGTTTTCGTGTGGAGCCAGCTGTGCAAGGGCGACCCGTATTTCACGCTGTCGCAAGTCGCGCTCAATGACGCGATCATGGTGGTGGCCTTTGCACCGATCGTGGCGCTGCTGTTGGGCCTCTCGTCGATCACCGTGCCGTGGGACACCCTGCTGACCTCCGTCGGCCTCTACATCGTGGTGCCGGTGGTAATCGCACAGGCCTGGCGCAAGGCGCTGCTCAGGCGCGGCACAGGGCATTTCCAAGCCGTTGCCTCTCGCCTCGGACCGTACTCGATCTCCGCGCTGCTGCTGACGCTGGTGCTGCTGTTCGCTTTCCAGGGCGAAGCCATCATCAAGCAGCCGCTCGTGATCGCCTTGCTGGCGGTGCCCATCTTGATCCAGGTCGTGCTGAACTCCGGTCTCGCGTACTGGCTGAACCGCAAGCTCGGAGTGCAGCACTGCGTGGCTGGACCGTCGGCCTTGATCGGCGCCAGCAACTTCTTCGAGCTGGCAGTGGCCACCGCGATCAGCCTGTTCGGCTTCCAGTCCGGCGCGGCGCTCGCGACGGTCGTGGGCGTGCTGATCGAGGTGCCGGTGATGCTGGCGGTCGTGGCGGTCGTGAATCGCAGTCAGCACTGGTACGAGCACAGCGAGGGCTAGGCATGAGCGATATCCCGGAAGGCACGCGGGACGTGTTCCCGGCACTCGATGCCGCGCTCTTTGACATCCCGACGCATGAGCGTCTGCGCGCCGACGCGCCATCGCAGCACCGTCCGCGGTTCCTGATGCTCTACGGGTCGCTGCGTGAGCGCTCATACAGCCGGCTGCTGGCCTTCGAGGCGGCGCGCCTGCTCGAAGCCATGGGCGGCGAAGTTCGCATCTTCAATCCTGCGGGCTTGCCGCTTCCCGATGGAGCGCCGGACAGCCATCCCAAGGTGCAGGAACTGCGCGAGCTGGCCACCTGGTCGGAGGGCATGGTGTGGTCGTCGCCCGAGAGGCACGGTGCGATGTCGGGCGTCATGAAGTCGCAGATCGACTGGATCCCGCTGACCTCTGGCGCGGTACGACCTACGCAAGGCAAGACGCTGGCGGTGATGCAGGTGTCCGGCGGCTCGCAGTCTTTCAACGCGGTCAACCAGATGCGCGTGCTGGGGCGTTGGATGCGCATGCTGACGATCCCGAACCAGTCGTCGGTGGCGAAGGCATTCCTGGAGTTCAACGACGACGGACGCATGAAACCCTCGGCGTTCTACGACCGCGTGGTCGACGTGATGGAAGAGCTGTTCAAGTTCACGCTGTTGACGCGCGACCTGGGGCCGTACCTGGTCGACCGCTACAGCGAACGCAAGGAGAGCGCGGAAGCTCTCTCGAAGCGGGTGAACCAGCGAGCAATCTGAGGGTGGCAGCGAGCGGGGCGGCGCCCCGTTTCTTTGGTCCAGGTAGTTGCTATTGACAACCTAGTCGACGGAGCCTAAGGTGCGAGCAAATAGTTGCTATCCACACCCAAATGTCCGAAGCCAATCCCGGTGCGCTGCTGCGCGAGGTCGCCCGCATGTACACGCGAGCACAACGCGTGGTCGCCGATTGCTGCCGCACCACCAACACGCAGTGCCACCTGCTGACCGAGCTGGGGCGATCGGGGCCTTTGCCGTTGTCCGAACTTGGCACACGGGTGACGCTGGAGAAGAGCTGGGTGTCACGCGCGGTCGACGCGATGGTCGAGCGTGGATTGGTGACCAAGGAACCGAATCCGTCCGACGCAAGGAGCTGGCTCGTCACGCTCACCGCCGAAGGCGAGCGGACGGTCATTGAGCTGAACCAGACCCTCGACGCGCATGCCCAGCAGCTGCTGGGCAGCTTGAGTGATCGTGATCGCACGACCGTCGAGAAATCGTTGTTGCTGCTCCTGCGCGCGTTGCGCGACGACCAGGCCGCCATGTGCTGCTTGCCGCCCGAGGCGCGGGAGCCCGCCAAGGAATCGAAATCATGCTGCTGAACGCTTCCGTCTCCATCCGCCAGGCCACTTCCGCCGACTGGCCCGCTGTCGAGGCTCTCCTGCTTGCCAACAAGCTGCCGCCCGATGGTGCGCGTGAGCCGGGCGTCGGCGAACACGCGATCGCCGGCAAGACCTACTGGACCTACCGGCAGGACAGCCCGCGCTGGTCGCTGCGCCTGGCCGAGCCGGCCCTGTCGCGGGCCAGCCTGCTGGGTTTTGCCAGCTGGGAACTGGGCAAGCAGCTGCTGCTGGGCTTCCCGCTGATGCTGCTGCCGCTGTGGGTGGCCGTGCACACGGGCCTGGCGCCGCTGCGCCGGTTTGCGCGCCGGCTGCACGAACTGGAGCTGAAGCAAGACCTCGCACCGCTGGACGTGGACTTCCGCTACGGTGAGCTTCGCCCGTTGGGACAGGCGTTCGACGCGCTGCTGCAACGCCTGCGCCAGCACCGCGCACGCGAACGGGCCTTCGTCCACGAAGCCGCGCACGAGTTGCGCACGCCGCTGGCCGTGGTGGCAACGCAGGCCCACGCGCTGGTGCAGGCGGACGATGCCGCATCGCGCGCCCAGGCCGCGGCCGCGCTGCAGCAGGCCATCCAGCGCAGCGCCCATCTGTCGCGCCAGTTGTTGGACCTGGCCAGCCTCGACAACGACCGTCCCGCCGTGCCGGCCGCCCTCGACCTGGCCCACTTCTGCGCGGACCGGCTGGCCGAGCAGGCCGCCGCGGCGCGCGGGCGCGGCATTGCGCTGGCGTTGGCCGCGCCCGAGCAGATGCCGGTTCGCGTCGACGCGGCAGCGCTGCACTCGGTGCTGCAGAACCTGCTCGACAACGCCTTGCGCTATGTCGGCCCGGGCGGGCGTGTCGAGGTGAGCCTTCAGCTGGCCCCCGACGGTCCGCGTCTCGGTGTGGCCGACGACGGCCCAGGCATCGCGCCGGCCGACCGCCCCCTGGTGTTCGAGCGCTTCTGGCGCGGCGCGAGTCACGATGTGCAGGGCACCGGCCTGGGCCTCGCCATCGTGGCGCGGGCTGCCGAGCGGCTCGGGGCGCGGGTCACGGTCGGCGACGGTCTCGCGCGGCCGGACGGCCACGGTGCGCGCTTCGAGCTGCACCTGCCGGCCTCGGCCTTGGGCGTCCCTTAAGGCGCGGTTTTCAACAATGGACCGGTCACTTTCAACCGACCGGAGCCCTTCTTGAGAACCCCGCTTCTTGCCGCTGCCGTCCTCGCAGCTGCTGCCTCGGCCCACGCCGCCGACCCCTCGCCCGCCCACTATGTCGGCATCAACCTCGCCACGCCGGGCGAAGCGAACTTCGATATCAACGGCCGCAGCGTGCCCAACGACAACCACCCGCGCGCGATGAAGCTCTACGCCGGCCTGCAGTTCACGCCCACCTGGGCGGCCGAGCTCGGCTACGGCGCTTTCGGCAGCTGGCACGCGGCCGACCCCACGCCAGGCTCGACCTACCAGGTCAGGCTCTCCGCCGATCTCGTCTATGCAGCCGCCCGTGCCCAGATGCCCCTGGGCGAATCGTTCGCGCTGTTCGGCAAGTTCGGCGTGGCGCTGAACCGGCTGGGCGTGCACGACTCGTCAGGCCAGTCCGATCGCGAGACGTATGTTCGGCCGATGGTCGGCGGCGGCCTGGAATGGAAGCTCGCGTCGCAGGTCTCGGCAACGGTCGAGTACGCCCACTACGGCGCGCGCGGCAGTGGCCGCGATCGCTTCACGCAACAAAAGGCCGAGGTGGGCCTGGTCTTCAAGTTCTAGCGCGGCCGCGGACCCTGGAGCCGGAAACGATCCAACGCCCGGGGGCACCGCACGACCGGCGAATCAGGGTTTTCACTGACTTTTCCGCGCCTTGAAAGGCGTCAACCGCGCTCCTAGTTGATGCGTCGTAGCCCACGCCACCCACCGATTCGGAAGAGGACTGAATCATGGCTCATACGCACGCACCTGATCGCCAACCGCATTCCCCGCGTCGCGTCGCGACTCGACGGTCGCCCGCGATGAGCGAACGCCAGTGGACGGCCTACCTGCTGACGCGGGACACCTTGCGGCGCGTCCGCGCGACCTCTGCCTCCGCGCCCGGCTGCCTCGCAGCCGGATCAACCCAACCTGAAGGAGCTCACCATGCTTGAAAACATGCACACGCGGCCTCAGCGCCTGTCGGAGCAACTCGAAACCATGCAGCGGCTGCTGTCGAGGTCGTTCGGCCTCGAAGGAGCACCGGGCAGCATCCGGTCGGTCGCCTATGGCGCGTTTCCCGAGATCAACGTCGGGCGCACGCCGACCAGCATCGAGGTGTTCGCATTCGCACCGGGCATCGACGCCGCATCGATCGACGTGACCATCGAGCGCAACGTGCTGAAGATCTCGGGCTCGAGGGCCTCTGCGATTCCGCAGCGCGACGTCCAGATCCAGCTGTATGCGAACGAGCGGCCCGAGGGGCGCTTTTCGCGCGCCGTCACCTTGCCGGACGACGTCGACCCGCTGAAGGTCCAGGCGAAGTACCGCGACGGCATCCTGCGCGTCAGCATCGCGTTGAGTGCAGCGGCGCAGCCGCAACGCATCGCCGTGCAGTGACGCGATTTCCATCTGGCTCGAACATCGAGGAGTACCGACATGGCTGACCACACTGAACTGACGACTGCCACGTCTGCCGGCGCGAACGAGCGTCCGGTGTCGCCGGCGGTGGACATCTTCGAAGACGCAGGCGGCATCACCTTGCTGGCGGACATGCCCGGCGTGTCGAAGGACCGGCTCGACGTCAAGCTCGACGGCGACACCCTGTCCGTCGAGGGCCGGGTCGAGCTGGACATGCCGTCCGACATGCGTGCGCTGTGGGCCGAGGTCAGCGTCCCGCGCTTCCGCCGCAACTTCACGCTGAGCCGCGAGCTCGACACCGGCCGCATCGAGGCCAACCTGAAGGACGGCGTGCTGACCTTGCGCGTGCCAAAGCAGGCCCATGCGCAACCGCGGCGCATCGAGGTGAGCGCCGCCTGACGCGCGCGGCACGCGGCGGCAGGTGCGCAACGGCCTGCCGCCGTATTCATCGCCGCGTCAGCCGGGCAGCACGAGCGAACCGTCGGGATAGCGCGCGCAGATGAAATCCACGAAGGCCTTGACCTTCGGGCTGGCCAGGCGGCGCGACGCGTGGAGCACCCACAGCGCCACGTCGTCGCCGCCCACCGCGCCCCATTGCACGAGTTCGCCGCGCGTCAGCTGGTTCCAGACGATGGACTGCGGCAGCAAGGCCGCGCCGGCCCCTGCGATCGCGGCATCCCTGAGCGTCAGCATCGACGACAGCCGCAGCACCGGAATCGGTTCCAGTTTCAGGCTGCCGCCGTCGATGATCCAGCTCTCGCTGGCGCGTGACGACATCACGGCGGGCACGCGCACCGGCTGTTCGCCCACGGCGGGCATCGGGATGGACGGCGCGGCCACCACGACGAGCCGGTCCTTCGCGAAGCAGCGCCCGACGAGCGCCGTGTCGGGCGGGGGATTGACGCGGATCGCCACGTCGAACCGTTCGTCGACCAAGCTCACCATCCGGTCGTCGGACACCACCTCCAGCGTGACGTCGGGATAGACGCTTCGGAAGTCGGCGCACAGGCGGCCCATCGCGAGCTGCGAGAACAGCAGCGGCGCGGCGATGCGCAGCTGCCCGCGGACCTGGCCGCTTCCCTCCTTCGTCGAGGTGACGGCATCCGCCACCTCGTTCATCGGGCCTTCGGTCCGGCTGAGCAGCAGCTGGCCCGCTTCGGTGAGCTCCAGCCCCTGTGCGCTGCGCTCGATCAGCCGCACACCCAGCTGCTCCTCCAGGTCGGCGATGCGCCGCGACAGCGTGGCCTTCGAGCGGCGGCTGGCCCGGCTCGCACGCCCGAAGCCGCCGTGGGTTGCCACCAGGTTGAAGTCGGCCAGCGCATTGAGATCCATGTGTTCCACATTTGAGACGGTAGGTCTCGAGTTTGGCGTCTGTGTTTATTGAATGCAACGGCCTATCGTTCATCCATCGCAACCCAGATGGAAAGGAACCGAGATGAAAACCGTTCGCACACTGAGCCTCGAAACCTATGGCGGCATCGATGCCGCTCGCCTCTCGACGCTGGCGGCGCCCGTGGCCGGGCCGGGACAGGTGCTGGTGAGCGTTCGCGCCGCCGGCGTCAACGGGATCGACTGGAAGGTTCGCGAGGGCTACGTCCGCGACGCCTTCCCGATCACGTTGCCGGCCGTGCTCGGCATCGAGCTCGCCGGCGTCGTGGCGGCGGTCGGCCCGGGCGCCACCCGCTTCCAGCCCGGCGACCGCGTGATGGGTCCGCTTGGCCGCCTGGGCGCCTATGCCGACCTGGTGGCCGTCGACGAAACCAACCTGGCGCCGACACCCGATGCGCTCGATGACGTCCAGGCCGCCGCGCTGCCGGTGGCCGCCCTGGCCGCGTGGCAGAGCCTGTACCTGGCCGGCCCGATCGGGCCGGGCCGGCGCGTGCTGGTGCACGGCGCTGCCGGTGGCCTGGGCGCGTTTGCGGTGCAGTTCGCGAAGCAGGCCGGTGCCTTCGTGGTGGCCACGGCCGCGGGCCGCGATGCCGATGCGGTCCGCGCCTTGGGTGCCGACCTGGTCATCGACTACCAGACGCAGCGCTTCGAGTCCGCGGTGAACGACATCGACCTGTTGCTCGACTACGTCGGCGGCGAGGTCCTCGACCGCAGCTGGCAGGTGTTGTCCGGCACCGGCGTGGTCGTCGCGACCACGTCGCCCGAGATCCTGGCCCGCACACCGGCGGGCCGGCGAGGGCTGTGGTTCGTCATGAAACCCGACGCCGCGCTGCTGGAGCGGCTGGCGCAGCAGGTGTCGCGGGGCGAACTGCAGGGCCGCGTCGGCGAGGTCGTGCCTTTCGCGGACCTGCCCGCCGCCATCGAGCGCAATCGCACCGGCGCGAGCCGCGGCAAGGCGGTCGTCGACTTCACCGCCTGAATCCCCTTTCTCACTGTCCCCACCCTTCCAAGGAGTTTTCCATGAGCATCCTCGTCTCCGGCGCCACGGGCGCCATCGGTTCCCTCGTCGTCCAGGGCCTCGCCCGCCATGGCGCCGCCGTTCGGGCGCTGGTCCGCAGCCCGGGCAAGGCCGCGCTGCCGGCCGGCGTCACCGAGGTCGTCGCCGACATGACCGACGTGCCGTCCATGCGTGCCGCCCTGGCCGGCGTGCGCACGCTGTTCCTGCTCAATGCGGTCACGCCGGACGAAGTCACCCAGGCCGTGCTGGCGCTCAGCCTGGCCCGCGAGGCCGGCATCGAGCGCATCGTCTACCTGTCGGTGATCCACGCGGACCGGTTCACCGACGTGCCGCACTTCACCGGCAAGCACACGGTGGAGCGGATGATCGACGACCTGGACCTGCCGGCGACGGTGCTGCGGCCGGCCTACTTCATGCAGAACGACCGGCAGGTGCAGGCGGTCATCGAAGGCTACGGCGTCTATCCGATGCCGATCGGGTCGGCCGGCGTGGCGATGGTCGACACGCGTGACGTTGCCGATGTGGCGGTGGCGGAGCTGCAGCGCCGCGATCGGGCGCAGCAGCCGCTGCCGCGCCTGACCCTGGAGGTGGTCGGCCCGGACGCGTTCACCGGCGAGTCCGCCGCCGCGGTGTGGGGCCAGGTGCTCGGGCGGGAGATCCGCTACGGCGGCGACGACCTGCAGGCCTTCGAGGCGCAACTGGCCACCGCCGCGCCGGGCTGGATGGCCTACGACATGCGGCTGATGATGAGCCGGATCCAGCGGCACGGCATGCAGCCGGCGGCCGGCACGGTGCGGCAGCTGGAGGCACTGCTGGGCCGACCGCTGCGGCGCTACGCGGCGCTGGTGCGGGAACTCGCCGCGGCGGGTTGATCGCCGGACCGAGTGGCGCAGGCCGCAAGCGGCCGTCGGCCTGCGCCACCGGGTCTACACTGTCCGGCGGCTTGCGCAACGGGTCCTCCAGCGCGTGGCCCGGCCGCCCCGCCACCTTCGCATGACGTCGCATTCTCCAGAGTCTTTCCGCAAGCGCCTGCCCGGCACCGCGCTCGACTACATCGATGCCCGCGCCGCCGTCGACGCGCTGCGCCCCGGCGCGTGGGCCGGCCTGCCGTACACCGCGCGCGTGCATGCCGAGAACCTGGTGCGCCGCTGCGACCCGGCGCTGCGCGACGAAGGCCTGCTGCAGATCGTCGAGCGCCGCCGCGACCGCGACTTCCCGTGGTACCCGGTGCGCGTGGTCTGCCACGACATCCTCGGCCAGACCGCGCTGGTCGACCTGGCCGGCCTGCGCGATGCCATTGCCGCGCAGGGCGGCGACCCGGCCGCGGTGAACCCGGTGGTGCCGGTGCAGCTGATCGTGGACCATTCGCTCGCGGTGGAGTGCGGTGGCGACGACCCGCAGGCCTTCGCGAAGAACCGCGCGATCGAGGACCGCCGCAACGAAGACCGCTTCCATTTCATCGAATGGACGAAGCGCGCCTTCCGCAATGTCGACGTGATCCCGCCGGGCAACGGGATCATGCACCAGATCAACCTGGAGAAGATGTCGCCGGTGGTGTGGGTGCAGGACGGCCTGGCGTACCCCGACACCTGCGTCGGCACCGACAGCCACACGCCGCATGTCGACGCGCTGGGCGTGATCGCCGTGGGCGTCGGCGGGCTGGAGGCCGAGAACGTGATGCTCGGCCGCGCGTCGTGGATGCGCCTGCCGGACATCGTCGGTGTCGAGCTGGGCGGCCGCCGCCAGCCCGGCATCACCGCCACCGACATCGTGCTCGCGCTCACCGAATTCCTGCGCCAGCAGAAGGTGGTCGGCGCCTACCTCGAGTTCTTCGGCGACGGCACGCGCGGCCTCACCATCGGCGACCGCGCGACGATCTCGAACATGTGCCCCGAGTACGGCGCCACCGCGGCGCTGTTCTGCATCGACGGCCAGACGCTCGACTACCTGCGGCTGACCGGGCGCGAACGCGAGCAGGTGGCGCTGGTCGAGACCTACGCGAAGACGGCCGGTTTCTGGGTCGACACGCTGGCCGATGTGCGCTACGAGCGGGTGCTGCGCTTCGACCTGTCGACCGTGGTGCGCAGCCTCGCCGGGCCGTCGAACCCGCACCGCCGGCTGCCGACCCGCCTGCTGGCCGAGCGCGGCATCGCGGCGAACCTCGACCAGGCCCGCGCGCACGAGGCGCAAGGCCTGATGCCCGAGGGCGCGGTGATCATCGCCGCGATCACCAGCTGCACCAACACCAGCAACCCGCGCAACGTGATCGCCGCCGGGCTGCTGGCGCGCAACGCGAACCGGCTGGGCCTGGTGCGCAAGCCCTGGGTGAAGACCTCGCTCGCGCCGGGCTCGAAGACGGTGGCGCTGTACCTGCAGCAGGCCGGGCTGCTGTCCGAGCTGGAAGCGCTCGGCTTCGGCATCGTCGGCTTCGCCTGCACCACCTGCAACGGCATGAGCGGCGCGCTCGACCCGGCGATCCGGCGCGAGATCGTCGAGCGCGACCTGTACACCACCGCGGTGCTGTCGGGCAACCGCAACTTCGACGGCCGCATCCACCCGCAGGCGAAGCAGGCCTTCCTCGCGTCGCCGCCGCTGGTGGTGGCGTATGCGATCGCCGGAACGATCCGCTTCGACATCGAGCGCGATGTGCTGGCCGTCGTGAATGGCCGCGAGATCCGGCTGCAGGACCTGTGGCCGGACGATGCGGAGATCGATGCGCTGGTGCAGTCGTCGGTCCGCCCGGCGATGTTCCGGCAGGTCTACGAGCCGATGTTCGCGGTGCATGAGTCCGGCAGCGGACCCGTGAACCCGCAGTACGACTGGCGGCCGCAATCGACCTACATCCGCCGCCCGCCGTACTGGGACCGCGACGGCATGGGCGCGCTCGCCGCGAACCCGCGCACGCTCGCCGGCATGCGGCCGCTGGCGCTGCTGCCCGACAACATCACGACCGACCATCTGTCGCCGTCGAACGCGATCCTCGCCGACTCGGCGGCCGGCGAGTACCTCGCGCGCATGGGCGTGCCGGAGGACGACTTCAACTCGTACGCGACGCACCGCGGCGACCACCTGACGGCGATGCGCGCCACCTTCGCGAACCCCTCGCTGAAGAACGAGATGGTGCGGGGCGACGACGGCATGGTGCGCACCGGTTCGCTGGCCCGCATCGAACCGGAAGGCCGCGTGGTGCGCATGTGGGAGGCGATCGAGACCTACCTCGCGCGCCGGCAGCCGCTGATCATCATCGCCGGCGCCGACTACGGCCAGGGCAGCTCGCGCGACTGGGCCGCGAAGGGCGTGCGGCTCGCCGGCGTCGAGGTGGTGGTGGCCGAAGGTTTCGAGCGCATCCACCGCACCAACCTGATCGGCATGGGCGTGCTGCCGCTGGAGTTTCTGCCCGGCACCAGCCGGCTGACGCTCGGGCTCGACGGCACCGAGGTGTACGACGTGCTGGGCGAACCTGCACCGCGCGCAGCGCTGGGTCTGCGCGTGCTGCGCAAGAATGGCGAGACGCTGCACGTGGCCGTCAGCTGCCGGCTCGACACCGCTGAGGAGGTGTCTGTCTACGGGGCGGGTGGGGTGCTGCAGCGGTTTGCGCAGGATTTCCTCGCGAGGCAGCATTGATCCCCGGATGGGCATCCGGGCTACGCGCATGAGCATTCCCCAGATTCGGATTCCGGCCGTCTACCTGCGTGGGGGGACCAGCAAGGGCGTGTTCTTCCGCCTGCAGGACCTGCCGTCGCGCTGCCAGGTGCCGGGCCCGGCCCGCGACCGGCTGCTGATGCGCGTGATCGGCAGCCCCGACCCCTACGGCAAGCAGATCGACGGCCTGGGCGGCGCGACCTCGTCGACCTCGAAGGTGGTGATCCTGTCGCCGAGCACACGGCCCGGCCATGACGTCGACTACCTGTTCGGCCAGGTGTCCATCGACCAGGCCTTCATCGACTGGTCGGGCAACTGCGGCAACCTGTCGGCGGCGGTCGGCCCGTTCGCGGTCGCGCAGGGCCTGCTGCCTGCTGCACGCGTGCCCGAGCACGGACTGTGCACCGTGCGCATCTGGCAGGCCAACATCGGCAAGAGCATCGTCGCGCACGTGCCTGTCGCGGACGGGCAGGTGCAGGAGACCGGCGACTTCGAGCTCGATGGCGTCGCCTTCCCGGCGGCCGAAGTGCAGCTCGAATTCCTGGACCCGGCGGCCGAAGGGCCGGACGAAGGTGGCGGCGGGGCGATGTTCCCGACCGGGCGGCTCGTCGACGACCTCGATGTGCCCGGCGTCGGCACGCTGAAGGCAACGCTGATCAACGCCGGCATCCCGACCATCTTCGTCAACGCGGGCGACATCGGCCGCACCGGCACCGAACTGCAGGACGCGATCAACGGCGATGCACAGGCGCTGGCCCGCTTCGAGGCGATCCGCGCCTGGGGCGCCGTCCGCATGGGCCTGATCGATGACGCGGCCGATGCGGCGACGCGCCAGCACACGCCGAAGATCGCCTTCGTCGCGCCGCCGGCCGACTACCTGGCATCGAGCGGCAAGCTGGTGCGTGCCGCCGACATCGACCTGCTGGTGCGTGCGCTGTCGATGGGCAAGCTGCACCACGCGATGATGGGCACGGCCGCGGTCGCGATCGGCACCGCGGCGGCGATCCCCGGCACGCTGGTGAACCTGGCGGCCGGTGGCGGCAGGCGCAACGCGGTGCGCTTCGGCCACCCGTCGGGCACGCTGCGCGTCGGTGCCGAAGCGCGCGAGGCCGACGGGCGCTGGACCGTCACGAAGGCCCTGATGAGCCGCAGTGCCCGCGTGCTGATGGAAGGCTGGGTGCGCGTGCCCGGCGACAGTTTCTGAACGAGAGCATCCTCATGTCGACCCGTCAACACCTCAAGGCCCTGGCCACCGCCCGGCGCGGCGTGATCGTTCCCGGCGCGTTCAACGCGCTGTCGGCCCGGGTCATTGCCGACGCGGGTTTCGAGGCGATCTACGTCACCGGCGCCGGCGTCACCAACATGTGGTTCGGCATGCCGGACCAGGGCTTCATGGGCCTGGCCGAGATCGCCGACCACACGGCGCGCATCCGCGATGCGGTCGAGCTGCCATTGATCGTCGACGCCGACACCGGCTTCGGCAATGCGTTGAACGTGTATCACACGGTGCGCACGCTGGAGCGCGCCGGTGCCGACTGCATCCAGCTCGAAGACCAGGTGGCGCCGAAGCGCTGCGGCCATTTCGCCGGCAAGGACGTGATCGCGCTCGACGAAGCGGTGGACAAGATCAAGGCGGCCGTCGACGCGCGGCGCGACCCGGACCTGCTGATCATGGCGCGCACCGATGCGGCGGCCACGCAGGGCTTCGATGCGGCGGTCGAGCGCGCGCAGCGCTTTGCCGAAGCGGGCGCCGACATCCTGTTCGTCGAGGCGGTGACGACGGCCGACGAGGTGCGTGCGCTGCCGCGGCGGCTGGCCACGCCGCAACTGGTCAACATGGTGATTGGTGGCAAGACGCCGATCGTCGGCGCCGAGGAACTGAAGGCACTGGGCTACGGCTTCGTGCTGTATGCCAACGCCGCGCTGCAAGGCGCCGTGGCCGGCATGCAGCGCGTGCTGGGCGCGCTGCAGCAGGCCGGGCGCGTCGATGAAGATCCGACGCTCGTCGTGCCGTTCGCAGAACGGCAGCGGCTGGTCGACAAGGCGCGGTGGGATGAGTTGGAGAAGCGGTACGCGCGCCAGGGCCCGTAGTGTCAACAGGCCCTGGGTGGGTATCGGTCATTCGACCGATGGCGCGCCACGATGGGTCGACAGACACTGTCGTGAGATGAACCACCCGACCGGCTTGGTCATGATTCCGTCAATTTTTGTCCGGCAGATACCGCTCCCGTTTCCGCATCTGACGCGATTGGTCGGCCGCCGATCGAATTGGCGTGAAGCTGGTAACGGTTCCAGCCTTTCGGCAACGGGCACGCAACCTGCGCTGCATTGAAGCTGCAGCGACAGGCGTGCCGCTGCCGAACCACGCACCCCCGAAAAACCGAACGGACCTATGAGGATTGCCGCACTGTGGGCCCTTCGCGCGGAGAGTCTCCGCGCGACGACCGCCTTTGCTTCCCGTTCCATCGACGTCGAACAGTTCAGCGAACCCGAGACCTTGCTGGAGGCCTGGAAGGAGACGGACTTCGATGCGATCCTCGTGCAGGGGGACACCGCGCTGAGCCGCGGCTGGCTCGACGTGCTGCGCACGCGCGGCGCGTCGCGTGCGCCGATCGTCGCGGTCGGTGCCGGCGACACCTATTCGATCGCGCAGGCCCTGATGCGCGGTGCCGATGACTACGCCACCGAGGCCGAAGGTGCGACCGGCCTGGTCCAGCGCGTGTTGGCGCGCGTGCGTGCCGGCGCGTCGCCGGCGCAGGGGCTGGTGCTGCGGGTCGGCCTGTACTCGCTCGACACGGCACAGGCCACGCTGGCGTCACCGAACCACCGCGTGCGCCTGACCGCGCGCGAATGCAGCCTCGCGCAGGTGCTGTTCGAGCACCCGGGCCGGCTCGCGACGGTGGAGATGCTGTCGGCCGCGCTGTTCGGCAACGCCGAGCTCGCCAACAAGCGGTCCATTGAGCAGCACCTGTACAAGCTGCGGCAGAAGTGCGTGCTCGTCTCGAAGCAGCAAGGCACGCCGCTGCACATCGAGTCGGTCTACGCCTCGGGGTACCGGCTGCGGGCGTGATCCGCGTCGGCGCGTGCCGCAAAATGCGGGGTTTCTCCCTTTCCAGAACAGGAACCTGCCCATGACCGAGGCCCATCCCGCCGACCTTCCCGCCGACCTTCCCGCCGGACCCCCTGCGTTGCCCGACCGCCTGTCGGTCGATCCGCGCAGCCCGTTCCATGTCGCTGCGATCTTCGAGCGCGAGATCGGCATCCGCTTCAACGGCAAGGAGCGTGGCGACGTCGAGGAGTACTGCATCAGCGAAGGCTGGATCCGCGTGCCCGCCGGCCGCAAGGTCGACCGCAAGGGCCAGCCGCTGATGCTGAAGCTGAAGGGCCAGGTCGAGGCGTTCTACCGCGCCTGATCAGTTCGACGGGTCCTTGGTGCGGGTGCGCGACACCGCCATCATGATGCCGATGCCCAGCACGATCAGGCAGGTGATGCCCACATAGACCGGCGCGAGCCCGGCGGTCACCAGGCCCCAGGCGAGGCCGCCGACGAGCAGCACGAGGCCGACAAGGTAGAGCGCGAACGACATGGTGTTGCTCCTTGCGGGCAACCACTGCCCGGTTCGAGCCACTCTAGTCACCGGCGCGCGCACTGCCGATCGGAAGACCCCGTCGCTGCGCGTAGTCTCCTTCCTACCGGGCGATCAGGCCGGCCGCTTCGGAATGCCCAGCCCGCGCTGCACTGCCGGCCGCGCCTTGAACGCCGCCAGCACTCGCGCGACCTCCGGGAAATCGGCCATGCCGACCAGGTCGCCCGCCTCGTAGAAGCCGAACAGGTTGTTGATCCACGGAAAGATCGCGATGTCGGCGATGGTGTACGCATCGCCGAGGATCCAGTCGCGGCCCTTCAGCCGGTCGTCGACGACCTTCAGCAGCCGCTTCGATTCGGCCACGTAGCGGTCGCGCGGGCGCTTGTCCTCGTACTCGCGGCCGGCGAACTTGTGGAAGAAGCCGAGCTGGCCGAACATCGGCCCGATGCCGCCCATCTGGAACATCACCCACTGCAGCGTCTCGAAGCGGCCGGCGGTGTCGGCCGGCATCAGCTGCCCGGTCTTGCTGGCCAGGTAGACGAGGATCGCACCCGATTCGAACAGCGCGAGCGGCCGGCCGTCCGGTCCGTTCGGGTCGAGGATCGCCGGGATCTTGTTGTTCGGGTTCAGCGACAGGAACTCGGGCGACAGCTGGTCGTTGGTGTCGAAGCGCACCAGGTGCGGCTCGTACGGCAGCCCGGTCTCCTCCAGCATGATCGACACCTTCACGCCGTTGGGCGTCGGCAGCGAATAGAGCTGCAGCCGCTCGGGGTGCTGCGCAGGCCATTTGGTGGTGATCGGGAAGGCGGACAGGTCGGACATGGCGCGGGGGGCGAAGTGGGGGCAGCGGGCGATTCTGCCCCGGTCCGGCTTTCCGTGTGCCGGTGGGTGAACTATCTTGGTCACAGCGCTGTCACCCGCCCCGCCGAACATCGGCGGCTCATCTGTCACGACAAAACCCAGACACGCCATGCCCCACACCGCAGTTCGACCCACCCGTGCCCGCCTCCTCGCGCTGACGCTGCTCGCCGGCGCTGCGCTGTCCGCCTGCGGCGGCAGCGATGACGACCCGGCACCGGCCGCGAAGCCGTTCGCGACGCTGGACGGCAAGGCGCCGCTGGTGATCGGCCACCGCGGCCTGCCGGGCCTGCACCCGGAAGAGACGCAAGTGGCGTACGAAGCCGCGGCCGATGTGGGTGCCGATTCGCTCGAGGAAGACCTGCACCTCAGCAAGGACTGCGTGCTGGTCGCGCGCCACAACCCCTGGCTGAGCGACAACACCACCGTGGCCACGGTCGCCGCCAGCGTGCCCGAGGTCATGGCCCGCAAGCGCACGGTGCCGGGTCGCCTGGTCAACGTGACCTACACGGTGGCCAGCGCCAGCGAGCCGAAGCAGTACCTGAGCGACCTGACCGACCCGGCCGATCCGAAGTCGGTGCTGAAGTCGCTGGTCGTCGACGGCGAGGACCACACCAACGACTGGTCGATCACCGACTTCACGGTGGCCGAGCTGAAGCAGTGGATCAAGGGCACGACCTACGACGCGCGCGCCGACCGGCCGACCGCCGAGAACGGCACGCAGCCGGTGCTGACGATGCAGGAGGTGCTGGCCATCGCGAAGGCGAAGAGCACGTCGACCGGCCGCGCGCTGACGGTGTACCCGGAGGTCAAGAACCCGTACTGGAACAACCAGCAGGCGATCGCCAACGGCTGCGACACCGCGAAGACCGGCCACCCGTTCGAGGACGCGGTGCTGAAGTTCGTCGTCGACAACAACCTCAACACGCCAACTGCGCCGATCTTCGTGCAGAGCTTCGACCCGGCCAGCCTGAAGTACCTGCGCAGCATCGGGCTGAAGTCGCGCGTGATCCAGCTGATCGACGGCAACGACACGCACCTGGACACCGGCGTCGTCACCTACTCGACGGTCGACGCCTACACCTTCGTCGACGGCCGCCCGTACAGCTGGACGATCAACGGCGACGGCCGCTACTTCGATGCGATGCTGACGCCCGCCGGCCTGGCCGAGATCAAGACCTACGCCGACGGCATCGGCCCGTGGAAACCGCAGGTGATGGCCTGGAAGCAGGTGCCCTATGCCGGCGGCACGAAGATGGCCGACATCAACAGCGTGACGCCGACCGCGCTGATCGCCGATGCGCACAAGGCCGGGCTGTTCGTGCACAGCTACACCTTCCGCAACGAGAAGCAGTACCTGCCGGGCCTCTACAACGGCGACCCGGTCGCGGAGTACCTGCCGTACTTCCGTGCCGGCATCGATGGCGTGTTCACCGATTTCGCCGGCACCGGCGTCGCGGCGCGCGCGGCGTACCTGAAGGAGCTGGGGCGCTGATTCTTGGGTCCCGCCTTGTTGTGCCCGCATCGGTGCGGCAAAGGCGGACGCGGGGAGGCTGTGGCTCGCCGGCCGGTGCGGTCGTCGTCCCTGGCGGGATGACGACTGCCCTGCGCTGACTGGTTTCATGGCCCGTCGCCGAAACTCCCTCCGCTCGCTTCGCTCGCTGTGGTCAAACAGTCGGCGACAGTCAGATCACGAAGCGTGCTGCGCACGCGGGCCACGAAGCCAGCGAGCTCCGGCGCCCCGTCCTGATTGGCGCTCCACAGCCTCCCCGCGCCCGCCTTTGCGGACACGTGGGGAGCTACTCGATGAGCGGGCCAACTCCGAATGTGCGGCACAGGTGGCGTATCAGTCGTCGCTCGGCCAACTCCAGAGTCGTCGGATCGACGTGACGCCAATTGCGCTCATACAGCGCGATCGCTTCTTGCGGCCGCAACTCCGTGAGGTGCGGTGTGCTCCAGGTCAATGCAGCCAGTTGCGGGTAATGCGCCAGCTTGATCGGACGGTCGAGCGGGGTGACGGCGTCCTTCACCTCCAATGACAAGCCAAGCGCGGTCAAGGCGTTGATGTAGGCGCCGATCGAGACCGACGGTTCTCCGAGCTCAATGCGGTGCAGCGTGACGCGAGACATTCCTGCGGTTTCGGCTGCCGTGATTGCGCTGATGCGCAGCGCCTTCCGATGCACGCGGATGCTAGCGCCCAGCGTCTTCAGTAAGGCGGCGCTGGCAAGCCTGGGAGCGGGTGCACGCGCTGGCATGGTGTTTCTCATTCTGATCAAAATCTAAAATTTGTCCAGCATGAGAAACACTTTCGACAGACATCCAGCGTCACGCTCGCGTCACCATCCGACATCACCATCGACGGCTTCGCAACCGACGAGCTGTTCCCCATGACGCATTCCCTGCGCCACACCCTGATTCCTTCCGCGTTCGCGACCCTTGCCGTCCTCGCCGCCGTGACGGCCTGCGGCGGTGGCGACAGCGGCAGCCCCGCGCCGGCGCCGGCCCCGCCGGCGGCGTTCTCGCCGTCGGTCGCGCTGATGACCGACGTGCACTTCGAGGACGTGTACGGCGACTTCAAGAGCAGCAGCTTCAGCGGCATCCCGACCACCAGCGGCAAGAACGCGACGATCCGCACGATGTACGCGCAGCTCACGTCGACGCGCCTGTTCAACGAGAACTACTTCGCCTTCCGCGCCGCGCTCGACGATGCCTTCGCGAAGGGCATCAAGTACGTCGCGCTGCCGGGCGACTACACCGACGACGCGCAGCCGGTCAACGTCGACGGCATCGCTGCGATCCTGCAGGAGTACCGCGCGAAGGGCATGCGCTTCTTCATCGCGCCGGGCAACCACGATCCGAACGAGCCGTTCGACGACGACGAGGCCGGCAAGAACGACTTCCTGACGAAGGACGGCAAGGAGCAGAAGGTGTTCGCCACCGGCAACGCCGCCTGCAAGGCCGCCGACCCGACCGTGGTCTGCACCGACCAGCTGAAGGAACTCGGCTACGAGAACATCATCGCGCGCCTCGGCGACTTCGGCTTCATGCCGACCTCGACCGACGTGCTGTGGGAGACGCCGTTCAGCCAGTACGCCAATGGCTACAACTACACCGACGCGAAGACGCAGTCGGCCCTCGCGAACCGCCAGTTCGAGATCTGTGCCGAAGGCGAGGGCGGTGCCTACAAGGTCGCCGGCACCACTTACACCAGGTGCGGCAACCTGGTCGATGCGAGCTACCTGGTCGAGCCGACCAAGGGCCTGTGGCTGCTGTCGATCGATGCCAACGTCTACATCCCGAATGCCAGGTTCGACCCGGCCAACCCGAAGAGCTTCAAGGGCTACGACGGCGCCGGCAACGCGGGCTGGAACAAGGTGCTGACGCACAAGAAGCACCTGCTCGAGTGGATCACCAAGGTGAGCGCGCGCGCCAAGGCCGAGGGCAAGCAGCTGATCGCGTTCTCGCACTACCCGACGATGGACTTCTACGCGAACCAGACCGACGCGATGAAGGCGGTGTTCAAGTCGGGCGCGTTCCAGACGGCGCGCGTGCCCGAATCGGCGACCACCCAGGCGCTGGCCGCCACCGGGCTGCAGCTGCACGTCGGCGGCCACATGCACTTCAACGGCAGCAACGAGTACACCGATGCCAACGGCCGCTACCTGGCCAACGTGCAGTCGCCGTCGCTCGCGGTGTACGGCGCGGCCTACAAGATCGTCACCTACAAGAGCGCCGACGTCGCCGACGTGCAGACCGTCGCGCTGAACGACGTGCCGCGCTTCAAGGAGCTGTTCCCGCAGTACCAGGTGGAGTACGACTACCTGCAGGCCAGCACCGCGGCGGCCGACATCGCCAAGCGCTGGAACCACGGCGTGCTCGACACGAAGAGCTACGGCGAGTTCACCCGCTACTACTTCGGCGAGCTGTCGCGCCTGCGCTTCATGGACGAGTACTGGCCGTGCGAGATGAAGGAAGCCGCGACCGGCCTGACGCTGCAGCAGATGCTGGTGCTGTCGCAGCTGGACACCGCCGTCACGCTGGCCCAGCTGAAGGACGCGCCGGGCATCGTGCCGCTGAGCGCCGCCTGCGCCGCGGCCGGCACGCCGCCGGCCACGCAACTGGCCGCCGACTGGGCCGCCGCGGCCGCCAAGGCCCGCGCGCTGGCCACCGCCGCCGGCCTCGACTTCGATGCACTGGCCAAGGTGACGCCGTACGAGTTCTACGGCGACTTCCATCGCACGGTGTATGCCGGCGAGCTGGCGCTGCGCGACATGGGCGAGCTGCGGGTCAGGCAGTACAAGCTGCTGATGTCTGCCTTCCCGGCGGCACCGGCGGCGATCGTCAAGGTCGCCGACAAGCCGTCGGACCAGAACGCGGTGCAGGTGCTGTTCCAGAACCAGTTCAAGCAGGTCTTCGCGATCTTCAAGGGCCTGGGCTCGGGCAAGCCGAGCGGTCATTTCACGATCGACTTCAGGAACAGGAAGCTGGTGAATGCGGACGCGGCGGCGGTGACTTTCAACTGACGGCGTCGTTTGGTGGCAAGCTCCCGGTCTTTCCCGAGACTCTGGAGATTGCCATGCCCAAGGGCTACTGGATCGTGCGTGCCGACATCACCGATCCCGAGGTGTACAAGACCTACCAGGCGGCCAATGCCGCGCCGTTCAAGCGTTTCGGTGCGCGCTTCCTGGTGCGCGCCGGCGGCTTTGAGGTGGTCGAGGGCAGCAGCCGCGCCCGGCACGTCGTCCTGGAATTCCCGACCTACGAAGCGGCGCTCGCCTGCTGGAAGTCGGAGGACTACCAGGCCGCGATCCGGCTGCGCGAGAAGGTGTCGACGCTCGACATCGTCGTGATCGAGGGGTACGACGGCCCGCAGCCCTGAGCACGCGGCGGCCGAACCGCGACTTAGCACACGGCACGCGGCTTCGGCCGCGGGTCCGGCCATCTCAAGCCGCTCGCCGGCGGGGCCGATAAGACCGTGTGGTCTCCTTCGCCTGCTTCAACAACACCCCCTGGCAACGCTGTGTCGTGGCCGGCTGCCTGTGGCTGCTGGCGGGCGGTGCGCTGATGCTGGCCCGCCCGGCACACGCCGGCGAGATCGGCTCGTCGGTGTTCGCGATCGAAGCCCGCCACGGCAACGAACCCAACTCGGTCATCACCGAATTGCGCCCGATCGAGGCGCAGGCGCGGGCGAGCGGTGGCGACGACCTGCGCATCTTCCTGGCCGCCTGGGGCTATGCCCACGCCGCCATCGACAAGCCGGCCGTGGCCGAGGCCGCGATCGAGGAACTCACCGACATCGGCCGCCGCACCGAAGACGCCGCGGCGCTCGCGTCGGCCTACACGCTGAAGGCCAGCGTGCTGCAGTTCTCCGGCCAGGTGCGCGCGGCATTCGGCTGGATCGAGAGTGCGGTGCCGCTGGCCGAGAAGGTCCGCAGCCCCGACCTCAGCTACTGGGTCGACATGACCGCCGGCGACCTGGCCACGTCGAACGGGCAGATCGACGAAGGCATCCGCCTGCTCGAAGCCGCGGCGCAGGCCGCGCGCGCCGGCCGCAACCCGCGCCGCGAGGCCCAGGCCTTCCAGGCGCTGACGCCGCTGCGCATCGTCAAGGGCGACATCGCTTCGGCGCTGGCGGAATCGCGCCGGGTGCGCGAGCTCGCCAGCCGCGCCGGCGACGTCGGGCTGATCACGTCGGGGTGGATCATGGAGGCGCTGGCCGCCGAAGCGGCGCACGAGCCCGAACGTGCCGACCGCGCGCGCCAGCAGGCCGCGCTGACCGGCAGCGTGCTGCGGCCGGCGTCGGGCGTCAATTCGCAGATGGGCGGCTCCAGCTGGCTCAGCACCGAGCTCGACACCTTGCTGACGATGTCGACGCTGTACCTCGGCCATCGCGACTACCCGGTGGCGCGCGAATTCGCACTGCGGGCGCAGCGCCTGGCCGACGTCCGCCAGGACACCGGCACCGCCGCGCGCGCCCTCGTCAACCAGGGCCTGGCCGAACTCGGCGCCGGTCACCTGCTGACCGGCCGGCAGCTCGCCGACCAGGGCCTGGCGATGCTCGGCAAGGCCGGGCGCAATGCCGAATACCTGATCCAGCTGAACCGCTATGCCGCCGCACTGGAGCGGGCCGGGCAGGCCACGCTGGCGCTCGACCGGCTGCGCGAAGCGCTGCTGCTCGAGACCGACCTCGACCGCCGCGACCGCCACAGCACCGTCGTCGCGCTGCAGCGCGAGTCGAGCTTCCAGCAGCGCCAGCGCCAGCTGGAGCAGCTGCAACACGACAACGAACTGCAGGCGGTCGAGATCTCGCGGCGCAAGAACGAGCGCGCGCTCGGCTTCCTGCTGGTGGCGGCGATGGCGATCGGCGTCGTCGCGGCCTGGCGGCTCTACCTGCGCTCGCTCGACGCGAACCGCCGGCTCGCCCTCAACAACGAGGCGCTGGAATTCGCGAGCACGCACGACAAGGTCACCGGCCTGCTGAACCGGCGCGCCATGGAGGCCGACATCGCGTCGATGGCCGGCCAGCCGTACTGCGCGGTGACGCTGTCGGTCAAGCAGTTCGGCCTGATCGTCGGCAGCGTCGGCCACCAGCTCGGCGACACGCTGCTGTGCCAGATCGCGACCCGGCTGGACGATGCGGCGACGCGCCACGCCGGCCGCCTGTACCGCATCGACGGCGTGACCTTCGCGGCGATCTACCGCTTCGGCGCCGACGTGCCGCGCCTGCACCGCTCGCTGGAAGCGCTGACCGAGGCGATGGACATGCCGTTCGAGATCGGCCACCAGGACCTGATGGTGTCGATCGGCGTCGGTGCGTCCGAATACCCGAAGGACGCGAGCAACCACGACGAGGTGGCGCGGCTGGCCGAGCTGGCCAAGCTGCAGGCGCAGGCCGAGCCGGGCAACAGCCACGTGGTCTACAACGCATGCATCGGCGAAGGCCAGCGCGACAAGCTGCGCATGGAATCGCGCATGAAGAAGGCGCTGGAGTCGGGCGACTTCGAGGTCTTCTACCAGGGGCAGCGCGCGCGCGGCGGCGGCATCAAGGGCTTCGAGGCGCTGCTGCGCTGGCACGACGACGGCAAGATGGTGTCGCCGGCGCAGTTCATTCCGCTGGCCGAGGAGACCGGGCTGATCGTGCGCATCGGAACCTGGGTGCTGCGCCAGTCGTGCCTGCAGGCCAAGGCCTGGGCCGACGCGGGGCTGGGCTCGCCGGTGGTCGCGGTCAACATCTCGCCGCGCCAGTTCAACCACCCGGAGTTCATGACGACGGTGCGCGAAACGCTGGCCGAGACCGGGGTCGACCCGGCGCAGATCGAGCTCGAGATCACCGAGGGCAGCGTGATGGACGATGCCGAGGCCAGCGTCGCGCGGCTGCATGCCTTGCGCGCGCTCGGGCTGCAGCTGGCGATCGACGACTTCGGCACCGGCTACGCCAGCCTGTCGTACCTGCGCCGCTTCCCGCTGAACCGGCTGAAGATCGACCGCTCGTTCATCAGCCAGCTCGGCGCGAGCGAGCAGGACGACACCATCGTGCGCACGGTGATCGAGCTGGCGCACAGCCTCGGCTTGTCGGTCACCGCCGAAGGCGTCGAGACGCCGGCGCAGCAGAGCCTGCTCGACGGCTGGGGTTGCGACATCGTGCAGGGCTTCCTGCACTCGCGGCCCGCGCCGGCCGCCACAGCGACCACGCTGCTGGTCGGCGACCGGCAGCCGGCGCTGGTCGCGGCCTGAGGGTTTCACTCCGGTGGACCGGGGCACCCTGAACTCGGGGGGATGCAGCGCTTCTCCGGCGCCGCATCGACACGCACAATCGCCGGGTGACGAACCGAATTCTTCTGGCGATGGCGGGAGTGCTCTTCATCGGTGGCGCGAGCGCGCAGCCGGTGCCCGCCGAGTTGCGTCCCGATCAGATCGCCACCTACCGGCAGAAGCTCGAAGCCGGCTGCGTGACCGACGCGAAGGCGGGCGGGCTGACCCCGTCGAACGCCCAGGCGATGTGCGGCTGCTGGAGCAAGAGCCTTGCGCAGAGCGTGACCGAGCCTGAATGGCAGGCCGCGGCGTCGCACGCCTTGAAGCGCGACGAGGCCGCCGAAACGCAGCTGCTTGCGCCGCATGTGCGGCAGTCGGCGCGCTTGTGCGCGGCGGTCGGGCGCTAGCCGTTCAGCCGCTGGCTGTTCAAGCGCTCAGGCGGCGATAGAAATACGTCGTCGCGCACAGCCCGCCCTCGGGCAGCAGCGCGTAGTCGGGCACCGTGCCGACGCGCTGCCAGCCTTCGCGCTCGTACAGCCGTTCGGCATCGGGGTTCGCGGTGTCGAGCACCAGCAGCGTCTTGCCGTTCTCTCGTGCCAGCGTTTCGGCCGCGCGCATCAGCGCGGCGCCGGTGCCCTGGCGGCGCGAGCGCCGGTGCACCAGCATCTTGCAGAGGTCGGCGCGGTGCGGCTGGTTGTCCGGCTGGTCGAGCACCAACTGCACGGTGCCGACGATGCCGAGCGCGTCTTCCGCGACCAGCAGCGCGCGCTCGCCGCGGGCGACGCCGTCGGCCACGCGGCGCCAGAAGGCCTGCGCGCGCGCCGGATCGAACGGCTGCATGAAGCCGACCGAGGCGCCGCCGTCGACGCAGTCGATCAGCACCGCGGACAGCGCATCGATGTCGGCCGGCGTCAGCGCGGCGAGGCGGCGCACGGTCAGGTCAGGGGAGGGCATCTCATCTCCAGGGGGCGGTGTCGGTGGTGATCACGACGGCATAGCGGGCCGGCTTGCGCGTCGGGTTGTGGTAACTCATCGGGCGGTCGAGCACCATCGCGAGGCAGTCGCCGGCATTCAACCGGTGGCGCTCGTCGCCGAGCGCGATGGAGATGCTGCCTTCGAGCACCCAGACCTGCTGGTGCACGCGCGGCGTGCGGGCGGCGGTCTCGTAGCTGACGCGCGCCCCCGCGGGGAAGGCGACCTCGACGATCTGGATCGGCGACGCGAAGCCCGGTGGCGAGACGTTGCGCCGCACATAGCCCGAAGCGGGGTCGCGCCACAGCAGCTGGTCGGCCAGCCGCGACACCGGCGCGGGTGCAGCACCCGGCGCCTCGAACAGCGACGCAAGCGGCACGCCGAGCCCGGTCGCCAGCTTCTCCAGCACCACGGCGGTCGGGCTGCTCTCGCCGCGCTCGATCAGCGAGATCATCGAGCGGCTGACGCTGCACTGCGTGGCCAGCTCGTCGAGCGACAGGCCGCGTGCGGCCCGCAGCTCGCGCACGTTCTGCGCGATGCGGTCGGAGAGCGAAACGGCCGGTGTGTCTTCCATTGGAATAATCATCCAATATGTTGGATGGATGTGTCAAGCATCGAAGAACAGGCGCGGCAGCAGGGCTGTGGGCCCAGTGGCGCGAGGAGGACAACCTCTACCTCAGCGCCGGCTTCATGTGCGGGTCGTGCGCGCTGGTGCATGCCGACTATGCGTCGGGAATGGCCGGCATGGTCGCCGGTGCCGTGGCGATGCTCCTGCTGCGTTCACGCAAGCGCGAATTCAGCCCGCGACGAACCTGAACACCTGCGGCATCACCCAGGCCGCCAGCACCACCTGCAAGCCGGCAAGGCCGCGCAGCACGTTCATCCGCGCTTCCCGCGGCCGATCATCCAGGCGGCGCTCAAGCCACTGAGCAGCGCGAGCGCGGCACACACGCCCATCACCTGCCGGAACCCGGCCACGAAGGCACCGCCGATGGCGTGCTGCAGGGCCGCCTTCAGCGTGGCGTCCAGACCGTCGGGCAGTGCGATGCCGGCGAGCCGGTCCTGCTGCTGCCGCACGGCATCGGCCACGCCGGCCGGCAGCGACAAGGCCTGCAGCGATTCGGCGAGGTGGTGGTTGAAGCCATGCGCCATCAGCACGCCGAAGCCGGCGATGGCCAGCAGGCCGGCCGCGCGCGACACCGCGTTGTTGACGCCCGAGGCCACGCCGGCCGCTTCGGCACCCACCGCGTTCATCACCGTGGTCGTCAGCGGCGCCACCGTGATGGCCATGCCGAGGCCGAGCACCACGGTGGCCGGGAAGAAGCCCGTCCAGTAGCCGCTGCCGACCGCCGGCAGCATGAACAGCGCGAAGCCGGCGGCGGCGACCAGCGGACCGACGATCAACGGCAGCCGCGGCCCGGTGCGGTCGACCAGGTGCCCCGCGGCCCGCGACAGCGCGAACATGATCGCGATGAACGGCAGCATCGCGGCACCCGCCGCCGCTGCACCGTAGCCCTGCACCTGGATCAGGTTGAGCGGCAGGAAGTACAACCCGCCGCCAAGCGCGGCGTACAGCAGCAGCGTCAGCAGGTTGGCACCGGCGAAGTCGCCGATGCGGAACAGGCGCAGCGGCACCATCGGCGCGGCGCTGCGGGCCTCGACACGCAAAAAGGCCGCCAGGCCAGCGATGCCGATCGCGAGCGCTGCCAGCACGTCGGCCGAGCGCCAGCCGTTCAACGGCGCCTGCACCAGCGCGAAGACCACGCCGGCGAGGCCGAGCGTCGCGAGCGCGGCGCCGGGCAGGTCGATCGCCGAGGTGTCGGCGGTGTTGCGGCTCTCGGGCACGCGGGTGGCGCAGATCAGCAGCAGCGCGGCGCCGAGCGGCAGGTTCACCAGGAAGGCCCAGGTCCAGCGGTAGTGCTCGACCAGCCAGCCGCCGAGCACCGGGCCGATCGCGGCCGCGACGCCGCTCAGCGCCGACCAGGTGCCGATCGCGCGGCCGCGGTCGGCCTGCGTGAAGTTGGCGCCGATCAGCGACAGGCTGCCCGGCACCAGCAGGGCCGCGCCGATCCCTTGCACCGCGCGCGCCGCGATCAGCAGGTCGGCCGACGGCGACAGCGCGCAGGCGGCCGATGCGATGGTGAACAACGCGACCCCGGCCATGAAGATGCGCCGCCGGCCGAGCCGATCGCCGAGCGCGCCACCGGCCAGCAGCAGCGACGCGAGGAACAGCGCATAGGCCTCGACGATCCATTGCAGCTGCGCGGCGCTGGCGTTCAGCTCGCGCTGGATCGCGGGCAAGGCGACGTTGACGATGCTGCCGTCGATGAAGGCCATGCCCGAGCCGAGGATCGCGGCGGCGAGCGTCCAGCGCTGGCCACCGGCCGACGCGCCGGCGCAGGGCGCGCCATGCAGGATGGCGACCTTGTCGCAAGGGGTCTGGCCGGCTGGGTTCATGGCAATGATCGGTTCTGTACGACCTTGAGGCCCAAGTGTCTCTCGAAAGGCTCGAAGTCGCGGTCGGCGTGCAGCAGGTGCAGGCCGTCTTCGATGCACCGGGTCGCAATCAGCGTATCGATGGTCTTGCGAACCGTCACGCCGAGCGCTCGGAGCTTGCGAAAGTTCTGGGCTGCCTGGACCGCGATGTCGCGTCCGCAGATCTCGATCACAGTGAAGGCGGACAGGGCCTTTCTTGCCGCCTTGAAGTCGGCATCCGTGCGGAAGCCTTGCAAGACTTCCGTCAGGATCAGATCGCCGACAACGAGCTTTTCGGTATCCAGCAGTGCATCGAGCGTCTGCGCCGAGGGTGTCGGCGCGCCTCGAAAGTAGTCGACCCACACGCTGGAGTCGACGAGGATCACTTGTCGGTCCTCATCGTGTCGAGGTCACCCTCCCACTGGAGCTTTCCCCTGAATTGCCGTGCCTGTGCTTGGCGATTCAGCTGCAGGAGCGTCTGCAATGCCAGCTCGACGACCTCGCGCTTTGTCTTCGCGCCGCTGACCCGCAGCGCGTCCCGCATGAGCTTGTCGTCGATCACGATGTTCGTGCGCATGATGATGTGTATCTCGGAATCGATGCGTACACATTCTATGCTTGGCGCGCAGATGGGTTCTGCGAGGCACTTCTGGATGCAGGCGGTGACCGGCGGCACGCTGCCCGACAATCCCCGCATGACGCCCATCCGTTGCCTGCTCGCCCTCACGTCCCTGCTCATCGCGACCGCGGGCGTTGCGCAGACGGCCCGCTCCACCGCGACGCCGAACCTCGTGCTGGTGCTGCAAGCGCCCGACCGCGCCTTTCCGCTGACCCTCGTGCGTGCCGGCGCGTTCTCGCCGTTCGAGCTGACCGCGGAGTCGCTGCAACCGGGCCAGCGCGTGCAGCTTCACCAGGCCGGCGCACATGTCGGCGAGGCGCGCGTCGATCGCCTGCAGGTCGAGGAACGGCAGGGCTGTTCCGAAGGCAGCCATGCGGTGCTCGCAACGCCGTTGCCGGTGGCGAACGGCACGCCCGCACTGGTGACGACACGGCCCCTGAAGGACCTCGGCGTCGAGCGCGGTGCTGCCGTCACCGACGCCGATCGGGCCGCTGCCCGCGACCTGGCACGCACCATCCTGGCGCGCCACCAGGCGCCGGCCGCTGCGTTGGCCGACACGCTCGCGGCCCTGCGGGTGTCGGTCGTGCGCATCGAGCGCGCAGGCCCGCCGGTCCTCGTCGCGTCGTCGCACATCGAGAACCAGGACAACGTGCAGACCCTGTTCTTCGTCGCCGAGCGCACGCCGCAGGGCACCCATGCGGCGACCTACGAAGAGTTCTTCCGCGGCGGTGCCGGCGCGTCCGCGCTGATGGAGATGGACTTCGTCGACCACGCCGATCTCGACGACGACGGCATCGCCGAACTCGTCTACGCCTACGCCGGCTACGAGTGGACGGGCTACGGCGTGCTGAAGCGCCATGCCGGCGGCTGGACCGCGGTGCACGCGCAAGCGGTTGGCGGTTGTTGAGCGCAGCCCGCGCGTGTACTGTTCGGGCTCCAACAAACCCCAGGAGGAACCCATGTTCGGTTTGACATCCCTAGGCGTCATCCACACGGTCATCTCGCTCGTCGCGGTCGCGGCCGGCCTGGTGGCGTTCTTCAAGGACAAGCGCATCGTCGCCACCAACACCACCGGCCGCGTCTACATCTGGGCGACGGCGCTGACCTGCCTCACCGGCTTCGGCATCTTCCAGCACGGCGGCTTCGGCAAGCCGCACATGCTGGGCATCCTCACGCTGGTCGTGCTGGCGGTGGCGGCGCTGGCCGGCGGGCGCAAGCTGTTCGGCGGCGTGTCGCCCTACGTCGAGACCGTCGGCTATTCGCTCACCTTCTTCTTCCACATGATCCCCGGCGTCACCGAGACGACGACGCGGCTGCCGCTCGGCAAGCCGCTGCTTCCGAATGCCGACGCGCCCGAACTGCAGGCCGCGGCCGGCGTGCTGTTCCTGCTGTTCGTGATCGGCGCCGGCTGGCAGTGCCTGCAACTGCGCGCGCGCAGCCGCCCGGGCCTCGCGGCCGCCACACCCGCGGCCTGACCTGCCGATGACCCTGCAGCGCGCCGCGGCCTCGCACCTCAGCATCACCGTCAACGACGTGGCGCGCGTCGCCGGCGTCTCGGCGATGACGGTGTCGCGCGTGCTGAACCGGCCGGAGAGCGTGCCGGCCGGCACCGTCGAGAAGGTGCGGGCCGCGGTCGCACAGACCGGCTACGTGCCGAACCGCGCGGCCGGCGCCCTGCGCTCCAGCCGCAGCCGGCTCGTCGCCGCGGTGGTGCCGACGCTGTCGGGCCCGATGTTCCTCGAGACATTGGAGGCGCTGACCACCGGTCTGGCCGAGCGCGGCTACCAGCTGATGGTGGGACAGAGCGGCTACAGCGAAGCGCGCGAGGACGAGCTGCTGGCCGACATCATCGGCCGCCGCCCCGACGGCATCGTGCTGACCGGCGTGCTGCACACCGCGCAGGGCCGGCAGCGGCTGCTCGCCTCGCGCATCCCGATCGTCGAGACCTGGGACCTGATCCCCGATCCGATCGACGTGCTGGTCGGCTTCTCGCACGAGGCGGTGGGACGCGCGGTGGCCGCGTTCTTCGCGCGGCGCGGGCGGCAGCGGCTCGCGGTGATCGGCGGCGACGACCCGCGCGCGCGGCGTCGTGCCGAGGCGTTTGCCGCCGAGGCGCAGGCGCACGGGCTCGCCGCGCCGGCGCTGCAGTACGTGCCGGCGCCCACGCGGCTGGGCCATGGCCGTACCGCGCTGCGCGAACTGCTGCGGGTGCAGCCGCAGGTCGATGCGGTGTTCTGCAGCTCCGACCTGGTCGCGCTCGGCGTGCTGACCGAGGCGCTGGCGCGCGGCATCGGCGTGCCGTCGCAACTCGCCGTGGTCGGCTTCGGCGACCTGAACTTCGCCGCCGATCTCGAGCCGGCGCTCAGCAGCGTGCGCGTCGACCCGCGGCAGATCGGCGACCTCGCGGCGCAGTGCATCGTCACGCGTGCCAATGGCGAGGCGCTGGCGTCTCGCGTGGTCGATGTCGGCTTTTCGCTCATCGAGCGGGACAGCAGCTGATCCGTCGATTGCTGGGGTAAACCCGCATCCCGGTCGGCTGATTCAGCGCGTATTGTTAACGTTAACAATACCGGAGACGAACCGTGCACAAGCTGTTCACTGCATTGCCTCTGTCGCTGGCCCTGACCGTCGCGTCGCTTGCCGGCGCGCATGCCGAACCCTGGCCCGACAAGCCCGTCACGCTGCTGGTGCCGTTCCCGCCCGGCGGATCGACCGACACCGTCGCGCGGGCCATCGCGCCCAAGCTCAACGAGGCGCTGCACCAGACCTTCATCGTCGACAACAAGGCCGGCGCCACCGGCACCATCGGCGCGGCGCTGGTCAAGCGCGCGCCGGCCGACGGCAGCACCTTCCTGGTCACCTCGCTCGGCCCGCTGGTGATCGCGCCGCACCTGATCAAGAACGTGCAGTACGACGCGCTGAAGGATTTCGACCTGATCACGATTGCCGTGCAGGCGCCCAACGTGCTGGTGGTGCCGGCCGCGTCGCCGCACAAGAGCGTGGCCGACGTCATCGCGTTCGAGAAGGCCAACCCGGGCAAGATGACCTTCGCGTCGTCAGGCAACGGATCGAGCGACCACCTGACGGCCGAGCTGTTCTGGCAGCTCACCGGCACGAGCGGGTCGCACATCCCGTACAAGGGCGGCGCGCCGGCCATCTCCGACCTGCTCGGCGGACAGGTCGAGGCTTCGTTCCAGAACGTCAACGCGGTGCTGCAGCACATCAAGGCCGGCAAGCTGCGCGCGCTGGCCGTCACCGGCGACAAGCGATCGGCGGTGCTGCCCGAGGTGCCGACCTTCGACGAGGCCGGCGTGAAGAACCTCGCCGTCTACTCGTGGCAGGGCATCGCCGCGCCGAAGGGCTTGCCGGCCGACGTGCGCGCGAAAGCGCACGCGGCGATCGTCGCGGCGCTGAACGACCCGCAGGTCCGACAGCAGTTCGTGTCGGTCGGCATGGAGATCGTCGGCAACACGCCGGCACAGTTCACCACCTTCCAGCAGAAGGAATTCGCGCGCTGGAAGAGCGTCATCGAGACGGGCAAGATCACCGCAGATTGAGTATTCGCCGGCTTCGACAGGCTCAGCCGGACCCTTCGACAGGCTCAGGGCGAACGGAGTCTGTGGCCCACCGACATTCCCTCTTCATCATGCAAACACCCATCATCACCGCGCTGCGCGCGATCCCCGTTGCCGGCCGCGACGACATGCTGCTGAACCTGAGCGGCGCGCACGGCCCATTCTTCACCCGCAACCTGCTGATCCTGACCGACAGTGCCGGCCGCACCGGCGTCGGCGAGGTGCCGGGCGGCGAGAAGATCCGCCAGACGCTCGAAGACGCCGCGCCGCTCGTCGTCGGCCAACCGATCGGCAACCACCAGCAGGTGCTGCAGCGCGTGCAGCAGGGCTTCGCCGACCGCGACAGCGGCGGCCGCGGGCTGCAGACCTTCGACCTGCGCACCACCATCCATGCGGTCACCGCGATCGAGTCGGCCTTCCTCGACCTGCTGGGCCAGCACCTGGGCGTGCCGGTGGCGGCGCTGCTCGGCGAAGGCCAGCAGCGCGATGCGGTGGAGATGCTCGGCTACCTGTTCTTCGTCGGCGACCGCACGCGCACCGACCTGCCGTATGCGCAAGAACCCGACGCCGCCGACGACTGGTTCCGGCTGCGCCACGAGAAGGCGATGGACGCCGACGCGATCGTGCGCCTGGCCGAGGCCGCGCAGGCGCGCTACGGCTTCAACGACTTCAAGCTGAAGGGCGGCGTGCTGCGGGGCGATGAAGAGGTCGAGGTGATCCGCGCGCTGCACGAGCGCTTTCCGACCGCGCGCATCACGCTCGACCCGAACGGCGGCTGGCTGCTGAAGGATGCGATCCGGCTGATGCGCGACATGCGCGGCGTGGTCGCCTATGCCGAGGACCCGTGCGGTGCCGAAGGCGGCTTCTCCGGCCGCGAGGTGATGGCCGAATTCCGCCGCGCCACCGGCCTGCCGACCGCCACCAACATGATCGCCACCGACTGGCGCCAACTCAGCCACGCGCTCGCGCTGCAGTCGGTCGACATCCCGCTGGCCGACCCGCACTTCTGGACGATGGCCGGCTCGGTGCGCGTCGCGCAGACCTGCCGCGACTGGGGGCTCACCTGGGGCTCGCATTCGAACAACCACTTCGATGTGTCGCTCGCGATGTTCACGCAGGTCGGTGCCGCCGCGCCGGGCAAGGTCACCGCGATCGACACCCACTGGATCTGGCAGGACGGCCAGCGCCTGACGAAACAGCCGCTGCGCATCGAAGGCGGCCATGTGCAGGTGCCGAAGCAGCCCGGCCTCGGTGTCGAGCTCGACATGGACGAGGTCGACAAGGCGCACCGCCTGTACCTGCAGCACGGCCTGGGCTCGCGCGACGACGCCGTCGCGATGCAGTACCTGCTGCCGGGCTGGACCTTCGACCCGAAGCGGCCCGCACTGGATCGTTGAAGATGTCACGAACCGGGCGGCCCGTCGCGGCCTGCCCGGGAGACCGGTTCCGCTCAAGTGGCGCAAACGGTTGCCGATAAGCCAGCGTCTTCCTCTATCCGACGCACCATGCTCCTCGACAACCTCTCCATCGGCAAGCGCCTCACCGTCGTCCTCGGCCTGATCCTCGGGCTGTCGGTCGCGAGCAGCCTGTATGCGGTGCACGCGCTGCACCGCACCAGCGCCGAGATCGACGTGATGATCGCCGACAACGTGAAGACCGAGCGCGCGCTGTCGGACTGGCTGCGCTTCACCACCTCCGGCGTGCAGCGCGCCGCGGCGATCGCGAAGAGCAGCGACCCGAGCCTGATCGAGTACTTCGCCGGCGCCACCGCCGAGTCGATCAAGCAGACCACCGAGCTGCAGAAGCAGATCGAGCCGCAGATGAACACGGCCGACGAACGGCGCCAGTACGACCAGGTCGGCGAATTGCGCAAGGGCTACCTCGCCGCGCGCGAAGAGGTCAGCAGGCTGAAGAAGGCCGGCGACGCCGACGGCGCGAGCCGCTCGTTCAACGAGCAGTTCGAGCCGAAGGCGCGCGAGTACATCGCCGCGGTGCAGGCGCTGTGCAATGCGCAGCGGGAGCAGCTCGACGCCAACGGCCGTGCCGCCGAAGCGCGCCGCGCCGGCGCGACCACGCTGCTGATCGTCAGCGCGGTGCTGTCGCTGCTGGTCGGCGTGACGCTGGCCGTGTCGCTGGCGCGCAGCATCACGACGCCGCTGCGCCGTGCGGTGGCGATGGCCGATGCGATCGCCCGCATGGACCTGAGCGCCGCGGCGCAGAGCCGCTACGCGCCCGACGAGACCGGCCAGCTGCTGCGCTCGATCGACGCGATGCGCACGGCGCTCACGCGCACGCTGAACGAGGTGCGCGGCGTGGCCGACGGCATCTCGACCGCCAGCACGCAGATCGCGACCGGCAACCAGGACCTGAGCGCGCGCACCGAGCAGGCCGCGAGCAGCTTGCAGCAATCGGCCGCGTCGATGGAGCAGCTGACCGGCACCGTGCGCCAGAGCGCCGATTCGGCCTCGCAGGCGTCGCAGCTCGCGTCGTCGGCGGCCCAGGTGGCCGAGCGCGGCGGCGCGGTGGTGTCGCAGGTCGTCTCGACGATGGACGAGATCAACGCCAGCTCGAAGAAGATCGCCGACATCATCGGCACGATCGACGGCATCGCGTTCCAGACCAACATCCTGGCGCTGAACGCCGCAGTGGAAGCGGCCCGCGCCGGCGAACAGGGCCGCGGCTTCGCGGTGGTGGCCGGCGAGGTGCGCAGCCTCGCGCAGCGCAGCGCCGAGGCGGCCCGCGAGATCAAGGGCCTGATCGGCCAGAGCGTCGACAAGGTCGAGGCCGGCAGCCGGCTGGTGCAGGACGCCGGCAGCACGATGGGCGAGATCGTCGTCAGCGTGAAGCGGGTGACCGACATGATCAGCGAGATCAGCGCCGCGTCGAACGAGCAGAGCCAGGGCATCGGCCAGGTCAATGTCGCGGTGAACCAGCTCGACCAGATGACGCAGCAGAACGCCGCGCTGGTCGAGGAGTCGGCCGCCGCGGCCGAGAGCCTGAAGGACCAGGCGCTGCGGCTGAGCGGGATCATCGGGACGTTCCGGCTGGCGGGGCCGCGAATGGCCACGGTGTGATTGCGGCAGGGCTTCGACGACCTGATGGAATGCGCCGGCCCTGACGTGCCGTGCGGCAGAATCGCGCCGATCCATATCGACCGGACCGGGAGAGAACGAATGACGGCACGAAGATTTCGCCAACGCGCGGATGCGTGGGCCTGCGCGCTGGCGCTGGTGGGGTGCGTGTTCGGCCTGACGGCACAGACCGCGCGTGCCGAAGCGGTCGCGGACTGCATGGGAACCGCCGAGCAGGATCAGGCGCTGCAACGCCTGCAGACGCTCTACCGGCAAGAGCAGTTCGCGAAGCTCGATGCGGCGATGGCCTGCCTGATGACGGCGCCGGCCGGGTTCAGTTCCGGCAAGCCGGGCGGCGCGGCGGTCTACTGGATGTTTCGCCGGCAGATGCCGGCGCCCGGAGCCGACCCGATGGAGGCCGCCCGCATTGCGCGCTGGCGCCAGCAGCTTCCCGCGTCGATGTTCGCCGAGTTCGCCGGCTACCGGCTCCAGTACGCGAATGCCTGGGATGCACGTGGCATGAGCACCGCAGACCGTGTCGGGCAAACCGCATGGGCGTCCTTCGACGCTCAGCTGACGCAGGCGGAAGCGGGCATGCTCGAGGCGAGCGCCGAACTGCGCGGTACACCCATCTGGCACACCCTGCTGCTCGCCGTCGTGCAAGACATGCGCTCTCCGCGCCGCACGGCCGACGCGGTGTTCCAGGAGGGCATCGGCAAGTGGCCCGACTTCTACGACCTCCACGAACTTCGGCTGACACGGCTCGTTCCGCGATGGGGCGGCAGCTGGGAGACGGTGGATGCAGCCATCGATCGCTGGGCGAAGGCATCGGGCACCGCGCCGGGCGGCGCCCGTTATGCGCAGCTCTATCTCAGCGTGCTCGACACCACCGGCACCGACCCTCGGCAGACTCGGCTTGCATGGCCGCGCATGAAAGCCGGCCTCGAAGAACTGGTTGGGCAATACCCCGACCCGGCCTTCAAGAATGCCGCGGCCAGCATCGCCTGCGTCTACGGCGACGTGGCTTACCACCAGGCGTCGATGCGTCGCATTGCGGCGGCCGAGGCGCGGCCAGCGGCGTGGATACGCGGCACCAGTCCGGCCGCCTGCGCAGGCTGATCGCACAGGCGTTCGAGTCATCCGGGCCACATCCGCAGGCATTTCGACACGCCCCTTACCGGTGCGAACCCGCGGTGGCGCCGCGCGGCCCCGCAAGCCGCTAGCATCGCGTTCGTCATGGAATTCAGTCCCGAACTGTTCGCGGCGGTGGTCGCCGCAGTCGCCTTTGCCGCCGGCCTGTGGTACGTGCGGGCCCGCCGCCGCCAGACCCGCACCCGCGGCGGCAGCGGCCGTGCGGCCCGGGGCCCGGCCAACCTGCGCTTCACCTGCGCCAACTGCACCAAGCAGTTCACGCACTCTCGCCGCACGCTGCTCGCCTACGAGCAAGGCGCCCGGCAGTTCTTCTGCAGCGCCTGCCACACGCGCTGGCGCGGCTCGCAATCGGTGATCCAGAACCGCACGCACGGGCCCGGCGAGATGCTGGCCCGCCGCGACGCCCACCACGCGAAGCAGGCACAGCTGGCCGAAGCCGCCAAGCGCGTGCAGCCGCCTGCGCCGGCGTCGGCGGGCGCCGCCGCGAAGCGCGGCTGCCTGGGCCTGGCCGCGCTGCTGGTGGCCGCGCCGGCGGTGCTCGGCTGGGCCGCGCTGCACTACTTTTGACGCGCGGCTTGCGAAATCCGCATGACCCCGGCGGAACGGCTGTGACATAGTGACCCGATCGAGGCCAGCCCCGTCGTTCCCCATGTCTCCTGAGCCCCTGATCGCCGTGCGCGATCTCGAATCGAGTCGCCACTGGTACCAGACCGTGCTGGGGCTGCGCAGCAGTGCCGCCGGAGTCAACGATGAAAAGCTGCTGAGCGGCGAGTGCGTCGTGATGCGGCTGCGCCCCTGGGACACCCGCCACCACCCGCACCTCGGGCGGCCCGATGTCCGCGCGCGCGGCAACGGCATGCTGCTGTGGTTCCGCACCGACGATTTCGACGCCGCCGTGCTGCGCGTGCGCCAGCAGGCCGCCCAGGTGCTCGAAGGGCCCGAGCTGAACCCGAACGTCGGCCAGCGCGAGATCTGGCTGCGCGATCCCGACGGCTACGTCGTGGTGCTGGCCGGTCCCGAAGGCGAGGTGGCGGCATGACGCCCGCCACGCTCGCGCCGATGCGCCCGCACCGCTATGCCGACTGGGTCGCGGCGAGCGTGCGCGGCTATGCCGAACTGAACGTCGCGTCGGGCCGCTGGCCGTCGGACGGTGCCGTCGAGCGCTCGCGGTCCGAGTTCGAACGGCTGCTGCCGCAGGGCCTCGCGACGCCCGACCAGCACATCTGCGAGATCTGGTCCGCCGACGGCACGCAAGCGGTCGGCGCGCTGTGGATCGCGCTGCAGCGCCACCCCGCCGGTGTCGGCGCGTATGTGTTCGACATCGAGGTGTTGCCCGAGCACCGCCGCCAGGGCCATGCGCGGCGGGCCTTCATCGCGATGGAGCCGTTCGCCGCGGCGTTCGGCGCCACCAGCATCGGCCTGCATGTGCATGCCCACAACGCCGGCGCACGCGCCCTGTACGAGTCGCTCGGCTACGGTGTCACCGGCGTCAACATGCACAAGGCGCTGGACCCGACGGTGCTGACCGGCTGATGGCACGCAACATCGAGATCAAGGCGCGGATCGACGGCATCGAACGCATCGAGCCGCTCGTGGCCACGCTGGCACAGCACGGCCCCGAGCCGATCGCGCAGGACGACACCTTCTTCCAATGCGCGAACGGCCGGCTGAAGCTGCGCGCGTTCAGCGACACCGCGGGAGAACTGATCTTCTACCGCCGCGCCGACCAGGCCGGGCCGAAGGAATCGTTCTACGTCCGCTCGACGACCACCGAGCCGGCGGTGCTGCGCGACCTGCTGACGCTGGCCCACGGCCAGGCGGGCCGGGTGCGCAAGCAGCGCACGCTGTACCTGGTGGGCCGCACGCGGGTGCACCTCGACCGCGTCGAGGGGCTGGGCGAATTCCTGGAGCTGGAGGTCGTGCTGCGCGACGGCGAGCCGGCCGAAGCCGGCGTGGCCGAGGCGCATGCATTGATGGCGCAGCTGCAGGTGTCGGCCGGGCAATTGGTCGAGCACGCGTATGTCGACCTGCTGGCCGACCGGGCGCCTCTTCGTTGAGGGGGCTGGTGTGGTGCGCGCAGACAGCCGCTGCGAGGCTGGACCAAAGGCTCAGCGAAGCCGGTTCCCTGGGCATTGCTTGGTCCCTTTGGTCGTAGCCCGAATGCCAATCCGTGAATGGTCGATCACATCGAACCTCGCCCCCCGGATTCCGCTGCGCGCCATCCGGGCTACGGATTCGTCGGTCTGTTCAATCTTTCCTCGCAACAGAGTGGGGGTGCCGCAAAGGCGCGTGTGGGAGGCTGTGGCGCGCCAATAAGGAGGGGCCGAGGACCGCCCCCGACGGCGCGCTACAGCCTCCCACACGCGCCTTTGCCGCACCGACCGATGAACGAGGTGCAGCTCATGCGTCGGCCGCGCTCTCCTCGGCCGCCTTCGCCACCGGCTTGCGGTACAGCACGCGCGCCGTGTCGGCCTTCACGAAGCAGGTGTAGACCACCTCGGCCAGCCGCTCCGGCGCATACAGCACGCCGACCCGCGGCGACAGGCTCAGCATCTCGTTCGGCGAGATCACCGGCACCTCCAGGTCCGACAGCATCCGCTTCGGCGTGTAGGCCTCGCCACCGAAACGGTTGTATTCGACGCTGGCCGACTTGGTCACGCGCACGATCTTCGTGCCCGACAACAGGCTCGCCCATTCGGCGGTCTCCGGGTCGCTCGCGCGGTACAGCAGCTTCACCTGGCAGTTCACCAACACGCCCGATTCGATCGCCTGCACGTTCAGCGAACGGTCCTCCGGGCTGCGCAGGTCATGGATCGACTGGTGCAGCAACACCATGTTCACCTTGAAGCCGGCGATCGTCGCGAGCGCGTCGCTCACCTCCTGCGAGATCATGAACTTCAGCTCGTCGATCGCGAGCGTCAGCTGGCGCGTGCGCTCGGGCGCGAGGCGCCGCGCCTCCTGGATCACCTCGGTCACGAAGGCCTGCGTCGCGCGCCGGATCGTCGGGTCGTCCAGCGAGCCGCGCACGTAGATCGTCGCACCCGCCTTCAGCGCCTCGCCGATCTTGTTGCCGCCGCCCTTCTTCGGGTTCAGCGACGGCAGCATGCCGAACTCCACCAGGTTGTCGTACAGCCGGCTCGCGCTCTCCTTCAGCGGCTTGCCGTCTTCTCCGCGCTGCTCCAGCGCGGCGCGCAGCCCGGCGATGCTGGTGCCCGAGCGCGGCATGATGGTGTCGAGGATGGCCCGCTCGCGCGACTTGTAGAAGTCCGAGCCGTCGCCGGTGTTGTTGAGCCCGAAGCAGGCGCAGATGCGCGAGCGGCGGTCGCGCGGCGCACCGCCCTCGAACGGCGCCCAGCGCGTGTCCTCGTTGCCCAGGTCGATGTAGATGAAGCGCTGGCCCGCCCGCTCGCAGGCCTCGGCCATGATGTACGGGATGAAGGCATCGGCCTTCGGGTCGATGTAGACCACCGAATGGCCCTGCTCGATCGCCTGCTCCAGCGTCACGCCCAGCACCACGCCCTTGCCGAAGCGCGTCGGGCCGACGATCTGCATGTGCGTCGCGCGGAAGGTCTCGGCCGCGAGGAACATCGGCTTGCCGCCGGCATCGAGCCCGATGAACACCTGCCCATCGCGCCGGTGGCGGCGCGGGTCGAAATCGCGCGCCTTCAGCCGGCCGACCTCGTTGCGGATGTCGCTCTGCTTGTGGTCCTCCTGCCGCACCACCAGGCGCTGCACCAGGCGCGACATCTTCGGCGTCAGGTAGCGCGCCGACGCGATGCGCCCGGTCCAGCCGAGCAGCAGGCCGGCCGGCAGCAGCCAGCCCCAGCGCCAGGCCTGGCGCGACACGTAGTCGACGAACCACACATGGCCCTGGCCGGGCGCGTTGCCGAGTGCTGCCACGGTGGCGAAGTACATGCCCGGCCAGAAGATCAGCACCAGCGCGACCAGCGCATACACCGCCGCGCGGCGCAGCGCGATCTTCAGCACCTCCCAGATGCCGTACTCCGCCTCCTTGGCCGGCGGCACTCGCCACGGCAGCACGTTGATCAGCGCGAGCGTCGTCAGCGCGACCGCGGTGCACACCCACCACCAGGGCGTGGACCAGCGCATCGCCGCGATCACCGCCTGCGAGACCGTGCCGTTCAATGCATCCTGCAGTCCGTTCATGCCGTTCATGCGTCGTCGTCCCGGGTGTAGAGCATGCGGCGCATCGACGGCGCCTTGACCTGGTCGTGCCGGCCTTCGAGGTGGTTCCAGCGCCACAGCAGGTGGAACTCGCCGTCGTCCAGCTCGGCGATCTCGACGATGCGCCGGCCGTGGTGCGGCGTCTTCTGCGCATGCACGATCACGTCGAGGTTGTTGCGCACCTGGCGCTGCACGTGCTCGTACGGAATGGCCGAGAAGCCGGCCGCGGCCAGGTTGGTCAGCCGGTCGATGGTGTCGAGCGCGCTGTTGGCGTGGATGGTCGACAGGATGCCGGAATGGCCGGTGTTGGCCGCCGTCAGCAGCGCCTCGGCGGCGGCGCCGTCGCGCACCTCGCCGACGATCAGCCGTTGCGGCTCCATGCGCAGCGCGTTCTTCACCAGCCGGCTCATCGTCAGCGGCTCCACGTCCTTCGCGAAGCGGTGCGGCGCCTCCAGTGCCACCCAGTGCCGGCTGTCGATCTGCAGCTCGGCGGTGTCCTCGATGCTGACGATGCGGTCCTCCGGCGGGATGAAGTTCGACACCGCGTTCAGCAGCGTCGTCTTGCCGCTGCCGGTGCCGCCGGAGACCAGCACGTTGAAGCGGTTCAGCATCGCGAGCCGCAGGTAGCGGAACATCTCGCGGTTGAACGAGCCGCTGGCCAGCAGCGCCTCGGCGGTGAAGCGGGTCTTCGGGAACAGCCGCACCGTCATGTTGCTGCCGCTGACGCCGGTCGGCGCGAGCACCGCGTTGATGCGCGAGCCGTCGTCCAGCCGCGCGTCGAGCAGCGGGCGCTCGGTCGGGTGCACCTCCTGGCCGAGCGCGTTGGCGATCTGCTCGATCGCGGTGACGAAGTGGAATTCGTTGCTCCAGCGCGCGTCGACCGGCGCGAACTCGCCGTACCGCATGATGTAGACGCTGTCGAAGCGGTTCACGAAGATGCCGGTCACGCCCTCGAGCCGGAAGTACGGCTCGATCGGGCTCAGGTAGTGCCGCACCAGCTCCCACTGGAGCTTGACGGCGCTCTGCGCCTGCGGGCTTTGCGGGTCGTTGGCCGACATGTCAGCGCAGGCGTTGCAGCTCTCGCTGCAGCGCGTCGACGTTGTCGGCGTGGCGGGCCGCGGCCTGGCGGGCCTGGGTCTGCGCCTCGGCATCGCCGGCCGGCGCGGCCTTCACGATCTCGCGGGCGCGTTCCAGCAGCTGCTGTTCGGTGCGCAGCTCGGCGTCGATGATCGCGCGGCGGTCGGTGTCGCGCTCGCGTTGCAGCGCCACCGGAATGCGGCGGTCGGCCGGGGCGACTTGTACGCGCGACGGCGCGGCGGCCGGCGGCGGCTTCACCGGCGCATCGAGTGCGGAGGCGCGCGTCGCGAGCGGCGTGCAGTCGCGCTGGCGGGCCTCGGCGTCGCCGACCAGGTTGGTGACGATGCTGCGGCCCGGCTCCTGCAGCGACGGGCAGCGGTACAGCGCGGCGTGGGCCGGCAGGCACGCCAGGCAGGGGAGCACGCACGACAGCGCGCACGACAGGCGCAGCACGGGCCTCATGACGGGGCCCGCCAGGTGGCCACGCCCTGCAGCGCGAGCACCACGACCGCGAGCGGGATGAAGGTGTACTGCAGCGGCCAGCGGCGGGTGTGCCGCGCGCGATCGCGCCGGCAGGCCGGGGCGATGGCCAGCGCCAGCAGCGCGGCGTGCGCGAACGCGGTGGTCGGCACGGTGATGCCGCGCCCGGCCAGCGCAAGCGCCAGGCACCAGACCACCAGCAGCGCGTTCAGCGCGAGCGCATAGGCCAGCGCGCCGCGTTGCGGACCGACCTCGAACAACCCGGGGTCGAGGACCTGCGTGACGCGGTACAGCGCGAGCACCGACGGCAGCGCCATCAGCCACGCGAGCCAGGCCGGTGCGAGCACGCTCGTGACGATCAGCGGTGCGCACGCGGTGATGTACGGCAGCAGCGACCAGCGCAGGCGGGCCTGCGCGAAGTCGCCGTCGGCCAGGCGCAGCAGCAGCTCACGCAGGTGCTTCACCCCCGTTCGCCCTGAGCCTGTCGAAGGGTCGGGCCGAGCTTGTCGAAGCCCTGGTTCCATGTGCGCAGGCGCGTCGACAAGCTCGGGATGATCGGGCCCTTCGACAAGCTCAGGTCCTTCGACAAGCTCAGGATGATCGGGCCCTTCGACAGGCTCAGGGTGAACGGGCAACGCATCCCGTTCGGGCTGAGCCTGTCGAAGCCCTGGCTCGATGTGCACAGGCCCGTCGACATGCTCAGGGCGAACCGAGGTGGGAGCCGTCATTTCAGCGCATCGACTGCGGTGCCACCGCCGGCGCGAACTCGTCGATCGGTGCCCAGGCGCGCAGGAACAGTTCGTCGTCGAGGAACACGTTCATCGGCGTGCCCGGCTTCACGACGATGGTCGGCACCAGGTTCAGGTAGCGCGACGCGACGCGCCGGCCCACGTCGGCCAGCCCGGCGGCGATCTCGGCACCGGCGTCGCGCCCGGCCAGCACGCTGACCGCGAGGTTGGTGTCGTTGCTGGTCGAGCGCACGGCACGCGTCGCGGCCAGCCCGCCGATCACGCCGTAGGCCGCGACGCCGCCGAGCGTCGCGAGGAAATGCCGGTTCACGTCGCCCTCCAGCGCGGCGACGCCGGCACCGTCGAGCATCGCGCTGCGCGACAGGTCGATGCGCGCGCCGTTCGGCAGCACCAGCCACTGCGCGATCAGCGCCATGCGCTCGTTGATCGCCTCATTGACCGGCTTCGGCCGTGCCGAGCTGCCGAGCACGCGCGTGCCCTTCGGGATCAGGATCACGTCCTGGTTCAGGTCGTAGATGTCGCGGGCGATCAGCGCGCGCCAGCGGCCTTCCCAGTCGGAGTTGACCTCGATGTCGAGCACCGCCGCCATCACCGTGCCGACCGGCACCAGGTACTCGCCTTCGCGCTGCGCGTCGCCCTTCTCGCGGCGCGCGGTGGCCGTCTGGCCGACGATCGCGCCCGAGGCCTGCGCGCCGGCCAGGTCGCGCACGTAGCGCGCCGCCTCGTCGCCGGCACCGCTGCCGCCGCGCACGCGGTCAATCGCCTGGCGCAGCCGCGTCAGCGTCGACTGCGGCTGGCTGCCTTGTGCATCGGCTCCCACCGCGGCGGCGGCCACGCTGCCGGCCGCGGCGGTGCCGGTCGACGGCAGGCCGGCGCCCGATCCGGTGGTGGCCCCCGTGCGGCGCGGTGCGTCCTTCGGGTCACGGGGATCGCGCGGCGCTCGCGGGTTCGACACCAGCATCTCGTGCGAGCTGACCGCGGCGAGCGAGCGCTTCAGGTCTTCCATGCGCGCGGTCTCGCGCAGGTCCTGCTCGGGCGAACGCGGCGCGGCGGCCGACGACGGCGGCGGCGCCTCGCGCTGCGCTTCGGCGCGGGCGCGCTCCAGCGCGAGCTTCTTCTGCCGCTCGGTCTCCAGCCGCGCCGCCTCGACGCGCTGCTTGGCCTCGAAGTCGACGAACGGATCCTGCGGCGGCGGCTTGCCGGTATCGGCCACCGCGGCGACCGGCTTCGGCGGGCTGCGCAGCGAATCGACCAGCAGCCCGCCGACGATCAGGCCGCCGAGCACCGCGCCGACGATCACCACGCGCTTGCCGTGCTGCGAGACCTGCTCGTCGGCACCCGGCGGCTGGGTCGGCGGCACGCTGTCGTCGAAGGCTTGCGCAGGGGCGCCGGCCGGCGTGTTGCGAGGGGGGGGTGGGGGGTTGGCTCATCACGACTCCCGTTCGCCCTTGCGGGTGATGCTGAGGGTCTGCTTGCCCGAGTACAGCGTGAACTTCGGGAACAGGCCGCTGATCTGGTAGGTGCGCGTCGGCTCGTCGTAGGCGTAGTCGAGCAGCACCGCCTTGCCGTCCAGCTCGGCCATGATCGACGCGAGCCCCTGCGCGCCTTCCTTCATGCGCACGTAGGTGAAGCGGCCGTCGTCGTACACCGATTCGATCTCGCCGGCGGTCCAGCGCGAGAACAGCCCGCTCTCCCAGCCGTAGTTGCTGTTCAGCTTCTTGCGGTAGGCCTTCATCGAATCGCGCGCCTGGCGCTCCAGCCCGGCGTTGCGCTCGCGCAGCGCGCTGACCTCCTGCCGCGCGTCCTGCGAGTACGAGCCGTCGCTGCGCTGCTCGCCGGCGCGCGCCCAGGCGCCGCGCGAGATCAGCCCCGGGTCGGCCTGGATGTAGACGCAGTGCGAGATCTCCAGGTTCTCCGGCACGCGCGTCACCAGGAACTCATAGGCGTTGCCGCTCTGGCCGATGGCCGAAATCGTCGTCGAGCGGCCTTCGCTGGAACGGCTGGTCGGCTTGATGAAGATGCGGCTGTTGATCCAGTCGAGCGCCCACAGCTCCTTGTCGCCCATGATCACGTCGATGCCGGCTTCGGGCAGCGCGACGTGGATCTGCTTGAAGGGCTGCGCCTGCAGCCGGATGATGTCGCCGCGCTGCCAGTTGATCGTGCGGCAGCTCAGCGCCGGCTCGCCCGGGCGCGCCTGGTTGGCGGCGCGCGCCTGGATGCGCGGGGTGGCGGCTGCCACGCGGCGTGCAGGGGCCGGCGCCGCGGCCGATGCGGCGGGTGCTGCCGGATTGGCGGACGACACCGCATTGCGCGGCGCATCCCCCGGGCCGTCGAACGGCGTGGATTGCGCGCAGGCCGGGCCGGCGACGAGCGCCAGAGCGACCAGGCCGGCCAGCGTGAGGGGGGCGCGGTTCAGCGTGAAGGTGTTCATCGTGGCGCGTGGCTCCATGGGAATCTGGTTGCGGGCGGGTCTCAACGTGTTCAACCGGTCGCTCATCCGGTTTGCGCGACCTTGTCGTCGCGCGGCACCGGCGTCGGGTCTTCCTTCAGGTCGAGCGACAGGATCTCCAGCCCGAGCGGGTTGGCGATCAGCGCGCCCTTGTTCGCGGCGATCTCGTCCTTGCCCTTGATGCGCCAGCCCATCTGCACGATGGCATTGCGCCGGTCGACGACGGTGCCGTCGGGCTTGCGTTCGGTGAAGGTGGTGAAGACCAGCGTCTCGTACAGCGTGGTGCGGCCCTGGTCGGGGATCACCGACGGGATCTGCGTGCGGTGCTGCACCACCCGCACGCGCACGTCGCGTTCCAGGCAGCGCTGCTTGCAGTCGGTCAGTTCCGCGGCGACGCGCGCCGCGTGGTAGTCGTCGGCGCCGAGGAACTGCGCGACCAGCTTGGGCGACAGGAAGAAGCCGACGAAGCGGTAGTCGCCGGTGATGGTCGCGGCATTCTTGCGGTAGCGCTTCTCGACGAATTCGCTGAGCTTCGATTCGAGCGTGGTCTGGAAGAACTCGACCGGCCGCGCCTGGTCGGCGAACTCCACCGTGTACGCGCCCGACGGGTCGAGCTTGACCCAGGCCACGCGCACGTTCGACGCGAAGCGCTGGTCGGCGGTGTACCAGCCGATGGCCGAGAACAGCGTGATGCCCGACAGCAGCAGGAACGCGACGAACCAGCGCGCGCGGTCGGCCGACGCGGCGGCCAGCAGGTCGAAGCGCGACTGCGCGCGCAGCTTCGTGATCACCGCATCGGGGATCAGGCCCTGCTCGGTGTCGTGGGCGGGCCGCGGCCCGCCGGCACGCACGCTGTCCTTCGGGGATCGGGGCTTCTTCAGCAGAGGCGTCATGGTGGTGGGTCTCGCGGGCGGTCGTGGCGGGCGGTCGTGCCCTGAACAGCGCAACCCCGATGCCAGCTTGCGCGGCGCGCCGTCGCACGGCGCGAAATCTCAATCGCGCCAAGCAGTTAGACCTTCTCGCGGCGCCGTCGCGGGCCGCATCCATCGCGCCGCGACTGTGCGCGATGCCGCAAGGCATGCGGCGGTGCTGGCGGCAATCCGCACGCACGACGACCTGCCGGATCCGAGGGTGTTGGCGCGATCTGCATGGCCCCTACGAGTTCTCGTAGCTTGCGCGCCGGCCGCAGATCACTACGCTAGACCCCATCATGAAAGTCGCATTGCTTCACTTGTTCGGCAGCACCCGCGCACAACTCGCGGCCCATTTGCGTGACGGTGGCCTCGACGTGCACGCGGTGTCCAACGCGGAGGACCTGCTGACGCTGATCGCGTCGGGCGCGGCCGGCGTGGTGGTCACCGACCTGCGCCTGCCCGGCGTGCACGAAGGCATGGAGCTGCTGTCGCAGTGCCATGCGATGGACCCGCAGCTCACCGTGATCGCGTTGAGCGACCAGGAAGACACCGCGACCGCGGTCGAGGCGGTGCACCGCGGCGCGCGCGACGTGCTGGCGCCCGACCGGCTGCCGCGCCTGGCCACCGCGTGCCGGCAGGCGATCCGCTCGCGCGAGCTGACGCTGCAGACGCGCGCGGCCGAGTTGCTGCACGATGGCGAGCTGGCACCGGTGCGGCGCGGCATCGTGCCGATCCAGGACGTGCTGCGCGGCAACCACCCGGCGGTCGGCAAGCTGCGCCAGGTGCTGCTGCGGCTCGCGCGCGTCGACACCGACGTGCTGGTGAAGGCCGAGACCGGCTGCGGCAAGGAGGTGGTCGCGCGCTGCCTGCACGACTACGGGCCGCGTGCCGACAAGCGCTTCGTCGCGATCAACTGCGGCGCGATCCCCGAGAACATCTTCGAGAGCGAGCTGTTCGGCCACGAGGCCGGCGCCTTCACCGGCGCGACCAAGCGGCGCATCGGCAAGCTGGAGTACGCGGCCGGCGGCACGGTGTTCCTCGACGAGATCGAGAGCATGCCGATGGCGATGCAGGTGAAGCTGCTGCGCGCGCTGCAGCAGCGCACGATCGAGCGCGTCGGCGGCAACGAGCCGGTGCGGCTGAGCTGCCGCGTGGTCGCCGCGACCAAGGACGACCTGCTGGAGCTGTCGCGTGCCGGGCGCTTCCGCATCGACCTGTACTACCGCATCAACGTGATCGAGCTGTCGCTGCCGCCGCTGCGCGAGCGGCGCGACGACATCCCGCTGCTGGCGCATGCGTTCGCGCTGGAGGCGGCCGAGCACCACGGGTTGACCGACGCCGAGCTCGACATCGAGTTCGTCTGCCGGCTGATGGTGCGCGACTGGCCCGGCAACGTGCGCGAGCTGCGCAATGCGGTGGAGCGGCACGTGCTGGGCATGCCCGAGCTGGCGGGCGGCGACGACGCGCCGCAGCAGTCGCTGCCGCAGCTGGTGGCGTCGTTCGAGCGCACGGTGATCGAGCAATGCCTGCGCATGTGCGGCGGCTCGGTCACGCGGGCCTGCGAGGTGTTGCACGTGCCGCGCAAGACGCTGTACGACAAGCTGACGCGTTTCAGCGTGGATCCGCAGGACTACCGCGGCGACGGGCCGGCGGTGTCGGGCTTCGCGCCGATGACGCAGTCGGATTTCGCCGCGGTGTAGCTGGCTCACGGCGACCAGGGCTTCGACAGGCTCAGCCCGAACGGATCATTTCCGTTCGCCCTGAGCAGGGACTGAGCCTGTCGAAGGCCCGTGTCGAAGGGTCGGTTCCGCAGCGTGCCATCACATCAACGCCACATCCCGCGTCACCCCCGCGCTCTCCAGCGCCTCGCGCAGCGTCTGCAGCGCCGTCACCTGCAGCTGGCGGATCCGCTCGCGCGTCACGCCGCGCTCGCTGCTCAGCTGCTGCAGCGTGCATTCATCGCCGCCGTCGAGCCCGAAGCGCGCGACGATGATGTCGCGCTGGCGTTCCGGCAATTGCGCCACCTGCGCCCGCAGCAACTCGGCCAGCCGCGGTGCATCGCGCTGCTCGGCCACCTCGTCGGCCACGTCACGTTCGCTGAAGCCGGCGTCCGACAGCTGCTGCTCGACGTCCTCGTCGTCCATCGGCACCGGCGTCACCGGCGCCGCGTCGTGCGCCATCTGCAGCCGCAGCGGCGGCCGCACGATCGGCACCTGCATCGCGAGCGCCGTCTGCAGGTGGTGGCGGATCCAGAAGCCGGCATAGGTCGAGAAGCGCAGCCCGCGCGCGGACTCGAACTTCTGCAGCGCGACCAGCATGCCGACGTTGCCTTCCTCGATCAGGTCCAGCAGCTCCAGCCCGCGGTTCGAGAAGCCGCGTGCCATCGAGATCACGAAGCCGAGGTGGTGGCAGATCAGCGCGTCGCGGGCGTCGCCGTCGCCGCGGTCGATGCCGGCCAGCAGCTCCGATTCGTGCTGCGGCAGCAGCCGCGCGAAGCGGCGCACCTCGCGCATGTACAGCGTCATCAGCGTCGGCAGTGCCGCATCGCGGCGCGCCGACGCGTCAGCGCGTGGCGGCGGGCTTGCGCTCATCGGTGCTGGTGAGCGCGTCGGCACCGAGGTCGCGCTCGACGATGCGTGGGTTCGACGTGGCGTGGCCAGCCTGGCGCGGCGTCGCGGCGCAGGCCGTCAGCAACAAGCCCAGCAGGACGGGCAGCAGGCGGCGGGCAGCGGGCATCATGGTGTCTCCTTCGCGTCGTACGGCAGGCGTTCCACCGCGACCAGCCGGTTCACGTGGTCGACGACCAGCCGGTTGTCTTCGCCGATCAGCAGCAGCAAGGCCTGCTCGATGCTCATCACGCCGGCATGCGCGGCGATCGCCGGGATGCGACGCTGCAGCACCGCGGCGCTGTCGACCGGGTCGACCGTGCGGTAGGTGATGCGGTACTGCACCGGCTCCAGCAGCGACTTGATCGCATCGCCGACGGTGCCGCTGCGCGGATCGAACTCGACCAGCGTGCCGACCTTCAGCCGGTAGGCGGCCCCGGGCGGCGCGCCGGCGGCGAGCACCGGCTGCGGCAGCATCGCGAGCAGCAGCAGCGCACACACGAGACCGAGCACGCACCAGCGCAGCAACGCGGTGAGTTGCGGCGAACGCGCGAGCGGGTGGAAGCGCAGCGGAATCTTCATCATCGGCACTCCTGGCAGTGGCGGCTGTGTTGCGCAATGGCCGTGCCATCGTTGCGTGCAGCGTGCCACCGGGGCAGAACCGCGCGGCCGTGTGCGGCACGTCGCGCTCGGTGCCATCGGGCGTGCGCCACGCCACACACCGCTCAGGGCTCGACGGTCGCGTCGACGCTGCGCTGCAGCTGCGCCACCGCATGGCGCGTCACCGCGTCGGCCAGGCCTTCGGTTTCGAGCGCGCGGGCCAGCATCGCGCCGACCACCACCGAGAGGTCGGGGCGCATCTGCAGCTGCTTCTGCACCTGCATGCGCAGCTTCAGCGCGGCCTGGAACAGGTCTTCGGGGACCGGGACCCAGCGCATCGTGTCGCGCCGCCCGGTGGAGGAGGTGGGGGGTGTCATGGTCGGTGTGCCTCGCTGTGATGAACCGGGAATGCAGTGCAAGCCCCGGGCCGGCCTTGACAAGGGCGCGCGCCGCCCTAGACCCAGCAGGCGATTCCGCACGCGTGAAAGGCGGAAGGTCGCCGCACCTCACGCGGGAATCTGCGGGTCCGGAAACTCCGGCTCGCCTGACATGGAGGAGGTGGCAGTCTTGAGTGGACTGCTGGGCCGCAAGGTCCTGATCGCGGGGATGTTCTTCGTCCTGTACTGCGCGGGTGTCCAAGCCGTGCAGACGTCCAGCCGCGCGATCGGCGTGCTGTCGCTCGCGGGCGACTCGACGGTGCTGGCCGTGCGCTTCCAGGGTGTGTCCCTGGCGGTGCTCGTGGTGGCATTCGAGAGGGCTTGGCGGAAGCGTTCGCTGGATGTGTTCCGCCCGCACTACCTGGTCAACCGGGTGGGGCAGGCGATCACGCAGACCGGTCAGACGGTCTGCATCCTGTTCGCGTCGGTCGAGATGGCGGGGCAGCTGCAGTCGGCGGTGTCGATGGCTGTGGTGCCGGTCTGGACGTTGCTGGTCGGCGGGATCCTCTCCCGTTTCGGCAAGCACGACCGGATCAATGCGTCGGCGTGGGTCGCTCCGGCGATCTACGCCATCGCGGCCAGCCTGCTGGCTTCGGAAGCTCCGAGGGCCGAAGGCTCGATCTGGCACGGCATCGCGTACATGCTGGGCAGCGGGTTGTTCACGACCGTGCTGCACTACCTGACCGATGACGTGTCGAAGAAGGACGCGGCGGCCGGCGACGGGCGCGAAGAGAGCAAGCTCACCCAGGCGTTGTGGCAGAACGGTCCTGCCGCGGTGCTGGCGGTGCCGCTGTGGTTCACGGCGGTGCCGGTGGTGTCGCTGGAGCGGGCCACCGTTCCGTCGTCGCTGCTGGGGGTGCTGCTGGTTCTCGGTGTCGCGGGGTTCTCGCTGTTGCAGCAACTCGCGATGCAGCTCGCCTACGTCACCAGCAAAGGCACCGGCATCACCGTCGCGCGGCTCAACACGCTGCGCGGCTTCCAGGTGATGTTCGGCGCCGCGCTCGACATCTGGCTGTTCCACGACGTTCCCGGGCCCGTGCAGATCAAGGCACTGCTGCTGGTCCCGGTCGCGATGTGGGCCGGATGGTTGCTGACGACCACCAAGAAGAATCCCGATGAAGGCGCCGGTGTGCAGTAGCACGTCGGCCTGAATCGGATGCGATGCGGTCGCGCCGGGTGGTCGTCCACCTGGCGCGCCGCATCGCGACCCCGGAAGCGTCGGTTCGGTCCTGCAGCTCTCGCTGCTCGATCGTCCGGCGCTTCCTCCTTTTGGGCCTGCGCACTTGACAGCCGCCCCGCCTGCCCTACACCCAGCAGGCGAACCCCGGTTGGGGCTCGCACGGTTGAAGCGGCGTCCGCCCTCTGGGTGGTTGCCGCTTCACGGACGAGAAGAGGGAACATGAAGGGTGCACGAGCACTGCTCAACGGGTATCTGGGACAGGGGTTCCAGAGCGACAACCCGGAGCGCATGAAGGGTGGCGGAACGCAGTACCTCGCCATCTCCACCAACGGCGACCGGATCCAGCTGGACCCGAGCGTCAGGTCCCTGTTCCGCCCGGCCATCGCCCACCTGCGGCGCTGCGGCCTGAACCCGACGACCAACGTCGTCTGGAATCAGGGCGCGGTTCCGATGCTGCGCCGCGAAACGTACGTGCCCTGCATGTTCGAGCGCGCGTACGCTCCGCCGAACGTCCGGGAGCTCGACTGGGCCCGGGACTGGCAGATGGTGATCGAGGCCGCGTCGATGAAGTCGGAGTTCCCCGGTGTCATGAAGGACTGGGGGTTCTCGGGTCTGATCCCGAGGTCCCTGGTGTGCCGGCCCGGGGACACCGTCGACATCCCGCAGGACATGGACTCGGTGTGGTTCAAGCGCACCGTCGAGACCACCGGCGGAATCAACGTCGAGGGTCCCGTCGGGCGTGCCGATCTGGACGCCACCGTCCGCCGCTTCCAGCGGCGCGACGAGGCGTTCCAGGTGCAGGAGCACGTCCCCGGCGACGACTACTCGAACCAGTACTTCGCCGAGTTCGACGGTACGTTGCGCTTCCTGGCGACGACCGAGCAGGTGGTGATCAACGGTCACCACGCGGGCAACGAGACGTCTTCGGACAACTGGGGCCCGCTGACCCACGCGATCGCACAGAAGCTGGTGGCCCTCGGGCTGCGCGGCTTCTTCGGGATCGACTTCCGCGTCAACGGTCTGACGGGGCGTGTCACGGAGTTCAACCTCCGTGTCAACGGCTCGTCGGTGCCGGAGTACCTGCGCGTGCAGTTCGGATTCGACAAGGTCTTCCTGATCCGGGAGACCCAGGTGAACCCGAGGCTGTCGCTCACGCAGGCGCTCGACCGGCTGAAGAACACCGGGCACGAGCTGGACTCCACGGGCGGCGCTGTCGCCTACCTGTGGGGCTGGTTCAAGACCGGTCGCACTCTCGGGATCGCCATCTACGGTGACGACGCCCGGGCACGGTACGACGAGGTGAGCAGGATCCTGCTCGCCGCGTAGTTCCGCGGTTCAACACGCTTCATCACGTCCGCACCAAGACCGGGGGACAGTGCTTCTGCACTGTCTCCCGGTTTCCTTTTGGGGCGTGCATTCAGGGAAAGTCCTGAGTGAATGAAACGATTTACAAATGACTTATTGAATGTCATCATTCATTCATGCCGTCGTCATCGTCCTCACAAGCTTCCGCGCAGCAGCGCATCGCCGCCGCCGCGCAAGAGGCCTCGCCGTCGCTCGCGCGAGTGGGCCACTGGATGGCGGCGCACCCGATCCAGACGCTGTCGTGCAGCGCCGACGAGATCGCGTCGCTGACCGGCACCTCGGTCGCGGCGATCAACCGCTTCTCGGTCGCGGCCGGCTTCGAGGGCTTCACGCACCTGAAGGGCCAGCTCGGCCGCGAGCTCGAATCGGTGGTCGATCCGGTGCGCAAGCTCGACGGCGCGCGCAGCGGTGCCACCGGCCGCCCGGTCAAGGCCGGCAAGACGAAGAATGGCGACGCGCCGATCGATGGCGACGCCCTCGCGCAGGCCGGCAGCGTGCCGCAGATCCAGCGCGCCGCCGGCCGGCTGCTGAAGGCGCGCAACGTCTGGCTGCTCGGCCTGGGCACCAGCAGCTTCGTCGCCGGCTACGGCGCGCACGTGCTGATGCCCTACCTGCCGCAGGTGTGGGCGATCGCCGGCAGCGGCGGCACCGAGGTCGCGGCGCGCCGCCTGGCCCGCTGCAGCGACACCGACCTGCTGATCGCGATCTCGCTGCCGCGCTATTCGATCGCCACCGTGCGGCTGGCCGAGTTCGCCCGCAAGCGCGGCGCCCATGTCATCGCGATCACCGACAGCCCCACCGCGCCGCTCGCGACGATGGCCGACACGCTGCTGCTCGCACCCGCGCAGCACGCGGTGCTGCCGAGTTCCGCGCTCGGCGCGCTGGCGGTGATGGAGGCGCTGGTCGCCGCGGTGATGCGGCTCAATCCCGACGGCCTGCGCATCGCGCGCGAGCTGTCCGAATCGGTGCTGTCGCACCTGACCACCGACGCGCAATTCCCCGGTCAATCCGGCAATTTCCGCAACAAGGACGAGATATGAAGCAGTACGCCGCCCCGTTCATGTCACTGGTCGCCCGGTGCGCCATCGGTGCTGCAGCCCTCGCGCTGCCGATGGCCGCCCACGCCGGCAAGGTGCTCGACGGCATCAAGCAGAAGGGCGTCGTCACCTGCGGCGTGCACACCGGCCGCGTCGGCTTCGCGCTGGCCGACGGCAGCGGCAAGTGGAGCGGGCTCGACGTCGACTACTGCCGCGCGCTGGCCGCCGCCGTGCTCGGCGACGCCGAGAAGGTGAAGTACGTGCCGACCAGCGGGCAGACGCGCATCACCGCGCTGCAGAGCGGCGAGATCGACGTGCTGTCGCGCAACACCACCTGGACCTTCACCCGCGATGCGTCGCTCGGCCTCGCGTGGGTCGGCATCAACTTCTACGACGGCCAGGCCTTCATCGCGAAGAAGAAGCCCGGGCTCGCGAGCGTGAAGCAGCTCGGCGGCGCCACCATCTGCGTCGATGCCGGCACCACCACCGAGAAGAACCTCGCCGACTACTTCCGCGCCCACAAGCTGTCGTACAAGGCGGTCGTGTTCGACCAGGCCGAGGCGGCGCAGCAGGCCTTCGCGAGCGGCCGCTGCCAGGCCTTCACCGGCGACAGCGGCGCGCTCGCGGTGCTGAAGGCCACGCACCTGAAGAACCCGGACGACTACGTGATCCTGCCCGAGCTGGTCTCGAAGGAACCGGTCGGGCCGGCGGTGCGGCGCGGCGACGACGAATGGTTCGCGGTGGCCCGGTGGACGCTCAACGCGATGATCGAGGCCGAGGAGCTCGCGATCACGTCGGCCAACATCGACGGCCTCAAGTCCACCAGCAGCGACCCGGCGGTCCGCCGCTTCGCCGGCAGCGGCGACGACCTCGGGCGTTTCCTCGGTCTCGACAAGGACTGGAGCTACCGCATCGTCAAGCAGGTCGGCAACTTCGGCGAGAGCTTCGAGCGCAACCTCGGCGCGCGCTCGTCCGTCAAGCTGCCGCGCGGTCGCAACGGCCTGTGGACGCAGGGCGGCCTGCTGATGTCGCCGCCGCTGCGCTGAGGTCGCGATGTCCGCTGCATTCCCACCCCTCGGACCGCTCGTGGCTGTCCCCGAAGTCGTCGCGGATGCGCCGCCGCGCCCGCCGCTGCGCTGGCGCACGGTCGTGCCCCAGTTCATCGCGCTGCTCGCGGTGCTCCTGCTCGCCGGCTGGCTCGCGCACAACGCGGCGCAGAACCTCGCCGCGCGGCATGTCGCATCGGGCTTCGGCTTCCTCGACGACAGCGCCGGTTTCGCGATCTCCGAAGGCGTCATCCCCTACGACGCCGGCGACACCTACGCCCGCGCCTTCGCGGCCGGCATCGCCAACACGCTGCGCGCCGCGCTGCCGGCGGTGCTGCTGGTCAGCCTGCTCGGCTTCGCGGTCGGCATCGCGCAGCTCAGCCGCCATGCGCTGCTGCGCTGGAGCGCCATCGCCTACGTCGACCTGGTGCGCAACGTGCCGCTGCTGGTGCAGGTGCTGCTCTGGTACTTCGCATTGACGATGCTGCTGCCGGCGCCCGATGCACCGATGCAGTGGAGCGGCCTGGTCTTCCTGAGCAAGGGCGGGCTGGCGGTGGCGGTGCCGCAGCTCGATGCGCTGCTGGCCGCCGGGCTGCTCGCGCTGAGCCTGCTGTTGCCGTGGATGACCTGGCGGCTGCTCGGCCGGCGTGCCGCGGCCTGGCCGCTGGCGCCGGTGCTGGTCGCGGCGCTGTGGCTGCTGCAGCCCGGCAGCTGGGACCGGCCGGTGCTCGGCACGTTCGGCGTGACCGGCGGCGCGACGCTCAGCCCCGAATGGCTGGCGCTGGTCGGCGCGTTGACGGTCTACGCCGGCGCCTACGGGGCCGAGATCGTGCGCGCCGGCCTGCAGGCGGTGCCGCGCGGCCAGTGGGAGGCGGCGCATGCGCTCGGCCTGACGCGGGCGCAAACGCTGCGCCGCGTGATCGTGCCGCAGGCGCTGCGGGTGATCGTGCCGCCGTTCGCGAGCCTGGTGATGAACACCATCAAGAACTCGTCGCTCGCGGTCGCGATCGGCTACCCCGACCTGGTCTCGGTCGCGACGACCTCGCTGAACCAGAACGGCCAGGCGATCGAATGCATCGCGATCATCGCCAGCGTCTACCTGCTGCTGAACCTGCTGATCGCGCTGGCGATGGGCGCGGTCAACGCCGCGGTGCAACTGAAGGAGCGCTAGATGGACGCGACGCTCGATCTCGATCGCCCGCCGGCGCAACCCCCCGCGGTGCAGCGGCTGCGCGCCATGCTGTTCGCCGACCTGCTGTCCTCGCTGGTGTCGACCGCGCTGCTGCTGGTGCTCGGCTGGGCCGGCTGGAGCCTGCTGCGCTGGGGCGTGCTCGATGCCGTCGTGCAGCCCGATCCCGAAGCCTGCCGCGCGGCGGCCGGCGCCTGCTGGGGCGTGGTCTCCGAGAAGGCGCGGTTGGTGCTGCTGGGCCGCTTTCCGCAGGGCGAGCAATGGCGGCCGGTGCTCGGCAGCGCAGCCTTGCTGATCGGCGTGTGCGGTGCCGCGCACCCGCGGCTGTTCGGGCGCGTCGGCGTCGCGCTGCTGGCCGGCGCGCTGCTGCTGTTCGGCGTGCTGATGGCCGGCGGCGTGGCCGGACTCACGCCGGTCGGCAGCGACCTGTGGGGCGGGCTGCCGCTGACGCTGCTGCTGGCCGTCACCGGCTGCCTGCTCGGCGTGCCGCTGGGCATCGCGCTGGCACTCGGCCGGCGCTCCGGCTTGCCGCTGCTGCGCTGGCTGTGCGGTGCCTACATCGAGGCGGTGCGCGGCGTGCCGCTGATCACGCTGCTGTTCTTCGGTGCCTTCGTGCTGCCGCTGCTGCTGCCGCCGGCCTGGCGACTCGACCCGATGCTGCGCATCGCCGCCTGCCTGACGCTGTTCGGCGCCGCCTACCTGGCCGAGATCTTCCGCGGCGGGCTGCAGGCGGTGCCGCGCGGCCAGCTGGAGGCGGCGCACGCGCTCGGGCTGTCGCGCTGGCAGCGGCTGCGTCACATCGTGCTGCCGCAGGCGCTGCGCGTGACGATCGCGCCGACCATGAGCCACTTCATCGGCGCGGTGAAGGACACCTCGCTGGTCGCGATCGTCAATGTCTATGACCTGACCGGCACGCTGCGGCTCGCGATGGGCGATCCGCAGTGGCAACCCTTCTTCGTCGAGATGTACACGATGGTCGGTGCGGTCTACCTGCTGATCGGCATCTCGATCGCGCAGTACGGCCGTTGGCTCGGCCGCCGCCATGCCGTGAGGTGAACCTGATGACTGCATCCACTCCGCTGCTCGAGATCTCGGGCCTCCACAAATGGTTCGGCGCGTTCCATGCGCTGGCCGGTTGCGACCTGCAGATGGCCGAGGGCGAGAAGCTCGTGGTCTGCGGGCCGTCCGGCTCGGGCAAGTCGACGCTGATCCGCTGCATCAACGCGATCGAGCGGCCCGAGCGCGGCCGCATCGTGTTCGACGGGACGCTGCTCGACGATTCGCGCGAGGCGGCGCGTGCGCGGCTGGGCATCGGCATGGTGTTCCAGCAGTTCAACCTGTTCCCGCACCTGAGCGTGATCGACAACGTGATGCTCGCGCCGCAACTGGTGCAGCGCGAGGCGGCGTCGACCTCGCGGGCGCAGGCGCAGGCCCTGCTCGCGCGGGTGCGCATCGCCGAGCAGGCGGACAAGTTCCCCGGCCAGCTGTCGGGCGGGCAGCAGCAGCGCGTCGCGATCGCGCGGGCGCTGGCGCTGAAGCCGCGGTTGATGCTGTTCGACGAGCCGACCTCGGCGCTCGACCCCGAGATGGTCGGCGAGGTGCTGGAGACGATGCAGGTGCTGGCGCGCGACGGCATGACGATGATCGTCGTCACGCACGAGATGGGCTTTGCGCGGCGGGTGGCCGACCGCGTGGCCTTCATGGAAGCCGGGCGCATCGTCGAGCTGCAGCCGACCGCGCGCTTCTTCGACCAGCCGCAGAACGAGCGCACGCGTGCCTTCCTCGGCCAGTTGATGGCGCACTGAGCATGGAGCGGACCTACGTTCTCGCGCTGCATGGCGGCGCCGGCACCATCGCCCGCGCTCCTGCGCGCGACATGCGGCAGGCCGAGCTGCCGTACCACGCCGGGCTGCGCGCCGCGCTGTCGGCCGGGCAGGCGGTGCTGGCGCGCGGCGGCAGCGCGCTCGATGCGGTGGTGGCCGCGGTGTGCGCGCTCGAAGACAACCCGTTGTTCAATGCCGGCCATGGTGCGGTGTTCGATGCGGATGCCCGCCACACGCTGGACGCCGGCGTGATGGACGGCCACACGCTGGCGGCGGGTGCAGTGGCCGGCGTGCGGCGCACCCGCAATCCGGTGCAGGCGGCGCGCGAGCTGCTGCGCGACGGCGGCAGCGTGCTGTTGGGGGCCGATGGAGCCGATCGCTTTGCCGAAGCGCGCGGCCTGGCGATGGTCGATCCCGGCTATTTCTCGACGCCGCAGCGGCTCGCCCAATGGCGACGCCTGCGCATGCAGGCGGCCGGTGCGACGGCGCTCGACCATGACGCGGCGGCGCTGGCCGACGACGCGGTGCCGCTGTCGCCCGACGCGCCGCGGTTCGGCACGGTCGGCGCGGTCGCGCTCGACCGGCAGGGGCACCTGGCGGCGGCCACGTCGACCGGCGGCATGACCAACAAGGCGCCGGGCCGCATCGGCGATTCGCCGATCGTCGGCGCCGGGGTCTATGCGAACGATGCGAGCTGCGCGGTGTCGTGCACCGGCAGCGGCGAGCATTTCATCCGCGCCTGCCTGGCGCACGACATCCATGCGCGCATGCGCTACCTCGGCCAGGCGGTCGGTGCGGCGGCACAGGGCGCGATGCTGCAGTCGCTGGAGCCGCTGGGCGGCCGCGGCGGCGTGGTCGCGCTCGGCGCCGACGGCAGCCTCGCGATGCCGTTCAATTCGCAGGGCATGTACCGGGCCTGGGTGCGCGAGGGCGTGCCGCAGGCGACGGCCGTGTTCGAGTGAGCTGGCCCGCCCCGGCCACCCCGCCCGTTCGGGCTGAGCTTGTCGAAGCCTGGTGCCCCGCGCGCAGGCCCTTCGACAAGCTCAGGGCGAACGGAGATGGGCAGGCGCTCGACCGGTGGAAGGCTCACTTCTCCTTCGGAAATTTGCAGCACAGCGGCCAGATCTGCGTCGGGTCGTCCGAGCGGCAGGTGCACATGTCGGCCGGGTCGCCGATCAGGCTGCCGCCGTTGGTGTCCATCGGCCGGTCGTCCCACGGGAAGTTGTCCGGGTCCCACGCATCGCTCGGCGTGTCGGTCCACGGCATGTTCGCGGCCAGGTTGTCCTCGGCATGCAGGAAGCCGCAGCCGCAGCTGGTCTTCACGTTGGCGATCGTCGAGCGCTCGCTGCGCATGTTCTGCTGCGCGATCTGGATCGACGTCGGGTTGTAGACCTTGGTGACGATCGACACGTGCCCGTGCTCCCCGCTCGCGCCGCACATGCCGCGGCCGAACACGAAGATGTCGCCCGGCACCGGGGTGCCCTGGCCGGGCTTGAAGCGCGACACGCCCTGCGGCAGGTTGAAGGTGCACAGGTCGGCCGCCGATGGCACCACCAGCCGCTTGTGGAAGCGGAAGATGTAGTAGCGCTGCGGGAATTCGGTGCACTGGTACCCGAAGCCGCTGTTGGTCATCGTGCGGTTGTTGAACGGGTTGCTGGTGTAGGTGTCGTGCCCGTTAGTGCTGAAGATCGGGTTGCCGTAGCAGTGCTCCTTGTTGAAGATCGGGAAGCCGGTCGAATCGGTGAAGTCGGTGAAGCCGCCGCGCTGGCCATCGATGTAGGCCGACGGCGGCGCGCCGCACGCGAACGCGGATGCGAACTGCGGCAGCGCGGCGAATGACAGCAGCGCAACGATGCGCGCGAACCGGTGGGCAAGCGAAAGCGCCATGGGGTCTCCTGTGAACGGTCGTCGATGCCGGAAGGCATCGCGAGGCGCATGCCAGCGGCGTTCGACCCCAAGTGCTTGATTTGCCGGGTGCCGGTTCAACCCGGCGTGCGGCTTGGCGCAATGGGCGTTCGGCTGCGGGCGGTCAACCGCACGCTAGGGCGCTGCTGTCTGGAGAAACTTCCGGGCGTGGCGCCGCATCCCCGCGGCGATGGGCTCCCAGACACGGCCCGGGAATTCCCCAGGAAGCGCCGCCTGCACCCGGTCGAGTGCCGGCCCGACGCTCTCGACCATGGCGATCATGTCGACCCACAGATCCGCGGCCGTCACGTGCGCCAGCTGGTGCCAGTGCCGCGTTTCGATCTCGCCGAACTTGGAGTGCGCATTCTTCGAGCGCAGCGCCATCGCCAGCCCGGCGTCCTGATACGGCATGCGGTTGGCGCCCTTGCCGATGAGGGGCCAGGCCGACAGCACGTCGTACAGCGGCGTCATCGAGTAGGCGCCGCCGCGGTGGATGAAGATCGAGAAGTTCTTCGCGTGGCCATCCGGCGCGGCCAGCAGCCAGAAGGCGAGTTGCGCCAGCACGAAGGCCCGGCGCGCCTGCCACGGCGTCTCGCTGTTGCCCAGCACCGCGAGGCAGGCGTCGATGCCGGGCCCGCCTTCGTTCTCGTACTTGCGGGCCGGCGCGGTGCCGGTGGCCTGGCACATGTCCTCCTGCGGCAGCCGGATGAGGTAGGCCCCGGAGCCGTCATCGGTGTCGACCCATGTGCGGTCGAAGCGCTCCACGACCAGCACGCGCTGGTCGCCGAAGGTGGCCATGCCGGTGTCCGCCACCTCCAAGCCGAGTTCTCGAAGAATCCGTGCGCACAACCACTCGTTCTCGACCGAGGTGCCGAAGTCGGCGTTGTATCGGGACACCTTGCCCAGCGGCAGCTTCAGGATGTGCGTGGTGGGCGTGGCGTGCAGCGGTTTGCACCACTGGCCGTTGAACCGCAGCAAGGCGGTCTTCTCCTGCGCGCCGGCGATGGAGATCCGGAAGTCGTCGGTGTCGGCCGCGGCACCGAAGGCCGGCATCACCGGCACGTCGCGCAGCAGGCGCGCGATGTCGTCTTCGCTCAGCGCTTCGTGCTCGACACGCCGGATGTCGTGCGGCTGCTGGCCCACCGGCAGCAGCTGCGCGGCCCCGACGCAGTCCCGACCGATGGCGCTCAACAGCGCGAAGGCATCGGTGGAGCGGGTGCCGAAGCGCGCCCGGATGCGCTTGCGGATGGCGTCGTTGTCGGGCAGCAGGTTGTCGAAATAGCTCTCCACCATCGCGCCGCGCAATTGCCGCGTGGACGTCAGCGGCAGCGACAACGACAGCGGCCGGGCGCGTTCGGACTCGAGCCAGCTCGCGGCGTACTCGAAGCTGTGCGCATGGTCGTTGGACCAGACGCCCACGAACTCGCCATTCATCCAGACGGCCAACTGCCCCATCACCAGCTCCCACCTGGTTTCCGGGCCGTCGCGGCATCGCGACGCACCGGTTGCCAGCCTTCTCCCGAGTCGCGCAGCACCAGTTGCGTCCCCAACGCCGACAGCAGCTTGTGAAACTGGGTGACGCTGATGGAGCCCGGGTCGTTTTCGATGTCGGCGATGCGCGACTGCTTGACCCCGAGCAGGCGACCGAGTTCGGCTTGCGTCAGGTGACGCGCCTTGCGAAGGGCGCGCAGCTGAGCCGGCAACTGGGCGAGGGTGGCGATGTGGAAGTCCATGGGATATTGCCGATCGACGATAGTTGCACAGTAACGCTCATCAGCAATATCGTCAATACATCGCCAATCGACGATGTTTCCAGAATATCGCCGATCGACGTTGAGACCTGCGTGTCGTCGACCTCGTCGCGGCGTTGCTCAGCGGGCCGCTGCCCGCGCGCTGCCGCGCGCCACATCCTGCAGCCATCCCCCGGTGCCCGACATTCCCGCCACCACCGAGGTCGCGAAGCGCCCGGTGCAGGCCATCGCCAGCATCCCGAGCACCAGGAACAGGAACAGCGCGACCAGGTCGTACGGGCCGTGCACGTCGATCGTCGCGCCCATCGAGCCGGTCGCACTGGCGCTCATCGCGCGAAAGCCGAGCAGCACCATCGACAGCGTCACCTTCGCGATCAGGTCGTACATCATCACGTTGAAGAACAGCTTCAGCCAGCCGTCGAACAGGAACGACAGCTTGCGGAACAGCAGGAACGGGATCGTGAACCAGCCGATGCCGAACGCGATCTCGAAGCACCACTGCATCCACAGCTCCACCACCGTCGCGACCGCGCCGAGGAACAGGATCGCCAGGCTTGCGACCATCGTCGTGAAGATCGCGTAGGCGCGGTTCGTGATGCAGTCCATCAAGCCGTCGCACACCGGGTGCAGGCTCAGCTGCAGCACGGTCGTGAAGATCTCCTCGGCGAGCGTGCGGTCGGTGCCGATGCCGGCGATGCTGCCGCCCAGGTGGTCGCCGACGAAACGCGTCGCCGCGGCGATCGCCGGCATCAGCCCGCCGTAGCCGGTCAGCAGCAGGTAGACGAAGCCGACCGTGAAGCTCAGCTCCAGCAGGTCGACGATGTCGAAGCCGCGCAGCGCGAAGCCGATGAACTTCCAGACGAACAGGAACAGCGACAGCGACGCGAACAGCACGTGCACCACCATGCCGATGCGGTCGGACGTCAGCGCCGCCGACACATGCGCCGTCATCGCGTCGTTGGCCTCGCGAAGCGTGACGAAGATGTCGTGCAGCCACGGCATGTCGGCCGGCGGCGCCGCATGGGCCGGCAGCGCGGCGCACAGCAGCAGCGCGCCCGCTCCCAGCCACGTCCGCCGGTTCACTTCGTCACCCAGCGCGTCACGGTGCGCGCCATCTGCCCGAAGTTGATGCCGCCGGCCGCGGCCCCGGCCACCACCGCGTTCGCGAAGCGGCCGGTGGCCAGCAGCGTGAAGATGCCGACGCCGGCGAACAGCATCAGCCCGAGCACCTGCGTCACGTCGTCGATCGGCGCCAGCGTCGGCGGCGTGAAGCCGCCGCCGCTCAGCGCGGCCGCGGTCGAGCCCCAGTAGGTCATCAGCGCGACCACCACCAGCGCGAGGTTGACGCGTGCGAGGATCAGGTAGATGACCGCGCCGAAGAAGAAGCGCAGCCAGCCTTCGAACAGGAACGACAGCCGCTTGTACAGCGTGAACGGCAGCAGCACCGGCCCGGTCGCGAGCGCGATGCCGTACAGCCAGAAGCCCCACACGTCGACCAGCAGCACCGCGACGCACAGCCCGGCCAGCAGCAGCGAGATCGCGAGCGCCGCGACGATCTGCACCGCGCCGCCGCGCACGCAGTCGAGGATGTTCAGCGGGTTCCATCCGAGGTGGCAGTTCGGCGAGATCTGCGTGCCGTAGGTGACCAGCATGTCGACCAGCGAGGCCGGCGTGCTGATCGCCGCCGCGGTGCCGCCGCCCAGCCCCATGATGCCGGCCAGCAGCGCCGCGCCGACGAACAGCGCCGCGTTGAAGATCGCCGGCACCACCGTCGTGAACATGCTCAGCATCAGCCCGGTGAACATGATCTGCACCGCGGTCTCGACCATCTCGCCGAGCTTGAAGCCGCGCAGCGCCCACGAGGTGCACTTCAGCACGAACAGCGCCAGCGCCAGCACGAAGAACAGCCGCGTCGCGACGTAGTGCATCGCGCCACCCGAGACGACGGCGCTGACGCGGTCGACGATCGCATCCTCGAACTGGCCGATGCGCTTGAACGCGTCGCTGAGCGCCGCATGCGCAAGCGGCGTCGCCAGCAGCAAAGCGAGCGCGGCCAGCCGCCGGGCGATGGGGGCCGCCTTCACAGCGCCACCGCCATCACCGTTCCGGCCGCGGTGGCGGCGGCGCTCGCCGCCCGCTGCACGACGTCACCGACCCCGCCGCCGGCCGCGTTCTGCACGATGGCCGACGCGAAGCGGCCGGTGCTGTACAGCGTCGCGATGCCCACCGCGAGGAACACCAGCATGCCGACGATCGAGAAGAAGCCGTCGACGTCGACCGTCTGCGAATCCGGGATGCCGCCGCCGTGCGCGATGCCGAACATGATCTCCAGCCCGAGCAGCACCAGCGCCAGGTTGACCTTGGCGACCATCACGTAGACCACCATGCCGAAGAAGAACTTGAGCCAGCCGTCGAACAGGAACGACAGCCGCTCGAACAGCAGGAAGGGCACGGTGAGCCAGCCGATCGCATAGGCGATCTGGAAACCCCACATCGTCCACAGCTCGACCAGCGTCGCGATGACGCCGAGCGCGATCACGATGATGTACGCGAAGATCGCCGCGATCCACGACATGATGCCGGGCCCCAGGCAGTCGAACAGGTCGCACGACGAATGGAAGTCGACCTGCACCACCATGCCGAAGATGTTCTCGGCCAGGCTCACCTTCGGGTCGCGGCCGGAGATGCCGGCCCCCAGCACGTCGGACACGTAGCGGCCGGCGCCGAAGATGGCCGGGAAGATCGCCTTGTACGCGCTCAGGATCAGGTACACGAAGAACAGCGTCATCATCAGCGCCATCATGTCGAGCAGGTCGAAGCCGCGCAGCGCGTAGCCGCTGAACTTCCAGACGAACAGCCCGAGCGCGAGCGCCGAGAACAGCACGTTGACGACCATCTCGATCTCGTGCGTGCCGAGCGCGTCGCCGATCTTCTGCGTGATCTGCTCGGTGACGGTGTCGAACACCAGGAACACCTCGTGCAGCGCCGGCAGCGATGCGGCGTGCGCCGGCAGCGCCCAGCCGGCGAGCAGCAGCGCGCCGATGAGGCCGAGCGCCGCGCGCTCAGAGCGCCGCATGGCCGGGCGCCCGTTCCACCGCGTCGGCCAGGCGGCGCATCTCGGCGCCGGTCTGCAGCAGCTGGGCCTGCAGCTGCCAGCCGTAGCGCAGCGCCGCATCCTTGACCGCCTCTTCGCGCGCCAGCGCATCGAGCAGCGCGAGCGCCAGCGTGTCGCGCCCGAGCTGCGCCGCCTGGCGCTGCGGTTCGTCGCCGACCACCTGGCCGGCGGCGATGCGGCGCTTCAGGTCGTCGGCCAGCGCCGACGCCGCGGCGCGCGACGCGAGCGCGCTGCGCGGCATCGCCAGCGGCGCGGCACCGCCGCTGAAATCGGGTCCGCCGAGCTGCATCAGCGCCTGCGTCTGCTGCGCCTGCACGCCGGCGAGCGTGCCGCGCAGGCCGGCCAGCTGGGCCGATTCGGCCGCGGGATCGGCCAGCGGCGCGGCGGTGGCGGCCTGCATCAGCCCGTCGAGCGCGCCCAGCCGCTGCGCACTGGCCTGGCCGGCGCGCCGCAGCTCGAGCAGCGTGCGGCTTTCTTCATCAGCGCGGCGGCTCAGCGTCGCGATGCTGGCCTGCATCGTGTCGTTCAACGCGGCCGCGCGCGGCTGGCCGGCGTTCGCAAGCTCGACGCGGCGCGCCAGCAGCCGCAGCGCATCCGGCTGGAACAGCGGCAGCACCGCGAACGATGCGGCGCCTGCCGGCACGCCGCGCGCCGCTTCGGCCCAGCGGCCGAGCTGCACCGCGGCGCGCGGGTCGATCGCCTCGTTCGGACCGCGCGGCGGGTCCACCTGCGCGAGCCCGGCCGACACCATCAGGCTCGCCAGGTCGCTGACCGGCAGCTCGCGCACGCCGGCCAGCAACTGGCCGAACGCATCGCGTTGCTGGGCGGCCGTCATGCCGGCAGCGCCGTTCGCGGCGGCGGCGCGGCGTGGTGCCGCCTTCGGGCTGCCGGCCTGCGAGGCGGCGTAGTTCTCCAGCAGCTCCAGCACTTCCTGCCAGCCCTGCGGGTCCTGCTCGAAGGCCTGCGGCGGCAGGCCCTCGATCTCGCGCACCAGCGCGTCGATCTCCGGGTCGGCGGCCGCGCGCGCGCCGACGCAGGCACCCATCATGGCCGCAGCGAGCAACCAGGCGGTCGCCGCGGAACCGGCTTCGCCGGGCCGCTGGCGACGCCTCCTTGAGGGGGAGCGCCGAAGGCGTTGCGGGGGTGGGCTGTCCATCACAGGATCCCCTCTTCCTTGAAGCGGGCCAGCGTCAGCTGCATGCCGCGCTGGTAGCCGTGCTCCTCGATCAGCGCGGTGCGGATCGCCGCCTCGCGCGGGTGCGAGGTGTTCATCACGTACTGCTCCGGCTCCACCACCAGGTTGACGATCTTCGCGACGCCCAGCTCCTGCTGCACCAGGAAGGCCTGGCGCTTCGGGACCAGCGAGCGGATCGCCTCGCACTCGCCCGCCTGCAGGAACGGGAAGGTCTCGCGGTACAGCGCGTCGTCCATCTTCGGGTCGGACATGAAGACGAAGGTGCTGGCCGCGCTGCGCACCGCGGCCCAGCTGTCGCTGCGCAGCAGTTCCTCGGGCGACTGCGTCCACAGCTGCACGCCGGCGCCCCACTTGCCCCAGGTGCGCACCTTGGCCACCAGGTATTCGGCGAACGACTTCAGCCGCAGCGCGTGGTGGCATTCGTCGACGTGCAGCTCCTTCGGCACGCCGCGCTTCGCCGGGTCCTCGAAGGTGCGGGTGATGCGGTAGAACAGCTCCAGCAGCAGCGGGCGCATCGCGTTCTCGTCGTCGCGCACCGCCTGCAGGTTGTAGACGCCGACGCGCTTGTCCAGCCCGCCGGCCGAGTCGACGGTGGCGCCGAACAGCGGCGCGTAGCGGCCGGCCATCTGCGGGTCGGTGCCGCGCGTCCAACGGGTGAACTTCTGCGCCAGCTGCATCGGCATGTGGGCCACCAGCGAATCGAGCGTGCGCATCGAGGTCGGCAGCAGCAGCGTCTTGCGGATCGCGCCGTCCAGGTACTCCTGCTCGTTGTGCGCGAGCTGCTGCAGCAGCGGGTCGTCGTTGGCCCGCATCATCTCGACCAGCAGCTCGGTCATGTGCACGACGAAGCCGAGGTCGTTCGCGCCCTGGTAGTTGACGAACGGGTTCAGCCCGTGGCGGCCGTCGGCGGTGACGCGGAAGATGCCGCCGTCCGCGCCGAAGGCCTGCGCCAGCGTCTCGGTGCCGGGGTCGATGTCGATCGCGCGGATCACGCCGCCGTACTTCAGGAAGTGCGTCGCCAGCGTGTTCTTCAGGAAGGTCTTGCCGCTGCGGATCGGGCCGATCCCGACCAGCATCGCCCGCCCGCCGATGAAGTTGCTGAAGAAGAACGGCCGGCCGTCGCGGCTCTCGAGCACGTACTGCGCCTCCTCGCCGCCGAGGTCCTCGACGCAGGGCTGGCCGAGCGCGCTCTGGTACAGCAGCGCCGCGGCGGCGCTCTGCGTGCCGTTGAGCACCATGTCGCGCATGCTCTTGTGCTGGCCGCCGGGCTGCATCGTCTGGTAGGCGTAGGGCAGGTCGACGCCCTCCCACACCAGCGACAGGCCGACGTTGGAGCAGGCGCGGTCCAGCGACAGCACGGTCTCGCGCAACTGCACCGGGTCGGGATTGAACGCGGCGACGAAGCTGTGGCCCTGGCCCCAGGTCTCGTCCAGCGCCTCGGCCTCGCCGAGCTCGGCGATCTTGTCGGCGATCACCGGCTTCATCGTCGCCTGCTTCTCGTACAGCGAGCGCTCGCGGCCCTGCAGCACGTCCCACGGGCTGATCGCGCTGCGCTCCAGCTCGGTCTGCTTGTTGCGGAACAGCATCGAGCGCTTGAACTCGCTGAACGGCGTGAAGCGGTGCATCAGCAGGTAGTTGCCGCGCAGCCGCGCCGGCGAATCGTCGCCGTGGCCCCACAGCCCCTCGCGCACCGGGCTGCCGAGGCGGCTGACGGCGCCGATCTTCACGTACTGGTGCTCGGCGTCGTCGATCTTCAGCACGTCCATGTTGTGCACGCGCAGGTGGCGCACGTCGCCGCTGGACAGGAAGTGGTCCCAGTTGCTCTCGGGCGGCGTCTCGTGGCGCGCGGTGTCGAGGCGGCGCGGCTGCAGCGTGGCCAGGAAGCGCATGTGCGCCCACAACTCGTCGATGCCGAGCTGCTCGACGCCCATGATGCCGGACCACTTGGCCACCAGCACCGCGAGCGCGTCCTTCAGCATCCACGACTGGCGCTCCAGCTGCTCGGCGAGGTACAGCAGCGCGCCGTCCTTGCCGAGCGTCTGCTTGACCATGCGCCGGCTCGCGCCGCTGACCGGCGACATCGCCAGGTGCTTGACGAGGCCGGCGACGTCGAGCTTGTTCGAGTTCTCGCCGGCCTGCACCTCGAAGTAGTGCACCAGCCGCGAGTTGCACAGGTCGCGGCCGTTCAGGAAGGCCTCGCGCTGCTTCGACATCAGGTCGCTGATCGGGTGCTCGCGGCGCAGCAGCGAGACCCGGGCGCCCTCGAAGTGCGCGAAGTACTGCGTGACCGCGACCGCCTTCGGAAGCGCCCCGTAGATCACGCGGGCGATGTGCGTCATGCCCTGGTGGTCGATGGCGGCCATGCCGTCGGGGTCGCGCCCCGACAGCTCGATGGCCCCGATCAGCGAGCCGGTCTTGGTGAGCACGAAGCCGTTGTACACACCGTAGGCGGTGTGCAGGTCCAGCACCGAGCCGATCTTGTCCCTGGCACCCATGGCCGCTCGCGTCCGTCGCGCTTACAGCGTGATGTTGCCGGCACCGCCGAACTGGGCGATCCACAGCGCGGCGTTCATGATCGCGATGCCGGCGACCACCACCCGCAGCACCGGGCCGAAGATGCCGTCCTTGGGCGCGAACACCCAGGTGCAGAAGGCCGCGACGATCGAGACCACCACCACCGCCTTGCCGAACGGCCCGGTCATGAAGTTCGCGAAGGCCTGCAGGAAGGTGCGCAGGCTGTCGAAATTGGCGGCGGTGGCCTGCGCATGGGCGGAGGCGCTGAGCAGGGCCAGGACGAGGCCGGACAGCGGGGCAGCACTGCGACGGACGATGGGCCGCACGAAAGAATTGACACGCATGGAAGGCACTCCTGTGGTTTTCACTTGTGGAAGGGGACGATGACGACGCGGCGCGGGGTGCGCGGACAGGCCGACCAGCGGACCGGGCGGCCCACCGAGCGCTGCCAGGCCAGCAGCGCGCGCGGGTCGTCGTTGTAGATCGCGAACAGCACGCCGAACAGCAGGCCGCCCATCGCGAACGCGAAGACGAACGGGATCTGCGTGAGCATCGCGACCGTCAGCACCGCCGCGCCGATGAACTGCTTGCTGGGGATGCCCCAGATCGTGTTCTCCCGCGCGAAGATCTTCACTTCCTGCAGGCTGCGGTCCTTCTTCGTTTCTGCCATCGCGTCGTGCTCCGTGGGTCAGGCCACCTGGCTTATCGCGAGAGGCATGCCATGGCGGACCGTGATCGGGGCGGCGCACGGCGATGCGCGGCAAGCCGTTGATTTGCCTCGTGAATCGCGAAGGGCAGGGGGTGGGAGCGATCGCAGAGGCAGGGGCCGGGCGTGCAGTACTTCGCATTGCCTCGCCCGGCGCGTGCGGACGCCCGCACGCCGGGCTACGGGCAGCGCGCCAGCGCGGCGCGCACCTCGGCCGGGTCGAGCTGGCCCGGCGCGAGGCCGACACGCGCCTGCAGGTCGACCAGGATCGCCAGCGAGCGGCGGTGGTGCACGCAGCTCTCGCGCGGCGCGCTGCGCGCGAGCGCACGGCCGAGCTGGAAGTGGCTGCGACCCTGGATGCGCTGCGCCGCGACATCGGCCCGCGCGCCTTCCGACAGCGACTCGAACACCGCGATCGACTCGCGCGCCGCGTGCGCACTGCCCGGCAGGTCGCCGCTGTCGTACAGCGCGCCGCTCAGGTTGTTGCTGGCCAGCGCGAGCGCCTGGCGGGCGTCCATGTTGTCGGGGTCCTGGCGCGACAGCTCGGCCAGCAGTGCCGCGCCGCGCCGGTACGCGGCGATCGCCTGCGCCGGCCGCTTGACGCGCAGCAGCGTGACGCCCAGGTTCAGGTGCTCGCTCGCGGCATAGCGCAGGTAGCTGCTGTTGTGCGGCTCGCGGTCGAGCAACTGCTGCTTCAGCCGCATCGAGGCCTCGAACGACTGCAGCGCCTGCAGGCCGCTGTCCAGCGTGTCGTCGCGCTGCGCCAGGTACTGGCCGCGCAGGTCGTGCCAGACCGACAGGCTCATCACCGCGTCGCGGTCGTCCGGCTGGCGCCGGACGATCTCGCTGAGCGCGCGGAACTCGATGTCGGCGGCCTGCAGGTAGGCCGGGAAATCGCCGGCGTAGAACTTCAGCTGGCTCAGCTGGCCGTGCATCGCCGCCAGCAGCAATGCGAAATCCCCATTCGCCGGCTGCGCGTCGACCAGCGCCTGCGCGAGCGCGATGCCGGCGCGCAGCGCCGCGTCGGCCGCCGCCAGCTCGCCGAGCGAATCCGACAACGCGCCCAGCCGCTTGTGCACCACCACCAGCTCGCGCTGCGCGGTGTCGCGGGCGCTGCCCGGCACGGCCGCGGCCAGCACCGCCGTCAGCAGCTCGCGCGCCCGCAGGTAGCTGCGGCGCGCGCCTTCCGGATCGCCCAGGTTGGCGCCGAACGGCTGGCCCTGGATGTCGCCGACCTTGCGGTAGCCGGCGGCGATCTCGGTGCGCAGGCCGGCGTCTTCCGACGGATCGGTCGACGGGTCGTTGCTCAGCTCGTTCAGGTAGCTCAGCGCATGCTCGACCACCAGCTTGCGGGCCGGCGTCGCGCCGGGCAGGTTCTGGATCGCGTCGTGCACGTCGAAGATCAGCACGCGGCCGAGCGCGCGCACGTTCGCGAAATGCTGCTCGGCGCGGGCCCGCTGGTGCTGTGCGCGCTGCGTCTCGTGCACCATCAGCGCGAGCCCGGCCGCGAGCGCCAGGTTGGCCAGCAGCGCCGCCCCGACCGCGCTGCGGTGGCGCAGCACGAAGCGGCGCACGCGGCCGCGCAGCCCGCCGCTGCGCGCCTGCACCGGCAGGCCTTCGAGGCAGCGGAACAGCTCGTCCGACAGCGCCTGCGCCGATGCATAGCGCTGCGCGGGTTCCTTGTGCAGCGCCCGGCGCAGCACCGCCTCCAGGTCGCGGTCGACGCGCGCGCCGGTGGGCGGCGGCTCGCGCTCGCAGACCTCGTGCGCCAGCGCATGCGCCGCCTGCTCGCGGTACGGGCTGCGGCCGGCCAGCAGCCGGTACAGCAGCAGCCCGAGCGCGTAGACGTCGCTGGCCGGCGTCAGTGGCAGCCCGCGCACCTGCTCCGGGCTGGCGCACGACAGCGTCATCGCGGCCGCGGCCGGCTCGCCGATGTGGCGCGCGATGCCGAAGTCGACCAGGTGCAGCTCGCCGGCGGCGCCGACCAGCAGGTTCTCCGGCTTCAGGTCGGCATGCACGATGCCTTGCTGGTGCAGGTAATGCACGACCGCGCAGGCCTCGCGCACCAGCCGCAGCCGGGCCGGCAGGGCCAGGCCCGCGTGCTCGCAGTGGCGCGTGATCGGCTCGCCGTCGACCAGCGCCATCGCGAAGTAGGGCTGGCCGGTGTCCGCGACGCCGGCGTCGAGCAGCTTCGCGAGCTGCGGATGGTCGAGGCCGGCGACGATGCGCTGCTCGCGCCGGAAGCGTTCCAGCGCGTCGGGCGACGCGGCGTCGCCGGCGGTCGTCGCCAGCTTGATCGCCACCTGCTGCTCGTACTGGCCGTCGGCCCGCGCGGCGCGCCAGACCTCGCCCATGCCGCCGCGCCCGAGCGGCGCGACCAGCCGGTACGGGCCGAAACGCTGGCCGGTGACGGCGGTCGGCGCGCGTTCCATCAGGTGCAGCGCTGCAGCGCGGCGCGCGCCGCGTCGGGGCCGATGTCGGTCGGGTCGAGCAGGCGCGCGACGTCGTCGAACATCGGCAGGCTCTGCCGGTAGCGCGCACAGGCGCCGGCCGCGTCGCCCTGCGCGTGCAGCGCCTGGCCGAGCTGGTAGTACGCGAGGCCGTGCAGGTAGTGCGTGACGATGTCGCGCCGGATGCCGTCGGGCAGCGCCTCGAAGGTGGCCACCGCGGCGGCCGCGGTGCTGCGGCTGGCCGCCGCGTCGCCGGCGGCGAGCTGCGCCTCGCTGAGCCGCACCGCCGCGCCGGCGCGGTCGGCGTTGAACTGCGGGCTGTTCGGCTCCTGCTGCGCCAGCCGCTCCAGCATCGCGATCGCGCGGCGGTGCAGCTCCAGCGCTTTCGCCGGCTGTTTCAGCCGCAGCAGCGAGCGGCCCATGCCGTGGTACTGGATCGCGAGCGTGCGCATCAGCTTGGTGTCGTTCGGGTTGGCATCGGCCAGGCGCTGCAGCAGCGCCGCGCCCTTGCCGTACGACTCCAGCGCGAGCCGCGCGCTTTCGGGCTTCAGGTCGTGGCCGAGCAGCGTCATGCCGCGCAGCCCGTAGGTGGTGGCCAGCGTGTTGGCGGCGATCGCATCGCCGGGCTCGCGCACCAGCAGCGCCTCGAGCTGCTGCGTGGCCGTCGCGGTCGATGCGAGGAAGGCCTCGTGCTGGCCTCCCTGCTGCTGCGCGCTGCCGAGCTCGGTGTACAGCGTCGCGCGCAGCCGGGCGAGCCGCAGGTTGTCGGGCTCGCCGGCGAGCAGCTCGTCGGTGGTCGCGATGCCTTGGCGCAGCGACTCGATGCCGGCGTCGGTGCGGCCCATCGACGACAGCAGCGCACCGCGGCTGGTGTACAGCAGCGCCAGCTCGCGTTGCGCGGCGCGGAAGTTCGGGTCGCGCCGCCTCGCCGGCAGCCCGAGCGGTTCGGCCAGCGCGAGGCCGCGCTCGTAGCTCGCGAGCGCGGCCACCGGGTCGCCCAGGCTGGCCTCGGCATTGCGGCCTTGCAGGTCGGCGATCTGCCGGTAGCCGCCGGCCAGCTCCAGCTGCAGCGCGGCATCGCCCTGCAGTTCGGCGCTGAGCTGCTGCAGGTAGTTCAGCGCGGTCTGCACCACCAGCTGGCGCGCCTGCGTCGAGCCGGGCAGGTCGCGGATCGCGTTGTTGACGTCCAGGATCAGCGTGTTGGTCAGCTTGCGCACGCTCGCGAAGTGGCGCTCGGCGCGCTCGCGCTGCACGTTGGCCTGCCAGGCTTCGTAGGCGGCGATGCCGATGCCGGCCGACAGCGCGAGGTTGGCGACCAGCGCGGTGCCGACCATCGCGCGATGCCGCAGCACGAAGCGGCCGGCGCGGTAGCTCCAGGCGCCGCGGCGCGCATGCACCGGCAGGCCTTCGAGGTGGCGGAACACGTCGTCGGCCAGCGCCTCGGCCGACGCATAGCGGTGCGCCGGTTCCTTGCGCAGCGCCATCAGCACCATCGCGTCGAGGTCGCCGCGCAGCTGGCGGCGCAGCCGGCCGCCGTGCGGCACCGCGCGGCTCGGGCGCGGCGGCTCGGTCTCGCAGATCGCGCGCGTCAGCGCGTAGCTGTCGGTGGCCGCGCCGTACGGGCTGGCGCGCGCCAGCAGCCGGTACAGCACGACGCCGAGCGCATAGATGTCGCTGGCCGGCGTCAGCGGCTCGCCGCGCACCTGCTCGGGGCTGGCGTAGTCGGGCGTCAGCACGCGCTGCAGCGTCAGCGTGGGCTCGCTGCCGTCGGCCCCGTCGAGCGGGCCGACGCGCTTCGCGATGCCGAAGTCGACCAGCTTGACGACGCCCTGCGGCGTGACCAGGATGTTGGCCGGCTTCAGGTCGCGGTGGATCACGCCCTGCCTGTGCGCATAGTCGACCACCAGGCAGACGCTGCGAAAGAGCTGCAGCCGCTGCGCCACCGGCAGCGCCTGTTGCTCGCAGTGGAAATCGAGCGCGATGCCGTCGACCAGCTCCATCACGAAATACGGCTCGCCGTCGGGCGTCAGGCCGGCGTCGAGCAGCTTCGCGAGGTTCGGGTGGTCGAGCGACGCCAGGATGCGGCGCTCGGCATTGAAGCGCGCGAGCAGCATCTGCTGGTCGCCGTCGGCGCGCATCAGCTTGACCGCGACGCGCTGCTCGAACTGGCCGTCGTCGCGTTCGCCGCGGTAGACCTCGCCCATGCCGCCGCGCGCGATCAGCGAGACCAGCCGATATGGCCCGAGGCGGCGGCCGATCCAGTGGCGCGACGCATGCTCGTCGATCGCCTGCAGCAGCTGCGCGGCCGGCTGCTGGTCGAGCGGCGTGTCGTCGGGCTCGGCGGCGGCGAGCAGCGATTCGAGCTCGACTTGCAGGTCCGGCTCGCCGGCGCAGCTGCGCTGCACGAACCCGGGCCGCTGGGCGAGGGGCAGCGCCAGCGCGTCGGCCACCAGGGTCTTGAGCCGCTGCCAGCGCTGCGCATCCCTCGTCAAGCTCATCGGGCTCCCTTCAGCGGCGCGCCAGGCGCTGCGCGGCCTGGGTCAGCTGCACGCGGTTGCGTGCCGCGAAGCGGCGCCGCAGCTGGCGCATGTGGTAGTCGACGGCATGCGAGGACAGCTGCAGCTCGCGCGCGATCTGCTTGTCGCTCGCACCGTGCGCGAGCTGCAGCAGGATGTCGCGCTGCACCGGGTTCAGCACTTCTTCCGGGGGCGTGACGGGACCGGACTGCGGCCAGCGGGTGTGCTGCAGGTAGAACTCGTGCAGGCACAGGCTCAGGTTCAGCAACTGGCCGAGCACCGCGTCGCCGATCCAGGCCGTCCCCGGCGTGCGCGACAGCAGGCTCAGCAGCCAGCGTTCGTCGGTGCGGCGGCCCGGCAGCGCGAGCAGGGCACCGCTGTGCATGCCGGTGGCGCGCAGGTCGGCGACGAAGCGGCCGAAGTGGGTGCCTGCCGCGTCCGCCGCCGCACCGGCGTCGTCCCATTGGTCCAGCGACCAGATGCAGGGCAGCGACGATTGCAGCGCCTCGCGCCAGCGCGGATCGACCTCGTGGTGCTTCTGCCCGAAATAGCGCTGCAGCCAGTCGATGTCGATCAGCGTGGTGCAGAACGCGGCCGGGCGCCAGCCGGCTTCGTCGCGCACCAGGCTGCCGCAGGCGAGCCAGTCGAAGCCGAGCGTCTGCATCAGGCCGCGCACCGTGCGGTGGCGTTCGCACGGGCTCTCGGCGGCCAGCAGCGCGGTCAGCAGCGACGGCCGGCGCGGGCTGCCGAGCGGATGCGACTCGATGCGCGGCGGTTCGGTGTGCAGCAGCAGCGGCGGCGGCCGCAGCACCGGCGGGCCGTGTTCGACGCCCGGCAGGTGGCCGAAGCCGCTGTCGATGTCGGCATGGATCGTGGCGTTCATCGCAACTCTCCCGAAGTTCTCGTTCCCCGTAGGGCGCAAGCTCGGGCGGCGGCGGCTCATGCAATGTGTGACGAAGCGTATCCGCGCCGCGCGCCCGGCGCGCTCAGCGGCTGGCCAGCTCGCGCAGCAGCCAGGCGCGGGCGCTGGACCATTCGCGCTTCACGGTGGCCGGCGAGATCTCGAGCGTCGCCGCGGTCTCGTCGACGCTCAACCCGCCGAAGAAGCGCAGCTCGACGACGCGGCTCTGCTGTGCATCGAGCTGCTGCAGCCGGGTCAGCGCCTGGTCGAGCGCCAGCATGTCGAGCACCGGCGTGTCGCGCGGCGAGAGTTGTGCGATGGCGGCTTCCGACAGCTCGTCGAGCGGCACGTGGGCCTGGCCGCCGCCGCGCTTGTCGGCCCCGCGCGCGCGGGCGTGATCGACCAGGATGTGACGCATCACTTTGGAGGCGAGCGCGAAGAACTGCGAGCGCGACGCCCACTGCACCGGGCGGTCGTCTGTCAGACGGAGGTAGGCCTCGTGCACCAGGCCGGTGTTCTGCAGCGTGTGCTGCGCGCGCTCATGGCGCAGGTGGCGGCCGGCGAGGCGGCGCAGCTCGTCGTACACCAGCGGCAGCACCCGGTGCAGCGCGTGCGCATCCCCGTCGGTCCAGCGCCGCAGCAACTGCGTCACCTCGCCGCCCAACACCGCATCGTTCGAGGGTCGATCGACCACGCATCCTCCGACATCCGTTGCCGAAACCGAAGCGCTTCGAGCTTACGGCACGGCGTGCCATGCGAGCGCATCCGTTTGTGACCACCCCACGCGCGACGTCGCGTGACGGGACACCGTTGCGCTGCGGCCTGCGCAGCGCGGGCCGGCACCCGCCGCTTCAGGGCGTGGCTTGCGCGCCGACCAGCCGGCCGGTGCGCGCCTGGAACGCGCAGCGGTAGGTGAACGGGATCGAGTTCATGCCGGGCGCGCGTTCGACCGCGCCCTGGCCGTCAAGCCAGGTGTCTTCGTTCGGCGCGGGCTGCAACCGGCGCGTCTCGGCATCGAACGCGATGCGGCCGACGCGCGGGTACTTGTCTTTCAGCGTCGCGGCGATCGCGGTTTCGCAGGCATCGGGCGAGACCTTGCTGAGGTCGGGCTCCCACGCTTTTTCGGCCAGTGGGCGGGAACTGCCGGTCTCGCGGAACACGACGCCCGATGTCTCGTTCGATTCGGCGTTGTACGCGCAGCGGTAGGTGAAGCCGTGCACGCCGGTCGCGGCGGTCTTGTAGCGGCCGGCGCCCTTCACGGTGGTCTCGTCGCCGGTGGCCGGCAGCAGCGAGCGCTGCGCGGCGATGAACTCGATGTCGCGCGCTTCCTTGCCGCGCATCTCGCGAATGGTGTCGGCCACCGCGGCCTCGCAGCGTTCGGCGGGTTTCGCCTCGGCCGCCGCCGGCGCGGGCGCCGGGGCCGCCAGCACCGCACGGGCCGTGGACAGCAGGATCAGAAAGGGCAGGGACCGGATCAGGCGCATGGGACGACGACGTGGGAGGTGGGAGGGGGAAGCAGCGGCAAGGGTACACGCTGCGCCGCGCGAGGGGAACCGCTGTTGCACCTCAGGCGTCCCCCGCGCCGGCCGAGCGGCGGGCGTGGTGGCGCTGCACCTTGGCGCGGTTGCCGCAGTCGCCCATCGAGCACCAGCGGCGCGGCGCGCCGCGGCTGTCGTCGAGGAACAGCCAGCCGCACAGCGGACCGGCGCACAGCCGCATGCGCGCGGCCCGCGGCGAGCAGAACAGCGACAGGCCCTCGCGCGCCAGCAGCGTGCGCAGCGAGAGCGCGCTGTCGTCGGCGCTGCCGCGCCAGCGCAGGCCGGCCTGCGTGTGGCTGACGCGCGGACCGTCGCCGGCGGCGAGCTCGTTCAGCAGCGCGAGCGCCGCGGCCGGCGGCTTGCCGCCCTGCGCGATCGCGAGGCCGGTGCGGAACACCGCCTCGCGCGCGGCGACCACTGGCGCGAAATCGTCGGCCGAGGCCTTCAGGGCCGCCGCGCCGCGCGCATCGACCAGGTCTTGCTCGACGCACCACTGGGCGAAGCGCGCCCAGCTGCCCAGGCGCTCGGACGGTACGTCGGCCAGGTGATCGCCAGCGGTGTTCGCGAACTCCAGCGCCAGCGCGCCGCCGACGCCGGCCGAGATGCCGGCCATCAGGACGCCGCGGGCCAGTAGCGCCGTTCGGTCTCGGCGAAGCGTGGGTGCGTGTCGATGCGCGACAGCAGCGCGGCGAACGCGGGGCGGGATGCGGCAAGGTGCGGGCGGGTGCCGAAGCACTTCGACAGCGCGGCGGCCATCAGGTCGAGCGCGCCCGGGGCGTCGCCGGCGAGGAAGCCGGTCGATGGCGCAAGAAAGCTGTCGGCGAACACCTCCCACAGCCCGTGCAGGTGGCGACGCGTCTGCGCGCGGATGCGCCGGGCCTCGTCATCGCTGCAGGCCTCGCAGAAGCGCTCGGGGAAATCGATCACCGTGATGGCCGGGTAGACGTTGGCCGCCAGATAGACGAGGCCGCGCAGGTGGCTGGCGCGGCGGGCGGCGTCGGCAGGCAGCAACCGTGCCTCGGGGTGCGTCAGGCCGAGGTGGATCAGGATCGCGGCCGTTTCGGTCAGCAGCTCGCCGCTGGCGCCCTGCAGCGTCGGGATCTGCACCAGCGGGTTGACCGCCTTCAGCCGGTCGCGGCCGGGCGATTCGGTCCACGGGGCGGCTTCGACGGTCTCGAACGGCACGCCGCACAGGCGCAGCGCGGCATCGACGGCGGCGCAGCCGACCGATCCGGGGGTGGCGAAAAGCGTGTACATGCTGGATTCCTGGTGCGTGAATCCGGCTCATTCTGCCTAACCGGTTAGGCAAGTCAATCACCCTGGTCGCAGCGCAACGGCGCCGGCGGGCCGCAGTTGGGTTCAAATCGCGCCCATGAGCAAGGCCTTCACCAAAGAGAGCGATTCCGACGGCGACGACGATGACGACATCGGCCTGCCGGCGTTGCCGCAGGGCACGCGCAACTACGTGACGCCGGCCGGCTACCAGGCGCTGCGCCACGAGCTGCTGACGCTGCTGGACGACGAGCGGCCGAAGGTGGTCGAGGTGGTGTCGTGGGCCGCGAAGAACGGCGACCGCTCCGAGAACGGCGACTACCTGTACGGCAAGAAGCGGCTGCGCGAGATCGACCGGCGCATCCGCTTCCTGACCAAGCGGCTCGACATCGCCGAGGTGGCCGATCCGTCGCTGCACCACGGCAACGACCAGGTGTTCTTCGGCGCGACCGTGACCTATGCGAACGAGCGTGGCGAGGAGCGCACCGTCACGATCAAGGGCGTCGACGAGTCGGACAGCAGCAAGGGCGAGATCAGCTGGATCGCGCCGATCGCGCGGGCGCTGCTGAAGGCGCGCGTGGGGGACGAGGTGCAGCTGATGACGCCGGGCGGGCTGGAGCGGATCGAGGTGGTGGACGTCTCGTATCCGAAGCCGTAGGAATGCCCGGATGCCAATCCGGGATCACGGCTTCACGCGGACAACCTTCAAGACAGGCGCCGCGCGGCGCAGCGTGCGCATCACGTCGGCCAGGTGCAGCCGGTCGCGCACGCTCAGCAGCAGCCGCAGCTCGATCGTCTGCGCGGCCGGTTCGTCGTCCATGTCGATGTGGGTGATGTCGGCCTCGGCCTCGCTGACGGCCGCCGCCACCTGCGCCAGCACGCCCTTGCCGTTCTTCAGCAGCAGCGTGACGCCGGTCTCGAACGCCCGCATCGGTTCTTCGGCCCATTCGACCGTCATCCAGCGCTCGCTGTCGCGCTCGAACAGCCGCTTGGCGGTCGAGCAGTCGACGGTGTGCACCAGCAGCCCTTCGCCGCGGCCCAGGTAGCCGACGATCGCGTCGCCGGGGATCGGCCGGCAGCAGGGCGCCATCTGCACCGACGCGCCCTCGCTGCCGTCGATCACCACCAGGCCCTGCGACGGCGCGTTGTCGTCGGCGGCGTAGCGGCCCATCGTCAGCGTCAGCGCATCGGGGCGTTCGCCGCGCTCGCCCATCATCTGTGCCAGCCGCTTCGCGACGATGGTCGCGATCTTGCGGCCCAGGCCGATGTCGATCAGCAGCTCGGCGCGCGAGCGGGTGCCGCTCCAGCGCGCGAGCTGCTGCCACAGCGCGCCGGCCGCGGCATCGGCCGGGTCGTTGGCCGGCATGTTCAGGCCTTCGGCGCGCAGCGCCTGCGCGAGCAGCTTCTCGCCCAGCTGCTGCGACTCTTCCTGCTCCATGTTCTTCAGGTAGTGGCGGATCTTCGAGCGCGCCCGGCCGGTGCGCACGAAGTTCAGCCAGGCCGGGTTCGGCCGCGCGCCGGGCGCGGTGACGACCTCGACCACGTCGCCGCTGCGCAGCTCGGTGCGCAGTGCGACCGGGTCGCCGTTGACCTTGGCCGCGACGCAGTGGTCGCCGACGTCGGAGTGGATCGCGTACGCGAAGTCGACCGGCGTCGCGCCGCGCGGCAGCGCCATGATGCGCGACTTCGGCGTGAACACGTAGACCGCATCGGGGAACAGGTCGATCTTGACGTGCTCGAGGAATTCGTTGGCGTCGCGCGTCTCGTCCTGGATGTCGATCAGCGACTGCAGCCACAGCGTGCCCAGGCGCTGCGCGTCGTGCAGCTGGGTGTTACCGCCGGCCTTGTACATCCAGTGCGCGGCAATGCCTTTTTCGGCCACCGCATGCATCGGCTCGGTGCGGATCTGGAACTCGACCGCGGTGCCCAACGGGCTCACCAGCGTGGTGTGCAGCGACTGGTAGCCGTTCGCCTTCGGAATCGCGATGTAGTCCTTGAAGCGCCCGGGCAGCGGCTTGTACAGCTGGTGCAGCACGCCGAGCGCCAGGTAGCACTCCGGCAGCGTGCCGACGACGATGCGGAAGCCGAAGATGTCGTTGACCTGCGCGAAGCTGAAGTGCTTCTCGCGCATCTTGCTGTAGATGGAATAGAGCGTCTTCTCGCGGCCGAACACCTGCACGTTCTGCTGGGCCTGCGGTTGCGCGTCGGCGAAGGCCTTCTCGACCTCGCGCTGGATGCGCTCGACGATGTCGCGCCGGTAGCCGCGCGCGCGCAGCACCGCCTTCGACAGCGCCGCATGGCGCCACGGCCGGGTGTGCTGGAACGACAGCTCCTGCAGCTCGCGGTAGGTCTGGTTCAGGCCGAGCCGGTGGGCGATCGGCGCGTAGATGTCGAGCGTCTCGCGCGCGATGCGCATGCGCTTGGCCGGCGCCATCGCGTCCATCGTGCGCATGTTGTGCAGGCGGTCGGCGAGCTTGATCAGGATCACGCGCACGTCGCGCGCCATCGCGAGCAGCATCTTGCGGAAGGATTCGGCCTGCGATTCCTCGCGCGTGGAAAACTGCAGCTTGTCGAGCTTGGTCAGGCCGTCGACCAGGTCGGCGGTGGACGAGCCGAAGCGCTCGATCAGCTCGACCTTGGTGACGCCGCAGTCTTCCATCGCGTCGTGCATCAGCGCCGCCATGATGGCCTGCGCGTCGAGCTTCCAGTCGGCGCACAGGCCGGCGACCGCGATCGGGTGCGTGATGTAGGGCTCGCCGCTCGCGCGGAACTGGCCCAGGTGGGCCTCGTCGGCGAAGCGGTAGGCCTCGCGCACGCGCTTGATGTCGGCGGCGTCGAGGTAGTCGAGCTTGTGGGTCAGCGCCGCGAACGACGCGGCTGCGGCGTCTTTCGTGGCTGCCGGCACCGGCGTGCTGCCGCGGCCCGACGGGGCGGGCGGCGCTTCACGCAAGGCAGTGGCCGGAGAACGGGCGTTCATGGCCCGAATTTATCGCGGATTCGACGCAGACGCCGTCGTGGGGACGCAGCAAGGGAAAACGCGAACGGCCCGCGAGGGGCCGTCCGGGCGATGTTCGGAGCAGAAATTCAGATCGGCACCTTGCGCAGCATCTCGATGCCGATTTCGCCGGCGGCGATCTCGCGCAGCGCGGTCACGACCGGCTTGTTCTTGGTGTCGATCTTCGGGGCGTGGCCCTGGCTCAGCATGCGGGCGCGGTAGGTGGCGGCCAGCACGAGCTGGAAGCGGTTCGGGATCTTGGTCAGGCAGTCTTCGACGGTGATGCGGGCCATGGTGAAGAACTCCTGCTCAGTTGAGATTGAGGTTGGCAAAGACAGCAGGTTTGCTTCTTTGCAGCGCAGCGTACTTGAGCCGCTGCGAATGAACGATCGCCTTCAGGTCGAAGAGCGCCGTTTCGAACAAGGCGTTGATGATAACAAAGTCGAAATGCCGGGCTTGCGCCACCTCGACGCGGGCGTTCGTCAGCCGCTGGTCGATCACGTCCGGGTGGTCTTCGCCGCGCCGGTTCAGGCGTTGCGCGAGTTCTTCCCAGCTGGGCGGCAGGATGAAGATCAGGATCGCGTTCGGGAACAGCTTCTTGATCTGCAGCGCGCCCTGCCAGTCGATCTCGAGCACCACGTCGTGGCCGCCGGCAATGCGCTCCTCGATCGCCTGGCGCGAGGTGCCGTAGAGGTTGCCGTGCACCTCGGCCCATTCGAAGAAGTCGCCGGCAGCGATCTTGGCGCGGAATGCGGGTTCGCTGATGAAGAAGTACTCGCGCCCGTCCTGCTCCTGGCCGCGCGGCGCGCGGGTGGTGTGCGAGACCGAGACGACCAGGTGCGAATCGAGTTCCAGCAAGGCCTTCACGAGGCTCGATTTGCCGGCGCCGCTGGGGGCGGCCACCACGAAGAGATTGCCGGGGTAATCCATCGCGCGGGATTTTGCACCAGCGCCGCCTGCCTTCCCAGGTGGAAAGTCGCTTGACGACCGGCTTCGTGCTTTTTATGATTGAGTGCTTGCTCAATTAAACCCGGCGCAGAACCCCATGGCCCGACCCCGCAGCGAGGACAAGCGCAACGCGATCCTCGACGCCGCGATCGAAGAATTCGCCGCCCGCGGCGTGTGGTCGACGCCGACCTCGGCGATCTCGCGCACGGCGGGTGTCGCCGAGGGCACGCTGTTCACCTACTTCGCGACCAAGGACGTGCTGGTCAACGAGCTGTACCGCACGCTGAAGGTCGAGCTGGCCGAGGCGCTGATGAGCACCTACCCGGCGCAGGCCACGTCGCGCGAGAAGTTCGAGCATGTGTGGATGCAGTACCTGCGGTGGGCGATGGCCCACCCGCTGAAGTGCAAGGTGATGGGCCAGCTGCGGGTGTCCGACCGCATCACGCCCGAGACCCGCGAGGCCGGGAGCGCGCCGTTTGCCGAGCTGCTGCGTGAAGGCGAGGCGTGCGTGCGGCGCAAGGTCTTCGTCGACCAGCCGGTGCAGTTCATCGGCGCGATGTTCAACGGCCTGGCCGAGGCCACGATGGCCGCGCTGGCCGAGCCCGACGGCAGCGGCACCGACTACGCCGCGGCCGGCTTCGATGTGTTCTGGCGCGGCATCGCGCGCCCGGCGATGAAAAAGGAAACTCCATGAAGGTCCTGATCTTCGGCGCCACCGGCATGGTGGGCCACGGCGTGCTGCGCGAATGCCTGCTCGCCGACGACGTGACGCAGGTGCTCAGCGTCGGCCGCAGCCCGCTTGCGCAGCAGCACCCGAAGCTCGCGAGCGTGGTGCAGCCCGACCTGTTCGACCTGGCGGCCGCCGAGGCGCAGTTGCGCGATGTCGACGCCTGCTTCTTCTGCCTCGGTGTGTCGTCGGTCGGCATGAGCGAGGCCGACTACCGCCGCCAGACGCTCGACCTGACGCTGTCGATCGCGCAGACGCTGGCGCGTACGAGCCCGCAGGCGTGCTTCGTCTACGTGTCCGGCACCGGCACCGACAGCAGCGAGCAGGGCCGCTCGATGTGGGCCCGCGTCAAGGGCCGCACCGAGAACGAACTGATGCGGCTGCCGTTCCGCTCCGCGTTCATGTTCCGCCCTGGCGTGATTCAGCCGCTCAACGGCGCGCGCTCCAAGGTGGGCTGGATCCACGCCTTCTACGTGGTGCTTGGGCCGGTGCTGAGCGGCCTGCGGGCCCTGTTCCCGCGCAGCCTGCTGAGCACCGTGGTGATCGGCCGGGCGATGCTGGCCGCGGCGCGCGCGCCGGCGGCGCGGCGGGTGCTTGAGCCGGCCGACATCTACGCATTGAGCCAGGAGACCGCCGATGGGCGCTGAGAAAAAATCCGGCTGGCGCCGGCTGGGCTGGGGCCTGCTGGCGATCGCGGCGGGCGTCGGGCTGCTGCTGGCCAGCGCGTGCACCGGCTTCGGCGAGCTGCACCGCGGCCAGGCCGAACAGCGGCCGCTCGAAGCCTCGCCGCAATGGCATGACGGCCAGTTCAACAACCCGCAGCCGATGTGGAGCAACATGAAGGAGGCGCTGCTGCGCGCTTTCGAGAGCACGCCCGATGGCGCGCCCCAGTCCGCGGTGCCGGTGCTGGCGAGCCAGGGCGAAGCACTCGCGACGCTGCCGGCCAGCGGACTGCGGGTGACCTGGTTCGGCCATTCGTCGACGCTGCTCGAGATCGACGGCACGCGCGTGCTGCTCGACCCGATCTGGAGCGAGCGCGCGTCGCCGGTCGGCTGGATCGGCCCGAAGCGCTGGTTCGCGCCGCCGATCGCGCTCGACAAGCTGCCGCCGGTGGACGTGGTGCTGGTCTCGCACGACCACTACGACCACCTCGATGCCGGCACCGTCCGAGCGCTGCAGGCGCGAGGCGCGCGCTTCGTCGTGCCGCTGGGCATCGGCGGGCACCTGCGCGGCTGGGGCGTGCCGGCCGACCGCATCGTCGAGCTCGACTGGTGGCAGTCGACGCAGGTCGGCACGCTGCAGGTCACGTCGACGCCGGCGCGCCATGCCTCCGGCCGCCTCAACCCGCAGAGCGATCGCACGCTGTGGACCGGCTTCGCGCTGGTCGGCACGGCGCACCGCGTCTACTACTCCGGCGACACCGGCCTGTTCGAGGAGATGAACGACATCGGCAAGCGCCTGGGCCCGTTCGACCTGACGCTGATCGAGTCGGGGCAGTACGACGCCGACTGGCCCGACTGGCACCTCGGCCCGGAGCAGGCGGTGCTGGTGCACCAGCGCGTGCACGGCAAGCTGATGATGCCGGTGCACTGGGGCCTGTTCGCGCTCGCGCACCATGGCTGGACCGAGCCGGTCGAACGCGTGCTGGCGGCCGCGGCCTGCCAGGGGGTCAGCGTGCTGACGCCGCGGCCGGGGCAGAGCGTCGAACCCGGGCGCGTCGCGGCGCCGGGGCGCTGGTGGCCGCAGCAGGCGTGGCGCAGCGCGGCCGAGAGGCCGGTGGTGGCGACGAAGAACGGCAACGGCGCCGATCGCGTGCAACTGCCGGCTTGCGTCGCTTCGGCGTCCTGAGTCGTCAGGGCCGGCGCACGGCCTGCGCCAGCGCGCGGATGCCGGGCTCGATGTCGGCGGATTCGATCAGCCCGTAGCCGAAGACGAGGCCGTTCAGCACCAGCGGTGGTCGCGCGCTGGGCGCCAGCGTCGCGATGCGGATGTCGGCCCGGGCGGCCGCGGCCTGCCATCGCGCCGCGCGGTCGGGCGCGCGCACGGCGGCGCTCAGGTGCAGGCCGGCCAGCGACGGCACCGGCGCGAGCCGGTCCGGGAGGTGCTGTTGCAACGCCTCCAGAAGGGTGGCGTGCCGCTCGGCGTACAGCGCGCGCATCTTGCGCACATGGCGGGCCAGGTGGCCTTCGGCGATGAAGCTGGCCAGCGTGGCCTGGTTGACCGCCGGCACATGCCAGTTGTGCCGAAGCCGCGCCGCGACCAGCGCCGGCACGGCCCACGGCGGCGCGACGGCGAAGCCGATGCGCAGCGCCATGAACATGCTCTTCGCGAAAGTGCCGACGTAGAACACGCGCTGCCCGCGGTCGAGCGTCTGCAACGCGTCAAGCGGGCGGCCGCCGAGGCGGAACTCGCCGTCGTAGTCGTCCTCGATCACCAGCGCGTCGTGGGTGCGAGCGTGGGCCAGCAAGGCGTGGCGCCGCGCCGCCGACATCGCGACGCCGAGCGGCGACTGGTGCGACGGCGACACCGCGATCACGTCGACGCGCGGCGGCAGTTGGTCGACGCACAGTCCGTGCGCGTCGATGCCGATGTCGTGCAGTCGTGCGCCGGCCCGCTCGAAGGCGGCATGCAGCGGCGGGTAGCCGGGGTTCTCCAGCGCGACCGCGGTACGACCCGACGTGACGAGGATGCGCACCAGCAGGTCGAAGGCCTGCTGCGCACCGGCCGTCACGACGACGGCATCGGCATCGCAGGCCACGGCGCGGGTATGCGACACATGGTGCGCGATGGCCTCACGCAATCGCGGGCCGCCTTGCGGATCGCTGCCGGCGCCGCTGGTCCGCGCGGCGGCCCGCAGTGCGCGCGATGCGAGGCGCCGCCACACGTCGAACGGAAAGCGCCGCTGGTCGGGGTAGCCGGTGCGGAAGTCGAAGCGCGGTGCCGTGGCGGGCGCAGCCGAGGCCGAGCCGGCGTCGCGCCACGCTGCGGCGAGCTTGTGGCTGGGCACGCTGTCGTGGGTGTGCGGCGTGGATGTCGTCGTTGCCGCCCGCGCCGCGACGAAGGTGCCCGACCCCTGGCGGGCCTCGACATGGCCTTCGGACAGCAGCAGGTCGTAAACACCGGTCGCCGTGCTGCGCGACACGCCGACCATCGTGGCCAGCACGCGCGACGCCGGCAGCCGCAGGCCGGGCGCGAGGCGGCCTTCGACGATCGCGGCCCGGAGCTGCCGGTGCAGCGCCTGCAAAAGGGTGCCGGATCCTGGCGCGGGCAAGTCGATGTCGATGTCGAAAAGTGGACTGCTCGAAGTCATGCAAAGTGGCCCTGGGAGCGGACCACATTGGACGGCATCCTGCCGCCATCGACAAGCCACTGCGAGGAGCAAGCCATGCGTCACCCGATCTGCGCCACCTGCGGAACCCAGTTCGCCGAAGCGACCACGGATCCGGGGCGTTGCCCGATCTGCGAGGACGACCGGCAGTACGTCGGCTGGCAGGGCCAGCGCTGGACCACGATGGCCGAACTGGCCGCCCGCCACACCCTGCGGCTGGAGGACGACGGCGGCGTGCTGGGCATCGGCCTCGCGCCGGGCTTCGCGATCGACCAGCGCGCGATGTGGCTGCCCACCGACGCGGGGAACATCCTGTGGGAGTGCGTCAGCCTGGTGACCGACGATGCGGTGGCCGCGTTGAAGGCGCGCGGCGGCGTCGACCTGATCGCGATCTCGCACCCGCATTTCTACGCGTCGATGGTCGACTGGAGCGACGCGCTGGGCGGCGTGCCGATTCTGCTGCACGAGGCCGACCGCGAGTGGGTGATGAGGCCGTCGAGCCGCATCCGCTTCTGGCAGGGCGACGAACTGCGGCTGTCCGAGGGCGTCGCGCTGTTGCGCTGCGGCGGCCACTTCGCGGGCAGCACGGCCTTGCACTGGCAGCACAGCCCGCGGCCCGGCGGCGCGCTGTTTCCGGGCGACGCGCTGCAGGTGGTGGCGGACCGCCGGCATGTGTCGTTCATGTACAGCTACCCGAACCTGGTGCCGATGAAGCCGGCCGACGTCCTGCGCATGCGGCACGTGATGGAGGGGCGCTCGTTCGACGATGTGTTCGGCTACACCTGGGGCCGCAACATCCGCGGCGGAGGGCGCTCGGCGGTCGATGAATCCTTCGACCGCTACCTGCATGCGGTGGGCGTCGAGACCGATGAATCGTCGTCGCGAAAAAAGGTGTTGACGACAAAGTAAAGACTATTTACAGTCCGCCTCCTCGATTGATTGAACGACGTTTTTCAGGACCCTGCATCGTGAACAAGCCGCTCCACGCCATCGCCCACCGACCCCTGCAGGGGCAGGTCGCGCTGCTGTGCCAGTGCTGGCTTGATCGCCACGAGGATCGGGGTCAACCGGGAGAAGGGTGCGCTTGAGCCTCGCCCTTCCAAGCTCTGTTCGCAGAGGCCCGGATCTGATGAGGATCCGGGCCTTTTTTTCATTTCGCCTCAACCAAGCGTCGCGTTCGTCTTCGCACGCGACACCAGAACAAGAACCCTTGTGAGGCTTCGGCTTCGAGGGCGGAAATCGGCCGCAACGATTGGGCGGCGCCGGAACCCGTGACCGGATGGATTGAATGCTCCGTTAACTCAGTGGCCAGAGTGCCGGCCTGTCTAGCCGGAAGCCGCGGGTTCGACTCCCGCACGGGGCGCCAGAAGACACCTCGTTAGCTCAGTGGGATCAAGAGCGCCGGTCTACGAAGCCGGAGGTCGCACGTTCGAGTCGTGCACGAGGTACCAATGCAGGCCAGCGCGTGCGCAGCGCCGGCCTCTCAGGGGGCGAAGGCCGGTGGAACGTTCCACCCGGCAGCGCCACTCATTCATTCGACGCCCACGGCCCGCGAAAGGAGGCCACCGATGCACCCTCACTCCCACAATCATGTGCTGCAGCTCGACATCCAGGGAACGCCGCAGGCGTGGATCTCGCTCGAGCATGCGGCCTCTCATGTGGCGGCGGATGCGGTGGCCTGGGTGGAAGGTGACGGTCCGCTGGCCACGCTGCGCGGCGGCTTCAATGTCGCGCGCGGGCGGCAGTCGGTGATCGAGGTGCACCCGATCATTGCCATGCGCGGCGCGGCGCGCGTCAACCTGTTCGATGTGGCGCCTGCGTTCAGCAAGAACAAGCTGTTTCGCCGTGACCGGCTGACCTGCGCGTACTGCGCCCAGCGTTTTGCAGAGCGCGACCTGCAGTGCGAACACATCGTGCCGGAGTCGCGCGGCGGCCGCTGGACCTGGATGAACCTGGTCACCGCCTGTGGGGCGTGCAACGGCCGCAAGGCCGCCCGCACGCCCGAGGAGGCCCGCATGCCGCTGGTGTACCTGCCGTACGTGCCGAGCCGCTTCGAGGACTTCCTGCTCGAGGGCCGGCACATCCGGGCCGACGTGCACGATTGGTTGTCGGCGCGGCTGCCGAAGGGATCGCGCCTGGGCTGACGGCTTGCCGCATGCGAACCATCGGCGAGTTCCTGCGGGCACAGGCAACAGCACTGCGACGAATCGCCGGTGCGACGCGTGGCGAGATGAGTGTCGACGACGTCAAGCAAGAGGCTTGGCTCGTTGCCGCCGACATGGAACAGAAAAGAGGCTACCCGGTCGATTTCGACGACCCTGACGATCAGCAGTCCGTCCTCAAGTGGCTCTACTGCAAGCTCGTGAAGTTCGCCGAGAAGCAGATGCGCCACGCCATCCGCATCGACAAGAACTGGGACCAGGAGGATGCCGAGGTCGCCGCCAGCGCCTTGGCGCGCTTGCTGACCTCCCCGTTGGACTCGGATCCCCTGGTTCGCCTGCAGCAGGCCGAGGACGAGATTGACTACGCGCAGATCGTCAGACACAGCTACTCCGAAGCGTCGGCCTACGTGCATCTGCTGATCAGGTTCGACTGGGATGTCGGTGCACTCGCCGCGGATCTGCGGGTCTCTGTCCAGACCCTGCGAAAGCGCCTGCGCGTGTGCGGGATCAAGGCCAAGGTTCAGCCATCGTTCTTCGATGGCGTAGCGGTCATCGATCCTGCGTTTGAGCCGCGTCGGGCACGTCGAACCAGCGTCCGACAAGTTGTCGAGGTGGTGGACCACCAGCGGCACTGGAACTTCGGCTGAGCGGCCTACCCCTTGTCGGTGCTGCGTCCGACATCGAAAGCCTCTTGGTCCACGGACCGGCCGTGCCGGCGGGTCAGCGCCTCTGCATGGTCGGCATTGGCGCCATGCACCCGCTCGTGCAGAGAACGCAGCACCGATGTGCAGAGTTCGCGGTTGTCATGCGTGAGCGGGCGGAAGAAGTGCTCGCGAGGCGGGGTGAAGAACTGCATCGCTGTATCGGCGTGGCGGCTCAGATTCGCGCGGCCACATGGGTTTGCCACTCTTTGCACAACTTGCGAAAAGAACGGCTGTTGTCGAATGCTTGCTGCAAGTCGATTCGGGCGGCGAACGCAGGCTGATCGAGAATTTCGCTGTACGTGCCACTTCGCATGCGCTCCCTCATCCAGCCTTTGGCGTTGCGTGGAGTTTCGGCGCGGAGCGGCTCTTCGGGTCCCGACGAAAACCCACGCACCCCTTGCAGGGAATGCGCGGCAGCGATGAACCAGGCTTCGAATTCGCGATTTGCCAGCACGACAGACAAGCGCTGATGCGGGATGTGCTGTTGCGCCCGTTCGTGAATGTCTCGGCCCAACGTGGCGGGGCAATCGTCATCGGCATCGAGCACGACCAGAACCCATCCGTCAGGGCCGCTCTTGGCTGCGGCCAGCAACAGCTGCCGGCGGAACTCATCATCCTTGTTCAGGAATTTGTCGCGCCGAACCCGGATGGGTTGCAGCAGGTTGACCAGCGCGGATGGCTCGCGTTCGCTGGCCAGTCTTCGCAACAGGATCGGCAAGGCGGAGACCTCGCCGTCTCCCTCCACGATCGATGCGATCGAGATCACGACCGGACCTCTCCGAACAGATCGGCCTGGCTGGCGCTCTGCCTGGCGAGAATGTCTCGGTCCGGTGCGAGCTGGTTCATCCGCAGAAGCTCTCCGGCTGAAAACAGGTGGTTGCGCAATACTTGGCGCGACGCTTCGTCCAATGGCGCGATTTTTGTTTCTCCGCCTTCCGAAACCACCGAGATGATCGAATCGGCGTCGATGCCGCGATCGTCCAGCAAGTCGGGGCTGTGACTGGTGACCAGCACCTGCGTGTCATTGGCCGCGTGAACGAGCACTTCACGCAGCGCGGCGCTGGCGGCCGGATGCAGCGCGGTTTCCGGCTCTTCGATGCCGATCAACGTGGGTGAGTAGTCGACATTGCCTTGCAGCAGTGCCGTCATCACGCCCAGCGCCCGCAGGGTGCCATCAGACATGTTCTGCGCGAGGAACTTCCAGGGGTGCTTGGCGCCCGCCATTTCCTGGCGGAACTCCAATGTTTCCATCGGGCCGATGGACTTGCGCTCCATCCCGTGCACCATCGGGACGACCGACTGAAGGTACTCCTCGATGGTCTTGACGCGATCGGGCGCCACCCGCTCCAGATGGCCGATCACGCTGGCGATGTTCTCACCAACCGGCTTGAGCAGGCGGCCGTCCTGCGGTTTTTGAAGTTCGCGCATCAACTTGGGATTCAGGTTGTAGAACCCCATGGCCGTCAACGCATCGAAGACCGGCCTGAATGCCGTGAAGCCCGATGCGGCCACCAACGCAAGCCGGTCCGCGGTCACCGCCGGGAAGGTGGTTTCGCTGCTGTCGCGCAGCTGGCCCTTGGCAATGCGGAAGAACGGTCCTTTCCCGATTCCGGTGATGACGCATTCTTCATGCTGGACTTCATAGCCGCCACTCGCCATCGCGCCGATCTCGAAGGCATACCTGCCCTCGCGACCATCCCGCAAGCGAAATTCGAGCCGAATGCCGAAATTCGTCGGGTGACCACTGGAGCGGCGGCGCACTTCGTTCAGGCCGCCCCGTTCGTTGATGGCACTGTCCAGCGACCCGGTCAACGCGTCTCGAACGAAATGGAGCGCATCCAGAAAATTGCTCTTGCCTGCGCCGTTGTGCCCGACCAGGTAGGTCAAGGGAAGCAGGCGAACATCGCAGTGACCGATGCTCTTGTAGTTGCGCAGCACCACACGGCGAATGCAAACGGTATGGGGCATGTCGACCTCTTTGTCTTGAAGGCGTGTCCGCGATGCATCTGCCGCGAGGGGCTTCGCTTGTCGCCGGGCTTGGCATCAGCACAGTGAACCTTATTCGAGGTTCTGCACCTGCTCCCGCAGCTGCTCGATCGCAACCTTCATCTCCACCGAGATGTTGGTCAGCTCCAGCGTCGACGCCTTCGAGCCCAGCGTGTTGGCTTCGCGCAGCAGTTCCTGGATCAGGAAATCGAGCCGCTTGCCGACCTCGCCGCCGGCCTTCAGCAGGCGGGCGATCTCTTCCAGGTGGGCGCGCAGGCGGGCCAGCTCTTCGGCCACGTCGATGCGGATCGCGTAGGCAGCGGCTTCGTTGAGGGCGCGATCCTGCAAGGCCTCGCGGGCGATGCTCTGCGCCGCGCCGGTCACCTCGAGCGCCTCCTGCCAACGTTCGACGAAGCGCTGCTGCTGGCGCTGCACCGCGGCCGGCACCAGCGGCTCGGCTTGCGTCGCCAGTTCGCGCAGGCGCTTCACGCGGTCCATCAGCACCGCCACCAGCTTCTCGCCTTCGCGCTCGCGCGCCTCGGCCAGGCCGTCGATGCAGCGGCGCGCGGCGTCGAGCGCCGCTTCGTCCAGGTGCTCGGCCGCCGAGCCGGTCTTGCACCACTGCAAGACCTCGTGCACCGACAGCGGCTGCGCCTTCGGCAGCCAGCTCTGCACCGTGCTCTCGATGCGGCTCAGGCGGTTCAACTGATCCGGCTGCGGCGTCGGCCAGGCCGATTCGGTTTCCCGATGGGTGTTCAGCCGCAGTTCGACCTTGCCGCGCCGGAAGCGCTTGGTGATCAGGTCGCGCAACACCGGTTCCAGCGAGCGGAATTCATCCGGCAGCCGCAGGCTCAGGTCGAGGAAGCGGTTGTTGACGGACCGCAGTTCCACCATCACGCTGGTCAGCGAGGCGGCCGGCGACCGGGGGGCGGAAGCATCTGCCGCCACCGTGCTATCTGTGGCGGTTTGCGCCCCGGAGGTGGCGCTTGCGTACCCGGTCATGCTGTAGACTGGCATTCAATTTATCGCATTGCAAAATCCGATTATGTCAAAGCCAAAACCTGCTCCGTTGCCATCGGGCACGGTCGTCGGTGGCTACCAGGTCATCAAGAAGCTGGCAGCGGGTGGCTTTGGCGTCGTCTACCTCGCCGAAGACTCCGACCGGCACCTGGTCGCCGTCAAGGAATACCTGCCTTCTTCGCTGGCCGAACGCGCGCCCGGTGAACTGACGCCGCGCGTCAAGCCCGAGAAGCAGCCGCTGTACCGCCTGGGGCTGAAGAGCTTCTTCGAAGAAGGCCGTTCGCTCGCGCAGATCAGCCACCCGAGCGTGGTCAGCGTGCTGAACTTCTTCCGCGAGAACGAAACCGTCTACATGGTGATGAACTACCTGCAGGGCGACACGCTGCAGGATTTCATCGTCACCGCGCGCGACCTCAAGCGTGACAAGGTGTTTCGCGAGTCCACCATCCGCAGTCTGTTCGACGAGATCCTGCGCGGCCTGCGCATCGTGCACCAGCACAAGATGCTGCACCTGGACATCAAGCCGGCCAACATCTTCATCACGAACGAGAACAAGGCGGTGTTGCTCGACTTCGGCGCGGCGCGCGAAGTGCTGAGCAAGGAAGGCAACTTCATCCGCCCGATGTACACGCCCGGCTTCGCCGCGCCCGAGATGTACCGCCGCGACGGCACGCTCGGCCCCTGGACCGACATCTACGCGATCGGCGCCTGCATCTACGCCTGCATGCAGGGCTATCCGCCGAACGACTCCCCGCAACGCATCGAGAAAGACCGCCTCGCGCTGTCGCTCTCGCGGCTGCGCAACGTCTATTCCGACAACCTCATTGAAGTAACCGAGTGGTGCATGTCGCTGGATCCCTTGTCGCGCCCGCAAAGCGTTTTTGCCCTGCAGAAGGAACTGGCGCGCGAGACCGAGCGGCGCTATACCAAGCTCAGCTTCAGTGAACGGCTGAAGCTGCAGCTCGAGAACCTCACGACCGGCGCGAAGGGCTGAGGTCATGCGATTCACCGTGTACCAGGTCAGCCGCAAGGGCGGCCGCGAGAAAAACGAAGACCGCATGGGCTATTGCTACACGCGGGATTCGGGGCTGTTCGCCCTTGCCGACGGCATGGGCGGCCATCCGGAAGGCGAAGTCGCGTCGCAGCTCGCGCTGCAGACGCTCGCCGCGATGTACCAGCGCGATGCCAAGCCCACGCTGAAGGAGCCGATGCGCTTCCTGCACGAAGCCATCATCGCCGGCCACCACCAGCTGCTGCGCTATGCCACGCAGAAGGCGCTGATCGACACGCCTCGCACCACCGTCGTCGCCTGCGTGCTGCAAGGCAACAACGCCTACTGGGCGCACTGCGGCGATTCGCGCCTGTACCTGGTGCGCGGCGACAAGCTCGTGGCCCGCACCCGCGACCACTCGTACTCCGAACTGCAGGAAACGCTGAGCCACGTCGTGCCGATGGGCGAGCGCTTCAACCGCAACGTGCTGTTCACCTGCCTCGGCAGCCCGGGCAAGCCGGTGGTCGACACCGTCGGCCCGCTGGTGCTGCAAAGCGGCGACAGGCTGCTGCTGTGCTCCGACGGCCTGTGGGGCACCGTCAGCGACGCGACGATCACCGAGCAACTGGCGCAGAACACGCTGGCCGATGCGGTGCCCGAGCTGGTCGAGCAGGCGCTGCGCAACGGCGGCGCGAAGAGCGACAACGTGACGGTGCTCGCCGTCGAATGGGAATCGGCCGAAGACAACGACAGCAACGGCGGCATCTCCACCGACACGCTGGGCGAAGAGGTCTTCGCATCGACCATCCAGGCGAGCGTGCTGGGCCAGGAAGCGCCCGACGAGCTCGACGATGCAGAAATCGAACGCTCGATCAAGGAAATCAACGAGGCGATCCGCCGTTCGTCGCAGAAAAAGCCCTGACGGCACGCCGGGGCCATCCCGGCGTAAGCTTCGCCCTCATTGCCTCCCGAGTCCGCTCGCGCCCGCCGCGATGCGGACTTTGTCTTTCACGACACCACCTTCACCGCAGCAACCCATGAGCTTCATCCGAACCCAAGGCCGCGCCGCCGATGCGCTGCGTCCCGTCAGCATCCGCCGTCATTTCACGAAGCACGCCGAAGGCTCGGTGCTGGTGTCGTTCGGCGACACCCAGGTGCTGTGCACCGCATCGGTCGAAGAGAAGGTGCCGCCGCACAAGCGCGGCAGCGGCGAAGGCTGGGTGACGGCCGAATACGGCATGCTGCCGCGCGCCACGCACACCCGCAGCGACCGCGAGGCCGCCCGCGGCAAGCAGAGCGGGCGCACCCAGGAGATCCAGCGCCTGATCGGCCGTTCGCTGCGCTGCGTGTTCGACCTGAAGAAGCTTGGCGAACGCAGCATCCACCTCGACTGCGACGTGATCCAGGCCGATGGCGGCACGCGCACCGCGGCGATCACCGGCGCCTGGGTGGCGGCGCACGATGCCGTCAGCTGGCTGCAGCGCAAGGGCCTGGTCGTCGAATCGCCGATCCGCGATGCGGTGGCGGCGATCTCGGTCGGCATCGTCGACGGCACGCCGCTGCTCGACCTGGAGTACATCGAGGACTCGGCCTGCGACACCGACATGAACGTCGTGATGACCGCCGCCGGGGGCTTCGTCGAGGTGCAGGGCACGGCCGAGGGCGCGGCCTTCTCGCGCGACGAGATGAACGCGCTGCTGGGCCTGGCCGACAAGGGCATTCGCGAGCTGGTGGCCGCGCAGCGGGCCGCGCTCGCAGGTTGAGCAGGATGAAGCTGGTCCTCGCGTCGAACAACGCGAAGAAGCTCGGCGAGCTGCAGGCGCTGTTCGCGCCGCTGGCCATCGAGCTGGTCACGCAGGGCTCGCTCGGCATCCCGGAGGCCGAGGAGCCGTACCTGACCTTCGTCGAGAACGCGCTGACGAAGGCCCGGCATGCCGCGCGCGCGGCCGGGACCGCGGCCATCGCCGATGACTCCGGCCTGTGCGTCGATGCGCTGAAAGGCGCGCCCGGCGTGCTGTCGGCGCGCTATGCGACGCTGTTCGGACAGCCGAAGAGCGACGACGACAACAACCGCGTGCTGCTCGCGCAGATGCAGGGGCGCGACGACCGCCGCGCGCGTTTCGTCAGCGCGCTGGTCGCGGTGCGCGAAGCCGACGACCCCGAGCCGCTGATCGCGTTCGGCCGCTGGAACGGCGAGCTGCTGCGCGAGCGCGCGGGCGAGGGGGGCTTCGGCTACGACCCGTTGATGTTCATCCCGTCGCTCGGCCGCTCGGTGGCGCAGCTCGGCGCCGACGAGAAGAACCGCGTCAGCCACCGGGCGATCGCATCGCAGCAGATGCTGGCGCTGATGCGCGAGGTATGGCAGCTTGGCTGACGTGATCCCCATCGGCCAGGCGCCAGGCACATCGTCCGCGCCGTCCGGATCGCCCGCCGACATGGTCGCGCGCTACATGCGCCCCGGCACGCTGCAGCTCGCGGCGCTGCCGCCGCTGTCGCTGTACGTGCACCTGCCGTGGTGCCTGCGCAAGTGCCCGTACTGCGATTTCAACTCGCACGAGAAGGCCGGCGAGCTGCCCGAGGCGCGCTACCTCGACGCGCTGCGGGCCGACCTCGAAGCGGCGCTGCCCTTCGTCTGGGGCCGCCGGGTGCACAGCATCTTCATCGGCGGCGGCACGCCCAGCCTGTTCGCGCCGGCGGCCATCGACCAGCTGATCACCGACATCCGCGCCCGGCTGCCGCTGGAGGCCGGCTGCGAGATCACGCTCGAGGCCAACCCCGGCACCTTCGAGCGCGACCGCTTCCGCGGCTACCGCGCGGCCGGCGTCACGCGGCTGTCGATCGGCGTGCAGAGCTTCGACGACGAGAAGCTGCGCGCGCTGGGCCGGGTGCACGACGCCGCGCAGGCGCGCGCCGCGGTGGCCGAGGCGCGCGAGGCCTTCGACACCTTCAACCTCGACCTGATGTATGCGCTGCCGGGGCAGACGCTCGCGCAGTTCGACGCCGACCTGGCGCAGGCGCTCGACTTCAAGCCGCCGCACCTGTCGATCTACCACCTGACGATCGAGCCGAACACCTTCTTCGCGAAGCACCCGCCGGCCATCCCCGACGACGACCTGGCGTTCGACATGCTCGACCGCATCGTCGAACGCACGGCCGCGAGCGGCCTGGCGCGCTACGAGGTGTCGGCCTTCGCGCAGCCGGGCCACCGCTGCCTGCACAACCAGAACTACTGGCAGTTCGGCGACTACCTCGGCATCGGCGCCGGCGCGCACAGCAAGCTGAGCTTTCCGCACCGCGTCGTGCGGCAGATCCGCTTCCGCGACCCGGCGAAGTACATGGCGCAGGCGCTGGCCGGGGCCGCGATCGCGCAGGACGAAGAGGTCGCGCGCAAGCAGCTGCCATTCGAGTTCATGCTGAATGCGCTGCGGCTGGTCGACGGCTTCGAGCTGCCGCGCTTCACCGAGCGCACCGGCATGCCGCAGAGCGCGATCCGTGCCCCGCTCGGCCAGGCGCTGGCGCAGGGCCTCGTCGAGCAGGACGGCGTCTGGGTGCGGCCGACCCCGCGCGGGATGGACTTCCTCAACGACCTGCAGTCGCTTTTTCTGGCGGAGTGATCCCCGGATGCCAATCCGGGACCGCGTCACACCGGGTCACCGCCCCCGCGCCGAATCAACTCCAGCATCTCGTGCAGGTCATACGTCATGACCGCCAGAAAACCCACCAGTGCGAGGTAGCACACCGCATACCCCGCCCGCGTCTCGAACGACGCGACGCGGTAGGCCTGCGCCGCCGGATCGCCGCGCTGCTTCCACGCGGTCCACAGCTGCGAGCCGGCCAGCACGGCCACCAGGATCAGCATCGGGCTCGGCCGCCACATCAGCATCGCCAGCAGCACCGGCACGCCGGCCAGCCACAGCCACGGCGAGATCACCTGCGTGATGCGCCCGCCGTCGAGCGGGCTCAGCGGGATCAGGTTGAACAGGTTCAGGAAGAAGCCCGAGTACGCGACCGCGAGCAGCCAGTCGATGTGCTGGTCGCGCGCGACGAAGTAGCAGGCCAATGCGCCGAGCGAGCCGATCAGCGGGCCGGCCATGCCGACATAGGCCTCGGTCTCGGCATCGTGCGGCTGTTCCTTCAGCTGGATCCACGCACCGACGAACGGGATGAAGGTCGGCGCGCCGACCGCCAGCCCGCGCTGGCGCGCCGCGATGAAGTGCCCCATCTCGTGCACGAACAGCAGCGCGACGAAGCCGGCCGCGTAGCGCCAGCCCCAGATGAACGCATACACGACGACCGACAGCAGCATCGTGCCGCCGGTCGTGAACAGCTTGCCGAACTTCAGGCCGCTGAACAGCAGCAACAACAGCTTGATCATGCGTCGGCGCTCAGGTGTCCGACTTCTTGCGCGAGAAGAACTTGCCGATCACCGCCAGCAGCCCGGCGCCGGCCAGCAGCGCGACCTTCGCGAACTTCAGGAAGAACGCGGCGATCACCGCGAACAGCCCGAGCTTCTTGACCGCCACGCCGGCCACCAGCGCGGCCAGCCCGTATTCGGCGACCTTGTCGGTGCTGCTGTTGAAATCGGCGTACCCCTTGCCGCCGTTGAAGTTCAGCGCCGACAGCAACTGGCCGGCCACCGGCTTGTCGGCCTCGATCGACGCGCGCGAGGTGATCAGGTTCAGCGTGATGTAGCCCTCGCGGCCGAGCGCGTAGGTGTTGTAGTTGATGCTCTGCTGCGCCTCGTTCTCGCCGGGCGTGCGCGCGGCCATCGACCACACCAGGCGGTGGCTTGCCGCGTCGTAGCTCGGCTTCTGCACCCAGCCGACGATCTCGAGCTCGGGGAAGCCCTGGTCGCGGCGGCGCTTGTTGCCTTCTTCGGTGCCTTCCTTCAGGCTCTTGAACAGGTCGTCGACGTTCCAGTCCTTCGCGTCGTCGTCCTTGATGTAGCCGGCGTTCTCGTAGCGCGCGACCACCAGCCATTGCGATTCGCCGCTGGATTGCACCAGGCCGATCAAGCGGTCGTCGCTGCTGTTGCCCATCGCCTGCATCAGGCGGCCGGCCTGCGGCTGCGGGATGTATTCCATGCCGGCGGGCAGCTTCAGCACCGCCTGGTCGCGCAGCCTGACGTCGCTCGGCCCCTTCACGGTGGCGGCGCGCGCGGCCGCGACGGCGGCCTCGCCCTCCTTCTGGCGGTCTTCGGCGGTGCCGGCCTGGGCCAGCGTGAATGCGGCAGCCAACGCCGCGCTGGCGGCGAACTTGATGAACTTCATGGATCCTCCCGGGTGATGCGGTGGAGTTGTTGGTCGAGCGCGCCCTCACGCGCCGATCGATGCTATCGCAGCGGCATCGGCGGTGTCTTCACCAAGTCTTGGGATTGCGTGAGTTCTTCGCGCAGCCAGTCGCGAAGCGCGACCAGCGGCGGCCAGTCCCGCAGGTCCGGCGGGTAGACCAGCCAGTAGGCGTAGGCCTCGTCGTCCGGCAGCGACAGCGGCGACAGGCGCACCAGCTTGCCGTCGCAGATGGCATCGGCCGCGAGCAGCTCGCGGGCCAGCGCGAGGCCCAGGCCCTGCTCGGCCGCCTGCAGCATCAGCCCGGCATCGTTGAAGGCGGCCACCGGGTTCACGCGCACCCGCAGGCCGGCCAGCTCGAACCAGCGCGCCCACAGGCTCGCGCTGCCGAGCAGCGGCTCGTCGGCGAGCGCCTTCGCGTCGCGGCCGAGCAGCCGGTGCGCGGCATTCGGCGAGCCGATCGCGATCAGCGGCGAATCGATCAGCCGCTCGCTGGCCAGCCCCTTCCACTCGCCGCCGCCCTGGCGCAGCGCGGCATGGAAGCCCTCGCGCTTCAGGTCGAGCACCTGTTGCGACGCGAACAGCTCGATGCCGATGTGCGGATTGCGCTCGCGCCAGCGCGCCATGCGCGGCAGCAGCCAGCGCTGCGCGAACGACGGCAGCAGCGTGACGCGGATGCGGTGCTCGGCGCCCGAGGCCGCGGCAGCCGCGGCGCGCATGCCGTCGTCGAGCAGGGCCAGCGCCGGCTCCACCGCGCGCAACAGCGCCGCACCGGCCGCGTTCAGCGCGATGCGCCGGCCGCGGCGGTCGAACAGCGCGAAGCCGAGCTGTTCCTCGAGCAGCTTGAGTTGCTGGCTGACCGCGCTGTGGGTCAGGTTCAGCTCCTCGGCGGCGGCCCGCAGGTTCTCGAGCCGGGCGACGGCGCGGAACGCCGGAAGCGTGTTCAGCGGCAAGCGGTGGTTCGGCATGCTGGTAAGCATAGCTGACCAATTGGCGTTGAACAAATCGATTCCATCGGTGCGGTCAGCCTCCTATGCTTACCAGCACTCGATGCCTGAAGGAGACCGCCATGTCAACGCCGCAACCGTTCCAGCCCAGCGTGCCGCTGTGCCGTCCCCTCGCCCTGCGTTGGACGGATCGTTGGTGGTCAGTGCTGCAGGCACCCGTCGGGGCCTGGCAGCGGTGGATGGAACGCCGACAGCGCGAACATCGCTACGATGCGATGCTCGACCTGAGCCCGCGCACCTTGCGGGACATCGGCGCCCCCGAGTGGACGGTCTCGCATGCGCAGAGCCGGCGCGAAGTCGAAGCCCACCGCGTCGACGAATTCCACCTCGGCGGACGCGAGTTGCCGTCGCGCTGGTAGCCCGGATGCGAATCCGGGAGCGTTCGTCGAACCGGCCGTGGGTCCCGGACTGGCAACCGGGCTACGTCACACCCGGTTCATCGACAGGCCCGACGTGCTGCGCAGCCGCTCGATCAGGTGCGTCGCGATCTGCGTCAGCGGCAGCACCTCGTGCGCCGCGCCGGCATTGATCGCCTCGCGCGGCATGCCGAACACCACGCAGCTGGCTTCGTCCTGCACCATGTTGTAGCTGCCGGCGTCGCGCAGTTCGCGCATCGCCTTCGCGCCGTCGGCCCCCATGCCGGTCAGCATGATGCCCAGCGCGTTCGGCCCGACGACGCGCGCGGCCGACTTGAACAGCACCTCGACCGACGGCTTGTGCCGGTTGACCGGCTCGCCGTCCTGCACGCGGGCGATGTAGTTCGCACCGCTGCGCTCCACGCTCAGGTGCAGGCCGCCCGGGGCGATGTAGGCATGGCCGGGCAGCACGCGTTCGCCGTCCTGCGCTTCCTTCACGCGGATGCGGCACAGGCCGTCCAGCCGCGCCGCATAGCTGCGCGTGAAGCCGGGCGGCATGTGCTGCGTGATCATCACCGCCGGGCAGTCCGGCGGCAGGTTGACCAGCACTTCCTTGGTCGCTTCGGTGCCGCCGGTGGAGGCGCCGATGAAGATGATCTTCTCGGTCGACAGGCGGCCGAGCGAGGCGACCGGGGCGGCCGGGCGCGCAGGCGCGGTGCCGTCGGCCGGCGCGCTCGCCGGCACGTGCAGCTTGCGGATGTGGGCCTTCGACGCGACGCGCACCTTGTCGGTGATGTCCTCGGCCAGCAGCTTCAGGCCGTCGGCGACGCCGATCTTCGGCTTCGCGACGAAGTCGATCGCGCCGAGTTCGAGCGCGCGCAGCGTGACGTCGGCGCCGCGCTCGGTCAGCGTCGACACCATCACCACCGGCATCGGGCGCAGCCGCATCAGCTTGCTGAGGAAGTCGATGCCGTCCATGCGCGGCATCTCGACGTCGAGCGTGATCACGTCCGGGTTCAGGTTGCGGATCATCTCGCGCGCCACCAGCGGGTCGCTGGCCGCGCCGATGCATTCCATGTCCGGCTGCCGGTTGATGATCTCGGTGAGCAGGCTGCGCACCAGCGCCGAATCGTCCACCACCACCACGCGTGTCTTTGCCATGTTCGTGCCTTGCGGGTTGTCTCGTTGTCGTTGTGTCGTCAGAACAGGTCCACCGAGCCGCCGCCGGTCGCGGCGGGCACGGCCTTCTGCGCGGCGACGCGGTCCTGCTGCACCAGCGCGTCGGTGTGAGCCGGCGCGAGGCGCTTGACCATCGCCTTGCCGCTGCCCGGCAGGAAGCAGACTTTGCGGGGATAGATGTCGAGCACGTCTTTCGACACGATCGGGATGCGCTCGGTCTTCAGGTACTCGATCACGAAGCTGGTGTTGCGCTCGCCGACGTTCATCGTGTTCATGCCGCTGATGACCTGGCCGCCGCCGAACACCTTGGCTTCCATCGTCGTGCGGTTGGCACCGCGCTTCATCATCTCGTTGATCAGCAGTTCCATCGCGTACGAGCCGTAGCGGCCCGAATCGCCGGCGCCGTCGGGCAGCATGAAGTGGTTCATGCCGCCGACCTTGGCATTGCGGTCCCACAGGCAAGCGGCGATGCACGAGCCGAGCGTGGTCATGATCAGCATGTCTTCGTCGTGCACGAAGTACTCGCCGGGCAGGATCTTGACCGCGTCGTTCTTGAAGTGCGCGTCGTAGAAGAAGAACGAGGCCTCCCCCGGCTTGCGCGGCGCGCCCTTCAGGCGTTCGAGCCGGGAGCCGGGCACGGGGGTGTTCGAGCTGATCAAGGCCATGGTCTATCCATATCGGCGGTCTGGAGGGGGTGCTTGAGCAGGCTCAAACCCGTTCGTAGACCGTCTTGCCGCGCAGGCGGAAGATATCCTTGGAATCCGTGAAGTTCTCCGAGTGGCCGACGAACAGCAGGCCGCCGGGCTTCATCACGCCGTGGATGCGTTCCAGCACGCGGCGCTGCGTCGGCCCGTCGAAATAGATCATCACGTTGCGGCAGAACACGATGTCGAACGGGTCGCCGAGCGACCAGCGCGAGTCCATCAGGTTGTGCACGCGGAACTCGATCATGCGCGCCAGCTCCGGCTTCACGCGGATGAAGCCGCTGTTGTCGCCCTTGCCGCGCAGGAAGTGCGCGCGGTGGTGGGTCGCCGTCAGCCCGCGCGCATCGGCCGGGTAGACGCCGCGGCCGGCGGTGGCGAGCACGTTGGTGTCGATGTCGCTCGCGACGATGCGCACCGCGCTGTGGCCGAGCGCCTCGGCACAGGTCATCGCGATCGAGTACGGCTCCTCGCCGGTGGAGGCGGCGTTGCACCACACGCGCAGCGACTGGCCGGCGCGCGCCTTCAGGTCGGAGGCGAGCGCATGGAAATGGTGTTCCTCGCGGAAGAAAGAGGTCAGGTTGGTCGTCAGGCAGTTCACGAACTCCTGCCATTCGCGGTCGGCCGACGGGCCGCTGGCGGCTTCGAGCCACTGCAGGTAGCTCGCGAAGCTGCGCTGGCCGGTCTCGCGCAGGCGGCGCGACAGGCGGCTGTAGACCATGGCTTGCTTGCCCGCATGCAGGCTGATGCCGGCACGCTGGTAGATCAGCTGGCGCACGCGCTCGAAATCGGCGTTGCCGAAGCTGAACTCCTGATCGGACGCGTTGCGCAACGCGGCGAGTTCGGCGGGGGACGCTGCACTCATGAAGTCTCCAGGCAATCGTTCGGATGTTTGTTCGAGACGGGACAAGCGGATTCCGATGCGGACCACCTCCTCGCCTTATCGGTTGCCAGTCTGCGGACCTTGAGGTGCCCCCAAGGGCGGAGATGAGTGCGAATCACCGCATATTTCCCGGGCGGCGCGAAAATCGCCGCTGCTAGACTGAAACCACACAGATCCGGGTCCGACGTGTCCACATCTCCAGCAGTAACCCCAACGCCAGACCTGCCTGCAGCGCCCCAGCTGCGGCTCGCCGCGGCGTTGCAGCTGCTCGGCCAGTCGGGGCACACGCTGCCCGACTTCGCACAGGTGGGACAGACGGTGTGGCTGCAGTCGGTGATCGACGCGCTGTGCGATCTGTCCAGCCGCGACGCGCTGACCGGTTTGTCGAACCGCCGCCAGTTCGAGCTGGCGATCGCGCGCGAGATCGACCGCGTCGCGCGGGCCGGCGAACCGGCGCTGGTGCTGATGGTCGACATCGACCGCTTCAAGATGGTCAACGACACCCACGGCCATGCGGCCGGCGACCTGGTGCTGAAGGCCGTGGCCGCGTCGCTGATGAGCTGCGTGCGGCCGATGGACACCGTGGCCCGCTTCGGCGGCGAAGAATTCGCGATCATCCTGCCCAACTGCCCGCCGACCTTCGGTCACATCGTGGCCGAGCGCATCCGCAGCAAGGTCGAAAGCACGCCGGTGACGGTGGCACGGCGGCAGTCGCTGTCGGTCACGATCAGCCTGGGCGGGGCCTTTGCGCCGCAATGGGTGCGCTCGTCGGCGACACTGTGGATCGAACGCGCCGACCAGCAGCTCTACCGCGCCAAGCGCGAAGGCCGCAACCGCGCCTGCCTCGAGCAGCCGCCGGTGTCGCTGGTGAGCGCCGAGGAAAAAGGCATGCTGTTCGGCACTTCGCAGTATCAGGACATTGAGTAGGCGATGAGCACCACAGAAACAGCCGCTGCCGCCCCGCGCACGCCGTCGGGGCACCGTGCGCGCACGCTGGCCGTGACCAGCGGCAAGGGCGGCGTCGGCAAGACCTTCGTGTCGGCCAACCTCGCGGCCGCGTTGGCGCGCCGCGGCGAACGCGTGCTGGTGCTCGATGCCGACCTGGGCCTCGCGAACCTCGACGTGGTGCTGAACCTGTTCCCGAAGATCACGCTGCACGACGTGTTCACCGGCAAGTCGAAGCTGGAAGACGCGATCCTGCCGGCGCCGGGCGGCTTCTCGGTGCTGCTGGCGGGCTCCGGCCTCGTCGAGTACTCGCGGCTGACCGCCGAGATCCGCGAGCAGCTGCTGAAGATCATCGAGACCGTGGCGCCGCGCTACGACCGCATCCTGCTCGACACCGGCGCCGGCATCTCCGACGTGGTGCTGTACGCCGTCTCGCTGGCCGATGACGTGCTCGTCGTCGCGACCCCCGAACCGACATCGCTGACCGATGCCTACGCGACCATCAAGGTGCTCGCGACGCAGCAGCAGCGCACGAAGATCTCGCTGGTGGTGAACCAGGTCAACCGCAGCGGCGAAGGCCGCGTGATCCGCGGGCAGCTGCAGCAGGTGGTCGACAAGTTCGTCGCGCCGCAGTTGGCAGGACCCGACCCGTCGCTGAAGCTCGAACTGCTGGGCGAGGTGCCGATCGATCCGTCGGTGCGCGAGGCGGTGCAGAAGCGGCAGCTGCTGCTCGAAGCGCTGCCGGGCTGCGAGGCGGCCAAGGCGATCGTTGCGGTGGCCGCGAAGCTGGCCGCACCGTGAGCGAGTCCGCACCCGCTTCCAAGCCCGCCACGCCCTTCGAATGGGTCGGTGGCGAGGCCGTCGTGCGCTCGCTGGTCGACCGCTTCTACGACCTGATGGACCTGGAGCCCGGTTATGCCGCGCTGCGCGCCGCGCATGGCGCGAGCCTGGAAACCGCGCGCGACAAGCTGTTCTGGTTCCTGTGCGGCTGGCTGGGCGGGCCGCAGCACTACACGGAGCGCTTCGGCCACCCGATGCTGCGGGCGCGCCACCTGCCGTTCTCGATCGGCATCCTGGAGCGCGACCAGTGGCTCGCCTGCATGCACCAGGCGATGCAGGAGACCGAGCTGGATCCGGCGTTGATCAAACGCCTGCGCGAATCCTTCTTTCAAACGGCCGACTGGATGCGAAACAAGGGCGCCTGAGCGCCCTTGTCGTGATCTGTCGCGAGGGTCCCGTCATCACGACGGGACCGTCACCGAACTCAACGGGTGTGCGAGACGCGCACCGCGTTCAGACCGTCAGACAGCGCCAGCTCGAAGCTGCCACCGGCCGGCAGGTCGGCGCTCGACAGCGAGGCGCTGCCGCCGCGCAGGTCTTGCGCCAGGTTGCGGCGCTGCTCCGTGCCGACCCAGGTCACGGTCAGGTACGGGTGACGCGCGGCGTCCCAGGTCAGCTTCAACGCACCACCGCTCTCCTGCACCTGAACCTGCGTGGTCGCAGCCTGCGCACGTTCGGTGACGCTTGCGGCCTTGGCCTGCGAGTTCAGCAGCGTCTTGGCGCCTTGCAGCACCGTGATGCTCTGGATCGCGCCCGGGTTCGGGACCGTGAAGCCGAAGTGCTTCAGCGTGCTGTTGTGGTCCAGCGTGCGCGGCGCAAACGGAATGTCCGTGGTGCCGCTGGCCGACACGATGCGCAGCGTGTACTCGCCAGCCTCGGGTGCTTCCGTACGGCCCACCAGCGACTTCACCGGGTTCAGCTCGGCGGTGCCGGCTGCGCCGATCTCGCCGCTGATCAGCAGCAGGTCCTGCGTGGCGGTCACCGCGGCGGCAGCCGCCTCGTTGACCATCGACTTGTCGGCCGGCGTCAGGTAGGTCTGCATCTTCCGGTAGTTGTAGTCGGAGAAGACCTGGCCACCGCAGTAGCTCATGATGTCGTGGCGATCGGTCGGGCGCGGGTCGTAGAAGGTGTTGCTGTCCGCCAGGTACGGCCACACATAGCGACCCGACTTGCCGAGGTTCGCATCCGGATACGGGTAGGCCGGGTCCGGGCTGCCGGCACCGCCGCAGGCCGCGTGGGGCAGCGAGAAGTTGTGGCCCATCTCGTGCGCCACCACGTCGCGCACGGTGGTCGGCTGGTCGGGCATGTCGAAGCCGACGCCGGAGTGGCTGCTCAGGTAGGCCAGGCCGGCGAGGCCCCAGGTGCGCTTCGGGATGAAGCCGAAGTAGTGGTCGTGCTTGGCGGCGCCTTCCAGCGAATGCAGGTCGGCGAGTTCGCCGAGGATCTTGCCGAACGCATCGTCCCAGCCGGCATCGGTGGTGGGCAGCGTGGTCACGCGGCTCGACACATAGGTCGGGTGCGACTGCACGGTGACCGACGAGACCGGGAACAGCGCCTGCAGGTGGGCGCCCTGGCTCACCGGCAGCTTGCCGACGGTGCCGGCGATCTGGATCGCGATGGGCACGAACTTCATCGGCGTGCCGCCGCCGACGCGCGGCGTGATCGTCGTGCCGGCGCTGCTGCCGATCAGCGCGGTGAACTTGACGCCCGTCTTCACGAGGTCGGCCGGCACGGTGGCGGTGTACGAATCGGTGAAGCTCGGCACGGCCGGCACGTTGGCCGGCAGCGCGCCGGTGGGCGCGGTCAGCAGGATGTCGCGGGTGGCGCCGTTGGCGCTCGTCACGCGCAGCGTGCCGCTCGGCTTGGTGCCGCCGGTGGCGCCGCTGGTGACGTTGACCTTGACCAGCGCGGCCTTGCCCGAGACCAGCACCAGGGCGCTGTCGTCGCTGTTGAACAGCAGCGACTGCGCGACCTGGATGCCCGACACCGGCGAGTTGCCCGTCGGCGGGGTGGTGGTGGTCGGCGCGGTGACCTTCAGCGACGACGCGGCGTCGTTGAAGCCCAGCGACACCAGGTTCGCTGTGTCGCCGGTCAGCGTGATCGAGCTGCCGCCGTAGTTGATGTGCTGGAACAGCTGGACCTTGTAGCCCGCCTTGACCTTCACCGACGAGACGCGGTCGTTCCAGGCCGAGCCGATCCAGGTCGAATCGGCACCGGCGCAGAAGCTCGCGCCCTGGTAGTTGATGTGTTCGTAGAAGCAGATCGCGGAGGTGTCGACCGCGGCGGCCGTCGCGGCCTCGGACTGCTGGTCGGCTGCCTGCGCGTCGGCGTTCTGCTGGTTGCCGCCGCCGCACGCGGCCAGCAGCACGACCACCGATGCCAGCGGCAGCAGCAGGCGATGGGTGGACGAATCGAATGCTCGGGATTGTCGGGACACGGTCTGACCTCCTTGTAGGGTGCGCCTATCGCGATCACGAATGCGCGTTGTGGTCAAAACCGTGCAAAGTTCATACCGATCGACTTGAAACCATCGGTGAAACCGGGTTGACAAGCCGATTCTTGACAGCGCTTTCAGAAATACTCGGACGCCTTCCCCGTGCGCTGTCGAGGAGGACGGTGAGGCCCTAGTCTTCCTCGCTGTAACGTGCCTCCCACGGGTTAGGGGGAAGAACGGCCGCGTGGCATTTGTTGCCTTGCTTACGACCCGACGCGCATGCGACGAAGCGCGCCAGATCGTGACGCGGTATGACCTCAGCGCAGCGCGCGAAGCAGCACGATCACGGCACCATGGCCGCCTTCGTCGCCGCGCGCCTGCACGAAGGCGAGCACGTCGGCCTTCTGGATCAGCCAGCTGCGCACCTTGCCCTTCAGCACCGGTTCGCGGCCCGGCGAGCCGTTGCCCTTGCCGTGCACCACGCGCACGCAGCGCAGGCCGCTGTGCACCGCGTCATGGACGAAGGCGGTGAGCCGCTCGCGCGCGGCGTCGCGCCGCAGCCCGTGCAGGTCGACCTCGCCCTGGATGGCCCAGCCGCCGCGGCGCAGCTTGCGCAGCACGTCGATGCCGATCTCGGGTCGGCGGTAGGACAGCTGGTCGTCGGTCTCGAGCAGCGTGACCGGGTCGAACTCGTCGGACAGCGATTCGCGCAGCGCGTTTTCTTCGTCGCGTTCGCGCTGGCGCGGTTCGGGCGACGGCGGTGTCGGCCGCGCATGGCGGCGGCCGCTCGGCGCCACCGGCTGCACGCGGCCGACGCTGGTGGAGAACAGGTTCTTCTCGCGCAGCCGGCGGGCTTCTTCCTCGCGGGCGCGGGCCTCGCGCTCGGCCGCTTCGCGCTGCGCGCGCTTCAGTGCCTCGCGGATGTCGGCCAGGTCCTGCAGGCTGCGCAGGGTCACAGCAGGCCCCGCTCCACGAACGAGACGACCTCGGTGTCGCCGACCACCAGGTGGTCGAGCACGCGCACGTCGATCATCGCGAGCGCCGACTTCAGCGTCTGCGTCAGCGCTTCGTCGGAACGCGAGGGCTGCGCCGAGCCCGACGGGTGGTTGTGCGCGAGGATCACCGCGGCGGCGTGCAGCTGCAGCGCGCGCTTCAGCACCTCGCGCGGGTAGACGCTGGCCTGCGTCAGCGAGCCGCGGAACATCTCTTCCATCTGGATCAGCCGGTTCTGCGCGTCGAGGAACAGCACCGAGAACACCTCGTGGCCGCGCCCGCCGAACTGCAGCCGCAAGTAGTTCTTGACGTTGACGATGTTGTCGAGCAGCGGCCGCTCGGCCATCTGCTGGCCGAGCGAGCGGCGGGCCAGCTCGAGCACCGCGCTGACCAGCGCCCGCTTCGCGGGGCCGAGGCCCTTGATGCGTTGCAGCGCCTGCGGATCGGCCTGCAGCAGCCCGCTGAGCCCACCGAAATCGTCGAGCAGGCGCTGTGCGAGGTTCAGCACCGAATCGCCCTTGACGCCGGTGCGCAGCAGCAGCGCGACCAGCTCGGCATCGGCCAGGGCCTGCGGGCCGCGGGCCAGCAGTTTTTCACGCGGGCGGGCGTCGGCGGGCAGGTCTTTGAGCAGCATGGGCATGATCCGGCGGCACGGCCGGGCGCCGCACCTAAAATTGAGTCCAGTCTACCGAACCAGGATTTGCCTTGACCCACGTTCAACAGGGATCGTTCCTGACCCTGCACTACCGGCTCGCCGGCCCCGATGGGGTCGACATCATCAACACTTTCGCCGACAAGCCGGCCACGCTGTCGCTGGGCAGCGGCGAGTTGTCGCCGGCGATGGAATCGCGGTTGATGGGGCTGGCCGAAGGCACGCGGACCTCGTTCGACCTGCCCGCCGGCGAGGCCTTCGGCGAGCGCAACCCCGAGATGCTGCAGCGCGTGAAGCTCGCGCTGCTGCACGAGCTGGGGGATCCCGACGAGCAGTACCACCCCGGCGACGTGGTGCAGTTCCCGACGCCCGACGGCCAGGCCTCGTACGCCGGCGTCGTGCGCGAGGTGGGCAGCGACTGGCTGCTGTTCGACTTCAACCACCCGCTGGCCGGCCAGCCGGTGACCTTCGAAGTGCAACTGATCGGGGTGCTGTGATGGATGAGAACCACACGCTGGACGAAGTGCTGCTGGCGGAGCCGCGCGGCTTCTGCGCCGGGGTCGACCGCGCGATCGAGATCGTCGAGCGCGCCATCAAGAAGTTCGGTTCGCCGATCTACGTGCGCCACGAGATCGTGCACAACACCTACGTCGTCAACGACCTGAAGGCCAAGGGCGCGATCTTCATCGAAGACCTGGCCGACGTGCCACCCGGCGCCACGCTGGTGTTCAGCGCGCACGGCGTGTCGCAGGCGGTGCGGCAGGAAGCGGCGCAGCGCGGCTTCAGCGTGTTCGACGCGACCTGCCCGCTGGTCACCAAGGTGCACGTCGAGGTGGCCAAGCTGCACAAGGAAGGCTACGACTTCATCATGATCGGCCACAAGGGGCACCCCGAGGTCGAGGGCACGATGGGCCAGCTCAACGAAGGCATCTACCTGGTCGAGGACGTGGCCGATGTCGAGCGCGTGCAGGTGGCGCAGAGCGAGAAGCTCGCGGTGGTGACGCAGACGACGCTGTCGGTGGACGACGCGGCCGAGATCCTGCTGGCGGTGAAGCGGCGTTTTCCGCTGGTGCGCGAGCCCAAGCAGCAGGACATCTGCTACGCGACGCAGAACCGGCAGGATGCGATCAAGGTGCTGGCGCCGCAGGTCGACGTGCTGATCGTCGTCGGCAGCCCGACCAGCTCGAACAGCAACCGCCTGCGCGAACTCGGCGAGCGGCTCGGTGCCGACGCCTACATGGTCGACCAGCCCGAAGACCTGAAGCCGCAGTGGTTCGAAGGCAAGCGGCGCGTCGGGCTGACGGCCGGCGCATCGGCCCCCGACATCCTGGTGCAGCAGGTGATCGAGCGGCTGCGCACGCTGGGTGCGGTGTCGGTGCGCAAGATGCCGGGCGTGATCGAGACCACGCACTTTCCGCTGCCCAAGGGCCTGGGCGACAAGTCCATGGCCGAAGCCTGATTTCACTTACCTAGAGAGACCCATGCTCGACATCACCCTGCTGCGCAAAGACCTGTCCAGCGTCGTCGCCTTGCTCGAGAAGCGCAAGTCGCCGCAACCGTACCTCGACGTTGCGCAGTTCCAGTCGCTCGAGAGCGAACGCAAGACGCTGCAGACCCGCACCGAAGAACTGCAGGCGCGACGCAACAGCCTGTCGAAGCAGATCGGCATGCTGAAAGGCAAGGGCGAAGACACCTCGGCGCTGATGGCCGAGGTGGCCGGCCTGGCCGATGAGCTGAAGGCTTCCGGCGAGCGCCTGGAGGCGATCCAGGCGGAGCTGTCGGTGATGCTGATGAGCGTGCCCAACCTGCCGCATGCGAGCGTGCCCGAGGGCGCCGACGAATCCGGCAACCTGGAGGTGCGGCGCTGGGGCGTGCCGCGCAGCTTCGACTTCACGGTGAAGGACCACGTCGACGTGGGCGCGCCGCTGGGGCTGGACTTCGACACCGGCGCGAAGCTGTCGGGCTCGCGCTTCACCTTCTTGCGCGGGCCGATTGCGCGGCTGCACCGGGCGCTCGCGCAGTTCATGCTCGACGTGCAGACGCAGAAGCACGGCTACACCGAGTGCTACACGCCGTACATCGTCAACCGCGAGGTGCTCGAGGGCACCGGGCAGCTGCCGAAGTTCAAGGACGACATGTTCTGGGTGAGCCGTGGCGGCGACGAGACGCAGGCCGAGCAGTACCTGATCTCCACGTCGGAGATCTCGCTGACCAACAGCGTGCGCGAGCAGGTGCTGGCCGAGAGCGTGCTGCCGATCAAGCTGACGGCGCACAGCCCGTGCTTCCGGTCCGAGGCGGGCAGTGCCGGGCGCGACACGCGCGGCATGATCCGCCAGCACCAGTTCGACAAGGTCGAGATGGTGCAGATCACGCATCCCGAGAAGAGCTACGAGGCGCTCGAAGAGATGGTGGGCCACGCCGAGGCGGTGCTGAAGCTGCTGGACCTGCCGTACCGCGTGGTGGCGCTGTGCGGCGGCGACCTGGGCTTCGGCTCGACGAAGACCTACGACCTGGAGGTGTGGCTGCCGGCGCAGAACACCTACCGCGAGATCAGCTCGTGCTCGAATTGCGAGGCCTTCCAGGCGCGGCGCATGCCGGCGCGCTTCAAGAACGCGCAGGGCAAGAACGAGCTGGTGCACACGCTGAACGGCTCGGGCCTGGCGGTGGGCCGCACGCTGGTGGCGGTGCTGGAGAACCACCAGAACGCCGACGGATCCGTCACGGTTCCCGAGGCTTTGCGGCCGTATCTGGGCGGGCAGACCGTGCTGAAAGGCTGAGGGGAGGGCGGAAGCGCCCATTTCCTGGGCTAGAATCCGCGACTCGGCCCAGAAGACCCGCCGAAGCCCCAGTTTCAGGAGAGGTGGCAGAGTGGTCGAATGTACCTGACTCGAAATCAGGCGTACCGCAAGGTACCGTGGGTTCGAATCCCACCCTCTCCGCCAGTGATAGATCCGGCAAAGTTCGCCGAAGTCCGAGAAAGCCCCGCAAACCCTTGTGTTTCGGGGCTTTTTTCATTCGTGGACGTTCGCCGTCGTTCGTTGACAGCCGGTCGCAAGAGGGGGAATGATTGGGGGCAAGGGAGCAAGGCTTCCCCCTCAAAAACACCAAATTCCCCCATTCCCCTCTCCATGCCTCTGACCGACCTGGCCTGCAAGAAAGCCACCTGCCCCGACACCAAGGCGCGTGAGCGCTACACCGACTCCGGTGGCCTCTACCTGGAAGTGATGCCCTCAGGCGCCAAGCTGTGGCGCTGGAAGTACCGCTTTGGCGGGAAAGAGAAGCGCCTGGCGCTCGGCGCCTACCCGGACGTGCCGCTGGCCCAGGCCCGGGCGGATCGCGACAAGGCGCGTGCCGTCCTGAAGGATGGGTCCGATCCGGTGCAACTGCGCAAGGATGAGAAGGTGGCCAAGCGGGTCGCTATCGGCACGACCTTCGAGGCCGTCGGGCGGAGCTGGTTTGATCACTGGAAGGGGCCGCGGTCCGGCCGGCATGCGGAGTACGTCCTGCGTCGCCTGGAGATGGACGTGTTCCCAGTGCTGGGCGCGAAGCCGGCCGCGGAGATCACGGCGCCGCAGTTGCTCGCGATGGCGAAGAAGATCGAGGCCCGTGGCGCCGTCGACATCGCGAAGCGGGCGCTGCAGACCTGCGGCCAGGTGTTCCGCTACGCCGTCGCGCACGGCATCGTGGAGCGCAACCCGGCAGCGGATGTCCGCCCCTCCGATGCACTGAAGCCGCGCAAGAAAGAGAACTACGCCCGGCTCGATGCCAAGGACGTGCCCGAGCTGCTGCGCAAGATCGATGCGTATCAGGGCATGGCGCTGACCCGCCTGGCGATGAGCCTCATGGCGCTCACCTTCGTTCGCACGTCAGAACTGATCGGCGCGCGCTGGGAGGAGTTCGACCTGGAGGCTGCTGAGTGGCGGATTCCGGCGGCGCGCATGAAGATGCGGACGCTGCACGTCGTTCCGCTGTCAACCCAGGCCATCGAGATCCTGAAGGTGCTTCACGAGCTGCGCGGGCTGAGCGGCCTGGTGTTCCAAGGCGAGCGCGACCATGAGAAGCCGATGAGCAACAACACCATTCTGGTCGCGCTGAAGCGCATGGGCTACGCGGGGAAGATGACGGGCCACGGGTTCCGCGGCATCGCGTCGACGATCCTGCACGAGAACGAGTTTGAGCATGCACACATCGAGCTGCAGCTCGCGCACCAGGAGCGCGACGAAGTCTCGGCCGCCTACAACCACGCGAAGTACCTGCCGCAGCGTCGCAAGATGATGCAGTGGTACGCCGACCATCTGGATTTCCTCAGACGAGGAGCGAAGGTGCTGCCCTTCAAGGCGGCATAGAAAGCGGAAAGGCCAGGTGCTAGTAACACCCGGCCCTTCCTGACCACAACCCACCTACATCAGAGGTGAACCATGGCTATCGAGAATCATAGCGGCGCAGCCCTGCGCCGAACCGGCCGGACCTCGGCCGAGACCCGCGACCTGGTGGCATTGCGCCACAGCGCCTCTGCAATGGAGGCGTGCTGATGGATCCGGTTGTTCAAACCCAAAAGATGTACATGGCCGCAGCGGAGAAGGCGCGGCTCCCTGGCATCGACGTGATGCGCTTCGCCGAGCTGGTGGGCGACATGACGGCCGGCCTGCAGGTGCTGCATTCGCTGCGAGAGACCCAGCACCTGCGCGAGGCGAATCCCGACACCGTCGAGGAGCCATTGATGACGGACACCGACCTTCAGTCGTTGAACCGCTTCGAGCGGGCCTCCCTGGAGATGCTGGAGCGCGAGAGCGGCCGGATCATGGACTGGGCCTACGACTTCCACACCACCGAGGGCCTGGAGCGGCGCAGGCAGTACAAGGCCTGCCTATAGGGCGAAGGCTGCGGCGTGCACATCCGCTGCGGACACTGAGGACAAGCAGGGCACTACGGCGGCAAGCCGCATGAATGCTGGGCCTGCGAGCCGGAAGGGACTGAGGACATCAGAGAGGACAAAGTGAGGACATTGAGGACAACTCTCTCTTCTCTTCTCTCTTGCTCTTGGGCTTGCTGTTCCTGGCAAAGCAACTTGTCTACTCCCGCCCCTACAAATTGGACGGCCGAATTGGTCGAATGGCTCTGCATCTCGACGGACTTCGCGGCATCCCGCTAGTGACATCTGCTGCCACGCAAATATTCCCGTTTTGTAGTCTGGAAATGAGACAGAGAAGTCGGTCGAATGCCACCTGTACCTCGATGAATTCCGGTCAATCCGGTGCGACCACGCCAGCCCATCACAAATCAGATGAGGCACTGCGTCGACGGATTCACCAGTCGTTCGAGCCAAAGCGGGCCCGCAGCACTGCGCGCCCATGCCATCACTCCAACGCATTCGCAACATGAACAACCAAGCAATTCATTTCTCCAGCACCGCAGGCGAGCGCCTGATGAGGAAGCCCGAGGTGCTGGCCCGGATCGGGCTGGGCAATACGACGCTGTACGCAAACATCAAGGCTGGCACCTTCCCGGCGCCGGTGTCTCTCGGCGGTCGCGCTGTGGCCTGGCGCGCCACCGAGATCGATGGATGGATCGCCGAGCGCATCGCGGCATCGCGCGGCCAGCTCGGCGAGCACCGGAGGGCCGAACGTCAATGACTGGACGCCCGATTCAACGACAAACGACCAGGCGCGCGGTCGACGTGAACCTGGTTCGCGACGCCCTGGCATGCATCCCGGCCGACATCGGCCACGACGAGCGGGCGCGCATCGCGTTCGCGGTGTACGAGGGGCTGGGCGATGCCGGCGCTGATGCCTGGTTCGCCTGGGCCGAGCAACGGCCGAAGCCCGACCAGGCCGAAGACAAAGCGACCTGGCGCAGCGCCAAGAAGCCCGGCAAGGTCACGGTGGCGACGCTGTTCGGCCTGGCGAAGGAACGCGGCTTCACGTTCCCGAATGACGCGGCTGCTGCACCGGCGCTGACGCCCGACCAGGTCGACGCGCAAGCGCAGGAGCGGGCACAGGCCCGCGCGGTGCAGGAGGAGGAGTACCGGCGCCGCGCCGACCAGGCCGCGCGGGAAGCGCAGCGCTTGTGGAGCGAAGCCGGCTCCGAGGGCAACAGCCCCTACCTGTTGCGCAAGGGCGTGCAGGGACATGGTCTGCGCTACCTGGCCGACGGCACGCTGCTGGTGCCCATGCGCAATGCGGTCGGCGAGCTGATGAACGTGCAGCGCATCGCGCCGGCCAAGCCGTCGAAGGAAGAAGAACGCCAGGGCAAGACGGAGAAGCGCTATCTGCCAGGCGGGCGCAAGTCCGGGCTGCTTCACTGGATCGGCCAGCCGGGTGTGCAGGCGTCTGCACTGCTGGTGGCCGAGGGCTACGCGACCGCGGCGACCCTGCACGAGGCGACGGGTCACCCGGTGGCCGTTGCCTTCGATGCCGGCAACCTGGGCCAGGTGGCGGGCGTGCTGCGCTCGGTCTTCCCGAAGGCGCGCATCCTGGTGTGCGGTGACGACGATGCGGCGACGGCTGCTCGCACTGGCACGAATCCCGGGCGCGAAAAGGCCTTGGCCGCCGCCCGCTCCGCCGCTGCTGAAGGTTTGCCGCCGTTGACGGCGTTTCCTGAAGGCTTGCCGGAAGGTGGGTCCGACTTCAATGACCTGGCCGTGCACGCCGGACTGCCGGCCGTGGCGGCCATCATCGATGCCGCGTTGCGGCAGGAGGTGCCAGCCGACAAACCCGCCAGGAAGCGCGCCAGCAAGGCCGCCACGCCGGCAATCGAGAAGGCAAGCACCCTGACCAGGTCCAGCGAGGAGAGGCCCGCCACAAAGGCGGCCGCGAAACCGCCGGCAGAGCCCGAGGCCAACGAGCGGTTCAGCGTCACCGACAACGGCGTGTGGCTCCTCATGCGCGACGAGGAAGGCAACGAGAAGCGGCCGGTGTGGCTGTGCTCGCGCCTGGTCGTGACGGCGCGCACGCGCTCGGACGATGCGAACGGCTGGGGTTACTTGCTGCAGTTCGCAGACCCGGACGGCAACCCGAAGTCATGGGCCATGCCGTCCAGCATGCTCGGCGGCGACAGCACCGAGTGGGCGTGCCGGCTACGGGACATGGGCTTGCAGATGGCCGCGGGCAACAAGGCGCGGGCGATGGTTGCGCAGTACATCGACTCGCGCAAGCCCGTAGACCGCGTGACCTGTACGGACCGCGTCGGCTGGCATGGCGGGGTCTACGTGCTGCCCAGCGACTGCGTCGGCGAGACCGATGGCCGGCGCTTCGTGTTTCAGAGCGAAGCTGGCATGGAGGACACCTACCGGCGCGAGGGCACGCTGCAGCAATGGCGAGAGAACATCGCGGCCAAGTGCGTCGGCAATTCGCGCCTGGTCTTCGCGCTGTCGTGCGCGTTCGCCGGCCCGATGACGCGCCTGGCCGAGATGGAGAGCGGTGGCTTCCACCTGCGCGGCGACTCCAGCATGGGCAAGACGACGGCGCTGCGCATTGCGGCCAGCGTGTGGGGCCGACCGAACTACATGCAGCGCTGGCGCACGACCGACAACGCGCTGGAGGCGACGGCAGTCCAGCACTGCGACAGCCTGCTGATCCTCGACGAATTCGGCCAGCTCGACCCGAAGGTCGCCGGGGAATGCGCATACATGCTCGCCAACGACCAGGAGAAGGGGCGCGCCACGCGCAACGGCCTGGCACGCAAGCGGCGCACGTGGCGGCTGTTGTTCCTGTCGTCGGGCGAGTTGTCCTTGGCGCAACACATGGAAGCGGCCTCGAAGACGCCGCGTGCCGGGCAGGAAGTGCGCATGCTCGACATCCCGCTCGATGCGGGGGCGGGGATGGGCGGCCTGGAAGAACTGCACGGCCATGGCGGGCCGGCTGCACTGGCTGACGACATCGTGACGGCTGCGGCGAAGACCTACGGCCAGGCCGGCCACGCCTGGCTGGAGTGGGCGTGCAAGCATCACGCCGAGTTGCCTGCTCGCCTGGCGGACATGATCCGAACCTATCGGGATGACTTCGTGCCCGAGGGCGCGGCAGAGCAGGTGCGACGCGCCGGTGCGCGCTTCGCCCTCGTCGCGGCGGCTGGCGAGTTGGCCACGGAGGCGGGCATCACCGGATGGGTCAAGGGCGAGGCCCGCGCCGCGTTGAGCCGTTGCTTCAATGCCTGGATCGAGTCGCGTGGTCATTCGGGCAATGGCGAGGACTACGCGATGCATCGCCAGGTACGCAAATTCCTCGAGCTGCATGGTGCGGGCCGCTTCACGTGGTGGCACCGAGGGGCCGACGACCATTCGCCGAACACCCTGATGCGTGCGGGCTTCCGGCGCATGGTCGACGCGGAAGGCAAAGCGATCCGAACGAACTCGGACCATCAACGCGAGTTCGGCGAGCGCATGCAACCGGCCGATGGGGAAAGCACGTCCATTGAATATTTCGTGCTGCCTGAGGTGTTCCGCAGCGAGATGTGCGCCGGGTACGACTACCGGGCCGTATGTCGGACGCTGGCGCAGCGCGGGCACCTCGAAACCGGACCGCATGGCCGCTTCGATCGCAAGGAACGTCTGCCCGGCATCGGCCCGAGCACTTGCTACCGCATCAAAGCATCGATCTTCGGAGACTGACATGCACACCACCTCTTATGCGGGACAGGGGAGTGCAGACGGTGCCGAGCTCGTCGGCAACATGCTGGCGCACCTGACGGGCGGCGCGCCACTTGATCCGGACACGGCGAGAGCCTGGGCCGATGGCATCGTCGCGTCCGTGCGGCGCGGCGAATCGCTCGACACCTCATTGGGTTTGTCAGCGTCGGGCCGGCGCACGCTGCAGACGCGGTTGCTTCACTTGCGTCGCGACGACCATCTGAAGGAAGCGGCTGCTGCGTTGTCGCTCGACCCGGCGCTGTCGACCTGGTCGCGATGCTTGCGCCTGGTGCCGCTGATCCGCACGTTCGTTGATCGCGAATGGCGAGCTGTGCGCACGGAAGCGGATCCCCCGGAAGACTGGCCGGCTTGGAAGGTGCACCTCTTTCGCGCCATGCAGACCGACCTTGCATTGCCGCGATCGCCGCGCGGTGTGTACGACGTTGTGCAGCGAGCACAGGCCTGTTCCGCGCGGCGATCGGGCGCGAGACTGCTCTCACACTACCTCTGAAAAATTCAATGCAAACGATCCATATCTTTGGCGAAATCGGTACCGAAGTGACTGCGGATTTCATCCGCCAGGAACTGCAACTCATCGGCGACAAGCCGGTGCTGGTGCGCATCAACTCGGAAGGCGGCTCCGTGTACGACGGCATCGCGATCTACGAGCTGCTGCGGGCCCATCCCGCGCACGTGACGGTCGAGATCACCGGCTGGGCACTGTCCATCGCCAGCGTCATCGCCATGGGCGGTCGCAAGGTCGTGATCGCGCCGTCCGGCCTGATGATGGTCCACAACCCGTGGAGCACCACCAGCGGCAACGCGGCCGATCTGCGCCGCGCGGCTGACACGCTCGACGTGGTGCGGGGTACGCTCATCACGGCCTATCAACGCACCGGGCAATCCGAAGACAAGCTGCGCGCCTGGCTCGATGCGGAAACCTGGTTCGATGCCGAGCAAGCCAAGGCTGCAGGCCTGGTCGACGAGGTCGCCGACGACTCCTATGACGAGCGGCCTTCCAACGCGCGTGCCTGTGCCTTCTCCATCCCGGAGAAGTACAAGCTGCGTAGGCCCGCGCTGGTCAATCTGCACTTGCCTCCCCAAAGCCGACACGATGTCACCAGGGCACCCGATTCGGTACCGCTGGCCTCGGCCGCCGCCCCCGCTGCTGCTGGCTCCATCCGCAACGAAGCGGACACCGGCCGCATCATCGAGATGTTCGAGCGAGAAATTCGCCGGGCGCCGGACAGCGCCGGCGACATGGGCAAGTTGTTGATCCAGTGCCTATCCAACAAGAAGCTGACCCCGGCCGATGCGGGGGAGCGCATCTTGAACCACATGGGTGCCGGTGCCTTCCCGATCGGCGGTGCCATGTACGTCGACGACCGCGGCCAACAAGTGTGGGCGGGCTCCAGCAGCAGCGGCCCCAGCACCATGCACGAATTCAAGGCTGCTGCCTCGGACGTGCTGCTGGCACGCGCTGGTGTGCCGGTGGAGAACCCGCACCCGGCCTCGCGCGACCTGCAGCGCCTGTCGGTGCTCGCGATGGCGGAGAAGGTGCTCTCGATGGCAGGTCTGCCGACGTACCGCAAGAGCCAGAACGAGATCATCAAGGCGGCCATGAGCACGTCGGATTTCCCCGAACTGCTGGCGAACACAACCGGCCGCGCGCTGCGTGCCGGCTACGAGAATGCGCAGGCCACGCACGCGGTGTGGACCGCCGAGCGCGAGGTGCCGGACTTCAAGCCGCAGAGCTTGGTGTCGCTGTCCGAGGCGCCGGGCCTGGACAAGGTTCTGGAGCTGGCCGACTACACCTACGGTAGCTTCGCCGAGTCGGCCGAATCGTTCCGCATCGAGACCTTCGGCAAGATCGTCAAGATCTCGCGTCAGGCCCTGATCAATGACGACCTGGACGCCTTCACGCGCATCCCGCAGGCCTACGGTGCCTCGGCACGCCGCCTCGAAGCCGACAGCGTGTATGCCAAGCTGACGGGCAGCACGCGGCTGCGTGATGACATGCCGCTCTTCCACGAGAAGCACGGCAACCTGGCGGCCGTCGGTGCTGCGTTGTCCGCCGAAACGCTGGGCGCTGCACGGGCCGCCATGCGCAAGCAGAAGGGGCTGAAGGGCCTGGGCTACTTCGATCCGCAACCGCGCTTCTTGATCGTGCCGGTTTCGCTGGAGACGAAGGCCGAGCAGCTGCTGGCCAGCCTGGTCGACCCGGGCATGTCGAACAACACCGGCAACCCGGAGTGGATTCGCCGCCTCCTGCTGGTCTCCGATCCGCGTCTGGATGAGGTCTCCGAGACGGCGTGGTATCTCGCCGCCGACCCGACCCAGCACGACACCATCGTGCGCGCCTACCTGGCCGGCGAGCCGCGTCCGTACCTCGAAGAGAACGAGGAATTCGAGCGCGACGCCGTGGCGCACAAGTGCCGGCTGGACTTCGGTGTGGGCGTGATCGACTACCGCGGGCTGTACAAGAACCCGGGCAAGTAAAGAGGCAAGACAGGCGGCGGGCGAGAAGTTGGCCATAGCCCGCGGCCTGAGCGTTCGGNAAGTGCCGGCTGGACTTCGGTGTGGGCGTGATCGACTACCGCGGGCTGTACAAGAACCCGGGCAAGTAAAGAGGCAAGACAGGCGGCGGGCGAGAAGTTGGCCATAGCCCGCGGCCTGAGCGTTCGGTGGGACGAACGCGGACTCCAGGGAACATGGCTGACATCCTCTGAGACGGTGACCGGAAGCATCCCTCAGAACGCGCGCCAGGGACGCCACGCAAATGCAGTGAGGCGCGCATCGATCTCCGCAGGGAGCCGACTTCGAAAGAAGCGGCTCCCTGTTTCATGCTCGGCTGTGACCACCTTACACGAGCTTCTCCAGCCGTGCCTTCTGCCGTCGGTACTCGGTCAGCAGCCCATCCAGGTATGGGCCGATCGCGCTAAGCAATTCGCGATTGATCTCTGCATACTCTTTCGTGCGTTGGGCAGTGAATTTTTTCACCAGTTGACCTCGTACATGCACGAGCCCCTCGTATGGAAGCTTTCGGTCGTCTCCCCAGGTTTCCTTCGTGTGCATGTAGAGCAGCTGTATTCGGCGAAGTTCTGGATCGTCCTGCGAATGGCGGTGAATGAGCTTGTGTCGTTCCTGCTCCTGGTCTTTGATGGGCTTTCTAACCGCCTTCAACAGCTTCGGCACGTCGGTCCGTGAGACGTGCAAGTTGCTAACGATGGCGGAGTGATTCACGTGTTCATCCGAAATGCATAGGTGGAAGACAGCATTCGCAAGTTGCAAACACCTGTCATACACCGAGACCATCCGAATCAAGTAGTTCTCGATGTTGTAGAGAAGGTGATGGGATCTCGTTACCCCTGCGCTGGATGCCTTCTTGCCGTATCGAAAGTCCGTCATGAAGTGCACTGCGTGATGGAGCTGTTCGATCCACGAAGCAGCGTGAGAGAGGGAAAAACCAACTCGCAAGACATAGAACTGCAGCTCGTCAAGCGTTCTGCTCTCGTCGATCTCATCCGTAAGCTTCATGCCGAGCGAGGAATGAATGGCAACGCTGTCCGCCACCACTTCTTTGAATAGCTGATGCTGATACAGATCTGGGAGCGTCATGTGGGCCTCGTGGATGATTGGGGCGCACACGCAGATGGACTGGTCGAGGTGGACCGCGCGTGGTCGCTGTTTGTCGAGCCATTCTGTCGCAGCCGCCCGCATTTGTAAGCCACGTTCTACCCGGCCGCAGAAGGGCGGGGCGGCAGCTCCTTTCGCGCTGCGGATTGCTCTACGTGCTTGATTTTGGACGGGTTGCAGGGCTCCAGTGAAAAGCTATGAACCGATTCATGGAGTCCTCTGCGATGGCTGCTGTCCTCGTTGTCCTCAGTCGCCGGCCGATTGTCCGCAGACGCTCTGAGGACGTGGAAGCCAAGCATTCATGCGGGTTTGCGGGCGATCCGGCCCCTTGTCCTCAGTGTCCGCAGAAGAAAATGAAACGTAGACAACGAGCGGTAGACCAAAGCACACGTGCACCGATCTCATCCGCTGCCTGTCCTCCCCGTCCTCAGCCGTAAGGCAGATGTCCGCAGGCACTATGAGGACGCGCAAACCAAGCATCCATGCGGGCTGGCGGCCGATTCGATGCCTGTCCTCAGTGTCCGCAGCCAAGAGAGTAGAGCGGGCAATTTCCCGACGGCCCCCACCCCCCTGTTGGGTCCTCCCTGGGGAACCTCGATCAAGGGTAATTCGAACCCCGTTCGCTTTCTAGTTATGAGGCATCCCTAGGGGGGTTGTATAAAGATCGCATGACCACACTGACAGTCGCACCACAAGCGCTCGCTCACATTCGCCAGATGATTGAGGCAGAAGCAATGGCCGAGCCCGTTGTCCTCGTGGCTTGGGACAAAGGCTCTGCGGAGCTCTCTCGCGGCCCTAGTGGGGAGGCCATATGGGAGAGGGGACCGAAAGGGTGGGTCGTGGCCGTCGCCGATCTCGCGGTGATTGGTTCACACGGCGTTCCGACCATTGAACTTGATGGCCTGACTTTCCAGCTCGCCCTGGTGCCAGACGGACCCAATCTCGACGGTTGCGAACTTCGGCTCAATGGCGGGAGCCTCGCAATCGAGGCCAGTGGCACGTAACCCTCGCCCAGTCGCTGTGCTCAGGCCCGGCCTTCCACCTGCTGCGCTCGGCATCTGGGGGAATGGATGGGGGTAGCGGGCGACATGGACAGTTCGGAGAGCAAGCATTGGAGAGCACTTCCGAAGAAAATTCGGAAGACACCCTCCCGAAAGCCGCGGCTCCAACCAATCTAGCGCTGAATCCTTCAAGTACCAGCCACCGTGCCGCCGACCAGCTCCACACTCGGTTTTCATGACTCGATCGACATCGACAATCCTGTTCCTCGCCGCCATCGCCTTGGTGGCTGTCACGAGTTTTCTCCTCGGCCAACAGTGGCAGCTTCAGCGAGTTCGCGAACGCCACGTGCAGGCAATGACCGACCAAGGCCATCCGCTCGGCGCCGCATGCGCCACTGGCAACGACAAGACGGTCGAAGAGTCGCTGTGGCGCACGATCGCATTGGCTGAGGTCAACGCGGCAAGCCTGACGCCTCACTTCCCGTCCACGACCGGCAACATCATCGGGTCGTCGTACGCGATGCTTTCTTCGGTCGCCAGACACCAGGGACTGACGAGTTACTCGTCAGAGCTTCTCGCGACGGCCGTCCGGTTGTGCACGAAGTACGGCGGGGGAAGATGCTCGCAAGAGCAGCTCATCGAGGACACGAAAGCACTCCTCGTCGGCATGAAGGCCTGCAAATTCACGTGGTGATGGCGGGACGTCTCGTCCTTCGCCTGAAGGGCTCCGCGCAGACGGCTCAGGGATAGTGCTCAGCATCCACCGGCGGAACCACCCAGCCGTGCATCCGCTCCTCGTAAACCGACACACTCGGCGGCGGAAAGCCTGGATCAGCGAATGCCCCGACAGGAATGGCCAGGAACGCTTCCAACCCTTCGAGCTCGTAATAGACCGTCGATCCGCAGTGCGGGCAGAAGTGAAACCTGACGCGTGAGCCTTCGTCTCCCACGCGGACGAATTCGGTGGACACGCCGGCAAGTGAGACATGCTCGCGATGGAACCGGGCTTGCTGCCCGAACACGCTGCCGGTTCGGCGTTGACAAGCCAGGCAATGACAAATCGAGATGCGAACCGGATCGCCATCGACCTGGGCGGTCAGCTGGCCGCAACTGCAAGAGGCAAGACGGTTCGGCATGGCGTGCCTTCAAGCACCCTTCAGATGATGCGTGTCGTTCGACGATTCGAGGACCCACTTGCTCGTGTTCATCGGCAGGTTCCAGTGGGTGATCGAGGTGTAGCCGGCAGCCGGGTAGGCGCGCCGAAAGGCGGCGTCTCCGTACCCGAAGAAGTACTGGAAGGCCACCTGCATCACGCCACCGTGCACCACCAGCACGGCGGTTTGCCCCACGTGTTTCTTGACGATGGCATGCAATGCCGACTGCACGCGAGCACTGAACTCGATGGCCGTTTCGCAGCCATCAACGAAGCGGTGGAACAGCCGGTCTCGATCTCCCAGGCCCTGCCATGTGGCGATGAACTCGGCTTCATCCATGTCCCCATCACCGCTTCGCCATTCCGCCAGGTCTTCTTCCAACGTCGCCGACAGGCCGAGCGCCGGGGCCAGCAACGCCGCAGTCTGCCGAGCCCTGGGCAGGGTGCTGGCATAGAGCACGTCGGCCTTGATTTCCTGGCTCACCCGGAGCCTGTCGGCCAGCGCTTGCGCCTGCAGCTTCCCTTTGTCCGACAGCCCGAGGTCGACGCGTGGGCCCACGCCATCGACCTGGCCTTCGTCGTAGGCGGCATGGCGAATCAGAAAGATCGAAGTCATGTCGTTGGCAGGCAAGGTTCAGGCCCCGGGGGCGTGGCACACCGCTTCGATGTTGTGCCCGTCCGGACCCAGGACGAAAGCGGCGTAGTAGTTCGCGTGGTACTTCGGGCGCAGCCCGGGCGGACCATTGTCGGTGCCACCCGCCTCCAGCGCCGCGCGATAGAAGGCGTCGACCTGCTGGCGAGTCTCGGCCACGAACGCCAGGTGGAGATGCGCCGGCTTCTCGTCGGTCTGGCAGATGCACAACGACGCGTTGCTGCCCTTTGCGCAGAGTTCGACGCCGTAGGCCGGCGTGCCCTCCGAGGCAATGGTGACGCCGAGCGGTTCGAGTGCCTTGACGAAGAACGCTTTGCTCGCCGCGTAGTCGCTGGCTCCGAACTTGACGTGGTCAAACATGGATTCTCCTGACGTGTGTGGGGCAGCACTCTACTCGCGCCGCACCGGCGCCCACCGCACCACGGCCTAGAGTGGAGAAAGCTCGCGTGCACGGCGGCCATCGAGCGGCTTGCGCGACACCAGCAGGAACAGCGCGAGCCCCGCCAGGGTCAGCGCGAATCCTGCCCACGCCGCGGAGAGCAAGCCATACCCTTGCGCGATGGCCTGACCGCCTGCCCATGCGCCGATCGCGTTCGCCACATTCAGCGCCGCCAGGTTCATCGCGCCCATCAGCGTCGGCGCATCTGGCGCCGCCCGCGTGAGCCGGACCTGGATGGTGGGGATCGCCACCATCATCGTGGCGCCCACGGCCAGCAGGCCCACCATCAGGACCCAGGTGGTGCGGCCACCCACCGCCAGGAGCGCCAGGGCGACCAGCGCGCTGCCGAAGCCGGCCACCAACCCTTGCGAAGGATGGCGGTCGGCGAGCCAACCGCCGATCACGTTGCCCATCGTCATGCCGATGCCGAAGAGGCCCAGGGCGATCGGGATCCATGTCGCGCTCAACCCAGCACCGTCCGTCACCAATGGCCCGATGAAGGTATAGACGGCAAAGATGCTGGCCACGCCGAGGGCCGCCACGGCCACCATCGCCCAGACGGATGCGCGGTTCAAGGCTCGCAGTTCCTGCAGCACCGGCCCGCCGTCGAGCGCGGCGGAGCGTGGCACGCACAGCCACAGGGCGATGAATGACAGCACGCCCAGCGCCGAGACTGCCAGGTAGGCATTGCGCCAGCCGAGCGACTGCCCCAGCAGCGTGGCCAGCGGCGAGCCGACGATGGTGGCCACCGTCAGCCCCGTCATCACCAGCGCAAACGCCCGCCCGCCCTGGCCGGGCCCGACGATGTACGAGGCGACCACCGCTCCCGCACCGAAGTACGCGCCTTGCGGGATCCCGCTCACGAAGCGCGCGAGCGTGAAGCTGCCCAACCCGGTCGCCACGGCCGACAGCACGTTGCCGAGAACGAACACCGCCATCAAGGCCAGCAGCAGGCTCTTGCGGTTCAGCTTCGCGGCCAGGATCGTCACCGCAGGGCCACCGAGCACGACACCGAGGGCATAGGCCTCGACGGCATGCGTCGCGGTCGAGAGATCCAGGCCCAGGCTGGCTGCAAACAGCTGAAGCATGCCCATGCTGGCAAATTCGGAGGTCCCGATGCAGAACGTTCCGAGCGCCAGCGCCAGCAGCGTCAGCCTCCTTCGCTTGAGTTGGCGCGCATCGGTGCAATGCGCCTTCGCCAGCCGGCACTGCGGTTCGTAGGCTTCGTTGAACATGATGGTTCTCCTGGGCGGTTGATCAGCCGGCGCCGGCATCGCGGGCGCCGGGCCCGATGACGAACCACCCATGCGCCAGCACGCCGATGCCCCAGCCCGCCAGCACGTACGCCACCCAGTAGGGCGCGCCGGTCCAGAGGTTGATGCCGAGCATCAGTGCCATGCTCAGCACGAAGACGACCGAATGAATGCGCAAGCCGCGCTTGCGCTCAGAGCGTCCGAGTCTCTTCATGTTGACCTCCTGGTGGCGGGTTCGGCCTCATTGAGCCGATGCCCGTGCCGCCTCGTCGATGGCCTGGGCCACCGCATCGGGCTGCGAGATGTAGGCGGCGTGGCTGGCCCGCACCTCCTTGATCGAGGCTTTCGCGCGGCCGGCCATCTTGCGTTGCGCGGGCGGCGGGATGATGCGGTCTTCGGTGGCCAGCACGTACCAGCTGCGGTGCGTCTTCCAGGCGGGTTGCGACACCTTGGCCTCGAACGCGGCCGCCGCCGGAGGTATCTGGGCCGCTGCCAGGAAGGCACCGTGCGCCGGCGGCAGGTCTTGCGCAAAAGCCTGCGGGAAGATGGCGGCGTCGAAGAAGAGGTAGCCGTCTGCCGAGGGCTGCACCGGGGGCGAGGCGCCGCCTTCGAGCAGCGATGACACCGACTCTCCCGCATCCGGCACGAAGGCCGCCACGTAGACGAGCCCCGCCACGTTCGGCGCGTTGCCGGCTTCGGTGATCACCGCGCCGGCGTAGGAATGACCCACCAGCAGCGCGGGCCCGTTCTGCCGCGCCAGCACGCGCTGCACCGCGGCCACGTCCGCCGCCAGCGAGGTGAGCGGGTTCTGCACGATGCTGACGGCATAGCCCTTGGCCTGCAGCAATTCGTGCACGCGTTGCCAGCCCGAGCCATCGGCCCAGGCACCATGAACGAGGACGACGTTTTTCACTTTGGCTTTCTCCAGGGGTTGTTGAGCGGCGGCAGGAGCGCAGGCTCCCGCCAGCAGTGCGGCACCGAGCAGTGCCAGCAGGCGCAGCAGATGGATGGGGTTCTTCAAGTCAAGGCTCCCTCGTGGTGGTGAAACCTGCGTCAGCGCGCGAGCCAGCCGATGGCCGGCGCGTGCAGGCTGTGGATGTAGAGACGCTGCGCGGTCTCGGTGGCGCCGGTGGTTTCCGGATAGGTTCCGTCGGGGTCCTGCAGGTCTTCGACGACGCGCCCGTCCTCGTCGATCGCGAAGACATGGCCATGGGGCTTGCCGAGCGGCAGCCACGCGCGCGGCAGTCGCAGCAGCACCTTGCGCAGGAACGGCCGCTCGGCCAGGCTGTCGGCGGCCGGGTTGCGCGGTTTGAACAAGCCCACCCAGATGCGGCCGCCGCGGCCGCGCATCAGGTTGTCGGGATAGCCCGGCAGGTTGTCCAGCAGCACGCGGGCCTGTGGCGTGGCGTGCCGCACGTCGATGCCGCGCGCCGCCGCATCGAGCTTCCAGACCCGGTAGCGGCCGGTCTCGGCGACGAACAGCGAGTGCCCGTCGGCCGACAGCGCGATGCCGTTGGCGAACGAGAAGCCCTGTGCCACCACGCGGGTACCGTGCGCGACCGGGTCGTGCGCCAGCACGCGGCCGGTGGCGGCCTGCTCGATGATGTCGAGCACGCTGGCCTCGTAGGTGCCACCCCAGCGCGATGGTGCGAAGCGCGCCGAGGCGTCGGTGAAGTACACCGTGCCGTCCGGCGCCACGACCACCGAGTTGGCATAGCGGATCGGGTCGCCCGGGCCCACGCTGTCGGCGAGCAGCTCCACCTTGCCGTCGACGCCGATGGCGAGCAGTCCCTTCATCGCATCGGCGGCCAGCATGCGGCCCTGCGCATCGAAGTCGAAGCCCAGCACCCGTCCGCCGGTGCTGGCCAGCACCTCGCGCCGGCTGCCGTCGGCGTCCATGCGCAGCAGCGTGCCGCTGGTCATCGCGGCGTAGAGCTTGCCGTCGGGGCCGAAGGCGATGTGCTCGGGGCCGAACTCGCTGCCGATGTCGATTCTGTGCAGCTGCGCCAGGCGCGTGTTCGCGGCGTGCGGCCCCACGTAGCCGGGCGGTCGGGGCGCAGCCCAGGCCACCGGCTCGGCGGGCACCGGCCACAGGCAGAGATAGGCCACGGCGGCCGTGGCGATCACTGCCACCGCGGCTGCCAGCATGCGGGCCGTCGGCAGGCGCCTCATGGCCTGCCTCCTTGTTCGGATCCGCGGATGAAGGAGCCGTGGAAGCCCAGCGGGATCGCAGCCGGCACGTCGACGCGGGCCCGCAGCGTCATGTCGCGGGCATCCAGGATCGCCAGCGCCGACGCCGGTGTCCGCTGGCTGCAGCCCACCGCGAGCAGCACGCCGTCGTCCTCGTCAACGCCGCCCGGACGGGCGACGAAGACCGGCTCGCCGTAGATGCGTTCGCCATCGCTGAAGGCCCGGCTCTTGCCGCTGCGCACGTCCACCTTGACGATGGACGACGCGTAGCCGCCTTCGGCCTGCGGGCCGTCGGCCGCCCCCCAGGCGTAGCGGTAGTCGCTGCCACTGGACATGCGGTAGTGGATGCTGGGGAACTCGAAACCCGCGTCGCCGAGCGCCTGGACATCGGCACGCGGTCGGCCGCTGCGCATCGTGATCCGCACCAGCCGCGGCCTGAGGTCCGGCAGCCGTTCGGCCATGCGCGCGACACGCAGGTCGTCCATGATCGTGGCGTTCGGGTAGGCCAGCGCGTCGAGCACCGTGTCGCCGCCTCGCTCGAAGGCGTTGACGGTGTGGAACACGAACATCGCGTCGGCCTCATGCTCCGTCGCCTTCCCGCTCGCGCGGTCCATCACGATCAACCGCGTGCCGTCCTGCGGGCGCCACTCGAAGTGGTCGATGTAGCCTCGGTTGGACCACAGCATGGACCGCGGCCGCACCGCGAACGGGTGCGCGACCAGCACCACGCGCGACGGCGTGAGCCCGAACGAGTGCATGTAGGGCACGCGGTCGGTCTGCCACGATCCGACCACTCGGCGCACGCGCTCACGGTCGTCGTGCTGGTAGACCGAGACGACGCCGCCGCCGGCGCCGAAGGTGGTCGCCAGGTTGACGACCTGCCCGCGCGCGAAGTCGCGGTGCGGGTGGGCGCCCATCACGCAGCCGTCGAGTCCGTCGCGCGCATACGGCCGAACGCCCAGCGAGCGCAGCGATGCGGCGTCGATGCGCAGTTGCCGTGCCCCCTCGGTGAGGGCGACGAGCTCGTCGCCCATCTGCACGATGTTGACGTTGGTGTTGTCGGTGCTGCGTTGCACCGGCTGCAGCAGCCGTTGCCAGGGCGTGCGACCCGTCGGCGTGCCGAACGACGACAGCTGTGCCCGGCCGGCGGCGATCTCGCGGGCGGCCTCGCTGTCGAGCAGGCGCGACTGGAACTGCACCGCCGAGGCGCCGATGCGGAATGCGTAGATCTGGCCGAGGCCGTCGAACCAGTGGCGCGCCTGCCAGCTGCCCTGGGCGAACACGGCCGGGCAGGTGCGCAGCAGGTCGCCCTGCAGCCAGGCGGGCACCGTGCCGGTGACGACGGCGTCCTGCGGCTCGTGGACATCGGGCGAACGACGGAACGGCGCCATCGCTTCGAGTTCGCGCGAACGGTGGGAGAGCTGCAGCGGCATCGTCAGTCCTGTGGATCGCTCTCGATGAGCGTGTGAGGATTGTTTTGGCGCGCGGCGAACCCCGGGCTGAAACCATCCTGAAGGTTTCCTGATTCGATCGACCAGGATCCGGTCGGCCCGGTGCGGTGGCCCGCATACACTGCGGCATCCGGCACCCTCCGCTTCGCTCCGATGGGCAGTGCGACTGCATCGATCCGCTATCGCTTCGGCCGCTTCGATGTGCAGCCCGCCGAGCGGTGCCTGCGAGCGGACGGGGTGCCTGTCCACCTCGGCGGGCAGGCGTTCGATGTCCTCGTCGTGATGCTCGAGCGCGCCGGGCACCTGGTCACCAAGCGCGATTTGCTGGCCCGCGTGTGGGACGGCGTGGTCGTTGAAGAGAACTCCCTGCAGGCGCAGATCTCGTCGCTGCGAAAGATCGTCGGCCGGGAGGCCATCGAGACCGTCAGCGGCCAGGGCTACCGGTTTGCAGTTCCCGTGCGCACGGTCGGCGAGCCCGCGGCGGCGAGTGCGCCGCCGGACAACCTGCTGCCGCAGGCCTTGACGACCTTCATCGGCCGCGAGAAGGAGATCTCGGAGATCCGGCTGCACCTGGAGACCACGCGCCTGCTGACGTTGACGGGTCCCGGGGGCTGCGGCAAGTCGCGGCTTGCGCTGCAGGTGGCCGGCACGGCGTTCGACGCGTATCCGGGCGGCGTGCGGCTCGTCGAACTGGCGCCGCTCGGCGATCCGACGCTGGTCGAGCAGGCGGTGGCCAAGGCCCTCGACATCGCGGTGGTGCCGGGCCAGAGCATCGTCGAGACGATCATCGAGTGGCTGAAGCCGCGGCGGGTCGTTCTCGTGCTCGACAACGCAGAACACGTGCTGGAAACGTGCGCGACGCTCGTGGACGCGCTGCTGCGCCGCTGCCCGAGCCTGGTGGTGGTGGCAACCAGCCGGGAGCGGTTGCGGGTCGACGGCGAGCTGACCTACCTCGTGCCGTCGCTGTCGCTTCCCGCCAGCGACGACGTTCGAGACATCCTGGCCTGCGAGGCCGTGCGGCTGTTCATCGATCGCGCACGCCTGCTGCGCCAGGACTTCAATCCGACGCAGATGCATGCACAGGCGCTGGCGTCGATCTGCCGGCAACTGGACGGCATCGCGTTGGCGCTGGAGCTGGCGGCACCTCAGCTGCGCATCATGTCGCTCGATGCGCTCGATGCGCGCCTTGCCAGTCGTTTCACGCTGCTCACGGGAGGGCTGCGCACGGCGCTGCCGCGCCACCGCACGCTTCGCGCGCTGATCGACTGGAGCCACGACCTGCTGAGCGAACCCGAGCGGGTCGTGCTGCGCCGGGCATCGGTGTTTGCCGGCGGCTGGACGCTGGAAGGCGCCGAGCGGGTGTGTGGCGGGTCGGGCATCGACGTCGATGACGTCCCCGGCCTGCTGGGTTCGCTGGTGGACAAGAACCTGATCGTCGCCGACGTGACGAGCGAGAGCACCCGCTTCCGGATGCTCGAGACGGTGCGCGAGTATGCGAAGCATCACCTGCGCCTCCGTGGAGAAGTGGATGCCGTCCACGGCCGTCTCACGGCGTGTGTCCTCGACCTCGCGATGGGCCTGGATGCCGCGCAGGACTCCGTGCTCCAGGACGTGCTGCGCCGCCTCGATGCCGAACACGGCAATCTGCGTGTCGCGCTGGCATGGTGCGAGAGCGAGCCCGCACGGTCGATGGACGGGCTGCGGCTGGCTGCACTGCTCGAGAATTTCTGGCGGGTCCGCGGTCTCTGCGGCGAAGGGCTGGCGTGGCTGTCGCGATTGCAGCCGCCGTCGTTCGACGGCCAACAGGGCGAGATCCGCGCGTTGGCATTGCACACCACGGGCACGCTGCTCGGCGTCTACAGCGACCAGGCCACGGCGGCCGCTCGACTGCGCGAGGCGGTGCAACTCTGGAAACAGCTGGGCGATCGTCGGCGAGCTGCCCGATCACTGGTATGCCTGGCCGAGGTCGAGTGGTACGGCGGGAACGCGGAAGCGGCGCGCCAGGCCTGCGCGGAGGCGTTGCCGATCTCGCGAGAGCTGTGCGACTGGCGCAACGCCGCGGAGGCTCTTCTCTATTCCGCGGAGATGGCGAGGATCGCGGGCGACTACGACGCGGCAGAGAAGTCGCTGCAGGAATGTCTGGCGCTCGGCCGCGACATCGGCGGGTGGGTCACGGCGGCCGCGCATGCCTACACGGCCGCGTTGATGTACTCGCGCGGCGATCATGAGCGCTCCCGCGCGACCTGGCGCAAGAGTCTCCCGGGCTATCGCGAGTTCGGAGATCGCCAAGGGACCTGTGCGGCACTGATGAGCATTGCCATGATCTCGCAGGAACTGGGGGAGGTCGTGGTCGCCACCTCCCACCTGCGTGAAGCGTTGGACTGTCTGCCAGGGGCACACGACAACGAATTGCTGTACTGGCTGGATGCCTTTGCGGCCCTGCTGGTCGCTCACGACGGCGCAGCCGACGCCGGGCGCGTCTGGGGTTGCGTTGCGCGCCACCGGGAGGAGCGACGTCTTGAACGGCCGGACTCGACGCGTTACCAGCGCAGGCTGAGCGGGGCGCGCGATGCCTTGAAGGATGACCTGGCGTTCGACCTCGCGTGGAGCGAGGGGCGGTTGTGGTCCCTCGACGAAGCCGAACGCTTTGCGCGCCACCACCACGTGTGGGCCAGTCGCTGACAGGCCGTCATTGAACGCCTTGTCGCGCGGCGAGCACTACCTCTTTGCCGCCGCCGCGTAGTCCCCAGGCGTCCGCCCGACGAGCCTGCGGAAATCCGCAATGAAATGCGCCTGGTCGAAGTAGCCGAGGTCCTGTGCCAGCGCGGCCCACGAGACCGGCTCGCCGGCCTGCACCCGGGCAACGGCCTCGTGCAACCGGTAGCGCTGGATCACCCATTTGGGGCCGACCCCCACATACTCGGCGAACAGCCGCTGCAGCGCGCGCAACGTCAGGCCGTGCCGTCTGGCGAGCTCGGCTGCCGCGACGAGCTCGCGGTCGTCGACGATCGAGTCGACGATCCGTGCCGCCAGCAGCGCCTGCGGATCGGGCGCAGGCACGCGCGGTGCGAGGAAGCGCTCCGCCACCTCGATGGCGTCGCCCATGTCCTCGTGCCCGAGCACGTCGACCAGCATCCGCGCAGCGTCGCCGAACAGCTCCGCGAGCGGCAGGTGGCGGTCGGCGAGCTCGGACACCGGGCGGCGCAGGATGCCGCGAAACGCGCCGGGTCGGAACTTGATGCCGAAGGCTTGCGAGTCGCCCTCCATCGAGGTCGACCAGCGCCCGGTGTGAACGCCGTGCGCGGCCATGCGGCCGGGCTCGATGACGATGTGCACGTTGGGGTGCGGCAGTGTCTCCTGCACCTGCGCAGGCCGGCCGGCCAGGCGCCAGCGCACGCGCCAGAAGTGCTCGATGGTGTCTGCGAGCCCCGGCGACGGCGCGGCCCGCTCGTGCGTGAAGGCGCCTTCGGCGACACGGTGCAGCACGCCGCGCGCCTGCGGCGCGACCGGTCGTCGCGTTTTTCCAATCGGCAGCGCGGGAGAGGGCATTCCAATGCGGGTATCGCCAAGTGCGGACGATGATGCCATGTCCCTCCAACGCGTCTTCGCCCCCATCGACAGGAGATCACCATGAGTTCACGCCATTCCACCGGCCCCTTCGACGTGGCCCTCGCACCGCAGCCGCTCAGCGACGTGGCCGCGCCTGCGGGCCTCGGCCGCATGTCGCTCGACAAGCGATTCCATGGCGAGCTGGAGGCCATGAGCCAGGGAGAGATGCTTTCATGGCGCGACGCCGCCAAGACCTCGGGCGGCTACGTCGCGCTGGAACTCGTGCGCGGCACACTCGCCGGCCGCGAGGGCAGCTTCGTGCTGCAGCACAGCTCGACGATGGCCGCCGGCGTGCCGCAGCAGTCCATCACCGTCGTGCCGGGTTCGGGCACCGGTGCGCTGGCCGGGCTCACGGGGCGCATGGAGGTCGTGATCGGCGAGGGCGGGGCGCACTCGTATCGGTTCGACTGGGGCTTGCCGGAGTGAGCCCCTTCCGCAGTTTCGGAGAAGCGCCGGCTGACGGTGAACGATACAAAGGCGGATCCCAACCCAAGGAGATCCCATGTGCCAAGGTATCGAACTCACGAATCGCCGTGCAGAGCTCGCTTCAAGGTGGAGCCACTGGATCCGCCAGTCGCACCGCTGGCTGTCGATGGTCTTCACGCTGACCGTCGTCGCCAACTTCGTCGTGCGAGCTCGTGGCGAGCCCCCCGCGTGGCTGACCTACTCGCCGCTGCTCCCGCTGTTCCTGCTGCTGTTCAGCGGCCTCTACATGTTCGCGCTGCCGTATGCCAGGCGCTGGCGCAGCAGCGGCGCCCGCCGCACCGCCGGCTAGTCGTCCAGGCTGCCCATCGTCAGGTTCACGGTGGTGCCCGTCATGCCGCTGGCGCGGTCAGACGCCATCAGTGTGGCCATGTCCGCCACCTCCCCGAGCCGACGCAGCTGGACGAGGTCGCCTGGCTGGAGCCCTATCCCGATGCGATGCTCGATGCGGCCATCGCCGTGCCGATCGGCCCCGAGGCGCGCTACGAGCAGGCGCAGTCGATCTCGCTGGCCTTCGTCGCGGCGCTGCAGGTGTTGCCGCCGCGCCAGCTCGCGGTATTGATCCTGCGCGACGTGCTCGGCTTCCATGCGAGTGAAGTGGCGAGCATGCTGGAGTCGACTGTCGAATCGGCCAACAGCGCATTGAAGCGGGCGCGTGCCGGTTTGCAGCGGCGGTGGGTGCCGAATGCGGAGCACGCGGCGCCTGTCGGCGAGGTATCACGCGCCGAGGCCGCCATCGTCGCGAAGTTCGCCGAGGCGTATGGGGCCGGCGACCTCGATGCGCTGGTCGCGCTGCTCACCGACGACGTCTTCATGTCGATGCCGCCGATGCCACTCGAATACCGCGGCCGCGAGATCGTCGCGCGCTTCTTCCTGCTGGTCTTCCGTGCGAACCGCCGCTTCGCGCTGGTGCCCACGCGCGCCAATGGCCAGCCGGCTTTTGGCGCCTACCTGCGCACGAGCGACGGTCCGTTCCCCGGGGTGGGATTGGTGGTGCTCACGCTCCACGGCGAACGCATCAGCGCGATGAGCCGGTTCGACGGCAGCGTGTTGCCGTGGTTCGGATTGCCGGCGTCGCTGCCGGGTCCGCGGGCGATCACGTCGTGCGGAGCACTGCCAGCGTGACGGTGCCGCGAGACCGCAACGCGGCAGGGCCCTTTCATTGCGCGGCGCAGGCCGTTGCGCTTGAATACCCGACGGGCCACGGAGGTCCGAAGGGAGCGACGATGAACGACATGAAGCGCTGGCTCGCAACTCTCGCAATGCTGGCCGCGGTGGCCGTTCACGGGACTGCGCACGCGGCCACCGGATCGGTCGAATTCACGCTCGATGGTCTTCCGTCGCTCGCAAGCGATGCCGCCGCAGCCGACGCCTCGGGTGCCGCTGGCTACTGGATCACCGACAACCGCTATTCCAGCAGGATGGCCCTGATCCGCGACTGGCAAGGTTCGGCGCCCGCGCTCGTCGCGTCCTACCAATCGACGGACGCCGGCGCCGCGGGCCTGGCCGGCGCCCCGTTCGGTGAGGCCCAGGGCCGGCTTGCATGGGCGCCAGACCTGGAGATGTCCGCGGGCTCGCACTTCCACGAAGGCAGTCTCGGCATGTCGTGGCAGGGGGTATCCACCAGCGACCTGAGCCTCGCCAGCCTGAACTGGGGGCGCTCCTTCGCTCTCAATCCGCATTCGTCGGTGACGCTCGCCGGTACCCTGAGCTACACCTACAGTGGGGGACCACTGGAAGCCCGCTACGAAAGCCACCTCACTCCGGTGATGTGGGGCAACGAGCTGGGCGTCGCATCGCTGCACTTCGACCGGCGAGAGACCGACGAAACGCCGGGTGACAACCACAGCATGTTCGACTTCGATCTGCTCGGCACCATCCACTATGACGACCCACGCAACGGCACGCGCGGGCACGGCGGGCAGTTCACGGCAAACGACATCGCGTACAGCGTCGATTCCTTCGGGCATCTGTCGATGACGATCTTCAACCACTCCAGCAAGGTCCTGTTCGGCAGCTTCGACATCGGCAGCAGCATCAGCAGCCTGCCGATCTCCGCTGTTCCGGAGCCGTCGGTCTGGATGGCCATGCTGCTGGGGGCGGGGCTGATCGGTCTGCGGCGAAGGTCGGGCGAGGCAGACCTGCTCACCACCCGCTCTTCGTGACGAACGCGGCTTGCGCACTTGAGCGGCCTGGCGCCTTGAGGGCAAACTGGCAGTGATGCTCGATCTGCCCTATCAACTGCTCGCCAACGCCGTCCTGATCCTGCACATCGCCATCGTGCTGTTCGTGGTCGGCGGACTGGTGCTGATCGTCGTCGGCAACCTGCGTGGCTGGCGCACGGTGAATTCGCTCTGGTTCCGGCTGCTGCACCTCGCCACGATCGGCATCGTCGTCGCGGAAGCCTGGCTCGGCATCGAGTGCCCGTTGACGACGCTCGAGATGTGGCTTCGCGCCCGCGCCCAGGTTTCGACTTATTCCGGCGGCTTCATTGAGCACTGGCTGCAGTCCGCGCTGTTCTGGGATGCGCCGCCATGGGTGTTCACCGTGGCGTACTCTGCGTTCGGTCTGGCGGTGGTGGCCGTCTGGTGGCGATTCCCGCCGAAGCCGGTCCGCCGCCATCCCGGCGCAACCCGCGTGTAAGGTCCGCCCGGCTCGATGCGACAGAGGCCGACACGACCCTCAGGAGCGTTTCGATGATCACCCCCACCCGCTCACCCCGCCGCCGCCTGCTCGCCGCGGCCGCCTTGCTGGTCGGCACCGGCGCGGTGATGACCCTTTCCGCGATGGCCGGCGGCATGGGCAGCGAGGCGCGCGTGGTCCCGGCATTCACCGCAGGCGCCGCCCGGCCCAGCCCCACCGCCACCACTGAAACGGCTGTCTTCGCCGGCGGTTGCTTCTGGGGCGTGCAGGCCGTCTTCCAGCACGTCAAGGGCGTCACCAACGCCGTCTCCGGCTACGCGGGCGGCGAGGCCGCCACTGCGGTCTACGAATCGGTCGGCAGCGGCTCCACCGGCCATGCCGAAGCGGTGCAGGTCACCTACGACCCCCGGCAAGTGAGCTATGCGCAACTGCTGCAGATCCATTTCTCGGTCGCGCACGACCCGACGCAGCTCAACCGCCAGGGGCCGGACACCGGCACGCAGTACCGCTCGGCGATCTTCCCGGCCGATGACGAGCAAGCCCGCATCGCGCGCGCCTACGTGGAGCAGCTCGACAAGGCGCATGCCTTCAAGTCGCCGATCGCCACCCGCATCGAAACCGGTCGCCGTTTCTTCCCGGCCGAGGCCTACCACCAGGATTACCTCGCCCGCAACCCGCGGCAGCCCTACATCGTCTTCAACGACCTGCCCAAGCTCGACGACCTGAAGCGCCTGTTCCCGCAGGCCTGGCGTGCCGAGCCGGTGCTGGTGGCCTCGAAGTCCGCAGCCAGCTGACCAAAAAAAAGCCAGCGGCCCTGGAGGGGACCGCTGGCGAGATCAAGTTGGCAGTGGCAACTGCTGCGCCATCATACTGTATAAAAAAACAGCCCCTGCCATTCACAGATCTTTACCCCCCAGCCAATCCCGCTTCACTGCTGCCCGCGAGCATTCATCCATCGACCCGCCTCCCCGGGTCTTGTTGGAGAAAGACGATGAGCGACGTGAGCACTTTCGACGCGCTGCCGCACGACAAACCGCGCGGCATCAAGCGCCTGCTGGGCGGCATGCTGCTGGCCGTGGCCGGCACGCTGGCCCTCTCGGCCTGGGCCCAGAACGAACCGCCGGCTCCCGGCTTCGGCCATGGCCCCCGCATGCACCACACCGGCATGGGCGGCCCCGGCATGTTCATGGGCCGGCCCGAGCAACTGAACCGCATGGTCGACCGGATGCTCGACGGCGTCGGCGCCAGCGATGCTCAGCGCGCCCAGATCAAGCAGATCGTGCAGGCCGCGGCCGCCGACCTGAAGACCCAGCACGATGCCGCCAGGGGGCTGCACGACAAGGGCCTGCAGTTGCTCGCCGCGCCGACCATCGACACCGCCGCCGTCGAGTCGCTGCGCCAGCAGGCCGAAGCCCAGCATGACCAGGCCAGCCGCCGCGTCACGCAAGGCCTGGTCGACGTGGCCAAGGTGCTGACGCCCGAGCAGCGGACCAAGCTGGCCCAGCGCATGAAGATGCGCGAAGACCAGATGCGCGACCGCATGCAGCGCGCGCAGCGCGACAAGCCCGCACAGCCCCCGAAGTGATTCTCCGGGCCATCACGAGCCGCAAGTTGTGATCTCATTGCGACCTGCCACTTCCAGTGGCCCGCGGCCCGATGCCGCGGGCCTTTCGGCCTTGGAGGCTGACCGACCCATGACATCCCGCGTGTTGCTGATCGATGACGATGCCCGCCTGTCCGCGATGGTGGGCGACTACCTGCGCGGCTCCGGCTTCGAGGTGGAAACCGCCGGCTCGCTGGCCGCCGGCCGCGAGCGCCTGGCCGGTGCCGGCTACGACGCGCTGGTGCTCGACCTGATGCTGCCCGACGGCGACGGGCTCGACCTGTGCCGCGAGCTGCGCGCCAACCCGCGCACCCGCCAGTTGCCGCTGCTGATGCTGACCGCCCGCGGCGAGCCGATGGACCGCATCGTCGGCCTCGAACTCGGTGCCGACGACTACCTGCCCAAGCCCTTCGAGCCGCGCGAGCTGCTGGCGCGCGTGAAGGCGCTGCTGCGCCGCGCGACCCCGCCAACCTCGCCCGACGAGGTGCTGCGCTTCGGCCGCCTCGAGATCGACCTCGGCGAGCGCGTCGCCCGCCTCGGCGGCGTGGCCTGCGACCTCACCAGCCACCAGTTCGACCTGCTGGTCGTGCTGGCGCAGAGTTCCGGCCGCGTGCTGTCGCGCGACCAGATCATGGACCTGCTGAAGGGCCATCCGCTCGAGGCCTTCGACCGCTCGATCGACGTGCACATCTCGCGCATCCGCGCGGTGATCGAGGACGACCCGAAAAACCCGCGCCGCGTGCTCACGGTGCGGGGCGCCGGCTACGTGTTCGCGAAGAAGCAGGACGCGGAGGGTGCCGACTGATGATGCCGACGATCTCCGCGCGCTGAGGCCGCGATGCGCACGCTGACCCTTCGGATCTACCTCACCGTCGTGGCGGTGCTGCTGCTGTTCGCGTCCGGTTCGGCCTGGCTGTTCCAGCGCCACATGGAAGACGAACGCATCCGCGCCGACTCCGTGCTGTCCGAACGCATGGCCGCGTGGGGCGACCTGATCCAGCGCTCGCTGCCGGGCGCCGAAGCGCCGCACGAGGACCAGGCCCAGGCGCTGCGCGAGTGGTCGCAGCGGCTGCGGCTGCCGCTCGCGCTCGACGATCCGAACGGCGACCGCATCTCGGCGTCCGATTCGTTCGTGCTGCGCCAGGGCGAAGGCCAGACGCGCAGCTTCCAGATCCACCTCGAGGACGGCCGCACGCTGTGGGTGCTGCGGCCCGGCCTGCGGCGCCCGCCGCCCGAAGGCCGAGGCGAGTTCGGTCCGTTGCCGCCCAACCTGCCGTTCGTGCCGCCCACCTGGCAGCGCGGCGTCGGCACGATCGTCGTGCTGGTGCTGCTGTTCGTCGCGGTGGCCGCCGGCGCGTGGCCGGTGGTGCGGCGGTTGACGCGGCGGCTGCAGGCGCTGAAGCGCGGCGTCGAGCAGTTCGGCGCCGGTGAACTGCACCACCGCGTCGAGGTGTCGGGGCGCGACGAGGTCGCGGCGGTGGCGGCCAGCTTCAACTTCGCGGCCGAGCGCATCGAGGCGCTGGTGCGCTCGCACCAGTCGCTGCTCGCGAACGCCAGCCACGAGTTGCGCTCGCCGCTCGCGCGGCTGCGCATGGCGGTGTCGATGATGGAAGACGCGACGCCCGAGCAGCGCCATCGGCTGCGCCGCGAGATCGACACCAATGTCGGCGAGCTCGATGCGCTGGTCGAAGAGGTGCTGCTCGCGAGCCGCCTCGACGCGCTGCAGCATGTCGACCACCACGAGCCGGTCGAGCTGCTGGCGCTGGCCGCCGAAGAAGGCTCGCGCGTCGGCGCCGACGCCGATGGCAGCACGGCCACCGTGCAGGGCGACGAGCGGCTGATCCGCCGCGCGCTGCGCAACCTGCTCGAGAACGCCCGTCGCTACGGCGGCGGCGACATCACGATCGAGGTGCGCAACGGTTCGGGCCGCGCGCTGGTGCAGGTCTGCGACCGCGGGCCGGGTGTGCCCGAGACGCTGCGCGAGCGGATCTTCGAGCCGTTCTACCGGTTGCCCGGCCATGCCGAGCAGGCCGGCGGCGTCGGGCTGGGGCTGAGCCTGGTCAAGCAGATCGCCGAACGGCATGGCGGCAGCGTGCGCTGCGAGTCGCGCGATGGTGGCGGCAGCTGTTTCGAGCTGAGCCTGCCGCTGGCCTGATCAGGCGACGGCCTTCAGTCGATCGACTTCTGGCGCCACAGCCAGACCAGGAAACCGCCGAGCCCGAGCGCCGCCGACACCAGGCCGGCGGTACACGCCGACCAGAAGCCCACCGCGCCCTGCAGCACGGCCGGCATGCGCCCGGTGGTGTCGAACGCCACCATGTAGCCGCCGCCGAGCCCGACGCCCCAGATCGCGAACGCGTAGATGAGCATCGGCACCGTCGCGAGCCGGTAGGCGCGCAGCACGAACGACGCGATCGTCTGCACCGAATCGGCGATGTGGAACACCGCGACCCAGGCCAGCAGCGGCATCGCGGCGGCGACGATGGTCGCGTCGCGCGTGTAGGCGCCCAGCACCGTCTCGCGCGCGAGGTACACCGCCGAGCCGAGCACCGCCGCCAGTGCGGTGCCGATCAGGAGGCTGTGCCGGCCGATGCGCCGCGCATCGGCCGCGTCGTGGGCACCGATGCTCTGCGCCACCAGCGTGCCGCTCGCGTTGGCCAGCGCCAGCGGCAGCATGAACATCAGCGAGATCAGGTTGGCGGCGAGCTGGTGCCCGGCCACCGCGGTGCTGCCGATGCGCGAGATGAAGAACGCCATGAAGGTGAAGCCGGTCACCTCGATCAAGATCGAGCCGCCCATCGGCACGCCCAGCCGCAGCAGTGCCGCGAGGCTCGCGCGATCGGGTTTCGGGAACGGATGGCCGCGCAGGCCGAACGCGTTGTAGAAGCTGTCGCGCCGCAGCACCTGCCACGCGAGCGCGAGCTGCAGCCACATCACGATGGCGGTGGCCACCCCGCAGCCCGCGGCGCCGAGCGCGGGGATCTGCAGCGGGCCGAGCGTGGCGCCGAACACCAGCACCGCGTTCAGCGGCACCTTCAGCGCCAGTGCGCCCAGCTGCAGCAGCATCACGGTGGTCGGACGAGACACCGCGGTGTTGAAGCCGCGGAACGCGGTGAACACCAGCGCCGGCGGCAACGCGAACGCGAGCGCGCCGAGGTAGCCGCGCACGCGCTCGGCGACCTCGGGCGAGGCCTGCGCGAGCGCGAGGAAGGGCTGCGGCATCAGCAGCAGCGCGCAGCCCGGCACCGCCAGCAGCAGCGCGAGCCACACCGACTGCTGGAACTGCCGGCCGGCGCCGGGCAGGTCGCGGGCGCCGAACAGCTGGCCGGCGATCGGGCCGATCGCGAGCACGACGCCCATCAGCCCGACGAAGATCGTGATGTAGGTGGCGGCGCCGATCGCGAGCGCGGCCAGGTCGAGCGCGGTGTGGCGCGCCACCATCACGGTGTCGGCGGTGCTGAACGCGAGCACCGCGAGCTGGCCGATGAACACCGGCCAGGCCAGGCGCGCGATGCGGCGCGCGCTGTCGAGCAGGCCGTGCTCGCTCGTGAGGGCCGCCGCCGTCACGCGGCCGGGCTTTCGCCGGAGGGTTGCGCGCGTTCGGCGTAGCGGTTGAAACGCCAGGCGGTGCCTTCCATCGTGATGCGCCGCCAGGTGACGCGCTTCTCGGCCGGCGTCATCTCGGTCCACAGCTGCACTTCGTCGAAGGTGCGACCGCAGCCCTTGCAGACGTCGTCGCCCTGGCTGGTCGAGCAGATCGCGATGCACGGCGCATCGGGCGTGCTGGCGTACCACTGCAGCCAGGCGTCGCGGGCCTTGTCCGGCATCGAGGCCTCGTCGCACTCGCTCTCGTGGTAGTAGACGAGCAGCGCATACACCTCGGCCAGCGCCAGCACCTGCGGGCAGGCGGTGATGCCGTCCGGCGACGGGCTGCGATCGCGCCACCAGTTGATGGCGGATTCGATGTCGGTGATGTGGATGGCGGCCATGCGGAAACCCTGCGGGGGGCAGAGCATAGCGCGCGCCGAAGACCCCGGCAGCGCGGGTTATTCCTGCGCTGCGGCGAGCAGGGCGAGCGCCTGTTCGACCACCTGGCGCTCGGCGCCCAGCTCGACCGGCGCATCGGTCAATGCAGCTGCGCCCTCGGTCTTCAGCCGCTTGACCCAGCCGCCGGCCTCGCGGCCTTCGGCGAAGCCGCGGCTTTGCAGCAGCACGAGGTTGTCGGATGCGGTGAGCTTGAAATAGAACTGGCCGTCGGCCTCGCGGTATTGCTTGAAGACGGCCAGCTTCGGCGCTTCGACGGCGACTGTCGGCGCGCCGGTGCGCGCGACCGCCTTCATCGACCGCAGCCCGACCGCGCCGCGCAGCTCCTGCAGGAACGGCGTTGCCACCGCGCGCGCCTTGCGGGCGCCGACCAGCAACGCCTCTTCGATGCGCTCGGGGTGCGCCATCAGGTCGGCGTAGTGCGCGCGCATCGGCCCGACGTGGGCCTCGATCCGTTCGAACAGCCGCTGCTTGGCATCGCCCCAGCCCAGGCCGTCGCGCAGCTCGGCGCGGAAGGTGGCGCGCTGCTCCGTGGAGGCGAAGGCATCGTGGATGGTCACCAGGTGCGAGGAGTCCGGGTCCTTCGGTTCGCCAGGCAGCTTCGAGTCGGTGACGATCAGCGCGATCGCCTCTTTCAGCGCCTTCGGGCCGCCTTCGAACAGCGGGATCGCGTTGTCGTAGCTCTTCGACATCTTGCGGCCGTCGAGGCCCGGAAGCGTCGCGACGGCTTCGTCGACCTGCGCCTGCGGCAGCACGAACAGCTCGCGCCCCTTGCCGAACAGGTGGTTGAAGCGCTGCGCGACGTCGCGCGCCATCTCGATGTGCTGCACCTGGTCGCGCCCGACCGGTACGCGGTGGGCGTTGAACAGCAGGATGTCGGCGGCCATCAGGATCGGGTAGCTGAACAGGCCCATCGTGATGCCGTCATCGGCGTCCCTGCCCTGTGCCTCATTGGCATCGGTTGCGGCCTTGTAGGCGTGGGCGCGGTTCATCTGGCCCTTGGCGGTCACGCAGGTGAGCAGCCAGGTGAGCTCGGGCGTCTCGGGGATGTCGCTCTGGCGGTAGAACGTGACGCGCTCGGGGTCGAGCCCGGCGGCCAGCCAGGTGGCGGCGATCTCCAGGCGCGAGCGCTCGATGCGGTCGGGCTCGTCGCACTTGATCAGCGCGTGGTAGTCGGCCAGGAAGAAGAAACTCTCGACGCCGGGTTCGCGGCTGGCCGCGATCGCGGGGCGGATCGCGCCGACGTAGTTGCCGAGGTGGGGGGTGCCGGTCGTCGTGATGCCGGTGAGCACGCGTTGCGTCATGGTGGGGCGCATTGTAGGTGGGCACTACACTGCCGGCCGATGAAACGCATCGTGATCCTGATCTCCGGCCGGGGCTCCAACATGGAAGCCATCGTGCAGGCCTGCGCCGCCGAAGGCTGGCCGGCGCAGGTGGCGGCGGTGATCAGCAACCGGCCCGATGCGGCGGGGCTCGCGTTCGCGCGCGAGCGCGGCATCGCCGCGGTGGCGGTGGACCACAAGCGCTTCGACGACCGCGAGGCCTTCGATGCCGAGCTGGCCGCGGCGATCGACGGTTTCGCGCCCGACGTGCTGGTGCTGGCCGGCTTCATGCGCATCCTCGGCGACGGCTTCGTCGCGCGCTTCGCCGGCCGGATGATCAACGTGCACCCGTCGCTGCTGCCGGCATTCCCGGGGCTGCACACGCATCGCCGTGCCATCGAAGCGGGCTGCAAGCTGGCCGGTGCGACGGTGCATTTCGTGACGCCGGCGCTGGACCACGGGCCGATCATCGCGCAGGCGGCCGTGCCGGTGCTGCCGGGCGACACCGAGGCCAGCCTGTCGGCCCGCGTGCTGGCGCGCGAACACGTGATGTACCCGCGCGCGGTGCGCTGGCTGGTGCAGGGCCTGCTGCGGGTCGACGGCGATGTCGTCACGCACACGGCGGGCGAGTCGCAGCTGCTGTAGGCCGCGCTTCGAGATGCGGCGTCAGATCAGGCCGGCGGCGATGTTGATCGTCAGCGCGAGGATCGCGGTGTTGAACGCGAACGACAGCAGCGATTGAATCAGCACCGTGCGGCGCATCGTGCTGTGCGTGATCGCGACGTCGGCGGTCTGCGATGCGACCGCGATCGTGAACGAGAAGTACAGGAAATCCCAGTAGCGGCGCGGCGCCTTCGGGTCGCCGGGGAACACCAGCCCGCAGTCGGCCGGCCCGGCGTCGCGCGCGAAATAGGTGCTGGCATAGCTCAGTGCGAACAGCGTGGGCAGCAGCAGCCAGGCGCCGATCACCGTGACGAGCGCGAATGCGATGCGCGGCAGCGCCTGCTGCGGTGCGGCGCCCTTGGCGCTCGACAGTTCGACGCCGATCGCCGCGAGGCTCGCCACCGCGGCCGCGATCACCGCCAGCAGCACCACGCCGTGCCCTTCGGCCTGCGCGACCGCGGTGCGCCGCAGGTGGTGGTGGTCGGCGCGCGACATGATCCAGAACGCCTGCGCGAGGTACAGCCACACGGCGACGTTCCAGCCAAGCAGCAGCGAGGGCGGCGCCTGGGCGGGCAGCGGGGCGAGCCACGCGACGATCGCGCCGGCGCCGGCCGACAGCAGCAGGTGCGGGCGGGCGCGCATCTGCGCGAGCAGCGTCCTCATCGCACGGGCAAGCGCTCGAAGCGGGGGCGGACGATGCCGTCGATCTCGACCGTGCCGACGAACATCTCGAACGGCCGCACCCACCAGCCGGTGTCGTTGTACAGCGGGCGGTAGACCACCACCGGCGCCAGCGATTCGCTGTGCCGCGCGACGCCGATCACCTCGTACTCGCCGCCCTTGTAGTGGCGGTAGAGGCCGGTGGGCACGGTGGGAAGGGGCGGCAGGTCGGGCTCGGTCATGGCGGCAAGGATAATCGGGGGATGCACCCCAACGCCTTGCTCGAACACGCCACCGAACTGTTGCACCGCGTGCTTCGATTCGATACCCCTGCCGACAGCGTCGTATCGGCCTTCTTCAAGGAGCACCGCGAACTCGGTGCCCGCGAGCGCCACTCGCTGGCCGAGACCACCTACACCGTGCTGCGCAAGCGGCTGCTGTTCCAGCATCTGGCCCAGTCGGGCAAGGGCGAGATGGAACGGCGGCTGGCGCTGCTGGGCTGGCAGGGCAACGACGGCTTCCTGCGCGCCGCGATGAACGATTTCGAGCAGCACTGGCTGCCCAAGGTGCAGGCGGTCGACACCGCGGCACTGCCCGACAAGCTGCGCCACAACCTGCCCGACTGGCTGGCCGAGCGGCTGCAGGCCGCGCTCGGCGAGGAATTCTGGCCGCTGGTGAACAGCCTGAACGAGGGCGCGCCGCTCGATCTGCGCGTCAACACCTTCAAGGCCAAGCGCGAGGACGTGCAGGCCGCGCTGGCCGCCAAGGGCATCGACGCGCAGCCGACGCCGTTCTCGCCGTGGGGGTTGCGCGCCCAGGGCAAGCCGGCGGTCAACAAGCTCGAGGTCTTCACCGCGGGCGACGTGGAGGTGCAGGACGAGGGCAGCCAGTTGCTCGCGCTGATCACCGATGCGAAGCGCGGCGAGATGGTGGTGGACTTCTGCGCCGGCGCGGGCGGCAAGACGCTGGCGCTCGGCGCCTCGATGCGCAACACCGGGCGGCTCTACGCCTTCGACACCTCGGGGCACCGACTGGCGGCGTTGAAGCCGCGGCTGGCGCGCAGCGGGTTGTCGAACGTCTACCCGGTGCAGATCGCGCACGAGCGCGACGACCGCATCAAGCGGCTGGCCGGCAAGATCGACCGCGTGCTGGTCGACGCGCCCTGTTCCGGCCTGGGCACGCTGCGCCGCAATCCCGACCTGAAATGGCGCCAGTCGCCGGAATCGGTCGAGGAGCTGCGGGTCAAGCAGACGGCGATCCTCGACAGCGCCGCACGGCTGCTGAAGCCCGGCGGCCGGCTCGTCTACGCGACCTGCAGCCTGCTGGCGGCCGAGAACGAGGACATCGCCCAGGCGTTCACCGAATCGCACGCCCGGGAGTTCGCCCCGCTGGACGCCGCGGCAGCGCTGGAGAAGGCCCATGCCGGCACGCCGGCCGAACTCGTCACCAACGGTTTCGTCCGTCTCTGGCCGAACCGGCATGCGACCGACGGATTCTTCGCCGCTGTCTGGGAGCGCCGCTGAGTTGTCTGACGTGAATTTGTCAGTGAGTGCAAACATAAGGCGCTTGATTTCGATCAGTACAGCGCGATCTACGGAACTGAATGGTGCAAACCCCGCTCTTTCAGCGGGTTGTTCGTAGAGGGGGTCCCCTACAATGCGGGACCCGTTTCTTGTGTGACGGTGCAAAGGCGAATTGATGAACCTGTTGATGACGGTCTGGGATGCTCTGGTGAACTGGCTGGCGAACGGCCTGGTCGAAACCACGTGGTGGCAAATTGTCATCATTGCGCTGGTTCTGACCCACATCACGATTGCATCGGTCACGATCTTTCTTCACCGCTCGCAAGCGCACCGCTCGCTCGACCTGCACGCGGTGCCGTCGCATTTCTTCCGGCTGTGGCTGTGGCTGACGACCGGCATGGTGACCAAGGAGTGGGTCGCGATCCACCGCAAGCACCATGCGAAGTGCGAAACGCAGGAAGACCCGCACAGCCCGGTCGCGCACGGCATCAAGACCGTGCTGTTCACCGGCAGCGAGCTCTACCGTGCTGAAGCCAAGAACCAGGAGACGCTTTCCAAGTACGGCCACAACACGCCGGACGACTGGATCGAGCGCAACCTCTACACCCGCTACAGCTGGCAGGGCGTCGGCGTGATGCTGATCATCAACCTGACGCTGTTCGGTGCGATCGGCGCCACCATCTGGGCGATCCAGATGGCGTGGATCCCGATCACCGCTGCCGGCATCATCAACGGCCTGGGCCACTGGTGGGGTTACCGCAATTTCGAGGCGGTCGACGCCAGCACCAACATCTCGCCGTGGGGCATCATCATCGGCGGCGAGGAGTTGCACAACAACCACCACACCTACCCGACCTCGGCCAAGCTGTCGGTCAAGAAATACGAGTTCGACATCGGCTGGGCCTACATCCGCGGCCTGGAGATGCTCGGCTTGGCCAAGGTCCGCAAGACGCCGCCGATGCTGCGCCTGGGTGACGTGAAGCCGGTGGCCGATTCGAAGACGCTCGAGGCGATCATCGCCAACCGCTACGAAGTGATGGCCAAGTACGCCGGTGGGCTGCGCGACACATGCCGCGCCGAGGTCAAGCGCCTGAAGGCTGAAGGCGTCGCCGCCGGCAACGCCAAGCTGGCCAACATGCGCCTGGCGCGCCGCTGGCTGCACCGCGACGAAGACAAGATCCCGGCGCACGTGAAGGCCCAGGTGGTGAGCGTCTGTGCCGACAGCCCGGCGCTGTCGAAGCTGGTGACGATGCGCGAAGAACTGCGCCAGCTCTGGACCCGCACCAACGTGTCGGCCGAGCAGTTGGTGGTGGATCTGCAGGCCTGGTGCAAGAAGGCTGAAGAGAGCGGGATCGCCGCGCTGCAGGAGTTTGCCGTCAAGCTCCGCGCTGCACACGCCTGAGGCCTCTGCCTCTCGTCGGAAGGCCCGCTTCGAGCGGGCTTTTTTACGCCTGTCGGGCGGCGTCTGGTCGGGGGTGCGGGTCGGGCAGGGTGGCTTCGGTCAGAGGTGTCCCGGATCGGGATCCGCGCCACGAGCCTGGCTCGACCGACTTCGGGCAACAAAAAACCCGCCGGGCGATGCGCCGGGCGGGTTTCTGGTGAAGCGCAGCCGAATTACTTCAGCTTCGTTTCCTTGTACATCACGTGCTTGCGAGCCTTCGGATCGAACTTCATGATCTCGATCTTCTCGGGCGTCGTCTTCTTGTTCTTGTCGGTCGTGTAGAAGTGACCGGTGCCGGCTGACGATTCCAGCTTGATCTTTTCGCGTCCACCTTTTGCCATGATCGGCTCCTAAATCAGAGTGCGTTGCGGGCGCGCAGGTCCGCGACCACTTGCTCGATGCCGACCTTGTCGATCAGACGCAGTGCTGCGTTCGTGATGCGCAGGCGGACCCAGCGGTTTTCGGTTTCCAGCCAGAAGCGACGGTACTGCAGGTTCGGCAGGAAACGACGCTTGGTCCGGTTGTTGGCGTGGGAGACATTGTTTCCCACCATCGGGCCCTTACCCGTTACTTGACAGACGCGTGCCATGACGCTTCTCCACTTGAATCTCGTTTCAGGAGTGGCACCCAGAGCAGGCTTCGGGTCGGCTGACTGGCCGATGGGGTCAGTCAGCGCGATCTTCGGGGCTTGGTGGGCGCCTCTTCGAAAGCTCAGGCCAGATGCCTCCATGAGACACCTGCCGCTTTCGGCAAAGACCGCGATTATAGCCAGCTTTTCGGGCCGGCGCCAATTCAGGCGATGCCTTGCTCCAGGAAGCGCTGCGCATCCAGGGCCGCCATGCAGCCGGTGCCGGCGCTGGTGATGGCTTGGCGGTACACGTGGTCCTGCACGTCGCCGGCGGCAAACACGCCCGGCACGGTGGTCATCGTCGCGAAGCCGCCCAGGCCGCTGCGCGTCACGATGTAGCCGTCCTTCATCTCGACCTGGCCCTTGAAGATGTCGGTGTTGGGTTGGTGGCCGATCGCGATGAAGCAGCCCTTCAGCGTCAGGTCGTGGGTAGCGCCGTCCTGCGTGCTCTTCAGCCGCACGCCGGTCACGCCGGACGCGTCGCCCAGCACTTCATCGAGCGTCTGCCACAGGTGCAGTTCCATCTTGCCGGCCTTGACCTTCTCGGCCACCTTGTCGATCAGGATCGCCTCGGCGCGGAACTTGTCGCGACGGTGGATCAGGTGGACCTTGCGGGCGATGTTCGACAGGTACAGCGCTTCCTCGACCGCGGTGTTGCCGCCGCCGACCACGCACACGTCCTGGTCGCGGTAGAAGAAGCCGTCGCAGGTGGCGCAGCCGCTGACGCCGCGGCCCATGAAGGCCTCTTCCGACGGCAGGCCGATGTACTTGGCCGACGCGCCGGTGCAGATGATCAGCGCGTCACAGGTGTAGGTGTTGGAGTCGCCCTTCAGCGTGAACGGGCGCTTCGAGAAGTCGACCTGGTTGATGTGGTCGAACACGATCTCGGTGTTGAACCGCTGGGCATGTTCCAGGAAGCGCTGCATCAGCTCCGGTCCCTGCACGCCCATCACGTCGGCCGGCCAGTTGTCGACCTCGGTCGTCGTCATCAGCTGCCCGCCCTGCGCGATGCCGGTCACCAGCATCGGCTTCAGGTTGGCGCGGGCCGCGTAGATGGCGGCCGTGTAGCCGGCCGGGCCGGATCCGAGGATGAGGACCTGGGCATGCTTGGGGGTGCTGTTCATGAAGAAGCTCGACGGATTCTGGTGGGCGCGCGTGGCGCAAAGGCAGCGAAATGCGGCGATCGACAGAGAAAAACGCCGCCGAGTCTGACATGGGGTTGACTCCGGCTGGTGTCAATCTGCGTAATGGTGACAATAGCGAAATTGTAGGAACTGTGAGTTTTTCACGTTTGCCGGCAACCACCCCAAACAGGAGGAAGTTCGATGGCCATGTTGTCCAATCTTGACCTCATTCGGCGCGTACCGCTGTTCTCGATGCTCACCAACGAGCAGGCGACGGCGATCGCCGACAGCGTGGTCAAGCGCCGCTTCCGTCGCGGTGAAATCGTCGTGGAGCATGGCAAGAAGTCGAATGCCCTTTTCATCCTGCTGACCGGCCGGGCCCGCGTGCTGACCTCCGATTCGCGCGGCCGCGAGGTCATCCTCGCGGTGCTGCAGCCGGGCGACTATGTCGGCGAGATGAGCCTGATCGACAACGAGCCGCATTCGGCCACCGTCCGCGCCGAGGTGCAGACCGACATGCTGATCCTCGGTCGCGCCGAGTTCGCGCGTTGCCTGCCTGAGAATTCGAGCCTGTCGTACGCGATCATGCGCGGCCTGGTGTCGCGGCTGCGCAGCGCCGACCGCCAGATCGAATCGCTCGCGCTGCTCGACGTCTACGGCCGCGTCGCGCGCTCGCTGCTCGACATGTCCGAGATGGACGGCGAGGTGAAGATCATCCGAAACAAGGTGTCGCGCCAGGACCTGGCGAAGATCGTCGGCGCCTCGCGCGAGATGGTCAGCCGCGTGATGAAGGACCTCGAAGACCGCGGCATCGTCGAGACGCAGGAGAACGGCTCGGTGATCATCAAGGAGCGCCTGACGAGTGGTTGATGGACCACCCCGAGGGCGCTGCGCGCCTTCCCCTCAAGGGGCGCCGCCAGCGGCCCGGCGGAGCCGGTTCCGCGGCGGCCGCTGGGTGACTCCGGCGCGATCGGCCACAATCGGCCGATGACTTTTCCGCTCGGATCGCTTCGTGCCGACGGCGGCGCTGCCGCACCGAACCATGCCGCCCCAGCCCACGCCGGCGGCACCTACACCCGCTCCGCCACCGGCGGCGGTGACGCCGACGTCGACCGCGCCGGCCTGCGCACGCAGCTCGCGGTGCTGATCGGCGGTGTGCTGTGGCTGCTGGCGGTGCTGGCGCTGGCCACGCACCAGGCCGCCGACAGCGCGTTCTCCACCTCCGGATCCGCCGCGACCGCGTTGAACAAGGCCGGCACGCTGGGGGCCTGGTTCTCCGACATCGCGTTCGTCGTGTTCGGCTACTCGGCCTGGTGGCTGGTGGCGATCGCCGCGCGCGCCTGGCTCTCGGCGCTTGCCCGGCTGCTGCGCCATGGCGAAGAGCATGCAGGCCCGCGCGACAAGCGCCGCCCGCTGTGGGCCTTCTGGGTCGGCGTGCTGCTGCTGATGGTGGCGAGCACCGCGCTCGAATGGACGCGGCTCTACCAATGGGAAAGCTTCGTCGCCGGCGGCCATGCCGGCGGCGTGATCGGCTACCTGCTCGGTCCGGCCAGCATGAAACTGCTCGGCTTCGCCGGCTCCGGCGTGCTGTGGATCGCGATGCTGGTGGCCGGCAGCGCACTTGCATTTGGTTTCTCTTGGGTGCGCCTGGCCGAGCGCATCGGCGCCTGGGTCGATTCGCTGCGCGAGCGCCGCGTCGAGCGCATCGAGCGCGCCGAAGACCACCGCCTGGGCGAACAGGCGCTGCGCGAGCGCGAGCATGTCGTCGAGGTCGAGCACCAACTGGCCGAGGACCATGCGCCGATCGTCATCGAGACGCCGGTGGTCGAGGTGCCGAAGTCGGAGCGGATCGTCAAGGAGCGCCAGAAGCCGCTCTTCACCGAGCTCACCGACACGAAGCTGCCGCAGGTCGACCTGCTCGACGCCGCGCCCGGCCGCATGGAGACGGTGACGCCCGAGACGCTGGAGATGACCTCGCGGCTGATCGAGAAGAAGCTGAAGGACTTCGGCGTCGAGGTGCGCGTGGTGGCCGCGTCGCCGGGACCGGTGATCACGCGCTACGAGATCGAACCGGCCACCGGCGTGAAGGGCTCGCAGGTCGTCAACCTCGCGAAGGACCTGGCGCGCTCGCTGAGCCTCGTCAGCATCCGGGTCGTCGAGACGATCCCCGGCAAGAACTACATGGCGCTCGAGCTGCCGAACGCGAAGCGGCAGACGATCCGGCTGTCGGAGATCCTCGGCTCGCAGGTCTACAACGACGCGTCGTCGCAGCTGACGATGGGCCTGGGCAAGGACATCGTCGGCGGCCCGGTGGTGGCCGACCTCGCGAAGATGCCGCACTGCCTCGTCGCCGGCACCACCGGCTCGGGCAAGTCGGTCGGCATCAACGCGATGATCCTGAGCCTGCTGTACAAGGCCGAGGCGCGCGACGTGCGGCTGATCCTGATCGATCCGAAGATGCTCGAAATGAGCGTCTACGAAGGCATCCCGCACCTGCTGGCGCCGGTCGTCACCGACATGAAGCACGCGGCCAACGCATTGAACTGGTGCGTCGGCGAGATGGAGCGGCGCTACAAGCTGATGAGCAAGCTCGGCGTGCGCAACCTGAGCGGCTACAACAAGAAGATCGCCGATGCCGCCGAGCGCGGCGAGATCCTCGGCAACCCGTTCAGCCTGACGCCTGAGCAGCCCGAGCCGCTGGAGCGCCTGCCCTTCGTCGTCGTCGTGATCGACGAGCTGGCCGACCTGATGATGGTGGTCGGCAAGAAGATCGAGGAACTGATCGCCCGCCTGGCGCAGAAGGCGCGCGCGGCCGGCATCCACCTGATCCTCGCAACGCAGCGGCCGAGCGTCGACGTGATCACCGGCCTGATCAAGGCCAACATCCCGACCCGCCTGTCGTTCCAGGTCAGCAGCAAGATCGACAGCCGCACCATCCTCGACCAGATGGGCGCCGAAGCATTGCTGGGCATGGGCGACATGCTGTACATGCCCTCCGGCACCGGGCTGCCGATCCGCGTGCACGGCGCCTACGTCAGCGACGAAGAGGTGCACCGCGTCGTCAAGTACCTGAAGGAGCAGGGCGAGCCGAACTACATCGAGGGCATCCTCGAGGGCGGCACGCTCGACACCGAAGGCGGCGATGCCGCACCGGGTGCCGCGGGCGAGGGCGGCGGCGAGGCCGACCCGATGTACGACCAGGCCGTGGGCATCGTGCTGCAGCACCGGCGCGCGTCGATCTCGCTGGTGCAGCGCCACCTGCGCATCGGCTACAACCGCGCGGCCCGTCTGCTGGAACAAATGGAGAAATCCGGGCTCGTAACAGCCATGTCCACCAACGGCAACCGCGACATCGTCGTGCCGAACCGCGATGAATGACCGGATCCACCGCATGAAAATATCCCGATGGCTTGCAGCGCTGCTGCTGTTCTGCGGCGCCGCGGCCCACGCCGATGCGGTCGACACGCTGCGCGAGTTCGTGCGCGACGTGAAGAGCGGCAAGGCCGCGTTCACGCAGACCGTCACGGCCCCCGACGGCGTCAAGAAGAAGAACTCCAGCGGCACCTTCGAGTTCTCCCGGCCGAACCGCTTCCGCTTCGCCTACGCGAAGCCGGTCAACCAGCTGATCGTCGCCGACGGCCAGAAGGTCTGGATCTACGACGCCGACCTGAACCAGGCCAGCTCGCGCAAGCTGACGCAGGCGCTCGGCGCGACGCCGGCTGCGCTGCTGGCCGGCGGATCGCTCGAGAAGGATTTCGAACTCGCACCGCTGCCCGACAAGGACGGCCTGTCGTGGGTGCAGGCGACGCCGAAGGCCAAGGACAGCGCGTTCCAGGCGGTGCGCGTCGGCTTCAAGGCGAAGGAGCTGGCGGCCATCGAGATCACCGACGGCTTCGGCCAGCGCTCGCTGCTGCTGTTCAGCGGCTTTGCGGCGAACGCGGCGATCGCGCCGGACAGCTTCGTGTTCACGGTGCCGAAGGGCGCGGACCTGATCGAGCAGTGATCATTCACGATGGCCGATCAGCAACTTCCCTTCTTCGATGAAGCCGAGGTCGACCGCCAGGCGCCGCTCGCCGAGCGGCTTCGCCCGCGCACGCTGAACGAGGTGATCGGCCAGCAGCAGCTGTTGGGCGAGGGCAAGCCGCTGCGCGTTGCGTTCGAATCGGGCCGGCTGCATTCGATGATCCTGTGGGGCCCGCCGGGCGTCGGCAAGACGACGCTGGCGCGGCTGATGTCCGATGCGTTCGACGCGCAGTTCATCGCGATCTCGGCGGTGCTCGGCGGCGTGAAGGACATCCGCGAGGCGGTCGAACGCGCCAACGCGGCCCGCACCTCCGGGCGCAAGACCGTCGTGTTCGTCGACGAGGTGCACCGCTTCAACAAGGCGCAGCAGGACGCCTTCCTGCCGCACGTCGAATCGGGCCTGTTCACCTTCATCGGCGCGACCACCGAGAACCCGTCGTTCGAGGTCAACTCGGCGCTGCTGTCGCGCGCGACGGTGCACGTGCTGAAGAGCCTGGACGATGCCGACATGACGACGCTGCTGGAGCGGGCCCGCGCGCTGCTGGCCGCGCCGCCGATGAGCGAGCCGGCCGCGAAGCGCCTGATCGGCTATGCCGACGGCGATGCCCGGCGCCTGCTGAACGCCTACGAGAACCTGGTGCGCATGGTCGGCAGCGCGGCCGAGATCGACGAGGCGCAGCTCGAGAAATCGCTCGGCGAGCAGCTGCGCCGCTACGACAAGGGCGGCGAGCAGTTCTACGACACGATCTCGGCGCTGCACAAGTCCGTGCGCGGCAGCGATCCCGATGCAGCGCTCTACTGGTTCGTGCGCATGCTCGACGGCGGCGTCGACCCGCGCTATGCGGCACGCCGCCTGGTGCGCATGGCCAGCGAGGACATCGGCCTGGCCGACCCGCGCGCGCTGCGCATGACGCTCGACGCCGCCGAGACCTACGAGCGCCTGGGCTCGCCCGAAGGCGAGCTGGCGCTGGCGCAGGCGGTGGTGTTCCTCGCGATGGCGCCGAAGTCGAACGCCGTCTACAGCGCGTACAAGGCGGTGCGCAGCTTCATCCAGCAGGACGGCACCCGCCCGGTGCCGCTGCACCTGCGCAACGCACCGACAAAGCTCATGAAGGACCTCGACTACGGCCGCGAGTACCGCTACGCCCACGACGAAGAGGGCGGTTTCGCGGCCGGCGAGCGCTACTGGCCCGACGATATGGAAACGCCTCGCTTCTACCAGCCCGTGCCGCGCGGGCTGGAACTGCGTATCGGCGAGCGCCTGCAGGAACTGCGTCGGCTGAACGAGGAGTCCAGCAGGAAACGCTGACGATCCGGGTAAACGCCGAGACTTGTTCTGTTCCGCCCGGGTAACCGAGGCCTGTTTTCGCGGTGGCCGCCCTCTAGAATCCGCCCCCACCGCCTCATTTGGGTGCAGCAGGGTGCAGCGCAGCCCGCCAGATAACGACGGCGGGCTTTTTGCTACAGGAACGGTGGCTGGCTTCGCGCGGCAGCTGTTCCTTGATTCGACAAGGCTGCCGCCTTGGATTTCCGCAGGAGACTTTTCACATGGATACCTTCATCCAGCAGATCATCAACGGTCTGGTGCTGGGCAGCGTGTATGCGCTGGTCGCACTGGGCTACACGATGGTCTACGGCATCATCAACCTGATCAATTTCGCGCACGGTGAGGTGCTGATGGTGGGTGCGCTCACCAGTTGGACGGTCGTCACCGCGCTCGCCGGCACCGGCCTGCCGGGCTGGCTGCTGATGCTGATCTCGCTGATCGCCGCGATCGTGGTGTGCTCGGCCCTCAACTACACGATCGAGAAGATCGCCTACCGGCCGCTGCGCACGGCGCCGCGGCTCGCGCCGCTGATCACCGCGATGGGCATGTCGCTGCTGCTGCAGACGCTCGCGATGATCATCTGGAAGCCGAACTACAAGTCGTACCCGATCCTGCTGCCGAGCGAGCCCTTCTTCATCGGCGGCGCGGTCATCAACACCGTGCAGATCCTGATCCTGGTCGTCACCGCGATCACGCTGGCGGGGCTGATGTACCTGGTGAACCGCACCAAGCTGGGCCGCGCGATGCGCGCCACCGCCGAGAACCCGCGCGTGGCGAGCCTGATGGGCGTCAAGCCCGACACGGTGATCTCGGCCACCTTCATCATCGGCGCGGCGCTCGCGGCGCTGGCCGGCGTGATGTATGCCGCCAACTACGGCTCGGTGCAGCACTCGATGGGCTTCCTGCCGGGGCTGAAGGCCTTTACCGCCGCGGTGTTCGGCGGCATCGGCAACCTGGCCGGCGCGATGGTCGGCGGCGTGGCGCTCGGCGTGATCGAGTCGCTCGGCGCCGGCTACATCGGCGACCTGACCGGCGACGTGCTCGGCAGCCACTACCAGGACATCTTCGCCTTCATCGTGCTGATCCTCGTGCTGACGCTGCGCCCGAAGGGCCTGCTGGGCGAGCGTGTCGCAGACCGCGCCTGACGCACAAGGGAACCCACCATGAACCTCAGAGACAACAAGATCGGGACCTGGATCGCCGCGGCCATCGTGCTGGCGATCGTGCCCTTCATCGCGCAGTACTTCGGCAACGCCTGGGTGCGCATCCTCGACATCGCGCTGCTGTACGTGCTGCTCGCGCTCGGCCTGAACATCGTGGTCGGCTACGCCGGCCTGCTCGACCTGGGCTACGTCGCGTTCTATGCCGTCGGCGCCTACCTGTTCGGCCTGCTGGCGTCGCCGCAGCTGGCCGAGACCTTTCCGCGCATCGCCGAGATGTTCCCGGGCGGCCTGCACACGCCGTGGTGGCTCGCGATCCCGATCGGCGCGCTGGTGGCCGGCATCTTCGGCGTGGTGCTCGGCGCGCCGACGCTGAAGCTGCGCGGCGACTACCTCGCGATCGTCACGCTTGGCTTCGGTGAAATCATCCGGGTGTTCATGAACAACCTGGATGCGCCGGTCAACATCACCAACGGCCCGAAGGGCCTCGCGCAGATCGATTCGTTCAACTTCCTCGGCTACGACCTCGGCAAGCGCCACAGCCTGTTCGGCATCATCGACCTGCCGCCGGTCACCAGCTACTACTTCTTCTTCCTGGCGCTGGTGGTCCTCAGCGTGCTGATCTGCTACCGGCTCGAGCGCTCGCGCATCGGCCGCGCGTGGATGGCGATCCGCGAGGACGAGATCGCGGCCAAGGCGATGGGCATCAACACCCGCAACCTGAAGCTGCTGGCCTTCGGCATGGGTGCCACCTTCGGCGGCGTGTCGGGCGTGCTGTTCTCGACCTTCCAGGGCTTCATCTCGCCGGAATCGTTCAGCCTGCAGGAGTCGGTGATGATCGTCGCGATGGTGGTGCTGGGCGGCATCGGCCACATCCCCGGCGTGATCCTCGGCGCGCTGCTGCTGTCGGCCCTGCCCGAGGTGCTGCGCTACGTGGCCGGCCCGCTGCAGAACATGACCGATGGCCGGCTCGACGCCGCCATCCTGCGCCAGCTGCTGATCGCGCTGGCGATGATCGCCATCATGTTGTCGCGCCCGCGGGGCCTCTGGCCTTCGCCGGAGCACGGCAAGGCGGCTCCCATCCCGACCAAATAACAACAAGGAGCCCCGCATGGCAGAAACTGTTCTCAAGGTCAGTGGCGTCTCCAAGCGCTTCGGCGGCCTGCAAGCCCTCTCCGATGTCGGCATCGCGATCGAGGCCGGCCAGGTGTATGGCCTGATCGGCCCGAACGGCGCCGGCAAGACGACCTTCTTCAACGTGCTGACCGGGCTGTACACGCCCGACGCCGGCAGCTTCGAACTGGGCGGCAAGCCCTACCAGCCGACCGCGGTGCACGAGGTGGCCAAGGCCGGCATCGCGCGCACCTTCCAGAACATCCGGCTGTTCGCCGAGATGACGGCGCTCGAGAACGTGATGGTGGGCCGCCACGTGCGCACCGGCTCGGGCCTGATCGGCGCGGTGTTCCGCACCAGCGGCTTCAAGGCCGAGGAGGCCGCGATCGCGAAGCGCGCGCAGGAGCTGCTCGACTACGTCGGCATCGGCAAGTACGCCGAGTTCAAGGCCCGCACGCTGAGCTACGGCGACCAGCGCCGGCTGGAGATCGCGCGCGCGCTCGCCACCGACCCGAAGCTGATCGCGCTCGACGAGCCGGCCGCCGGCATGAACGCGACCGAGAAGGTCGTGCTGCGCGAGCTGATCGACCGCATCCGCAACGACGGCCGCACGATCCTGCTGATCGAGCACGACGTGAAGCTGGTGATGGGCCTGTGCGACCGCGTCACCGTGCTCGACTACGGCAAGCAGATCGCCGAAGGCACGCCGGCCGACGTGCAACGCAACGAAAAGGTGATCGAGGCCTACCTCGGCGCCGGACACAAGACTCACTGAGGACGCCCCACATGGCAGCAACGTTGTTGAAGGTCGGCGGCCTGCGGGTCGCGTATGGCGGCATCCAGGCCGTGAAGGGCGTGTCGTTCGAAGTGCACGAAGGCGAGCTGGTCAGCCTGATCGGTGCCAACGGCGCGGGCAAGACCACCACGCTGAAGGCCGTGACCGGCCTGCAGCCGGTGGCCGCCGGCGAGATCGAGTTCCTCGGCAAGCCGATCAAGGGGCAGGGGCCGTGGGACCTGGTCAAGCAGGGGCTGGTGATGGTGCCCGAGGGCCGCGGCACGTTCACGCGGATGACGATCACCGAGAACCTGCAGATGGGCGCCTTCGTGCGCAACGACAAGGAGATCGATGCCGACATCGAGAAGGTGTTCGCGATCTTTCCGCGCCTGAAGGAGCGCCGCAACCAGCTCGCCGGCACGATGTCGGGCGGCGAGCAGCAGATGCTCGCGATGGGCCGCGCGCTGATGGCCAAGCCCAAGGTGCTGCTGCTCGACGAGCCGTCGATGGGGCTGTCGCCGATCATGGTCGACAAGATCTTCGAGGTCGTCGCCGACATCCACAGCCGCGGCACCACGGTGCTGCTGGTCGAGCAGAACGCGAGCCGCGCGCTGCAGCTGGCCAACCGCGGCTACGTGATGGAGTCCGGCGAGGTCACGATGGACGGCGACGCCAAGGCGCTGCTGGACGATCCGAAAGTGCGCGCCGCCTATCTCGGCGAGTGAGGCTCGGCGGCTCCCGGATGGCGCTGCGCTCCATCCGGGCTGCAACCTGGAGCCCGGATGCCAATCCGGGTCGTCTTTCACGCCAAACCACCCGCCTGGGTGGTTTCGCGCGCCAGGGGGCGTTCCTATACTGCTTCGCGAAGACGGCTCAACACAGGGCCGCGACGAACAACCCCTAGGAGTTCCCATGAATGCTTCCCTGCGCACGTCGGGCCTGAGCCTGGCCGTCATCGCCTCTGCCGTGCTGCTCGCCGCCTGCGGTTCCACCATGCCGACGATGGGCGACAACAAGGGCACCGTGTCGGGCGCCGCCGGTGGCAGCACCGCCGAGAACAACAACAGCCAGCTCGAGAAATGCAGCGAGTCGCTGGGCACGCTGGCGGTGCAGGAAGACACCACCGCGCCCTGGTACTACCAGCTGCGCCAGCACCAGCTCGGCTCGACCATCCCGGTGCTGCGCCTGATGGTGCAGCAGAGCAACTGCTTCGTGATCGTCGAGCGCGGCGGCGCGATGAACAACATGATGAAGGAGCGTTCGCTCGAGCAGAGCGGCGAGATGCGCGCCAACAGCAACTTCGGCAAGGGCCAGATGGTCTCGGCCGACTACACGATGAGCCCGGCGATCCAGTTCTCGGGCAAGACCGGCGGCGGTGGCGGCTTCCTCGGCGGCGGCGGGCTGGGCCTGCTGGGCGCGGTGGCCGGCAACGTCAGCCGCAATGAAGCGTCGACGACGCTGCTGTTGATCGACAACCGCTCGGGCGTGCAGATCTCGGCCGCCGAAGGCACCGCGAAGAACTTCGACTTCGGCATGTTCGGCGCCGCCTTCACCGGCGGGCTGGTCGGCGGCGGCGGCGGCTATGCCAACACGCCGCAGGGCAAGGTGGTCGTCACCGCGTTCGCCGACTCGTTCAACCAGATGGTGAAGTCGCTGCGCAACTACAAGGCGCAGACCGTCAAGGGCGGCCTGGGCACCGGCGGCCGCCTGGGTGTCGACGGCGGCACGACGCCGGCGTCTCAGCCGCAGGCGCCGGCCAAGAAAAAGTAATGTCGACCCCTCGGTCGACGAGTACGTCGACCGATCCCCCGAGGGGATGCGGGCCGGCTTGGGCCACGAAGTGGCCCTCTTCGTGGCCCTTGGCGGCCCGGCGCTCGGCCCTAGTCCACCTTCGCGCCGGACTGCTTCACCACCGTTTCGTACTTCGCGCGTTCGCGCTTGACGAACGCGGCGAACTGCTCCGGCGTGCTCGGGATCGGCTCGGCCATCAGCGTCGCGAAGCGTGCCTTGATGTCGGGCGTCGCGAGCGCGTCGGTGAACGCCTTGTTCAGCTTGCGCGTCACGTCGGCCGACAGGCCGGCCGGGCCGAACAGGCCGAACCAGGTGTTGACGTCGAAGCGTGCGAGCCCGCCGCCGGCTTCGGCGATGGTCGGCACCTCGGGCATCGCGCTCGAACGCGTCGTGGTCGTGACGGCCAGCGCGCGCAGCTTGCCGGCCTTGATGTTGGTCGACGCGGTCGCCAGGTTGTCGAAGTTCAGGTCGACCTGACCGGACAGCAGCGCCAGCTGCGCCGGGTTGCCGCCCGAGTACGGGATGTGGACCATGAACACGCCGGCCTGCGCCTTGAACATCTCGCCGGCCAGGTGGCCGGCACTGCCGTTGCCGCCCGAGCCGTAGTTCAGCTTGCCGGGGTTCTTCTTCGCGTACGCGACCAGGTCGGCCACGTTGCGGATGCCGAGCCGAGCGGCGGTCTCGGTGTTCATCACCAGCACGTTGGGGACCTGCGCGACGCCGGTGATCGGCGTGAAGTCGCGGATCGGGTCGTACGGGATGCGGGCGTACAGCCACGGGTTGATCGCATGCGTCGCGACCGCGCCCATCACGATCGTCAGGCCGTCGGGGGCCGACTTGGCGACCGCATCGGCGCCGATGTTGCCGCCGGCACCGGCCTTGTTGTCGACGATCACCAGGCCGAGGCTGTCCTTGACCTTGTCGGCCAGCGCGCGGGCGATCACGTCCAGCGGGCCGCCGGGCGAGTAGGGGACGACCAGCCGGATCGGCTTGCTGCCCTGGGCCGAAGCCAGGGTCGAGAGAGCGGGCAGCGCGGCGGCGCCGGCCAGGGAGAGGAGGTGTCTGCGTTGCATCGAAGGGGGTCTCAGGCAGGGTGCTTGTCGGCTTCGGACGTGAATGAATCGGCGTAGAACTCGTCGGCGGGCAGGGCGCAGCGGGCGACCAGGTCGCGCTGCGCCGATTCCACCATCACCGGCGCGCCGCAGGCATACACCTGGTGGCCGGACAGGTCGGGCAGGTCGGCCATCAATTCGAGATGGACGAAGCCGGCGCGGCCGGTCCAGTCGTCGTCGGGCTTCGGCTCGGACAGCACCGGCACGTAGCGCAGCCACGGCAGTTCGCTCGCGGCCTGCAGCATCCAGTCGTGCAGGTACAGGTCGGCGCGGCTGCGGCAGCCCCAGTAGACGACGGCGGGACGCGCATTGTCCTTGAAGCGCAGGTGCTCGACGATCGCCTTGATCGGCGCGAAGCCGGTGCCGCTGGCCAGCAGCACCATCGGCTTGGCCGAATCCTCGCGCAGGAAGAAGCTGCCGAACGGGCCTTCGAGGCGCAGGATCTCTTTCTCCTTCATCGCACCGAACACATGATCGGTGAACTTGCCGCCCGGCATGTGGCGGATGTGCAGCTCGATGCCGGGGTGCTGCTCCTGCGTGTGCGGCGCGTTGGCCATGCTGTAGCTGCGGCGGCTGCCGTCGCGCAGCACGAATTCGACGTACTGGCCGGCGTGGTAGCGCAGGCGGTCGTTGGCCGGCAGCTGCAGATGCAGCACGGCCACGTCGCCGGCCGGCCGCTCGATGCGGTTGACGCGACACGGCATCTTGCGCACCGGGAACTCGCCGGCGCCGGCGACGGTGCGGGCTTCCAGCACCACGTCGGTCTGCGGCGCGGCGCAGCAGGTCAGCACGAAGCCGGCCTCTTCTTCGGCGTCGCTCAGCGCCTTGGCCTGGTGCGCGCCGTGGATCACGCGGCCTTCGAGGAGCCGGCACTTGCAGGAGCCGCAGGCGCCGTCCTTGCAGCCATACGGCAGGCCGACGCCCTGGCGGATCGCCGCTGCGAGGATCGGCTCGTCGCGATCGACCTGGAAACTCGTGCCGCTGGGCTGCACGGTCGCGGTGAAAGTCATGGGGTAACCTGTCAACAGGCCCTGGAAACCAGCCCTCGATTCTGCCCGCGATCCAATGCCCTTCCACCCCGACCTGCCGACCCGCTTCAAGCGCCCCACCGTGTTGATCGTCGGCTGCGGCGATGTGGGCGAGCGTGTCGTGCGGCTGTTGCAAGGGCGCTGGCGGGTGCTGGCCCTCACGTCGTCATCGGCGCGCGTGCCGGTGCTGCGCGCGCTCGGCGTGCGGCCGCTGGTGGGCAACCTCGACGATGCCTCGACGCTCGGCCGGCTGGCCGGCCTGGCCGATGCGGTGCTGCACCTGGCACCGCCGCCCGGCCAGGGCGCCGACGATCCGCGCACCGCGGCGCTGCTGGCGGCGCTGGCCCGCTCGCCGCGTGTGCGGCGCATCGTCTACGGCAGCACCAGCGGCGTGTACGGCGATGCCGGCGGTGCGCGCTTCGACGAGACGCGTGCTGCCGCGCCGGCCAGCGACCGCGCGCGGCGGCGCGTCGATGCCGAGGCGCGACTGCGGCTGCACGGCAGGCGCTTCGGCGTCGCGGTGACGATCCTTCGCATCCCCGGCATCTACGCACCCGACCGGCCGGGCGGGCACCCACGCGAACGCGTCGCGCGCGGCACGCCGGTGCTGCGCGCGGAGGACGACGTGTACACCAACCACATCCATGCCGACGACCTGGCGCGTGCCTGCATCGCGGCGCTGCACCGCGGGCTGCCGCAGCGCATCGTGCATGCGAGCGACGACACCGAGCTGAAGATGGGCGACTACTTCGACCTGGCGGCCGACCTGTGCGGGCTGCCGCGCCCGCCGCGCATCACGCGCGACGAAGCCCGGCAGCAGCTGCCGGCGATGCAGATGTCGTTCCTGTCGGAATCGCGGCGCCTCGACAACCGCCGGCTGCGCGAAGAGCTGCGCGTGCGGCTGCGCTACCCCACGGTGCGCGACGGGCTGTAGGCTACACGCCGAGGGACTGGGTCAAGGTCTTCATTCGATCCGTCGCACGCGCCTTCAACGTCTGCGTCTCGTCGCCGCGCTTCACCTCCAGCGTCACCTCGCGCTCCGCCGCGCCGCCGCCCCACAGCGTCTTGTAGAAGCGCTCCAGCCCGGCGACCGCGACGCCGTCGATGCGCAGGATCAGGTCGCCGGCCTGCAGCCCGGCAGCCTCGGCCGGGCTGCCGCGGCTGACCTTGACGACGCGCACCTGCCCGCCGGATTCGACGCAGTTCAGCCCCAGCCACGGCCGATGGCTCAGCGCGGTGCTGCCGCTGTCGCGCATCTCCTTCAGGATCGGCTTCAGCAGGTCGATCGGCACGAACATGTTGCCGGGCAGGCGCGGCGCGTCGTCGCCGCCGGCGTCGGCGACGATCAGCGAACCGATGCCGAGCAACTCGCCGTTGGCATTGAAGAGCGCCGCGCCGCTGTGGTCGGCCCGCGGCGGCGCGGTGAACAGCGCGCCATCGATGTGATATTCCCAGTAGCCGGAGAACGGGCGCCGCGACACCACGCGCGCGAGGCTCAGCTCGCCCTGGGCGACCGGCGTGCCGCCGCTGACGATCATCACCGGCTCGTCGGGCGCGAGCTGGCTGGTGTCGCCGAGCGGTACCGGCGGCAGGCGCAGCGGCGTGACGGGTTGCAGCAACCCGAAGCCGGTCGCCTGGTCATAGGCCACGACGCGCGCCGGCACGACGCGTGCCGAATCGAGTTGCAGGTCGACCTGGTCGGCCTCGAGGATCAGGTAGCCGATGGTCAGCACCAGCCCGTCGGTGCCGATCACGACACCGGAGCCGAGGCGCAGCTTGCCGAGGGTCTCGGCCGACGTGGCGTGGCCGAGCGCCTGCACCTGCACGCCGACCACGGCGGCCGCGGCGCGGGCCAGCAGCTCGCCCTGTTCCTTCAGCGTGGCCTCGGCGTCATCGGAGGGTGTGGCCGCGAGGGCCGCGCCGCAGGCTGCAAGCAGGCAACCCACGGTCCATCGGTGCATGGCACCGCGCATCGCATGAAGCCGTGCGTCGATGACGTTCATGAGGCCCTCCGTACGAGACCAGTCGTGCGGACGAGCATGAGCGCTTCGGCGCGCCCTTGGCGAGGCGGGGGCTTTCCGCGGCGTGAAATCAGCGCCGCGTCAGCAGATCAGCGCCGGCCGAACGGCGGCTGGCCGCGCCAGTAGCGGATCATCAGCCAGCCGCCGAAGATGCCGCCGAGGTGGGCGAAGTGGGCCACGCCGGCCATCGTGCCGGTGACGCCGAACAGCAGCTCCAGGCCGCCATAGATCGCGACGAAGGTCTTGGCCTTCATCGGGATCGGCGGGATCAGCGGCACGATGGTGCGGTTCGGGAACATCATCGCGAAGCCGAGCAGCAGCCCGAACAGGCCACCGGAGGCACCGACGGTCGGGAAGGTGGCGCCCATCAGCGCGCAGACGATCAGCTGGAAGCCGGCCGCTGCGACCACGCTGGCCATGAAGAACTGCAGAAAGCGCTTCGCGCCCCACAGGCGTTCGAGTTCGGCGCCGAACATCCACAAGCCGAGCATGTTGAACAGCAGGTGGTTGAAGCTGCCGTGCAGGAAGCCGTAGGTCACGATCTGCCAGGGCAGGAACCCGGCGCCGATCGGCCACAGGGCCAGGAAGCGGTCGACGATGAAGCCGAGCACGTACTGCAGGCAGAACATGCCCACGTTGATCAGCAGCAGGGCCTGGGTGACGGGAGGCAACGAAGGCATGCAAGGTCCGCTACAAGGGAAGGGGCGCCAAGCGTACCCGGTTTGGGCTTGTCCCCAAAGGCTGTGGCAAACTCTCACCCCCTGCACCGGCCTCGGTGGCGAAATTGGTAGACGCGCGGGACTCAAAATCCCGTTCCGCAAGGAGTGTCGGTTCGATTCCGACCCGAGGCACCACCACCCCATTTTCGCCTACGCGAAAATACGCTGAACTCCCCGATAATCCGCGTCAAACCTCGCGGTGCGGGTGCCTAGGGCTGGATCGAACGAGATCAGAAAGCAGCCTGAATTACGCCGCATTACGCTGAATTTACGCTGATGTGGAGGGAGTCATGGGGGCAGTTCGCAAGGCCGGCGATCGCTGGCGAGCAGAGGTGCGGCGGCGCGGCGTGTACGACTCGGAGATGTTCAGGACGAAGGCTGAGGCCGTTCGCTGGATGGCCGAGAGAGAGGCCGACATCGAAGACGGTCGCGTCGGCAAAGTGCCGCGCAAGACCTTGCGCGAGGCCTTCGAACGCTACGAGGAAACCGAGACCAGCAAGAAGCGCGGGTGGCGTGCCGAAAGCATTCGGATCGCGAAGTTCAAGGCGACGATCCCGTTCATCGACAAGCCGCTCACGGAAATCACGTCGGACGACTGGTCGACCTGGCGCGATTCGCTCGCGGCAGGAAGTGTCGATCGCAAGCCTCTCGCGCCAGGTTCGATCGCGCGTGACTTCAACGTGATCCGGGCGATGTGCCGCATCGCGCTCGACGAATGGAGCTGGCTCAAGGTCAACGTGTTGACCCGCGTCAAGAGTCCTACGCCGCCGCCGGGCAAGGAGCGCGTGATGTCGCCGAAGGAGGTGAAGGCCTTGTGTGCGGCGCTTGGGTATACCGATGGCACGCCGACGACGCAATCACAGCGTGTGGCGCTGGGGCTGCTCTTTGCGTTGGAGACTGGTATGCGTGCCGGCGAGATCTTCGGTCTGCGCGCGAGCAACGTTGACTCCAAGAATCGGGTCGCACACCTCCCGTTGACGAAGAATGGTCAGGCACGCAACGTTCCACTGAGTCGTCGGGCAATCGAGATCCTAGAACTGTCGGCCGGCGGTGATCTGGCGTTCGGTCCCTCGGCGAGCAGCGCGGATGCGCTGTATCGGAAATACCGTCCCAAGGAACTTGCGGACATCACATTTCATGCGTCGCGGCACACGGCAGCGACTCGGCTCGGCAGCTCCGGAAAGCTGACGCCCTTCGAGCTTTGCCGAATGTTTGGCTGGACCGACATGAAGATGGCCCTTCGATACTTCAACGCAACCGCTGCAGACATTGCGGCGAAGCTCGACTAGAGCGCCTGCAGTGCCTTCGTCTCTGGCGCCGTCTGTCGGCTTCAGACTGGTTGCGGTCGGTCAGAGCCCGTCGCTCGAGCGACCGCTCTGACGGAGAGGAGTCCTTCGTCGCGCAACGCGTTGGGTTTGCTCGGTCACGCCCGAATGGACGGGGCTGCACGCCGGCGCTGACCAGGTCGAACGGCTGCTACTGCGAGCCGCGAATCAGAGCTATCGGCCCAAAGCTGTCTTCGCACGAGTCGAATTCGAAGCCCCAAAGCAGTCGCTCGCCGCTACATGTCAACGGATTGCTACTTGATTGGCCACGGCGGTGCGTTGCGCCTTGCGCCATCGGCCATTGCTTCCGTTCGCTCGCAGGAGGCACCGAGGTAACCGTCTCGGGAGGCAGCAGCCTCGTACTGCAGGCGCGCACGCTCTGTCTTCGACTTTAGATAGAGCAAAACGCTCGGGTCATCCTCTGCGCCCTCGGCGACCCTATACGCATACTTCGCCAGCGCATTGATGGCGTTCAGCCAAGCGGTTCGCGCCTCCCCTAGGCGAGGCGCGTGATCATGGTTGTGGTAGCCATGATGTGATGATGCCTCCAGAACAAGCGTCTCTCTGTACGTTGCCGCACGTAGTCGAGCGATGCCCCTGGCCAAAGCATTGAATTCTCCCGTTCGCTTGGAGGCAGCGCCGGCGGGCGGTACGGCACTACGACCCAGAGCAACCAGACGCGGCGGGCCGTGCCACCCGGAACGGCCCGAGACACCCGATCGACGTGAAGCTCGCCGAAGGATCAGCCCTCGACAATGCGCTCCGGCAGCCGCACCTGGATCGTCGTCCCCTGACCCGGTGCGGCCGTGACGACAAGCGTTCCGTGCTCGGCTTCCACACGAAACCTCATGCCGAGTAGGCCGTAGGCCGAGGTCGACGGCGAACTGGTGTCGAATCCAACACCGTCGTCTCGCACCGTCAATTCCGCCACCCCATCGCTGGACACCAAGTCGAGCCAGAGGGTCGTAGCCTTGGCGTACTTGCTGATGTTCGTGACGGCTTCCTGAACTACTCGGTACACCACCAGTTCCGCAGTCGGCTCCAGCATCACAACCGAGAGCGCACAGTTCACCTTGACGCCGGAACGCTCAGCGAACTCGCGCGAGAGGATCTCGAGCGTGATGGCTAGTCCCAAGCTGTCAAGGGTCGATGGACGCAGGTTTTCGATGATGTTGTGTTTGAGCGCGATGCCCTTGTTGAGCATGTCGACCAGGTGTGCCAAGCGCTCCACCACCTCGGGCGCACCCTCGGTCACACGGGCCTTGATCCGGGCGGCATCAAGCTTGGCCGAGATGAGCAAAGCGCCCAGCTCGTCATGCAGGTCACGCGCCAACCGGGCGCGTTCTTCTTCCCGCGCCGTTTCGATGTGGTGCGTCAGCTTGACGAGCTGCGCGGTGCGCGATGCCACCTCAACCTCCAGACGCTCGCGCTCGATCTGCACCACGCGCTCAAGCTCTTCCTTGACATCTTCCTTCTTTTGCTCAAGTGCCAAGCCCTGGCGCAGGTACAGGAACAGCACCACGAGCCCGGCAGCGCTTAAAGCCCCCGCGCCAAGGCGATTGACCAGCAGCGTGCGATGAATGTTTGACTGGCTATCTGGTGCCGTCGCTCGCAATTCTTGCAAGGTCGTCTTGCCCGATCGCAGCGCACTGAGCTGTTCCAACACACCCGTCGATTGCCAGTACGAACTCTCGCCGATCAGCACGATGGACAAGGTCGCGACGAAGGCGAGCAGAAGCAGGAGCGGATTTCGCTGGATGACGCCGCGGACGAGCGTAAAGATGCTCCGCTTCGTCGTACTCATCGAGTGCTCGCCGGCAGCTCGGTGGAAGGTCATGATGGGCTCCGATGCTGACGAAGCCTACCACCCGTCATTCGCCCCGTGAGTTCAGCTTCGCTCGCCTGCCAACGCACGCGAAATTTGTCGTTGACCGCCGTCCAGCGCTCTTTGGGGTTCCGAATTCGTGCGGGGAGCCTGGCCGAAAGCCGCCGCTCGCGGCCGTCAGCAAGTGGCCGTCTGTGGGCGTTCGTCCGCCGACGCCGTTGACCGTAGGCTGGAAGCGGCCGGTTGCGTCCGCGCTTTAGCTATCGGACAGTCGACGTTCGCCATGAATCTGGGTGCTTCAATCGAAAGCAACACCAGGGTTCATTTCTGGGGGCGTGCGCCACTGGATTCCGTGTTGTTGCGCCAACTCACCTTTCATCCATGCGTGCAAGCGCCCCCCAGTGCCCATGCCCCGGCCAAACTGCCCGTCATCACGGAGACGGCCCGCGCGTTCGCGCACTGCCGCCACAACGGGCATGATTTCAGGATCGAGCTCAATCGGATCGATGAACAGCGACAAGCCAGAGCTTTCGGCGTACTCCACGTATCGAATGCGCTCGTGCTCCGACAGCGGCCGGAGGAACTCAACGCACATCAGTGGCGGCACCGACGTCAATCGGCGCAGGCGCATGGCAAGTGCATTCAAGCTGTTGGACTCCGCCGGTTCTTGCATGGTTGACCTCAAGCTCGTGATCGTGAAGCGAACTTGCGCGGATCTCCGCTTCTGGCCGGCTGCAGCCCTTCTGGAAGCCGCACGCCATGCCCGCTTGTCACGCTGCCGTTCGACGGAGGCGATCGAGTATCACCTGACTCACCTCTCGGCTCGATGGCAGCCAGGTGTGGGTCTGCGGCAACCGAACCCAATCGGAGATCCACGCGGCGCTGACCTCAGATTCCGACACCACACCGTCATTGGCCTCGTCCCCGAACCAGCGCCTCAACACGGGCAGGCTGCCCGTACCGACGATAGCGGTCGTGCGCTCGGACAGCGCGGCAATCCCTGCCATGCGCCGTGACGATCCAAGCAGACGACCGCAGTCGCCGGACCAGATGCGAAAGATCCAGCGCTCGCGCAACGCCTGCGCGAGCCGCGAGGCCTTCTGTGGCGACCCCAGCAGGAAGACGTGGCGAGGCCGCAGCACGCCGTCAGGGAGTGCGGCCAGCGCATCGCGAAGCAGCACGCCGCCCAACGAATGCCCGACCACCGCATAGCCCGACGTTGTCTCGGACGATTGCGCCATCCCGATCAACCGGCGCGTGAGCCGTGCGCAGATGGTCTCGACATCCTCACAGGCCGCCAAGTAGCCAAATCCTTGGGCGCGGATACCCGCACGCCGCAGACGTGCCATCAACGGGAGGCCCGAAAACGGCGTTCGGCCGAGGCCGTGGACGAACAATGCTTGCATGGTTGAATCATCACCTGACGATGTGAACCCAGCCTACCGGAAAGCGGACACCTACGAAGGACTGCTTCTGGCCGACTGTTGCCAGTCGAGCGGCCAACCTACCGTTCAGTCTGCACGGCGAGGACTGTCAACTCGCGCCCGCCCAGCTCGAGAGAATTTCGCCAGACGTGCTTCACGCCAGATACCTCCAAGAACGCACCTCGGTACGCCTTCTGAAGGAGCTCCTTGCGCAAGACTGGGGTGAGCGACGGCAACGCGGTCGTTGGGATGTTTGAAGCCCAGGTCATGGCAAATCCGGTGAAGTTGCTGTGAGTGCCCTGCGCGACATGGTTGGCGCCGGCGTAGCTGACGATGTAGGTGAAGAGTGGCACGGGGCGAATTCTATGAAGCCGGAAAGCTGACGTTGTCCGAGGACGGCTCCTGGCCGACTGTGCTTCTTCGTCCGTCGGCCTGCAAGCGGTCGTCCAGCAGCCACCTGCGACCGACTGCTTTCGAGCAACGCGGTGAACATGCACGGTCGGCCAGGAGCTGCAGCTCGCCTATGCCCGCTTTCGGTGAAGTCATGGACGTGTTGGAGAATCCGTGAATGAGTATCCTCAAACAAATCTGGCAAGCGCTCATCGCAGCGCTCGGGCAGTTGTTCGCGGCCTACTCTTGGATCGAAATCGTCGAGGAGAAGCAGGATCGCCTCGTCCTGAGCGTGAATACACGTCATGTGATTGCCGACAAGGTCAGTCGCCTTGTCTCTGCAGCTGGGCGAACAGTTGCGAGCTTCGAGGCCATTCAATCCATTGAGGTACAGCACTGCCGCAACGGCAAGAGGCCCGAATGGTGGGTTGTCAGCCTTCACCTTCTCAGCGGACGTCGGCTGCGGATCGGCAGGACAGCAGACGAAGTTCAGGCGTCGATTGTTGCGGCGCACTTGAGCACCGTGCTGGGAAAGGGCGTTCGGGCCGTTGCGGGCAGCGTTGAGCGCTAGCGTTGGTCGAGTGCCAGATTTCGTTCGCTCGCCTTGACTCGCTGACGAACGGCTTGGGATCGGCCTCGCTCGACGGTGTCGGAAAACGTACGCCTACTGTCGGCCAGGAACTGACCGAGGCTCACCGGCAAGCAGTCGCTCGGACCGGCACGCCGTCCGACCCGTTCTGTAGCCGCGCGGTGCGCAATGCCGCAGACGAACTACCGCGGCACGAGCACAACCACCCGACCACGCCTCCCCCTGGATTCGACTTGCACATGGGCTTCGGCGATCTCCGCGAGTGTGAACGCGCGGTCGATGAGGAAGCCTGGCCATCCCGAGCCGAGGAGTGCGTTGATATCGCGCGCGGCAGCCGCCTTCGCCTCGCTCGGGAAATCGTCACTGCCGAGAAAGTAAACGCGGGTGTTCTGAAACAGGAGTGGCCAAAATGGAATGCTCGGTGTCGAGCGGCCGGTGGCATAGGTTCCGATCGAACCGCCCGAAGACAGGACCTCGACATCGATGCCAACATTGGCGTCGAATGCAACCTCGACGATATGGTCGATGCCATGCCCCGCCACCTTGCGCAATGCCGCGACGATGTCCTGCGCGGACAGGCCGTCGGTGCACAGAACGTCGTGGGCACCCGCTGCTGTCACTGCAGCCACGTCATCTTGTGACCGGACGGTGGCAATGACGCCAGCCCCGGCCAGCCGCGCCAACCCCACCGCACACAACCCCACCGCACCTGCACCGCCCTGCACGAGCACCGTGCGATTTGCGACCGGGCCGCCGGCGTGAACCGCACGGTGAGCCGTGATCCCGGGAATGCCGACACACGCCCCCTGCTCGAACGACACGCCCTCCGGCAACGAGACGGCCTGGCCTTGCGGAACCACGGTGAACTCTGCCGCCGTGCCGAAAGGCCGGTAGCTCTGCGCGCCATAGCACCACACCGATTGCCCCATCCGAGACGACGGGACCCCGGGGCCAACGCGATCGACGACTCCAGCGCCATCGCTGTGCGGGATGACGCGGGGAAACGGCATCCCGACCCCGAAGGCATCCTGGCGCTTCTTCACGTCGCCCGGGTTGATACCGGACGCATGAACTCGAATTCGTACTTCGCCTAAGCCAGGCTCGGGGTCGGCCATCGTGCCGACAACGAGTACATCGTGTGCCGGTCCCTGCTTTTCGTACCAGGTCGCTTGCATGGGTACCTCAGGAGCGCGGCAACGCGCCGATCTGCTGCATCAGTCCGAGCAGGTCCGGTTGCCCCACTTCGGAGACGATCTTCCCGGTCGACAGGCGATAGATGTTCAGCGCTTGCACGGCAATCGTCTTGCCGGTGGGGGGCACGCCGAAGAAGGGTCCGCGGTGCGTCCCACGCATGGTGAATCGCGCCGCGATGACATCGCCTTCGATGACGGTTTCTTCAAGAGTCCACCGAATGTCGGGGAATCCGCCGCGCATCATTCCGATGATCTCCAGGTAGCCCTGTGGCCCGTGCACGGGCTCGGCGCGTCCCGGAACGTGAAACACGGCGGCCGGAGAAACCAACTCCGTGGCGAGCCGCGGGTCGGCCGTGTTGATGAACTCCACGAAGCGAGCCATGAACTGTCGGTTTGCGCTGGCCGAAGACGCTTCCCTGCCAGGCACGGCACAGCCGAAGAGAAAGGCGGCAGCCGTGGCCGCTGACAAGAAGAGCACGCGTCGGGTGTTTTGCATCGGTCGCCTTGGACTGTGTATCAGGATGGGGCCCGGGCATGGTGGCCGCCCGGTGCCCGCGATCCCCGATTGTTCGATCTGTCTGCGTGTTCGACACGATCAAAGTCGGTTGCCAAATGATGAATATCGGACAATGGATCGATGCCGCGCGCAACGAGACCGATCGATATCGAGCAGGTCCCCTATCGGCCCTCGGCCGAGCGCGCGCTGGATCTCGAGGTCTTCTCGATGTCGGACCTGAGACGAAGGGTGCCCCGAGCCCACCTGGAGCGTCACCACCGCTACGACTTTCACTTGCTCGTGCACGTCAGACGCGGAATGTGCCGCGCCGTGGTGGACTTCAGTCACATCGAGTGTGGCGCCGGATCGCTGCTGACCATTCGGCCTGGACAGGTTCACCGCTTCGGCCCGGGAAGCCGTTGGGACGCAAACCTCCTGCTGTTCCGACCCGAGCTGCTGCAGGCTTCGCAAGACGTGGAGCGCCTTCAGATGCCTGAACTGGTCGACGCGCTTCCTGGCCATCTGCGCCTCGACCGGTCGACGGGTCGGTTCTTGGCCGACACGCTCGCGCGGCTGGAGGAGGCGTGCGCGCTCGAGGCCCGGCAACCGCTGCTGAACTGGCTGCTCCAGAGTGAACTGGCAACGCTCGTGACGCGGCTGCACATCTTTCACGCGGCGCAACAGCCGTCCGCCGGAACATCGTCCGACGCGCCGGAGCGCTTTCGTCTTTTCAAACGGCTTCTGGACGCGAAGGTGCATCAGTGGCATCACGTGTCGCGCTACGCACAGGCCATGGGATGTTCCGAGAAGACCCTCACTCGCATCTGCAGTGGGGTGGCCGGCGTCGGTGCGAAGGCCTTCATCGCCACGCGCCTTGCGCTGGAAGCCAAGCGCCTGCTCGTGCACACGGAGATGCCGATTTCCGCCATCGCGCACCGGCTCGGCTTCGACGAGGCGACCAACTTCACCAAGTTCTTTCGCGGCATCGAAGGATGCACGCCGGGCGACTTCCGTCGTCAGTTCGATGTCTCGGCGTAACCGCATTCAGCGATCCTGGTCATCATGAACTGCGTTGTCTTGACGTCAGCTTTCCGGGGTGGCGAGTGACAGCAACGGGTCGATAGCTCCAGTTAGCGCCGGCGCACAGCGGACGTTCAACCCACCGCGGTCCGCTGGCGGTGCGGCGCGTTGACGAGCGTCCGTGGGTGCCGCGTCGCTTGGCCGATCGTTCGGCCACCTCCGGAGCGCTGCAGCGTCCGCATTGAGGCAGCAAGCGGCCGATCGATAGCTCGAAGCGACCGACCGCAACCGCTGCAGAGCTGACATCCGATGCCACCGAAAGCTTGTCAATACTTTGTTCCATAAGGTGCTCAGCCGTCTTCCTCAATGGCTACTCCGCAGCACTGATCGAACCACACAAACTGGCTCACGGTATTGTGTGCACATGAGCGGAGTGTCATTTCGATCTCGGAACCGAGAATTACAGTCCTATCGAGTTCAAAGCTGCATGTGCACGACTGCGAGTCATAGAAGGCTTCCTTGACGTAGTGCGCAACCGCTGCTTCTGCGGCTGCCTGAGCAAAGAGCAGCAGCTCGATGAGTTCATCAAACCGACCATAGCGACTACTGATCGTGATGCCGAAGGCCTCCATGCAGCCGGGAGATACTTGGTGTGCCCTTTCGTCGAAGAATTCTGCGTTTCCAATAAGGCCGGTGATTTTCTCGTGGATCATTGTCTGTGTCAGTGGTGTTGTCGGGGCTTGCGCGTGTAAAAGCTGGCGCCGGCGGATTGAGCGATCGCATTATTTAAGTAGTCGCCTTTGAAGATGGCTATGCAATGTTGCTGTCTACCTCCGGAATTTCTCTGCCCAGTCGCGGACGTCGTCTGGTCTAAATCGTCGGATGGGCTCGTTGCCTGCTCCCGGTAGATCTACGGCACGAGGAAAGTCGGAACGCGTGAGGAGCGAGCGCCGGACGTGTGCGACGTTCAACTTCAAATAGGTGGCTACGTCCGCCGTGTCCCAAAGGCGCGCGTCCAGTGTTCGCACATCCATGAGGCGCTTGAGAATGTCCGTGATTTGTTCGATGCTGCCCTCCACTTCAGTCGACCTCCTTGATTGCCCGGATGTGTGTCTTTTGGGTGATGCTGGACTGGAGCGGAGGTGATCCGACTTGATAGTGCTCCGCAGCCGCGATGAGGTATGACGGCTGAGTGCCTTCGTCGTCCTCCCCGACCATCACGTTGGCCGCGAGCGCGCAGTCGAGAAGGAAGAGCGCAACCTCGGAGGGATGCAGCGTGTCGATACGCAACGCCAGATTTCCGATGCCGCATTCGTACAGACCTTCGAGGGTCGCGCGGTGGCGCCATGCGATGGATTCGCAGACGAACTTGGCAACGAGTCGCAGGTCGAATGCGCTGCGCTCGTTGGCAATGGCGCGCTCGCGAACGCGCTTGAGCAGGTCGAGTCGGCTGCGGCAGGCGAGGGTGGACGGAGTGGCGTCCTCGTCGATCGCCTTTCGCCTTTGCACACGGACGGGCTTTGCCGGTGGCACCCCAGCCGGTTCCGTCTGGTCTGCGTCCATGTTGCTGGGCGCCGAAGCCACATTCGGTGCCGCCGCGTCCTGCGCATCGTTGTCTGATGCGTCGCCGGTTGGGGCGGTTGGCTCGGCATGCTGAGCGGCCGGTTCGTGTTCGATGGGGTGCGGCGTGGCCGCAGCAGCGCGTTCGGCCGCACGCGGCGCGACGCGCAGCAGGTGGACTTTCTTCTTCTCCGCGAAGCAGTCCGGATCAGTGCAGACGTCTGCACTGCCCCGCGCCGAATCCGATTTGCGGCTGTCGGCTTCGGTCATGTCCGCGAAGTCGGGCGCGTTGCCCGAGCGTTTCCAGCAGTCGGTGCAGCTGCCCACGTCTGGCAGCAGGTCCGCATCGGCGATATCGAAGATGGCCTCGCGCAGCTCCAGCGAGAACTTCTCGGCGAGCAGGGCCTGGATGCTGCGGTAGCTTGCATTGCCGCCCGCCGCGAGCCGAGCGTGGGCGTCTTGCCTGATGCACTCCAGCGCCTTCTCCTGAAGTGCGGCCGACGGCAGGCGCGCGATGCGCTGCGTCGCCTCGGTGCCGAGTTCGTTGGCGAGGTACGCCTCACGCAGCGCCGGGCATGCGTCGAGCAGCTTGAACCGGTTGTAGAAGTAGGTGCGGCTCTTGCCGAACCTCGAGACAAGATCTTCGATGGACAAGCCATCGTCCTGCATCATCGACATGAACCCTTCGGCCTCTTCGAGCGGGTGCACGTCCGTGCGCTGCAGGTTCTCCGCCACCTGGGCGCTGCGGGACTGGGCGTCGGTCATGTCTCGCACCATGCACGGCGCACTGGCGAGGTTGACGAAGCGAGCGGCCCGGACGCGTCTGTGCCCGAAGACGATCTCGAAGCCGGCGCCGCCGGATCGAGGGCGAACCAGGATCGGCTGGTGGATGCGGCCCTCAGCAACGATATTCGTCGCCAGCTCATCGATGCCGGTGAAGGTGCGCCGGGGATTGAAGGGGCTCTCGTGCAACTGGTCGAGAGTGATCTCGCGGATGGTTTCCATGGTTCGTCCGAGGTTGCGTTCAGTGGACCAAGCGGCTTGCGAACTGCTGGCGTTGGAAATCGAGCGAGTCGGCGCGCTCGATGAACGCATTGCGCCAGCCGGACCACGTGGTGTCTCGGCAAGCGGGCGACATCAGGTTTACCCAGGTCACCGGCTTGACGGCGGGGAGAGGAGGAGGCGTTGTGCCGGGGTTCGGCAGGAGCTGTGCACGTGCGGTGGCCTCCGCGATCAGTGCCGCCTTGAGCAGCCCTTGGGCGTGCGCGGCGTGAGCAACGTTCAGCGCGAAGCTGTTGCGGATCAAGCGGACGAATCGGTTCTCCAGGGTGATCCAGGGGGCGCCGATCTCGTCCTCAGCGGCGGCGGACAGGTCGCCGACGTAGGCCTTGTGTGCGGCCAGCATGAGGGCCGCGAACTGGCCGTGCACATCGAGGTCGAGTTCGCGCTCGGCGATCCTGCAGATGAGCAGCGAGTGCTCGGCCAGGCTGTAGGGCCTGCAGGTGGCGCCGGTGAAGCGATTGAGGAGGCTGAGGTGGTGCGCGATCGTTCGCAGATCGATGTTGCCGGGAAGAGGGTGCTTGAGCGACACCTCGGCGCCGGTGGATCCGGCGATCAAGGCGACCTATCGGCACGTGTGCGGCGTCGAGATGTCGGCCGACGCGGTCGCGATCGACACGGGCGGCCACTTCACCCACCAGTGCTACGTCTTCGTGCGCAACCGGCCGAACCAGAACCTGTACGCGGTGAAGGGCGAGACGCGGCTGGGCCGGCCGATCAAGAGCGCGAGCGTGCTGGTCGACGTGAACGAGCGCGGCAAGACGATCCGCAAGGGCGTGCGGCTGTGGCACGTGGGCACCGACACGGCGAAGGACTTGCTCTACGGCCGCCTGCAGGTCAGCCAGCCCGGGCCGGGCTACGTGCACTTCGCGCGCGAGCTCACGGCGGAGTTCTACGACCAGCTGACGGCCGAGAGCCGGATGCTGGTGAAGACCGGCCGCGGCGAGGAGCACCGCTGGCTGAAGCCGGCGGGCAAGCGCAACGAGAAATTGGACTGCACGGTGTACGCGCTGTTCTGCGTGCAGATGCTCGGGCTGCACACGCTCAGCGACAAGCTTTGGGCGCGGCTCGAAGCCGGCTTGGAGCCGGACCTGTTCGCGGGCGGCGGGGTGCCCGTGCCGAATGCGGAGAGCGATCCGGCGCCAGTGCAGACGTCTGCACAACCGAGCGCAGTGGCCGCGGCGCCGCCTTCACCAGCTCCACCACCTGCGGCTCGACCACCCGCCGTCCGTCCCATCGTCCCGAACTCTTTCATCGTCAGCGATTCTTGGAGCAGCCGCCTGTGAGCCAATCGACCTTCCAGCCCCAGCAGCAACCCCGTCCCGATGCCCACGAGATCAAGGCAGATGCGGCCACGCAGTGGGTGTTCGACATGACCGAGATCCTGCGCGATGACCTGGCGTTCCAGGAGCCGTGGGCGAGTGCCATCGCACACGAGATCGTGCAGGGCATGCGCGCGCGGTTTGGTGGCGACGATGTCTATGTGCCCGCGGCGGACAAGTCGGCGCGCGATGAGCGCGTGCGGGAGATGTTCAACGGCCGGAACATCAAGGAGCTGATGCAGCTGTTCGGGCTGGCGCGATCGACGGTCTATCGGATCGTCGGCCGGCGAGGGCGAGACGGTGTGTGAGGTGCGCACCGAGAAAGCGCGTCAACAGATGCCAGGTCAACCCGCTTTTGGCGGTCCCACGTCAGCGTAGAAGCAGTGATCGCCAATCGTCACTGCGACACAGGTGGCAGCGGGGTGCGAGTTGATTTTCTAAGCTGCAGAAGCATGGTCTTGCGTCCTTCGGTGCCTTTGTGTAATCTCCGAGTGACAGTTGGGAAGCGCGCCTCGGCGCCGCCCGATCGAGGAGCTTAATAGGCACATCCTGTTTGAGTCGACGCAACTACATGCGTCCCGGCAGGGCGAGTGCAAAGGGAGGAAAAATGCGTGCTTCGAGTTGCCTCGCAATAGCGAGGAGTGGGGTATTGTCGTCTGTTCTCCTCATGTGGACGGAGGGCCGGTTCATGCGGCATCGCTGCACCATGGTCCCCTACATGACTCACGCCTAGCGCGCTTCGCGTTAGCTGCTTCCAAGTCTCTGAGTCGCGAACGATCGCTTGCGATCAGGCGCTAGCTCTGCTTTACCTGAATCATTCTCACATCCCTATGAAATTGACATCCGTGATGCGTTGGCTTCTTGTCGCAGGGTTTATTCCCGCCGCTGTTGCCACTGGGGAGACGATGCAGACTCCGGGCGAACTCGAGGTCGGCAGCAATGGTTCAGCGATCTTCTCCGTACCGCTTCGCCTGCCCCCAGCGACTGGGCCTGAGGATGTGACGCTCAGTCTCGTCTATGACAGTACTGCGAGTAATGGGCTCTTCGGTGTTGGATGGTCGCTAAAGGGGCTGTCATCAATCAATCGGTGTCCTAAGAATATCGCTGAAGACGGCGTTCGAGCCGGTGTCCACAACGATGCATCGGACCTCTACTGCTTCAATGGAGAGAAGTTGCGCGCCGTCTCTGGAGCTTACGGAGCAGATGGGACTCAATATCGCACAGCAAATGAGTCATACGCGCGCATCACGTCAGTCGGATCGTCGGGCGCCGGCCCTGCTTGGTTTCGCGTCGAGTTGAAGGACGGGCACATCCTTGAATTGGGGAACACGGAGGATTCAAAGCTGAAGCTGCCCTCAGCTGGGACAGTGCGAGTTTGGATGGTGAGTTCCTCCCACGATCGATCCATCAATGGGAACGTTGTTTCGTACGTCTACGAAAAGAATGAATCACTTGGTGAACAAGTCCTGCTGTCGATGCAGCATTCGAACGCGTTTGTTGGTATTGAATATGAGGCTCGTCCCGCTGTTGATGCTATTAATAAGTACGTTGCTGGAAACTCGCAGGGGAGCACTAGCCGCCGTGCCAAGACAATCCGCGTCAACTCCTTTCCCCTAGTGGCCGGTGTGCCTACCAAGCAGCAGTTCAAGGAATATCGCCTGGGCTATCAGCTAAGTGGGGCTACGCAGCGATCTCTATTGCAGAGTATCACCGAGTGTGGTACTGGCGCACAGGCTGCTTCCTGCCTGCCTGCAATGCAATTCGAGTATAGCAATGCAGCAGGGCCGGCAACGCTGGCCCAGATCGCTTCACCTGGTCCAGGTAAGGTGCCGCTAGATGCCAGAGGCAATGGTGTTCCTGAATTCTTCGAAATCCATGACAACATCATGCCGTTTCAGCATGGACAGAACATTAGCCTGACGCATTTCAAGGCCTGGGATCATAATAGTGATGGGCGAGTAGATTTACTGGCCCGCCTGTCGGATCGCAATGGAGACTTCCCTTCAGTCGTACTCGCGTCGTCAGGAGCCCAGCCCTTTGACACTGTCGCGCCTTTTGGGACTGGAATGTATTGGTGTCACGGTGACTACGACGGGGACGGTCGCACCGACGCAATTTCCGATACGCCTATTGTCGGTAACCCAAACCAGCCTGAAATTTGGCAGATGGGAACATGGGTCTCCGGAAGTTTTGCAAATCAGAAGATCGGCATTGCGGACCCCTATTGGCTGGACGAAACGTGCACACCAGTCGACGTCGATGGTGACGGGCGCTCCGAAATCGCAACGTTCGGCCAAGACTCGTTGGTGATCTACTCTGTGAATGTCACCAGCACTGGTGTCGGAATACAGCCGATCTATGGAGCTCCGCTCCAAGGTCGACCCAAGGGAATCCGTTTTGGCGACTTTAACGGTGACGGGAATACTGATTTAATTCAGAGTACCGGGATTTCGTTGAATTATACAATTTCCAACGGGAATCTATTCAATCCATTGAGTGTGCAATCGACCGTTGGTGTTAGTATAAGTTGCATTGCTGATTTTAATGGGGACGGCCGCTCAGACATTTACGATGCGATTCAGGGTTACTTTTGGCTATCCACCGGGGTTGGGTTTGTTTCGCAGGTTAGTGGTGTGCCTCCGATTAATGCTGTGAATGAATTCGTTTGCGAGGATTTTAATGGCGGTGGTCGAGCGGGCGTGTACAACGTGACCAGTGGTCAATTGTGGGTGCCGGCGGCGGCAGGGCCTATTGATCAATTGACCGGCGTGAAGCACGGCGCAGGCCATACCAGTGTCGTCGAATACAAGTCCATCGTCGATAGCAGCGTCTACACCAAGGGAGGCGGTTCGACCTATCCAAGGGTTGATGTGCAGTCAGCAGAATACGTTGTGTCACGTAAGCTGACTAGCAATGGTCGTGGTGGGTTCGCCCCGATTTCGTACACGTATATGGGCTTGCGCAAGGATATGCAGCGCAATGGAATGCTCGGATTCGAGCAGGTTACATCGGCAGATGAGGTGACCGGTGTGAAAGTCCGAACCACATATCGTCAAGATCCCCCGTTTGATGGTCTCGTCGCGCAAGTGCAGAAGTTCGCGGGCCCCATCCTGTTCGAAGTCAGTTCGCACAGCTTCCAAGCGTTTGACCAGACTGCGCAATACGCTCGCGTGCATGAGGTCGGCACGGAGATCCAGCGCTGGAATCTGGATGGCAGTTTCGTCGATCGCGTCCGGCAAACCGGCAACGATTTTGACCTCTATGGCAACTCCAGGCGCAGTGTGGTCGAGCACCTCGATCAGCCGGGCTCCAATGTCATGAGCCGCCGGACGACGAGCAACGAGTTCCAGAACGATGTCGGCAACTGGCTGATCGGACAACTCACAAGCACGAGCACTTACAGCCAAGTGAGCGGTGCGGCCATTCCGGCGGCCACGGGAACGGTGGATCTACCGGCAATCCTGACATTCTCCAGTTGCCTGATCGATTCACCGGTTTCCCCGCCGAGGGGTGCGAGTATGGTGTGCACGTTGGCGAACACGGGACAGGCCGGCGCGTTGAGCATCAACTATGCGGCCTCCGCAGGCGCGACAGCTACAGGCCCTACTACTTGCCCGGCGGGCTCCACCAACTGCGGCATTGTCAAGGTGACCACCGACGGAATACCGGGGACCTACGCTGGGTCGCTAACCGCCACGCCGGTGCCAGGTGGTAGGAACGCCGTGGCCGGGTACATGCTGGTCGTGGGGCCGCCCTCCGTCGTGTTTCAACCGGTGCAAACTAACTGGGGCGTGGTCGGCGCAGCATCCGACTCGGGCGACTGGCCGCTGATCAAGAACGTCAGCACTTTTCCTATCCAACTGGTCTCGCATGCCGCGGCCAATGGCCCGTCTGGCGTCTGGTCTTGGCAGGGAACCAACGGCTATTGTCTGCCAGGCACCACGGTCCTTGCCCCCGGCGAGTCTTGCCAAACCTTCTTTGGCATGGGCGGGCTTGCAACGCCCGGAAGCTATACGGCGGTCGACAGGATCACCTATCGACTCGCCAGTGGCAGCAGCACGACCTACACGGTGGACCAGGCGTACACGTTCTCCGTGGGCACGTCGACCATCGATTCCGCCGGGACTGCATGGCCCGAGCAGACCGTCAACACGTCCAGCGACCTAAGATCATTCACGGTCACCAACAACGCGTTGAACGGTGGCTCCCTGAAGAACTTGTCCGTCGCGGTGACGGGCGCACAGGCCAGCAACTTCCCGATCTCCACCAATTGCGGAACTACCTTGGCCGCAGGAGCCAGTTGCACCGTCGCCGTGTACTTCAGGCCCACAGCGTTCGGCGCATTCTCGGCGGACATTCTTGTCCAGGGTAGCTATTCGCGCATGCAAGGAGGGGCGGACTCGGGTCTGGTATCAGCCACTGTAGTCAACCTTGCCTTCCATGCAACCGGTTCTGGCAGTGGTGCTGCGCTGACCCTCGGGAATTGCACCAGCACGACGCCGGTCACCTCACCCAGTCAAGCGACGATGGTGTGCGTGCTGGGAAATACAGGGCCGTCGGCCGCGACAACACTGTCGTACTCCTACCCGAGCGGCGTCGTCGGCGACGGGCCGAGCAGTTGTGCCGCCAACACCACCAACTGCGGCAATGTTGCCCTGGCGAGCGGCTCCGCCCCCGGCATCTATAGCGGGACGTTTACTATTTCACCGCCGAAGGGATCGGGTGCGTCGGTGAGCATCAATCTGACCGTCAATCCAACTCCGCCCAAATTGACTTTTGCGTGCTTTGGCAACTTCCCCACGGTTACCCCGAATCCTGCAACCTTTGTGTGTACCGTTGGTAACGATGGACAGACGACAGCAACCAGCATCAACTACACCGGGCCGCAGGGAACTTCCGTTTCAGGCCCGCAAAGCTGCGCCGCGGGATCGACCAACTGTGGCACGGTGACAGTTACCAGTGACATCGCACCTGGCACATACAGCGGCACGCTCATTGCCATACCAACGCCTAGTGGCACTGCGGCGTCCGTAGGGGCCAATTTGACCGTGAAGGCGTTAGCTCTTCCTGCAATTGCGATTACTCCAGCGTCGTGGAGTTTCGGGTCTGTTAAAGAGGGTGTCGTAAAAACACAAGTACTGGGCATCGAGAACACGAACGCGGGTGAAGCAGGGCCCATATGGATTAGTAGCAGCAATGCTCGTTTCACCATTCTTCCGGGAACATGTCCCGCCAATGGTGGAGTGATGCCAGCCCACACCGCGTGTACGGTTACTGTGCAGTTCATTGGCGAAGCCCGATGTGGAGGATCGGTGGTAAGCATACCCACGGTCATCTCGGTAAAGAATGCAGCACAACAGAGCTGGACGTCTACGGGTAGCGCTGCTGATTGGGTCTACAAGTTGACGGATCCGCCATGCCGATGATCCGCCGAGCTTTCGTGTACAGGCTCAGGCACAACCATTGGTTCGATCGCATGCAGTCGCGATCGCTCTGCCACTCACTTTCGCCGAAATGCACCATGAGTGAAGCCCATTCCTCTCTTGCCGAACCGCGGTCAGCTCGGCGTCTCATTGGCACATTGCTCTTGGCGCTGCTGCCTGCTTTCGGCAGCGCATGGGCGCAGGTGCCGGCGGATCCATTCCAGTACAGCCGTGATTCGGTCATGGAACGTGACCCTGCCAACGGACGGGTGACAGCTGTGACGCTGCAGCCGGGCCAACCGCAATCATGTCTACGCACAGAGTATCTATACGACGACTATGGAAATCGACGGAAGACAACCCAGAAGAATTGCGTCGGTGCGACTGGCACTGCACTATTCCCGGTGCGAGAACTCACCGAAGAGTATTTGGCCGAAGGAGGCACCCCGAAGGGTATTGCGCCGACGTTGACCACCAATGCTGAAGGGCATATTGAGCATACGCAGGTAAGTCCAAGCTTTGGCGCTCGTACTAGCCACCGTGATGTGAACAATTTGCAGACGGTGATAATGCTAGATGAGTTCGGTCGCAAGGTGAGCGAGATCCGACCCGATGGGAATCAACGCACATGGACATACAACCTCTGCCCCGTATTTGGGGGCTCTAGCACGGATTGCTCCTCATTTACCGCGGCAGGAGCTGTAGTCTCTTACTACATTCGCATGACACCGCGAAACGCCTCTGGGGTCCAAAATGGGCCAATTCAGACCAGCTATTTCGACACCGAAAATCGCGAGATCCGTCAAGAGGTTGAAGCCTTCGCCACCGGGGTGATGCGTATCAGCGTGATTGAGCGTCAATACGATGCCGCTGGCAGATTGTTCAGAGAAGTCGGACCATACTTCGCGGGAGGCTCCGCAGCGGAGTGGGTGGAGTGGACCTATGACGAGCTCGGCCGCGTTAGAACCGAGTCTCGACCGAATCCAAATGCGCCAGGCGGCGTAGCAGTGGCAAGTACAGAGTATAACGGTCGTTCCACTTTGCAGACCAATGCTCTTGGTCAGACGTTAATCAAGGAACGTAACGAATACGACCAAGTGTTTCGGGTCACCGATACGCAAGGTAATCAGATCAGTTATCTCCCGGATGCCTTCGGGAATGTCGTTGTAATCCAAGATCCCAAGGGTAATATATCTGTCGCAAACTATGATATGCGTGGAAGTCGTGTCGGACTGATCGACCCAGACATGGGGTCGTGGATCTATGAGGTCGATGCGGTTGGCCAAGTGGTACGGCAAGTAAGTCCCAAGAATTTGTCGTCCACTATGGAGTACGACCGTTTGGGGAGACTAGTACGAAGGACAGAGCCGGATCTTGATAGTTTCTGGTTCTATGACGTCACTGCCGCGAAGACTGCCTGCGGCTATAGCCTAGGGCTGCTGTGTGAGTCGACGACCAGCACGGGCTACCGACTCGCGAACAACTACGATGCACTTGCGCGTTTGACCTCCTCTACCGTGACATTGGGTGGTGGTGCGGATGGGGCGTTCGTCGGGAAGGTACGTTACAACGCGGATGGTCGTATCGACCAACAGATCTGGCCGACTGGATTTGCGGTCAAACGTACCTATAACGACCGCGGTGTGCTGTTGGACCTGCGCAATGTAGCGACCGACCAGATTTACTGGCAGCGCCTTGAAGGCAACGCACGAGGTGACGCTGTTCGAATTGCATTGGGCAATAACCTGACGGATCTTCGGCAAGTCGACGCGCAGACCGGGAATGTGACGGGAATACAGTCAACCGGTGCCGCGGGCGTCATTTTAGATCAGAGCTTTAGTTACAATGCGATAAATAATTTAAACGGCCGATCCGATGCGCTGCAGCACTTGAATGAAGCCTTCGGATACGACCGGTTGAATCGTTTGACCGCACAATTGGTGCAAAGCCCTTCGGTAAGCCGAGTGGTTTTCTATCAATATGATGCTCTGGGGAACATAACCTATAACAGCGATGTGGGGTCTTACAATTACGTTCCGGTGGGAAATGGGCCCACTCGACCGCATGCTGTAAAGCAGGTGTCGGGCCAAACTGGGAAATTTGCGAGCCCAATATACCAATACGATGCCCACGGCAACATCGAGACCGTGGCGGGGACTAATGGTGTAACACGTACCCATGTTTGGACCAGTTTCGACTCGCCCCAGAGTCTGTCACTTTCCCCGGGTGGTGTCAGCAGTACTTTTTGGTATGGGCCGGAGCATCAACGGATCAAGCAGACGGTGATTCGCAATGGACAATCTCGTACGGTGCTCTACCTGCATCCTGATAACGAGGGCGCGTTGTATTTCGAGCGAGAGTTGCAAGGCACGGGTGGCGTTGCGACGAACCGTCACTTCCTGCTGGCCGATAGCAATGTAACTTTGCAGATCGAGTCGCCAGGAGGGGTCGCGGTGGATCCTGTGCCTACGAACGTGACGGGTCTTCAGTACCGTTATTGGCACAAGGACCCCCTCGGCAGTGTTGTGGCCGTGACCGATGGTGTTGGCGGTGTGCTCGAGCGATTGTCTTATGACCCGTTCGGAAAGCGCCGCTCGCCCGCGGGAGCATATGACCAAGCCGGAAGCATCGATGCCGTCAGCACTAAGCGGGGGTTTACAGGTCATGAACATTTGGATGAGATTGAATACATTCACATGAATGCTCGGATCTATGATCCGGACATTGGCCGTTTCCTAAGTGCCGACCCTACTATTCCCTCAGTGCATCACTTGCAGAGTTTCAATCGATATAGTTATGCGCGAAACAATCCATTGAACCGTGTGGATCCGAATGGGTTTGATGACTCGGCGGAAGGCGAAAGTTCTGAAATGGCTGATAAGCCGACGAACAGCTTGAGCAAGGATAGCGTTGGAAACCAGATAGCGAACACAGCGAACGGAAAGTCGACAAGCCCGACGCAGTCGAATGCAAAGGCCGCTAAGGCGCAGCCTGGTACTCAAGAGGGAGCGACGCCGGGTCAGGAACAATATGGCATTATGAGCGAGCGAGGAAAGCTTGCTGCAAAGTTGGGCGCCCAAGCAGTCGAGGAGGCGGGGTGGTGGGGGTTGGGTGAGGGCCTCGGGCGGATGGTCGGGCCTGCATTAGGTTGGGCAAGTGGAAAGGTTCGTGGTTTGCTGGGCAGCGGAGCCGCTACGGCAGAGAAAGCAGTGGCTGCGGAGGTCAATCAAGCACGAGTTGCGTCGCTCCCTAAGGTAAATATCACCGCTTCAAAGAGTATTTCAGTAGCTACTAGCTCGGGGACGGGAAAAGCAGGCCCCATGCAGGTGACGCGCATTATTAAGCGAGGCGAGAATGTTTCTGATATTATTAATGAGGCAAAGGGTCTCACGCATATGACGGGTAACGAGCATGCAGTTGTTACGCTCGCGAATGGCGAGAGGGCAATTGTCTCTGGCTCACCAGATGGGATCGAATTCGCTGAAGGTTCCATCAGTAAAATATTTGGGCATACACACCCCACTAATGCAATGCCGAGCGACGCGGACGCGGCGGCCTTAAGAGCGCTTGGTCAGACGAAACAGTATGTTTTTCACGGCGGGCAAGTTTCAGTTGTGCGGTCCGGACATTGAATAATCTGGAGTAGAAATGGCATTGTTATTTGTTGGAAGGACGCTTTGCCCCCTTTGCGGAATCGTGATTAAGGAGGGGGAGAAGGCGCATGTATTCCCTCCGTTCGTCATGAACTCGAAGGATGTGTGTTTTGACCTATCTGATGCTGCGGTTCATGCCACCTGTCTCGACGCGGACAAACGACGCGAAGAAGCTCTGCGACGGGTGGTTGAGCGAGTGGAGAAGGTTGGTCCAGGAAAACGAAAGTGCGTGGTATGTGCTCTCGAAATTATCGAGCCCGAAGATTATCTATTTATTGACTATTTGGCTAATGCTGTGACGCATGCTCTTGGCAGATTTAACTACACGCATCTGCACAAGAGTTGCGCCCCGCGATGGGGCGAGTCGAGGGGCTTCGTTAAACTCGCCTCCGAAGCAATTGCATCGGACGCTTGGGGCGGTCCGTATTTGGCGTTCCTCTTACGAGATATTAAAGCCGCGGGATCGAAGGATTATGAGTCTGATCGCCCGGGATGAGTGCGCATCCTAAATAGATGGGCTTCTAAACCCTGGTGAGAGTTAGGCGACCCTAGGGCGCTCAGCAATAACAATATAGGGGCCGGCAAGGTTCCATCATGTCGATCGGAAGAGGGGTCTTTACGCCCCTTAAGCCGCCCATTGCCGGTGGTTATGATTTCCCGATCGGTGCGACCGGTGAATGTGCTGGGATAGATCTTTCGCAGATGTTGGCCTACCGGAAGAAATCGCTTGTCTTCAAGCAATTATTAAGGGTTGCTGGATAGGTTTTCACCGATCCTAGTGCAATGTCAGTTCTCGACTAGATCGATCACGTTCTGCCAAAGTGGCTGGGCCGCGATTCCGACATACCCCGACTCCTGTGCGTCGTTGCATTCGATCACAATCCAATGTCCTTCGGCCGTCTTGGCAAAGTCGACGACGAGAAAGGGGACGGCCAAGCGTGTTGCTGCAATCCTGGCGACCTCGAGGCCAGCCGCCGCATCGGCGCACTCGTACGCTGGCACTTGGTACCAGTATCTTCCCCAGCCAACGCATGTGCCGTGCCACCAGAATGACCGGAATTCCACCGAGGGCTGCACCTTTCCTGGCACTTGCCCAGGAACGGAAAGCAGGGGGATGAATTCTCGGATGACTGGCTTCTGCCAGTGCAAGATCGAATCAGATCGATACAGTCGAGAGGCTGCTTCGAAGTGATCGCGGCTTCGGATAATCGACAGGTCCGGGTTGTGCTTGCTGGTTTGCCTTGACCCCTTCATGAAGACTGGCCAACGAAAGTCAGACTCGACTTCGCTTGCCGTGGGCAAGGCATCGAAAACCTTCGTGCGTGGAGTAAGCCCTTCCAGAACGGGATACCACGCTTCCAATTCGCTTGCGAGGACATGCTCTGCAGGCGAGTTCACAAGGCGCAGGCCCATTGCTAGCTTGTCATCGAATTCGGTTGCGTAGTCGCTGAGGGGTCCAACTCGCAGGACGCACAACTCTTCGCCTTCGATCTGGTACGGGTGGTCACACGCAAAGTGCAAGTCGAAGTCGAAGTCATAGGCCGGTACCCCTACGTCCTCGCTCACGACGATGAGCTTGTATTCGACGCGTGCGATGTTCATGCTCTCAATGCTAACGTGTCGCCTCGAGGTGCCGAGCGTGGGATATGAACGATCGATAGCTCTCGGTGGAAAGCGTTAGTCTTACTGTGTCACTAAAATCGTGGCACGATACGCAACTCTTCATTCTTCAGACGAGGAACGATGGGTGCGAGCGAACGGTTTGACGAGTACATGGAGCACCTGGCGCAAGGTCTGGGGCATTCGGACCGCCATGCGGGGCTCAAGGGGTATTTCACGGGGCTGATGCTGCCGCTGTCGCGCAAGAGCGTGGAGCCGATGGCCGCGCGGGTGGATCCCGTGCATGCGAGCGCCCGGCATCAAGCGCTGCATCACTTCGTTGCCAAGGCTGAATGGTCCGATCGAGAGATGCTGCGCCGGGTCTGCCAGTGGGTGGTGCCGCAGATGGACTTCAGCCGAGGCGGCTGGTGGATCATCGATGACACCGGGTTCCCGAAGAAGGGCAAGTACTCGGTGGGCGTGACCCGTCAGTACTGTGGGATGCTGGGCAAGCAGGACAACTGCCAAGTGGCGGTGAGCGTGTCGCTGGCCTGCGATCAAGGCAGTGTTCCGGTGGTGTGGCAGCTCTATGTGCCCGAGGACTGGGCCGCGGACCCGGTGCGACGGCAGCGGGCCGGTGTGCCCGAGGAGTTGCGCTTCGCGACGAAGACGCAGATCGCGCTGGCGCAGTTGCGCGGCCTGCTGGAGGAAGGGGCTCCACGCCACTGTGTGTTGGCCGATGCGGGTTACGGCGTTGACACGGCGTTCCGCCAAACGCTCAGCGACATGGGGTTGCTGTACGCCGTGGGCGTGACCTCCGCGGTCGTGGTCTGGCCTCCCGGCGTCGAGCCCTTGCCGCCGAAGCGCTACAGCGGCAAGGGACGCCCGCCGGTCATGCCACGGCGCACCGCTGCAATCCAACCCATGAGCGTCAAGGCGCTGGCCTTGTCCCTGCCGGAACAGGCGTTCCACACGATCAGTTGGCGCGAGGGCACCAACGAGCCGCTCAGCGGACGTTTCGCAGCACTGCGCGTGCGACACGCTGGAGGCAACGCCGGCAAGGCGAGGTTGCGTCCGCTGGAATGGCTGCTGATCGAGTGGCCGGCCCACGAGGCCGAGCCGAGCAAGTACGTCTTGTCCACATTGCCCGAGGACATTGCGCTCAACGAATTGGTCGCTGCCGCGCATCAGCGCTGGCGCATCGAGCGCGACTACCAGGATCTGAAACAGGACTTCGGGCTGGGGCACTACGAGGGCCGGGGCTGGCGCGGGTTCCATCACCATGCCAGCCTGAGCATCGCAGCCTACGGATTCCTGATGACCGAACGACTCATCGCCGACAAGCCCGTCGGCGGCAAAAAAAACTTCATCGAACGCAAAGTGCCTGCCCTTCCCGAGGATTACATCCCCCGCGGCAGTCCTGCGCGCGCAGCGTCACGTGAGCAACTCCATCACGACGCTGCGCCATCAACTCAGCTACGCGTTGATCGCCCGCCTCGGGCAGTGCCCCTGCTGCGGAAGGGTACGAGAAAAACTACTCTTGTGACACAGTAAGATTAGCGCAACCCGCGGCGGCCGCTTCTACTTCGCCCACCCAATTGAATACGAGCGCTGGCTCAGTGATGGCGCTCCGGGCTTGGCCTTGACCCAAGTCCAAGCAGTCCACGCCGCACAGATTCAGCGACCTTGAAGCAGACACTGATGGCCGACCGCACCTGGCCGATTGTTGTCTGCCGCTGCACCAGTCGTCTGCGGTAGACGACCCGTGCTGTCAGCCAACTCCCATCTGGCATGCAGAAAGGCGGTCGCTCCCCGGGCTAGCGGGTTCGGGAATGCGGTGTCTCCACTCTCGATGGAATGACTATCCATTCACCGTCTTTCTCGACGTATCGGAACAAGTCCCCACGCCCGAAGCCGTCGCCGGCGCAGTAGCCCGATACCTCCACCCACAGGTACCCACCTTCTGACTCGCCACACACGGCCCTGGTGAGCGTACAACCTGAATGCACTCTCGCAAAGTCAGCTGCCACCTGCGCATCGGTGGGGCCGCTGCAGCCCAAGATCGACGCACCGCAGAGAGCCGTAGCCCCGACAGCCAAGAGGCGACCGAGAACAGAGCGAAGCTGTTGAGGAGTCATCCGCAGAATCTGCACCCACATGGCGAAGCCGCTGTGAAGTCTGCGTGTTCCGAGGTCGTGTCGATTCTTCGAAGCGGCATCGCTACTCCACCGACGGCGAGAGTCAGCCTTTCGCGACGCCCACGCCTGTTGCAACCACAATGAGAGGTCATCCGAGAGCGGTCATTCGCGAACGGCAGCGAGTGGACGGATTGGGACACCTGGCGTGGCGCCTACGTCAGCCGGCTTCGTACTTCCATCAGGGCAAAACCGAGAAGGTTCAGTCCGAGCCACGCTCCCGGATGCAAGGCGGCCATATCGTTCGCGGCCAGGCCGATGCCCCAGATGCGATCTACTGGGCTGGCCTCGACGAGCACGCGGCTTCCCGTGGCGAGCAAGTAGTCCCGCATCGCGAGGTTCTGCGAGAACTTCGCATGGTTTGCTGTCACAACGATCTCGAAGCGCGCGGTCTCCCAAACGGCGTTGTCGAAGGCCTCCACAGTTCGGCCGAGCTTCTTTGCCTCCGCCGGCGTTCTGCAAGCCAGGATTCGAAAGCGCGCCGCCTCATCGCCAAAGAGTCGCGCCTTCTCCGCCATCATGAAATGCTCGGCGGTCAGGTAGTGCTGGCCATCGACCTCGAAGCCGGCCTCGAACCACTGGCTGAGGCATCCCTTTCCGATGGAGCCGTCGACGTTCGGTTGGTTGCCCCAAAAGAGTAGGTACTTGAGTGTGGCGCCTGCGTCGAGCGAACGCAGCAGGTCGTCGACAGTGCGAGGGTTCACGGCTTCAATCATGGCAGTCGTCGGTAGATGCGATCGAGCGGGGTCACGAGTTGCGAGGGGCATGATTGAGGTGGCTAGCCTATCCGAAAGCCGCCGCTCGCGAGGGGCAGCTCATGGCCGATTGTTGCCGATCGTCTGCCTCGCCTGGTTGCCTCTAGGGAACCACTGATTTATTCGGGCAGATCTCGATGGCCGAATGAGCTGCGGACGGCGAGGATGGCGGCATGAAACAGACGAGCTTTGCGAGCCTGGAGTAC